>NZ_CP077725.1:0-1282500 GCF_024730565.1 Clostridium sp. CM027
ATATGCAAAACAAATTGTAAAAAAATTGACAAATATGTACTGTAGTGATATAATTTAAGCTATTATTGAGTAATTATATAATTATATAATCATTAAATTCCATGAAAAGGACAGTACTTTCTTATTAATCTTAAAGCGAGCAAGGGTAGAGTGTAAGCCTTGTAAGGTATAGGAAGTTAAGTGGGCAACTATTTAACAAAATTAGTATTAAATTAATTTTAGGAAGAGAACCTTGGAGAAGCTGCCTGAACTAGTTAAAAGTATTTTTGACTCTTATAGGGTAAGCCGCGAGTAGCGTTAACACATTGAGTGGACTTTATAGTCAACTAGAGTGGTACAGCGGAAGTATAACCCGTCTCTTTATTTAGAGATGGGTTTTTGTTATATTACAATATATATGGATTTTGAAATTAGGATTACAATTAATAAGTGTATCAAGTGAAATGCAGCGCAGGAGGGATAACAATTGTTATCTACCGCAGAGCAATACAGGAGGGAATTTTTATGGATTATAAAAAAATAGTTGCAGAAAGAATTAAACAATTGGTGGAGCTCGATATAGAAACAATAGAGAAGTTAATTGAAATACCCCCAAGACCTGAAATGGGAGAGTTTGCTTTTCCGTGTTTTCAATTAGCAAAAACTATGAAAAAAGCGCCTAATATGATAGCTAATGACCTAAAAGGAAAAATTGAAAATGAGGGTTTTGAAAAAATAGAGTGCTTTGGTCCTTACTTAAATTTCTTTCTAGACAAAGGAGTATTTATTAAAAATACTATAGAAAAAATATTAGAAGAGGGAGAAAGCTATGGTTCATCTAAAATAGGTGAAGGTAAGAATATGATAGTAGAGTATTCATCACCTAATATAGCAAAGCCATTTCACGTAGGACATTTATTCACTACAGTTATAGGTAACTCTTTATATAAGATACTTTCTTTTGAAGGATATAATTGTACTGGAATTAATCATCTTGGGGATTGGGGAACACAATTTGGTAAGCTTATTTACGCCTATAAAAACTGGGTAGACGAAGATGCATTAGAAAAAGAGCCTATTAATGAATTATTAAGAATTTATGTGAAATTCCATGAAGAGGCTGATATTGACCCAACACTTAATGATGAAGCAAAAATGTATTTTAGGAAATTAGAAGACGGTTGCGTTGATGAAGTTAAGCTTTGGACTAAATTTAGAGACTTAAGCCTAGTAGAGTTTAAGAAACTTTACAAAACTTTAAATGTTGAATTTGATTCTTATGCTGGGGAAAGTTTTTACTGTGATAAAATGGATGACATAATAAAAGACATAGATTCAAAGGGCCTACTTGTAGACAGTAATGGAGCTAAAGTTGTAATGCTCGATGAATACAATATACCACCTTGCATAATTAAAAAATCAGACGGTGCTACAATTTATGCTACTCGTGATTTAGCTGCAGCAACTTACAGAAAGAAGACTTATGATTTTCATAAAAATATTTATGTAGTTGGAAAAGATCAAGCTCTTCATTTTAAACAAGTATTTACTACTTTAAAGCTTATGGGCAATGAGTGGGCAGATGATTGTGTGCATGTACCTTTTGGCACAGTAAGATTTGCAGATAAAAAATTATCTACAAGAAAAGGCGATGTTATTTTCTTAGATGAATTATTAGATCAAGCAGTGGTTAAAACTCTTGAAGTAATAAATGAAAAAAATCCAGAGCTTGAAAACAAAGAAGATGTAGCTAAAAAAGTAGGAATAGGTGCTATTGTATTCACTTATTTAAAAAATCATAGAGAAAGAGATATTGTCTTCAATTGGGAAGAAATGCTTAGCTTTGATGGGGAAACAGGTCCTTATGTGCAATATACTTATGCAAGAGCAAAAAGCATATTAAGAAAAGTTGGAGAAAATAGCAATAAACCTGAAACTAATGAAGTTAGAACTAATGTAGAACCTGATTATAATAAATTAAATTCTAAAGAAGAATTTGAACTTGTTAAGCAGTTAGAAGGTTTCCAAAGTGCAATTATGGCTGCTATTGATAAATTAGAACCATCTATGGTTACAAGATATGTTATTGAGGTAGCAAAGGCATTTAATAAATTTTATAATCAGCACAATATATCAAATTTAGAAGATGAATCGAATAAAAAAGCAAAAATTAAAATGGTAGAATCTACTTGCCAAGTAATCAAGAACGCGTTAAACCTTATAGGGATAGAAGTTGTAGACAGAATGTAGCATATACTCGGTATTCCTTTGGATTTGCGTTATTGCAATTATTTGCAATAACGCTGTTTTTAATGTATTATTAGATTATAGAAAAATGTAAAACTTGTTTAGAATTATTTAGCAAATAAAAAACACATTTGTTGTAATAGATACTTTTCTTTTTTTATAGATTAGGGGGAACTATGTTTATCAAAAAATACAAAATTAAGGTTATTTTGCCTAACGAAATTTTCACCAAATATAAGATGGACACTATTGCGTATTTAGATATTGAAGCTACAGGGTTCGATATGGAATATGATAAAATAGTATTGATATCTTTAGGGTATTACTTAAACAAAGATGAATTTGAAATCGTTCAATATTTTGCGGAGGCGCCAAGCGACGAGGAGAGTCTTTTGAAAGAACTTAAGAAAGCGATGGGTAATTTTAAAAGATGGTGTTCTTATAATGGAACAGCCTTTGATGAGCCCTTCATAATTAGAAAGATGTACAGATATAATCTTGGGTTTAGAATGCCAAGGGAACATATAGATTTATTTAGGATTATAAGACCTTTTCATAAAAAAATGGGAATTAAAAATTGCAGTTTAAAAAGTGTAGAGCAGTTCACTGGTATTAACAGAAAAGATGAAATAAATGGGGCTATGTGGGTTGAACTATATAATGAATACCTAGTAAAACATGATGAAAAGTCTAAGGAAATTCTTATGCTTCATAATTATGAGGATGTTGTGAATTTGCCTAAAATTTTCAATGTAGTTGATATTATTGAAAATGATTTGGATCTTAAGAGAAAAGAAAAATTAGCTAAAAAACAAATAGCTTTTTTGAAAAGTAATAGAACCACTAATGAACCACTAAAAATGGTGAGTACCAGGTTATCTATATTAGCAAAATAGTGCAGAGTTAAGATTAAAAAAAACAGTGGTATAGTACAAAAATGTACTATACCACTGCTTTTTTTATTGAATTTTATTGGGGGGCTTTAGCTCACAGCTATGGCTACAGCCTTTACAGCCATTTCCACAACCACAATCACCACTTGCTTGCTTTTTTATATTAGAATACAAGATATATCCAGCTACAACTATAATCACACCAACAATAATAAATTCCACGCTAGCATCACCTCTTTATATTTTATACTATATATTTTATGCTATAAATTTTTTATTATCCAATTATAACACTACCTACATTAAATATTATAAAAGAAACTATCCAAGCTAATAGCAATTGATATGTTAAAGAAAAAATTGCCATTTTATTTCCATATTCCTTTTTCATAGTTGCGATTACCGATACACAGGGAGTATATAATAATACGAAAACTAAGAAACTATAAGCCGATAGTGGCGTAAAATAATTAGCTAAAATATGTTTTAAATTACCTCCATATATAACACCCATTGTACCTACAACTACTTCCTTAGCCATAAGACCAGTTAAAAGTGCTACCGAATTTTGCCATGAAGCAAATCCAAGTGGTATAAATACTGGATTTATAAATTTTCCTATTGAAGCTAAAAAGCTAATGTTTATATCAACCATACCTGTAGTATTGAAATTTGATAAAAACCATATTATTACGGAAATTGAGAAAATTATAGTGCCGGCTTTCTTTAAGAAGCCTTTACCTTTTTGCCAAGTGTGTATTAATAAGCTTTTTGGTTCTGGTAATTTATATACAGGTAATTCTATAATAAAAGGTTCTTCATCCTTTTTGAATAAAGTATTTTTAAATAGTAGGCCAATTCCAAAGGCTAAACCAATACCTAGTAAGTATAATGAAAATACCATGAAGGTTTCTCTTCCAGGAAAAAATATTGATGCAAACAATGCATAAACTGGAAGCCTGGCATTGCAGGACATAAGAGGAACTAAAAGTGCTGTTAATTTTCTGTCTTTATCACTCTCTAGAGTTCTAGCAGACATTATAGCTGGAACAGAGCAACCGAAACCAACAATTAAAGGAATAAAAGCTTTACCTGATAAGCCCATTTTTCTCATTAACTTATCCATTATAAAAGCAGCTCTTGCCATGTATCCACTGTCTTCTAAAAATGAAATACCTAAGAATAATGTCAATATAACAGGTAAAAATACTATTACGGAACCAACTCCGCCTACGATACCATCAATTAGTAGAGAAGAAAACCAAGCGCTGTTACTCGCAAGTACAATACGTAAAAATGGAACGAAAAAATCATTAAGCAAACTATCTAGAAGATCAGCTAAAGGTTGTCCAACCCAGGTAAATGTAAACATAAAAATTAAAAATAAACTTCCGAAAAATAGCGGATAAGCAAGTATTCTATTAAGCACAATTTTATCTATTTTTTCTGTAATAGAAGCTTTATTATCAGTGTTTTTATTAGTAATTGATTTTAATAAACATTCAATGTAATCATAAGTTTCTTTTTCATCTTTAAATTTTAGACTGTTTGTAGAAGTGGTAATATAATCCTTTTTGAGGAGGCAATCGCGAACATCAGAAATACCTTTACCTTTTGAAGCTACTATAGGTATTATTTTTACCCCTAGTTTTTGTTCTAAAAGTTTTAAATTAATGTCTATTCCCTTAGATATTGCTACGTCTATCATGTTTAATACTAAAATTATCGGTTTGTTAAATTGTTTTAATTGAGTTGTAAGGTATAAATTTCTATCAAGGCTCGATGCATCAACAATATTTACAATTACATCTACGTTACTGCTTTGCAAAAATTCCTTGGAAACTTTTTCTTCGTTTGAATAAGTGTCCATGGCATAAATACCAGGCAAGTCAACAATTTTAATTTTATTAGCTATAAAGCCTTCTTTTTTTTCTACGGTCACTCCAGCCCAATTACCTACATATTGGTTAGAACCTGTAAGTGCATTAAATAGAGTTGTTTTGCCAACATTAGGATTACCTAGTAAAGCAGCAGTAATCATTCAAATCCTCCTTATTATATCTCGCTATAATAATTATGCAATTTTTATAGATATATTTTTAGCGTCATTTTTTCTAATGGCTAAATTGAAACCGCGTAAATTTATAATTATAGGATCCCCTAGAGGTGCGGTAGCTACTAATTTAACTTCAGTACCTTCTATGAAGCCTAATGCGAGTAATCTTTTAGCAAATTTATCATCCCCGCAAACGGAGTCAATGAGCGCTTTATCTCCTGGCTTTAAATCGTAAATACTTATAATAATCACTCCTTAATGAAAACAATTCTCAATTGTAATTTTAACATGTTTATCTATTAGTGTCAATATGAAGTAACAAGAAAAATCATTAAATTTTAAAAATGATTTTATAAAATAGTGGAAATGTGATAACATATAAATAGAGCAGAGGTTTAAATTAGACATGTGCAAATTTACGGTTTTGCTTTTTAGAAAACTTAGTAGAAAAGAGTGATATTGTGATTACAAAACTTAGTAGTATTAAGGTAGGGGAAATTTCAGTGGAAGGGGCCCTTACTATAGACGGAAATAAGCAACTCTTTAAAGATGCATTGTTTTTTGATTTAGAACATTACATTTATAAAAAGCCCATATGTATAGGAGTTTTTGGGTGCTGCTATTATGATGAAATTTCAAATGAGTTAAAGGTTACCCAATATATGGCGGAAAATAAAAAAGATGCTATAGAAATATTATCTTTAGCTAAAAATTATTTTGAAGAAATGAAGATGAAGTATAATAAAAAATTCATCGTTACATTTTCAGGGAATAATGATTTTACAGTTATAAACTATTTGTTAAAAGCTCATAAAATAGATTTTATACTAGAAGGGTATTTTGGCGAAGTAGATTTGCAGAAATGTTATGAAAAAGCTGAAGGAACATGTATTGGGCTTAAAGCTCTAGAAAAGATATTTGAGATTGATCGCGAAAGTGAGGTAATTAGTGGCTCTAATTTAGCTAAAACCTTTGGTAAAATAGTAAAAGATGCTGAGTATATAAATAGAATGCCTAAAGAAAAAAAAGAAAAAATATTATTATATAATCAACAAGATGTTGTTAGTTTATTTTATATATATGTTGATTGGTACAATAAAATACAGTTAAAAACTGAGGAAAGCATAGCACATCAATAGCTGTGTTTTTTTATTTGCTAAAAAATTTTAGATTAACTTAGTAATGAGGAATACTGTAAGCATTTCCATAATAATTTAATAGAAGGGTGTTTTAAAATTATTAGAGGAGGGAAGCATATGGAGCAGACTCGGAGAAACATTGATGCAGCGATGGGAAGGGTTAAAGCAGATTTAGTGCTAAAGAATGCGAATTTTATAAATGTGTTTACTGAAAATATAGATAGAGGGGATATTGCTATACTAGGCGATACTATTATAGGAATTGGTGAATACGATGGAACCGCTGAAATTGATTGCTCAGATTTATATGTTTCGCCGGGATTCATTGATTCGCATGTACACATAGAATCCTCCATGATTATGCCCAAGCAGTTTGCGGAGGTGATAATTAAAAAAGGTGTAACTACAATAATAGCAGATCCACATGAAATAGCTAATGTAGAAGGAATGAACGGTATTAACTTTATGATAAATAATAGTAAAAAAGCACCTATAGATGTTTTTTTTATGCTACCTTCTTGTGTTCCGGCAACAAACTTTGAGGATAGTGGATTCGTTCTTAATGCTAATAATTTTGATAAATTAATCAATAATAAGCTAGTTTTAGGTCTCGGTGAAGTAATGGATGTGACCGCAGTTACAAATAAGGATGAAAATATATTAAAAAAAATAGATATAGCAAAGCACAAACATATAGATGGTCACTGTCCTAATATATCGCCTAGGGAGTTAAATGCATACTTAAGCTGCGGTGTAAGAACAGATCATGAAAGCGAAAATGCCAAAGAAGCCTTACTAAAAGTTAGTAGGGGAATGTACGTAATGCTGCGAGAAGGATCAGCTGCAAGAAATTTAAAGGAAATTCTTCCCGCTGTTACCAAGAATAACTTCGGAAGATTTTTATTTTGCACGGATGATAGACATGTAGACGATTTACTAGAGAGTGGCTCCATAGATAACTGTATTAGAATTTCTATAAAGCAGGGAATTAATCCTATAAATGCGTTTATAATGGCCTCATTTAATGCAGCTAAATGTTATGGTTTGTTGGATAGAGGAGCTATAGCACCAGGATATAAAGCAGATTTAGTGCTATTTGAAGACTTAAAGGGCGTAAATATAATGAAAGTTATAAAAAATGGTAAAGAGTATAAAGAATTACCGGGCACAAAACATGTAGACTTAAAAATAAAATCGTCCATGCATATGGATTTTATAGATAGTGAAATTTTCAAAGTTAAAAGTAATGCTAAAGCTGTAAATGTGATAAAATTAATTCCGAATTCCTTGCGAACTAAATTGGTACAGAGGAAAACAGAAAGTGAACTTGGTTATATAAAGAGAGTGGCAGAAAGAGATGTTTTAAAAATAGCAGTAATTGAAAGACATCATAATACAGGTAAGCATTTTGTTGGATTTATAGAAGGATTAGGATTAAAACATTGCTCCATAGCACAAACTATAGTCCATGATTCTCACAACCTTATAGTCGTTGGAGATAATGATAAGGACATGGAGGTGGCAGTTAATACTCTTGTTTCGATTGGTGGAGGTATAGCTATGGTGTCTGAGGGGAAAGTTATTGCTCAGCTAAGCTTGCCAATTGCGGGGCTAATGACCTTTGAGTCCCCATATATGGTGTCAGAGCACCTAAATAGGCTTAGTAGAATTGCCAGAGGCTTTGGAGTACGAGAGGAATATGACCCTTTTGTAAGCTTATCTTTTATGGCACTTCCAGTAATACCTGAAGTTAAAATTACTACTAGAGGATTGTTTGACTATAATAAGCATGCATTTATAAAGCTTATTGTCGAATAATAGCGGAAATAAAAATCTTACAATAATAATTAATATTATTGTAAGATTTTTTTTAAACCCATTTCTAAATGATGAACATATTAATTAATAAAGTATATTTATGAAAAGGAGATATAGGGATATTTATTTATCCCACAAAATTAACGTTTTCTTTATAATTATGTTGAATATTCATAAAAAACTATGCATATAATTTGCAAAATAAGGGGTGCACTGATGGCGGGTATTGTGATTGGATTTAAAAAAAATAAAAAATCCGTAAATATTTTTGATATGAGTACATATACTGTCAGAGGGGTATTTAAATTTAGCGTACTAAATATTATATAATGTGTTATGAAGCTATTAATGAGAAATTTAATAACAGTGAAAACATGATTAGGAGTGGGGAAATATGAGTCTTCAAAATAAACAGAAATTAGGATATATACTTGTTCAAACCAAGAAAATAACTGAAGAACAGTTGAAATCAGTTTTGAAAAAACAAAGAATATCTGGGAAAAGACTTGGAGAACAACTTATAGAGGACAATATTTTAACGGAAGATGTAATAATAGATGTACTTGAAATACAACTAGGAATTATGAGAGTAGATTTAGAAAGAACTGTTGTAAATATGGAAGCAGTTAAATGTATATCTGAAAGTCTAGCTCTTAGATACAATTTGATTCCTATAGATATAGAAGACAATAAAATCAAAGTTGCTATGGCAGACCCATTAAATGTGTTTGCAATCGATGATGTGGGCATATCATCAGGTTACGAGGTAGAACCTTTAATTACAACTCAAACAGCCATTAAAAAGTCTATAGATAGATATTACTCGTCGCAATATGTTCAAAAGGCAGCAAATGAACTAGTAAAATCTCAAACTCAAAGTGATATAAAGGGACTTAGCGTGGAGGAATCTGATAGTCTTGAAAACATTAAGAATGCTCCTGCGGTAAGGCTTGTAGATTCTCTAGTTAAAAATGCAGTAAAAAGCAGGGCTAGTGACATTCACATAGAACCCTTTGATGAGTATGTTAGGGTTAGATATAGAATCGATGGTGAGCTTCATGAAGTATTGAAGTCTCCCAAGGAAACCTTAGCTGCATTGGTAACAAGAATAAAAATACTTGGTAACATGAATATAGCAGAGAAAAGACTTCCTCAAGATGGAAGAATACTAATGAATATAGAGAAAAAAGATTACGATCTTCGCGTATCTATTCTTCCTACGGTTTATGGAGAGAAAGTGGTTATTAGAGTGCTTGACAGAGAAAACTTTCTTAAATCTAAGAAGCAACTAGGATTAAGTAAAGATGACTTAGAAAAGGTAGAGGGTATAATTAAAAGCCCTTACGGTATTATTTTAGTAACGGGGCCTACAGGAAGTGGTAAGTCTACCACGTTATATAGTATTTTAAGTGATTTGAATAAGGAAAATACTAATATTATAACTGTAGAAGACCCAGTAGAATACTTAATAGATGATATAAATCAAGTTAATGTGAATATTAAGGCGGGACTAACCTTTGCGTCAGGCCTTAGATCTATTTTAAGACAAGATCCAGATATAATAATGATAGGTGAAATCAGAGATAGTGAAACAGCAGAAATAGCGATTAGGTCCGCTATTACAGGACATTTGGTTTTAAGCACTATTCATACCAACGATGCGGCCTCAGCAGTAGTAAGACTTTCGGACATGGGAATAGAACCATACCTAGTGGCAACTTCGGTAAGTGGAGTTATTTCACAAAGACTTGTGCGGAGGATATGTAAGCACTGTAAAACTTCTTTCGAAGCTAGTAGTTATGAAAAAACAATATTAGGATTAGAAGAGCAAGAGACGCTAAAGCTTTATAAAGGCGAGGGTTGTACCTACTGTAATAACAGTGGGTTTTCGGGCAGAACAGGTGTCTATGAGATTATGGAAATTACTAGAGAAATAAGGGAAAGCATTCTACTTAACAAAAGCATAGATCAAATTAAAGATATAAGCATTAGAAATGGAATGAAAACCCTTAAAAAGTCCTGTGAGGAGCTGGTTTATAGTGGTGAAACTACAATAGATGAATTAATAAAAATAGCTTTTTCAAAGGATAGTTAGCAGTCGTGCTAACTATAAAGGGGGTGTACGAGTGCCGGTTTTCGTATATGAGGCAAAAAACGTTCAAGGTGTTTCATTAAAAGGTAAAATGGAGGCCTCAAATGAAAGAGCTGTAAGTATGATGCTTAGAGAGAAAAGCTATTATCCTGTTAGAATAAAAGAATATAAGAAATCCTTAAATGTAGATTTAAGCTCTCTTAAAATGGTTAGTACAAAGGATATATCAATATTTTGCAGACAGTTTTCAGTTATAGTTTCTGCGGGAATCAGTATAGTTAAGGCTGTAGATATAGTTAAAGAACAGACAGAAAATCCAAAGCTTAAAAAAGTTTTATATGTTGTGAGCGAAGAGATACAAAAGGGCAAAACTTTTTCAATATCCCTTAGAGAACACAAAGATATTCCAGATATGCTAGTAAATATGGTTGAGGTTGGAGAAACTAGCGGGAATTTGGACACAATTTTGGGAACATTAGCTAAGTATTATGAGAATGAGCATAAACTACAGCAAAAAATAAAGCAGGCCATAACATATCCAAAGGTTATTGTTATTTTTTCATTTATTGTTGTAACTGGGATTGTAATCTTTGTGGTGCCTACATTTACAAATATGATTATAGACGCAGGAGGAAAAATTCCACTTCCTACTAAAATTGTTATGGGCATCAGTAATTTTTTTAGAGAAAATATAATAGCTGTAACTTTAATTATGTTATTTACTTTTCTATTGTTTAAAATTTTGGGCAATAAGGGTAAGAGAAAATTGAGAAATGATAGATATACTATGAAAATGCCTATATTTGGGAAGCTATATTTGAAGATTGTAACAGCTAGATTTGCTAGAACATTTGGAATACTTTTATCTAGTGGAGTACCAATGATTGAAAGTTTAGAAACCTGCGCGAAGGTCCTTAATAGTAGAACAATTAGTGATATACTTTTTTCTATTAAAGAAGAAGTTAAAAAAGGGATAGGTCTTGGTGATGCTTTGTCAACTAGGGAAATCTTTCCACTGATGCTTACTCAAATGATTAAAATAGGTGAAGAATCTGGTAATATGGATGAGGTCTTAAAGAAAACGGCTGATTTTTATGATGATGAGGTAGCGAGCGCTACAGCACAAATGACTGCTTTAATAGAACCCCTTATAATAATAGGATTAGCAATGGTAGTCGGATTTATAGTGGTATCAATAATACTACCTATCTTTGGCATGTATGATGCAGTAGGGGTCTAAAGGGTCTAAATTTGATAATTATCAAAGCTAATACTTTGATGAATATAAATATTATATGAAAAGGGAGGAATTATAAAATGATTGAAACGATTATTAAAAAGAAGAAAAAAGGATTTACACTTATCGAGCTTATTGCAGTTATAGCAATACTTGCTATACTAGGTGCTATTTTGGTGCCAAAAATTACAGGCTATTCCGACAGTGCTAAGAAAGCTAAGGCTATATCGGATGCTAAAATTATAGTGAATGCAGCAGCAGCCTACAATGCTGATCATGAAACTGCACAAATTGCAGATACAGGTACTTTTAAACTTGGATTAGATGCAATTATAGGAACTGGAACTGGAAAAGTTATAGAGGTAAAACCTAGTGAATTTTCTGAGGTCACAACATTAGCACAATTAAAGGTGATTGCAGCTGCTGGCAAAGATCATATAATTCTTGATAGTAATGGAATGGTAACATCTAACTAATAATTTAAGGTTTTTAGCTTAATCAAGGTGATTCAATGCTTTGGTTAAGCTTATTATTGAATGAAATTTTATTACTAAACATGAGGTGAATTAAGTGTTTGAAAAGGATAGAATTGCTCTAGACTTAGGTTCTACCAGTATGAAAATAATGATAGGTAATAAAAAACAAGTTAAGTTATTTGAAACTATAAAAACCTCAGAGGGTAGCATTAAAGATGATAAAATAGTGAATCTTGAAGAAATCAAGGATTCACTTGGAGTGTTTTTAAAGAAGAACAACATTAGAACAAAGGAGATTGCCTTTACTATCCATGGACAAGAGGTTATATCAAGACATACAGAAATGCCAATAATGGATGATAGAGGAATAAAAACTTCACTTGAATGGGAAATGAATCAGTATCTCCCAAGAGATATAAGCGAATACACTATCGATTATGAAATTATAGAGAAAATAGATACCTCAGAAAAAAAAGCATTAAGACTTTTAGTTTCGGCTGTACCTAAAGAAAAAATCAACCAATTAGTTAAAATTTCTCAAATGTTAAATTTAGAGATTGTAGCAATAGATATTTCTTCTAACTGTGCACGAAGAGTGTTTAAAGATGCTTCAAAAAAGAGTACTTCATCAGAGAATATTGGAGTTATAGATATTGGTAGTAACAATACCAATATAATAATATTAGATAAAGGAAAACTTTTTATTGAAAGAGAAATTCCATTTGGTGTAAATAATATACTCAAGGAAATTATTAAAAAAGAAAACATTGAGCACATTAGTGCATTTGAATATTTAGAAAAAAATATTAATTTTATAGAAAATAAAGATGATAATGAACTTGAAGGCAGAATAAAAGCACTTTTTAATAATGTTTTATTATCTTTAGAAAAAATAGTCACTTTCTTTACAATAGGTAAAACTAAGGGTAATTTGGATAGTATATATTTAATTGGCGGAGGTTGTGTAATTAATGGTTTAAGTGAATACGTTAGTAATTATTTTAACTGCTCTGTATATATTTTAGATGATGCTAAGAGTATTGGAGTGAAGACAATAATTCCTACTGAATGCAATATAAAACATTTTATTGGCACCCTAGGCCTTTTACTTAGAAAGGAGTAACTCATGTCTGAATTAAATTTAATACCCTACGAACTAAAGGTTAAAAGAGAGAGGAAATTAAAAGCCAAGAACTATATTTCCATGGGAATTATAGTTCTTGCAATACTCTTTACAATTGTATATGTCCCGAAGCTTTATTTGAATAAGCTTATTTCAGATGAATCGGATTTTAAAACTGAAATTGCTGACAATTACGAAGTCGTTCAAGAAAACAAAAAGATTTTGTCAGATATTAAAAACTATAACTTATATAATAATGAAGTAGATTTATTAATAAAGCAAAAGGTAAGTGTCACAAACAAAATTAAAAATCTTGAAAAATATATTCCGGTTGATGTATCACTTACAGATATTAATTATTCAAAGGGAACAATAATGATAGGTGGAGCTTCAACAAATTATGCTTCAATTAGCACTTTTGCTGCAAATCTTCAAATGTCAGTTGAGTATCCAATAGCTAAAATTGGTAACATAAATAACTCTGATATTAAGACAAAAGGGTATACATTTACTATAGAGATAAGTGAATAGAAATATTTAGAATTTTGAGGTGATTTTATTGAGCAGTTTTAGTAAGAGAGAGAAACTTCTGGTTATAGTAGGAACCATTTTAGTAATCTTGTATCCATATTACAATCTTTTTCTAAAACCAATAAGTCAAAAAATAAAGATTGTAAATCAAAGCATAAGCGATAAAAAGATAGAATGTGATTCGATTGAAAAATTTAATGGTTCAAATATAAGTAATACTGAAAAGCTAGAAGATATTAAAAATATATATAATGAATCAGTAAAGGTGCTTCCTGAAAATGAAAGAAATCCTGAGATATCTTATAGCATAAATACTTTTGCCGCTAAGAATAAAATTAAACTAATTTCTGTTGCCTTTGGGCAAAGTGTAAATTATTCTTCCAAAAATAGTGTGAATAATTCTGCAAACATCACTGCAAATGCCAATGAAGTAGATAGTTCTATTGACAGTACAAATCATAAATTAATGTTTGTGCCAGTAACAGTTATAATTAACGGTGATTATTCATCTGTTTTAAGTTTCATTAGTGACATAGAAGGGGATAGTAGATTGGCTGAGATAGTTGATATAAGTATGTCTTCAACACAGGGAGAAAGCAAGGGGACACAAGCAACTATTGTTTTGAACTACTATTCTACTGAAGGTACTATTAAAAACAAACCAAGCTATGATTTTAAGGATGATAATGTTGGGAAAAGTAATTTGTTTAATTAAGGGGCTTGATATTAGTGTCTAGGAGCAGAAATATAAAGTTACAAAGGCATAAGGGATCTTCTTTATTACTGGTAATTGCTATAGTTGGTGTTTTACTTATCTTGTGTTCGGCTTTAGGAACTAGTGTAGTTTGGGAAGCTAACAATGCAAGAAATCAAGAAAAAAAGACACAAGCATATTATATAGCAAGAGCGGGGGCGGAAGCCGCGGCTAAATATATAGAATCTATGAACAGTAAGGATGTGAGTACATTGGTATCTCAACTTCCACTCCATTCTGATAATACTATTTTTGGTAATGGTAATTTCAACATAACAATACCGGCTATAACAAATGGAAAATTACTAATTAAATCAACAGGTAAAGTTAATAATGGTAAAGACTCCGGTGGAAGTCCAAAATATATTACAGATACAGTTACAGTTGTTCTTAAAAATACTATATCACCTACAATCATTACTACAGCTATTTTTGCTAATAGTAGTATTATTCTTAATGGCGGTAGTGTGGATGGAGATATTGGGACCAACTCTATAGCTGCTAATTCAATTAAGTATTATAAGGATGTAATTACGAGCGGTCATAAAATTATAATTCCTAATACTGGGAACAATGGTGAATTAGAAGGTGCAGTAGTTAAAAAGCAAGGAAATTGGATTAAACTTGTACCCGTAGAGAATTCACCTAACACTGTTGTTGGAAATTACCCAACGCCAGTTATGCCAAGATTCCCAAATGGTCTTGCAAATATGGGTAATATTACGATTAATGGTGCTAGTAGCGTAAATATTAGCACTGATGGATGTTATGAAAAAATTGAAATATTAGATGACACTACTCTAACTATTAATACAAGTACAGGGGATAGAAATATAAGAATAAAAAATTTAAACATGAAACAAGGTAAAATTGTAATTACTGGAGGTAATAAAGTTAATCTATATGTGGACTATTGTACTAACCTAAAAGGATATGTTAACAGCGATGGAAAATCAAATGGAGATAAAAACAAATTACAATTTTATTGTAACAATACTACTCCATTTACTATGGATGCTGAAACTCATATTTATGGTTCTGTTACATGGGGCACAGGGGAGATTATATTAACTGGATCAGGTGCGATTATAGGAAATTTGACCTCCATAGGAACATCCATTCTTTTTGATGGTGGAAGCTTTTTAGGTTCACAAATTTTATATGCACCTAATGCAGATATTACTTTAAATAGTGGAAAGATTACAGGCGCTGTTATTGGAAATACAGTTACCGTCACTAATAGCGGATTTGTAATAAAGTTACCTAGCGACCTGCCACCTTTATCTGTTAATTCAGATAGATACAAAATCTCCTATTGGAAATAAAAAAAAATTATTTTTAGGAAGTGAGTTTATGAAAACTGTTTCAAAACAAAGCGGGGTTACATTAGTAGAAGAAATCGCTTCGCTTGCAATAATTTCAATAGTATTAGTTGCATTTTTACCAGTTATTACAGGTAGCTTAAAAAACATTCATGTTAATGGTAATAGGACTATAAATGTTTCTTCTGCTGAAAATATAATTGGGAATGCAATAAAAGGTAATTCGACTACAGGTGTAGTTCAAACAAGCAAGATGATTCCAATGACGTTGAAAAATTCTGAGGGCATAATGATACTAACACCTGGAAGCATTAAAGGTACGGTGTTTACTTTTGATAAAAGTGGCGACAACCAAACAACGCTATCTACCTTTGTTCCGTTGGATGAAGTGCTTAGAGGAGAGTAATATTAAATGAATCAAAATAAGGGCTTTCATAAAAAGGGATTTACACTATTGGAATTGGTTGTAACAATTCCAATAATGATAATGGCTATAGCTTTAATTTTTTCTATTGGAGATTTTGGAAATAGATATTTCAAAAAAATTAATATACAAATGAATAATCAACAAGTTGTTAGACTAGTTGGAGATTATATTAAAAAAGATATTAGAAGTGCTAAAATAATAAATAGTGACAAAACAATTGTTAAAGAACAAAATGTGAATGTTAATTATTATGTATTAGCATACACAGGTAATCACTTAGTAAAGCAAGTAAGGAAAAATAGTGATGAAACTTTAGTTAGTGAAATAACCATAGGTGATATGCTAACAGATTTATCTTTTTTGACTGCTACGGATAAGGGGATGCTAAAGTATAAAGTAACAAATAATGCTAACGGACAAAATTATAGTGTAACATATGAAGTTGTACTTGATAACATAAGTACGGTTGTGTTACCTAGTGCCAGTACACCAACTATATATTATGCAAATAATTAAAGTAATAAATAATAAAAATAGTTTAACATTTTAAAGACATGTCAACACTTTCAAAAGAGGTGATGGCATGTCTTTTAAAATTACGTGGAAAACGCATGTAATATGCATTTTAATAACATTTATAACCGTAAAGCTCCTGGGGAGTAGCGCAAATAACATACTAGATAATTTCTTTCTAAAACCTTTTATTTTTTACCCAACGTCAAACTTAATCATTAATTTTTACATATATGTGTTGCTTCTTATGATTCCTATATCAATTGTCCATGAGAGTATACATGGATTAGCATTTTTAGCTTTTGGTGGTAAAGTTAGGTATGGATTCAAAGGCATTTATGCATATACCCAGGAAATATCTGAGCTACCTATAGATCGCACTAAATTTCTAATCATCCTTATGGCACCTTTAACAGTACTGTCCATTATAACATTATTGCTACCTATTTGGCTGGGAGGTATAATATTCCTGATTAATTTACTAGGAGCTTCAGGGGACTTGTATATGTCTTTTAAGCTAATAAGGTATGACTTTAATAGTAAAATAGTTGATAAAAAATATGGATTTGATGTAGTGTAGGAAAGCCATGGGTTGAAATAGCAGTCCATAGCGTTCCTATTTTTTTAATAGCATCTAGATTTCTTTTACTTAACTAATGTGAGCAGAAACTGATGCATGCAAATATGTATATAAATAATAAATAAGGATAACATTGTAAATATAACCATGGTAGTCAGTTTATAGTTCTTCTATAAATTGGCTACTTATTTATGGAAGAAATACAGAGTCCTATAAAACGGGTCTCACATGTAAAACTCAACTCAATTAAAAGTTATTAGCTCTCAAAAGGAGTTAAAATAAAAAGATAACAAAAGGGGAAACAAAGAATGATGAAAAATGTTAAAAAGAAAAAAGGATTTACCCTAATTGAACTAATAATTGTAATTTCAATTATTGGGATTTTAGCGGCGATTGCGGTGCCTAAGTTTAGTGGGGTACAAAAGGATGCTAAAGCAAAAGTTGATGTAGCTAGCGCAAAGGTTATTGGTGATGCCACAAATACTCTTATTGCTAAGGATGGCATAACAAAAGCAACTTACTTTAAACCAAGTCATTTAGGCAAAGAAATAACGGATTATCTTCAAGTAGAGCCTGATGTTAAGGCAGTTACTGATGGTGAGTTTTTTGTTGAAATCGATGGTAATGACAATGTTTTTGTTACAGTTGGCGGCGCCCAGTTGTATCCTAAACAAAAGGGAGTTTATCCTCCCGCAAAATAATAAGCATATCTGTAGTCTTATTTATTTGTCCAAAGTTTTAATGACTTTGGACTTTGAATTATTAGACATTCACAAGATTACGTTGCATTAATATTTGAAAAAACTTTATATTAAAGTAATCCTCCTAAAACATCTCATTTTGTGGATTTAATTATCATTAATTTATATTTTGAATGTTATTATTTGCTTATATATGTTAAAGTAATAATGAAAATAAATACAATAGAGTTAAAAACTTATATTAAAATAGATTAATATAAATGCTTCTTTGTATTTAAATATAAAAGCAAATTCAAGGAGGTTCTACCTATGGAAAGTATTTTCGGAATAATTATTTTTATCTTAGGATTATTAATAGGAAGTTTTTTAAATGTATGTATATATAGAATTCCAAAAGGAGAAAATATAGCATACCCAGCATCGCACTGTACTTCTTGTGGCAGTGATATTAAACCTTATGATCTTATACCAGTATTCAGTTGGATTTTTTTAAGGGGCAAATGTAGAAATTGCGGAGAGAGGATATCTAGCAGATATGCACTGGTAGAAATTACAACAGCTATATTTTTTTTATTAACTTATTTTCAATATGGAGCCAGTATTTATCTAGCACGGTATTTAATACTTATACCTTTTTTAATAGTTATAGCTATGATAGATTATGATACTATGGAAGTATATACCACTACAACATGGTTGGCTGTTGCTATGGGTATTGTTTTACTAGGAGTGAATATCTACATGGGACAATCAATAGTTACCTACATTTATGGAGGGATACTCGGAGCAGGTACAATTACCTTTATTATATTATTGTCAAAACTTATTCTTGGGACAGAGGGTATGGGTTGGGGAGATGCAGAGATTTGCGGGCTTTGTGGTTTGTTTTTAGGGTTTAAACTAACCATTGCGATGATGTTCTTTTCTTTTATAATTGGGGGAATCATTGGTGTTTATTTAATGAGATTCAAGAAAAAGAATGGTAGAGCAGAAATGCCATTTGGTCCATCTATTATAATAGCCGCTTTTTTAATGATAATTTGGGGTGATAAAATTTTAAACTGGTACTTGAATTTAATTTTATAATTAACTGTAAAATTTCAAATATTTGCAAATGACAGTCTAAACATAAGGACTTTAATGAAAACTAGAGGATTACTCGAATAGTTTAGGTAATCGCTAAACTACCTAGAATGGCGACCTTTGGCTCTTGTGAATAAAAGTTGTATAATAAGTCATAACTGAATCGGTTATGGAAGGTTGATAATATGCAAAACATTTTGCAGAACATGAATAATAGAGGAAAGGAAAAACCCATGAAAGCTAAAAAAAGTGATTATCTTCAAAAAATTTACGAGAAAAATACTAGTACAGGAAATTATGTTATACAGGTAGCTATAGATAAATACACTGACATATTTAATGAATGGGATCGTGCTCCTTTTAGAAAAAGAGATATGGATCCGGATTTAGCACTTTTTCTTGAAAACTGTTTTGAAGATATTCCGGCTAAACATGGAGTAGATATATGTTTCTACTTACCTAAAGAGGGAAAAGATGTAACCAGAGAAGAATTGTTAATTGCAGGTATTAAAACTTATTATTCCTTTTATTTGCATCAAGAAATTAGAGTTTTAAAGGGGAATTATAGTAGGTTATTCAAATATTTAGTTTCATCATTTAGTTTACTAGCAATGTCTATTTTTTTAGGTACAATAGTTGGTGAAAACATAATCTTAGAAACATTGCAACAAGGATTTAACATAGGCGGCTGGGTATTTTTATGGGAAGTTATTTCAATAGTAATATTTAGAGGACGCGAAGTTAGTTCTGAAATTAATAAATACCAGAGATTTTTAAATTCATTAATTTATTTTAAATATGGTAATGAGAACCCGTTATCATAGGATAGTTAAAAGCTAAAAAGGTAGATATTTCTGCAACAGCAAAAATATCTACCTTTTTTATTACCTTTAGGAAATATTAAACTAACCTTGTTACGGTTTTGTTTTAAAATTTAAAGGATTCTTCTAAAAATGTATATTTAGGAAGACCATTTTCTATTGATATTTTTGGTTCCCCCATTATTAATGGCAAGGTGTATTCGTATGCGTCGCGCGTAACATTATTACCTTCCGAATTTATCCATTCCAAAGGGAAGTATTTTATGTTATTTGCAACATGTACAGTATCGAGCGCAAAAGTTGCAGAGGTGTAAGGATCGTTTGAAAGTCTTCTTATACCTATCATATTTCCGCTTATTCCATCTATAGAATAAATAGCAGCGGCTTTTCCTACTTCATATGCTTCATCAATATCTGTTTGAGATGCACAGTGCATTGAACAACGTTGAGTTGTAGAAAGTTCTAAAACTCTAACTTTTTCAGCGGTACTCGTAGTTAAAATTAAATCCTTAAGGTAGGCACAAACACCACCTAATTGAACATGACCAAATTTATCGAGGCATGTTGCTCCCATTTCACCTAAGAATTTACCTTCTTTAGTTCGGATGCCCTCAGATACTACTACGAAAACATGATTTTTTTCAGTAAGTTTTTTACTGACATCTTTCAAAAATTTCTCTACATCAAAAGCTACTTCTGGTAGATATATAAAATCCGCGGCAGGTTTACCGTTAATAGTTGCAAGGCAAGCACTAGCAGCGAGCCACCCAGTATCACGTCCCATAGTTTCAAGTATGAAAACCCCTTTTGCAGGATAAACACTGGCATCTAGGAAGTTTTCAAGAACTTGAGTGGCAATTAGTTTAGCTGCGCTTCCAAAGCCTGGGGTATGATCCATAATTGGTAGATCATTATCTATTGTTTTAGGAATGCCAATAAATTTTATATCCTTATTATGCTCAGTTGCGTAAACGCTAAATTTATGAACAGTATCTTGTGAATCATTCCCCCCGATATAGAAGAATGTTTTTATTTCATATTCTTCTAATATTTCAAAGAGTTTTATGTATTCCTCGGTGCTTTTTTCAAATGGTTTTAATTTATATCTGCAAGAACCAAGACCAGAGGAAGGCGTGTATTTTAATCCTTTAACATCATCATAGTTAATGGTGGATAGGTTTACAATGTGGTTGTCTAAAATACCTTGTATTCCATATATACCAGCATAAACATTATCATAATAGTGAGAATTTATATTTGCGTCTAGTAATCCTATAGCACTAGCATTTATTACGGAAGTTGGACCTCCTGATTGCGCTACGATACAATTTTTCATTAGAGAATCTCCCCTTTCAATAGAACTTAAATTAATAGTATGTTCTTATAGCACATACCTATTTATTATAATGCACATAAAAACAAATAACAAGCCAGTATTATAGCGTAACAGGTGATGTTAAAAAAAAAGACGAAAATCTATAGAACTATTAGAAGTTTCGTTTAATAATAAAATTGTTGCAAAAATTCGAAGACTAATTTTGAAATTAATGATAAAATATATATATAATATTTTAAAAATTCTGTGAAGTTTTTGGTATTAAAATCAGGAGGGATACAATGTCGATTAATAAAAATAAACATAAAAAAGAATTGAAAAATAATATAATTTTAAAAGAAGTTAATATAAGAGGAAATTTATGTGGGGAATTTGCGGAGTATACTATTGACCATGTATATGAGAATAAAGGAAGCAATAATGTAGAAGCAATTTATACTTTCCCAATTCCAGATGGAGCTATAATATCTGGTTTTGAAGCAGTGCTTGGCGGTAGGACTATAAAGGGATTAATACAAGATAAGGAAGAAGCAAATAAACTATACGAAAATCTTAAGGGAAAAGATAATAACACTTTTATGCTGGAAGAATTTAAAGATAATATAGTTAGAATATTTATTGGCAAGATAATTCCTAATGAAGTTGTGAAAATTAAAGTGTCTTATATAGAAGAACTTAGTTATGAAAATAGAAACTTAAAATTAATTATTCCAACTATAATAACTCCAATAAATCTTTCTACTAATAATAATTTACTATCTAATAAAGATAGTAGCACCAATGAAAATTATAAGTTCACTTTAAGCCTATTAGTTGAATCCTTAACAAAATTAAAATTTAAATGTTCTTCGCATAAACTCAAGGTTGAATATGAAGAAAATAATTTATATAAAGTAACGTTAGATGGAAAAAATCAAAAAATGGATCAAGATTTAGAAATAGTACTAGAAGAGCAAGAAAAATTAGAAACTACAGGAATGATATATGATTATCCGAGAGATGATAAGGGGATTTTATATTTAAGGTTTATACCAGAGATTGAAATAGAACAAAAACCGACTGGAGAAAATTATATATTGCTGTTGGATATATCAATGGATGAAGATAAGTTAATAGAAGGTAAAAATGCGCTTCAACTATGTTTAAGAAATTTAACACTAGGAGATACCTTTAATATTGCAGCGTTTGGAGATAAGCTTAATTACTTCTCTAAAGAGATGAGGGTTGAGTTTAACGAAGAAAATTTAAGCAGTGCTAGCAAGTGGATTGAAGAACTTACAACAGAAAAAGATGCAGCAATTTTTGATGCAATAAAATATGCACTACTTGGGAAAAGTGAAAAAGAAGAAAATATAATATTCTTATTTACAGATGATGTGGTTGAAAATGAAAAAGAAATATTGAATTTTGTGGAAGAGAACATTAAAGAAAGCCGAATATTTACTTTTGGAATAGATACTTCAGTAAACAGTTATTTCATAAATAAATTAGCTCGTATTAGCTATGGTGCTGCAGAAGTTATTTCCTCAGATGAGAGAATTGAAGATAAGGTGCTTAGACAATTTAATAGAATCAAAAATCCTCAAATTACTGACATTGAAATTGATTGGGGTAAAATGAATGTGGAAACAACATTCCCAAGAACTATTGAATATATGTATGATAAAGAACCATTTTCAATTTTTGCTAAAATTAAAGGAGAAGTTGGCGGTGTTGTAACTTTAAAAGGAAAAGTTGGTAACAATAGAATTCAAAGAATAATTATGCTTAATGAACTTGAACTAGAAGAAAATGTGAATTTAATTGAAAAAATGTGGTACAAAAAACGTATAGAATCTCTTCAACACAGAGTCAAGTATGAACGAGGGGAACTTCGTGATGCAATGAGCAATAAAATTGTTGAAATTTCTAAAAAGGTTGGTATAATTTGCAAAGAAACTTCTTTTATTCTTTATGAAGAGATGGAAGATCCAATAATAGGAATAAGAATAAGAGAGATTTTACCCGTTAAAACAACGAAAAAATTAGGGATTTCCTGTGAAAGTTTAGATGAAGACTCTGAATCAACAGCATTTTATTATAAAGATTTATTAAAACTAAAAGAAGGCAATGATAAATATTCTAATTTTCAAAGAAATGAGTTATTAAGGATTTTGGCGTCGAACCAATTTGCCAGCGGAGCTTTTGGTATTAATGTGGAAGATAAATTAGAAAAAAATATAAAATACACTGTAAAAGCTATATTAGCATTTATCATAGGCAGTGAAGACACTAAGAAGTATACTAATCAATTAAATAAATCTATAGAATTTTTAAATGGAGCATTAGGAAAGAATGATTTAGAAATAAACAAAGAAGAATACCTAAATTTATTGTTAGTTTTTAAATTGGCTATTAAAAAGAATATAGCACTATCTTTTCACAAAGAAAATATTGATAAGAAAATTAATGAAATCAAAGAAAAATTTGAATTGCAGAATGTTGATGTAATTGAAATGCAAGATGAATTTATTAATAGGTTAAGGGAAAGTTCTAATGAGCCTAAAGACACACTTAATTTTATAATTGACACCGCTATTTTAAAAACTGTTTAAAATTCACTAGAGTTTTTAAGTATTAGGCACATGGAAATAAATAAGTAGTCAGGATATACTGACTACTTATTTTTATGAATCAACCTAAGAATAAGGAAGTAAGGCAATGATAAATGAAAATATAAAAGATTTAGAGTATGGCAGGTCAGAAATAATTGAAAAAAGAAATAGCATAAGAAAGAAATTTATAGTAAGATCTATTAATGTAAAAAATGGAAATATACAATGCATGTCAAATGAGGATTTGAAAATTTTATTCTATTTGTATGATGAAGAATTTTTTTATGATTACTTTAGTAAAAGATTCAAAGGGAGCTTAATTTTTTCATTATCCACTAGGATGACTTCTGCTGCAGGAAAAACTATGTATAGTAGAAAGATAAAACTATTGCAGGAAGCAGAAGAAAGTTATGAAATCAGGATGGGAATAAAATTCTTTTTTCAGTATTATAAGGTAGACAGAGACAAAATAGTATCTGGTATAAATACAAAAGATTCCTTAGAGGCATTCCAAATAGTATTAGAACATGAATTATGCCATTTAATTGAACTACATATTTATAAAGAATCTAGTTGCAAAAAACTTAGGTTTAAAACTATGGTTAATAACTTATTTGCCCATACGGATGTGTATCACCAATTGCCAAGTCAAAAGGAGGTAATTTCACAAAAATACGGTTTAATAATAGGACAAAAGGTGAGTTTTGTGAATGCAGGTAAAAAATATAGTGGGTTCATTTATAAAATAAATAAAAGAGCAATAGTTATGGTGAAGGATTCAAAAGGCACTTATAGAGATGGATATGGAAATGCATATACTAAATGGTATGTACAATTAGAGAAACTTAATTTTTAAAAAAAATTGTCACATAACATCATAATTTATGATATAATTAGAAATAATTGCTAACGAAATTAAGATGTTTTTATATTTTGTCAACGATTAATATAATATCAAAATCAATACGTGTAGCATGTGCTACATGAGATGTAAATAGGAAGGTGACAAAAATGAAGAGGATTCTTTCAGTAATATTATGTAGTGTGGTAATATTTACATTGGTCGCTTGTGGGAAATCTGAGGTAAAAAAAGAGGAGCCAAAAGCAGTTACTAAAGTAGAAACTAAGGAAATACCTAAAGAAGAAACTAAATCAGAACCTAAAGAAGAAGTGAAAAGTAGTGAAGTGCTGCTGTATTTTAGTGATGATCAAGCTATGTACTTAGTAGGAGAGAAAAGAAATATAACAAAGCCTACAGCTAAATCTATCGTAGAGGAATTAGTAAAAGGACCTAGTGCAAAGAGCGAAGGAGCAGGAAAATTGTATGCAACATTGCCTGTTAGAGCACAAGTACTAGATGTGCAGATTAAAGAACATATAGCTTATGTTGATTTTAAAGGTAACTTAAGTGAGAAAATGCAGGGTGGCTCTGCAGGTGAGGGAATGGCTTTATTTTCAATAATAAACACATTGGTTTTAGATAAGGAATTAGGAATAACAAAGGTTCAATTTCTTGTTGACGGGAAAAAGGTAGATACTATCAAAGGCCATTATGATGTTAGTAAACCTATGAGTGAAAATAAAGAAATGATAAAAAAATAATACCCACAAGGTTTCAGATTTATAGATTACTGAAAAACAAAAAGGCAAGTTTATTATAAATACATTTAAACAAATAACAAGTCAATATGCTAGCCTATTTGACTTGTTATTTATTTTCATGTACCTAATAACTTGCCTTTTAACCCTAGGGATTATTTGACAACTTAGAACAGTCTTCGCTACAACCCATATACATACCTACACACCTATTTGTAATCTTTCAACAACATACAAGCATTACAGCACATATATACATCTTTGCTCGACAATATAGAACACCTTGGGAGCCAAAAACAATCTCTCGATTAAGAATAACCCCTAGTTATAAGTTAATAAAACCTGCGGCAACCTATATCATCTTAGCTCGAATATTACACATCCGGGAGAACCATATATATACGGTTAGGCACATATCCAGCTGTTAAGAACCCATAATAATCTTCCCTCCAGCATATACAAAACCTTAGCAGATCTCGCATACACCTTTGGCCGAATACTCTAAAGCCATTTCCAGCCTACGAGCACTCTAGACTCAACCATAATAAATCATCTACTAAGATTATTGTATGCTTTTTTTTATTTATTATACTATAAGGCATAATAAAAAAATTATAAAAATTAGCCAAGAGTAAGAATTTCTTTCAGAGAGGATATAACAAATTCAACATCTTTATCAGAAACCCAATTGTGAGTAACAAAACGCATTAATCCATCTTCTTCTCCATTAATTTTTATTCCTCTATTGTAGAATTTCTCTACTAATTTATCGCTACTAAATCCAGTACTCCTCATATTAAAGAATACCATATTAATATGGATATATTCCTTATTGACTACTATGCCAGGGATTTTTGACAATTCTTCGCCTAGAACTATAGCATTTTTATGATCTATTTTAAGTTGTGGAATCATCTCACAAAGTGCTACAAGGCCTGCTGCAGCTAGAATACCGGATTGCCTTAAACCTCCACCTAAAACTTTTCTTTTCTTTCTTGCCTTATCAATAAAAATTTTACTGCCCGCAAGCATAGAACCTATAGGTGCACAAAGAGCTTTGGATAGGCAAAACATAACAGAATCACAATACTTAGTAATTTCTTTTGCATCCACATCTAAGTAAGCAGAAGCATTAAAAAGCCTTGCTCCATCTAAGTGAACAGGTACTTCATGCCCTTTTGCCAAGGTGTAAATTTTTTTCATTGTACTTAGAGGTATTACTGTACCGAAGGAATGAGCATTTTCTATGCATATAAGGCCTGTACTAGGATAATGAATGTCTTCTTCCTCTTTTCTGATTTTAGATTCAATTTCTTTAGGATCTAATTCACCCTTATTGCTCATTAGAGTTCTAAGCTGAACCCCAGCAATTATTGATGCACCGGCAACTTCATGCATTACTATATGGCAATCATCACCAAGAATTACTTCATTACCCCTAGTGCAATGAGTAAAAAGTGCTAGTTGATTACCCATTGTACCACTTGGTACAAATAGCGCAGCTTCTTTGCCAACAAGTTTAGCAGCATACTCTTCTAGTGTATTTACAGTTGGATCATCTCCATAAACATCATCTCCAACTTCAGCTGTGAACATAGCTTGTCTCATATTTTGTGTAGGCTGCGTTACTGTATCACTTCTTAAATCTATAAATTTCATTTTAATAACCTCCCTAAAATATTTATAGATACTATTATAACTTAAAATTTTTTATATTGTAGGGAATAATAAAATCTTAATGGAGTAGTAGTAATATTACTTTTGGTTTTTATGGTAAAATCTATATTAGGGGGTGGTAAAGTAATGAGTGGAACATTTCGATTTATTCATGCTGCAGACTTGCATTTAGGTTCCTTTCTTAATATAAATGGGAAACCACAGGAGGAAATTCAAGGCTTGTGTAAAGACGCTGTCTATGATGCCTTTGAAAGGATATGTAATAAAGCTATTTCATACAAGGTAGATTTTATATTACTTTGTGGAGACGTTTATGATAGCTATTTAAGATCAGTAAGAGGAAATAGTTTTTTTATTAATCAATGCGAAAGACTAAATGAAAAAGATATAAGGGTATATGCTATTTACGGTAATCACGATGCTATAAATGATGCACAGGAATTATTTGCTATGCCACAAAATGTTCATATATTAAGCGCTGATAAAGCAGAGAGTTTTGTGGTATACAAAGAAGGGAAAGTTATAGCAAAAATTATTGGGAAATCTTATAAGCATCGATCCGAAAGAGAAAAAATATATGAAAACTATTTAATGGATAATGATGTTTTTAATATTGCAATGCTACATACTGCTTTAGAAGGGGATAATAAAAATTATGTTCCTTGCACTTTGGAGGAACTTAAGGTGGTGCCTAATATAGATTATTGGGCTCTGGGTCATATTCATAAACTAAGTATTTTAAGCACTATGAAACCTATTATAGCTTTCCCAGGGATTCCTCAAGGGCGTGATATGGGAGAACAGGGAGTAGGGGGAGTTTTCTTAGTTACAGCATGCAAGAAAGAAATTGCCCATATGGAATTCATACCTGTAGCAACAGTTATGTATAAAAGGGTAGAAGTAATAATAGGTGATGAGAATGAAATAGAAAATTATAGTGATTTACTTCGAGTAATTTACGATAAGATAAGTAGTTTAACATATAGTCTTCCTGAAATTTATAGCGAGATTGTTCCTTTAAATGAAGATACATATTCTAAGGAAAGTACGCCTTTAAACGAAGATCTATTGGATGAATTTAAAGGCTATATTGTGAAGCTTATAATAAAAGGAAGAACAGATATGCACGGTGATATAAATAACATGACGGAAGATGATTATAAGCAGTTTATAGAGGATATAAATGAAGAACTGGTCGCCCAAAAATATTTTCTGTGGATAGATTCCATAATATTTAGAACCAAACCACTTATGCAGGATTTTGAAAGTCTAAAAATGCAAAACTCTATTTTTAAGGATTTAGATGAAATAATTAGCTTATATACTGAGGACCCTGAGCATAAAAACCAACTTGCAAAAAATTGGGGATCCATTTGGAAAAAACAAATTTATACAGAAAATATAGATGAAGATAAATTTGATTTTGATGAAGAGATTATGCAGGATATTATATCACAAGCTAGAGAATTGCTTATTGAAAAATTGGCAGAAGCTTTAGAAATAATGTAGGGGTGGTGAGAATTTGAAAATAACACAGCTAGATATTAGAGATTTTGGCGTGTTTCAAGGTGAAAAACTGGAAGACTTGGGTAGCGGCATAATAGTTATTGGTGGTGCAAATAGATCTGGTAAAACTACCTTAATGCAGGTACTTAGAAATATCCCCTTTGGGTTTTCAAAGAATAGCGGTATACCCCCAGCTAAATTCCAATACAATGTACGATGTGATTTATTATTAGATGATGGAAATGGCGTAAATGTACTTTTAAAAGGATTTAGTAATCCGGAGATAGTTTATAATAATGCTACAGACAATAAAGCTAATAAAGGGTTATATAATATAGATAAATCAGCCTACAGAGAACTCTTTACCATAAGTCTTGATGAACTCAATAAAAGCTCTGGCAAGGAAGATAGTAACCTACAGTCTATGCTACTGGGTGCAGGTTTTAAGCATATTGCAAAAATTCCTGGAGTTGCTAAAGAGTTAAGGGAAAAAGCTAATACAATCGGTGGAACTCGTGGAAATCCATCAACTAAAATGTTTAAGCCCTTCACGGAGAATATTAAAAAAGGCGTAGAGGGAAGGAAAAAATCCATATCCATGTTAGATACTTTTGCTGAAAAGAAAAATAGCTTGTCCCATCTTCAGGCTACCATAATTTCAAAGGAGAAGCAGCTTGAGATTAGCAATAATAATATAATTAAATTAGACATTTTAAGGCACAATTACGAGCTTAACCAAGACAGAAAAAATATTGAGGGTGAGCTTCAAACATATTTTTTTAGTCATAGTGATATAAAGGAATATAATATAGAAAAAGCAAAGACCCTAAAAACTCAATATATTAAAGAGTTAGAACAGTACAATAATGACAACAATGGATTTCAAAGAGAAATAATCACAGAGAAACCTATGAAAGAATTGCTTTTAGGTAGCAAGGATTTAATTAGTGATTTTTATAATGGAATATCAGGCATTAAGGAAATGAACAAGAACCTACTAAGTGAAAAAAATGAGTATTATGAGAAAACACAGTTATTAATGAATAAAATTAAAAAATCAAATGATAACTGGTCTAGTTTTAAAGGTATTTCAGAGATTAATTGTGATGAGGTGCAACAGTGCATTTTAATACAGAATATTGAAAAATTTAAAAAGGCAGAATACGATAGAGCACTTTGTGATAAAAGAAGTGGAGACCTCAAAATCCAAAGGGAGATCTTAGAAAAACAAATAGTAACCTGCGATTCTGCAACTTATATGAAAAAGTATTTTTATCTTACAATATCTTTTATGATTTTAGGCTTGGCATTATTTTTTATAGATAAATTGCTTGGGTGTTCACTAATAATAATTGGGGCAATAGGATCAGCCCTATATTTGTTTATAAATTACTCAAATAGCAAACTAATTATAAATAGAAATATAGAAATTAAAACTCAGATAGAGAATAGATCAGGTGATATCAGTAATAATTCCCAGGAAATAATAAGCTTAGATGAGGATTTAAGAGAACTAAACAACATAATGGACGAGTATAGGGACATTCTAAAGCTTGATGGAAGAGTCTCAGTAGAAGGTATCAAGGATTATTTTAAAACCGTGTCTTATTTAAAGGATGAAATATCGGAGTACTATTTATTAAAGAAAAAACTAAGCAGTCACTTTAATACCCTTAATGAATCTTTAAGTAGTATTGGTGAGGTGCTTAAAAAATTTACTGAGTTTAATACTAAAAATCCAGAGGAAATAAATTTAGATAATATTGAAAATATTTGTAGCGACATACTGCTAAAGTTAGAGGAGTTATATAAGCATTTGATACTGGTGGAAAAAGCCCATGAAAGTTACTTAAAATTAAACATGGTAGAGCATGAAATATTGGGGCTCCTTGGAAGCAATTACTTAGAGGATATAATATTAAATATAGAAAAGTATATAAGTCAGGGAGAAAAGTATATAAAATATTTAAATATGCAGAACGAATTAAAAATTATTCAGGAGAAGTTATTGCAATCGGTAAAAAGCCAGCGTATAAAAAAAATATTATATGATGGGAAAGTAGAAGCTGCGCCCAGTGATGATGCAAATCTATTAAAAATCCTTGAAAATTTATATAGGGAGTATATCAATATAGATGAACTCACTTATGAATATGAGGGATTAAATGCTGAAATTAAAGAATTGATAGGGCAATTGGATATTTTAAAGAATGAAAAACAAACTTTAAAAGATGAACTCCTAGCCTTAAATTCTGATGAGATGTTAGTGCAATACGATAAAGAAATTAGACAGGCAAGAGGCCACTTGCGGCCCCTTGCAGAAAAATATGCTGTTTATAATACAGCAGCTTTATTACTCGAAAAAATCAGAGAAAAGTTTTTAGAAAGTACTAAGGATAAGTTATTAAAAGGAGCTAGTGATATTCTAAGTGAAATAACCTCTGGGGAATACAAAGATATTGTGCCTATGGAAGATTTAATGCAGGGAGACTTTAAAACTGTATTACGAGATGAGAGTGTTAAGGAGAGTTCAAGAGAGTTAAGCAGGGGCACAAAAGAACAATTATTTTTGGCAGTTCGTATAAGCAGAATAAAAGAAATTAAGCCAAGTTTACCAGTGATTTTAGACGATTCCTTTGTTAACTTTGATATTGCACATACGAAAAATACAGTTAAGGCATTAGTACAGCTTTCAAAAACTCATCAGATTTTTGTACTTACCTGTCATGCAACTTTAGTAGAGTTAATAAATGATCTAGAGAAGCAGGCACAATATTTCAAATTAGACAAGGGTAAGTTTGAAAAAAGCACAGGGGGAGATTTGAAAAAATATCTAAAAGAACTATAAGTGCATTTCCTTTGAAATAGGTGCGTAAAAAATGGTATAATAGATTGCTTAATACAATTATTAGAGCATGTATTATAGAGTTTGTTAATACTTCAGCTCCGCAGGAGATGATTTAATGGAAAGTGAAGTGGTAATTATTAGTAAGGCGTTATTTATTACAGAGAAACCAAGTGTTGCTGCGGAATTTGCCAAAGTCTTAAAAATAAATGGTAGAAAGTTTGATGGATATATAGAGTCTGATAAAGCTGTTGTTACATGGTGCGTGGGACATCTTGTTACTATGAGTTACCCAGAAAAATATGATGCAAAACTTAAAAAGTGGTCTTTAGATACTTTGCCATTTTTACCTAAAAAGTATAAATATGAAGTTATAGATGGAGTGAAAAAACAATTTAATATAGTTAAAAGCCAACTAATACGTGAAGATATTGATAGAATTTATGTTTGTACAGATTCGGGGCGAGAAGGGGAGTACATATATAGATTAGTAGATGAAATGGCGGGGACTCCTAATAAGCAAAAACGAAGAGTGTGGATAGATTCACAAACGGAAGCTGAGATTATTCGAGGAGTTAAAGAAGCAAAGGATTTGAGTGAATATGATAATTTATCTGAAGCGGCCTATTTAAGAGCAAAAGAGGATTATCTAATGGGAATTAATTTCTCAAGGCTTTTAAGTTTAGTATATGGAAAAACTGTAAGCAATTATCTTGGAAAAAATTATATAGTTATTGCTGTGGGACGAGTAATGTCTTGTGTGCTTGGAATGGTAGTTCAAAGGGAAAGAGAAGTTCGCGAGTTTGTTGTTACTCCTTTTTATAAGATTATGGTCAGTTTTAAGGTAGATGAAGGTTGTAATTATGAGGGAGAATGGAAAGCCGTAGAAGGTTCTAAGTATTTTGATTCACCTATGCTTTATAATGAGGGTGGGTTCAAAACCAAGGAAACGGCGGAAAAGTTGATGGGAGAACTAAGGGATTCAAGTATAGATGGTAAAGTTTTCGTTGAAAATATTACTAAGAAAAAAGAAAACAAAAATGCTCCGCTGCTTTTTAATTTAGCAGAAATACAAAATGAGTGTTCTAAGAAATTTAAAATAAATCCAGAGCAAACGCTTAGTCACATTCAAGCATTATATGAGAAGAAAATGCTTACATATCCAAGAACGGATGCTAGGGTATTGACTACAGCGATAGCAAAAGAAATAGATGAGAATATAAAAAAATTAACGAAGTTAAATGGAAATGCTGAGATAAATAATATAGCTCAGACTATTTTAGGGAAAAAATGGTATAGTAATATAGCTAAAACAAAATATGTTGATGATAGCAAGGTAACAGATCATTATGCTATTATTCCAACAGGTGAAGGGCTTCAAAACTATTCATCATTAAAGGATATACAAAAGAAAATTTATGACTTAGTGTTACGACGGTTTTTGGCGATTTTTTATCCGCCTGCTGTGTATAGTAAGGTCTCTGTTATAACAAAGATTGACAAAGAAAGATTTTTCACCTCAGACAAGGTGTGCGTTGAACTTGGATATTTGGAGGTTTTAAAACCGGATAGGGATAGCAATGATAGTGAAAGCACAAATATGAAATTTTTGAGTACATTAAAAAAAGGTCAAAGTGTAGAAATTGAAGATTTAGTTGTAAAAGAAGGTAAAACTTCTCCCCCTAAAAGGTTTACCACAGGTTCAATTATTATAGCTATGGAAAATGCAGGTAAGCTAATTGAAGATGAAGAACTAAGAGAACATATAAAAGGGTCAGGTATTGGTACAAGTGCCACTCGTTCAGGGATTTTAACGAAGCTTGAAAAAATAGAATACATTAAATCTAATAATAAAACACAAGTAGTTATGCCTACTCTACTTGGAGAAATTATCTATGATGTGGTGAAAAATTCTATCCCCACGCTTTTAAATCCAGAGTTAACAGCTAGTTGGGAAAAAGGATTAACCATGGTTACTCAAAAAGAAATAGCTGGAGATTTGTACATGGAAAAGCTTGAAAATTATATTATTAAAAATAATGATAGGGTACTTAAACTGAATAATGGACAAAGGCTTAAAAACAATTTTGATATGGTAAGTGGGTTTTACAAAAATTCAAAAGCTAAGGTGGAATAATAGAAAAGATAAGCAGAACGTAAAATATATCTTCTGCTTATCTTTTTTCTGAATTTCACTGATATTATAATTAAAGGGAGATGGCTCTAATTGGCAAAAGATAAAATAATCTATGTTTGTAAAGAGTGTGGGTCACATGCTCCAAAATGGATGGGTAAATGTAATGATTGCGGTGCATGGAATTCATATGAAGAGAAAGTGGTTAAGGCGGGCTCTGCTAAATCAAATACTTTAAATAGTATGGGAACAACAACTAAACCTACAAAACTAAAGGCGGTTGTACAGGCGAACAGTGATAGAATAATTACTGGAGTTTCAGAGTTTGATAGGGTTATGGGTGGAGGAATAGTTAGAGATAGTGTGACTATTATATCTGCGCCCCCAGGGGCGGGAAAGTCTACACTTTTGCTACAACTCGCAAATTCACTGTCATTAAAAGGATATAAGGTTTTATATGCGTCTGGAGAGGAAAGTAATAGCCAAATTAAAAATAGAGCTGACAGAACAATAAAAGAGATAGCTGATAATTTTTGGGTTGTTTCAGATACAAAGTTAGATGAAATATTACAACATATAGAAACTGTTGATGCTGATTTAATAATACTTGACAGTATTCAAACATTCACTTTGGAGGAATATTCAAGTTCGAGGGCTGGTTCTCCTACTCAAGTAATTGAATGCGCCACAGCTTTAAAGGATAAAGCAAAAAATCCAGAGAGGCCAAGAGCTGTTTTTCTGGTTGGGCAAATGACAAAGGCAGACGAGATGGCAGGACCGCGCATATTAGAGCATTTAGTAGACACTGTATTATATATTGAAGGAGAAGATGGAGAAGAGCTAAAACACTTGGTAAGTAAGAAGAACCGTTTCGGAAATACGGAAGAGAGTGGTATGTTTAGGCTTTCGGACATAGGAATGGAAGAGATTACTGATCCTTCTGAGTTTTTTATGACCAAAAGAGATGAGTTGGTTCCAGGAAGTGCCTTAGCTGTTATAAAGGATGGAACAAGACCCATTGTTATAGAAATAGAAAGTCTTGTATCTAAATCTTTTACTCCTTACCCGAGTAGGTTAAGTGAGTGTTTTTCAAGGAAGGAGCAACTGGGAACCCTTATTTCTATTCTTGAAGAAAGGGGAGGGATAGGGCTTTATGATAAGAATGTTATTATAAAAGCAACAGGGGGTCTTAAATTAACTGAAACATCGGTGAATCTTGCTGTAGTTATGAGCATCGCATCTTCTACGCTTAATCATGGGATAGCTACAGATACAGTATTTATTGGAGAACTGGGTCTTACTGGTGAATTAAAAAAAGTCCCATCTTTAGAGCAAAGACTAAAAGAAGTAGACAGGATGGGGTTTAAAAAGGCTTATATACCTCAAAATTGTTTAAAAGCAGGGGTTAAATTTAAGAAATTAAAGGTTATCCCATGTAAAAAATTAACCGATGTTATTGAAAAAGAATTTAAGCAATAATGAAAAGGCCACTGAAATATTTATACATATTTCAGTGGCCTTTTCCGATAGGTCGCGGGTCTGTCCCACCTATCATTGTTAGCCGCCAGACCGTTCTCTTCCATGGTCGCGCAAGAGCTCCATCTTTGAATATGGAGATGCACAATAGTATGGAACTTCACTTTTCAAGCTCTTATTTGGAGTCACGCAGGAGAAACTTCATACGGATTGCACTCTTATTTTATAATTAATTCAAATAGTTTTTTAGCTGCCTTTTTAGGACCATCTTTTTCTTGTCCTTTTACACCCAAGGAAGTTCTGATTTGTCCAACTTTTACCCCTGTTTTGAAGAATTCGTCAAAATAGTTCACTAGAAGTACATCTACTAGTTCTTGTTTTTGAACAGGACCAAAAGGGTTTGCAAAATAAGAGGTTACAAGACCTAATTCAGTAGTAGTACCTTTTGCCATCCTTGACCCTCTTTTGCAAACATCAATAGCGTCCGCAGGATTCGTAAAGAAATTAATTTCTTCAATATCACAGGTTACTTCTTCATAATTATTTGCATAGAGAAATAAATCTATGGGATAACCCTTAATAATATCTTTATAGCTTGCTACTGGCATAACAAGTCTTGCATTAATTTTATCAGGATTCATAAATATGCTTCTATCAATTTCTTTAAAGGCATAACCTGCATCTAAATCATCGAGTCTTACGAAAGCACCAATTTCAGTTCCAAAGGCTAATGGTTTAGCACCTTCGTTTAGAGTAAGAACGCCCATGTCATCAAAGACTATGGTCATGTCACTGATATAATCTTCACTTAAACTTCTAAAGGCTTCTAAGCATTCAGACTTACCCGCACCGCTATCACCCATGATAACAATATTTGCGCTGTTACCATTATTCATAATAATGTTTACCATTGCGCCATGAATTGGCAGAGAACCGCGTTTAATCATTATTAAGTTATGAAGTGTTAAGGTCATCTTTTTTACATATCCGAAATAATCAATTTCATCGCCATAACTTATATAGCCAAGCATGATATTATTTGCTACATCATCATAAAATACTGTGCTGCCTTTAGAAGAGGAATTTTTAATATTAGAAGAATCTTTACCACCAAAAACAAAAACTATATCTGGCTTAATGCCCCTATATTCGCTTTCACTTGCCATTTCAAAGAGGTTACATAGCGTTATTGCATGGGCCATAAAATCTCTGTGAATATAAATGAATGCAAGTAAAGTGCCTACTTTAGCTGGATAACAAAACCAATGGTCTGTGCTTATAGTACAATTTTTCAATGGGTTTTCAAAGCATTCATTAAAAATTCCATTACGAGTATTCTTTTTAGGGTAGCTTATATAAGGTAAATCTAATATTATTGAATCAATAAATGGAACGTCTTTTAATAGCTCATATCCAGAAGGCATTGGCCAATATGCATTATTAACAATTAGACCAGCATTGCCACCTGCGGGCAGTTGCCTGTAAACCTTAGGTTTATATCCAACAACATTCTCTTCAATTTTTCTGTATAAATTAAGTATAAGCATTGAAAAATTATTGTTAGCTTCAACAAAGCTTGTTTTCTCAAGGCCATCATTGATTTTATTGTTGTGAATTACAGTGTATCTTTCAAGTTTTCTCCAAAAGCCATAGAAATCTTCTATAAAATCAATAAAAGTATCCTTGCTACTTATAAGGGAACTATATTTAGTGTTTAAATTTGTAATCTCATGTACATTTAATACAGATAAGAGTTTAAATAAATGTACAATGAAGACATCTAAATTCTCATTGTCTGTGTGTGCATTTTGGATTAAATATTTATATATATTCGATTTTTTCTTTTTTATTTTTTTGAGATATGCGTTGAAAACCCGTCGAAAGCCAGCACTTTCTAATAGGGTTTCAGGACTATTACAGTATTTTGCAGTGAAATTTATCATTACTTTATCGTTACTTAAAGAAAATTCTTTTTTCAAATTGGCACCTCCATATGTGAGTAGATAATTTTTGCGTTTTAACGAAATGAAATTAATATAAAAAAACATTTCATAAGTGACGGTTGAAACTTGAATACTATAATATAATACTGCAAAAATGAAATATTAACAACACCTAAATTGCATAAATCGTATTTTAATATATTATGCACATGAAAATATATAGGGATATAGACATACTAGGATACTGAATTGTTATTTTTAAAATGTGCTTTATAATAATAATATATTAGAGTAACTAGATATTGGCAACTATCTTAATGTTTATGTGGAGCTTATCATATTTAAGCATAAAGGTTATATCAGAAGAGGTAGAGCCAACATTATCGGCATTTTATAGATTTATGTTAGCTGCAATAATTTTATTTATAACATTAAAAGTGAAATTCCATAAGGAAAAAGTTTTAAAAGAGGAGAAGTTTAAATTTGCCTTGGGTGGTCTCTTTGGAGTAACACTATATTTTATATTTGAGAATAGGAGACTTGATGACTCTTGGAGCAGTATTTTCTTGGATGATTTACAACATTGTTTGTAGTAGTTTTAAAGGGAATTATAAAGTTATAACTATAAATACTTATGAAATTATGTAGGGGTAATTATTATAACCTACTATTAGAAAAAGCGCATAGCGCTAATTTTTTGAAAAGACAACTAATGTTCATCAGGAAATATCGCATTTATAACGTTTATGATGGTTTCATTACAAATTTTATAATTAATTTGTAGACCATTTCTTTCACCTTTGATAATTCCAAAAGATTTTAGTTTTTGAAGATGCTGAGAGACGGTGGATTGAGGAAGGTTTAAACAGTTCTGCATATAGCTAACATTGCAGCGTCCTTTGTTCATAAGTCCTCTAATAATACATATTCGTGCAGGGTGAGCAATAGCTTTTAATAAATCAGCAATTTCTGTATATTGTTCAAAATTCGCATTCATAAAAAATCTCCTTTTAAAAATCAATAAATTTTATCTTAGATTTGTTTTATACATTATATGTAATGAAAAATATAACAACTTATAATATATTAATATTCTTATATTAGTATATTACGATATAAATGTCAATATACTCGCAAAAAAAATATTTGAAAAGCCTAAAAAAGGACTATATTAATTTTTGAATTAATATAGTCCTTAAACTCGCAAATACCTATTTGAATCTCATTCCTCTACTATGACGATTTTTACGTCGGTTGATAGAAGAAATTAATAATACAATTAATGCTAAAACTACGATTAGTACAATGGCAGCTGCAGCATAGATAATTATATTATCTTTAATAAGAGCAGATTTTGAAATCATTGGATATAATTTATAGCTTTTTTCAGCATCTTTTTGTTTGAAAAGTAATGTCCCAACAGAAGTCTTTTTATTAAGTTTCCATGCATTCGTGAGGGAAACTTTAGAGGAAGTTTGTGGTGCGACATCATTTTTATAAAAAGTCACATCTTCCTTTGACTCTAATGGCACATCAATTGTTTTTTCTGGTCCTATGAATGGAATAACCTTATAGGGTACAGAAATTGTTTTGATTTCAGTAGCTTTTTTATTAAGCACTTCTTTTTTAGCGTCATAACTAAAGTCAATTAGTTTTTTCATATCTTCAAATACCTTTGTATCTTTTGCATCATTCTCAGAATTCATAACAACGCCTATGATATGGCGACCGTTACGTTCATATATAGAAACTAAGCATCTTCCAGCCTTTTCTGTATAGCCAGTTTTACCACCTATGTTGCCTTCTATGCCAAGAAGTTTATTTCTATTCTGAACAGTAGCTTCGACCCCATTAGCAGATTTTATTATACTTGTTTTTTTACCCATAGACTTTTTTACCCAATCATTTTTATAAGCAGCTCTACCTAAAAGAGTTAGGTCATAAGCAGTTGTATAATGTTGATCATTTTTATCATCCAAACCATTAGGTGTGATAAAATGAGAGCCTTTCATTCCTAGATTCGTAGCCTTGTCATTCATCATTTTAGCAAAATTAGTTGGATTTTGACCAACGTTATCGGCAATCATATAGGCTATATCATTTCCCGAATAAAGAAGAAGTCCATCCATTACGTTGTCAGCGGACATTGTATCTCCAATTGCTACAGGCTGTACATTTAGATTATAAGAGTAAGATGGTTGTTCTTTTGCAGTTTTTGTATAATTTAAATTATCTGTTGATTTTTTATTTTCAGCTAGTAGTAAAGCTGTAATAAGCTTTGTAATACTTGCTGGGTACATCTTATTATCAATGTTTTTGGTGTAAATAATTTCGTTAGTATCCATATCTACAGAAATGGCAGCTTTACCAATTAATTCTGGTGGGTTAACAGCAGCTAAAACAGTTGTAGAAAATATTAAAGTAAACACTAGTGTAAATAATAAAAGCCGATTTTTTCTTTTCAATTTTCATCTCTCCATTTGTATTGAATTTTATCTTTATCTATTGATAATTATAAAGCAAGTATATCATTTTAAGATATTAAGAACAAGGTACATTGATTAATGAAGATGTATTTAGGATGAAGTTAATACAATATATTTATGTTTGATATGTGAGAACCAAAATAATGAAAGGTTTGGTTTATTATTTGAGTATCTTGGTATAGTATATAAGTAGGTTGAATCAGGAGGTAATAGGTATGGTAAATAAGCTAGAAAAAATATTTAAAAATAGAGATTCTAAGGTTATTGGAGAATTTAAAGAAAGTGCAGTTATGATATTACTTACGGAGGATGCAGAGGGATTATCTATTGTATTTGAAGTGCGTGCACACAAATTAAGAAGCCAGCCAGGTGATGTTTGTCTTCCAGGTGGAAAGGTGGAACTAGATGAAAATCCAAGGGAAACTTCTATAAGAGAAACTATGGAAGAATTAAATTTGAAAATCGATCAAATTGAAATTATAGGGGATATGGATTATTATATAAGCCCTTATGGTAACTTGCTATATGCTTTTGTAGGCAAACTAAAATATGGTGAAATAAATCCTAATGAGGATGAAGTAGATCACGTTTTTAAAGTTCCACTAAAATTCTTTTTGGAAAATGAACCACTGCTTTATAGAATGGAGATAGGTCCCATAAACCAAGAGGGTTTTCCTTTTCATTTAATAAATGGAGGAAAAGACTATAAGTTTAGAAAAGGGTATCTAGATGAGCATTTTTATGAATATAATAACTATAAGATATGGGGTTTTACAGGGCAGATTATTAAAAGTTTTATTGAAATTTTACAAAACAGTAATAAGAAATAGATTATTACTGTTTTGTAGTTATATTATTTACTGCGTGCGACTTTGTTTTTCTTAATGAATAATAAAACACTTAGTGAGATAAGAACCAAATAGATAAAAACATATATAATTGAAACTAATCCTGATTTATAGAAAAATTTTAGATAAATAAACGCACTTTGCGATATTAAGGCCCAAAATAGAGAAATAAAAGCCATGATATTATTTCCGTGTCTCCAATGCTCAGGGTCTTTCATTGATCCAATGATTTTATCTCGTCTTTTACTTTTATCACCTGTGTTAATTACTAGAAATTTGTAATACAAGAAAAATATAAATGATACTATAGAAATTGCAAAAAACATATATGATAATGAAGTACTGGTTACATTCAAAAAAATCACTCCTTTTAGCAATTAATATGCCCTAAAAGTTAAAAAATATGTTTAGTTAGCTGATGATTAGCATACTTAATTTGAACATATCAAAAAAAGAGTGGAAAAGTCCACCCTTTAAAAATCACTATTCTTTGTTGTCAGAGACGATGCCTTCATAATAATCAGTTCCCCACTTACACATAACGTCTAATATAGGCATTACACTTTTGCCTTGTTTTGTTAAAGAGTATTCTACCTTAGGAGGAACTTCTGCATAAACTTTTCTATGAACCATTTCATATGATTCTAATTCTCTAAGCTGTTGTGTTAACATTTTTTGTGTTATTCCACCCATGGAGCGTTTCAATTCGCTAAATCTTAATACACCGTTTTGGGCTAATTTCCAAAGAATAATTGGCTTCCACTTACCACCTATTATATCTAGTGTTAACTCTATGGCACAACTATATTCTTTATTATTTATTTTCATAATTTTATCGCTCATAATACCTCCTAGTGTTAGTTCGAGTGGTAACAGTTCTTAGTATACTAAGTAACTTATAAGTGAGTACTTGATTAAAAAACCTTTGGTATATACAATTATATCATTGATATATTTTATATACAATGATATAATCCTCCTTAAAAAAGGAGGGAAAGAAATGAAAGAAATTCATACATGGCATAAAGAGACTATTGGGTCAAAAGTAGTAGAGGTTCTTAAAAAAAATGGTTTTTCAGCAGTTTATTTAAAAAAAGGTGAGGAAGCCTCAGAATTTATAATGAGTAATGTACACAAGGGTGACAGAGTAGGTTTTGGAGGATCAATGACTATAAGTGAACTTGGTATACAAGAAAAGGTAAAGGCCATGGGAGGAGTTGTGTTAGATCATGGTGATCCAACTTTAACACCTTACGAAAAAGTGGAGACTATGAGGGGTGAGCTCCTTAGTGATGTTTATTTATGTAGTTCTAATGCTGTAACTTTAGATGGAGAGCTTGTTAACGTTGATGGGGCAGGAAATAGAGTGGCAGCAATGAGCTTTGGACCTAAAAAAGTCATTGTTGTAGTAGGGGTTAATAAAATTTGTAAAAATGAAGCTTCAGCTTTTGAACGAATAGAACAAATTGCGGCACCAAAGAATAATATGAGACTAAATATGCCCAATCCTTGTACTAAGACGGGAGTTTGCAATGACTGCAAAACAGATACTAGAATCTGTAGGATCTATTCTGTAATTAAAAGAAAGCCTATGAGAACTGATATTACTGTAGTTGTAATTGGTGAGGACTTCGGTTTTTAACGATATTTCAGCACCGCAGGTGATGATTTAATGACATCTCAGAAGGGAAGATAATTTGTATATTTTTGTCTATATATTTATATGTAAAATTTAAAAAAGCACTTCAAATTATCACTAGAATGTCTTATAATGTTATGAGAGTAATGATGTTACTTAAATAACAAAATATGGGACGAGGTGATGAAATGTTACAGTGTGATTTTCTGACAACTATAGAAGAAGAAGTAGACTGCTTTAAGGAGTGTGCATTACATAAATGGGTAGATAATGGAGGGAAATGCCCGTTTGATGAATTGAGAAATTATAAACCATTTGATATTAAAAATATTTCTGATTATGATTTATTTAGTGATGATAAAACTTCACCACTTAGATTACTATACAAAGAATACTAGTAGGAATATTAATGAAAGTTTGTGTATAATATCTAATAATAGGATATAATTTAGTTTATAAATATACAATGCGGGGGAGTGAATTTAAATGGAAAGAACTTTGGTTTTAATTAAACCAGATGGAGTTAAACGAGGACTTATTGGGAAAATTCTTAATCAATATGAAGAGAAATCATTAGAAATTGTGTCGCTCAAAATGATTACTGCTACAAAGGACATTGCTAAAAAACATTATAGTGAACACGCAGGAAAGAAATTTTTTGATGCGTTAATAAATTATATTACTGAAGGTAAAATATGTGCAATTATTTTAATGGGTGAAAAAGCTGTTGATGTAGTGCGTAAAATCAATGGAGATAAGGATCCTGTAAAAGCGGAACTTGGCAGTATAAGAGGGAAATTCACTTTGGATAAAACTAAAAATTTAGTTCACGCCTCTGATAGCATTGAAAGTGCAGAACATGAGATTGCGTTATGGTTTCCGGAGCTTGCGAGCCTTCAAAAGCTTACATACCAAGATCAGTATAAGGGAACTGTTGATTTGTTTTCAAAAACAGATGGTCTATCAATAAATGTATAATTTTAACTAAAAGGCTAACCAATAATATTGGCTAGCCTTTTTAAGTATTTCCATATTAATCACATATTACATGTGGTTAATGAGAACCACAATGTCCACCGCAACCATTACAGGATTGTTTGCCAGCACTAGAACAATGGCTCTTGGCATCTTTCGGCAATAATGTCTTAATCCAAAATCTAGAATCTTTATAGGCTACTGTGAGTTCATTTATGTTTTCTAAAAGAGTTTCATCATATAATATTGGTAAATTATCAATATTATTTTTTATGTCTCCAGTTTTAAAATTATCTAAGTAAATATCAACTTTTGCAGTTTTGCAACAACCGCTGACGTATACAAATCGCACACTATCATAAGCATCGTCAAGTTTAATCATTTCCATAAGATTATCAAGAGCAATTTTTGAAAGCTTGATTTTTAAAGGTTGTGCCATAAGTCCTCCTAGTATAACTCTTGGGGATAACAAATATATTTCTGTTACTCCTCGAGGGTTTCAGAATAATGAGTTAATAGACCTTGCTTTAGGTTCCATAAATTCCAAGAAAGATCCACATAATATGCATGAGGATTATCAAATCTTAAAACTTCTGTCCATAACTTAGATACTTCTTGTTCAGAAAATGCTTTTATTTCCATAACAGACGGAGATTCATAAATCTGCTGTCCATTTTCAAATAGTTTAACCATAAGTTCTTTTACATAGTAATGTTTAAGATTTTTCTTTTTCCAGGTATAAACTGGATTAAATATTTCAAGTGGTCTACTTTCATCGATTTTCTCATCATGTAAGGTAATAAAATCTGCAATGGCCTTGTGTGATGTTTTATCGAAAATTCTATATAATTTTTTAAAAGCAGGATTGATGATTTTTTCTGCATTCTCACTAATCTTAATTTTTGGTATTATTTCTCCATCATTCTCAACTGCAACGAGTTTATAAACACCGCCAAACACTGGTTCCGATCTTGCAGTAATAAGTCTCTCACCAACACCAAAGTTATCAATTTGTGCCCCATTTTCCAAAACACCGCTTATAATATATTCATCCAGTGAGTTAGAAACCGTAATCTTTACATCTGAGTATCCAGCTTCATCTAAAATTACTCTAACTTTTTTAGTTAGATAGGTAATATCACCACTATCAATTCGTATTCCTTTAGGTCTTTTACCCATAGGTTTAAGTACATCATTAAATACTTTTATGGCATTTAGAATCCCAGAGCGTAGTACGTTATAAGTATCTATAAGAAGTACACAGTTATCGGGGTAGGTTATAGTCCAAGATTTAAAGGCATCATATTCAGTATCAAAAAGCTGTACCCAACTATGAGCCATAGTTCCAATGGCTGGGATATCAAACATTTCTTCAGCGATAGTGCAAGCAGTACCAACACAACCACCAATAACGGCGGCACGTGCTCCATATATAGCGCCATCATAGCCTTGAGCACGCCTAGAACCAAATTCCATAACAGGTCTACCCTTTGCGGCTCTACATATTCTACTCGCTTTTGTAGCTATTAAAGTTTGATGATTTATTGTGAGTAGTATCATTGTCTCAACAAATTGAGCTTGTATAATAGGTCCTTTAACTATAACCAAGGGTTCACCAGGAAAAACAGGATAACCTTCTGGCACCGCCCAGACATCACAAGAAAATTTAAAATCCTTTAAATAATCTATAAAATCATCTGAAAAATCATTTTTGCTTTTTAGATAGGATATATCATCATTTGAAAATTTCAAATTAGAAAGATATTCAAGTAATTGTTGTACCCCGGCCATAATACAATATCCACCACCGTCAGGTATTCGTCTAAAAAACATATCAAAGTAGGCAATTTTATCTTGAACATTATTATCTAAATAACCGTTTGCCATAGTTAATTCGTAAAAGTCTACCAGCATTGTTAGGTTTCTTTCGTTCCTCACATTAAAATCTTTTGAGTGTTTCATAATTTTTCCCCTTTGAAATTTAATAAAAGTATATAATGAAATTATAACATAATTATATATTAATGTTTAGATAAGATTATTAAAATAGTAAATTGGGTATAAGCATAATATATGAGCAATTTAAAGTAGGTGGATGAAAGTGGAGACAAAACATAATATGGATAATAAAATAGTAAGCAAGAAAATAAATTCGAAATTAAGTAAAGAGCAAAAGGATGCTGTTTATTCTGTTAACAGAAATTTATTAGTAACAGCAGGACCGGGTAGTGGTAAAACAGTAGTTATTGTTAATAGGATTGTTCATTTAATAAATGAGAAAAATGTTAAACCAAAAAACATTATTGTCATTACTTTTACAAGAGCTGCGGCTATTAATATGAAAAGTAGATATGTTGCTATTAATGGAAAGGAGAGGGTTCCGTTTTTTGGAACATTTCATGGTTTGTTTTATAAGATTCTTAAGAACTATTACGGACAGATAAACATAGTAGATACACTAGAGGTATATAAACTCATAAAAAATGTACTTATGTCATATTTGGATGAGGTAGGTGATGAAAAAGTAAAGGAAGTTATAAATAATATTTCAGTATTCAAAACAAGTGGAAAGCTAATGGAAAATTTCTCTCCAAGTATTGATAAAGGAATCTTTATAGCGGCCTATAACATTTATGAGCAGTATAGAAAAGAAAAAAACTTATTTGATTTTGATGATCTTCAAATAGGGTGCAGAGATCTGTTTATAAAAAATTACACAATACTTAAGGGGTATAGAAGTTTATTTAAACATATTTTAGTAGATGAATTTCAAGATTGTGATTCTATGCAAGTTGAGATACTAAAGCTTTTAAATGAAGAAAATTCTATTTTTGCAGTAGGAGACGAGGACCAATGTATTTATGGTTTTAGAGGGTCGAATCCTGAGTGCATGGTTAAGTTTTCAGAGCATTTTGTAGGTGGAGGGAAATTACCCTTGTCTACTAACTATAGATGTCCAAAGAATATAGTAGAAATATCCATGAACATTATAAAAAATAACGACTTGAGAAATGAAAAGGATATAACAGCATTTAAGCAGTATGATGGCATCGTTGCAGTACTTAACAATGTAAATGAGAACTCACAGGCAGAGGAAATTAGCTGTATTATTCAAAAATATAAGGAAAATAATGAAAAAAATTATAGAGATAATGCCATATTGTACAGAACAAACGTAGAGTGCAGAAGTCTAATAGATGTCTTTATCAAAAAAAGAATACCTTTTAAGCTTTTAGACAAGGAGTATGACTTTTTTCAACATTTCATTTGTAAAGATATAATTGCATATTTTAAATTAAGTATTGATAAAAGTGATAGAGAGAGTTTTGTCAGAATAATTAATAAGCCCTTTAGATATATAAGTAAACTAAATTTAGATAAATTAAAAAGAAATCCCGTAAAAGAAGACTGTTTTGAAATGCTAAAAGATATTGAAGAAATACCGGTATTTCAAATGAAGATGCTAGATAAGTTAAAAAAGGATATACATTTTTTAAATAAAATTTCATTAGAAAACGCTATAGATAATTTAGTCTTAAGTATAGGATATCATGATTATATTAAAGGGTATTGCACTAAATTTAAGATAGATTTAGGTGAGATGGAGGATGTTATTGACGAGTTTAGACAATCAGCAGAAGGATATAACTCTATAATAACTTTTCTAGCCCATGTGGACCAGGTTAAAGAGGAAATTAGTAAGCATAAGAAAAATATAGATGAGGATGCAGTAATACTTAGTACAATTCACGGTGTTAAAGGTATGGAGTTTGAAAATGTATACTTAATAAATTGCAATGAGGAAAATATCCCCCATGTAAATAGTATAGATAATAACCTAGAGGAAGAAAGAAGACTATTTTATGTTGGAATTACAAGAGCTATAAACAATGTTTGGCTATGCATTAGTAAAAATGTAAAAGGAAAAGCGAAAGAAACCTCACGATTTATTAGAGAGTGCAATATTTTAGGATCAAGCGATTCGGATTTACCTTTTAAAGAAGGCGATGCGGTGATGCATAAAAGTTTTGGGAGTGGAGTCGTAATTGCAATTACTAGTAAAGAGTTAGAGATTAAGTTTGAGGGAGAAATTATAAGAAAATTTGACGTCAATGTATTGTATAATAACTCTTTAATTTCAAAAGTATAGCAAATGTAATGCAATACATAACAACAATTGACAAAGTATGTAAATATGGTATACTGAAAAATGAATTGTGTATTAAGGAGGGTATTTAATGGTTGCCTTTAAGCAAATGTGGGATGATGTAAGGTTAATTTTGTCAAATGGAAAGCACTCAGATATAGAAATTGTGGAGAGATTTAACTGTGGATTTACAGTTAAAGAGAGAGGTAATATAATTTTTATTACAAGAGATGACTTCGTGGATTTTTGGTGCAAGCTATTGTACTATAATGAATTATCATTGGAACAGGCTTTAAAAGATGATAAATCAAAACCAAAATACATTTATACTATTATAAAAAAATTACCTTATGTATCAGAAAGTTCCGGTGTAATTAAGTTATTACAGTAGTTTTATTGAATGTTACAATATAATTTTATTAAGCTCATATTCTATGAATATGAGCTTAATAATTTAATTTACAGTGATGGGAATAATAGGAATGTAATTGAAATATATTGGGAAAAATAGCGTAAAGGGGTGTATATAGTGAATTTTTTAGATATGGCAAAAAATATTGAAAGTGAATTAATAGACATAAGAAGAGGCTTTCATGAAAACCCTGAATTAGGGTTTGATTTATTTAAAACCTCCCAGAAGGTAAAAGATTTTTTATTAAAGGAAGGCATTGAGTTTTATGAGGTAGCACAAACGGGAATCTGTGCTATTATTAGAGGCAAAGGTGAAAAAACTATTGCTTTAAGGGCAGATATGGATGCACTTCCATTGCAAGATAAGAAAATATGTGATTACTCCTCTAAAATTAATGGTAAAATGCATGCTTGTGGACATGATGCTCATACCACTATACTTTTGGGTGCAGCTAAGATATTAAATAGCATGAAGGATAAAATTCCAGGAAATGTTAAACTTTTATTTGAGCCAGCAGAAGAAACAACTGGTGGTTCACCTTTAATGATTAAAGAAGGAGTACTAGAAAATCCTAATGTGGATGCTATTATTGGGCTTCATGTAGAAGAATTTTTAGAGGCTGGAACCGTTGGTTTAAAAAGAGGCGTAGCTTATGCAGCATCGAATCCATTTACTATAAAAGTAGTAGGTAAAGGAGGACATGGTGCAAGCCCACATATGACGGTTGATCCCATTGTAATAGCTAGCAATGTTATTATTTCACTTCAAAACATTGTAAGCCGCGAAATTCCACCTACAGATCCTGCAGTAATTACTATAGGATCAATTCATGGAGGTACAGCTCAAAATATTATACCCGAAGAGGTTACAATATCGGGAATTATTAGAACTATGAAGAGTGAACATAGAGAATATATAAAGACCAGATTAGTTCAGGTAGTGGAAGGCATCGTTACCGCTATGAGAGGGGAATGTGAAATTAGTATTGAGGAAAGCTATCCTTGTCTTTATAATAATGATAAGCTTGCAGAGATGTTTGAAAGTAAAGCAAGTCAAGTTATTTCTGAGAGTAATGTTTATAAATTAGATCAGCCTACTATGGGTGTGGAAAGTTTTGCTTATTTCTCTATGGAAAGGCCAGCACTATTTTATTTTTTAGGAAGTGGTAATAAAGAAAAAGGTATAGTAAACCCGGCTCATGGTAGTTTATTTGATATAGATGAGAGTTGTATATCAATAGGTGTAGCTATGCAATGTACATTAGCTTATGAATTTTTATTGAATTCATAACACATATTAGTATATAATTGATATTTGATGTGATTTTTTTAAATGTATTATAATTTATTACAAAATAAAAGGGTGATTTTTTATAAAATAAATTAGATTATATATAGAATTCGTCAATAGATAACAAGAGATAAAAGAAATAGGAGGATTATATGAGGATAGAAATTGGAGCGAATGAAGCGGGACAAAGAACGGATAAATTCATGAGAAAAGTACTTGGTGATGTGCCGTTAAGTAAAATATATAAAGCTTTTAGAAAAGGTGATATTAGGGTTAATGGTAACAAAATCAAGGAAAAACATTCTTTAGTACAAGGCGATATTGTTGAAACAAAATATATTACAAGTGAGTTTAAAAAAGAAGAGTTTAAAAGAATTGAAAACAATTTAAAAATTACATTTGAGGATGCTAATATATTAATGGTTGAAAAATGGCCGGGAGTTTTAGTTCATTCTGATAAAAAAGATGGCGAAGCTACTTTAATAGATTATGTGCTTTCTTATTTATATGATAAGGGAGATTATCAGCCAGAAAATGAAATAACATTTAAACCAGCACCTTGTAATAGATTAGATAGAAATACTTCAGGTATAGTTATGTTTGGTAAGAACTTTAAATCTCTTAAACTTTTAAATGAAATGGTAAGAGAAAGAAATGTTGAAAAATATTATATGGCTTTAGTAAGAAACAGAATTAAAGATGGGGTTTACGAGGGATATATATATAAAAATGAGGATGCAAATATATCACAGGTATTTGACACCGAGATGCCAGATACAAAAAAAATAGCAATGGAAGTTAAAACGTTGCAAAGTTGTGGTACATTTTCTTTAATAGATATTAATCTTTTAACAGGAAGAAGCCATCAACTTAGAGCGCATTTAAGCCATTTGGGTAATTCTATTGTTGGTGATTCAAAATATGGAGATAAAAAAATGAATAGTTTCTTTAACAACAAATATGGTTTAGATTACCAATATTTATATGCGTATAAGGCAATGTTTAAGAATTGCCCGGATGATTTATCTTATATGGAGAATAAAACTATTGCAGAGAGTTTACCACCAATATTAAAAAAGATTAAAAAGGATGTATTTAAATTTTAGAGGATGAGTTTAACGACATTTCAGAAGGAAAGTCTCCCACTTCTATAAGTGAGAGTTACCTACTATAAGTAGGCGTTACTTGCCCTAACAAATAGAAAACTTCAGGGGGAGTATAAATCTCCTTCTGAAGTCGTCAATGCATCTTCTGTGAAGATGTTGCAGCACCGCAGGTGATGATTTAACGACCCAGGAGATGATTTAATGAGTGAACAAGCAAATTCAAATAAACAATCTACAACAAAAGGTTTTGCCATATTATCTGCGGCAGGTTTTATGGTTAAGGTTTTATCACTACTTTATATACCTTTTTTAGGGAAAATACTAGGAGAGGATGGGTTAGGGGTATATTATTCAGCATACAGTATATTTACATATGTATATATATTAACAAATGCTGGTATTCCTGTGGCTATTTCTAAGATAGTATCAGAGCTCATAGCGGTAGGTAATTATAAGGATGCTGTAAAGACTTTTAAAATAGCTAGATTTTCGCTTTTGATATTAGGGATAGTTATGTCACTTTTAATGCTTATTTTCGTAGTACCTATAGCTAATGCAACCGAGAGTGATACTGCAAAATTAGCAATCATGGCACTCGCTCCAACTATTCTATTATCATCTGTATTATCAGCTTATAGAGGTTATTTTCAAGGGAGAGGGAATATGACCCCCACTGCTGTATCACAAGTATTAGAACAAATTGCAAATACTATATTTAGTTTAGTTTTTGCAGCGTGTTTTATAAAATATGGGCTAGCAGAAGGAGCGGCAGGCGGAACTATTGGAACAACTGTAGGAGCACTGGTTGCGGTAATATATATGATTTATGCTTATAAAAAAAATAGAATTTTTATAGTTCCAAAAGGGTATAATAAGTTAAATATAAAGAGATTAACTACTAAAAAAATAATAAAAAAGCTATTGGGTGTTGCCGTGCCAATGACAATATGTTTAGGAATACAACAATCAGGATTATTGATTGATTTAGGGGTAGTTAAATCAAGAATGTTATCTTCTGGAATGGATAAAGTGCAGGTTAGTATTTTATGGGGTGTGTTAAGTAAATATACGACATTAATAAATGTGCCTATAGCTATTATTACAGCTCTAGCCATGACTATTCTGCCTTCTATATCCGGCTTAATGGCACTTAAGGACAAAAAAGCTGTAAGAAGTAAAATTGATTATGCTTTTAGGCTGTGTTTTTTGGTGGCAGTACCTTCCGCAGTTGGACTTGCAGTTTTAGCTAAACCCATAGTATATTTAATCCAATATGGGTCTGACGTTTCAAGATTACTTACATATGGATCAGTGGTAATAATACTTATGGCTGTGGTTAGTATTCAAACTTCAATTCTTCAGGGGCTTGGAAAACTTTACTTAGTTACAATTTATGCAGTTCTGGGATTGATAGGAAAAATAATTACTAATTATATTTTTGTAGCAATTCCAACACTTAATGTATTAGGGGCTGTTATGGCCAACGGAGTAAGTTTTGCAATAATTTTGATGTTGAACTATAATACTATGAACAAAGCGCTAGGGATTAGAATTAAACTAGCTAGTCATGCAATAAAACCCATAATAGCATCAGGGGTTATGGCTGTAGTTGCAGGGTTCATGTATACTATCTTAAATTTTATATTCAGTCATATTAAACAAGGATATTTTGCTAATGCTGTTTCTATATTATTTACTATATGCTTAGCTATATTAACTTATTTCTTCGCATTAGTGATTATAGGTGGAATAACTAAAGATGATTTGGATGTATTTCCAAGAAAGATTAAGAAACTTATACCTAAGTATATTTTACAAAGAATTAAATAAAAAAAGTATATATTACTATTAATGCATTTTATACGTAATATATACTTTTTTTTATTCATCTCTCCAATTCACAAAAAAATATCTGATTATTTTCTTTTTTTTGTAAGCAGGATAGAAAATAGTAAAAGGGAGAAGCCAGTAGCAATAATTATTATGTTTTTAGTAACAAAGATAGAATTTGGCAACGTAGTATTTAAAATTTTTAATACAAAGTATAAGAGTGTGCTAAGACAGACATCAGTTAAAATTTCGCCTACTGAAAACTGTATATAGCAGCTTTTTTTAATTGCAATAATATTTAATATAAAGCTTATAATAGAGCTTATAATGAGAGCTATGCCGTAACCTAGAATGTTTAATTTTGGGATACCTAATAATACATATAGTAAAACAAGTTCAAGAATAGAGGTTACTATAGAATTTATTAAAAGAGATTTTTGTTTGCCAAGTCCGTTTAAAATTCCAAAGGTTGAACCAGACATATACATGAATGGCGCACTTAAGGAAGCAAGCCGTATGTAAACACCTAAGTCATATCTGTCGAAAAATAATTTTCCAAGGGAGTCTCCAGTACATAAACATATTATCATAGTTGAAAGTCCTAGTAAAAACGAAACTTTTATAACTTCGCGGACTCTACGCTCCAAACCGTTATAATCATTTTTACTAATACTTTTAGAAATATCTGGAGTTAAGATGGTTGACATGGATATTACAATAATAAAAGGAAAGAACACAATGCTCATAGCCATACCTGAAAATTTACCTATTAAGGATAAACTCTGCGTATACTCTATGCCTGCAGAAACTAGTCGCCCAGGGACAATCAATGTTGATAGCGCGGAAATTACAGTGTTTAAAAAGCCATTTAAACATAATGGGAATGAAACAACAAGGACATTAAATAAAAGTTGGGCCCTTCCTTCAGTTTTTTTATTGTAATTCTTAAATTTGGTTTTACTTTTTTCATAGAAGATAAAGAGTAGAATAAAACTTATAAGTTCCCCAATGGATAAGGCGATATATGTAGCAGTTACGGTAGTAGTTACATTTTTTAATGCGAAAAAATTTATAATTCCAAGTATTATGCCCATTCTTACGGTCTTTTCAACAATATCTATGATTGCAGGTACTTTAACATTGGAAATACCGTAGAAATAACCCTTATATATAGATGAAAGAGCAACAAAGATTAAAGCCGGGCAAATAACCCAAAGGGAGTATAATGTTCTTTGATCTTTTATTATATATGTACTAATAAAAGGTGAAAAAATAAATACTAAAGCTGCTATTAATATAGAAAATGCAAAATCAAAAACTAAGGCAGTATGTATAGATTTGTTTAAACTACCGTAATCCTTTAATTCGTAATAGGATGAAGCTTCTTTTGAAATAGCTGTTACCATTCCACCGCAAATAAGGCAAGTGAATAAATCATAAATAGGCATTACAAGGCTATATAATCCCATACCTTCTGCACCTAATTTTTTTGAAAGTAAAATCGAAAACATAAACCTTAATATACCAGCAGTTAAATTTGATACGGTGAGTATTATTGAGTCTCTATAGAAATTATCTTTAATCATAAAAGGATCCTCCTTGTTCTTCTACCTGGGGAGATAACAGTTATTTATAATTAGTATGTGAAATTTAATAATTATATTCTGTAAATCATCATCTGAGATGTTGAAATGTAATTAAATCATCTCCTGGGGAGCTGCAATATTAATGACTTCAGAAGGAGACTTATACTCCTACTGAAGTTTTCTATTTGTTATAGTATGGGACTCCCATTTATAGAAGTGGGAGTCCTTCCATCTGAAATGTAATTAAAATAAAAAGTTTATTAATTATGATACCAGTGTAGTTTATGATTTTATAAAAAAATTGTAAAAACCTTCTAGGGAGGAGCTTTTTATGTTAGAATAATTTTAGTAGTGTCTTAAGGAGAATAATAAATAATATTATTATTTACTCCAAATAAAAGTGCGGAGGAAATAGAGCGATATGAAATGTTTGATATGTGGTATGGAGATAAATATAAATAATTTCAATATAAATAATGATGGTTTATTAGAAGTGAATGAAAGAGAGCATATTAAATATTGCCCGTTTTGTGGCGTAACTTATAAGTATTTAAAATCTGTTGGTGAGGCCTACAAGGTTTGTGCGCAAAGTTTGGATCCCAATACTTTAGTAGTATTAGATCATGCCATGAAACTTGAAATATTTAATTCAGAGTTTTATATGTCGGCGGCAAAGCTTGCGAGTAACAACCATGTTAAAGAAATTTTTAAAGCACTTTCAAAAATTGAAAAAATACATGCTATTGTGCATCAAAAACTAGGTGGGTTCAAAGAACTTCCAAAACTCGTGGATATAGATTACAGTAAATATAAAAACGATACAAGCTTAATGAAACTCGCAGAAAATAGAGAAGTTCATGCTACAAAGTTTTATGAAAAACATGCAAAGGAAATAAATAATTTGATTGTTAAAGAGGTATTTGTTGCCTTGGCGGAGGTTGAAAGAAGCCATATACAAATTGCTAGAAATTATTAACACATATACTCTAATTTATATAAATATATATAAATTAGAGTATTTATAATTTAGGGGGTAAGTATGAAGAAGACCATTGGATTTATAGTTATTTTAGCTGCAATGGCTTTTGCACTATTTTCAATGAAAGGTTCGTTTAAAGAATATAGGGTTACGGTTAAAGATGAAGTTATAAAATCACAGATACTATTTAAAGGATTAAGTAAGGCAGTAGATTTTACGAAAGATAGTGAAGGAAACTACTATGTAGCTTTCAAAGACAAAGTACAGTACATAGATAAAGTAGGCAGGTCATACAATATATTTACAAATAAGAAGCTGAGCATAACTAGTTTAGATTATAATAATAAAGTATTGTATTATGCATCCGGAACAAAAGTCTACTCATATGATTTAGTAACAAAGGCAAATAAAGAAATTATCAAGAATATGCCTAATTATGGAGACTATAATGACAGTTTAGTTAGAATTAATGGAGAATATCTATTTGTTACAATAGGAGCTGCAACAAATTCTGGGGTAGTTGGACCGGATAATCAATGGTTAGATGATTACCCTCAAAATCATGATGTTTCGCCTAAAAGTATAACTATAAAAGGAATTAATTTTGATAAGAAAAAGACCGGAGCATTTGTTCCATATAAAACTAGGAACGTAAAGGGGCAAATAATAACAGAACATATGATTGGAAATTCATCTATAATAGTTTATAATTTAAAAACTGGAGCACAGGGAAACTTTGCTTGGGGTATAAGAAATATGAAGGCTATAGATTTTAATAGTGAGGGCAAAATATTAGTTGCTGTTGGTGGAATGGAGGACAGGGGATTAAGGCCTGTAAAGGGAGATAGTGATTATATATACAAAATTAAAAAAAAATCATGGTATGGTTTCCCAGATTATACTGGAGGAGATCCAATAAGTTCACCTAAATTTAAAGGCTTACTTAACGGGGACATACCATTTATTTTAGACCAGCACCCTACAACAAATCCTCCCGCACCAATTTATCAACATAAAGAAGTAAATAGTTTAGCCGGGTTAGCAATTGATAAAAAAGGTATAATAGGTAGCATAGACTGTATATATTTCTATGAAAAGAATGATAATAGTATATATAGTTTAAATAAAAGTAGTGCGCTTAAAGAAAAAGTAAGATTTGGGGATGAAACTTATATATCTAGTATGAAGTTTTTTGATGATTTAATAGTGTTAGACTCTAAAAGTGGATATTTAATTAAAATCAAAAAAAATATAAAGAATGATATAGGGATAGAAGGGAGGAGATTAAGTTACTATTTATTAACAATTGTGCTAACTTTAATAATTAGCCTACTTGTTAGTTTAAGCAAAAAGAATTAGAATATAGTCAATATACATTGTTGTTAATTATTAAAAAATATTCAGGTATGTTTTCAGATCATATTTATTGTATACTAAAGTGAGAGGTGAACAGGTTGAAGAAAAGAATGGAAGTTACTTATGGAAAAACTTTAAAAGGCTTAATGATAACAATAAATCCAATTAAAAAAAGGGTCATGAAAACTCATTGCATTGTTCATAAATTTATAAATATTCAAGCTATAGAAATTTTAAAAAATAAGGAATATAGTGAAATTTCTAGTTTTTACAAGGGACACATAAAAGAACTAAATAAGGGGGTTACTTGGGCAGATCAAGATTTTAAAAGCTCAAACCATTTTTATCATCACATTAAGGGTACTGGCCTTTATGGATTTTCAAATGCATTAACCGAATTCGAAAAATATTATAAATGTGCATTAAGATTTATTAAAGAAGGGGACACAAGGCAAGCCCTGTTTTATTTTGGAGCAGCCTGTCATTTAATTCAAGATGCTACGGTGCCTCAACATGTGAACAATAAGCTACTTAAAAGCCACAGAAATTTTGAACTTTGGATTATAAGTAGATTAATGAGTGATTATTCATTTCCTATTTTTAATGAAGTAATAAAACAGGAGAATATAGAAGACTATATAAAAAAAAATGCATTATTTGCGAATGAAACTTATATTGCTAATGCAAACATAAAAAACAAGGAAGATAGGTACAAGAAAATATCTACACTTATAGTGCAACGGGCACAAAAGACTACTGCAGGTTTAATGATTAATTTTTATAATGAAATTAATAAATAATTCCTTTATTTTAGAGGAATTATTTTATTTTTGAAGAATAAGATAAAAATAGGTAAAAATAGGTAAAAATATATGAAATATATTTAACAAAGGGGGAGTAACAATTGAAAAAGGAGGTTTTTATAAATTTAGAAAAAGAAATTTTCAAAGGAAATATATTAGATATAGGTTTTTCTAATCATGGAATTATATATAATATATACAAACAATATGTTGATGATAGTAGTAGCTTAGATTATATAGAGGGGAAAGGTGAGAAGACTGGAATAGAAGAAGGTGAGTATGATCTCTGTGCACTGTTTTTTACTTTGAGTGATATAAAATTTACAAAAAGCAAAAGTAAATTAATACAAGATATATATAAATTTCTGAAAGAAGATGGATTACTATATATATGGGATGTAGATAAGGGATTTGCTAAAATCTTTAATTCTAAAATAAAGATTGTGTCACCTGATAAAAATACAAAACAAATACATTTAATAGACTTAAATATATTTAAAGATAGTTCCAAAGAGAATACAATCAAAATTTTACAACCTTATTTTGAAATATTAACTTTGAAAAATTCAGATAATGTTTATTATATGATATGCAAAAAGAAAGGGAAATCAAAAGATGAAAGTAACACTAGTAGGAATTAATGCAAAATATATTCACAGTAACTTGGCAGTAAGATATTTAAAAACATATACAGAGGATTTAAATTACGAATGCAAAATTATGGAGTTTTCTATTAATGATCAAATCGAAAGAATTGTAGAGGAAATTTTGAGTAGCAAGCCAGACCTTGTAGCATTCTCTTGCTACATATGGAACATTGAGTACGTTAAGGCTGTATCATCTCTTATAAAGCTTGTAAATAGTGAGATTGAAATCCTTTATGGAGGACCAGAGGTTAGCTTTAATTGTAAAGAGTTTCTTGAGGAAAACGTAGGGGATTATGTAATAGAAGGGGAAGGAGAGGTAACGTATAAAGAATTTATTAAATGGAGAATTAATTCAAAGGATGATTCTGAAATCAATGATGAGAATAGTGGTAACATTCAAAATATTCTAGGGCTATATTATAAATATTATGAAAATATAGGATGTGATAGTAAAATTAACTATGGTGGTAAGAGAACATTAATGGATATGGAGCAAGTTATTTTCCCATATAATGAAGAAGAACTTACCAATAAAATAGTTTATTATGAAGCATCAAGAGGATGCCCTTTTAATTGTAAATATTGTCTCTCCTCGACTACTCATGGAGTTAGATTTTTAAATACTGAAAGAGTAAAGAGAGAATTGAAATTTCTCGTGGACAAGAAGGTAAAATTAATAAAGTTTGTTGATAGAACATTTAATTGCAATTCGAGATTTGCGGTAGAAATTTGGGAATTTCTAATAAAGATGGATACTGAAATAACTTTCCACTTTGAAATCTCAGCAGATCTTCTAAACAAACAGGAATTAGACATTTTAGCTAAGGCACCAAAGGGTAGATTTCAATTTGAAGTGGGTGTACAAACAACAAATCCCTTAGTTCTTAACAATATAAATAGATTTGTAAACTTTAATGATATAAAGGAAATGGTGGAGGAATTAGAAAAAATAAAAAATATTAAACAACATTTAGATTTAATAGCGGGCCTCCCAGGAGAAAATTATGAATCATTTAAAAAATCTTTTAATGATGTTTATAGCATTCATCCAGAAGTAATACAATTAGGATTTTTAAAATTACTTAAAGGTTCGGATATGAGGAGTGAAGCAACTCTTTGGGGAATGGTCTATGCACCTTATCCACCATATGAAATTCTAAAGACAAGGGATATAAGTTATGAGGAATTAGTAAGCTTAAAAAGGGTAGAAAAAATTGTGGACAAATATTACAATTCACAAAAGTTTAGTACTATTCTAAAATATTTTGTGAAAAAATTTAATACACCATTTGAATTTTATTACGAACTGGGAGTGTTTTTCTATGAAAAGGGATATTTAAGTAGAAACATTTCCTCAGTAGATTATTACAAGATATTTATTGAATTTAATGAGGAGAAACTTGAAGAAGAAGATTTCGTTTTAAAAGAAATTGTTAAATATGACTACCTTAAATATAACAAAAAGAAGTGGCTTCCAGATTTTCTAATCAGAGATTTAGGTAAGAAAGTAGAAAGATCGATTAAGGATAAGTTGCTACATAACAATGATATAAACAATACATCTAATATTCATATTGAAAAATTTATGATTGATATTTTAGATTATATAGATAATAATACTGTACGCAAAGAAGATCATTATTTAGTTTATGATATTAATGATGAGGATAACATAAAGGATATAACTTCTATCCTAGATTAGAATATGATAAAAGTTATAAAACGGAAAAAATGATAAATTATTAAAAATGACATTTGTCACATTGGAATAAGTTAATATTACGAATATTGTTAATGTTAAAAAAAAGTTGAAACTTTCAATAAAAATTAGTATAATTAAGATGTATTCAATATTATATAAAATAGAATAAAGGTAAATACTATACTAAGTATTTACTATTATATAAATTATTAATAATTTATATATACTCATTATGGCTAGTTATTAGTAAAAGGTGGTGATATTTTGGCATTAGAAGCAATAAAAAGTATAAAAGAAGCGGAAAAAAAAGCAGCAGATATTGTAAGTAAGGCAATTTCGGATAGTAAGGATATATTAAAAAAATCTGAAATTTACGCCGAAGATCAGTACAAAAAGGTTTTGGATGATGCAAGAGAAGAAACTAAAAAAATCATTAAAAATGCTAAAGAAGAAGGTAAAAGTAAGTCTGAACCAATTTTTGATACAGGTAAGATAGAGGTCACGAATATACTAAATTTAGATAAACAAAGGTTTGATAGGTCGGTTAACATGGTGGTTGAGAGGATAGTGAAAAATAATGGCAATAGTTAAAATGAGCAAATTTACATTGTTTGCCTTTGAATCACAAAAAGAAGCGTTGCTTGATAACTTTCACAAATTTGAAAATATTCAATTTGTAAACCTACAAGAAAGTGCAGAAGAAGATTTGCAATCTCTTGTAAAAGACTCGGAAAATGAAAAAGTTTCTCATTTAGAAGGAGAGCAAGCAAAAGTAAAGTTTGCCCTAGATCTATTAATGAAGCACTCAGAAAAAGAGGGTGCTCTAAAATCTTTAATCAAAGGTAAAAGTTCTTTGGATTATGAGGAGTTAGAAACTTTAGCGAAAAAATCAAACTATAAAGAAAACTATCAAAAGTTAAAGGATCGAGATAATAATTTGATTCAAATGAAGAGTGAAAAAGCCAAAATTAATTCTGAAATAGGGTCATTAACTCCATGGATATCCTTAGATGCCTCTTTTAAGGATTTAAAATCATTAAATTCTTCAATATTCTTAATGGGGTCTTTGCCAAAAGCTTTTAAAGATGCTTTTAGAGAAGAGTTTGAAAGTAAAATTCCGTGTTCTTACTTAGAAGTTATTAGTGACGGAAAAAATGCAATTAATGTAATAGCACTAGTGTATAAAGAGTATGAAGATAAAGCTAGTGAAATACTTAAACATTATAGCTTTAATACTACTAATTTAAAATATGATGGAATTTCAGCAGAAATTGTACGCGAGTTTAACAAAAGATTAGATGAGATATCTAAAGAAGAAGAAAAAATAAATGCTGAAATAAAAAATGATTGCCAGTATTTAGAGGATTTTAAAATAGTATATGAATATTTATCAAATAAACATATAAAAGCTTCAGCTTGTAAAAATTTCTTAAAAACAGAGAACACCGTTGCCATAGAGGGATGGGTACCAACAGAATCAGCAAAAGATTTAGAAAATTTGATAAAGTCTACAACTAAGGAAGAGTTCTATTTAGAAATTGAAAAAGCTGTCAAGGAAGATGATAGGGTGCCTATACTTTTAAAGAATAGTGCAGTTGTAGAACCATTTGAACTAATAGTATCAATGTATAGTTTACCTAAATATTCAGAGATAGATCCAACACCCGTAATGGCACCCTTTTACATGGTATTCTTTGGGATGATGCTCGCTGATCTTGGGTACGGGTTAGTAATGTTCATAGCTTGTGCAATTGCATTGAAAAAATTTAATTTAGAAGAAGGACAGAAAAAATTTGCTAAATTCTTCTTACTACTAAGTATACCAACTGCACTAGCAGGCGTTGTTTACGGAGGTTTCTTCGGGGATATAATTCCATTTATATCAACTCACAGTTTAATAAATCCTGGAGAAGATATAATGTTATTACTGATTATATCAATAGTAATAGGTGCAATCCAAATCTATTTTGGCCTTGGAGTTAAAGGTTATATGTTAATTCGCGATGGAAAGCCAATGGATGCTATTTATGATGTAGTGACATGGTACGCTGCATTAACTGGAGCATTTTTATTATTAGGTGGAGCACAAATAGGATTAAGTCCTGCTGTAGTTAATATAGGTAAATGGGTTATGATAGTTGGAATGGTTGCACTAGTATTAACTCAAGGAAGACAAAACAAAGGCATTGGTGCAAAACTTGGTGGAGGTCTTTATGGTTTATATGGTATATCTAGTTATATAGGTGACTTAGTTTCCTACTCAAGAATCATGGCTCTTGGACTTGCAGGAGGATTTATAGCATCTGCTTTTAATATGCTTATTAAAATGATGCCAACACCATTTAATATTATTATAGGTATATTTATATTCGTGTTTGCACAAACATTTAATCTATTATTAAGTTCATTATCAGCTTTTGTTCACAGTGCTAGGCTTCAGTATGTAGAGTACTTTAGCAAGTTTTATGAAGGCGGAGGAAAAGCATTTAAGGTGTTTAAATCAAAGAATCAATATATTAACGTAATAAAAGGAAAGCAAATTTAAGGAGGAATTAATTATGACGTTCATGGAATTTATGAGTAAAAACGGTGGATTTATCTTCGCTGCATTAGGAATGGCTTTAGCGGTAATTTTACCAGGTATAGGATCAGCAAAAGGAGTAGGTATGGTTGGTGAGGCAGCTGCAGGACTTACAACAGAAGAACCTGAAAAATTTGGTAAAGCCCTTATTCTTCAATTATTACCAGGTACTCAAGGACTTTATGGTTTCGTTATAGGACTTATGGTATTGCTTAAATTAACTTCGGGTATGACTTTAGATGTTGGATTTTATTATTTGATGGCTTGTTTACCAATAGCTTTCGTAGGGTATTTTTCAGCATTATATCAAGCTAGGGCAGCTGCTGCCGGTATTGCAATAGTAGCTAAACAACCAGATCATAGCACAAAAGCTATCATACTTGCAGCAATGGTTGAAACATATGCCATTTTAGCATTCGTTGTTTCAATAATACTCGTAAGTAAGACACTCTAATTTAAAAAGTGATGAGCTAGAGGAAGTGAGAATATGTCAAATTTAGATAAATTAGCTGCCAAGATAATAGAAGATGCTAAAATTAAAGCAGAAACTATTTTGAAAGAAGCTAAAAACAATGAAATTTTATTAATAGAAAAGAAAACAAAAGAAGCAGAACTAGTAAAAAAACAAATGATAGAAAAAACTAAGGTTGAAGCTATTATGGTGAGTAAGAGAATTGTATCAAATTCTCAGCTAAAAGCACGAAATGAAAAGCTAGGGGCTATGCAAAAAATGATTGATAAGGTATTTGAGAGTGCGCTAGAAAAACTTATGGCGATAAATGATAATGATTATTTGGAACTTATAAAAAAATATCTTTTATCAATGCCAATAGCAGGGGATGAAGAAATAATACTTCCTGGGAAATATAAAAGTATTGTAAGCGATGAATATTTATCTGGAATTAATATTTCACTAAAAACTAATGGAAAAATAGGTGAATTAAAATTAAGTTCCGATAATCGAGATATAAAAAGTGGATTTGTAGTACTTAAAAATGGTATAGAGATTAATAATACTTTTGAAAGTCTAGTTAACTCCTTAAGGGATGAACTAGAACCTGAAATTGTTAACGCATTATTTAAATAAATGTAAATAAAATTTAAGGAGTGGATACCTATTTATAATTGGTATCCACTCCGGATCAAAACAAGGAGGATAGCCATATATGAATAATATGGATTTTACACAAGCTGTGGCTAGGCTAAGAGTATTAGAAAAAAGACTCCTGAGTAAAGTAAAGATTGAGAGAATGATTGACAGCTCCTCGGCGGATGAAGTACTTAAAATTTTGAAGGAAACCGAATATGCAAGTTTGATGGGAAATGTAAAAAGAGCAGAGGACTACAATATATTACTTAAGGATGAGCTAAATAGAGTATACTCCCTTATGTATGAAGTTTCTCCATATCCTTCTATAGTAGATATTATGAGTTTGAAATATGATTATCATAATATAAAAGTGTTGTTAAAAGGAAGAACTTTAGATAAGGACTTTTCTCATATGCTAATTCCAGCAGGTACAGTAAATATAGAGGAATTAAAATTTTACATGACAACTATGGAATATAAGAAATTAGACCCTAATATGAGGGAAGCTATAATTGAGGTGGAAAAAGTATACAAAGAACTTAATGATCCTCAAAAGATAGATATTATATTGGATAGGTATATGTATGTAGATATGTTAGCTAGGGCAGAAGAAACAAAAATTGATTTTATAATTGAATATGTTAAGAAAAGTATAGATTTTTCTAATATTAAGTCAATAATTAGATTAAAAAAACAACAAAAGGATGTTAACTTTTTTAAAGAAGTTATATTGATTGGTGGAGATATATCTAGTGATGTTCTATTAACAGCTTTTAGTGATCCAATTGAAAATATGGCAACTAAATTTTCTTCATCAAAATATGGAGAAGTTGTAAGAATTGGACTAGAAGAATATATTAAAACTGGTAAACTTTCTAGTTTAGAAAAATTATCAGAAAACTATATTATGGAGAAGCTAAGGGCCGCTAAGTATGTTACTTTTGGACCTGAGCCAATATTTGCGTATATCGCAGCAAAGGAAACAGAAATAAAGATAATAAGAATAATTACGGTTGGGAAATTAAATAATGTTGATACGACGATCATAAGAGAAAGGATGCGTGAAGTTTATGCATAAAGTAGGAGTAGTTGGAGATAAAGATTCAATACTTGCTTTCAAAGCTCTTGGAATTGACGTATATCCGGTTATTGAAGTAGAAGAAGCTAAAAAAGCTATAGATAAAATGGCGTCAAGTAATTATGCAGTTATATTTGTAACTGAGCAGATAGCTCAGCACTTAGATGAAACTATAGCAAGATATAACAGACAGATGATTCCTGCCATTATATTAATACCAAGTAATCAAGGCTCACTAAATATAGGAATGCAAAGAATTCGCGATAATGTAGAAAAAGCAGTGGGCGTAAATATTTTATAGAAAGGTAGGGAGATAACTTGAAAATCGGTAAAATTGTAAAAGTTTCAGGTCCATTAGTTGTTGCAAAAGATATGGACGAAGCTAATATATATGACGTAGTTAAGGTTGGAGATAAGGGTCTTATTGGCGAAATTATTGAAATGAGAGGAGATAGAGCCTCTATTCAAGTATATGAAGAAACATCAGGCCTCGGACCAGGAGATCCAGTAGTTACTACCGGTGAACCACTAAGTGTTGAACTTGGACCAGGACTTATAGAATCAATGTTTGATGGTATTCAAAGACCGCTTGATAAAATAAGAGCTATAGCTGGTAATTACTTAACAAAAGGTGTAAATGTTTCGCCACTAGATAGAGAAAGAAAATGGGACTTTGTTCCTACGGCGTCCGTTGGAGATATTGTTTCATATGGCGTAGCTATAGGAACAGTTGCGGAAACTACTGTTATAACTCAAACAATAATGGTGCCTAAAGGAATAGAGGGTACTATAACGTCTATAACTGCAGGAGAATATACTGTAGAAGATGTAGTAGCAGAGGTGCAAACAGATGGCGGAATTAAGCAAATTACGTTAATGCAAAAGTGGCCAGTAAGACGTGGAAGACCTTATGCTGATAAATTAAATCCAATAGAACCACTAGTTACAGGTCAAAGAGTAATAGATACTTTCTTTCCAGTAACTAAAGGTGGTACGGCATGTGTTCCGGGTCCTTTTGGTAGTGGAAAAACTGTAGTTCAACATCAATTTGCAAAATGGGCAGATGCAGAAATAGTTGTTTACATAGGTTGCGGTGAACGTGGCAATGAAATGACAGATGTTTTGAATGAGTTTCCAGAACTTAAAGATCCCAAAACAGGTGAATCACTAATGAAAAGAACGGTGCTCATTGCAAATACTTCTAATATGCCAGTTGCAGCTAGGGAAGCTTCTGTATATACAGGTATAACTATTGCAGAGTATTTTAGGGACATGGGATTTGCTGTAGCATTAATGGCAGATTCTACGTCAAGATGGGCAGAGGCTCTACGCGAAATGTCAGGAAGACTTGAGGAAATGCCAGGTGATGAGGGGTATCCAGCATATCTAGGCTCACGTGTAGCAGATTTTTATGAAAGATCTGGAAAGGTAGTTTGCATTGGAGACGACAAAAGAATAGGCGCAATTACAGTTATTGGCGCAGTATCACCTCCTGGTGGAGATTTATCAGAGCCAGTTACTCAAGCAACGCTTAGAATAGTCAAAGTGTTTTGGGGACTAGACGCGCAACTTGCTTATAGAAGACATTTTCCATCAATAAATTGGTTGGATTCTTATTCACTATATTTGGATCAGCTAGCTAATTGGATGGATGAGAACGTTGCTGCCGATTGGACTGAGCTTAGGGTTAAAGCTATGACCATTTTGCAAGAAGAAGCAAAACTTGATGAAATAGTAAGACTTGTAGGTGTAGATGCTCTTTCTGAAAAGGACAGGTTAAAACTAGAAGTTGCAAAATCAATTAGAGAAGATTATTTACAACAGAATGCATTCCATGAGGTTGATACTTTTACGTCACTTAACAAACAATATAAAATGTTGAAATTAGTTTTAGATTTCCATGTTGAGGGTGAAAAAGCATTGAGTTCAGGGATTTATTTGAAAAAGATATTAGAGATTCCTGCGCGTGATAAAATAGCAAGAGCAAAATATATTGCAGAAACTGATATGTCAAAAATTGATGATATATTTACGGCCCTATCTAATGATATTGAAGAATTAATAACGGAAGGAGGAGCTGTAAATGATTAAAGAATACAAAACTATAACAGAAGTTGTAGGGCCACTTATGGTTGTAGAAAAAGTTCAAGGCGTTCGGTACGATGAACTAGTGGAAATAGAACTACAGAACGGTGAAATTCGTAGCGGAAAAGTACTTGAAATAAATGAAGATAAAGCAATGGTTCAGTTATTTGAAAGTTCTGCTGGAATTAACTTAAAAGGTAGTAAGGCTAAATTTTTAGGAAGACCACTAGAACTTGGAGTTTCAGAAGATATGCTTGGAAGGGTCTTTGATGGACTTGGTAGGCCTAAAGACGGTGGACCTAAAATTATTCCTGACAAGAGACTCGATATAAATGGAGAGGCATTGAACCCTGTGGCAAGAGACTATCCGTCAGAGTTTATTCAAACAGGTATTTCAGCTATTGATGGACTTAATACTTTAGTTCGTGGACAAAAATTACCAGTGTTTTCTGGTTCGGGTCTCCCACATGCGCAACTTGCGGCTCAAATAGCAAGGCAAGCAAAGGTATTAAATTCAGATACGAAATTTGTTGTTGTATTTGCAGCTATAGGAATAACTTTTCAAGAAGCACAGTTTTTCGTAGATGATTTTACAAAAACTGGTGCAATAGACAGAACTGTATTATTTATGAATCTTGCAAATGACCCAGCTATTGAGAGAATAGCTACGCCTAGAATGGCACTAACTACAGCTGAATATCTTGCTTACGAAAAAGGATTTCACGTACTTGTAATTATGACTGATCTTACAAATTACTGTGAGGCTCTGCGTGAAGTTTCAGCTGCAAGAAAAGAAGTTCCAGGTAGACGTGGATATCCAGGATATCTTTATACTGATCTTTCGACGCTATATGAAAGAGCAGGTAGGATTAAAGGACTTGAAGGTTCAATAACTCAAATTCCTATACTTACAATGCCGGAAGATGATATAACTCATCCAATTCCTGACTTAACGGGATATATAACTGAAGGTCAGATTATTTTAAGCCGAGAACTTTATAAAAAAGGCATTATGCCACCAGTAGATGTTCTACCGTCGTTATCAAGACTTAAAGATAAAGGTATAGGCAAAGGCAAAACGCGCGAAGATCATGCTGATACGATGAATCAACTATTTGCTGCATATGCTCAAGGTAAGCAAGCAAAAGAGCTTGCAGTTATATTAGGAGAGTCAGCATTATCTGATGCAGACAAAAAATATGCAATATTTGCAGATGCTTTTGAAAAACGATATGTTTCCCAAGGATTTGAAACTAATAGGACTATTGATGAAACAATAAATTTAGGATGGGAGCTTCTATCTATTCTCCCAAGAAATGAACTTAAGAGAATTAGAGATGAATATGTAGAAAAATACTTACCAAAAAAAGAGGGTGAGTAAACGTGGCGAGGCTCAATGTTAATCCAACTAGAATGGAGCTTACTAAACTAAAAAAAAGATTAGGTACAGCTACTCGTGGTCATAAATTATTAAAGGATAAGCAAGATGAGCTTATGAGAAGATTCATTGATCTTATAAAACATAATAATAAACTACGAGCGAAAGTTGAAGAAGAATTACAGAACTCTTTTAAGGATTTTGTTATGGCAAGTGCATTAATGTCATCAGAATTTCTAGAGGAAGCAATAGCGCAACCAAAAGAAAAAATTTCTGTAGAAGTTGAGACAAAAAATCTTATGAGTGTTAATGTTCCGATAATGAAGTTTAAAAGAGAATTAGAAGATGATCCTGGCAGTATATATCCATATGGATTTGCCAGCACTTCGGCAGATCTTGATGGAGCTATAGAAAAGTTATATTTAGCCTTGCCGGAGCTTTTAGAACTTGCAGAAGTAGAAAAATCTTGTCAGCTCATGGCAGATGAGATTGAAAAAACTAGAAGAACGGTTAATGCACTTGAATACATGACTATACCTCAACTCAATGAAACTATAAAGTATATAAGAATGAAGCTTGAGGAAAATGAGCGTGGAGCTTTAACTAGACTTATGAAGGTTAAAAGTATGATGGAGAAAGCTCAAGAGCTAGCAGATGCAAAAAGAATTAGCACATAAATAAGGTGGAATTAAGGTGTCTTTAGTGATGCCTTAATTTTTTTTGCAGAGATTTTAGTTGATGTATACATATATTTAGAATAGAATATATGTATACATTTAAAAGTTATTGCTGTGAAACGCAATTAGTATAAAGAAAAGGAGAATGCATATGGCAGTTAGGGAAATTTTACAATATGGAGACGAGCGTCTTAATATGATTTGTGAGAAGGTAGGAAAAATAGATAGGAAGATATTAAACACAATTGACGATATGATGGATACGCTTTATGAGGGTAATGGAATAGGACTTGCGGCTCCTCAAATAGGAATTTTAAAAAGGGTTATCTTAATTGATTTAGGAGAAGAAGAAGAAAATCCAATAATAATTATAAATCCTAAAATAACAGCTCAGTCAGGAAATGAAAAGGATTATGAGGGCTGTTTAAGCTACTTAGGATATGAAGGTGAAGTATTTAGACCTACAAACGTTACAGTTGTAGGAATTAATATTAAGGGGAAACCAGTAACTTATGAAGCTTCAGGATTACTGGCAAGGGCCTTATGTCATGAAATTGACCATCTAGATGGAGTATTATATATGTCTAGAGCTGAGGAAATGTACGAAGTAACAACAGAATAATTTTGTACAAGAGCATGCCTGAGATTATTAAAATCATAAGGCATGCTCTTTTTTACAATTTAAGGTGTTTATTAATGTAATCTTTAAGTCTATCATCCCAAGGAGCAATTTCAATGCCAAGAGAATGTTTTATATGCGAATTATTTACACAGGTATATTTAGGTTCTTTAATGAGATTGGATAAAAGCTTATCTGAATTCACAACTAACGGAACATCGAGATTACTAAATTCTATAATACTATTTATTAGCATTGACTTTGATAAACAACCTTCATTGGTATAGTTATATATCCCATATTTATCAGTTTCTAATAGTCTCTGAAGGACTATAGTTAAATCTTCAATATAAGTTACGGAAAGGGTGGGGTCCGAAAATAGATAAATTGCTGTATGTTTGCCATTTATGAGCTTTCTCACAAAACAATCATTGCCACCAAATATATTTGAGGTGCGGACAATAAAATATTTTTCACAAATGGTTTGTATTAATTCTTCTCCACCTAATTTACTTTTGCTATAGGCGTTTATTGGGGTACATTCATCAACTTCACTGTAGGGTGTTGTATTAGTATCTCCGTATACATCTGTGCTAGATAGGTATACTAGGGGGATACTAAGCGAATTACAACAATTAGCAATGTTTAAAGTTCCTACAGTGTTTACATCATAGGCTAAAGATTCATGGTATTCACAAATATATTTATTTGTCATGCCCGCAGTATGAATTACAGCGTCAGGCTTTAATTCATACAGAGTTTTCTCGGTAGTTATTTTATCAGTTATGTTAAGTTCAGTTTTATCTAATCCATATATAGTATGTGATTTAGACAAGATATTACAAAGATAAGTTCCAATATTACCTTTTGCGCCAGTTATTAAAATATTCATAGAGCCCTCCTTAAAGTTCGTGCTATTAAAGTATATGGCTCAGTATCCTTATTATTAAAAAATATTTTATTTTTCAGGGTGAATAATAGAATATTTTAATATTTAAGTGACAAACTATAAAGTATATGCATTTTCATGTATATAAAAGATAGGTTAACTAATAATCATTATTAGTTGAATGGATTTGATAAATGTGGTAAAATATATTATATGTAAGATGATTAAAATCATATAGGTTTATAGGATGTCTAACAATTAATAATTGTTAGACACTAAGAGAACTAAAGGAGGACTTTGAGAATGGAAACAACAAAGTTAAAAGACAATATTTATTGGGTTGGGGTAAACGATCCTAAGCTCGAGGTATTTGATATTATAATGGAAACAAAGAAAGGAACTACATATAATTCATATTTAATAGATGATGAAAAAGTTGCTATAATAGATTGTGTTAAAAATGGTTTCTTTGAAGGGTTTTTAGATAAAATAAAAGGTGTTATTGGAGAAAGAAAAGTTGATTACATAATTGTTCAACATACAGAACTCGACCATAGTGGTTCTTTAGGTAAGCTCTTAGAAGTTTATCCAGAGGCTGTTGTTCTAGCTTCAAAACCTGCTATAACGTATCTAAAAGAAATTACTAACAAGGAATTTAATAGCAGGCCAGCAGTAGGAGAGATTTGCTTAGGTAAAAACACATTACAATTTATTTCAGCACCAAATTTACATTGGCCTGATACAATGTTTACATATGCTAAGGAAGAAAAAGTATTGTTTACTTGTGACGTAATGGGTTGTCATTATTCACCAGTTAATTGTATAACGGATGCTTGCTCAGGTGATTATTTCGACGAAATGAAATATTATTTTGACGTTATAATGGGACCATTTAAAAAATTTGTTAATATGGGATTAGATAAAATCAAAGATTTAGAATTAGATATGGTAGCGCCAAGCCATGGTCCTATACATGTAGAGGATATTAAAATGTATGTAGACCTTTATAGAAAGTGGGCTAAAACTTACGAGATAAAAGAAAAAAACATTCAAATATTATACATATCCGCTTATCATAATACTGAGGCTATGGCAAAATATATAGCTAATAAAATTAATGAAAAGGGAATAAAGGCTGAAGTTCATGAAATAACATCTATGAATTTAAGTGAGATTGTATCATTAATTGAAGAAGCCTCAGGTATTATGATTGGTTCTCCAACTATCAATCAAGATGCTGTAAAGCCTGCTTGGGATGTTCTGTCTCTTGTGTGTCCAATAACAAATAGAGGTAAAGTCGCAGCAGCTTTCGGATCATATGGATGGAGTGGTGAAGGAGTTCCGATGCTTACACAAAGACTAAAATCTTTAAAATTTAAAGTAGTCGAGGAAGGACTTAAATTTAAATTCGTCCCAGACAGCAAGGAATTTGAGCAAGCTGATAAATTTGTGGAGGAGTATTTACAACTCTTGAATTAATAAGTTACTAGGGATACTTAGGCTACAACGTTTATTATAGTAAATAAAAGAAAATCTCACTTGGTTAGTGAAATTTTTCTTTTTTTTTATAAAGAATTAAAAATATTTCAAATGCAAAGAATATAATGACCAGGATACTAAATATTATTGTAAAAAAAAGTTTCGCAATAATATCCAGACAAGAATTAAATCGCAGTAAATAATTCACAAATGATTTATGGAGGGGTATATTTGAATAAGCAAAATATAATAAATTTTCTAAATAAGAATGGCCTAAGTGACATAGTTGAAATTCAATATAAAAAGGACACTATAGCACTGAAATTTAAATATTATTATGATGAAGTAGAAATTGAAGCTGCTACATCTTATGCAAATGAAGAAGGAGATTTTAAACAAAATGAAGAAGATTGGTATGAAGAGTTTTTCTTGCCTTATTTAAGTGATATTTCAGCAGATAATGTGGAAGATATAATGGAAGAATGCGCTGAGGAAATGGAAATTGAATATGAATTCATTGGTTGTGATATATCAGAAGATGCATATGAATTTAATGAATTCGCGGTAGTTTTTTATGGTGCAGATGTAAATATTGAAATTGATGATATTTTAATTGAGTTGGATATCTAAAATCATGTGTGGATTTATCAAGCCACTTTTTCCGAAATGGCTTGAAATTTCTGATATTTAATTATAACTTCATCTAATTGCTGACTGCATGATACAACTATTTTATCTGTAGGCTCTTTACAATTTAGTAAAAAATGTAATATTGTTCTTAATGATTCTAATTCTTCCTTTATAATTTTTAATTTAATATCCATACATCAACACCTCTTCGCTTTATTTTGTTTTTGTGGAATAAATATATAATAACATATTATGCAATCTATGTTAAATTTTTAGTTAGCCAATAAAATATAAAAAAATACAAAATATACTATAATTTGTTAAATAAAACATCTATATAATGGTAAAATATAACAAAAAAATCTATGCAGATGTTGAAAAAACTTACATGGAATAATATGTAAATGACGAAAAAAGTCTTAATTTTCTTGTGTTATAATTATAAAATCAGAATATGTTTCATTTATACTATTTATGAATAAAATATTTTGGTATAATAGAAAAGTTAAAAATAGTCTAGGAGTGATATTATGAATATTGATGAATTAACTAACAGAATAAATTACCTTTATAATAAAAGCAAAGAAAGTCAACTTACAGAGGAAGAGAAATTAGAACAACAAGAGTTAAGGCAAAAGTACATTGACAATGTTAAAAGAAATTTTAGAGCACAATTAGATACAATTAAAAAAGTATAATATCTTTATTAAAAACAATAAATTTTAAAATCAGTAAAAATGGGGGAGTTTTAATGGATGTTACTATAGAGGAATTAATAGAGCATTTTAAGTTAGAGGTTTTAGTAGAAGGAGAAAAGGGTAACTTAATTAATGTTAGTGATATTAATAGACCGGGGCTTCAAATTGCAGGCTTTTACCAGTATTTCGATAATAATCGAGTTCAATTAATAGGTATGGCAGAATGGAGTTTTCTAGATTGTATGGAAGAAGACCTTAGGAAGAAACGATTGAATAAATACTTTAAATTAGATATACCTTGCGTTATAGTCACTAGGCAGATGCAACCTCATAAGGAACTTATGGAGGCAGCAAGGGGAAATGGACGATGGGTTTTACGAACAAAATTAATTTCTACAAGATTTATTAGTAAATTTACAAATTACGTAGATACTAAGTTAGCTCCAGAAACTAGACTTCACGGTGTTCTAGTAGATGTTTATGGTATAGGCATGTTATTAAGTGGAGAAAGTGGGATAGGCAAGAGTGAATGTGCGTTAGAACTTATAAAAAGGGGTCACAGGCTGATCGCAGACGATGCAGTTGACATTAAAGAAATTGATGGTGTATTACTTGGAAGTTGCCCATACATAACCTCAGGAATGCTGGAGGTCAGAGGTATGGGGATAATAGATATTCCAGCAATATATGGTATGAGTTCGGTTCTAAACACTAAGACTATTAGTTTGTTGATATCACTTACTCAGTGGAATGAGAGTGAAGAATATGATAGGCTTGGTATAGATAATGAATTTATGGATATTCTAAATGTGCCTGTAAGAAAAATAACATTGCCAATTAGGCCAGGTAGGAATATAGCAGTAATTATTGAAGCAGCTGCAGCTAATTATAGATACAGTTTAAATTCTAAGATAACTCCTGTTGAAACCATAAATATGAGAATAGAGGAAGTAACTGCAACTCTTAAGAAATAAAAAAATGGAATTAACATAGAGTATAATGTTTTTTTTGTAACTTTAAATGTTTGTAATTTTAGGAAATATTTAGTAGAATAGTAAGTGCAGGAAGCATTTATAATAGGGAGGGAATAAACATGTCTGAAATTAAAAGTTTAGAAAAAGAATATGAAGTAGCTTGGGATAAATACACAAAAAGTGATTTTAAAAAGGTATTTGCATTATCTGACAATTATATAGACTTCATGTCAAAATGCAAAACTGAAAGAGAATGCGTTACAGAGTTTGTTACACTAGCTAAAAAAAACGGTTACAAAAATATTGATACTTATATAAGTGAAGGCACTAAATTAAAAGCTGGTGATAAGGTTTACGCTAGCAGTATGGGAAAAACCTTAGCATTGTTTTTAATTGGGTCTGAGCCTATTGAAAAGGGTTTTAAAATTTTAGGTGCTCACGTGGACTCACCAAGACTCGATTTAAAACAAAATCCATTATATGAGGATTCAGATCTAGCATTAGCTAAAACACATTACTATGGTGGAATTAAGAAGTACCAATGGGTTACGTTACCTTTAGCTATTCATGGTGTTATTGTTAAAAAGGATGGTACAGTAATAAATGTAGTAATAGGAGAAGATGAAAAAGAACCAGTAGTTGGAATTTCAGATCTTCTAATTCACTTATCAGCAGATCAATTGAAAAAGACTTTAGACAAAGGTATCGAAGGTGAAGATTTAAACGTATTTATGGGAAGTATACCAGTAGAAGATAAGGATGCAAAAAATAGAGTTAAGTTAAATATATTAAAACTTTTAAATGATAAATATGATATAGATGAAGAAGATTTCGTATCATCAGAATTAGAAGTAGTACCTGCAGGACGCGCTAGAAACTATGGACTAGATAGCAGTATGATTATGGCTTATGGACAAGATGATAGAGTGTGTGCGTACACTTCTTATGAAGCATTAATGAACATTAAGGAAACAGACAAAACTTGTATTGTTTTACTTGTGGACAAAGAGGAAGTTGGAAGTATTGGTGCAACAGGAATGCAATCAAAATTCTTTGAAAACACAGTAGCTGAGGTTGTTAATTTAATGGGAGAATATAGTGATTTAAAAGTAAGAAGGGCATTAGCAAATTCAAAAATGTTATCATCAGACGTAAGTGCAGCATATGATCCAAACTTTCCTTCGGTTATGGAAAAACGTAATTCTGCATATTTTGGAAAAGGTATAGTTTTAAACAAGTATACTGGGGCTCGCGGAAAAGGAGGATGCAACGATGCAAATCCAGAATTTATTGCGCAGCTTAGAACCATAATGGAAAAACATAATATTTCATGGCAAACATCAGAGCTTGGAAAAGTGGACCAAGGCGGCGGCGGTACAATAGCTTATATACTAGCCGGGTTTGGTATGCAGGTTATAGATTCAGGGGTTGCTCTTCATAATATGCATGCGCCATGGGAAATTGCAAGCAAAGCAGACATATATGAAGCTTTTAGAGCTTATGAAGCTTTCTTAATAGAAATATAGAAAAGAAAGTGTATATTATTACAACTGCTTTTCACTTCGCTGAGTAATTCTAAGCTAATATTATGAAAGACACTAAAAAGTACAAACTCACTATCGCTCAAACATGTACTTTTCTTAACGTATATTTCATAACATTAGCAAAAAATTGCTAATGCTTGTTCAAATGCAGCTTACGTAATATATGCTTTTTTTCTTTAGTTTACGATTTTGTTCCACAGTTGCGCAAGAGCTCTTCTTTAGACGATAGATATTTGTTTTGCGAATATTAAATTCAAAGCATATCTACCACATCTGCAGCCTACCGGCTAAAAGACTTTTTGGTAGGTAATATTGAGATTTATTATTACTTTACCTGCCATCCTTCTTATATACATATTAGCATAACTGCATAATAGGGTATCAAAATAAATAACAAATATTTTTATGTGTAAAAAAAGTATATATTACTATTAATGCATTGCATTAATAGTAATATATACTTTTTTTCTTTTATGATTCTAAGGCATTTACAAAGGTAGCTAGTTCATTATGGCTTAAGGAAACTGAACCAACGACGCCATGACTGGTATCTGAGGTTGTAATTCCATGAAAATCTGAACCTGCAGTAATTAACTTGCCATATTCTTTAGCTTTTGACTTTAATAGTGATTTTTGCTTTTTTGTATTTATTGGGTAAACTGCTTCAATACCATCAAAATCTAAGCTTAGCATTTCATCTATGGTTGATTTTTTAATTAGAACAGGGTGTGCAAGTACAACTAATGCATTAACTTTTTTTAATATGGTTATGCCATCGGCTGTTGAAATTCTCTTAATGTGTACATATGCAGGGCTACTGTTTGAAAGGAAATTATCAAATATATATTTCCAATCATATTTATAACCAGCATCAATTATTGCTTTAGCTATATGGGGCCTAGCTATTACTCCTTTAGCTTCATCTAAAACTTTTTGATAGTCTAGTTTTATTTTAAAAAACGTATCTAAATTTTCCACTATTTTTTTAGCTCTTAATATTCTGAAATCATCTATGTCTTTTAAGAAATTTTGAAAAGCAACATCTTTATATTTATCATCTTTAAAATAACCCAATATGTGAATGCTTTCGTTATTATAAATAGTAGATAGTTCTATTCCAGGTATTACCCTTATATTTTCAATTAGACCTTCTCTGATTCCTTCCTCAACATTTAAAGTTGTGTCATGATCTGTTATTGCAATAATATCCAAACCATTTAAAGACGCTTCATGAATTAGTTCTTTAGGACTTAGTTTTCCATCAGACGCATTTGTATGAAGATGGAAATCACCTCGATTGTACATATAATCACCTCAAATTTAAAGTTTAGCATAAGGGATATAAAAATAAATAACAAGACAATATACGAGTCTATTGTAGCCTATTTATTTTTATGTGCCTAATACCATTTTAACCAATATTGGTGAATATTAAAAGGGAATTATAATAAATAATAATTATTATTGAATATTTATTAAATGTTAGGCTCTTTTTATTTGCAATTGTATAGGTGGTAGCCTGCGAGATAGTTACTCGTATAACTAATCTTTATAATTTACTTATTTTTAAGACATATATTTCATACATTTCATATTTTATAATTGTAAATGTGACTTGATTACAATTATAAAAATTTGGAGGGTACTTATATGATTCAATTAAAAGCTGTGAATAAAAAATATAAACGCGAAAATATGGAGCAGGAGGTTCTGAAAAACATAGACATGGCAATCGAGGAAGGGGATTTTATTACTATAATGGGTCCTTCAGGAGGTGGAAAGTCTACACTTCTATATATTTTGTCAATGCTTGAAGCTTCAAGTACTGGTGAAGTCTTTTTTGACAATAAGATTATCAGTGGTAAGAAAGAAAAAGAAATAGAGGTATTAAGACGTAAAAATATCGGACTTATTTTTCAAAATTCTAATTTAATAACGGGTTTGACACCTTTAGAAAATTTATTGTTAGCTATGGATAGCAAAGAAGGTAAAAAAGAGAAAATAGAAAAATGTGAAGCTTTATTAAAAAAGGTAGGCTTGTTAGATAAGAAAAATGCTAAAGCAACCTCACTTTCTGGTGGAGAAGCCCAAAGAGTAGCTGTAGTGAGAGCACTTGTTAACAGTCCTAGATTCATACTATGTGATGAACCTACAGGTGCTCTAGATTCTGAAAATGGTAAAAGGGTTATTGAACTTTTAATGAGGGTTAAAGCGGAAAGTGGTTGCTGCCTTGCTATAGTAACGCATGATGAAAGAATAGGCTCTTTGGGAGATAGAAAATTTTTCCTTGAGGATGGTGTTTTGAATGAACTGGCTTAAGATTTTTAAAATATACAATTTGCAAAATTTGAGAAAGGAAAAGCTGATTTTATTATTCACCATGATCTCTATATTGCTTACTACAACGTTATCCATTACTGCTCCTATTATTTCCGCAAATATAAATGAATACAATAAGAAAAGTATAAAGGAGGCTAACGGTGGGGATTTATTTATAAAGTCATTTTATGAATCTAAAGATTTTAATGAAGAAATAAGTATATTAAAAAAAGAGAGTTATAAGGTTACTTATAAAAAAACTACTCCTGCCTTTTTTCAAAACAGTAAAAGCAGTAAATTTTACGCTAATTTGATATTAGGTGAGCAGAACATTAAAAAGGATGAAATAATTTTGGATTCATCTATGGCAAAGAATCTTGCTGTTAAAATCGGAGATGAAATTAATATAAAAACTGATGGGGGAACAAAAGCCTATACGGTTAAAGAAATAGAAACAATTCCTAAAGGGGTAACTAATGATGAAACAATAATTGGTTACGGAAAAATAAGTGAAAGTGTCAGTGGAAGTGAGGGTAATTTAATTTATATCGGTGGAAATACTGATGGAGAAGAGTTGAAACAGCGTATAAAGTCTAAGGAAGATGGATATATGTATAGTTCAATAAAGGATAAAGAGCGAACGCTTAAAAGTGAGACAGATGTACAATTTGCTTCTTTTGGAATATTGACCACTATGGGGTATATACTATCTTCAATAGTAATAATAACGACCTCAATAATGCTCATAATAAGACGAAAAAGAGATATATCTATTATGAAGCTTTTATCCCTTAAAAATAAGGATATAAAAAATGCTCTAAGAATGGAATTATCTATTATAGTTTTATTGCCCGTAATCTTATCTGTTTTAACCACTATTTTAATATCCAATTTCATATTAAAAATGAATTATATTCCTCAAAGTATAAGTTTTATAGAAGAATTGCGGATATTTTCAAAAGGAATTATTATAAATACACTATTCTTCGAGATGTTTTCAAATATACCTTTATTAATAATAGATGATTTTAAAGGTTTATGGCTTCTAAGAGAAAATGAAGAAAAGAATGGGATAGTAAAAAAGCGTATATTTATCTACCTCATATTATTAATACCTGTAATGCTATTCGTATACTCGGTTTATATAGGAAGTTCTGTAAATTTTGCAACCTCATTAGGTATAATATGTATCATTTTAATATTTTTGATTGCAAGCGCAGTATTGATGAAGATTTTTTCTTCCATTCATTACAGAAGTCAATTATTAATGTATTCCTTTAAAAATATGAAGAAAAACTTTTTAACATTTATTTTGCTTACTGTAAGTTTTTCTATTACTCTAGTATTTATTATGATCACATTAAATCTAAACAACAATGTTAAAAATAGCATGAATAAATCTTTAGCTACAGCGCTGCCATATAACTATATTTTGCCTTCTAAAGAAAACCTAAATCTGGAAAATGTTCTTACAAAAGAAAATGGGGTTGAAGGGTATATTAAAAATTATAATTCAACAGGTAAAGTCCTAAACAATAATATTAAACTAAAATTAATTGCCTTTATAGAAATAAAAAAGGAAGATTACAAGCTGGAGTTTAAAATGGTGGAAGGTAAAAAACTTTTTGACGGAGAAGACGGGTGCTTGATTACTTCTGAGTACCAAAAGAAAAATAAGTTGAAGGTTGGAGATATACTTCACATATCTTATAAAGATAAAACAGTAAATATAAAAATAAAGGGCGTTTATGATAATTCGATTATAGATAGTATGTGCATTCTACTGCCTTATCGTGGATATAGCAATGATTCTAAATTTTACATTAAGGCTGACGGCACTAAATGGATGGATAAACTAGGGGACAGTCCTGTTATATCAATTGATATTCTAGGTAGCGCTATGTCAACATATATAGGGAAATTTCTTAATATATTTAAAGCACTTTCTTTTATGGTAGTGTTTGCATCATTAATTTTTAATATTAATCTTTTGAACATTACGTTTCTAGAAGAAAGAAAAGAAGAAACGGTAATAAGAGCTTTAGGCCTAGGAAAAGGGTTTATATCAAAAGTTTACATCTTTAAAGGAAGCATACTTATCATAGTGTCATGTGTTCTGTCTTATGGCTTCTATGTTTCGGTTTCAAAGTTGTTTTTTAAGCTACTAGGAATTAATGCAGTATATTCTTTATGGGACTTGATTGTATTATTACTTTGTAGCCTAACTCTCACTGTTGCTACATTCATCTATCCGTTTATCACTATGATAAAATATAATTCTTATGAGTTTTTAAGAGAGAACTAAAATGGTATAATTAAGAAAAAACTTAAAGATAGGTGGTAAAATGCAGAAAAATATATTAATTGTGGATGATGATTTAGACATAAGAGAAATGTTAGGTAATTATTTTTCTAGAGAAGGTTATGAAATTGATTACGCCTGTGATGGAGAGGAAGGTTTAATAATTAGTAAAAATAAGGCCTTTTCACTGATATTATTAGATATTATGATGCCTAAAATGGATGGTTATAAAATGTTAGCCAAGATGAGGGAGTTTTGTGATACCCCTGTAATTCTGTTAACTGCTAAAGGTGAACAAATGGACAAAATAAAGGGATTTACTAAGGGATGCGATGACTATGTAGTTAAGCCCTTTGACTTTACAGAATTATCATTAAGAGTTCTTTCAATATTAAAAAGAACATCAGATAGTAATGTGGCTATAGATAGTATTTTAAAAATAAAGGACTTAGAAATAAATCTTTTAGAACATACAGTACAAAGATTTGGGGAAGAAATCATGTTAACCCCTAAGGAATTTGAGATTTTAAGCACCTTAGCTTCAAATAAGGGACGAGTATATTCAACCAAAGTGCTGTATGAGCAAATATGGAAGGATACATTTTTAGAAAATGATAACAGCGTTATTGTACACATGAGAAACCTTAGGGATAAATTAGGTGATAAGGTTAAAGTGGGTAAGTATATAAAAACTATTTGGGGAATGGGGTATAAAGTTGAAAAGGATTGTTAAGCTTAAGGGTGAGTTAGTTATTATAGCATTAATTGCTTTTGTGATTTCATTTTTGAGTTCCGCAATGATAAAAGATAAAGGAGTGGGAATTTATAATAAAAATCCTACACTTAGAATAAATAATATTTATGATAAGTGTATACCGAACTTAGAGAAGGAATTGAAAAACAGTAATCTTAGTAATAATATAGCGCTAAAGCAACTTATAAATGATAAATATTCATATAATCAAGGGTACAGTTTCTATATAGTAGATCAGAGGGGTAATGTTATAGTTCAAAATAGTAAAGGAGTACAAGTCATAGACAAGAATGAGCTAAAAGATGGCAAAAGAGAATATTCTGTGCCAAGCAAATATAAAAAGGATTTCAGAGTATCTGGCTGTGAATATTTAAAGGATGGATATTTCTTATATTACGTTTACCTTGGATATGGAAATGGTGACAGCATGATGATGCTCTGGGCCTTAATAGGATTTGTAATAATCTTTTTTATATTAGTTTGGGGGAGGGTATCCTATATTTCAAAAATGAAATTCTCAGTGCAAATTATAGCCAAAGGGAACTTATCTCACAGAGTACCCATTCACTATAACAACGAATTAAGAGAGCTTGCAGAAGGTATTAACTTTATGGCATCTGAACTTGAAAAAGAAGATAGAAAAAGAAGCGAATTTCTCACCAATATTTCACATGATTTACGAACTCCTCTGACAACAATACTTGGATATATTGATATTCTTAAGAAGGACAAATACAATTCTAAGGAAGAGCTAAGTAAGTATATAAGCATCATAGAACGTAAGGGTGTATATCTTAGAACTATGCTGGAGGACTTTTTTCAATATTCAAAACTAACATCAAAGGATATAATATTAAATTTTGAAAACTTAGAGCTAAATGAATTGGGAAGACAGATATTCGAGGATGAAGCAAGTGGATTTGATGAGAACTCATTAAAACTAGAAGTGGAGCTATCAAAGGAGCCTGTTTACATAAATGGTGATCCTGATTTGATTGGTAGGGCAGTTAATAATATCATAAGTAATGCTTTAAAATACTCTAAAATAAATACTGTAGTGAAAATTAAAATTTTCAAAGAAGAACTAAATAGCATAAGCTATGGAGTTTTTTGCGTGAGTAATGTTCCTAGAGAGACAGTTTCAGAAGCAGAAGTGGATAGTTTTTTTGAAAGATTATATAAAAAGGACAAGTCTAGGCATGAGGAGGGTAGTGGTTTAGGGTTGTCTATTGTAAAGGATATTGTAAAGCTTCATGAAGGAATTATAAAAGGTTTTAAAGAAAAGGAAGAGGTAGTATTTAAATTATTTATAAAATAATAGCAAGTGAAAGCTTTCAGTTTTAACTGCGAGCTAAAATATAATAACAGAAAATGAAAGTTGATTTTAATCCTAATGATTTTACGCAAACTATTTGATATAATATAAGTAATTATAAGAGAATAGGAGATAGTTTATGTTTTTGATGATAGACAATTATGATTCATTTGTATACAACCTAGTTAGATACTTTGAAGAGCTAGGTGAGGAAATATTAGTATATAGAAACGATAAAATTTCCTTTGCGGATATTGAGAAAATTAAACCCGAAGGAATAATCATTTCACCTGGTCCAAAATCTCCTGAATATGCGGGGATTTGCATGGAAATAGTAGAAAACTTTAAAGGCAGCATACCTATTTTGGGAATATGTTTAGGGCATCAGATTATTGGTAAGGTGTTTGGTGCTAAAATTATTAAGGGAAATGAACCAGTGCATGGGAAAGTATTTGAAATAAAGCATAGTGGAAAATATGTGTTTAAAAATATTGTGAGTCCAATGAAGGTTACGAGATACCATTCCTTAATAATAGAGAGAGAATCCTTGCCAGAGGTATTAGAAATAACTAGTGAAACAGAGGATGGTGTTATAATGGGTATAAGACATAAGCAATATCACATTGAAGGGGTACAATTTCACCCTGAAGCAGAGCTTACGGAATATGGACATGAAATTCTTAAAAATTTTATTAATGAAGTTAGAATTCAAGATAAATTTGTTGAAAACTAAGGAGAAGAAATGAAACTGATAATTGAACAAGTTAATACTAACCTTGATGGGTTTGGTATATATTCATTATTTAAAGAAGATTTAAACACTATATTATTAGATAGTGCTAGAGACGAAGAAACGTTAGGAAGATATTCTTTTATAGGAACTAACTGTTTTTTAACATTTAAAAGTAAAAATGGTACCTGCTATAAGGGAAAAGAAGTATATGAAGGGGATACATTTGAAGAGTTAAATAAAATTATTGAAGAATACGCTATAGAAAATAATACTGGGCTGCCTTTTGTATCTGGCGGTATAGGATACTTTTCCTACGACCTGGCTAGGGAAGTTGAAGAGCTACCCAATATAGCAAAGGATGATGTAGATATACCTCACTGCTATTATAATTTTTATGATAACATTATTATTTTAGATAATTTTAAGAAAAGTGTTTATATATCTGCACTAGGAATACTTAAATCTCAGAAAGACAGTATTGAAGGTATTAGGCAGCGTATACAAAAGGGCAATAAAATTGTATATGAAAAAGTAGGAGTTATAAAGAATAAATTTACGTCGGACTTTGAAAAGAACAATTATATAAATACTGTATCAAAGGTAAGAGCTTATATAAAAAGTGGAGATATATATATCACGAATTTAACTCAAAGATTTAGTTGTAACACTCGTAAAAGCGCATATGAAATATATAAAGATCTAAGAAATATAAATCCAGCTCCTTTTGCTGCATTTATGAATTTTGAAAATTTTAATATAATATGTTCTTCTCCAGAAAGATTTTTGCGGATTAGAAATAGAATGGTAGAAACTAGACCTATAAAAGGAACTATGCCAAGAGGGATGGATGCAGGGGAAGATCTTAAAAATAAAAACATACTTATAAATAGCGAAAAAGATAAGTCTGAACTTCTAATGGTGGTGGATTTAGAGCGAAATGATTTAAGTAAAGTCTGTAAGCCGAGTTCAGTTAAAGTAACGGAACTTTTTAAATTAGAGGAGTACAGTACAGTATTTCATTTAGTATCTACAGTAGTAGGTGAATTAAAAGAGCCGGTAAGCTCACTAGAATGCATTAAAGCTTGTTTTCCAGGAGGGTCCATAACAGGAGCACCTAAAATACGCTCCATGGAAATTATTGAGGAATTAGAGCCTGTGCGTAGAAACATATATACGGGCGCGCTTGGATATTTAGGGTTTGACGGAAATGTAGATTTGAATATAATTATTAGAACGATCTTAATAAAAGACAATAAAGCCTATTTTGGTGTAGGTGGTGGAATAACGTGGGATTCCAATGAAGAATGTGAATATGATGAGACCTTAGATAAAGCAAAAGCGTTAATGCGAGTCTTATAGGCTGGTGAATAAAGTTGTAAACTAAATTATAGAATTTGCCACGTGTCACATGGGTGGAACCTAAGGGGGTATTATGATATTTGTAAATGGTGAATTAAGTGTGGATAAGATATCCTTAGATAGTGGGTTTTCATTTGGAAGGGGAGCATTTGAGACTATATTAGTTAAAGAAAAACCATTATTTCTAGCTGAGCATATAGAAAGGTTAAATAGAGGGCTTAACACACTAAATGTAAATAAAAAAATTACTGAAACAGAAATTTATGCTGCTACTCAAAAACTCAATTGTAAAAACTGCGTGCTCAAAATTATGGTATCTGAGAAAAACACTATAATTACTAAAAGAGAAATGGCCTATAAACAAAGTGATTATGATGAAGGGTTTGCATTAGGATTAAGTGAGGTTAGGCGAAATGCGCATTCAAATTTAACATATGTGAAATCCTTCAACTACATTGAAAACATAATTGAACGAGATAAAATTATAGATAAAGGGTACAATGAAGCACTATTTCTAAACACAGAGGGATTTATAAGTGAGGGAGCTGTAAGCAATATATTTTTCATCAAGAATGGAATTATATTTACACCAAAGATTAAATGTGGGTTATTACCGGGTATAGTACGAGATTTTATTATTCGAAATTTGTTGCCTATAGGATTTATTGTACAAGAAGGCGAGTTTACATTAGAAGAATTAATGAAAGCTGAGGGTGTTTTTATAACTAATAGTATTATGGGTATAATGAAGGTGAATAAGATCGAAGATAAAGTTGTGAATGAAAGCACAGTTGTATCTGAAATAAAAAGGTATTATGATAGATATGTAGAAAATCATAAGGAATAAGGCACTACTCTATATCAGTTGGAATTGATAAAGAACAACCAATAGTAGCATTAACAAGTGAGAGCATTGGGATAGATGTCGGAATAAAAGACCTTGCTATATGCTCCAATGGAATGACATTTAAAAATATTAACAAAACAAAAAGTGTAAAAAACATGAAAAAAGGCTACGTAGATTACAACGTAGGGTATCTTGCAAATACCTAAAAAATAAAGAATGGAGTAAGTTTGTCAAAACAAGTAATGTTATAAAAATCGAAAAGCAGATTAAATTACTTCATAGAAAAATAACTAATATAAGAAGTAATCATAATCACCAAGCAACGAATACGATAGTGAAAACCAAGCCTTCAAGAGTTGTTATGGAAACACTTAATATAAAAGGAATGATGAAAAATAGACATTTATCAAAAGCCTGTAGTGAGTGTGGTCATATAAAGCCAAAACTTTCATTATCAGTTAGAACATATATCTGCGAGGAATGTGGCTGTGTTATAGATAGAGATTATAATGCAAGTATCAATCTAAGTAGATATGAATTAGTAGTTTAATAGCATCGCAGATGATAATTAATCACTTAAACGATACTACTAATATGTACCATGCGTTGTATGGGAATTTAAGCCCTTGGAGTGTTATATAAACCAAAGTAGCATATCTGAAAAGATTGCAAAATCGGACACGTTGAACAGGGAATTAAACAATATTTATAGATTTATATAGATTTTTGGCAACGGTGGAAATTATAGATAATAATTTAATGAATGATAAAATAAATCTTATTATAGAAAACTATAGCTTTGTGTATAATTTAAGGAAGATAGAAAACTTCGAAGAACATAGAGACTTTTGCCTGCATGATATGCAGCATTTTTTAGACGTGGCACGACTTATGTACATAATGAGTTTAGAAAAGCATTTGAATATACCAAAACACATAATTTATACAACTGCACTTTTGCATGATATAGGTCGGGGAGAAGAATATGAAAATGGGACACCTCATGATATTGCTAGTCGGGAAATTGCTAAAAACATATTAAAGCAGTGCAAATATAGTGCTAAGGAAATAGATGAGATTCTAGAGGCTATAGGAAAACATAGAAGCAATACTGAAAATTTAAATAGTTTAAGTGATGTATTATATAAGTGTGACAAGCTTTCAAGAAATTGTTTTAATTGCGAAGCTATTGATGGCTGTAAATGGCCAGTAGAGAAGAGGAATTTGAAGGTAACATACTAGGAATACAGTTGAGAGTGAATGAGATTATGAGGAGGAAGTTTATGGAAATAGGAAACCGAAATTTTGAAATAGGAAAAAGAACTTACATAATGGGGATTTTAAATGTAACTCCTGATTCCTTTTCTGATGGCGGAAAATTTAGGGATATTAGCTCAGCAATAAATCATGCGAAAAAAATGGTTGCTGACGGGGCAGATATTATTGATATTGGTGGCGAATCCACAAGACCTGGACATGACCCCGTAAGTGAAGAAGAAGAAATTAAAAGGGTAGTACCTATTATAGAGGCTTTAAAGAAGGAAATAAGCGTCCCAATTTCTGTGGACACATATAAAGGCAGAGTTGCAGAGCTTGCAGTAAAGGTAGGGGCAGCAATGATTAATGATGTATGGGGGTTTAAGAAGGACGCATATATTGCAAGCGTTGCTGCTAAGTATAATGTGCCTTGTTGTTTAATGCACAATAGAGATAATAAAAATTATACTAACTTAGTTTGTGATATAATTAATGATTTGGAAGAAAGTATCCAAATTGCACTAAAAGCAGGAGTTAAAAAAGAAAATATTATTTTGGATCCAGGCATTGGTTTTGCAAAAAGTTATGAAGATAATTTAAAAACTATGAATAGCCTGGAAAAGCTAAATAGTTTAGGGTATCCTGTACTTCTAGGAACCTCAAGAAAATCCATGATAGGGTTTGCACTAGACTTACCTGCAAGTGATAGGCTTGAGGGAACACTTGCAACTACAACTATTGGAATAATGAAGGGCTGCGAATTTATAAGGGTACACGATGTATTAGAGAATAAAAGGGTTTGCGTTATGACAGATGCTATATGTAGAAGCTAAGAAAACACCCTTATTTATAAAGGAGACAATACTATGGACAAAATGTATATAAAAGATTTAGAGGTTTACGGACACCATGGTGTCTTTAAGGAAGAAAAAACCTTAGGACAACGTTTTTTAATTTCATTGGAGCTTTTCCTTAGTTTAAGAGAGGCAGGCATCACTGATGATTTAACTAGGACGGTTCATTATGGTGAGCTTTGTCAATTGGTTGAGGAAGAATTTAATAAGGAAAGTTATGATTTAATAGAGAAAGCTACAGAAAAATTAGCTGAATTTATACTCTTAAAATATGATTTAGTTCAAAGAGTAAAGGTTAAAATAAAAAAACCTTGGGCGCCTATTGGAAAACCACTTCAATATGCAGCGGTAGAAATAGATAGAAAATGGCATACAGCGTATATTGGTATAGGTGGAAATATGGGGGACAAAGAGAAAAATGTGAAAGAATCATTAGAGCTTATAAACAATTCTTATCATACCCAAATAACAAAAACATCAAAATTTTATGAAACTAAGCCAGTAGGATATCTAGAGCAAGATGATTTCTTAAATTGTGCTATTGAAATAAAAACACTTTTAAATCCATTAGAGCTTGTAAGATTCCTGCTATCTATAGAAAAAGAATTAAAAAGGGAGAGAGTTATAAGATGGGGTCCTAGAACAGTAGATTTGGATGTACTACTGTATGATGATATTATTAGTTCTTTAGATGAAATAATATTGCCTCATCCAAGAATGCAGGAAAGAATGTTTGTTTTAGAGCCACTGTGTGATATAGCACCTTATGTTATGCATCCAATTTTAAATAAATCTATAATTGAAATCAAGGCATCCTTAAAGGAATAACCGGATAAAAAAACAAATACCTTATTTAGGTATAAGGTATTTGCATAATCCATAAAGATTATAGGCTTTGTACATTTTACTTGTATCAATGTAATCCATTTTGTAGGAGCCATCCCAGGGATATATGGAAATGAATTTTTCGTTATAGACATTTATCATATATTTATTTTTGCTGAAGGTTAAAAATATCTTATATATTGGTTTATCTGGTAAGTTCGCTGGCTTATCTATGAAACTATCATTATTTAATGAATTAAAAAACTTGGTGAATGAAGATAAATCCTCATTGGAAAAATCTTTCTTCTTATAAAAATTCATATATAGAGCATAATGCTCAGTAGGCTTTTCTAGAGATAAATCTTTCATTAATAACTTGGTATAGTAAAAATTGTTTGGTTTACTTTTTATAAAAATGCTTTTATCAAAATTGTATCTACAGCCGAAGAAACTTAAAGAAAAAAACACACAAATTACGAGTAAAATACATTTGCTTTTATTAATACTCAAATAACCACATCCTTTAACGACAGTTCAGAAGGGAAGTCTCCCATTTCTATAAGTGAGAGTTCCATACTATAGTAAAAATAAAACTTCAGTGGGAGTATAAATCGCCTTCTGAAGTCGTAAATGCAGCTCCGCAGGAGATGATTTAACGACAGTTCAGCTCCCTAGGAGATAAGTTAACCTCCTTTAAATAAAATATGTTGATTAATTATCTTTTAGTACACAAAATAGTAATGTTTGGATATTTTAATATTTATATGGTGACGAAAAAGATTAAAAAGGGTTCGTTAAATATATTGATTTCAAAAGAACTCATATATATATAATTATCTAAAGGCTTTAAGAAATCAAAACAAAAATGAAAGAACCACCTGAAGCCAGGTGGTTTTTTCATTTTTGTTCCATATAACATCTTATTATTTCTTATAGGATCGAGGTTTTATTATACTGTCCAATTTTCCGACAGTTGGTTTAAGGCGATTCCACTTATACTCAATAATATACTCTTCATTTACATTGATCAGAGCATATTCATTTTTAGTGCATCTAAAGGGGGTGTAGTTCACTATCATCTTAAATTATGTAATTAATTATATTATAAAATTATTCGTAGTTAATATTAACTCTTAAGAGGGGTTATGGGGTTTGTAATTAAGAAATCAATAAATGCCTTTGAAGCGTTGGATAGATAACGATCTTTTTTCCAAACGAGAGCAATTTTTATGGGAATAGCAGTACTAAATGGAACTTTTGTTATATTTTCATTATCTTCAACAATTTCCTTTAGTAAAAAAGAAATGCCAACCCCATTGGTAATAAGGCCCTTGATGGTTTCTAATTGGGTGGATGATAAAATAACATTAGGCTGAATATTGCATTCATTAAAAGATTCTAATATCTTTTGTCTGATGTAGAAGCCTTCTTTTAGTAGGATAATAGGTTCGTTCTTAATATCTTTAAATGTAATGGTTGGTTGTTTGCTTAAAGGGTGTTCCTTTTTTAAGCAAACGAAGAGCTCACTATTTAAAATGGGAAGGGAAGCTAGGGACTTATCGGAGGAATCGATGATAATCAGACCTAAATCAAGGTCTCCATTTTCTACCATTTGTTTTGTTGTAAGGGACCCATATTCCGAAATATTGAGTTTAATATTTGGATGTGATTTTTGGAAGTCAATAAATACTTTTGGAAATATAAAAGTACTGATCAGTGGAGGGATACCTATTGTCAGGATCACATTTTTAAGATCCTGGCAATCCTTCATTTCTGCAACGGCATTGGTTACTTGTCTTAAAATATCATCTACTCTTTTTAAGAAGATTTTGCCTTCGTCTGTGAGGGAAAGCTGTTTTTTAGAGCGGTCAAAGAGCACAATGGACAGTTCCTTTTCTAGATTTTTGATAGAATTGGTAATAGAAGGCTGAGTTACATAAAGTTTTTTGGCAGCTTGTGTAATATTATTTAATTGACATACCATTTGAAAATACTCTAACTGTCTTAATTCCATAACATATCCCCCTAATTATAAGTTTTAACTATTATATCATAGTTAAATGATAGTTTTAATTTATAACAACGTGTGTTATAGTTTTAACAAGGATTTAAATAAAATAACATAAATGTTAAAAAGAGAAAAGCAGTACTTCTTTTTAATAAATGTAAAAATATTAACATGATTAAAGGGATAAAATACTGTAATCGTTTTAAATTCACAACGTATATTCCACTCTTTTATAAGCTTAGACCATTATATCATAGTTTAATGGTTTTTTTAATTTAGAATAACATTTGTTATAGCTTTATCAATAAATTAAATAAACACCACTGTTTTTTTAAAATCATAAATGTTAAAAAGATAAATGCCATATTATTCTATTAATAAGTGTTGAAATATTAACAAAGTCGAAGGGAGGTGTAAATCTAGACTTGTTCGTTTGTTTAAAGTCTAGATGAATAAATATGAAGTATAGTTATTATCCAGGTTGTACGTTAAAGACGAAAGCTCAGGAATTAGAAAAGTTTGCACTGGATGCTGCAAACGTTTTGGGGTTTGAGTTAGAAGAGCAAAAGGAGTGGCAGTGTTGTGGTGCTGTATATCCCATGGCCACTGATGAAATAGCTACTAAATTATCCTCAGTAAGAAGCCTAGCAGGAGCACGGGACAAAGGTGAAAAACTAGTTACTTTATGTGCAGCATGCCATCACGTGATTAAAAGGGTCAATGAAGATATGAGGACCAAAGATGACATAAGAACAAAGGTTAACAATTACTTGGAGCTAACAGAAGCATACGCGGGAGAGACGGAAGTCCTTCACTATCTTGAGGTGCTCAGGGATGAAATAGGATTTGATGAACTCGCTAAAAAAGTAACAAATCCTCTTACTAACCGTAAAATTGGTGCATATTATGGATGCTTGCTACTTCGTCCCAGTGGAACAATGAATTTTGATGATCCAGAAAACCCTTCTATTATAGAAGATTTTATAAAAGCCATTGGTGCAACTCCTGTAATATATCCTTATAGAACGGAGTGTTGTGGAGGGTATCTTTGTTTAGATCAAAAGGATCTTGTAAATAAGATGACAAATACTATAATTCAATCAGCTGTAAAAAATGATGTAGAAGAAATTGTTACTGCATGCCCACTTTGTAAATATAATCTAGAAATTAGTAATGATGGGGCCAAAAATAAACTATCTATCAGCTATTTCACGGAGCTTTTAGCAGAAGCGTTAGGTGTCAAATAAGATAGGAGGGGATAGTGCAATGAAAAGAGTGAAAATATATTCTGACAAAAAATTAAAAGAGTTAGATCAAATTTCTCAAATTAGTGGGCAGAGGATACAAGATTGCATCCAATGTGGGAAATGTTCAGCAAGTTGTCCTGCAAGTGAAGGTATGGATATCCTGCCTCATCAGGTCATAAGATTACTTCAGACAGGAGAATTAGACAAGGTTACAGAGAGTAAAACCATTTGGTCTTGTGCTTCATGTTTTACATGTTCCCAGCGTTGTCCTAGGAATATAGATATTGCAAACGTTTTAGAGGCAGTTAGGCTTATAATCCTTAGACGTACAGGAGAAAACAGAATAAAAGCTGAAGAGGTCTTTGGAAAAATAGATGATAAAATGCCCCAGCAGGCAATTGTAAGTGCATTTAGAAAGTATAATAAATAATTTTTACAAAAAAATAATGATACTGTTATTTTAAAGGAGGAATCAAATTGCAGAAAATTGGAGTTTTTGTTTGTTGGTGTGGAAGCAATATAGCAGCTACCGTGGACATTGATAAAGTTATAAAAGAAGCTGAAAAAATGCCTGGAGTTGTATATGCTAAAGACTATCAATATATGTGTTCCGAAGTAGGCCAGAATTTGATTAAGAATGCGATAAAAGAGCAAAAATTAGATCGAGTTGTGGTAGCATCATGTTCTCCTAGAATGCATGAGGCAACATTTCGAAAAGCGGCAAAGGCAGCGGGATTAAATCCTTATTTATTAGAAGTTGCAAATATTCGCGAACATTGTTCTTGGATTCATAAAGATAAAGAGATAGCAACCCCGAAGGCCATAGCCCTTGTTAGGGCTGCAGTGGCTAAAGCAACATTAAATAGCGAACTTGTACCAGGTGAAATAGATGTAACGAAAAGGGCACTTATTATTGGTGGAGGAATTGCAGGAATCCAAACGGCTCTTGATATTGCTGAGGCTGGTTATCAAGTGGATATCATTGAGAAGTCACCAAGCATTGGTGGGAAAATGTCTCAGCTAGATAAAACATTCCCTACATTGGATTGTTCTGCCTGTATTTTAACACCGAAAATGGTAGATGCGGCGTCTCATCCAAATATAAACATATACACCTACAGTGAGCTAGAGTCAGTTAAGGGATATGTGGGAAACTTTGAAGCAACCATTAACCAAAAAACACGAAGTGTAGATATGGACAAGTGTACTGGTTGTGGCGTTTGTGCTGAAAAATGTCCTTCAAAAAAAGCTAAAAATGAATTTAATGAAGGCTTAAATAACAGAGGAGCTATTTATATGCCTTTTGCTCAGGCTGTGCCAAACGTACCTGTTATAGATAGAGAACAGTGTATCAAGTTTAAAACAGGGAAATGTGGACTTTGCGAAAAAGTATGTACAGCGGGTGCCATTGATTTTTCTCAGGAAGATACTAAAATGACAAAACAATATGGGGCTATAGTGGTATGCACAGGTTATGATCTTATAGGTTTAGATAAATTTGGAGAATATCAGTATGGTGAGCACCCTGATGTAATTACATCTCTTGAATTTGAGAGATTAACAAATGCTGCAGGGCCAACAGCAGGCCATCTTGTGTGTCCATCGAATCATAGAGTGCCTAAAAAAGTAGTGTTTATACAATGTGTGGGATCAAGGGACAAATCTTCTAGGGGTAAACCTTATTGTTCTAAAATTTGTTGTATGTATACAGCAAAACATGCAATGTTACTCAAGGATCATTATCCCGATATGGAAGCCTATGTTTTTTATATTGATGTTCGTACACCAGGGAAAAACTTTGAAGAGTTCCAGCGAAGAGCTGTTGAAGAATATGGTGTTCATTATATTAAAGGTATGGTTGGTAAAGTTTTTCCAAATGGAGAGAATCTTCAAGTTAATGCTATTGATGCTTCGACTGGAGAAACAGTTCAAATTGATGCAGATTTAGTAGTGCTCGCAGCGGCGACTAAGGCCAAAGACGATGCAACTACAATTAAAAGGATATTAGGTATAAGTACAGATACAAATAATTTCTTTACAGAGGCTCATCCAAAACTTCGTCCAGTGGAAACTCATTCTGCAGGAATATATTTAGCGGGAGCATGCCAAGGACCAAAAGATATCCCAGAAACGGTGGCACAAGCTAGTGCTGCAGCAGCAAAGGTAATTGGGGTATTAAGTAAGGATAAATTGGTTAACAATCCTTGTGTTTCAGAAGTAGATGAATCAATTTGTAGTGGATGCCTTGCGTGTACTAAAATATGTCCATATGATGCAATTTCATCAAGTACAATTGAAGTTAAAGAGAACGGGAAAACAATTACAAAAATAGTTGCAAAGGTAAATGAAGCACTTTGCCAAGGTTGTGGTGGATGCACAGTAGCTTGTCGCCCTGGTGCCATTGATCTTAAAGGATTTACAAATAAACAGATTTTAGCGGAGGTGGATGCCATATGTCGATAGAAGCCGAAAAAATCGAGGGAATAGATGAAAATAAATTTGAACCCTTAATTGTAGCCTTTTGTTGTAACTGGTGTAGTTATGCAGGAGCAGATTTAGCAGGAACAAGCAGATTAGCATATCCTGCCAATGTTAAAATTATTCGGGTTCCATGCTCATGCAGAGTAAGTGAAAACTTCATACTCAGAGCATTCCAACATGGAGCTGACGGCGTAGTAATTGCCGGTTGTCATCCAGGGGATTGTCATTATACAAGTGGAAACTATCATACAAGACGACGTTTTTCAGTTTTGACAAATTTACTTGTATTTATGGGAATAGAAAAAGAACGTTTTAGAGTGGATTGGATTTCAGCAGCAGAGGGACAAAAATTTTCAAGCGTTATGAATGATGTATTAGAGAAAGTTCATAAACTTGGTCCTAATAGAAAGTTGAGGGATGAAAGATGGATAAGATAACTGAAAAAATAAGAGCGACCGCAAAACTTGCCCTAGAAAATGGGGAAGTAGAAAAAATTATAGGATGGGAAAAGGGAGATACCTTTGATGATTCCTATCCCGTATTTATTACAGAAGCGGGTAAAGTAGATTCTTTAATATGGGACTGCTTCTGTGTTAATAACCTAAGTAAATATTTACTTAAGGAATTAAAGGACAATAAAAAAGTAGGTATATTTTTAAAAGGATGCGATTCTCTTGGATTTAACCAACTGATAAATGATAACAGAATAGACCGCGCGAAGGTTGTGGTCTATGGAGTAAGTTGCTCTGGTATGATTGATCCAGAAAAAGTAAAAAAAGGAGGGTTAAATAAAGGCATTCTAAGCGTGAAAAGATCTGGGGATGAAATTATATTTGTGAAAAATGATGGTGAAAAGAAGGTTTCAGCAAGTGAATTTGAATATGACAAATGCATTAAATGTAGACAGCCGAATCCTGTAGTATATGACCAGTTGATGTCGGACTTTGTAGGGAGAGAAGTGGATCCACTAGAACGATTTAAAGATGTGGAAAAACTTGAATCCCTAACAGATAAGCAGCGATCTGATTTTTGGGCTGCTCAATTTTCAAAATGCATAAGATGTAATGCTTGTCGTAATATATGTCCTGCATGTAATTGTGTAAAATGTATTTTTGACAATGATAAGGCAGACGTATCAGGTAAAGCAAAATTAGATAGTGAAGAGCAGTTTTATCATATTATTAGGGCTTATCACGTTGGTGGTCGTTGTGTGGACTGTGGAGAATGTAGCAGAGTATGTCCAGCAAATATCCCACTTCACCTATTAAATAGTAAAATTATGAAAGATATAAATGAACTTTACGGTGAATATGATGCAGGGGTAGATCCATCTAAACAAGCCCCAATCGGAATGTATAAACTGGATGATAGTGATTCCTTTACATCGCATGGAGGTGGGAAAAAATGATGAAGAAAATATTAAAGAATCAGTTTTCGCAGCTTTTTAGTATGATTGATAAATCCTATGAATTGTTTTTGCCTATTGAAGTGGATGGAGATGTAAACTTCAACCTGTGGAAACAAGGAGATACGGTGAATGTAGAAAAACTGAAAACTAATATTTCACCAAAAAGTTTTATTTTCCCCCAAAGTGAAACCTACTTAAAGTTTAAAAGAGATGGAAAGAAACTTGAACTAGAAAATGTAGGAGGAAAGAAAGAGGACTATGTACTATTTGGTGTGAGACATTGTGATGCAGCGAGCTTTAAGCTACTTGACAATGTATTCCTCGTTGATCCTGTAGATGCTTTATACGAGGAAAGACGAGAAAAAGGAACCATCGTTTCTATGGCCTGTTTTGATCCAGAGGAAACTTGCTTTTGTAGTTCATTTGGAATAGAACCACAGACAGCTTCTAAAGAAGTAGATGTTAACACATGGGATATGGGAGATAGCATACTTTGGAATCCACAAACATCAAAAGGTGAAAACTTAACGGAGAAATTAAAGGACATTTTAGAAGATGCAACGGAGCAGGATATAAGTGAATTAAAGGCATTGAAAGAGGCTACAAAAGTGAAAGTTAAAAATCTTCCTTTAGCAAATATAGACCCTAAAAAAATAACGGGAGAGCTTAAGGAGTTATTTGAATCTAAAATTTGGGGAGAACTTAGTGAACGTTGTTTAGGTTGTGGTTCATGTACTTATGTATGTCCTACTTGTCATTGTTACGATATTGGTGACTTTAAGGGTGATACATCTGGAGAAAGATTCCGTTGCTGGGATTCATGTATGTTTTCGGACTTTACCCTGATGGCTCATGGAAATATCAGAAAAACGCAAAAGGAAAGGTTCAGACAGCGGTTTATGCATAAGCTTGTTTATTATCCAAATAAACAAAATGGTGTATACGCTTGCGTTGGATGTGGAAGGTGCATAGAAAAATGTCCAGTTCATTTGGATATTGTTAAAGTAATTAAAAAGTTAGGTGGTGGACAAAATGAGCTGCAATTGTAATGTACATGAACATAAACATGTAAATCCTTTAATGCCAGAACTAGCTGAAATAGTGGACATTAGGGAAGAAACACACGATGTAACTACATTTAGGGTTACAAAACCTGGTGGTGGAAAATCATTTGAACATATGCCAGGTCAATGTGCGATGATTTCGGTTCCTCCACTTGGAGAAGCGATTTTCTCAATCACTTCTTCTCCAACAGAAAAGGGTTATATGGAGTTTAGTGTAAAAAGATGTGGAGTAGTTACAGAATATCTACATGGTTTGGAAGTTGGGAGTGAAATAGGTATTAGAGGACCATATGGAAATAATTTCCCGGTAGAGGATGAGCTAAAAGGAAAAGATCTTCTTTTCATCGGTGGGGGTATAGGACTAGCACCCATTCGTTCCGTTATAAACTATGTAATGGATAATCGAGACGATTATGGAAAGGTAGATATTTTATATGGAGCAAGAACGCCTGGAGATCTTGTCCAGACAAAAGACATCTTTGAAAATTGGCCATCAAGGTCTAATACAGACGTTTATTTGACGGTTGATCGAGAAGTCGAGGGATGGGAAGGACATGTAGGATTTGTTCCCAGTTATATTAAAGAGATTGGATTTAGCACAAATAAAGTGGCTTTGGTATGTGGACCGCCTATTATGATTAAATTTGTTCTTCAAACGCTTGAAGAAATGGGATTTAAGAAGGATCAGGTATACACCACATTGGAATTAAAGATGAAATGTGGCGTAGGGAAATGCGGACGTTGTAACATCGGAGATAAATATGTGTGTAAAGATGGTCCTGTATTTAGATGCGATGAAATAGATCAACTTCCCGATGAATATTAATGTAAACACTAAAACAGTTTAACCCATTAGATATTAGGTATAAACAAAGGAGGCATATAAAATGTCCAATAAAGAAATGGTGGAAATATATATATTAAATAAAAAGTACTCTGTACCTTCAAGCCTTACAATCATGGATTCAATGGAATATGCAGGGTATCAATTAGTTAGAGGATGTGGATGTAGGTCGGGCTTTTGCGGTGCCTGTGCCACGATATATAGAATTAAAGGTAAGAAAGAATTAAAGGTATGTTTAGCATGTCAAACCAAGGTTGAAGATGGTATGTATCTTACTCAATTGCCATTCTTTCCTGGAGACAAAAAATTATATGATATGAATGAATTAGAGCCGACGGCTGATACAATGATGAAGCTTTATCCTGAAATATACAGCTGCATTGGATGTAACTCTTGTACGAAGGGATGCCCCCAGGACCTTAATGTTATGCAGTATATTGCCTATGCCCAAAGAGGAGACATTGAGAAATGTGCCCATGAATCTTTCGACTGTGTTATGTGCGGAATCTGTGCTTCTAGGTGTCCTGCCAATATAACTCATTACCAAGTAGGGGTGATTGCACGCCGGCTTACAGGTAAATACATTGCCCATGAAACAGAACATTTGACAGAGAGGGTACAACATATTAAAGAAGGCATGCATGATGATTCATTGAGAGAACTAATGGCTAAAAATGTTGATGAATTAAAGGGATTATACAATACAAGGGATATTGAAACGTAAAAATTAGCTTAGAATTACATAAAAATATAGTTTTACCAGGGAGGTATTTAAATGTATACAGCAGAAATGAGGGGGCTAATAAAGAAGGTAGAGGCCACCCGTTCCCAAAGATTGGGAGTTCAGTTTCCGAGAATGAGTCCCCAAGAAAAAGAAGATATATTAAAGGAAAATTATCCTGATTATAGAGATAATGAATTCAAAAATCTAAGTTTAGGGCCAAACAAAGGATCAAAGGTTCCCCTAGAGTTGGCGGATATTATTGAAGCTAAAAGTAGACTTCAAGATCTGGACATGGATTTAACTAAAGTAAACTATGACGTGGATGTGTTGATAATAGGTGGGGGAGGAGCTGGAGCATCGGCAGCCCTAGAGGCTCACAAAAAAGGCGCCAATGTATTGATTACCACAAAATTACGTTTCGGTGACGCTAATACGATGATGGCCGAAGGGGGGATCCAGGCTGCTGATAAGCCAGAAGATTCTCCTGCGAAACACTACATGGATGTAATGGGTGGCGGACACTTTACTAACAAAAAAGAACTTGTTAATGCCCTTGTAAAGGATGCTCCGGGAGCAATCAAATGGTTAAATGACCTTGGGGTAATGTTTGATAAAGAAGAGGATGGCACAATGGTTACTACCCACGGAGGTGGAACCTCGAGAAAGAGGATGCACGCCGCTGCCGACTATTCGGGAGCTGAGATCATGCGTGTGCTTAGGGATGAAGTGATTAACAAAGGGATTGAAGTGGTGGAATTTTCACCTGCTGTGGAGATCCTATTAGACAAGGATGGTAAAGCTGCTGGAGCCGTATTATTCAATCTTGAAACAGAGGAATATTTAATCGCAAGGGCTAAAACAGTTATTATAACCACGGGAGGTGCTGGAAGACTTCACTATCAGGGTTTTCCAACATCAAATCATTATGGTGCAACAGCGGATGGACTTGTTTTGGGATACAGAGCCGGAGCAGAACTTGTCTTCGCAGATGCTGTGCAGTATCACCCTACTGGGGTAGCATACCCTTCTCAAATTTTTGGGGCACTTGTTACGGAGAAGGTCCGTAGTTTAGGGGCAACACCTCTAAATATCCATGGTGAGCAATTTACTTATCATCTTGAAACAAGAGATGTGGAAACATCTGCAATCATTAGAGAATGTCATGTAAGAAATAATGGTATTGAGACACCTTTAGGGGTAAAGGGTGTATGGTTGGATACTCCTTTAATCGAAATCATCAATGGGGAAGGAACGATTGAGAAAAGACTTCCTGCCATGCTGAGGATGTATCAAAAATTTGGTATTGATATGAGAAAAGAGCCAATTCTCGTATATCCTACCCTTCATTACCAAAACGGAGGACTTTTAATTGATGAAAACGGTCAAACCAAGGTAGAAAACCTTTATGTGGCAGGAGAAGCTTCAGGAGGGATACACGGTAGAAACAGATTGATGGGTAATTCACTATTAGATATTATTGTTTTCGGACGTAGGACAGGGTTCCATGCAGGTGAAAAGTGCAAAGTGGTTAAAGTAAAAGAACTGAGCCTTGACCATGTTAAAGAATACCACAAAAGCCTTGAGGAAAACGGTGTGAATACAGACAAGATTTCTCCTGTACTACTGCCCCATTATACCCATGGAAGAGAAAATGATAAATAATATTATTTAGTTTGATTTTTACTATGAATAAGAGTATTTATTTTTCGTAACAAAAATAGAGTTAATATTTATAAAATCAATTGACGTAGTAGATTTAAAGGTGGTGATATGAACAGTAAAATACATAATTAGCATGTTGAATTCTTCATAAAATTATATTGGGTTATGTCGGTAGGAAATATTAAAATAGTTATTGTCATAATAAAGAATAAAACAAAAAAGGAGAATGAAAAATATGAATATTAAAGAAGAAGCAATGAAATTACATAGACAATGGAGAGGTAAAATTGAGGTGATTTCTGCAGTGCCAGTAAAAACTAAGGAAGATCTTTCAATAGCTTATACACCGGGGGTTGCAGAGCCTTGTCTTGAAATTTCAAAAAATATAGATTTATCATATGAGCTTACAAGAAGATGGAACCTTGTAGGCGTTATAACAGATGGTACTGCCGTTTTAGGTTTAGGTGATATAGGACCAGAGGCTGCAATGCCAGTAATGGAAGGTAAATGTGTACTATTCAAAGCATTTGGAGATGTTGATGCTTTTCCTTTATGTCTAAAAACTAAAGATGTTGATGAAATTGTAAGAACGGTTAGTTTACTTCAAGGTAGTTTTGGTGGTATTAATTTAGAGGATATAAGTGGACCTAGATGTTTTGAAATCGAAAGGAAACTAAAAGAAGTATGTGATATCCCAATTTTCCACGATGATCAACATGGAACAGCTATTGTTGTTGCTTCTGGTGTAATTAATGCTCTAAAATTAGTAAAGAAGAATATGCAGGATGTTAAAGTTGTAGTAAACGGTTCAGGAGCTGCAGGTATTGCTTGTGCAAAATTATTAATGAGTATGGGAGCAAAAAATGTTATTCTTTGTGATAGAAAAGGTGCCATCTATGAAGGAAGAGAAAATTTAGGTGGAGAAAAAACTTTGATGGCAACGATTACAAATAAAGAAAAAGTACGTGGTACATTAAAGGAAGTTATTGTTGGAGCGGACGTGTTCATAGGAGTATCGGATGCTAACCAAGTAAGCCAAGATATGGTAAAGACTATGGCGAAAGATTCTATACTATTTGCTATGGCTAATCCAGTACCTGAAATTTTACCATCTTTAGCAAAAGAAGCCGGTGCAAGAGTTGTTGGTACTGGAAGATCAGATTTTCCAAATCAAATAAACAACCTATTAGCATTCCCAGGAATATTTAGAGGTACATTAGATGTTAGAGCAAGTGATATCAATAATGAGATGAAGATTGCCGCAGCAAATGCTTTAGCGGAGCTTGTGAGTGATGAAGATTTAAATGAAGACTATGTTATTCCACTACCATTTGATCCAAGAGTTGCAAAAGCCGTAGCTGAAGCTGTTATGGAAGCTGCTAGAAAATCTGGAGTAGCTAGAATATAATAATAATAATAAAAGCTGTTCAAAATTTTTGAACAGCTTTTACAAGAAAAATATTTGGAAGGAGTTGTGGATTCATGCGTAAAGTAGATGTAAAAGAAATTGAAAATGCTTTAAAAGATATGAGTATAAAGACTAATTTTTATGTGGGAGAAGACGTATTAGATGCCTTTCATAAATTCCAAAAGGAAGAAACATCTCCGGTAGGAAGAGATATTATAGCCAATTTGTTGAAAAATGCTGAAATTGCAAAAACTGATCAAGTACCAATTTGTCAGGATACAGGTATGGCTGTAGTATTTGTAGAAGTAGGTCAAGAAGTTCAGTTAATCGGCGGAAATATTACAGATGCCATTAACGAAGGTGTACGACGTGGATATAAAGAGGGATTTTTAAGAAAATCTGTTGTAGAAGATCCTTTAAAACGAAAAAATACAGGGGATAATACTCCGGCTGTGATATATTATGATATTGTACCAGGGGATAAAGTCAAAGTAACTATAGCCCCAAAAGGTTTTGGCAGTGAGAATATGAGTAGATTAAAAATGCTTAAACCATCAGATGGTTTAGCAGGTGTACTTGATTTTGTTGTAGAAGCCGTTTCACTTGCAGGTCCAAATCCATGTCCACCTATTGTTGTAGGTGTTGGAATTGGTGGCACATCTGATAAGGCAATGTATCTTGCCAAGAAGGCCTTAACAAGAGATATTGGTAGCCATAATGAAACAGAGCATTTAAAAGAAATTGAATTAACTTTACTAGAACAAATTAATGCACTAGGCATAGGACCTCAAGGACTAGGGGGAAATACCACAGCCCTTGCTGTAAATGTGGAAGCTTTTGCAACACATATTGCTGGATTACCTGTGGCAGTAAATATTAACTGTCATGTGGCAAGACATGCAGTAACAATTATATAGGGAGGGGAAAAGATGGAAATCAAACATATATCTACTCCTTTAACACAGGAGAAGTTGAAGGATTTAAAATCGGGAGATAGTGTTTTAATATCAGGAACCATGTATACAGGTAGAGATGCAGCTCATCAGAGACTAGTAGACGCAATTAATAATGGGGATGAGTTACCTTTTGATCCTAAAGATGCCATTATATACTATGTGGGACCTGCTCCAACTAAACCTGGAAATGTAATAGGTTCTGCTGGTCCAACTACTAGTTATAGAATGGATGATTTGACTGTTCCATTGCTTCAACTAGGTCTTACTGGAATGATTGGGAAAGGGCTTAGAAGTCAAACTGTAGTAGATTCAATGCAGAAAAATGGCGCAATTTATTTTGCTGCAATAGGAGGAGCTGGAGCTCTTATTGCTAATACAATAAAAGAATGCGAAATTATTGCTTTTGAAGATTTGGGTCCAGAAGCCGTTCGTAAACTGACGGTAGTGGATTTTCCGGCTGTGGTTATAATAGACACCAAAGGCAATAATCTTTATGAAACAGAAAGAATAAAATATCAGAAATAAAAAATAAAAACTGTATTGGGAAATTCCAATACAGTTTTTATTTCTTTGAAAGAAATTTATTTTAAATATAAAAGACTATTAAAAATTAAAAGATATGTTAATAGGCAACGTTTATATTAAAAAACAATAAAAGTTTTGTGTCACCTTTTTGCCATTTTAGGCATAAAAAAAGACTTTCAAGAAATACTTGAAAGCCTTATGGTGCCGAAGGCGGGAATCGAACCCGCACGGTATTGCTACCTCTGGATTTTGAGTCCAGCGCGTCTGCCAGTTCCACCACTTCGGCATGTCTGACAATATGAATTCTAACATATATTTATAATTAATGCAATAGTTATAGTATATTTTTATTAATAAATTTTATATCTTAATAGATAAAGGTTTTATGTTAAGTATTAATGTGTTGAAATAAAATTACATAAATAAAACTATTTATAATAGAAGTAATATATTGAATTAATAGCCACATAATGCTAAAATCAAAAGTAAGTTGTATATATTAAACATTAATTTTTAGATTTTATTTAAAAGTCTAAAAGGAGGAATAACAAAATAAGGAGGGATTTCATTGCTTAGAAAGAAACAGAAAAGAATACTTAGCTGGATACTATCGTTAGCATTAATATTATTTAATTTTAACGGTGTTATTGGAACTAAAATTGTAGAGGCGGCTGGAATTGATACATCGACAAATGTAACCGTTGCCAGAAAGAGCTTGGAACCAAATGCATTTACTCTAGGAATTGGACAAGTAACGTCTCCATCAGTAGCTCCAGTTAATGCTACAAATAAAACATTTGATATAGTAGAAATTACAGATTTTCATGGACAACTTTTGGATTCAACTAATACAAAACCTGTAGGAGCTGCATTAGCAAAAGTAGTTAAAGACGTGAAAACTGCAAATCCTGGAAGAACACTTATCATTGGTGGAGGAGATCTATATCAAGGAACACCCACCTCTAATGTACTAAGAGGAGTTCCAGTTCAAAAGGTGTTATCAAATATGGGAATGGAAGTTACAGCTTTAGGCAATCATGAGTTTGATTGGGGACTTGATATAATTAATACTGAAACTATGATTGGTGCAAATTACAACATTGTTTGTGCTAATATGTATAAAAAAGGGACAAGCAATAGACCATATCAGCCTTATAAGATAATTACTAAGGATGGTGTTAAAATAGCAGTAATAGGAGCAATACTTAAGGAAGCTCCAGGTATAATTATGCCAGCTTTAGTAGATCCTTTTGATTTTAGGGACCCAGCTACAGAAATTAATATAGTTGCAAAGGAAATCAGAGATGGAAATCTAGCTGATATAGTACTAGCAGATGTACATGATGGTGGTTCATCGCTTAATACTATGGTTAATAAATTACATGGCGTAGATGCGGTATTTGGTGGACATACACATAGTATTGGTGATGTTGTAAACAAAGATGCAGATGGGTTGGACGTACCTACATTAATAGCAGCGGCTACTGGTAAAGGTTTTATAAATTTAAAGATTACTGTAGACTCTACAAACAAAATAGTAGGTTTCTCACCTAAAGGTTCAAACTGGAAAGGACTTACAGTGACAACTACATCAGCAACAGACCCAGATTGTAAGAAAATTGTTGATGATGCAAGTACGTCATTACTTCCAATATTTAATGAAGTAATTGGAACTAATGACAATGCTTTAACTAAGAGCCAAGTTGACTCACCTTATGGAGAATCTCAACTTGGAAATTGGATGGCAGATGTTGTAAAGAACTATTCAAAATCACCAGCAGAGGTGGGAATGGTGAATAACGGAGGGATTAGATTAAGTCCAATTCCATCAGGCGATATAACTGTTGGAACAATATTTAATATAATGCCATTTGATAATACGATTTGTACTACAATCATGACGGGGGCACAGCTAAAATTCATTTTTGAACAAGCTGTTCAAAATGATGGCAAAGGAATACAAATTTCTGGAGTTAAATTTGTATATGATTCTTCAAAACCGTCGTATAAACCAGCTGTAGTAGATGCAAATGGGACAGTCACAACACCAGAAATACCAGGTCAAAGGGTCCTTAGCATGATAAGAGAAAGCAATGGCACAGTTGTTAAGGATACAGACACACTAAAAGTAAATGCACCAGATTTTGTTGCTACTGGAGGGGACACATTTACAGGATTCTTAGCACCTGAGATAGTAGCTAGTTTAGTAGATTCGCATGAAAATGTAAGAGACGCTTTAAATGCTGATGTTAGAGATAAGGGCAAGATGACAGTTGTAATGAAAAATAGAATAGACAATCAAATGAAAGATGTAGATACTGAAGCAACTATCTCAGTAGTAGCAACTTCAGATGTACACGGAAATGTTCTAAACTTTGATTATGGAACAAATGCAGCGCCTTCAAAAGGACAGGGACTCGCAAAGGTTTCAACTTATGTTAAGGGCTTAAGAGCAACTAATCCAAATGTTATGTTAATAGATAATGGAGACACTATTCAAGGAACTCCACTTGCTTATTACTATAATATGATAGATAAAACCACAACTTATCCAATGTCAGCAGTTATGGGAGCAATGGGATATGACAGCTGGACTCTAGGGAATCACGAATTTAACTATGGACTTGAAGTATTAAATAGAATTAAGGATGATGCGAAGGATCAAGGTATCGACGTGTTATCTGCTAATACTTACAAAGCTGATAATAAAAATTTTGTTAAACCATATACTATGAAGTCTTTTGTAGTTAATGGCAAAACAATTAGCGTAGCGGTACTTGGACTTACAACAAAAACTATATCTAGTTGGGAGGATCCAGCTCATTATGATGGATTACATTTTAATGATTTAGTAGACGAAGCTAAAAAATGGGTTCCAGTAGTAAAGGCAGATGGAGCAGATGTAATAATAGTAGCTGCACATACTGGAGAAGAAGGAGTAGCAGATATTATTCCGGAAAATCAAGCTAAGGCATTGGCTACTCAAGTAAGTGGGATAGATGCTATAGTTGCAGGACATGCGCATAGTACTTTAAATGACATCAATTTAAAAAATCCAGAAGGCAAAGTGGTTCCAATATTAGAACCAGGTAAATGGGCACAAAACGTTTCACAAATTGATATAGCGGTTAATGCTGCAGGAATTGTTACAGGATTAACTACTAAAAATGTAGCTATGGACACTATCGCTGAAGATCATGATATAACAGCTTTAATTGCACCATATCAAGCTAAAACTTTAGAATATACTTCAACAATACTTGGACAATCTAAGGGAGAATATAAAGGCAATAAGCAAATTACTGAACCAACTGAAATAATGGAGTTAATAAACAAAGTTCAAGCTGGTGCAGCTGGAACACAACTCTCAATAGCAGCTCCACTAAGTTTATCATCATATATTCCAAAGGGTGATATTACTATTAAAGATATTATGGGCGTATATGTATACGAGAATTTTCTTTATGGAGTGAAGATGAATGGAAAACAAATAAAAGATTGGATTGAATATACAGTAAGATACTACAAACGAACATCAGGTTCAACAGATCCAATAGTTAAGGACGCAGATCTTAATATTGCAGATTATAACTTGGATCAATTGTACGGAGCAAGTTATGACATCGACTTAACAGAGCCAGCAGGAGCAATTGATTCAGTTACTAAAAAAATGATATCTGGAAACAGAATTAAGAACTTAAAGTTTAATGGAAGAGTGATTAAGGATTCAGATGTATTTACAGTTGCAATAAACAACTATAGATACAACGGCGGCGGAGGATTCATGGCTGCTGCTGGAATAAGTAGCGTTGATACATCTTTAGTTACTTATAATTCAGCTAAGGCTCTAGGTGATGATGGTCAGGTTAGAAGTTTAATGATGAAATATGTTAAAGATAATAAGACTATAACACCATCTTCAGCAAGAAATTGGAATATATTATCATCATCAATAAAGCAAGAGGTTCCGGTGACTGGAATATCACTTGAAAAAGCTTATTTTAGCATTGGCCCTAAGATGAGTGAAACCTTAGAGGCAACATTACTACCTGGCAATGCAACAAATAAAAAAGTATCGTGGAAATCAAGTGATACTTTAGTGGCGTCAGTTGATAATAATGGAAAGGTTACAGGACATAAAATTGGGTTAGCTAAAATAAGTGCTACAACCGATGACGGGAATTACAAGGACGAATGTACTGTTGCTGTTGTAAGTAAGCCGGTTAATAAAGTTAGAATAAATAAAAAGGATATAATTATAAAAGTAGGCAAAAATGAAAAATTAACAGCTTTAGTTGGACCGGGAAATTCAGATATTAAGGATGTAATTTGGAAATGTGACAGTTCGATAATAAAAATTATTGAGAAAAATGGAAAGAGTATTTCAGTAATTGGAATATCTACCGGAAAGGCTAAAGTGACGGTTACTTCACTAGATGGAGGGTATAAGGCGACCTGCGACGTAACTGTTATCGATAAGAAAAAATAATTTTGGCGGCAGGTACATTTGTATCTGCCTTCATTTTATTTAAATCGTTGATGTTTTTATTGACGAAGTATATTATAATGTAGAATATAGCACAATATATAAACATACTAGAAAGAAGGGATTTACAATGTCTAAGGAAAGACTATTAATTTTAGATGGCCATAGTCTTATGTATAGAGCTTTTTATGCATTACCAGCCCTAACAAATTCGGATGGCATATACACTAATGCAGTTTATGGTTTTACAAATATGCTTTTAAAGATGAAGGAAGAGTTTGAGCCAGATTATATTGTTACAACATTTGATAGGAAGGCGCCTACTTTTCGTCATGAAGAATATAAAGATTATAAGGCAGGTAGAAAAAAAATGCCTGATGAGCTCCGCGATCAGTTTTCTCTAGTTAGGGAACTTTTAGAGAAAATGGCTATAGATATTTTTGAATTAGATGGCTTTGAAGCAGATGATTTAATAGGAACATTATCTGTATTTGCAGAAAAACAAGGACTTGAAGTTTTTATAATAACAGGAGACAGAGATGCACTCCAGCTTGCCACAGATAATGTTAAAGTTGTAATAAACAAAAAGGGAATGTCACAAAAGGAAATATATGATAGAAATCGAATAATAGAAGAGTTTGGAGTAACTCCTACAGAATTTATAGATGTAAAAGGGCTAATGGGGGACGCTTCTGATAATATTCCAGGTGTACCAGGAATTGGTGAAAAAACTGCTTATAAGCTAATTAAAGAGTATAAGAGTATAGAAAACCTTCTTATGAATATTGATAAGATTAGTGGTAAAAAACTTGTGGAAAATTTAACTGCTTATAGTGAACAGGCTATTTTCAGTAAAAAATTAGCTACTATTATTACATGTGTGCCTATGGAAATGGAATTAAGTTCAATTAAATCAAAAGAAAAATATGATGTACGGGCTGTAAAAGATTTATTCTACAAATTACAATTTAAATCTTTAATAGGGAAAATACCAGATGATGAGGATTCAATCGAAGAAACATTTTCTGCGGATTTTACGGTAATAGATAAATTGTCGAAGCTTCTGGAAGTTATTAGTGAAATTAAAGAGACTATTTATATAACTTTTGATATTGCAGATTCTAGTGTGTTTTCTAAAATTAGCGTAAATAACATATATTTTAATTATAAGGGAAAAAACTATTTGATTATGGTTACTGATTTATTTAATGAAGATGAAGAAAAATCTATAAGTTATTTGAAAACTATACTTGAGAGTAATGATATTAAAAAGGTAAGTCACGGCGTAAAGAATGCTTACACTGCACTTAATAAAAAAGGCATTAAGTTACAAGGGGTAAAATTTGATACAGAACTTGGGGCTTATTTGCTCGATTCAGCTAAAAAGGAGTATAGCCTGGAAACTCTTATAGATAAAATTCTTAGAATCTGTATTATAGGCGAGGGTCATGAAAGAGAGATTAATAAAGTAGCATTACTAAAAGAGCTTTATGAAATCTTAGAAAAGAAGATTGAAGAGTACAAAATGGAAGAACTGCTATATGATGTGGAGCAACCATTAACAGAAGCTATATCATATATGGAGGCAGAAGGATTTACAATAGACAAGGATAGATTAGAGGAACTTGGCATAAAATTCGCTCAAGATATAAAAGAAATGGAAAGCACTATTTTTGTTTTATCTGGAGAAGAATTTAATATTAAATCTCCAAAGCAACTAGGCAAGATATTATTTGAAAAGTTAGATTTACCTGTTATAAAGAAAACAAAAACAGGATATTCAACTAATGCTGAGGTTTTAGAGGCGCTAGCAGATAAGCATCCCATTATCACAGAAATTACAAGGTATAGACAGTTAACAAAGATTTTTTCTACTTATATAGAGGGGCTACAAGCAGTAATTGATACAGATTGTAGAATACATTCAAACTTTACACAAACAGTTACAACAACAGGAAGACTATCAAGTACTGAACCTAATTTGCAAAATATCCCTATAAGACATGAAATGGGTAGAGCTATAAGAAAAGTATTCATACCACACAATGATCAGTGTGTTATTTTATCTGCGGATTATTCACAGATAGAGCTTAGAGTATTAGCTCATATAGCAGGGGATGAAAATTTAATTGAGGCTTTCATTAAACATTGTGATATTCATACTAAAACTGCTTCAGAGGTATTTAATGTACCGATAGGAGAAGTTACGGCGCTTATGAGAAGTAATGCAAAAGCTGTAAACTTTGGAATAGTATATGGCATTGGAGAATTTAGCTTAGCAAAAGACTTAAATATATCTAGAAAAGAAGCTAAAGCATACATAGAAACATATTTTGAAAGATATCCAAATGTTAAAAAATACATGGAGGATATAGTGGTTGAAGCTGAGAAAAATAATAGTGTTACTACAATAATGAATAGAAGAAGATTTATCTATGAAATAAATTCAACAAACAAAATTGTGAAGTCCTTTGGTAAAAGGCTTGCTATGAATACACCGATACAAGGAAGTGCAGCAGATATTATTAAACTTGCTATGATAAATGTGTTTGATAAATTAAAGCAGGAGGGATTAAAGAGCACTTTAATTCTCCAAGTACACGATGAATTAATACTAAATGTATATAAGGATGAGCTTAAGCAAGTTGAGTATTTGGTTAAGGAACAGATGGAAAATGTAGTTAAACTTTCAGTTCCACTAGAAGTAGAAATAAGCATTGGAGAAACTTGGTATGAGGCAAAATAGTTGAAAACGCTAAGGGTTGGGATAACAGGTGGAATCGGTAGTGGAAAGAGCACAATAACTAATATGCTAATAGAGAAGGGTCTTCCGGTTGTTGATGCAGACATTGTAGCTAGAGAGGTTTTTATAATATATCCTGAGATGATAAGTAGAATTAAAGGGGAATTCGGGTATGAGTTTTTTGACAGTGAAGGTAATCTTAATAGGAAAGAGTTTGGAAACTATATATTTAAGGGTGATAATCGCAGAAAAAAGCTTGAAAGTATAATGATGCCGTTTATAAAAAAAGAAATACAAGACAGAATAAAAATGTACGAAGAAGGCAATTTGCAATTTTGCTTTTTAGATGCACCTACTTTAATAGAAAACAATTTTCATACTAGTATGGATGTAACTATTTTAGTGTGGGTGAGTAGTGACATTCAAGTACAAAGGGTTATGAATCGAGATGCTTTAAAAATAGACGAAACATGGGATAGAATAAGAGCTCAAATGCCAATAGATGAAAAGAAAAAATTTGCAGATTTTGTTATTGATAATGGCGGGAGTATTGAAAATACAAAATTACAACTAGATTTGATTATTAGGAAGTTAGAAAGGTTAGGAGTGAAGTGATGAAATTTAAAAAAATTATAAAAATCTTAATCTTAATTTTTTTGGTTATTATAGTGATTAACATTAAAAGCATTTTTAAAAGCTTTTACCCTATAAAATATGGAAATCAAATAGTTAAGTATTCGCAAAGGTATAATGTGGATCCTTGTTTGGTTGCAGCTGTAATTAGGGCAGAAAGTAATTTTGATGGAAACGCTGTTTCTCCAAAAGGTGCCTATGGGCTTATGCAGATAATGCCTGATACTGCATTGTGGATTGCAGAAAATATGAAATTAAAAGATTTTGATGTGGAAAAATTATATGAAAGTGAAATTAATATTGCTATGGGATGTTGGTATATTAATAATTTAAACACTGAATTTAATGGAAATATAGACTTGGTGTTGGCAGCTTACAATGGTGGACGTGGAAATGTACAAAAATGGCTTGATGATAAAGAATACTCTAGCGATGGAAAAACATTAAATGTAATACCTTTCGGGGAAACAGATAAATATGTTAAAAAGGTAAAAACAAATTATAATATTTATTTTAAATTATATGGTGATGAAATCAAATAAAAACAGAAAAAACTATTGACAATTTATACTAGAATAATATATAATCAATCTTGTAGTTACAAGTTTTAAAATACATATGACTATAAGATTTGATCCTTTATATTAAATAAACAATATTTGCGATAGTGGCGGAATGGCAGACGCGCACGTTTAAGGGACGTGTGGGAGACCATACGGGTTCAAGTCCCGTCTGTCGCACCAAAAAATTATATTACTTTAAAAAAGAGGTAGAAATACCTCTTTTTTTTAACGACTTTCCTTCAGAAGTTGTTAATATTGCAGTACCGCGGGTGATGATTTAATTGGTAAGATAAAAACCTATGAAAAGTGAATTTTTTTAAGAAATATGGAAAAACTAACATCTGAAAGAGGTGTTATTTATGAAAAACAAAAACAATAATTCTAATGAAAAACAGGAGAAACCACTCAAAAATAAAGAAAATAATCCAGTTACTATAAATGGTGATAGTAACATGAGAAAGCCTGTAAGAGGATTAAAGTAGAGGCGCTATAAAAAGTGAGCGCTATAAAGAGGGTGTAATTACATCCTCTTTATTTTTTTTTGCATATTGTCATAAAATTAGTATCAAAACACGGCCTCTAGCATAAATTGTTAATGTATTAAGTTATAAATAGGGAGGGCGGTTATGAAACTAGAGGACAGAAATATTGAAGATATAGACATGAAGGAAGAATATGAAATGGTTCCACTAGAACCTATGATGTATGGATATGGGCAAATGAATATGATGCCGAATATGGGCATGAACCCAAATGTGGGTATGAACCCAAACATGGGAATGCAAATGGGAGATATGCAGGATGTAAATCCAAATATGGGGATTAATTCGATTATGGGAATGAACCAATTTAATGAAGACATGTTCATGAATGGGTCCAATCCAATGGGTATGACGTATGGAGATGTATCTATGAAAGGTTTTGAGCAGGGGGATGAAGATTTAAGACAATTGGATAATTATCAAGATAGATCCCCATTTGATAGACCTAATCCCCAATACAATGATGTTGAGTCCATTGTAAGAAGAATTGAGAGGTATAACCCTGCCATATTTAGGAGGTTAAATAGGTGTGGGATACCATATTTAGAAGCAAAAGAAATAGTTAGAAGAATCGTTAGAGTAACACTTATGTACAGAGATGAATAAAAAATAGTAATCATTTAACATAAAGAAAAACAAAATTCATCTAGAACCCTATAAAAACTTATAGGGTTATTTGATTTGTAATGATTTGACAAAAAAATAAAAATATAGAAGTGCTAATATAATTTTTTTTGAAGGGGATTTAAAAGTAACGTAGAATTTAATTATTAAAGAGGCATAAAATGTTAAAGAGGAGTAAATTGAAGAGGTGTAATTATGTTTAATATAGATATTAAATTTGATGATGTTAGCATTATGAATGTAGAAAAAGGGGATATTTTAAAAATTAAAAATTGGACTAATAAACAGCAAGATTTTAATATAGAGGCAAGGTTAAATTATGATATTAAGGAATTTTATGAAAGATATTTAGAGTGTTATGTGAGTGAAGGGGAATACTTTCTTAAAGTGTTACATGGTAGTGAACTTATAGGTATTATAAAAGGTAGAATAGAATTTAAAAATCCAAATGAAGTATGGATTATGTGTTATTTAATAGAAATTAGACTATATGATGCTGATATATCAAACATAATTATTAATGAGTTTTCAAAGCATTTACATGAAAATTATGGAATGTGTGATTTCTATACTTTTGTTTCATCTAATAATAATGCAATGGTGGAATTTTGGAAACGCAATAACTTTGAAGAAAGTAGGGTAACAAGCAATTTTTTTAAGATAAATAGCGAAGACAAGGATATAATAATTCTAAAAAAAACAATTTAATATATATATATTTTTTTTTATTCTAAAATCAATTTTAAAATAATAGTATTTTAAATAAGGCATCTAAAAAAATAGACTACAAGTTACTAGTTATTTTTTAAAAGATGTTTAAAGATTTATTAAATTAGGGGATGATAAAGTGAGATATACTAGATATAATTATAAGACGCCTAGGAAAAATAATAATTTTATGATTGTAATTACATTAACTTTGATAGCAGCCATTGCCTTGGGCACAATGTTGTCCAAGCTAATACCTAATAATAACGTTAAAACGGGTACAGGTGATAAAACTACTAAAACGGATGTAGTAAAAGACAGTAAAGTAAATCAAGATAGTAAAGTGAACAAAGAGAGCGTAGATGTTTCTAAAGAGATTCCTCAAACTAATATTAAAGATTATGTAGCAATACAATGTGGCGTTTTTAGCGCGAAGGAAAATGCTTTAATTTTGAAAAAAAGTTTAATGGAGTTTAGTACACCATTTATTCTTGAAGAAGATAAATTATATAAAGTCTTGGTTGGTGTTTATCCTAAAGATGGGATTGGTAATATTATTAAACAACTTGATGCAAAAAAAATAATGTATACTAAAATTAATTTTCAATTGAGCGGAAAGGATTCAACAAGTGCACAAACCAATGAAATGATAAGTGCTGATCTTAAAATATTAAATAAACTTTCAGAAAAAGATACTAAATCAATTAAAACTGTAGAATTAAAAAAGTGGATAGGTTCTTTAAAGGGTGCGGAAGAAAAAAGTAAAAATTATAGTACCATGACTGAAATGAAATCATATTTAACTGCAATGCCAGCGGAATTAAAAAAGGAAAAAACAGAGGAGGGGTATATCTACATCTATAAATATATAAAGAAAATATTAAAGAAGTAGAATGATGTGGAATTAAATCATTAAAAATACAAATAGATTATTTGAATCTATTTGTATTTTTTTATCTAAATGCTAGTGGATATTTTTGCAACTTAATAAATTACAATTATAAACTTTTTTTGAATATTAAATTTATACACTTGTGTATGAATTTATTAAATGTTAAAATGTATAGGATATAAGTAAAGTGGGGGGTACGATTTGAAAAGTGCAGAAGGAAGAAATCCGTATTTTATTTTTTTTATACTGATTGGAGCTATTTCTGGAAGTTTTATAGGTGAACTATTAGGAGATAACGTAAGCGCACTCAAATTTTTAAAGAGTACATACACCATAGGAATGAATACTCCTATGCTTATAGATTTTAAAGTATTAGCAGTAACTTTCGGTATAAATTTTAATATTAATATAATGTCTATTATAGGCATTGTTTTGGCAATAATATTATATAGAAAATATTAGGAGTGATGTAGTGGATATTATTCTAGCTTCTGCATCTTTGCGTAGGGTGGAACTTTTAAAAAAAATAACTAGCAATTTCAAGGTAATAGTAAGTGACTTTGAAGAGAGTGACGTATTATTTTCTGCGAATTGTGGAGACTACGTTATGGCCTTAGCAAAAGGAAAGGCTGTAGCTGTTTGTAGTAGCGTTAAAAAACCAGCTGTTATAATAGGGTGTGATACTATTGTTTATTTCAAAGGCAAAGTGCTTGGTAAACCTAAAAATAACAAGCGAGCTTTTCAAATGATTAGTGATTTAAGTGATAATACACATGAGGTATATACAGGGATTGCAGTAATAAACACCGAAACTCAAGAGATTAGTACTGAGTATGTTTGTACGGAAGTAAAATTTTCAAAATTGTCTTCAATAGAAATAAACAATTACATAGAAAAGGGCGAGTCACTTGATAAGGCTGGAGCTTATGGAATACAAGGAGCAGCATCTCTATTTGTTGAAGAAATAAAGGGCTGTTACTATAGTGTGGTGGGGCTACCGGTAAATAAATTATATTTTATGTTAAGGGAGATGGGGGTCAATCTATAAAGGAGTTGTTTATGGGTATGACGTGCAAAATCATGGATTTGCCTCAAAATGAAAGGCCAAGGGAAAAATTGTTAAGATACGGTGCTGAAACTTTATCCAACAATGAGCTATTAGCTATAATACTTAGAATAGGATCAAAAAATGAAAATATTATAAGTCTTTGTGATAGAATAATTTCTGAGTGTGGCGGACTAAATGGACTTCTAAGTTCAAGTGCAGAAGAATTTATGAATTTAAAGGGTGTTGGAAATGCTAAAGCAACACAACTTTTAGCACTTACAGAAATTTCAAAAAGATTTAGAAGTTTTAAATCAGGAGAAGAGTACAAAATTACTTCCCCAAAAGATGTTGCAGAATATCTTATGGAGGAAATGAGATATTTAAAAAAAGAATATCTTAAATTAGTTATGCTAAACACAAAGAATGTCATTATAAGTATAAAGGATATCTCAATTGGTAATTTAAACACTTCGATAGTTCATCCAAGAGAAGTTTTTTACGAAGCTATTAAAAAATGTAGTGCTTCCGTGGTTATTTGTCACAATCATCCGTCTGGAGATCCAACTCCTAGCAAGGAAGATGTAAACATTACTATAAGACTTCAAGAATGTGGTAAATTACTAGGGATAGAAGTGCTTGATCATATAATTATTGGGAATGGAACTTATACGAGTTTAAAAGAAAAAGGAATACTTTAGATACGAAGGGAGAAATTATAATGGGAATATTTGGAACAACTCGAGATATGGGAATAGATTTAGGAACAGCAAATACATTAATTTACTTGAAGGGGAAAGGAATTGTACTAAGAGAACCTTCTGTTGTAGCTATAAATGTAAATACTAATAAGGTATTAGCCGTTGGTGAAGAAGCTAAACAGATGATAGGTAGAACACCCGGTAACATTGTTGCCATTAGACCTATGCAGGATGGAGTAATTGCAGATTTTGAGATTACTGAAAAAATGCTTAGACACTTTATAAATAAAATTAGTTCAAAAGGTCTTACAAGTCCAAGAATTGTAGTCGGATTTCCGTCTGGTGTAACTGAGGTTGAAAAGAGAGCAATTGAGGAAGCAACTAAAAGAGCAGGTGCAAGAGAAGCATATTTAATGGAAGAACCGATGGCTGCAGCAATTGGAGCTGGACTTCCTGTAAATGAACCAACCGGAAGTATGATAGTGGATATTGGGGGCGGAACTACGGAAGTGGCAATAATTTCATTAGGTGGAATTGTAACAAGCAAGTCGCTAAGAGTGGCAGGGGACAAGTTAGATCAATCAATAATAGCCTTTGTTAAAAAACAGTACAGCCTTATGATAGGTGAGAGAACTGCGGAAAATATTAAAACAGAGCTTGGATCAGTATACGAGCTAGAAGATGATGATATGAGTATGGAAATAACAGGAAGAGATTTGATAACTGGATTACCCAAAGTGATCGAAGTAACGCAAAAGGAAGTAAGAGAAGCACTTAGTGAGCCAGTTCAAGCAATAATTGAGGCAATAATAACAACCCTTGAAAAAACCCCACCAGAGCTTGCGTCAGATATTATGGAAAAAGGAATTATGTTAACTGGAGGCGGAGCGTTATTAAAAGGAATAGATACACTTATAAATCACGAAACGCATATGCCTGTACACATAGCTGAAAATCCACTTGATTGTGTTGCCATAGGAGCAGGAAAAGCTCTCGTTAATATAGACGTCATGAGTAAAAGAAGATAAATATGGGATTTTTAAAAAATAAACTGGCAGTAGTTATTATAATACTGTCAGTTACATTTTTATCTTTAATAGGATATAGTGCAAATCGAGAAAAAATATCTTTCGTGGAGAATGGTGTGGGTGTAACGATAAATTCAGTGCAGGGTATATTTTATGGTGGGTTTCATAAAATAAAGGGTTCTTTTAAATTTATAACAAACTTGTCAAATATTAAAGCGCAAAATGAAAAACTTCTAAAAACTAATAGCGAGTTACAAGTTAAAGCATTAGAATATGATACTGCAATAAAAGAGAATGAGAGGTTAAGAAAAATGCTTAATTTTTCAACGCAAAGAGATGAATACAACTATGTAGGTGCTGAAATAAGAGGATTAAGTGGAAATAGTTTTTCAGATGGCTTTATAATAAATAAAGGCACAAATAAAGGCATAAAAAAAAATATGATAGCCATGACTGGAGACGGGCTCGTAGGTCAGGTTACATCTGTTGCTGATGATTGGGCCACCGTTCAATGTTTATCTAATGAAAATATTGCAGTGGCAGGTCTTGTTCAAAGGACAAGAGATAATAATGGTATGGTTAAAGGATATAAAGATGAAAACAATAAATTACTAGCCGAAATACAGCATCTATCTGTAGATTCAAGTATAAAAAAAGACGATATAATAGTAACATCTGGTCTCGCTGGCAAATATCCAGCTAAAATTAGAATTGGAAAAGTGCTAAGTGTTCATGAGGATAAAGGTGAAGTAATGAAAAGTGCTATAATCGAGCCATATGTTGACTTTTCAAAAATTGAAGAAGTTTTTATTGTGGTACCAAAACATATAAAAGATGGTGAAATAATATATTAGGAGTTGTAGTATGAAGAGAATATTAACAGTAGTATGGTTATGTATTCTATTCCTAATATTAGATAATACGTTGATGCCTTTACTCAAAATAAACGGTACATATCCAAGTTTAATATTTACTTTTGCACTGTGTTATTCGATTGTTAGTTCGCCAAAAGACGCAGTAATAATTGGAGTTTTTACCGGCGCACTGCAGGACATCTATTTCTTAAATGGATTTGGAATCAATATGTTAAGTAATATGCTTATGTGCGCTATAGCTGCAAACATAGGTAAAAATATATTTGTTGAAAAACCATTTTTGCCAATAGTTTCAACTTTTGTGTTAAGTTTAGTAAAAGGGTTAATAGTATTTTCTATATTGTTTTTGATAAAGCAATATACGCATATGGGGGTAGTATTATATCATGGAATATATAATCTAATAGTTTCTATTTTTATGTATAGATTCGTGTATAAACTTTCACAAAAAGAATATATGAAGAAAGAGTGGAAATTTTGATGCAGTACATTTATATGATTTTTAAAAGGTTGGTGCAAAAGTGAGAAAGAAAAATAAAAATAACAATAAATTTTCTAGATTTAATGCTTTAATTGTAATTATGATTTCGATTTTCTCAGTTATTATTTTCAAATTAGTGAATATACAGGTAATCAATGGCCGGGTGTATATGGAAACAGCAAATCAACAAAATCATAAGATAATATCTAAAGTAGCACCAAGAGGTGAGATAATAGATAGAAATGGTGCGAAACTCGCTACAAGCAAGCAAAGTTATATAGTGACATTTACTAAAACAAAAGAGAGTGAAGAAAAATTCTTGCCAACTATTGATAAGGTATTTAAAATTCTTGATGATAACAAGCAAACTCAGGTAGATGAGTTTGCACTTAAAGTAAAGACTAGTGAGGATAAAAAAGATGTAGAGTATAGTTTTGAATTTAAAACCTCAGATAAAACATCACAAGATTGGATGGAACTTAGATTTAAAAAAGATAGAGGGTTTGATGAGACAGTTATTAAAAAACTCTATAAGGGTAAAAAGAAAGATGATTTAACCGCTGATCAACTTAAAAAAGTTGATGAAGAACTTTTAAAGATTACGCCAGAAGAAGTGTATAATCAACTAATAGTGGATTATAAGCTGGACGAAATCAAGGATTCTAAAAGCAAAGAAGAGCTCAGACGGTATATGGTAGTTAAGGACAATATAAAAATTCAGAGCCTTTCTGGATATAAGCCAGTAGTTATCGCTAACGATTTATCTAAGGACGTTGCATTTATTTTTGAACAAATGCAACCTGAAATTCCTGGTATTAGTGTTATGACTCAGCCTGTTAGAGTCTATCCTAATAAGGATCTAGGTTCAGCTTTCCTAGGTTATATTTCTAAGATAAATCCTTGGGATTCATCTAAGTATGAAGAAAAAGGTTATGATATAAGTACGGATTCTATAGGTACGTCAGGAATTGAATCAGCTTTTGAAGATGTTTTAAAGGGAACTAAAGGACAAGAAAGTATAACAGTTAATAAACAAGGGCGTAAAGTTAATACTTTAGGTGAGATTGCAACTTATCCTGGACAAACAGTGCAGCTTAATATAGATAAAAATATGCAATATGCTGCAGAGAAATCTTTAGATGCTGTGATGCTCCATCTACAAAAAAAAGGGAAGGACATATCTCAAGCTGTTGATACAACAAATGCAACCAGAGGCGCGGCGGTGGTAATTGAAGTTAAGACGGGCAAGATATTAGCACTTGCAAGTAGACCTGGGTATGATCCTAATATGTTTAGGCAAGGGTTAACTAGTGCTCAATATGATGAGTTGTTAGGCCCAGTCACAGAGAAAATTGGACTAGATTATATTAAAAAAAGAGGGCTTGCAGATATTAAAGGGGTACTAACCGATAGTGATATGTCAAAATCCAAAGAAGAAAGAGAGAAAATAGTACTTGATTATATGTTCCCGATAGATAAAAGTGTAAAAGGGAATACTACAATTAGGAAGGATAATAATGATATTTTCCCCAAAGCAACTTTCAATTATGCAACTAAATCTCTAATACCACCTGGTTCCACATTTAAACCAGTGACAGCTATTGCTGGGCTAGATGAAGGCGTTATAACCAAGGATAGTCAAGTAAATGATAATGGACCATACAATCACCGTTATGAAAGCGTTACAGCTGCATGTTGGATATATAACGAGCATGGTTATGGGCATGGAATGGTAAATATTCAAAAGGCAATGAGAGAATCTTGTAATTTTTACTTTTATGATGTGGCTGATAAACTTTTTGAAAAGGCTGGTGAAAACAAAGCTGGATTAGACTTACTAGCAAAATATGCATGGAAATTTGGTCTTGGAATAGATCCGAACAGTAATAAAAAACCTGCTACAGGTATAGAGATTCCAGAAAACTTTGGACAGGTATATAATTATGAATCTAGTAAAGAAATATTAGCTAATATTCATATAAGTAATCTAGTGAAACTTTTACAAAGCGGAATAAATAATGGAGGAGTAAAATTTAAACCTCTTGATATTGAACCAAAAGCTGAAAGTGGCACTACTAAAGAAATAGATGAAATAAAAAAAGAAAATGAAAACAAACGTAAGTATCTTGCTATAATTAAGGAAAAAATGAAAAAAGACAAGGTAGATTCTATTAATTCAAATATGATAAAGGAGCTCATTGAAGGTTCCTCAGCATTAAAAGGTAATAATTATACAGATAAAGATATCAAAGCAATGTCTGAAACTATAAATTCAGAAATAAGTGATTGTAATACTGAAATTAATACTGCAGCTAATGCATACTATGCAGCTATAGGTCAGGGGTTTGATTCTTTTACCCCACTGCAGTTAGCAAATTATGTATCTACCCTGGTAAATGGAGGAAATAGATATGAACTGCATTTGGTTGATAAAACTTTAGATGCGGATGGAAATGTAATTAAGCAAACTAAGCCTGTAGTTTTAGAAAAAACTGGTATAAGTGAGAATACAACTAATATAATTAAAGAGGGTATGTTAGAAGTTACTAGTGATCCTCAAGGTACAGCATATGGGGTATTTAAAGATTTTCCTATACAAAATGGAGGGAAGACAGGTTCCGCTACTTTTAATGAGGTTACTCAAACAGCTCTCGGAAGGACTTCCTTCGGATATTATATTGGGTTTGCTCCCTATGACAAACCTGAAATAGCTGTTTGCGCAGTGGTTTTTGATGGAGGTCATGGTGGTTATGTTACTCCAGTTGCTAAAGCAGTTTATGAGCAATATTTTAAAGCAGAATTACTTAAAAAAGATCCTAAATATAAATTTATGGTTGATCCAGATAAGGGAACTAGTAATATAGATTTAAATAATACTACTAATGGAAATGGTCACGATTAGTAAAAAAATCTAAATTATAAATAAATTAGAACTTTAAATAAACTCTGACAAATTTGTTTGTTAGAGTTTATTTAATTGTAAAAGCATGGTGAAAAAATAAAAAAATATATTTATATTGAAATTAAGCAGGAATTTACTGTTAATATGTTGAAATAATAGCTTAAGTTCAATTATGGAGCAAAACGATTATTTATTTAAAAGTTACGTACACCAGATGAGAACTAGGAGGTTAAAATTATGGTTACAGATAAAATAATCATTAAGGGAAATAAAGAGGGATTAAATGTAGTTATAAATATGAATCATTTCAGTGATTTTGATGACATGCTAGAGTCTTTAATTGATAAGCTATCACAAGGGAGGAAATTTTACAAAGGTAGCACTTTGAAAATTACTACTGAACTTAAATACATAAATGAAAGGGAAAGTATAAAATTAAAGGAAATATTATTTGATGAATTTTTAATTAGTGATTGTATTTTTCAGGAGCAAGAAGATTCCGTAGGAAAAGTGTTTACTGGAATTTATGAGGGGAAAACTAAGTTTTTGAGGAAAACTATAAGAAGCGGACAAAGTATAAATTATCCTGGTAATGTAGTTATAGTTGGTGATGTTAACCCAGGAGCTGAAATATATGCAGCAGGAAATATAATTGTTATTGGTACTTTAAGAGGGGTTGTACATGCGGGTACTAATGGTAATGAAAAAGCTATAATTGCGGCAGTTAAGTTGCAACCTCAAATACTTCAGATAGGAAGCATAGTAACGAGGTCCCCTGAGGATGAAGTAAAGCCTCTATATCCGGAGGTGGCAAAAATTAAAAATGGCAATATCATTGTGGAACCGTATTTAGCAAATAAATATATATAATGGAGGTAATGCACATGGGAGAATCTATAGTTATAACTTCGGGTAAGGGTGGGGTAGGTAAGACAACTACCACAGCAAATATTGGAACAGCTATCGCATCTATGGACAAAAAAGTAGTAGTTATTGATGGAGATACAGGACTTCGAAACCTAGATGTTTTAATGGGACTTGAGAATAGAGTAGTATTTACATTAGTAGATGTTATTGAAAAAAAATGCAGGTTAAAGCAAGCCCTAATAAAAGATAAAAGGTTTAACAATTTATATTTGTTACCAACAGCTCAAACAAGAGACAAGAATGACATTGATATAAAGGATATGCTTTTAGTAGTAAAGGAATTAAAAGAAAACTTTGATTACGTTATTATAGACTGTCCTGCAGGTATTGAGCAAGGCTTTGAAAATGCTATAGTAGGAGCTGATAGAGCTATTATAGTGGTTAATCCTGAACTTACTTCAGTTAGAGATGCAGATAGGGTAATAGGAAAATTAGATTCTAAGGGTATAGATAGACATGAGGTTATAATAAACAGAATGAACTATGAAATGACAAAAAATGGGGATATGTTATCTGTAGATGATATTATAGAATGTTTGGCCATTAAATTAATAGGCGTCGTTCCAGATGATAGGAAGGTTACTATTTCAACAAACAAAGGGGAACCAATCGTTCTTGATGAAAAGTCTTTGGCGGGTCTAGCTTTTAAAAACATAGCAAGGCGAATAATGGGAGAGGAAGTATCATATGCTTCACTAGATGGATCATCATGTAGTGGGACAGGATTCTTTGCTTCTCTAAAAAGAATATTTAAAGGGATATAGGGGGTAGGGCATTAATGAATTTATTTAAAATGTTTTCTAATAAAATTTTTTCAAAGGATATTGCAAGTGATAGATTAAAGCTGATTTTAATACATGATAGAGCGGACTTTTCACCTAATTTTCTAGAAATGATTAAGGCCGACATACTAAAGGTAATTTCAAAATACGCCGAAATAGAAACGGGGGAAATTGAGGTTAGATTAACAACAACGGAAGAATATGAAGGAAATTCACCAGCACTAATTGCAAATATACCTATTAAAAAAATAAAGAGATAAGTTAGCAAAGGCTTTGTATAATTAACAACTTATGCATAGCTTTTTTTTATTAATATGATATAATCATATTTGAGATGGAGGTAGGTTAAACCATGAAAATTTTACAAAACCTAAGACTTAATAAAAAACTGTTAAGAGAATTGGATTATAGTGTGATTATAGTAGCAATTTCTATTGTGATTTTTGGATGCATAAATATTTATAGTGCTACAGTGAAGAATTATGGAACTAAGTTAGTTAAAATGCAAATTATATGGTTGATAGTAAGTATTGCTGTGATGTATGTTCTTTTGGTCTTTGATTATATGTTAATAGAAAATTATGCCGTTATAATATATTGGGCAGGCGTTGCATTGTTAATATATGGTGATGTTTTTGGAACTGTTGTAAATGGTGCAAGATCTTGGATAAATATAGGCATAGGCACCCTGCAACCTTCAGAATTTGCTAAGATTGGCATGATAATAATGCTGGCTAAGAAATTAGATGAAATGGAAGGGCGAATTAATGATCCTAAAAATTTGTTGGAGTTAGCATTTTATGTGGCAGTGCCAATGTTATTAATTATTATTCAACCGGATATGGGAATGACTATGGTAAGCTTTTTTATAGTACTAGGGATATTTTATTGTATTGGACTAAATTACAAAGTGATAATTGGAGGAATGACTTCAATATTGCTTATAGTTGTAGGTGTATGGAATTCTCCAATTATGAAAACTTATTGGAAAGGAAGACTCACTTCATTCTTGCATCCTGAGCAATTTGCACAAGGGTATGGTCATCAGCTTATTCAAGCAAGACTCGCTATAGGCTCGGGAGGAATACTAGGAAGAGGGTTTGGAAAAGGAGTGCAGTTTAGCTCTGTTCCAGAAAATCAGACGGATTTTATTTTTGCCGTCTTAGCAGAAGAATGGGGACTTATTGGTGCATTAGTATTATTATTATTATATGGACTACTTATATGCAGGTTAGTAAAAATTGCAAAAGAATCGAAAGATATTTTTGGCACTGTGTTGTGTGTGGGATTTATTTCGAATTTATTATTTTCAATAATGCAAAATATGGGAATGACAATGGGACTTATGCCTATTACAGGAATAACTCTACCATTTATGAGTTATGGTGGGAGCTCACTTTTAACAACTTTTATATCATTAGGATTAGTGCTTAATGTAGGTATGAGAAGGAAAAAAATAAATTTTTGATAATATTCAATAAATCATGAGGGGGAATAGATATGAGAATAGCACTAGTAGCCCATGATAAAAAAAAGGCTGATATGATTGACTTTGCAACAAGGTACAAGGATGTTTTAGAAAAACATGATTTATACGGAACAGGGACAACAGGAAAATTAATAAGTGAACAAGTGGGACTTGATGTTACTAGGTTTTTATCAGGACCACTTGGCGGTGACCAGCAAATAGGTGCAAAGCTTGCACAAGAAGAATTGGATATGATAATTTTTTTAAGGGATCCACTAACCCCTCAACCTCATGAACCAGATATTTCAGCACTTCTTAGATTATGTGATGTACATTGTGTTCCACTTGCCACAAATTTAGGTACAGCTGAAGTTTTAATGAGAAGTTTAAAAAATCGTAAATAGAACAACATAATCGAGTAAGCGCTGCATAGTTTGCAGTGCTTATTTTGTTTAAGATGATATAATATATACTTTTTTCTTATAATATGTAATATAAATGGTAGAAATTAAATATATATAAATAGTAAAAGATTGTTAGAGGGGGATAAAATGGGTAATTATAATACGCAGTATCAAAGCTATTATAATAATTTGGCAAAAAGGCATAGAAGCGCAAATAGTTTTCATAGTGAAAATAACAAACAAAGTGGAATGCCTAATTTTTATATAAAAAGATTAACCAGGGAATTGATTGGTGTACTAGTATTGTTTATTTTTGTATTATGCTTAAAAGTAGTAGTTACACCTAAAACTCAATATGTTTATAATTATTCTAAGCAAGCAATAAACAAAGAGTATGATTATGGTACATTAATAGATAAAGCGAAGGGCGTTAAATTTAAAGATGTAGAATCTGTTACAGTGAATTTCATAGAGAAGGTTAAAAGCAAAATTTCAAGTGGGGATGGAATAAATAGTAAAGATATTAATTTTTGATGGTTTAATGACAGTTCAGAAGGGAAGCCGGCCGCTTCTATAAGTAGGAGGTCCATACTATAGCAAAAAAGAAACTTTAGTGGGAATATAGATCTCCTTCTGAAGTCGTTAATATTGCAGCTCCGCAGGAGATGATTTAATGACAGTTCAGCAATTGCTTTGGGGGATTAATTGATAAGAATAAGTAAGTTATTTATACCGTATATTATTTTGTTAATAATATTAGGATTTAAAGGAGAATTAGTAATAGCTTTTGCTTTTGTATTCATCCATGAGATGATGCATTATTTAACTGCTAGAATTTTAGGATTTTCAGGCTTTGATATCGAAATTCTTCCTGTAGGAGCCGTACTTAAGGTGAAAGATTTAGATGAAGCAAGTGCTAAAGAGGATTTAATAATTTCTTTATCGGGTCCCTTATTAAACTTATTATTAGCAGTTATTTTTTATATTTTATTTATATTATTTAATAGACCTTATTTGCATTTAATTTATAAAAGCAATTTAGCTTTAGGCATTTTTAATCTTATACCAGCCTTTCCACTGGATGGAGGAAGGGTGCTTAGGGATATACTTAATATTAAGACTATATATAGAAGGGCAAATGAAATTTCTATTAGGGTTAGTATGATTCTTGGAAGTATTTTCATGTTTATATATTTTGTAAGTGTAGCAGCAAATAAAAGCAACTTTAATTTAGGCTTAATTTCTATATTTATTTTAATATCTTCGATTAAAGAAAAGGAAAGGATAGTATATTTGATTATGGGTTATATTATTAGGAAGAAACATAGATTTATAAAGAGAGGATATGTAGAGAATAAAAGTATATCTGTTTTTTGTGAAAAAAATTTATTATCGGTACTAGGAATAATTGATAAGAATAAGTACAATTTGTTTACAATACTAGATGAAAATATGACATTGCTAGATACGTTGTATGAAGAAGAAATAATTGAGGCAATAAAAGCCTATGGTAATATAAGCCTAAGTGAGTACATTGACATTAAAAAATTAAAAAATAATGTATAATAAGATATCTTAAAGTAAAACAAAGCCTATTAAAGGTTGGGTGTTTTACTTTAAGATATTTTTCATTTTGAGATTTAACGCTCATGTGTTAGAATAAAATAATGTAATGTGTCTATGGCAGATACAAAGGATAACTATTATCTAGCCTAGAGAAAAAACGAGGAGTGATTTCTATGAATAAAATTTCAGATGATATCTTATTTAAGGTCGAAAAGCCTGCTAGATACATAGGTGGAGAACTTAATTGTTGTTATAAAGATTTAGAAAAAATTGATATAAGATTTGCTTTTTGCTTTCCTGATGTGTATGAAGTGGGAATGTCACATTTAGGTAGTAGAATACTTTATCATGTATTAAACGAAAGAAGCGACACTTATTGCGAAAGAGCGTTTGCTCCTTGGCCAGATATGGAAAAACAAATGAGAGAAAATAATATTTCTTTGTATGCTCTTGAGAGCAAAGATTCTTTAAAGGAATTTGATATTTTAGGGTTTACTCTGCAATATGAGATGAGCTACACTAATATACTCAACATGTTAGATATGTCGGGTATTACTATAAGAGCTTCAGAGAGAGGTGAAGATGAACCCATAGTTATGGCTGGGGGACCATGTGCTTATAATCCTGAACCTCTTCACGATATAGTGGATTTCTTTGAGATTGGCGAAGGCGAAGAAATAATGAATGATGTGTTAGATATTTACAAAAAGTACAAAGGTCGTAAAAAAGAATTCCTAAGAGAAATATCTAAGATAAGAGGAATATATGTGCCTTCCTTATATGAGGTGTCCTATAATGAAGATAACACTATCAAGGAATTTAAGCCTAAATATGATGATGTTCCTAAAATCGTTAAGAAAAGATTCGTAACAGATCTTAATGAAGTTGCTTTTCCAGATAAAATCGTAGTTCCGTATACTGAAATAGTACATGATAGGGTAATACTCGAGACATTTAGGGGATGCACTAATGGATGTAGATTTTGCCAAGCGGGCATGATATATAGACCAGTTAGAGAAAAGAGTACAGCTAACATTATCGATGCTGCAGATAAATTATTAAAGAGCACAGGGTATAGAGAAATATCTTTAAGTTCTTTAAGCATATGTGATTATTCAGATATACGAAACCTTATAACGACGCTAATTGAAAAACATAAGGAAGACCACGTGAGTGTATCTCTGCCTTCAATTAGGATAAATTCTTTCTCTGTAGATTTAATTAAGGAAATACAAAAGGTTAAAAAAACTGGTATAACTTTTGCACCGGAAGCTGGAACCCAAAGAATGCGCGACATTATAAATAAGGGAGTTACAGAGGAACAAATATTAGAAGCTGCCAGCAGCGTTTTTGCTTCAGGGTGGTCAACTATAAAGCTTTATTTCATGGTTGGGCTTCCTTATGAAACTATGGATGATGTACGAGGCATTGCAGAGCTTTCGGATAAAGTTGTAGCAGAATACTTTAAAATCCCTAAGGAAACACGAAAAAGAGGATTAAGGGTTACTTCAAGTTCCGCTATATTTGTACCAAAACCATTTACTCCATTCCAATGGGCGCCGCAAGCAACAATGGATGCGGTAGTTGAAAAAATAAAAGCAGTTAAGTATGCTATAACAAGTAAGGCGGTTATTTATAATTATCATGAATCTGTAGTTTCGTTTCTAGAAGCGGTAATTGCTAGAGGAGACAGAAGAATTTGTGATGTTATAATTAAGGCATTTGAAAAGGGTGCGAAATTTGATGGTTGGTCTGAGTATTTTAATTTTGAAATATGGAAAGAAGCAATGGATGAATGTGGCGTTTTAGGAGAATTTTATGCTTATCGCGAAAGAAGTTATGATGAAATACTTCCTTGGGATTTTATAGATATTGGTGTTAATAAAGAGTATCTAATACTCGAAAATGAAAAAGCAAAAAAAGTAGAATTAACTCAAAATTGCATGTTAGGCTGCACGGAATGCGGCGTTAATGTTAATTTTAAAGAAGGGACGTGTTTCAACGGTGCGTTATTTAATTAAGTATACTAAAGGCAGTGAAATTAAATTTGTTGCTCATTTAGATTTAATGAGAACCCTCCAAAAAATTATTAAAAGGTCAGTTCTTCCAATAGAATATTCAAAAGGCTTTAATCCTCACATGGCGGTATCTATTGCACAACCATTGTCTGTAGGGGTACATTCTGAGGGGGAATACATGGATGTAGTGTTAAACAGTGAGTTAGAAGAAAAATATATTATGGATAAAATGAATGAAAATACGCCACGTGGAATTGAAATTTTAGATGTGGTAAAAGTTATTCCAGTTGAGGGAAAAAAGAAAGCTCAAGCTATGGCGATTATTGATGCTGCTAAATATACAATTAAACTAAAATGCACGGGTGGAGAGGATGCACTAAAAACATTGCAGAGTATTTGTAGTGCAGGCGAATGGAACATCGTTAAGATGAGTAAAAGCGGAGAAAAAATGATTAATATAAAACCATTAGTGCATAAATTTGAATATGAAGTAGATAGCTCAGTAATTTGTATTTCAGCACTTATTGCTTGTGGAAGTCGTGCTAATTTATCAGCTCGGTTATTAGCAGACTATTTGAAGGAAAATATAGAGTCTATTAATAAAGAAGCTTTTGTTGATATAGAGCGGGAAGAAATGTATGCATATAAAGATGATAAATTAGTCACTCTTAGCGAGCTTTTCAAAAATTAGTAAAATAGGAGTGGATTAAAGTGAAAGAAATATATATTGAAAGGCAAGAAGAATTTTTAAGAATAGCTATAAAGGAAAATAACAAATTAAAGGAATGCTTCATAGAAGAAGAGGATAGTGGCCCTATTCCAGGAGAAATATATCAGGGAGTCGTAAAAAATATTGTTCCAGCAATTAAATGTGCTTTTATAGATATTGGGAAGGGCAAAGACTGCTATATGTATCTTGATGAAAAGTTTAAGAATACCAAGATAAAAAAAGGCGATGAGATTATAGTTGAAGTCTTAAAAGAAGAGATCGATAAAAAGGGAGCTAAAGTTACTAGTGCTTTCGGCATTGCAGGTATTTACTGCGTGCTTGTAAATATGAATAAAGACATAAGCTTTTCTAAAAAAATAAATAATAGAACTTTTGAAACTATGGTGGCAAATCAACTTAACAAGCCAGAGGATATAGGGGTAATGATTAGGACTAATGCCTTTGATGTAGACATTGATACCCTAAACGATGAAGTTCGTGAATTATATGAAATATATAAGGCCGTTATAAACAGAGCGAAGTATTCAAGAAATCCTATTTTGCTATTTAGTGATGCTGGAGCTTTAAACAGAACTCTACGTGATATTTTAGATAAAAACACTTTTAAAATAGTATTGAATAATGAAAGTGATTTTCAGTATACGAAGAAATTTACAGAAAAACGATCGGACATCAATGTAAAAGTTGAATTTCATAGTGAAAGCAGAATGTTACTGGATTATTACGGAATAGAAAAAGAAATACTCAGTCTTCGCAATCATAGGATTCCACTAAAATGTGGAGGAAATATTGTAATTGATAAAACTGAGGCAATGTATGTAATTGATATTAATTCTGGGAAGAATACAAAGAGTCGATCACTTCGAAAAACTGCACAAAGCACCAATATTGAGGCGGCGACAGAAATTGCAAGACAAATTAGACTTCGAAATCTAAGCGGAATCATTATAATAGATTTTATTGATATTGAGGATTTAGAAGTGAGAAAAATTATATTAGACGTTTTAGAAGCAGGATTTGCGGATGATAAAAACAAGACTGTAATTTATCCATTTACTGAGCTAAATTTGGTTCAAATTGCAAGACGGAGGCGCGGAAAGTCTATATACGAGTTTATTGAGGAACCTTGCAAGCATTGCGGTGGGAAGAGTAGCAGGGTTAAGCTAGCCTATATTCAATTTTTAATTAAAAATGAAATTTTTAAGATACATAAGGAACAGGGCATTAAAGATATATATATTGAAATTGACGGAATTTACAAAAAGGATATTATGGAGGATGTTTTAGAATTTGCACGTCAAATAGGAGCGTTAGATAATAAAATTTATGTGAATTTTATTCCCCATTTAGAAAAATTCAAAGTAGAATCGCTAATTTTCGCAAATCAAATAAGAAATTTGCAAACACAGAAGATATATGGGTAAATACACTTTACAAACATTTGGATATATGTTAGAATGTCATTTGTAGACCGCACACGTAAGGTTATAAACATACTTGCTTATTTTACATAAAGGTATGTACCTGGGATGGCGAGACTGGATCAAGGAGGTGTATTTTATGTACGCAGTTTTAGTTACTGGTGGAAAGCAATATAGAGTTCAAGAAGGAGACGTTTTATTCGTTGAAAAATTGGATGCTGAAGTTGAAACAACCATTGAATTAAATGAAATTCTTGCAGTAGGCAAGGAAGAAGGCTTAATAGTTGGAAAACCTGTAGTAGAAGGAGCTAAAGTTGTTGCTAAAGTATTAGCACAAGGAAAAGCTAAGAAAATTATAGTTTTCAAATTTAAGAGAAAGTTAGATTACAGAAAGAAACAAGGACACAGACAAGCATATACTAAAATTCAAATCGAGAAGATAGAAGCTTAGTTATGGTTAAAGTTGAATTTGTTCGAAGAAAAGGTAAAATAGTTTCTTTTAAAATAAAAGGTCATGCTCAGCCTAAAGAAGCAGAATTAGATGTAGATTTAATTTGTGCTGCTATTTCAGCAATTTCTCAAACTACAATTATTGGGATTGAGAAAGTTCTAAAAATTAAGGTGAAGTATGATATAGAGGATGGATTTTTGAATTTAGATTTAAAAGATCAAACCCTAAAAGATATCGAAAGATGTCAAGTTTTACTTGAAACAATGATACTTGGACTTAAAAGTATAGAAATTACTTATGGTGAATATATAAAAGTAGAAACAGAGGAGGTGTAGTACAATGTTAGTTATGAACCTTCAGTTATTTGCTCATAAAAAAGGAGTAGGTAGCTCAAGAAACGGTAGAGATAGTGAATCTAAGAGACTTGGGACTAAACGTGCAGATGGACAATTTGTTCTTTCAGGCAATATTTTAGTAAGACAAAGAGGAACAAAAATCCATCCAGGAAACAATGTTGGAATAGGTGGAGATGACACTCTTTTTGCTAAAATTGATGGAGTTGTAAAATTCGAAAGAATGGGCAAAATGAAGAAAAAAGCAAGTGTTTATCCTGTTGATGTAGAAACGTGTATTGCTGAATAATTTAAGGCACCCTTAAAGGGTGCTTTTTTAAAATTCTCTTTTGGAGGATAGTAATGAGTGATTTAGAAAGTTTTATAAACTTAATTAGAAAACAAAGACATGATTTTATGAATGATCTGCAAGTTATATCTGGATATTTGCAAACGAGGCGACCGAAAGATGCTTTGAAATACATAGATAGGTTATCCAAGGAAAATGAAATTATCAGTGAAATTTATAGATTACAAGATAATGGATTTTCACTATGCCTTGAGAATAATATTAAAAAACTATGGCAAAATGAAGTAAAAGTAGAAATAAACATCGAAATTAGCAATTTTAAAAGTAAAATTTTTGAAATTGGATATAATAAAAAAGGCGATTTACTTAACACTATATTTATGGAACTAGAAGTTACTAATCAGAAATTTGTATATATTTATATATTCGAAGATGAATTAGGTGAAAGTTTACTGATTACTAATAATGAAGCTATGTCTGACGAAATGAGTTGGATGGATGAATGGCAACAAATAGAAACAGAAATAGATGATTTAAGAATTTATAAATGTGTTTTTGATAATAATATAGCTTATAGATTAATATTCAGTACCATAAGTGATGTTATCACCTGCGGCGCTGGGCTAATAAATTAAAATTAAACAAAATAGAAAATGAGCTAAGGTAAGGTGAAATATATGTTTATTGATACAGCCAGGATTTTTGTTAAATCAGGAAATGGTGGCAGTGGAGCCGTTTCGTTTAGAACAGAGAAATATATACCACTGGGTGGACCAGATGGTGGAGACGGTGGAGACGGTGGAGACGTAATATTAGTAGTTGATCCTAGTATGACTACCCTATTAGATTTTTCATATGCAAGAAAATTCGTAGCAAAAAATGGAGTAAACGGTTCTGGTTCTAAGTGTTATGGAAAAGCTGGAGAGGATCTGTATGTTAAAGTTCCAATGGGGACTATTGTGCGTGACATGGAAACAGAAAAAATAATGTATGATTTAGCTCATGATGGTGATAGTTATAGAGTTTGCAAAGCTGGACAAGGCGGAAAAGGTAATGTTAAATTTTGTACACCTACAAGGCAAGCGCCAAACTTTGCTGAACCAGGAATGCCAGGAGAAGAAAGATGGATTAAGCTTGAACTTAAGAGCTTAGCTGATGTTGGATTATTAGGTTTTCCAAATGTAGGCAAGTCAACATTGCTTTCAGTAGTATCAAAAGCAAGACCTAAAATTGCTAATTATCACTTTACAACTTTAAAACCGAATTTAGGAGTAGTAAGTGTTAAGGGTGCACAGAATTTTGTTATTGCTGATATACCAGGAATAATTGAAGGTGCAGCTGAAGGAGTAGGTCTTGGAATAGGTTTTTTAAGACATATTGAAAGAACTAGAATGCTTATTCATGTGGTTGACATTTCAGGAATTGAAGGTAGAGATGCTGTAGAAGACTTTGTAAAAATAAATGAAGAACTTAGAAAATACAGCGTTAAGTTATGGGATAGACCTCAGATAATAGCCGCTAATAAGAGTGATTTGCTGTTTGATGATGAAGTATTTGAAAACTTTAAGAAGAAATTAAATGAACTGGGATATGATGATAGTAAGATATTTAAAATATCTGCAGCTACAAATCAAGGTGTGGATGCACTTATGAAAGAAGCGGCTAGAATGTTAACTACTATCCCAGTTACGGAACTAATAATAAATGATGAAGATAAATTCATAATAGAAGAAAAGAGATTCACCTACACTGTTGAGGTTGATGAAGAAGGAACTTTTGTTGTTGAAGGAAGTTTTGTTGAAAGATTGTTAAGTGCTGTTAATATAAATGAACCGGATTCTCTTAAATATTTCCACAAAGTGTTAAAGAATAAGGGAGTATTTGACGCATTAGTTGCAAAAGGAATTCAAGACGGTGATTTAGTAAGACTACAAAAGTTTGAATTTGAATTCTTATTATAAAAGATAATGAGCGATAATTCTTATCTTATAAGAATGTAACTAGGAGGATATTATGATTACAAGTAAACAAAGAAGTTATTTGAGAACTCTTGCAAATCCATTACAACCTGTATTTCAGGTTGGAAAAGCTGGAATAGAAGAAAATTTTTTAAAACAGATAGAAGACATATTAGAATCTAGAGAGCTTGTTAAAATTAAAATTTTAAACAATAGTGGAATAACTGCTAGAGAAGCATCAGATATAATTTGCACGGCTATAAATGCTGAAGGAATACAAAGTATTGGTAGTAAATGCGTATTGTACAAAAGGTCATTAAAAAAGCCTAAAATTGAATTACCATAAAAGCATGTAATTTTACATGCTTTTTCCTTTATATAAATTAGAAAATGTGTTATTATTTTACAGAAGGTACCTTATTATACTATAAAGAAGGTGTTACAGTGAAAAAGGCTATTTTTGGAGGAACCTTTGATCCAATTCACATAGGGCATGTTCATATTGCCTATGAAGCATTATACAATTTACATTTAGACAAGATTTTATTTATGCCAGCAGGGAATCCACCGAATAAAATTAATAAAAAAATAACAGATGCTCAAATTAGATATGATTTAGTTAAAAAGGCAATAGAGCACGAAAGCCACTTTGAAATAAGCGATTATGAAATTAATAAAAAAGAGAATAGCTATACTTATGAAACACTTGAACTTTTTAGTGAATCGCAAACTAATATAGAGTGGTATTTTTTAATTGGTGGAGACAGCCTAATGGATTTAGATAATTGGAAAAATGTAGATAGAATACTCAAAAGTTGTAAGTTGGTGGTTTATGGTAGAGCAGGATTTACAGTGGAAGAATTGTTAAAGCAGAAAAATCATGTAGAACAAAAGTTCAATGGTAAAGTGATTTTTCTTAATATGCCAATTATAGACATATCTTCAACGAACATTAGAGGTGGTATAAAAAAAGGTAGAAATGTTGATTATCTTCTTCCTAAGGGTGTAGAGGTAATAATTGATAATCTTCAGTTATATAAATAGGGGGATTTAAATGTGGAATGAGAAAGAAATGCTCCATTATTTGAAATTAAGTTTAAAAGAAAGTAGATTAAGACATAGTTTAAACGTTAGTGAAACTGCAGTAACGCTAGCAGTTATTTATGGAGAAAATGTAGAAAAAGCACGAATTGCAGGCTTAATACATGATTGTGTTAAGAATAAGACTGATGAGGAGCTTATAAAACTGGCTATAGAACATGAAATACAATTAGATGAAATATACCTAAAGAACCCACCAATTTTGCACGGATTAGTTGGAAGTATACTAGCTAGAGAAGTAATGGGGATTTACGACGAGGATATTTTAAATGCTATTCGTTATCACACTACTGGTAGAAAAAGCATGAGCCTTTTAGAGAAAATAATTTATATTGCAGATTATATTGAGCCATTAAGAAAATTTGATGGGGTAGAAGAACTAAGAAGCTTAAGTAATATTGATTTAGATGCAGCAGTCATAAAATCTTTTGACAATACTATAAAATATGTTATAGGTCAAAAGGGATTATTGCATACGGATACAATAGAAGCAAGAAATTATTTATTAAGTAAATATAGTAGGTGAGAGTATGAGTGATAATAAAAAAAAGAGAAAAATAGTAAATTATAAAAGATTTGCAATTGTTATCAGTACTTTAGTGGTGACAGTGCTTGTGTTAATTTTTGGTTATCTTTATTTCTACTTAAATAGCTTTAATAATAGTGCATTAGATTTAACCCAAAAAGGATTAGCATCGGAATTAAATAAGGATGATATAGAAAAGATTAAGAAAGATGGGAAATCTTGCAATATACTGGTTATGGGCGTAGATGTGGGTACTCCAGGTGCTACAAATGCTGACGATCCAAAGAGGACAGACACAATGATATTAGCACATTATAATGCAAATGATAAAAAAGTTAATTTGGTTTCTATCCCCAGAGATACTTTAGTTACGATAAATGGTAAAAATCAAAAAATTAATGCTGCCCATGCTATTGGTGGCGTGGATTATGCAGTTGCTGCTGTACAAAAGTTATTAGGTGTTCAAATTGACTACTATGGCAAAATTGACTATAAAGGATTTAATAAACTAATTGATGCTATTGGTGGAGTAAATATTGACATAACAAGGAAAATGGATTATAAAGATCCTGATCAAGATTTAAGCATTCATTTTGAAAAGGGGACGAATGTTCATTTGGATGGTAAAAAAGCTGAGGAATTTTTTAGGTGGAGAAAAAATTCCGATGGTAGTGGTTTTGAAAATGGTGACTTAGGAAGAATAGAAAATCAGCATATGTTTATTTCTAAAGTTATGAAGAAAGTAAAAAGTCCTATTACAGTAATTAAGATTCCAAGCATTTTATCAGCAATAAAAAGTTCTGTAGAAACTAATATGGATGCTAATGATATACTTAAATATGGATACATATTTGCAACCATTGGTAGTGATAAGCTCTCCATGGATACCATTAAGGGCGATTTAAAGAGCGTACATGGTGTATCATATGTAGTATATAATAAAGCTCAAAATAAAGAGATTATTTCAAAATTAGAGGGCAGCCAGGTACAGAATATTGATAAGTCAAAACTTAAAATAAAGGTGATTAATGGGACTAAAACACCAGGACTCGCTAGTGACTTTTCAACATATCTTGTAGAAAACGGCTATAATAAAGCGGTAACAGGAAATGGTAAATCTACTAGTAAAACCAAAATTTTAGTATATAATGGTAATAAAGACATGAAAAATGATTTAGAAAAAGATTTTAAAATAGACAATATTGAATTTTTATCCTCCAGTGATGAAAAATTCGATATAATAGTTTTCTTAGGTAAAGATCATAAATTAATGCATTAATAATTTTCAAAGAAGATTTCAGCCACCAAGGAGATGATTTAACTTACCAATACTATTTAATTATGAGGGGAAGAAAAAATGGGAAAATATATTATTAGCACAAAGTTAATGGCTAGAGATTGCGTTCAGGTAGGAAAGTTTCTTAAGGATGCAATAGTTGAAATGGGAGTAATTGCCATTGAGTAATGATAAATTAACATATGTAGTTGGAGCAAACATCGTTGACGTAAAGATAAGAGATTATTTAAAGTACACAGAAAATTTATCTGGCAGATTTATAAAAAGCTCAGGGCTTAGTGGGAAAATAAGGGTAAACAATCAAGTAGCTAAGTTGAATCTTAGAATAAATTCAGAGGATAAAATAGAAATTGATATGAAAAAAGACGAACATCAAAATATTGAGCCTGAGAAGATGGATATAGACGTGGTATATGATGATATAGACCTTATTGTTGTAAATAAGAGCCCGGGAATAGTAGTTCACCCAACTCGGGGTTATCCCAGTGGTACTCTTGCCAATGGAGTTTTGTATTATTTTAAGGAAAGAGATGAAAAATGCATTGTTAGACTCGTAAGTAGATTAGACAGGGATACTTCAGGTCTTATAATAATTGCAAAAAATCAATTTTCACATATGGCATTAGCTAGAGATATGCATAGCAGTGATTTGCAGGTAAGAGATATGCAGGAAAGCGACATGCATAGCAAAACTTTCGAGAAGAGTTATATGGCTGTTGTACATGGCAATATGGAAAATAAGACAGGTACTATTGATTTGCCTATTGGAAACCCCGATGAAGAAAGTGCAAGGAGAGAAGTTTGGGCAGATGGACAAAGAAGTATAACTCATTATGAAGTTATTGATTCTTTTGAAAATGGTGATTTGTTAAAAGTAACTTTGGAAACTGGTAGAACACATCAAATTCGTGTTCATTTAAGTCATATCGGTCATCCACTTTATGGAGATAGCCTTTATGGAGAGTGCGAAAGCCACTATATTGATAGGCAGGCACTTCACGCTTATAAATTAATTATTCCGCATCCAAGAACTGGTGAGAAGCTTATACTTAAATCAAAACTTCCAGATGATATAGCGAATTTGGTAAGTAAACTTAAAACTGAAAGTGACATATAAAAAAGCACCAAGTATAAACTATTAATCTAGTTTATACTTGGTGCTTTTTTATATGTTATGTTTTACTATTTAAAGTGTCTGGGAATATACTCTATTATGTTTCTCCTTTTTCCTATTTTCCTTTTTTTTGATATTATAACAAATAACAATAGTGCTAAAGCAAGTGCAAGATATTTTAGTGCATTTATTGTGTTTGTTGAGAGTGAAGGGGTTTGAACGTGCTTTTTAGCATAATCTATTCCACTAGTCAAATCTAAAGAATAAGAATCTTTACCATAAGTAATTGTAGCATTACTTATTAGAACACCTTTCTTAATTGGCGAAAGGCCTATTTTTTTTTCCTCAGTTTTAATAGTTGGAGTTAAAGTTGGATTTTTAGATTTAACAATATAAAGATCAGTTGAAGCAAGTAGCGGAACATTCGTACCGTCATCTAAAGTTAAATTTGATACTTTATCATTCTTATTAAATTGTTTATAGAGTTCAAAATTATCAAAGCCATAATCCAATAATTTTTTACTGTCTGGAAAAAATGTCTTTTCAGAGTCATGTACAAGAGATACTATAAGCTTTTGACCATTTCTACTAGCTACGGCAATAAAGGAATGCTGTGATTGGATAGTATATCCTGTTTTTCCACCTTCACAGCCTTTATAGTAGTGTGGGTCATTCTTTTGTATTAGTCTATTCTCATTCCAAAGAGGACGGTTTTCCTTGGATTTATTTGTTGCTGCCATTTTATATGAAGGCGTTGTTGAAATCATATTGTACTCGGGATGCTTAGTTAGCTCTTGCATAATTAGGGATAAATCATAGGCTGAAGTTTTATGATTTACGTCATATAGCCCATTTGGATTGACAAAATTAGTGTTTTTACAACCTAGAGATTCTGCCTTTTCATTCATAAGCTTTGCAAATTTTCCTGTGGAACCACTTATATGTTCTGCTAAAGCTACGGCACAGTCATTAGCAGAGGCTAATATTAATCCGTATAACAATTCTTTTACAGAAACTTTTTCGTCTTTAAGGAGATATATTTTTGAACCATCAGTCATCTCTGCGTTTTTACTTACAGTTACCACATCGTTTAAATTAGAGTTTTCTAAGACGAGAAGTATAGTCATTATCTTTGTGGTAGAAGCTGGTGGGTAAGCAGAATCTTTATTTTTCTCATAAAGTAGTTTACCAGTAGTGGCATCCATTAAAACCACACTATCAGCAGACACCACTGGCGGTTTTAATAGTGCTTTAACTGTTGGGGCCGTATTAAAAAATAAAAAAAATGATGCAAGTGCTATTGTGATTAATTTTTTCATAGGTTACCTCCAAGTTTTTCAACATTTATAGTATATCAAAAAAAATCTTTCTTAGCGATAGTATTTACGTAAACTTGTCAATAATTTTATATAGGATGGCAAAATAATTAGCAAGTGTCCTGTGCTCTAGGAGGTTAACGAGGAGATATTATGAAAAATAAAGAGAAAATAATTGGTTCTATAGTTATTTTATGCATAAGTATTGCATTTATAATTGCTGGCTACAAATTGTCAAGTCCAAAAGGAAATGTTAATGCTTCGGATTATAAGGATATATTTGTAGAAACTGATAAAACTTCAGAAAAAAAAGATGCAGAGGGCGTTATTGCAGCTGGATCAAATAAAGTAGAAGGTAGTAATGCAAAAGTAGAAGGTAGTAATGCAAAAGTAGAAGGTAGTAATGCAAAAGTAGAAGGTAGTAATGCAAAAGTAGAAGATAGTAATATAAAAGTGGATATAAAAGGTGCTGTAAAAGATCCTGGTGTTTATGATATAAAAAAAGGAAGTAGAGTTACCGATCTTATAAAACTAGCAGGTGGGGGAACTAGTGATGCAGACCTTGATGCGACAAATCTTTCTGCAAAACTAAATGATGAAGATTGTATTGTGATTTGTAAAAAGGGTGAGGTAAACAAAACACAAACGCCCCTGAATACTACTCTAAAGAGCAATTCTAACGATTCTGCGACTTCAAACTCGGGTAGCACTGAAAAGGGCGCTATTATTAACATAAACACTGCTAGCAAAGAAGAACTAAAGACTCTTACAGGAATAGGGGATGCTAAAGCTGATGTTATAATCGAATATAGGCAGCAAAATGGAGGATTTAAGTCTGTAGAAGAGATAACAAAAGTGGGCGGTATTGGAGAAAAGACCTTAAGCAAATTTATAGATAAGATAGACATAAAGTAATTAAATCATCTCCTGGGTCGCTGAAATGTCGTTAAACTAATAAAGTTTATATGGGATATTTGTATATTTATATGAACTAAGGATACAATATACAGATGAACGAGGGAGATTTAAAGCATGGAGTGTAGGATTAAACAATTCGACAAGATTATGCACATTGATATTGAATATATCGGTGAAATATGCTAAAATTAATAACATACATGGGGGTAGGTGATAGTGTGCCTGCCGAGTTAAAACTATGTTGTAGTGCTAATACGACGAATGAATTCAATTTACACATGTTTCATAATTAAATAGACATATTGCGGCTTAGATACATAGTTTTATGCTATCTGAGCCGCTTTTTATATTGTATTCCATAAAAAAAAGAGTTTATAACTCTTTTTTAAAATTCTCTTCAATAAATTCTATTCCGGTAAGTTCAATTTTATAATTTCCTCTAACCGCTTGTTTAGTTATAAGCCTTTTTTTCATTAAAGATTCAAGAGAAGATTTCAAAACCCTAATATCACCTTTACCATTACCTAGATTAAGCGCAAGTTTTATTTTTGCGATGCTTTGTGGGGATGCGGTTCTATTTTCATACAGATAGTTTAATATGCTATCTTCAATTTCTTTTATGTTATCTTTCATAAATATCCTCCTTCATTAGCGTATTTAGCCATAATATATAAGTATACTACATACATTAGGTAATATAAAGAAAAATTATCTAAGAAACTGTCATGGTTTTTATGTAGGGGGCAAGAGATAAACATAGGTAGCGTTAGCTTTGTATGGTATATATTGTAATAAAGCTCAGATCCCTTATCGAAGGCTTATATTATGCCCAAAATCGCTTTCGACATTATGCATTAAAGGTAATATAATGAGAATATAGTCAACATTCCAAATTATGAGAAAATATAAAAATAAGTATTATTTATAAATATTGGGGGTGATGTTTTGGAATTTATAACTAATAAAATAATGAGTATAGACAAAGATGCTGAAAGCTATAGGAAGGGCATTGATGAAATGTTAAAAGAAAAACAAGATGAATTTGAAAATATAATAAAGGATATGAAGGTTAGCTTTCAAGAAGAATCTAAAAACATTAAGAATACTATAAGTAATGAAAAGATGATGGAGGCGGAGTTTAAAGCTGAAATCATAAGAAAAGAAAAAGAAAAAGTATTAAAAAATATTAATAAAAAATATCAAAACAATAAATTAAAAATAGTAGATGAAGTATTTAACGCTATCATAGGGGTGGGAATATATGGGAAGTATTGTTAAGTTTAGTGCTATTAATTCTAAAGTAAAGGCAATGATGGGAAAGATGATAAGCGGAGATCAATATTTGAAATTACTAAAGTGTAAAGATTTTAAAAGTACTGTTAAAGTATTAAAAGAGGATACGAGCTATGGGGAGCTTTTAGGAGAATACAACTTAGAGAAAATACATAGGGGTAATTTAGAGATTATTTTAAATAGATACTATACAAGTATTTATAGCAAATTTATAAATTATTTTGATGGTGAATACAGGAAGCTTATAAAAGTTTTTTTTGTAAGATGGGAAATAGAAGATTTAAAAATAATTATTAGAGGCAAATATTTAGGCCTACGTTGCGACGAAATAGAAAACAAGCTAATTGCAAGAAGTTCTTTAAATACAATAAATTATGATTATTTATTAGCCTTAAAAAATACAGAAGAGGTAATAGATGGACTAAAAGGGAGCATATATTATAAAAGTCTAAAAAATTTAGCTAGGGGCATCAGTGAAAAAGGTTTGTTTAGAATTGAAACAGAACTTGATTTTGTTTATTTTATGTCTGTACGACGCGAACTCAAGCATTTGGACAATGAGAATAAAGAAGTGGTACACAGTATATTAGGATTGGAAGCAGATCTTTTAAATTTAGGATGGATATATAGAGGAAAGATTTTTTACAATATACCTTCTGAGGAGCTGTTTAACTACACCATATATAATGGGTATAAGCTTTCAAAGGAAAATATTAGAAAGCTTTGTTATATAAATAATATGGAAGAATTTTATAATATAATAGAAAAAACACCATATGCAAAGATATATGAAAAAGATGATTTTAATTCCATTGAAAAACGACAACGTGAATTTCAAAAAAAATATTTCAAAAAAAATCTTAGAGAGAATAAAACAAATATTAGCATGGCTATGAGTTATCTTGCGTTTTATAGGATTGAAATAAAAGATATTATATCTATAGTAGAACAAAAAAGATACGATATGGATATGAATGAAGGTATAAATTATGTTTCTGTCACATTATAAATGCTTATCTACCCCAGAAAAAAGCAGGAGGTGATTTTGTGTCTATAGAAAAAATGCATATGGTTAATTTAGTAGGTGAAATGTCCGATTTTGATAAATTAACTAAATTATTAGCACTAGAAGGCTGCATGCAGCCAGTAAGTGCTTTGCAAGAAATAAACTCGTCAGATTTTGTATTAAAAACTTCAGAGGGCAATATAGAGGCTTTAATGGATGTAAACTATATAAGACCTTACTTATATGATAAAGAATATAATATAAGTTTAAAACATGTTGAAAAGCTTGCAAAGGCTCAAAATACTGTTGATATAAGTTGCGAATATATTAAAGAGATGATTTTTGATTTTGATACCATAGAGAATAAGCTAGCGGAAGTATATGATAAATATATGGGTTTAAACAAAGAATTTGAGGATTTAAAACAAAAGGAGCAATACCTTAAAAACACATATGAGGCCTTAGGATTTTTAAATGATGTATCTATTCCTATGGAAGAGATTACTGATATGAAAAATTTCCAAATGGATTTATATAAAGTGCCAGAGCAAAACATGGTTAAACTAAAAGCCAATTATGAAAATATTCCATCAGTAATAGAAACTGTCTATAAGGAAAAAGATTTTGTTACATTTATAGCATTTACTCCAATGCTTTTGCTAACAGAAACGGAAAGAATTTTTAAATCGGCAAATTGCGAAAGAATTCTAGTGCCTAATCATTACATAGGCATTCCAAGGGACGTGGCGGTGGTTGTTCGTGCGGAAATATATCAAGTGCAAGAATCTACAACGAAAATTAAAATGGAACTTAGTGATTTTCTAAAGGAAAATTACAAAACTATAAAAAATATAGAAAATAGTTATGAATTGGAGCAAAAGTCTGGAGAAATTAAAAAGAGTGCGGCGTGCACAAATGAATTTTTTTATCTTTCTGGTTGGATACCTAAAAGTTTTATGGAGAGCATTGATAAGTTACTTTTGAGTTTTGATGATAGAATATTGATTATTAAAAAAGAGCCTAATGAGAGAACTAATAAAGCTATAACTCCACCAACAATGCTTATAAACAACAAATTGTTTAAACCATTTGAGAGTTTGCTTTTCATGTATGGTGTTCCTAGCTATGATGAAATCGATCCTACTAGGTTTTTGGCAATAACTTATACTCTAATGTTTGGTGCTATGTTTGGTGATGCAGGACAAGGATTAGTATTGCTTTTAGCAGGAGTTATGCTGAAAAGTAAGTCAGGTAGAAGTAATATAGGCGGGATTTTTGAAACCCTGGGGGTAAGTTCTATAATATTTGGATTTCTATATGGGAGTGTATTTGGTTCTGAAAGAGTAATTAATGCATTGCTAATTAGACCGATGGAAGATATTAACGATATGTTAATTGGAGCTATAATATTTGGATGTGGTTTCTTAATTTTAGGCTTTATATTAGGGATTACTAATAGTTTAAGAAGGAAAGATATAGAACGTGGACTTTTTGGAAAAGAAGGACTAGCAGGTTTTATGTTCTATATTGGAGCTTTAATACTAATAGTATCTATAATCTATAAAAAGCCATTATTACCGAAAGCTATTTGGATGATATATTTTCTTTTCTTTTTATTACTGATATTACTAAAGGAGCCGCTTGCGAATATTATTAAAGGTAAAAAAATATTATTTGAATCTGGAACTAAGGATTATTTTATAGAATCAGGTTTTGAGGTAATAGAAACATTGTTATCTATGTTTTCTAATACACTTTCATTCATAAGAGTAGGTGCATTTGCATTAAATCATGTGGGTTTGTTTGTTGCATTTTCTGCTATGGCTTCTATGACTAAGAGTGGATTTGCTTCAGTGCTAATATTAATAATTGGAAATGTAATAATTATATGCCTTGAAGGGTTAATCGTATTTATACAAGGGTTAAGACTTGAGTATTATGAATTATTCAGTAAGTATTATGAAGGGGCAGGGATTGCTTTTGAACCTGTGCAGATTGAAATTAAGTAACATATATATAAATATGTATTCTGTGTGAAAAGTTAATGGAAGTTAATGCACTAGATATTAGAAGGAGGAATAAGAATTATGACTATTTTATTAATGTTAACATTTTGTGTTGTTATAGTTACTATTACGTATGGAGTCGTTTCTCAAAGTAAAATAGATGTTTTGGGGAGGAAAAAGGTAAAAAAAGCGCTAAAAATAAATTTAGGTGTATTTATACCAGTTATGATGGGAGCTTTGATCGTGAATATTCCAAGCGTAGCACGCGCAGCGGGAACAGTTGCAGTGAACCCGGCTGCTGGACTTGGGTATTTAGCAGCTGGGCTTTCCACAGGACTTGCAACTATTGGCGCAGGCTATGCTGTAGGGGCAGTTGGTTCTTCAGCATTAGGTGCGGTATCAGAAGATCCTAAGATACTAGGAAAAACGCTTATCTTTGTTGGCCTTGGAGAAGGTATTGCTATATACGGACTTATTATATCAATAATGATACTTTCGAAATTATAATTTTTTAGGAGAGAGGATTATGACAAGTTATTTAATAAGTGATAATGTGGATACTTTTGTAGGGATGAAAATGGCAGGAATAGAAGGCATTGTTCTTCATGAAAAAGAAAAAATATTAGAAAAAATAAAAGAATTAAAAAAAAATCAGGGAATAGGAATAATAATAATAACAGAGAAAATTGCTCTTTTAATACCAGACGAGGTAAGCGTCATAAAATTATCAAGAGAAAGACCCCTTTTGGTGGAAATTCCAGATAGGCACGGCTGGAATCGTGGTAGTGACTCTATATTAAGATACGTTAAAGAGGCTATAGGGATTAAGATATAATAATTATACAAGTATAATAGGAGCATAAGAATTCGCAGGAGGGTTAGTTATGACCACAATTGAAGATAAGATAAATTTATTTTCTAAGATAATATATGACAAGGTAAATAAAGAAAAAGAAGAAAAATTAGAAACATTCAGTTTTGAGGCTGAAAAAAAAATCAATATAGAAAAAGAAAAGATAGAAGAGCTTAGACGGAGCATCCAAAGGGAAGTTACAAAAAAAACTAATATTAAAGCAAATGGAATAGTAGCAAAAGAAAGGCTTAATAAACAAAGAGAAGTGTTGTTCCTTAAGGATAAGTTGATTAGTGATGCTCTAGAAAATGTTCGGGTAAAGCTTGTACAATTTGTTAGTTGTGAGGAATATAAACCGTATTTCATAAGTAACCTTAAAAAGACTTTAAATGCGATGGATAAAGGAAACTACTATATTATAGTACTAAAAAGGGATTACGAAAAATTTCAAAGTGAAATTGGACTTATACTAAAGGAGTATTGTGATCATAATTTTGAAGTGAAAATTTCAGAAGAAGACTTTATAGGTGGACATATACTAAAAGATTTTGAAGGAACATTTATTATAAATAATAGTATATATGCTGCATTACAAGATAGTAAAGAAACAATTGGTGTTAGAGTTATGGAAATGCTGGCCTAAAAAGGGGAGGAATAACATGGTAGGAAACATAATCGGAGTAAATGGTCCAGTTATAAAAGCTGAACACATGAAGGGCTTCAAAATGAGAGAAATGGTTATGGTAGGCGCGAGGAAGCTTATAGGTGAAATAATAATAATAGAAGAAGACTTTGCAACTATTCAGGTTTATGAAGAAACTAGCGGTCTTAAGATAGGTGAACCTGTAATTTCTACTGGGAGTCCTCTTTCTCTTAAATTAGGGCCAGGAATACTCGGAAATATATTTGATGGAATTGAGAGGCCACTAGAAAAGATAAATGAAATGTCTTATGGATTTTTACCAGAGGGTATAGGGCTCATTTCTCTTGATGAAGAAAAACTTTGGGATGTAGACATTATCGTAAAGCTTGGAGATGAATTAAAAGAAGGACAAATATACGCAAACGTTCAAGAAACTGCATCCATTATGCATAAGATAATGGTTCCTCCAGGGGTTTTTGGAACTGTAACCTGGGCATGCGAAAATGGAAAATACAATATAGAAACCACAGTAGCAAAATTAAAGCAAGGCGCGGAAAATTATGAACTTAAACTTTATCAATATTGGCCTTGCAGAACGCCAAGACCGGTAAAAGATAAAAAAACTATTTTTAAACCACTTATCACGGGCCAAAGAATAATAGATATATTCTTCCCTTTGGCTAAAGGAGGAACTTGCGCTATCCCTGGGGGGTTCGGTACTGGAAAGACTATAACCCAACATCAGCTTGCAAAGTGGTCTGATGCAGATATTATAGTGTACATTGGTTGCGGAGAAAGAGGAAATGAAATGACAGAAGTTCTAGAAGAGTTCCCGAAACTTATAGATCCTAGAACGGATTTACCACTTATGAATAGGACTGTGCTTATAGCTAATACATCAAACATGCCCGTAGCTGCAAGAGAAGCAAGTATTTATACAGGAATAACTATAGCGGAATATTTTAGGGATATGGGATATCACGTTGCTATAATGGCGGATTCTACTTCGAGATGGGCAGAAGCCTTACGTGAAATCTCTGGAAGACTTGAAGAGATGCCTGCTGAGGAAGGTTATCCAGCCTATCTCCCATCAAGAATTGCAGAGTTTTATGAAAGAGCGGGTTATGTAGAAAACTTAAATAATACAGAGGGTTCTGTTACTGTAATTGGGGCAGTGTCGCCTGCGGGAGGAGATTTCTCAGAACCTGTTACTCAAAATACTAAAAGATTCGTTTCTGTTTTTTTAGGACTTGATAAAAAATTAGCTTATGCAAGGCACTATCCAGCAATAAACTGGTTAGCTAGTTATAGTGGCTATTTATCACTTTTAAAGGAGTGGTATGAGGAAAACGTGGCGGGAGACGTAATGGACTTAAGAGCAAAGATGCTTAAACTTTTATATGAAGAAAATAAGCTTCTGGAGATAGTTAAATTGGTAGGTGAAGATGTGCTGCCGGACGCGCAAAGGTTGATTATAGAGGTTTCGAAATGCCTTAAAATATCATTTTTGCAACAAAATGCCTATAATACTGTAGATACTTATGCACCTTTAAACAAACAATATAAAATGCTTAAAGTTATAGAATCGTTTTATGATAATGCAAGCAGGGCTGTGAAATTTGGAATACCAATTTCTGTTATAATAAACAAAGAATTAATGGAAAAGCTTTATAAAATGAAATACAATGTACCCAATGATGAGCTTTCGATAATAGATGATTTAGAAAGTGAATTAGTGAATTATTTTGATGGAATTATAGAAAAATATAGATAATGATTATTATCTACATTATAGAGACCAGCAGGGAGGTCCAATATGAAAAAAGAATATTTAATGTTAAATAAAATTCAAGGGCCTTTAATTATACTTTCCAGTGTTGAAGATGTAGCATATGATGAAATTGTTGATATAGTGGTGGATGGAAAGTATAACAAAAAAGGGAAGGTTGTTCAAATTTATAAAGACAAGGCTATAATACAAGTTTTTGAAACCACAACTGGTATGTCTGTCAACAATACATCAGTTCATTTCAGAGGGGAATCTTTTAAAATAGCTCTTACAAAGGATATATTGGGAAGAGAATTTAACGGGATAGGCGATCCAAGAGATAATGGTGGCGAAGTTTATTCTTCAAAAAAATACGATATAAATGGAAGGCCTATGAATCCTGTAGCTAGAAAATACCCTAGAAACTATATACAAACAGGAATATCATCTATAGACTGTCTTGCTACATTAATAAGAGGGCAAAAGCTTCCTATATTTTCTGGAAATGGTATGGCGCATAATGAACTGGCAGCACAAATTGTAAGGCAAGCAAAAATTTCTGATGAGGTTGATGAAAAATTTTGTATAGTATTTGGAGCTATGGGCATAAAGTATGATGATTCTAACTTCTTTAAGAAAAGTTTTGAAGAAGCGGGTGTGCTTGAAAAGGTGGTTATGTTTACAAATCTAGCAGACGATCCTATTGTTGAGAGAATAATAACTCCAAGATGTGCATTGACTGCTGCAGAATACTTAGCATTTGAAGAGGACATGCATGTACTTGTAATACTTACAGATATGACTAATTATTGTGAAGCGTTAAGAGAACTTTCTTCCTTAAAAGAAGAAGTTCCAAGTAGAAAAGGTTATCCAGGATATTTATATTCGGATCTAGCGTCACTGTATGAGAGGGCTGGAATGATGAAAGGGAGAAAGGGTAGTATAACACAAATACCTATATTAACTATGCCTAATGATGACATAACGCATCCAGTACCAGATCTTACAGGGTTCATAACCGAAGGGCAAATTGTTTTAAGTCGCGGAATAGAGCAAAGAGGCTTTTATCCGCCAGTAAACATCCTTCCTTCCCTGTCGAGACTTATGAAAGATGGCATTGGCGAAGGCTTTACAAGGGAAGATCATGGAGATGTATCAAATCAAATATTTGCAGCCTACTCTAGGGTTCAGGATGTAATAGCACTAGCTCAAGTTATAGGAGAAGATGAGCTTTCAGAAATAGATAAGATATATATGGATTTTGGTAGAGCATTTGAAGAAAAGTTTTTAAAACAGGAGTATGATGAAAATAGAGATATGACAGAAACTTTAGATTTAGCTTGGGAAGTTCTTAGCATATTGCCGAGTAATGAGTTGGATAGGGTTTCACCTAAGATTTTAGAAAAATATTATAAAATAGTGGTGGAGTAATATGGAAACATTTGCACCAACTAAATCTACATTAATGGCTGCTAAAAATTCCTTGGACTTTTCTGAAAAAGGCTTTGAACTATTAGATAAAAAGAGAAATGTACTTATAAGAGAAATGATGTCTTATGTATCTAAGGCGCGCGAACTTCAAGATGAGGTAAATATAACTTTTTCAAAGGCATATAAAGCGCTAGAATCTGCAAATATAAATTCAGGAATAATAGAAATAGAAGACGTAGCTATGACCATAGGCGAAGCTAAAGACTATAAAATTTTATTTAAAAGTGTTATGGGTGTAGAAGTTCCTAAAATTATTTTTGAAAGAAAAGAAATAGAACCAAAGTATGGATTTTATAGAAGCAGTGCGGCTATTGATGAGTCTATGAAAGAGTTTAATAACGTGAAATATTTAACCTATGAGCTGGCAGAAGTAGAAAATGCTGTCTACAGATTAGCCATGGAAATAAAAAAAACTCAAAAGAGAGCAAATGCACTTCAAAATATACAAATCCCTAAATTTAAGGAAATGGTCAAATTTGTTACAGAAGTTTTAGAAGAAAAAGAAAGAGAAGACTTTTTTAGACTTAAAGTAGTAAAAAAGAAACATAGAAAGGAGGATTAGATAATCTTCTGCGAAGGTGAATGTCGTTAGAAGTTGAATAATAATATTAATAAAAGAATATTCAAATTATTCAAAATGTGTTATAATGACATTAGAATAGGAGGATAAAAAAGAAAAATTATAACTAGATTTAAATTTTACGAACAAATGTTAATGTTAAGGAAGTTTTAAAAAAATTACTGTTTAGTTTCAAATAATATATGTGAAATATATAATTATGAACAAAATTTTAAATAAATAATAAGAGGTGGAGTATGGAAGAATATAGGGGTTACGTAATAGAAGTTGTAGAAAACAATGAGAAAGAATATCCATATAAAGCAATAGCAATAAAAGAAGAGCAGGAAATAAAACATAAGGGGCATAGTAAACTGCAAGCTATCGATTTTGTTAAGGGAACAATTAATTTAACAATAGCTCGAAATGCTAGTCAATAAATATTTAGTATTTTAAAAAGTGTTAAAAAAACATTGCATATTAACAAAATATATGTTATTCTTAATGAGTTGGGATTGCAAAATCAACAACAACAAGATATTTGATATGATTAAAACATTACCTTTTTAGGCATATAAAGTAAATCAGATCTTAAATCTTAATATAATTAAAAAGGAGAAATGTTTAAATGGCTGATAAGACTATAGTATGTAAAGATTGTTCACAAGAATTCGTATTCACTGAGGGTGAACAGGAATTTTATAAAGAAAAAGGATTCGAAAATGAACCACAAAGATGTCCTGATTGTAGAAGAGCTAAAAAACAACAAAACAATAGAGGATTTCAAAGATAATATTATCTAAGAAAAATTACCTATAGGAATTAATTCCTATAGGTTTTGTTTTGTAGAAAATTATTGCATAATTTTAAAAAGAATATGGTATAGTATATAGAAGATAATGCATATGCATTATTATAAGTACATAAGTAAAGGAGCGATTTGAATATGAAAAACATAAAATTAAGTAAAGCTAATTTAAATAAAATTAGAATAAATAATGTTATAATTGCAAAAACACAACATATTCATGGGGGAACCTATGAAGGAGGAAGAGTTGATGGTAAGAAACATGGCGAGGGCACTTTTAGTTATAGCGATGGAAGTAAATATGTAGGCCTTTGGAAAAATGATCAAATGCATGGCCAAGGTACACTGGCTTTTTCAGGTGGAGAAAAATATATAGGAGAGTGGAGTAATGATGAAAAACATGGATATGGAATATATACATGGCCTGATGGTGAAAAATACATAGGATTTTGGGAAAATGGTGAAAAATGTGGTCAAGGTATTTGTACATGGCCAGATGGAGACACATATGTAGGTGACTTAAAGAATGGACTTAGGCATGGAGAAGGAATTCATACTTGGGCCCAGGGAGAAAAATATATTGGGCAGTGGCAAAATGATGAAAGAGAAGGGCAAGGAATGTATATTTATTCAGATGGAGAAATTCAAATTGGAGAGTCTAAAAATAACAAATTAATAAGGTGAAGTAATTGTTGAAATAACAGATGAAAAATTCTGTTATTTTTTTATCGTTAATGACATTTCAGCTTCGAAGATGATTTAAGTGGAACCTTTTTGTAGTAAGCATAATATTATATAACAACAAAAGAAGCATTAATGGCAGAAACTTAGGAAAAATGATTTTAAACAAAAATATTTGCCTTCGGAGAGGGGGGGAATATATATGTGTTGTTGGTGGATAATATTATTATTACTAGCTGATGATTGTGGCAGGAATGATTGTGACAGAGATGATTGTTGTTGCAATACTGTTGTAATAAATTGCAATAAGAGACATCATAGAAGAAACCGTAATAGATGCGATTTCTAAAATTGTTATAAGGGTTTTGAATGTTAGTATAAAAAAACTAAATTAAGCATTTAAAATTAAGGAGACTTTAGATATTTATTCTAAAGTCTTCTATTTACTATTAAAAAGTATATTTATACTATACTAATCTATTCAAATAAATAAGAACAAGCTGATTAGTATGAATATTTATTGGACAAAATAAAGGTTGTGGAGGTGTGAAAATGCTTGAAAGTATATTTTTAATAATGCTTACATTATAAGGAAACAAAAAAATATGGAACAAATTTATATGTTCTTTTTAATAGATAAATTTTCAAGTAGAATAGTTTATTATGGTTAGACCTTTAGTGTATTATGCAATAACAATATTGATGGGATGCCTTACTTGTTTGATTTTAATAAATAATCCTATTTTAGGTGCAGTTATAGCTGCATCCTTTTTAGCTATAATGTTTTTTACTATAGATAAAAAGTTTTTTTATATAGTAGTTTGCTTTTTTATTATTGGAACTATAAATTATTATTCTTATTTTAATACTAATCTGCCAAGTAAGCAAAAGTTAAAAGTGAGGATTTCAGAAAAAAGTACATATTATTGCACTGCGAAATATGATAATAAAAAAATTGTTTTGGAAGGCGATATCTTTGAGTTAACGCAGGGAAGAAGTTTTTGGATAAATGGTAATTTTCGAAAATTGGCAGTGTATGAAAGAGGCATCGTTGGAACATATACAGTTAAAAATTATAAGATTTGTAATGAAGATTTAATATCGAAAATTGAAAGTTTTAGAAGAGGCTTATATGAAAAATTTTCAGAAGTATTAGGAAAAGAAAAATCTGCTTTAGTTATGGCAGTATGTTTTGGAGACAGTGGATACATAGAAAAAACGCAAAAAGAAGATTTTAAAAAATTAGGTATCAGTCATGTTATAAGTGTATCAGGACTACACATGTCAATAGTATATAAAGCTTTAGAAATTATTATGGGTTATAAAATAGCTTTATTATTTTCTTTTGGATATATGATATTTACGGGAGGTCAAGCCTCTACAATAAGAGCATTTATAATGATTTTTATATTGAAAATATCAAGTATGGTTTATAAAAAATATGATAGCTTATCTTCTCTTAGCCTAGCGGCAATTATACTATTAATAATTAGACCTTTTTATATTCTTGATATAGGCTTTATGCTCTCATTCCTTTGTGTTCTGGGAATTATAGTATATAATAAGAAAATGAAAAAGGTGCTATACAAATTACCATCTGCTTTAAACGAATCTTTTAGTTTAAGTCTAAGTTCCCAAATATTTTCTATGCCTTATGCAATTGGAGCCCTTAAAACTTTTAGTTTAGGATTCCTTTTTAGTAACTTATTGTTATTGCCATTCTATACGATAGTTGTGGTGCTGGGGAATATGGGTTTAGTACTTAGCCCAATTTATCAATTGTTCAATTTAGTAAACTACGGACTATATACTGTTTTAATGATTATAGAATTTATTCAAAAAATGCTAGGTATATTATTACCAGAAATAATATACTTCTCTTATTTAGAGAGTTTAGTTGTATTTGGACTATATCTGTGCTATGTTGGAATTAAAAAAGGTTATGGGCAATTTAAGTATGTTCCAATTTGCATTGTTTTTATTTTTGCTTTTCAAAATTATAAGGTTTTTCCCGAGATTAGCTATATAAATATAAATAAGAATGATATAGTTTTATTACAATATAAAAAAACTACAATTGCGGTGACCACAGGCAATATTAATGTGAAGGATTTAAAAGTGCCTGTGAAGGTAGATAAAGTTTTTAAGGGTTACACGGGAGATTCAACTATCAGACTTTCACAGAGATATGCAATTAGGCTAATTAGTAATGGTAATAAATTAGAAGCACAAGTGTGTTTTGTGAAAAACACAAATGTAGAACCCGATAGGGCGGTATTTAATGATAGTGCATTATCTAATAATATCGGTGAAGAAATTATACCATTTAAATGTATTGTAAAGCTAAAAAAGGATGAAACATACACATTACCAGGTACAATAATAAATAAATATGTAATTATAGGAAACAGAACATTAAAATTTTCACAGGGGTTGGAGGAAATATTTTGATTAACTTTACAGAGCTTGAGAAAAAAATCAAGAAACATGAACTAGATAATTGTTATATATTTTGCGGATCGGATGAAAAACTAATAAAAAATCATGTTGAATTTATAACCGATAATGTATTAAGTAAGGATTTCATGGATTTGAATTACTCGAAATTTGATGGTAGCAAAATTGATTTTGAGACAATTATAGATGCTTGTGAAACCATGCCGTTTATGAGTGATAAAAAGGTTGTGGTTGTATACAGGGCTTCATTTTTAGATGATAGTGGTGGAAGTAAAAATTCGGGAGATATAAAAAGCAAAAATTTCGCTATGCTAGGCGAATATTTGAAAAATCCTTCACCACATTGCATTTTAGTCATATATTATGTGTTTTTAAGTGACAGAGAAAAACCAAGCAATAAAATAAAAAAACTAGATAAAAAATCATGTGTCATAAAAGTTGATAAATTAAGGGGGGAATCGCTTCAAAAAAAGTGCAAGAATTTATTTGAAAACGCTGGAACGAAAATTGGGAGATCAGAACTTACTTTATTCTGTAGCCAGGTAGACAATAACATGGATATAATATTAAATGAAATAGAGAAATTAGTTTCATTTACGCAGGGAAGAGAAATTACTAAAGAAGATATTTTGGAGATGATGCCTCAAAAGAGTGAAAATGATATTTTTAATTTAGTTGATTATTTGTCTCAGAAAAATATTAAGAAAGCTCTAGACGTTTTAAATGAACTTATATACAAAGGAGAGAAGATACCACTTATCTTATTTATGCTAGGACGACAATTCAATCTTTTATTTAATCTTAAATTAGGCATTGATAGCGGGAAAACAAAAGAAATTTTGGCGAGCGAATTAAAGCTTCATCCGTATATTTGTGAAAAAATGATCTCGCAGAGTATGAAGTTTACAATAAAGGCACTAAAGAGAAATATTGAACTATGTGTCGATACAGAAAAAATCTTAAAAAGTGCGTCTACTGATGATAAGCTTAATATTGAAGTTTTTATGATAAAAACTGTTATGTAACATTATAGCTTCGTAGATGACGATTTAATATCATTTCTAAGCGTGTCTACTTTTGAGTTGTTATTACTTTAAATATCTTATACAAAAAAACAAAAAACCGGTGTAAATCACCGGTTTTTTATTATGCTGTTAAACTTAAAGCGTTTAACTTAGCTGCTAGTCTAGATTTTCTTCTTGCCGCTTTGTTTATGTGAAGTATTCCTTTTGTTACAGCCATATCTAAAGCTTTAACCACGCTTGCATATGTAACTTTAGCTTCTTCAACATTGCCAGTAACGACAGCTGTCTCAAATTTCTTTACCTTAGTTTTTAAAGCAGATTTAATCATTGTGTTTCTTTGTGTTTTAACTGCAGTAACTCTAATTCTTTTTTTTGCTGATTGAATATTTGCCATTTAATTTCACCACCCTCGTATTTAATAACATGTCAGCAGTCTTGGGTAAAACTGCGTACGAATCTTTTTAATTATTCAACTGATATTATAGCATTAAAATTTAATCACTTCAAGTGTAATTTAATCTATATATATAATTTTTAATATAAGGCGCATTTTAAATAAGTGAAAAGCCTAAAAAAAAATTTTGAAGGGATAGGAAAGGGCTATTAGGAAAAGCTAATATTAAAAATATAGTTGAGGTGAAATTATGATAAGTGTAAGAACGGATTTAGCTGTTGAAGCTAAAGAAATATACAAAGCAGAAAACAATGGTGAGATGCCAGGTGTTGATGTAGAAGAGTATAGCAAGGGCGATATTAAAATTACTAATGTAAAAATAGTAAGTGATATTGGCGAAGAAATGATGGGAAAACCAAAAGGTACATATATAACTATTGATATTCCTGAATTTGTTCACTATGATGGTGATGCTATGGACAGAGTAAGCGTTGTAATGGGAGAGGTGCTCGCTCCGCTAATAAAATTAGAGGATAGTATGACAGCGCTCGTGGTTGGACTCGGTAATTGGAACGTTACTCCTGATGCTGTAGGACCAAAAGTTATTTCAAAAATAATGGTGACTAGGCATTTAAAACAATTAGTACCCGACTCTATAGATGAAGGTATAAGGCCAGTATGTGCCATATCCCCTGGAGTACTAGGAATAACTGGTATGGAAACTGGTGAAATAATCCGCGGCATAGTGGAGAAAATCAAACCTAATTTAGTTATTTGCATTGATGCATTGGCTTCTAGAAAAATGGATAGGGTCAACAGAACTATACAAATAGGGACTACTGGAATTTCTCCAGGAGCTGGAATTGGGAATCGGAGGATGGAAATAAGTGAAAAAACCTTAGGCGTGCCAGTTATTGCTATTGGGATTCCAACAGTAGTTGATGCGGCAACACTAGCGAATGATACCATTGATTTAGTACTTGATGAAATGATTAAATCCGCAAATGAAGGCAAAGAATTTTACAATATGCTTAAGTCAATTGATAAGGTAGAAAAACAAAAGATGATTGCTGAAATATTAAATCCATATGTTGGTAACCTTGTAGTTACACCAAAAGAAATTGATATGGTTATAAATTCAGTTTCTAAAATTATTGCAAATGGTATTAATATAGCGCTACAACCAGCATTAGACTTAGAGGACATAAATAAGTATTTGAACTAGTAATAACTTCATATATTCCCTCATATATATTGTATAAGCGGGGGGGATAAAGATGAGTTACAAAGGTATAGAAATTAAAGGTAAATATAAGAATATGCTAAGTAAAAAAACGAATTTTTCAAAATATGCTATTAAAAAAAATAGTAATGTTAGAATATTTTTTTGTGTTTTCATATTACTCATTATTTTTTTATTAAGCCTGATTTTACCTAAAAGTGCCAAGGCGGATAATGAAGGGAAATATAGAAATTACTTTTATGTTAATGTTATTAATAATACATTAGCAGTAATTAAGTCCTCAAACACAGAGCAGCAGTATACTAACAGTGAAAATAGCGTGAAACTTTCAGCATTATCATTGTTAGGAGTAGATATCTTAAATCCTATATCTATAATAGTGAAAGAAGTTGCATTTTTGGATAATAATGACGCTAGCTCTGATGTAAGCAATTCAAAATTTAGTCCTAATCCCTTTAAATTAGAAGATAAACAGGTAAGTAAGTCGGAAGCGGAAGCTAAAGATAAAGATTCTAATCTGGTAGCACCCCTTGATAATCCTGCTTTGAAAAAAGCTTTAAATAATGCAAAGCCTAGAGTGCTAATATATCATTCGCATACCTGTGAAGCTTATCGCACATCAGATAATGATAAATCTACTATTGAAAATAGTATAGATCAAACAAGAAATGTTTGCACTGTAGGAGATGTAATTAAAGATGAACTAGAAAAAAAATATGGAATTGCAGTTATACATGATAAAACTGTGCATGATAAAGGAGATTATAATAGTGCCTACAAAAAATCTGGAGTTACTTTAGACAGGTATTTAAAGGAATATGAAAAATTCGATTTAATTATAGATTTACATAGAGATAGTGTGCAGAATAAGAATGCAGTAACTACTAAAATAAATGGGCAAAATGTAGCTAAATTTATGTTCGTAGTGACAGATAAAAACCCTAGATACGCAAAACAAAAGAAATTAATAAATTCCATGATAGGAATATCAAATAAATTATACCCAAATCTTATAAAAGGTGACCCAATTTTTGCTTATCATTATGGAATTGGTTTTTATAGTCAAAATAAAAGTGATAATGCGTTGCTTATTGAAGTAGGCGCAGATCGGAATACTGTTTCTGAAGTAAAAAATACTGGTAAGTATTTATCAAGAATAATGGCAGAACAATTAAATGGGAAAAAATGAATAATTTATTTTAAAAAGTGCATCCTTACTAAGGAGAAGATAATAATTAATAATTATTATCTATTTAGGGCAATTGTAAGGAGGCACTTTTTATGCTTAAAAAGGGTAGAATTAAATATTTTCTTGTGATTTTTATTTCTTTTTCTGTTTTAACTTATGGATTCATCAAAGTTAATATTAATAAGACAGAACTTGTGAGAAATAAGTCGAAATTTACAATAGGCTTTAAATTAAAACCTGTCGATTTTAGAATAGAGACTAAGGACTATGGTTTTTATGTGAATAATAAAATATTTGATAACATGAAAAAAAAATGCATTAGTACATACAATGGTATTTTTTCAAAATAATATAAAAATACATATATTAAGCGAAATAAAGTATAATGTAGAATCATAATACGCTTACAAAACTAGAGATATTTATGATATAATTTAATTTATAAAACTAATATGCTTTAGGATAAGTATGTTTATGTTAAGCTAAAGCAAATGATTTGATTCATATAGAATAACGGGGGTACAAATTAATGCCGAGTAATAGACAAAAATACATAAGAAACTTTTCGATAGTTGCACATATTGATCACGGCAAGTCTACTCTTGCAGATAGATTATTAGAAAAGACAGGCACTTTAACTAAAAGGGAAATGGAAGAACAAGTACTTGATAATATGGACCTCGAAAGAGAAAGAGGTATTACTATTAAATCTCAACCAGCAAGGCTCGTTTACAAAAGGGAGAATGGAGAAGAATACATATTCAATCTTATAGATACTCCGGGACATGTAGATTTTAACTATGAGGTTTCAAGGAGCTTAGCTGCTTGTGAAGGTGCAGTGCTTGTAGTAGATGCATCACAAGGGATTCAAGCTCAGACTTTAGCAAATTGCTATCTTGCTCTGGACAACAACCTAGATATTGCACCAGTTATTAACAAAATAGATCTTCCTAGTGCAAGGCCAAGCGAGATAATTCAGGAAATTGAGGACGTAATAGGTATTGAAGCTCAGGATGCTCCTCTAATCTCTGCGAAAACTGGGCTTAATGTAGAAGATGTTCTAGAAGCTGTAGTAAAAAAGATTTCACCTCCTAGTGGAGATGAAGAAGCACCACTCAAAGCTTTAATTTTTGATTCTTCATATGATAGTTATAAAGGTGTTGTATGTTATGTAAGAATCAAAGATGGAATTGTTAAAGCAGGAACAAAGATTAAACTGATGAATACTAATAAAATATACGATGTAGTAGAAGTTGGAGTATTTGTTCCAAATTATCTGACCGTACCGCAGCTAAGTGCTGGGGATGTTGGATATATAACAGCATCTATAAAAAATGTTAGGGATGCACGAGTTGGGGATACAATAACAGAAGCGTCTAGACCAGCGTCTAAGCCGCTTAAGGGATATAAACCAGCAGTGCCTATGGTGTTTAGTGGTATTTATCCGGTAGATGGTGCTAGATATGGAGAATTAAAAGAGGCACTAGAAAGGCTCCAGTTAAATGATGCAGCGCTAGGATTTGAACCCGAGACATCTATCGCTTTAGGATTTGGATTTAGATGTGGATTCTTAGGCCTTCTTCATATGGAGATAATACAAGAAAGAATAGAAAGAGAATTTAATATAGAAATCATTACGACAGCCCCATCAGTTATATATAAAGTAATGAAAACTAATGGAGAATTAATAGAAATAACAAATCCTACAAATCTTCCAGAACCAACGGAAATTAGTTATATGGAAGAGCCAGTAGTTAAAGCGTCTATCATAACACCATCAGAATATTTAGGATCAGTTATGGAGTTGTGTCAAGAAAAAAGAGGCGTATATATTGATATGAAATATATAGAAACCACTAGAGTAGTGCTCAATTATGACATGCCTCTTAATGAAATAGTATACGACTTTTTCGATGCCTTAAAATCAAGAACAAAAGGATATGCATCTTTTGATTATGAATTTAAGGGTTATACCACGACTCAGCTCGTAAAACTAGATATTTTACTTAAAGGAGATAAAGTAGATGCGCTGTCTATGATTGTTCCGGAGGAAAGAGCTTACCATAGAGGAAGAATTATGGCTGAAAAACTAAAAGAGCTTATACCAAGACAAATGTTTGAGATACCAATACAAGCATCTATAAACTCAAAGATAATAGCAAGAGAAACTGTAAAGGCACTTAGAAAAGATGTTTTAGCTAAATGTTATGGTGGAGATATCTCAAGAAAGAAAAAATTATTATCGAAACAAAAAGAAGGTAAAAAGAGAATGAGACAAGTGGGAAGTGTAGAAGTTCCACAAGAAGCATTTATGGCTATACTTAAAGTAGATTAGGAATAAAGTGAGGCTTAAACTATGAAGAATGTTGCGTTGTATATACATATTCCTTTTTGCAAGCAGAAGTGTTTATATTGTGATTTTCCGTCATTTGCTGGTAAAGAGGAGTGTATGCTTGATTATGCCGCAGCTCTAGCAAAAGAAATAAATAGTATAAGAGATAAAAAAATAAAAACTATATTTATAGGTGGGGGAACTCCCACCTATTTATCTTTAGCGGGCTGGGAAATGATAGGGAAAAGTATTGATAGATTGGATATGTGTGACGATTTAGAGTTTACAGTGGAAGGAAACCCCGGAACATTTACAGGGGAAATATTAAACTTTTTAAAAAAAATAGGAGTAAATAGGATCAGCATTGGACTTCAAGCCTTTCAAGATTCTTTGCTTAAAAAGCTGGGTAGAATCCATACTATTGAAGATTTTAAACAAAGCTTTCAAATGGCTAGAAATCTAGGTTTTGATAATATCAATGTAGATTTAATGTTTGGACTTCCGTCTCAAACGCTTAAGCAGTGGATAGAGACTTTAGAGAATGTAACTAACCTTAATCCAGAACACTTATCTTGCTATAGTCTAATAGTGGAAGAGGGAACGGCTTTTTATAAAGGGCTTGAAGAAGGCACATTAAAGCTTCCGGATGAGGAAATAGAACGAACTATGTACGCACAGACAATAGAATATTTAAGAGGAAAAGGGTATATACAATATGAAATTTCAAATTTTGCAAAAATCAATAAGTCATGTAGACACAATTTAGTATATTGGGAAATGGGCGAATATATAGGATGCGGCGCTTCCTCTCATTCATATAGGGATGGGTTTAGGTATAGAAATGAAGAAAATATAGAAAAATATATTAAGAAAATAAATGTTGATTGTTGTGCAATAGTGGAAAAAATAAAGAATTCATTTAAAGATGATATGGAAGAGTTTATGTTTATGGGTCTTAGAAAGAATGTAGGCATAAGCAAAAGTGAATTTAGGAAAAGATTTGACAAAGATATAGATAGTGTTTATAGGGAAGTAATAAATAAATATGTAAGTAATGGATTCATGGAGGAAAATGATAACAATATTTTTTTAACTTATGAAGGTATTGAAATATCGAATGTGATTATGGCAGAATTTCTTCTATAAATGCATTGCCATAAATTTTTGTCTAAAGATATTAATATTATAGCACCACGAAAATCAAAGGAAAGCGTAGTATACTTAATTTAAATCGATATAATCAACATATAGTGGCTAAATTAAAAAATTAAGGTTATTGACAAATACATTAGCAAATGATATTTTTAATACATACTCGTTAGCACTCAACTGTAGTGAGTGCTAATAAAAGAGGTGATATTATGGAAATGGATGAAAGAAAAATTAAAATACTTCAGGCTATAATTACAGATTATATAAATAATGGTGAGCCTGTTGGATCCAGAACCATAGCTAAAAAGTACGATTTAGGTATTAGTCCAGCTACTATAAGAAATGAAATGTCAGACCTCGAAGAGCTGGGATATATAGAACAGTTGCATACATCATCTGGTAGAAAACCATCAGATAAGGGTTATAGATTATATGTTGATAGACTTATGGAACTTACGAAATTATCCAATGAGGAAGAATATATGATCAAAAATCACCTTATTAATGCTGCTTTATATGAGGTTGATAAAATCGTTAAGCAAGCAACACAAATGCTTTCTCTTCTTACAAATCTTACATCTATAGTTAAGGCACCATCTGTTCAAAAGAGCTGTATAAAATATATTCAGCTAATGAATCTAGATGCTGAGAGTATTTTGTTTGTAATTATTACAGACAGTGGTATCATCAAAAATAATGTTATTAAGATTAGAAAACCTATTGGTAGTGATAGCATTGCAAAACTTAACAATATGCTTAATTTTAGATTGAGAAAGCTTACAATTGAGCAAATAAATTTAGAAGTTATTAATAATTTAAAAAGAGATTTAGCATTTTATCAAGAAATTTTTGATGGAATTATTCCAGCTCTATATGATAGTTTGTCTGGTGTTGAGACTTCAGAAGTATATATTCAGGGTGCTGCAAATATATTTAACTACCCAGAATATAACAATATTACTAAAGCTCGTGAGTTCTTAGTTTTAGTAGACAATAAAGAGAGTATAAATAGTTTACTAGGAGTAGGGGACATTACAGGTAATATTACAATTAAAATTGGTGAAGAAAATTTTGTTGAATGTGCTCGCGAATGCAGCATTATAACAGCTGTTTATAGCGCGTCCGGAATACCGCTCGGATCTATTGGCGTTATAGGACCAACAAGAATACCTTATGGAAAAGTTATATCTGTACTAACTGGGATAGTTAAAGAATTAAATGATAATATAGCTCAAATTTATGATGATCATAGATAAATTTTAAAATTAAAAGATTTACTTTGAGCCAGAAATGGAGGGATGATTTAGTGAATACAAATAATCAGGAAATTTTAAAAGAAGATTTAAAAGAAGAAAACACATCAATACCTAATAATGGGGCTTCAAGCTCAGTTGATGAAGCTGGCGAAAGTCAAAGCACTATGGAAGAGACAGAGGGTTCTATAGAGGAAACTGCAGAAGAAGCTGAAATAGTAGAAGAAGTTGAAGAACTTTTAGAAAGTGAAAAAGATATGAAAAAAAATAAGAAAAAATTAGAAGAAGAAAACATTAAATTACAGAGTGAGCTAGATGATTTTAAAGACAAATATTTAAGGACATCTGCTGAATATGAGAACTTTAGAAAAAGAACAGTAAAAGAGAAACATGGTATATACACAGATGCTTGCGCCGATGTTTTAAAAGAGGTTTTGCCAGTACTTGATAACTTAGAAAGAGCACTTTCTGTTGAAGGAACTGGGGAAGATCTAAGAGTCGGTGTGGAGATGACGGTAAGACAATTTAATGATGCCTTTACTAAATTAGGGGTAGAAGAATTAGTCTCAGAAGGTGAATTTGACCCAAATCTTCATAATGCAGTAATGCATGTTGAAGATGAACAATATGGAACTAATGAAATAGTAGAAGTATTCCAAAAAGGTTATAAAAAAGATAACAAGGTATTAAGGCATAGTATGGTTAAAGTTGCAAATTAAAGATTTGGATTATAAAAAAAATATTATAAAAAAATATTATAATAAAATATAAGAATTATAACAATTATAATTGTTATGGTCTAAAAGGAATATGAGGAGGAAATAATAATGGGAAAAATTATAGGAATAGATTTAGGTACAACAAACTCATGTGTAGCAGTTATGGAGGGTGGAGAACCCGTAGTAATTTCTAATTCAGAGGGTGCAAGAACTACACCATCTGTAGTTTCATTCCAAGCTAATGGAGAAAGATTAGTAGGTCAAGTAGCAAAGAGGCAAGCAATTACAAACCCAGACAAAACAATAATGTCAATTAAAAGAGAAATGGGTTCCAATCATAAAGTAGATATTGATGGAAAATCACATACACCACAAGAAATTTCGGCGTATATTTTACAAAAAATAAAAGCTGATGCTGAGGCTTATTTAGGAGAAACAGTTACAGAAGCTGTAATAACTGTACCTGCTTATTTCAATGATAGCCAAAGACAAGCAACAAAAGACGCAGGAAAAATAGCTGGACTTGAAGTTAAAAGAATAATAAATGAGCCAACAGCGGCAGCTCTAGCTTATGGTTTAGATAAAATGGATGTTAACCAAAAAATATTAGTATATGATTTAGGTGGCGGTACATTTGATGTATCTATATTAGAACTTGGTGATGGTTTATTCGAAGTAAAATCAACTAATGGTAACACTAAACTTGGTGGAGATGACTTTGACGAAAAGGTTATGAATCACATAGCCGACACTTTTAAAGCGGATAATGGAATAGATTTAAGAAATGATAAAATGGCACTTCAAAGATTAAAAGAAGCTGCTGAAAAAGCTAAAATTGAATTATCATCATCAATGCAAACAAATGTTAATCTACCATTTATTACTGCAGATGCAACAGGTCCAAAGCATATAGATATAAATTTAACAAGAGCTAAGTTTAATGAGTTAACTCACGATTTAGTAAATGCTACAATAGAACCAATGAAAAAAGCACTTGCAGATGCAGGGTTATCACTTAATGAAATAGATAAAATTGTACTTGTAGGTGGTTCAACAAGAACACCAGCAGTTCAAGAAGCAGTTAAAAACTTTACTGGAAAAGATCCTTCAAAGGGAGTAAATCCAGATGAATGTGTAGCACTCGGTGCAGCAGTTCAAGCAGGAGTATTAAGTGGGGAAGTTAAAGATGTTTTACTTCTTGACGTAACTCCATTAACACTAGGAATTGAAACTCTAGGTGGAATAGCTACTCCTTTAATTGAAAGAAATACTACAATCCCAGCTAAAAAGAGTCAAGTATTCTCAACAGCTGCAGATGGTCAAACATCAGTTGAAATTAACATTGTTCAAGGTGAGAGACAAATGGCTGCAGGTAACAAGACTTTAGGAAGAGTTACTCTTTCGGGAATTGCTGCAGCACCAAGAGGAATTCCACAAATAGAGGTTACTTTTGATATAGATGCTAACGGTATAGTCAATGTATCAGCTAAAGATAAAGGAACAGGAAAAGAAGCTAAGATAACAATTACAGCATCAACTAATTTAAGTGATGATGAAATTGATAAAGCAGTAAAAGAAGCAGAAAAATTTGCAGAAGAAGACAAAACTAGAAAAGAAGAAATTGAAGTTAAGAACAATGCAGAACAGTTAGTATACCAAACTGAAAAAAGCTTAACTGAGCTTGGAGAAAAAGTAACAGAAGATGATAAAAAAGATATTGATGCTAAATTAGAAGCTCTTAAAAAAGTTAAAGACGGAGAAGATATAGAAGCTATTAAGAAATCTACTGAAGAATTAACTGAGGCTTTCTATGCAGTAACTACAAAAATATATCAAGCAGAAGCAGAAAAAGAGCAAGGAGCAAACCCAGGCGAAACTAACGCAGATGGAAATGATCATAAAGATGACAATGTAGTGGATGCTGACTTTAAAGTAGAAGAAGATGAAAAAAAAGAAGATAAATAATTAGTAAAATCAATTTAAAATAAGGGATGGGTAACTACCCTTCCCTTATTTTAATGACATTTCAGGAGGAAAGACTCCCACTTATATAAGTGGGAGTTAAATACCTTAACAAGAATAAAACTTAAGTGGGAGTAAAAATATCCCTATGAAGTCATTGATATGCAGCTCCGCAGGATATGATTTAATGTACACAGCTCCGCAGGAGATGAGTTATGTAAAGAAATATTAGCAATATGCATAGAAAAACTATATAATAGTGATGGTTAAATTATTTTAAGGATTACTTTATATTAGAGATTAGTTTATAATATAGAAGTATATATATTTTAGGTGGTGAAAAGCTAGATGTCAAAAAAAGATTATTATGAAACTCTTGGCATAGAAAGAGGTGCCAGTGAGGAAGAAGTTAAGAAAGCTTTTAAAAAGGGTGCATTAAAGTATCATCCAGATAGAAATCCAGATAATAAAGCGGCGGAAGACAAATTCAAAGAAATGAATGAAGCATACCAAGTTTTATCTGATTCAGAGAAAAGATCAAGATATGATCAATATGGTACAGCTGATGCAAATGGAGCAGGCTTTGAGGGTAGCTCTGATTTTTCAGGATTTGGTGGTTTTGGAGATATATTTGGCGACATATTTGGAGGTGGAGGATTCTCTTCAAGAAATCAGAATGGACCTAAAAAAGGTGCAGATTTAGAATATAATCTAAACCTGCATTTTGAAGAGGCTGTTTTTGGGGTAGAAAAAGAGATATCCATTACAAGAAATGAAAAATGTGGGGATTGCAGTGGTAGTGGTGCTAAAGCCGGTACTTCGCCTAAAACATGTGATAAATGTGGGGGAGCTGGGCAGATAAAAGTACAGAGAAACACTGCCTTTGGAAGTTTTGCTAGCATGAGCACTTGTGATAAGTGTGGTGGCAAGGGTCAAATGATCTCTGAGCCATGTAAAACTTGTCATGGTTCTGGGAAACAGAGAAAAAATAAAAAAATTAAAATTGATGTTCCGGGTGGAGTTGATACTGGAAATGTTATGCCTCTAAGAGGTCAAGGGGAACAGGGTGAAAAGGGCGGCCCATCAGGAGATTTATATATAAATATTAGAGTAGCTCCTCATAAAAGTTTTAAGAGGAATGGAACTGATATTCATATAGAATCTCATATAAGCTTTGGGTATGCAGCTATGGGAACTGAAATTAAAGTGCCAACCGTTGATGGAGACGTTAAATACAAAGTACCAGGAGGAACACAATCTGGGACTGTATTTAGACTTAAGGGTAAGGGAATACCTAGAGTAAACGGACATGGAAGAGGCGATCAATACGTAAAGGTTATTGTTGATATTCCAAAAGCTATAAATGATAAGCAAAAGGAAGCTTTAAAATTGTTTATGGAAGCTAGTGGCGAGAATGTAGATTTTTTTGAAGAAAATAAAAAGTCTATTGTAGATAAAATATTTGGCAAATAATAATAAAAAACTCCGTTTTGTAAAACGGAGTTTTTTATTATAAATAAGGAGATTAATAATGAATAAAGATTGGATTGAAGTAACTATAATAACAAGTAGTGAGGCTGTTGAAGCTGTATCTGCAATGCTATACAATACGGGAGTCGAAGGGGTCTCTATTTTAGATCCTTTAGATTTGATTTTTAGACGGGATCATACTACAGATTGGGACTATTTTGATGAAACTATTATAGATACAAAGAGTGGTGTTGTAATTAAGGGATACTATAAAAAGGATGAAAAATTTGAAAAGCACTTAGAAGATATTAAAGCAGGGGTAAATAATTTGCCAAAGTGTGGATTAGACAAAGGTGTTGGATCTGTAACGGCAGAAAAAGTAAATGAAGAAGACTGGGAAAATAACTGGAAAAAGTATTATAAGCCAATAAAGGTAGGGGAAAAGATAGTTATAAAGCCTATATGGGAAGAATACAATAAAAAAACTGATGAAATAATTGTGGAACTAGATCCAGGTATGGCTTTTGGAACAGGATCTCATGAGACTACTAGAATGTGTATAAAGGCACTTGAGAGGCGCGTGGACGCTAACTCAACAGTTTTTGATATAGGAACAGGTTCTGGGATATTAGCTATTGCTGCGGCTAAGCTTGGGGCTAAGAAAGTCATAGGAGTTGATTTAGATCCAGTAGCAGTAGACTCTGCAAAACAAAATGTTAGCTACAATGATATAGGTAATATTGAAATATTATACGGAGACTTAATGGAAGTTGTTAAAGGAAAAGCGAATATAGTTATAGCTAATATAATGGCTGATATAATTATATTTTTGACGCAGCAAGTTAAGGCGTTTATTGTAGAAGGTGGATATTTTATATCTTCAGGGATAATTTTAAGTAAAAAAGATGATGTAATAAATAAGTTAACTGAGTGTGGCTTTAAAATTGAAGAAATAAATATAGAGGGTGAATGGGTTTGCATAGTTGCAAAGTTATAGCAAAATAAGGTGCATGAAAATAGACCAGTATATTTATTTGAATGTACCAAGGCTTAAGGAGAATAAATAATGCATAAATTTTTTGTATCAAAAGATAGTATAGATGGAAACAATGCTGTTATTGATGGTGAGGATGTAAAACATATATATAAGGTATTAAGGCTTCAAATCGGGGATAAGGTAAGTGTTAATAACTGTGAAGGTAAAGAATATGTAGGTGAAATAACCTTTATAGATAAAAAGGCAGTAAATATAAATTTATTAGAAGAAAATTCTATAAATAATGAAAGTCCTATTGAAGTACACTTATTTCAAGGTATGCCTAAATCAACAAAAATGGATTTAATAGTTCAAAAAAATACGGAACTTGGGGTTAAAGCAATAACACCTATAATTACAGAGAGAGTAGTAGTTAAAACTGATCTTAAGGAGTTTAAAAAGGTGGATAGATGGAATAGGATAGCACTAGAAGCCTGCAAGCAGTGCAAGAGAAGTCTGGTGCCTCAAATAAATGTTCCTATAGGGTTTGACAACTTATTACAAGAACTAAAGTACATGGATTTAGTAGTGGTTCCCTATGAAAATGAAGAAGGTTATGGTATAAAAAAATTAGTAGAAAATATGGAGAAAATACATATTAATAAAGTTGCTATTATAATAGGGCCAGAGGGTGGATTTGAAGAAAGTGAAATATTAAAACTTAAAGAAATAGGAGCAAGGATCGTTACTTTGGGACCGAGAATACTTAGAACTGAGACTGCAGGCTTTACATGTTTAAGCCTTATAATGTATGAACTGGGAGACTTGGGAGGGAAGGTGTAATGAAAGTTGCAATCGCTACCTTAGGATGTACGGTAAATTAGTATGAATCAGAAGCAATGATAGGAAGTGCAAGAATTATAAAAATTTTGAGCAATAAATATATGTAGCAGGAGAAAAAAAAATTATGTTGAATACTATAATATAACTAAGGTTATGCAAGGAGGTGATTATGTGGAAGAGGAAGATTGTATTTTTTGTAAAATAGTAAAAAAGCAAATCCCTTGTGAAATGGTTTATGAGGATGAAAAAGTTATAGGATTTAAGGACATAAGCCCTGAGGCACCAGTACATGTTATAATTATTCCAAAGCAGCATATTGCTGACTTAAATTGCTTAAAACAAGAGGAATCAGAAATAATAGGTCATATATTTATTGTCGCAAAGAAAATTGTAAAAATTCTAGGAATTGCTGATAGTGGATATAGAATTATAACTAATTGTGGAGAACAAGGGGGACAAACCGTTCAACATATACATTTTCATCTGTTGGGTGGAAGAATGCTTAAGTGGCCACCTGGTTAGCATATAAGGTTTATTCAAACAAATAATGAGGCGGTATTCTAATTTACTTTACAAAATGTTGAATTTTTAAAAGTATTTTATATATAACAAAACAGCAATGAAAATGTTGACATAATGTAAAAGTGTGTTGTATAATAAAAAATGTGCTATTTAGGCCCCGCATTAGCTGCTTTTAAATTGAATTGAGCTAGCGGAGGGAGGGATAATGATGTCAGAAATTAAGGTTGGAGCAGACGAGACAATTGAGAATGCTTTAAGAAGGTTTAAGAAGAAGTGCGCAAGAAGTGGAGTGCTCGGAGAAGTAAGAAAAAGAGAACACTATGAAAAACCAAGCGTTAAGAAAAAGTTGAAATCAGAAGCTGCAAGAAAGAGAAAATTTAAATAAAATTTTTAAAATGGAAACAGGCAATGTTAGAGTGCCTTCCTCAGCAGTTAACTAGATTAGAAATTATAGAGCTATTCAAAAAGGCAGTTGTGTAATTGGTGGATAATGGCATAAAATACATTGAAAAAATTATGTTTGCCTTATTGCTTAAAGTTATAAGTAATGCAGATGGTAAGCTTATTAGTGAAATAGTAAAATAGTAAAATAGTATTTGAATAAATGAAAGACTCAGCGATTGCTGAGTCTTTTTTTTATTGAAAAAAATTATAAAATTTAAAAACTGTAATTTGTTAGACTTTTTTTTCATAAATTTAATATGAAGTATTTTATGAGGTGAGTGTATGGATAATAAATTTTATAAAACGAAAGAAATTATAGCAAGTAAGTTAGAATTGCCAAGAGATATCCTGTTAGATTTACCGAAAATAACTATTTTAGCTAACAGTGAAATAAATATAGAAAACCATAAGGGTGTAGTAATCTTTGAAGAAGAAGAAATAAAAATAAATTCCAATGTGGGTCCGATTTCGATATACGGTAAAAATTTTAAAATACTATTTATAGGGGGAAACACAATAACTTTGAGTGGCAACTTTAAGTCGGTTGTGTATGAAAGTCATGAATAATTTTAAAAAATATAAAAAAGGTAATATCACAATGGAAATACAATCATTAATGCCAGAAAAGTTTATAAATTTATTGTGGAGAAATGGTATTCAAGTTAAGAACATAAAAAAAATAAATATAACAACTGTAGTTTTAGAAGTGAGATTAAGCGACTATGGAGAGATTAGTAAAGTGGCAAAACGAACAGACACTAGAGTTAAAATTATAGTAAGGAGCGGAGCAGCATTTTTTTTAATAAAGTTAAGAAGTCGATCTGCACTTCTACTCGGAGTAATCTTGTTTGGGAGCGTAATATATTATTTATCTACATTTGTATGGAATATAGAAATCAATACGGAAAATTATATAAGCCCATATGAATTGCGTCAACAAATTAAAGGTTTTGGGATAAGACCAGGACTTAAAAAGAAAAATATAGATGTTTATGATATTGAAAATAAAATCACAAGAAGTAATGATGAAATAATGTGGGTAAAAGCAAGGATTGACGGTGTTAAGCTAAAGGTTGATGTAATAGAAAGACAATCACCGCCTATTATAATTAGTAACCAAACACCCTGTAATTTAGTAGCAAGCAAACATGGTATGGTAGTTAGAGTATACACTACGGAAGGTACAGCCGTTGTAGAAGCCGGGAAAATGATACAAAAGGGGGAGCTGTTAGTTAAAGGAGAGCAGGGCAAGGAGGAAAATGTTTATCCTGTACATGCGAAGGGGGAAGTTATAGCAAAAACTTTTTACGAGGAGATTAAAGAAGTCCCATTAAACAATATATCAAAGGTTAAAACAGGAAACAGTATAAGCAATTTATATATTAAATTTGCAAATAAAAAAATTTATCTAAAAAATAACATAATTCCATATAGTAATTATGATAAAATAGAAAATAACAGTAAGTTTATAAAAAAAGAAATCTACTATGAAATTGAAGAAAAAAATATACCTGCGGATGAGGGTAAGGTAGTAGAGGGGATGTATTCTAATATTTTAAAAAATTTAGACAAAAGTGTAAAAATAATAGATAAAATTAAAGATGTAAAAAAGGAGAAAGATAAGTATCTAATAAGAGTGGTGGTAGTTGCTGAAGAAAATATTGCTTCAGAAGGAGAAATAACACCCGAAAAAGTGAGTATACCCGAAAAAAAATAGTGCATCTCAAAAAACATTAAACATTTAAGAAAGAAAATATGTTTTTATAGTTTACTCGAGAAGAAAAGGTGGGGATGGGATATGAAAAATATAAGGGAACTTATGAAGCTTAATAAAGCAAAATCATATTTGATTTTTATAGTTACGGCGATTATAATGTATTCAATTTTAGTAACAGCTTTAGTTCCAAAAAAGTATACAATAAATGTGGGAAGTATTGCAAAAGTAGATATAAAAGCTCCTAGGGAAGTTGAAAATGAAGGAGCCACAGAAATCAATAGAACAAAAGCTGTAGAGAGCGTAGGAAAAAAAACAATTAAAGTTTCAGTAAATGACAAGGCTATAGAAAATATCGGTAAATTATTTTCAGCAGTGTCCCAGTTAAACACTAGTAAATCACCCGAGAATAATAGCGTAGACGCATCTAAAAAAACATTATCGGGAGAGGAAAAAATAGATTCACTCAAAAAGAGCAACCCAATTCCTAATTTTACCGATGAGAATTATCAGACTTTAGTAAATTTAGAAATTAAAAAAGCCAAGGAATTAGAAATATTTCTTAAAGATACGATAACAACCCTTTATGATATAACCACAATAAATGAAAATAAACCCGAGGAAATTATATTGGCAAAGGGGATTATTGCTACACTTATTAATAACTCAAATTTTCCTAAGGAAATAAGAACAATAGGGATGTCTATCGCAAATGTAGAGGTTCGTCCTAATTCAATTTATGATAAAAAAAGTACAGATGTGTTAATAGAAGAAGCAAGGAAAAGTGTTAAACCTGTTATGATTAAGAAGGAACAGATCATTGTAAAAGAGGGGGAACCAATAACCTCTGAGCAAAAGGCACTTTTAGAATCCTTAGGGCTTCTAGATAATACTAGTAATTTTGAATGGTCATTATATACAAGTGTAGCAGCGCTTGTATGTCTAGTAATATTACTTCAATGGTTTTATTTATATAAGTATCATACGGCAATTTTTAATGATACAAAAAAATTAGTTATGATTAATCTTCTTAGCATCATAGCTATACTACTGGCTAGAACATTAGGTATAATTTCTTTGTTTGTAATTCCATTAGCCTGCGTGCCAATGCTTATGACCATTTTAATTGATGATGAAGTATCAATAGCTCTAAATATTCTTAATTGCATTCTAATTAGTGTTGCAGTTAATTTTAATTTTGAAATAACAATATTAGCTGTGCTAAATTCTATTGTTGGGGTTATGATATTAAAGAAAATGCAACAAAGAAACGATATATTATATTCAGCTATATATATTGCAATAATAAACCTTATGGTGTATCTATCTATGGGATTTTTGCTAAGCAATAGTATAATTGATGTTTTAAAAAAGGCAGGACTAGTGTATCTCGCAAGTCTTATATCTGGAGTACTTACTATAGGATTTTTGCCGTTTTTTGAAAGCTTTTTTGATATAGTGACTACAGTGAAACTTTTGGAACTATCAAACCCTAATCACCCACTACTAAAGCGGCTACTTTTGGAGGCTCCAGGAAGTTATCATCATTCTGTGCTTGTAGCTAACTTGTCAGAGGTTGCAGCAGAAGCTGTTGGAGCGAATCCTGTTCTTGCAAGGGCTGCTGCATATTATCATGATATTGGGAAGATAAAGAGACCATATTTTTTCAAAGAAAATCAATTAGGAAATGATAATCCACATGAGAGAATAACTGCAAATTTAAGTACACTTATAATTATTTCTCATGTAAAGGATGGGTTAGAGCTTGCAAAAGAATTTAAAATACCTAAAGTAATTCAAGATATCATTAGGCAGCATCATGGGACGACTTTAGTTAATTATTTTTATATAACTATGAAAAATTCTAGTGACAATCCAGATGAAGTTAAAGAAGAAGATTTTAGATACCAGGGACCGAGTCCTGAAAGCAAGGAAGCGGCAATTATAATGTTGTCAGATATAGTGGAAGCAGCTGTAAGATCAATTCCAAATCCTACAAAAGGTAAAGTTGAGGAAATGGTTAATAAGCTAATAAAAAGCAGACTTAATGATGGACAACTAAATAATTGCGATTTAACTTTAAAAGATTTAGAAAAGATAAGAAAGGCATTTTTAAAAGCGCTTTCTGGAATATACCATGAGAGAATAGAGTATCCAATGGACAAATGGCAAAAAGATAAGGAACATGAAGATAAAAAAATGAGGCTAGAATAAAGGAGTAAAAATAAGTATGATTTTTATTGATAATAGGCAAAATAAGATTGAAGTTTCGAGTGAACTTGAAACTGTTATAAAAAATGTCATTGAGTATACGCTTAAAGAAGAAAAACTTTTTATAGATAATGAGGTAAGTGTTATCTTTATTGACAACGAAGAAATCAGAAAAATAAACCTAGAGCATAGGGGAATAGATAAAATTACAGATGTGCTATCTTTCCCTATGTTACATTATCCAGAAAATAAGGTGTTTAAAGATGTGTATGTAAATTATGAATTTGACCAAAGTGATTTATATGATGAAAGGCTAGTAATTGGGGATGTTGCATTATCCCTGGAAAAAGCGAAGCAGCAAAGTGAAGAGTTCCGTCATTCATTTACTCGCGAATGTGCGTATCTTACAGTGCATTCAATTTTACATCTGTTAGGTTATGACCACATGGAGGAAGACCCAAAAGATATTATGAGAAAAAGAGAAGAAGAAATATTGAACAATTTTAAAATATCTAGGTAGGATACACTTATGGTTAGTTTCATGTGTCTTACTGCATGAGAATATTTTTAAAGGTGGTTAAGGATGAAGGTTAAGAAATTAGTTGATAGTTTTAATTATGCTATTGAAGGAATCATATATTCCATTCGCACGCAAAGAAATATGAAGATACATATGTTAACTACAATAGTAGTGCTTACTGCCACTTTTTTTTATGATTTGTCAAAGATTGAACTTTTAATTATTACCATGACTATAACAATGGTCATAGTTGCTGAAATGATAAATACGGCAGTAGAATGTGCCATAGATGCTACAACAAATTTTTATCATCCACTAGCCAAAATTGCTAAAAATGTCGCTGCTGGCGCAGTACTAGTAACCGCTATAAATTCAGTCTTAGTTGGTTATGTGATATTTTGGGATAGAATAACTCCTTTTAACATGACAGTTATGTTAAAACTTAAAAAATCTGACCCTGACATGATCTTTTTTATGCTGGTTATAATTTGCATTGCTACAGTAATAGTTAAGGCAATTTATGGAGAAGGAACACCACTCAGAGGAGGAATGCCTAGCGGTCACAGTACCATAGCTTTTTCAGTAGCTACAGCCATAACATTATTAACGAATGAACCTTTAATTATGGTGTTATCATACTTGCTAGCTGTAATTGTTGCACAAAGTAGGGTTGATTCAGAAATTCATTCTATCTTGGAAGTGGTTTTTGGTGGTGTTTTTGGGACTTTATTAACATTGCTACTATTTAAAATTTTAGGATAATTAATTTTTTTATGTCTAATGACTAATATCCGAAATATAATTATAATATTATTGAAATACTAATATTTAGTGATATAATTGGTATACGTGATTTTTCGTGTATATGTGAAGAATAACTGTCAAATTATTTGAATAGGAGTGTACTAATGGATTATAAAAAGTTAGCTAGAATAGCAATAGATGCTAGAGCAAATGCATATGTGCCATATTCGAAATTCAAGGTAGGCGCAGCAGTTGTTACTGAAGATGGGTCAATATATACTGGATGCAATATTGAGAATGCTTCCTATGGAGCTACTAATTGTGCCGAAAGGACAGCAATTTTCAAAGCTGTATCTGAGGGGCATAAAAAAATCAAGGCTATTGCTATAGTTGGAGATATGTCAACTAATACCTATCCATGTGGTATTTGCAGACAAGTTATAGTAGAATTTGCCACAAATGATATTGATATTATATTAGTAAAAAATGAAGAAAATTATATAATTAAGACTATGGATGAAATTTTACCAGGTGCTTTTACTAAAGAAGATTTATTAAAGTAAGATAACAAATAATTAATAAATACTATTTACTAAAGATAATCAAAAGGAGGATATATGTTTAAATCGGGATACGTAACTATTATAGGACGACCTAATGTAGGAAAATCTACATTAATAAATTATATTATGGGGGAGAAATTATCAATTGTGTCTAATAGACCCCAAACTACAAGAAATAACATACAAACCATTTTAACTACTAAAGAATCTCAAATAATATTTGTAGATACTCCAGGAATGCATAAACCTAGACATAAACTAGGAGAATATATGGTTAAAGTAGCAAAGCAATCTGCTAGTGAAGTAGATGTTATATTATTTATAACTACGCCAGGAGATGAAATTGATAAAGGTGATATGCATATTCTTGAACAATTTAAAGATACTAAGATACCCGTGTTTTTATTAGTTAATAAGATTGATGAGAATACTCAAGAGAGGGTAGCTAAAACTATTCAAGGTTATTCTGAGTATTTTAATTTTAAAGAAATAATACCAATTGCAGCTATAAAAGGTAAAAATATTGATATAGTTACTAAACTTGTAGAAGAGCACATTCCAGAGGGACCTTTATATTACCCAGAAGATATGATTACAGATCAGCAAGAAAGATTCATTATTACTGAAATTATAAGAGAAAAAGCTTTGAAATTATTATCGCAAGAAGTGCCTCATGGAATAGCAGTAGAAATTATTTCTATGAAAAGAGATAAAAAAGAGATCTACAATATTGAAGTTAACTTGCTTTGCGAAAAAGATTCTCATAAGGGAATAATAATTGGAAAAGGTGGAAAAACCTTAAAACAAATTTCTACTTATGCAAGACAAGATATAATGAAATTATTAGGAGAAAACATACATCTGAGATTATGGGTAAAGGTAAAGAAGGAATGGAGAGATACTTCGAGTATTTTGAAAGAGTTAGGATATAAATAGGGGATGATTTTCTGTCAATTTTAAAAACTAGGGCCATTGTTATAAAGACACAAGAGTTTAAAGAGACTGACAAGTTAGTTTGGCTTTTTACTGAAGAATTTGGAAAAATAACAGCCATAGCAAAGGGAGCCAGAAAAAATAAAAGCAGATATATATCATCGACCTTACCTTGCTGCTATGGAGAATTTGTGCTTTTTAAAGGGAAAAATTTATATACAATAAATGAAATTACAATTATAGATTCTTTTCAGCAATTATTAAGGGACCTAGATACAATTACTTATGCCTCGTATTTTAATGAATTAATTGATATAACAATGGAGAATGAAGAGGTTAATAAAGAACTTTTTATAAATTTAGTTACTGCCTTTTATTTCATAAAAAATGACGTTATGGATATAGAAGTCCTAGCCAGAACTTTTGAAATAAGAATTCTAAAGGCAACAGGTTATGCATTAAATTTTAACTACTGCGTTAAATGTAGAAAAAAAATAACCATGTCTAATAACATTGATTTAATATCTTATGGTCCAATTTGTAAAGAGTGTGAAAAATTAAATAGTATATATATTTCAAATCCTACATATAATACATTAAAATTCTTAAACAATTTTGGTATGGATAAAATTAATAGAATTATTGTTTCAAAAACATCCAAGCTCGAGTTGTATAAAATTTTATCCTTTATTATTTCCCAAAATTATACACGTAAGCCGAAGAGCTTAGAAATGTTTAATTACTTAATGACATTTCAAAAGGAAAGTCGCCCACTTTTATAAGTGGGTGAATAACAATGAATAATTGTTATTTACAACTGGACAAATTATAAGGAGGAATATTTTAATGGCAGAAATTACACTAGAGAAGATTGATATTGTTAAAGAACGAACAGGAGTTACGTACACTGATGCTAAGGAAGCATTAGAAGAATGTGATGGTGATGTAGTTAATGCTTTGATTTATATCGAAGCAAAACAAAAAAAAACTGAAAAATTTAATATGAAAGAAATGTACACGACTAAGGATGAATTTGTAACTTGGATAAAAAATACAGCACGAAAAGGAACTGTAACAAGAATAAAAATAAAAAAAGATGAAACTGTGATTATAGATATACCTGTTAATGCTGGTATTGCAGCAGGTCTCGTTGGATTATATATGCCCTCTTTAATTGGCATAGGATTATTAACAGCAGTAATCACAAAGGTTAATATTGAGATAACTAAAGAGGACGGTTCTGTGGAGTTTATTAATACTATTATTAAAAACACAGTTGAAGAAGTAAAAGGCAAAGTGAGTGATATAAGTGAAGATGTAATAGAAAAAATTAATGAAACAAAAGACAGTCTTAGCAAAGGTAGCAAAGATATCAAAGATAGCAATAATGAAAATGTATATCAATATACTGTTAAATTTGATGAGCAGAAAAAAGAAGAAGAAAAGAGTAACTAATGTATTCTCTTTTCTATATTTTAAAACTTTGATCAATGCTATTTTCACTTATATAAAGCCAGCAACTTATTAGTTGCTGGCTTTATATAAGTGAAAATCTAACTATATCTTAAACAAAAAGTGATTAAATCATGATACATTTGATTGTAAAAACGTGGTATAATGTTAGGAAGGGTATGTTAAAAATTTAGTATAACATCATTTTGTGGAAACGTTTTATTTCAAATATATACCATTTTAGAAAGCCTGAGTAAGGTTAAATAATCTTCTGCGAAGCTGTAACATTAACGAATTCATAAGGAGACTTTCCTTCCGAAATCTCGTTAATATGGTGTTAATTGTAGTTAATGGTATATTTATATACTAATTATCATATATAATTTAGAAGGAGTTGGGTTAAAATGGAAAACAGAAAATATGTATACTTATTTAGTGAAGGTAATATGTCAATGAAAAACCTTTTAGGTGGGAAAGGTGCAAATCTTGCAGATATGACAAGTCTTGGGATTCCAGTTCCACAGGGATTCACAGTAACTACAGAAGCTTGTAATAAATACTATGAAGATGGTCAATTGATCGCATCCGAGATTATTCATGAAATTCATGCTAAAATGGCTGAACTTGAAAACATTACAGGAAAGAAGTTTGGAAGTTTAGAAAATCCATTACTTGTATCAGTTAGATCTGGGGCAAGAGCATCGATGCCTGGTATGATGGATACGATCTTAAATCTTGGATTAAATGATGATACAGTAGAAGTTATGGCAAAATTAACGAATAATCCAAGATTTGCTTATGACTCTTACAGAAGGTTTATCCAAATGTTTGCTGATGTTGTTATGAATATTGAAAAAAGAAACTTTGAAAACATGATGGATAAAATGAAAGAAGAAAAAGGCGTAAAATTTGATACAGAATTAGATGCGAGTGACCTAAAAGAATTAGTTAAACAATTTAAAGAATTCTACAAAGAATATAAACGTGAAGAATTTCCAAGTGATCCTAAAAGTCAGTTAATAGAGGCTGTTTCGGCAGTATTTAGATCATGGGATAATCCTCGTGCAAATGTATATAGAAGATTAAATGATATTCCAGGAAATTGGGGAACTGCGGTAAGCGTTCAAGAAATGGTATTTGGTAACAAAGGAGAAACATCAGGAACGGGTGTTGCTTTCTCAAGAAATCCATCTACAGGAGAAAAAAGAATATATGCTGAGTACTTAATGAATGCACAAGGGGAAGACGTTGTTGCAGGGATAAGAACACCACAAGATATATCACAACTTGAAAAAGATATGCCAAAAGTATATGAAGAATTCATGGGAATTGTTAAGACCCTCGAAACTCACCACAAAGATATGCAAGATATGGAGTTTACAATAGAAGATGGAAAATTATACTTTTTACAAACAAGAAACGGTAAGAGAACGGTGCAAGCCGCATTAAAAATTGCGGTAGAACTCGTTGAAGAAGGAATGTTATCAAAGAAAGAAGCTATAATGAAGGTTGAGCCAAAACAACTAGATACATTACTCCACCCTAACTTTGATGCAAAAGAATTAAAGAAAGCTATAGTAATAGCTAAAGGCTTACCAGCATCTCCTGGAGCTGCCTGTGGAAAAGTTTACTTTACGGCTGAAGATGCAAAAATTAAACATGAAGCTGGAAATAAAGTTATCCTTGTAAGGCTTGAGACCTCACCAGAAGACATCGAAGGTATGGTTGCTGCAGAAGGTATCTTAACAGTGAGAGGTGGAATGACATCGCACGCTGCGGTTGTTGCAAGAGGAATGGGGACTTGTTGTGTTGCTGGATGCTCAGACTTAAAAGTTAATGAAGAAGCTAAGAGTTTCCAAATTGGACAAACGATATATAATGAAGGCGACTTTATTTCAATGGATGGAAGTACAGGAAATGTATACGCTGGAACAATTAAAACGGTTGAGCCTGAAATAAATGGTTATTTTGAAATATTTATGGGCTGGGCTGATGAAATAAGAAGATTAAAAGTTAGAACTAATGCCGACACTCCAAGGGATGCTGCTCAAGCAGTTAAATATGGAGCTGAGGGTATAGGACTATGTAGAACAGAGCATATGTTCTTTGATGCCGATAGAATAATGGTTATAAGAGAAATGATTGTTGCTAAAGATGAAGATTCAAGAAGATTAGCATTACAAAAATTATTACCAATGCAAAGAGAGGACTTTATAGGAATCTATGAAGAAGTTGAAGAAAGACCAACTACAATCAGATTTTTAGATCCACCGCTACATGAATTTTTACCGCATGCTGATGAAGATATAAAAGAATTAGCAAGAGACATGGGAATAACTTTTGCAGAGTTAAAAGCTACTGTTGAATCATTGCATGAAGTTAACCCAATGATGGGACATAGAGGATGCAGACTTGCAGTATCATATCCTGAGATAGCTGAGATGCAAACTAGATCGGTTATTGAAGCAGCTATAGATGTTAAAACTAGAAAAGGATACAATATTGTTCCAGAAATAATGATTCCTTTAGTTGGGGAAGTTAGAGAATTAAAATATGTTAAAGATATAGTAGTAAGGGTAGCTGATCAAATCATAGCTGAGTTAGGCATTGATTTAAAATACATGGTTGGTACAATGATTGAAATACCAAGAGCCGCACTTACAGCTGATTTAATAGCAAAAGAAGCAGATTTCTTCTCATTTGGAACAAATGACTTAACGCAAATGACTTTTGGATTTTCAAGAGATGATGCTGGAAACTTCTTAAAACATTACTATGAAAAGAAAGTTTATGAATTTGATCCATTCCAAAAATTAGATCAAACAGGAGTAGGCAAACTCGTCAAAATGGCAGCTGATCTTGGACGAGAGGCTAATCCAGGTATAAAACTTGGGATATGTGGAGAACATGGTGGAGATCCATCTTCTGTTGAATTCTGTCATAATGTAGGACTTGATTATGTATCATGTTCACCATTTAGGGTTCCGGTTGCAAGACTTGCAGCGGCTCAGGCTGAAATAAATAATCCGAGAAAAAAATAATATTTAAATGTAATTAATCAATTAAAAGTAAAAAGCCACTGCAAAGCAGTGGCTTTTTACTTTTAACAGAATTAAAATATCAAATTTATTATGTTATTTTAAATTTATTTTTAATATACGTTTTAAACTTTTCAACAAAATCTAATTGATATTCATTATTGTTAGTTGCGTTATCTAGCAGGCGTAAGAAGGCTTTTTTATTACATTTGTTAATATTACCATAATAATCTCTTGATATTTTCCAATATCTTTGGGGGAAAGCCAAATAAACAAAAATATATTTGTAATCATCCAAGGTTAAAGGTAGGATTTTATCATATAATTCTAAAAAATTTATTGCTAGCTCTAAATCCCATTTTGTACTATCTCTTTTCAGTAGGCGCCTTAAACAATAGGAAATATCATGGGCGCAAAAGTCATTTCTACATTTATCAAAATCAATTACCCATATTTCATTATTAGTATCAAATATAATATTTTTATTAACATAGTCAAGGTGGCATAATGATTTTGTAAGATTATTGGGGTTGATATCATAAGCAATGTTTGCAGAATATTTAGCTAGCTTACTACTTGTTTCAAAATGATTAAGATATAGATTTGAAAAGGCATCATTATATTTATAAGCCAAATTAGAGGAATTAAGAAGGCCTTCATAGTGTTTATATATGGAAGGGCTCAAAGGGCTAAAGTCCTCTTTTATGGAACTTCCATATATAGGCATAAAGTTAATGCTGACTTTATGCATATTTGCAAGGTTGGTACTACATAATAGAATATGATTAATATTATCATAATCACATTTTATACCATTAATCCAGGGGGTGAGTATAAATAACATATTATTATAGTTTACAAATCTGTTATTTGTGTTTGTAGGAAGTATGCGAGGTACATGGATATTATTTCTGTATAACCATTCTATAGCTGAGTATACAAATAATAAATCGTTTATAGAATAATAAACTTTTTTTAAACAATAGCATTTACCAAAGTCTTGCACTTTATATACAGCCCTTTGTTTATCTGTATCTTTAAATTTGATTTGCGTGATATCAGCATTAGTTAAGTTATATTGAGGCAGAATGTGTCTTTTTACATTTTCGGCAGACAATAAATTTATGTTATTAAAGTTTTTAGCCGTAGATGGCATCTTAACACTCCTAAAAAATTATTACATTATTAGGATATTAATAAAACTTTAATATTATACATTTAACATTAAAAAAGGGAAATTAATTTGATTCGTAGAATACTAACTAAAGCGTCTTTAAAAAATAATATGCATACTTATCAACCGTTTTTAGAAGATGCCTAAATTTAGGAGGAAAACCATGGATATTCGCAAAAAAATAGAAACTAATGAAGGTAATAGCATTATACGATATGGGGCGTTATCTCTAAACTCAAAAGGAAGGAAAGTATTAGAGGATAAGGATGAGGTAAGAACCTGTTATATGGTGGATAGAGATAGGATAATACATAGTAAATCATTTAGAAGATTGAAGCATAAAACTCAAGTATACATAAAGACTAGTAGTGATCACTATAGAACAAGATTAACACATACCTTAGAAGTTGCACAGATAGCTAAAACTATAGGGAGAGGCATAGGCTTAAATGAAGATTTAATAGAAGCTATAGCAATGGGTCACGATATAGGGCACGTACCTTTTGCTCATAATGGTGAAGAGGTGTTTAATGATATTTTGCCACAAGGATTTAGGCACAATGAAAATAGTATTAGAGTTTTAACAAAAATTGAAAAATTAGGTGCTGGTCTTAATTTGAGCGCGGAAGTGCTAGATGGAATTCTCAATCATAGTGGGTTTTCTTCTAAAATTGGAAAGGCTTCAACACTTGAAGGTCAGGTTGTTAGGTATAGTGACAAGATTGCATACGTAAATCATGATATAGACGATTCTATAAGAGCAGGATTGTTAACTGAAGCAATGCTACCTCCAGGTGCTATTGAAGTATTAGGGGCAAATCATGGCAAGCGAATAGATACTTTAGTTAAAGACTGTATTTATAACACCATAAATAACTTAGATATAGGGGATATAGGTGTATCACTTAGTGAAGGTGTTGGAAGTGCATTGGGTGAATTAAGAAATTTTATGTTTGAAAATATATACAAAGGTGAAATCTTAAAGGCAGAAAGACAAAAATCACAATTTGTGGTAACGCATGTATTTAAACATTACTATAATAATCCACTGGCTATGCCGGACTTTTATAAAAGCATAGTTAAGTATGAAGGTCTACATATAGGAGTAGCAGATTATATTTCTGGTATGAGTGATGACTATTGTTTAATGCTTTTTAATGATTTATATGTGCCTAGGGTTGTTATTTATTAAAATATGATAGAAACAAATATTGGGTTTGGAAAACATATTAATATAAAATTTATAAATAAAAAATAAAAAATACAAATATTGAAGGAAATTTGTGTTTTATAAAGAATATAGTATAAGCAAACATAATTTTTTTTAAAAAAAATGATTTTAAAGAAGGATAATACACTTTTTTGTCGAATAAAATTATATTGTGAACTTATATAAGTAAGGTGGTAATAATCTATTGATTGCTGAAGATGTTATCCGAAAAATTAAGGAACAAAATGATATTGTGGATGTAATATCTGAAAGGGTTAAACTTAAGAAAGCGGGGCGAAATTATATTGGTCTTTGTCCTTTTCATAATGAGAAGAGTCCTTCTTTCACAGTGTCTGAGGAAAAGCAAATTTATAAATGCTTTGGATGTGGTGAAGCTGGGAATGTAATTAGTTATATTATGAAGGATAGGAATGTAAATTTTCCTGAAGCAGCAAGGGTACTCGCCGAGAGAGCTAACATTAGTATAGAAATGGACAATGAGGAAAATAATGTTCAAAAAGACATGTATAAAAAAATGTACAATATTAATGTAGCAGCGGCTAGGTATTTTTATGACAATTTAAGAAAGGACAAGAAGGCTGAAACATATTTCTTAAACCGAGGAATTACGGAAGTTACTATGAAAAAATTTGGTTTAGGGTTTTCGTTTGATAAATGGGATGGATTGTTATTATACCTGAAAAGGAAAGGCTACTCCGAATTAGATTTACTTAGTATAGGATTAATTATTAAAAGTCCTAAAAATTCCTATTATGATAGGTTTAGAAATAGAATAATGTTTCCTGTGTTTGATTATAAAGGCAGCGTCATCGGATTTGGAGGAAGGGTTTTAGATGATTCAAAACCTAAATATTTAAATTCACCTGAGACACCATTATTTCATAAGGGGCTACATCTTTATGGATTGAATTTTGTAATAAAAAATAATAGGTCTCGAACAATAATAATTGTAGAGGGATATATGGATTGTATTTCACTTCATCAATATGGGTTTTCAAATGCCGTTGCGTCCCTGGGGACGGCACTTACTATTAATCAAGCAAAATTATTGAAAAAACATGTAGACAAAGTTATTATTTCATATGATGCTGATGTAGCAGGCCAAGCAGCAACATTAAGGGGCCTTGAGATATTAAGGACTGAAGGTTTTGATTTAAGGGTGCTGATAGTTCCAAAGGATAAGGATCCTGATGAATATATAAAAAACAACGGAAAGCAGGCTTTTCAGAAATTAGTGGATGATGCTCTCCCCTTAATATATTATAGGATTAAAAGAGCAGGTGACGGAATAAATTTTTCGAATAGTGAAATGATAATACAATATGTGAAAAAGGTTACTGAAATTATTGCAGATTTAGATCCTGTCGAAAAAGATGTTTATATAAAAAAGGTTTCTGAGGAAACAGGCATCAAAGAACAGGCAATATATGACCTACTAAGTGACGAAATCAACAAAAATGCAAAAAAAACCAAAAAAATGAATATGCAACAAGATTTTGGACAAAAATTATACTTAGAGCCAGCTTATATTAAGGCTGAAAGAAATTTGTTGAAATTTATGTTTATAAATGAAGAAAATTGTAATTATATCACAGAAAACTTGGACCTAGAACAATTGGTACTTCAAAGTCATAAAAGTATATATACATTAATTGTTAAATATAAAAACTTAACAAAAGATGAAAAAACTAAAAAAATTGAATTTATATGTAATGATATAGAATGTACAAAAGAGTGGATAAATACTATGGAAATTGAATTTTCAGGAGATGAAGAGGATCATAAAAAACTTATAAATGACTGCATTAAAGAACTTAAAAAATTCAAGTTAGAGGAGTCGAAAAAAGAAATTATGAATAAAATCAAACAATATGAATCAAAAGGTTTGCTAGAAGAATCTATACAATTAGCCCAAAAACTTATAGTAATGCAAAAAGATCTAAAACAATTATAGTAATTTGAAAGGAGGTAATATGATGAAGGATAAAAGTTCGAAAATGACTATAGTCAAAAAACTTATGGAAAAAGGGAAGAAAAAAGGATCTTTAACTTATAAAGAAATAATGGAAGAACTTTATGAGATAGATTTAAGTCCAGAACAAATAGAAAAGGTTTATGAAGTTTTAGAATCAATGGAGATAGAGGTTATTGGTGATATGCATCAAGCTGCTGCACCTGCGACTGGAGCTCAAGCTGAAACTGAACCAGAAACTGAAGAACTGGATGTTAGCATACCCGAAGGCGTATCTATAGACGACCCTGTTAGGATGTATTTAAAAGAAATTGGAAAAGTTGCTTTATTATCATCAAGTGAGGAAATTGATCTTGCTAAAAGAAATGAAGAAGGAGATCTAGCTGCTAAGAAAAAACTAGCAGAGGCTAATTTAAGACTCGTGGTAAGTATAGCTAAAAGATATGTTGGTCGCGGAATGTTATTTTTAGATCTTATTCAAGAAGGTAATTTAGGACTAATAAAAGCCGTAGAAAAATATGATTATAGAAAAGGCTTTAAATTTAGTACTTATGCTACATGGTGGATTAGACAGGCAATAACTAGAGCAATAGCCGACCAAGCAAGAACTATAAGGATACCTGTACATATGGTTGAAACTATAAATAAGCTTATTAGAGTTTCAAGGCAATTGCTACAAGAACTTGGACGTGAACCCCAACCGGATGAAGTTGCTGAAAAAATGGAAATGCCTGTAGCAAAAGTTAGAGAAATTATGAAAATTGCACAAGAGCCAGTATCGCTAGAGACTCCTATAGGTGAAGAAGAAGATAGTCATTTAGGCGATTTTATTCCTGATGATGATGCTCTTGCACCAGCAGAAGCTGCTGCATTTACAATGTTAAAAGAGCAATTAATCAACGTTTTAGATACTTTGACTCCTAGAGAAGAAAAGGTTTTAAGATTAAGATTTGGACTAGATGATGGAAGGGCAAGGACCCTCGAGGAAGTTGGAAAAGAGTTTAATGTAACTCGTGAAAGAATTAGACAAATTGAAGCAAAGGCTTTACGTAAATTAAGGCACCCAAGTAGAAGTAAAAAACTAAAAGATTACTTAGATTAGAACAGTATACTTAAGAAAACACCTTATTTAAGGTGTTTTTTCTACTCCATGTAGAATCATGTATGAATATTTACAAGGTCGGTTTAAATATGCTATAATATGCTTTAGAAGGTGATTAAATGGGAAAGTACATATCAAAGAGGGGACGCGGTTTAGGGTTTATTTTGCTCACGACTGCATTATATAATATATTAATATTAATAGTGCTCAGGTTTACTAATTCATACATCGTAGTTAGTTTATTAAAGGTCTTATTAGTGTCTTGTAATATATATCAAGGATATTACATCTTGCTTTATGCATCACTTAAATGTACTATTGATGACGAAAATATTAAAATTTATGCTGTTGGATCATTAAAAAAAATAATTATACCATTAAATGAAATTGGAGGATACACTATCTCAACTGGTACAATTGAGGGGGTTAAGCTTAATGGTATAGCTACTAATAATTTTGCAATGGGTAGATTTGTAATTGAAAAAATAGGAATGTGTAGAATGTTTGTTACAAATAATAAAAATGTTTTTTACATAAAAACTAAAAACATGAATTATGCAGTTTCGCCTCTAGATTATAAAAAATTTGAGGAAACTTTAATACATCATGATATACATGTGGTAGAGTGGAAATATAAAGTAAATAATAGCTATAATCTTCATAAAGACAAGCACTTCATTTTACCTTTAATGGGTGTAAGTATAATAATAATAATATTAACCTTAAATCCACTTATATTATATTTGAAACGTAATATACCTAATATTATGCCCTTAAACTTTGATGCGAATTTTAATCCAATACAAATGGGGACAGGCAAACAATTTGCATTTACTCAGATGATTTACGGGGTATTAAATATGGCGTTGCTTTTTTGTATGTATTATGCAAGTTATTTTTGCGCAAAACATGATAGGAAATCAGCATATAAATATATTTATATGGCACTAATTGTGGCAATGATATTTTTAATATTGCAGTTTAAAATATTAATAAATTTTAGATAAGGATGAGAGATATGGAGCTTAGTATAAGATTAAAATGGATTGCAAGTATGATAGAAGAATGTGATAGTGTTATCGACGTAGGCACGGATCATGGGTATGTTCCTATTAATTTAGTGAAAAATGGTGTAATAAAAAAAGCTATTGCTTCTGATATAAATAAAGGGCCTGTTGAGAAGGCCAAAAATAATATTATTCACAATAATATGCGTGGTCAAATTATTTGTAGACTGGGAAGTGGACTATCTACAGTTGAAAAGGGAGAAGTCCAGGTAGCTATTATTGCAGGAATGGGTGGCAATTTAATAAGAGACATTTTAGAAGCTGACTTAGATGTTGTTAAACAATTTAATTATATGATACTTCAGCCAGTTCAAAATGCTGAGGTTTTGAGAGAATATTTATATGTCGCTGGGTATGATATCCTTGATGAAGAAATTTGCAATGATGATGGTAGGTTTTATGAAATTATCAAGGCAAGGTATAATACTAAACCAGTAGAAGTAGACAGTATATATTACGAGATAAGTAAAATATTATTAGATAAAAAACAATTAGTAATGCAAAAATTTATAGAATATAAGTTGCAAAAATATTCAAAAATATATGATACTTTAAATGAAGATACAATTTTATCTAAAAATAGAAAACAACAACTTTATCTTGTTATAATACGGCTTAAGGAGTTTTTGAAATGCTTTTAAAAGTAAGTACTATTGAGCATATTATGCAGCAGGTTGCTCCACATATACTAAAAGAGGATTATGATAATGTAGGATTAATGGTTGGGGATAAAGATGCGCAGGTTACAAAAATTTTAATTGCATTAGATTGTACAATGGACGTAATTCGCGAGGCAAAGAATAAGGGGTGCAATTTTATATTGACTCATCATCCTCTTCTTTTTGTTAAACCCAAAACTATTACCACAGACACTTTAGTAGGAAAAAAAATTATTGAGCTAATTGTGAATGGTATAAATGTATATGCTAGTCATACAAATTTAGATTCAGTTAAAGGCGGACTTAATGATATTGTCACAGAAATTTTAGGGTTTACTAATTATAAGGTAATAGAGAATTCAACAATTCAAGGGTATAATAATGGTGATAATGGTATTGGAAGGCTAGTGATTCTGGATACCCCAATTTTATTAATGCCCTTATGTGAAAAGGTTAAAGAACTTTTAAATACTGAGTATATTAGGTATGCAGGCGACCATAATAAAGTAATAAAAACCATTGCGATTATAAATGGCAGTGGAGAAGACTTTTTTGAGGAGAGCATAAAATTGGGTGCAGATTGCATTATTACAGGAGATACTAAATACCATCATGTTAGTGATTTATTAGAAGAAAACATAGCGCTGATTGATGCTGGGCATTTTGCAACTGAGTGGACACCACTCATAATATTTGCAGAAAAGTTCAAAAAGCAACTGATAGAAAATGGATATGACAATGAGGTTATAATTTCTAAAAATACACATGATCCATATAAAGTTAAGTAATAATAAAATACTATTTGCTTTTATTTTAATAGTATGATATCATTGGTTTTACGAGTAAGCCAGACAATCGCTGCTAATTATTGCGTGCGATAATTAGGAGAGGAAAGTCCGAGCTCCATAGGGCAGGGTGCTGGATAACACCCAGTGAAGGTGACTTTAAGGAAAGTGCAACAGAGATATACCGCTAAAGGCATTCAAAAGTTTAGTTTTTCTAAATTTTTGAATGTACTAGCAAGGATGGAAAGGCGAGGTAAGAGCTCACCAGCGCAATGGCGACTTTGCGGCTATGTAAACCCCACCTGGAGCAAGATCGAATAGGAGAACATTATGAGGCTGCCCGTCTCGTTCTCGGGTGTATCGCTTGAGCCTATTGGTAACAATGGGCCTAGATAGATGATTGTCTAATACAGGACTCGGCTTATAGGCTTAGTCGTACCAAAAAACACTCACTTTACAGTGAGTGTTTTTTTTATTGACTAAAAATTCAAAATATGTTATAGTCATGCGAAGTATTACAAATTAATAATTTCGGATGAAGATATTTGGAGAGAGATGTATAACATCCACCGAAGAAGTTAAACTTTCAGGTATCCATTTTTGGAGAAGTACTGATATCGGACGAACCTCTGGAGAGACTTATATAAGCACCGAAGGAGAAAGCTAAACATTATTTAATTACATATTATTTGTATGAAATTTAATAGTGCATTAGTGAAACTCTCAGGTAAAAGGACAGGGTTATTTTCAAGAGGTCATTTTATTTTGATCTCTATTTTTTGTGTGCTTTAAAAAATAATGGTCTCACAGAGTATTAATTGGTATAAATATATTCTTTACACAAGAAATTTTTTATCTGAAAAAATTTTAATAACTAGAAGGAGCGTGTGTTTATGGATTTTTTATCAATTATTAAAGGTATTAACGGTGTTTTGTGGGGGTATGTACTAATATTTTTGTTATGTGGTACTGGAATTTACTTTACAATGACGTTAAAATTTGTTCAAGTAAGAAAATTTAAAGATGCATTTAAAAAGACTTTTGGAGGAGCTAAATTCGGCAATAAAGCAGGAAAAGATGGAATGTCATCCTTTCAAGCCATGACAACTTCAATAGCGGCTCAAGTAGGAACAGGAAATTTAGCAGGAGCCGCAACTGCTATAGCATCAGGAGGACCGGGTGCTATATTCTGGATGTGGCTAAGTGCTTTCTTTGGCATGGCAACTATTTTTGCGGAAGCAGTGCTTGGTCAAAAGTATAAACAGACAGTTGACGGTGAGGTGACGGGAGGACCTGCTTACTATATTAGTAAAGGCCTTGGGAGTAAAAAGTTGGCAGCATTTTTCTCAGTAACTATAATAATTGCATTAGGATTTATAGGGAATATGGTACAATCTAACTCAATAAGTGCAGCAATAAGCCCAAATACCAATATTCGTATAATCATTGGTGTGATAGTTGCAGCATTAGCGGGTATGATTTTTATTGGAGGAGTAGGCCGAATTGCAGCCTTTACTGAAAAAGTAGTTCCGTTTATGGCTATATTTTACATACTGGGTAGTTTAGGAATCATTATAGTGAATTTTGCTAATTTAGGACCAGCATTTAAAATGATATTTGTAGGAGCTTTTAACCCTAAAGCGGCTACTGGCGGTTTAATAGGAGTTGGCGTAAAAGAAGCTATGAGATACGGCATTGCAAGAGGTTTATTTTCTAATGAAGCTGGAATGGGGTCAACACCACATGCACACGCAGTTGCAAAAGTTAATCATCCAACTGAGCAGGGACTCGTTGCAATAGTATGTGTATTTATTGATACCTTTATAATTTTAACATTAACTGCACTTGTTATATTAACTACAGGAGCATTAGATGGAAAAACTACTGGTATAGCGTTAACTCAAAAAGCTTTTTCGAATGGTATGGGAAGTCTTGGAGGTCCATTTGTAGCTATAGCGTTATTTTTCTTTGCTTTTTCTACCATAGTAGCTTGGTATTTTTTTGGAGAGGCAAATGTTAAATACTTATTTGGAAAAAAAGCGTTAACGACATATAGAGGATTGGTTCTTGTATTTATAGTATTAGGAGCAGCTCTAAAGGTTGATCTAGTTTGGGAACTCGCTGATACTTTTAATGGATTAATGGTTATACCGAATTTAATTGCATTATTAGGTCTTGGAGCTTTAGTTAAAAAGACTTTGAAAAATTACGAAAATGATTTTGAAAAGAAAAACTAATTTTATAATTTTCTTTTTAGAAAAAAACAGGATGGCAGATTTATGCCATCCTGTTTTTTTGTTAGTATTAAAACAATGAAGTATGGAACTACATTAAGATAAGAAATTTCATAATTACTATAATATTATTAAATTTCGTAATTTAATAATATTATAGAAAAATTAAAAACCACTTTATTCTAAAATATGCTTTTATAATTAGATGAAGTATATTATAATGTGATTATAACGAATTATAAAAGAAAATCATTGTTTAATATTCGTATAAATATAAATTTTGGAGGTATTAATCATGAAAGATAAGATATATAGGTTATATGTAGAGAAAAAAGCGAACTATAATGTTGAAGGTGAAAAAAAACTAAGAGATATAAAAATAAATTTAGGTATATCGAACTTGGATGGGCTTAGACTAGTTAATAGATATGATGTTATGGGAATAACCAAGGAGCAGTACCTAATGTCAAGGAATACAATATTTTCAGAACCTACAGTAGATCAGGTTTATGATGAAGAGTTAGATATTCAAAAGTACGATACTGTATTTGCTATTGAATTTTTGCCTGGACAATATGATCAGAGGGCAGATTCAGCTGCTCAATGTATACAAATTTTAACTCAAGAGGATAAACATATAGTTAAAAGTGCAAGAGTTATAGTGTTAAAGGGAAATATTACTAATGACGAACTAAATAAAATTAAAGAGTATTGCATAAATGCCGTAGACTCTAGAGAAACAGGGTTTGATAAACAGAATGATTTACAGCAAAGGTTTAATGAGCCAGAACAAGTAAAAACAGTAGAATCTTTTATTGAGATGAATGATACGGATTTAAAAGAGTTCTTAAAAAGTAATGGACTTGCTATGAGCTTTGAGGATTTGAGATATTGTAGAGATTATTTTAAAGAAACGGAAAAGAGAGACCCATCTATAACGGAGATAAAAGTTATAGATACGTATTGGTCAGATCACTGTAGGCACACAACTTTTAATACTGTAATTGAGGATGTTTACATAGAAGATGGTAAATATTCTAAACCAATTAAGATGGCTTACGCGGAATATTTAAATACTAGAGAGTTTGTTTATGATAAATCAAATAGGGACGTAACACTTATGGATATGGCTGTTATTTCCATGAAAGATTTAAGGAAACAAGGGAAATTAAAGGACCTTGATGTTTCAGACGAAATAAACGCCTGCAGTATAATTGTGAAAGCAGACATTGAAGGAGAGAAGGAAAAGTGGCTAGTAATGTTTAAAAATGAAACCCACAACCACCCTACTGAGATAGAACCTTTTGGTGGTGCAGCTACTTGTCTCGGTGGATCAATAAGAGACCCATTATCAGGTAGAAGCTATGTGTATCAGGCAATGCGTGTTACTGGCTGCGGTGATCCAAGGACGAAAATTTCAGATACAATAAAAGGCAAACTTCCTCAAAGAAAAATAACCCTTGAAGCTGCTCATGGATTTAGTTCTTATGGAAATCAGATAGGACTTGCTACAGGACTCGTTTCTGAAGTTTATGATGAAGACTTTGTGGCTAAAAGAATGGAAGTAGGGGCAGTTATTGGAGCTGCACCTTATAAGAACGTAGTCCGTGAAAAACCAATGGCATCTGATGTTGTTATACTTCTTGGTGGCAAAACAGGACGTGATGGATGCGGAGGAGCTACGGGTTCATCTAAGCAGCATAGCGAGAGCTCAATACTAACTTCAGGATCAGAAGTTCAAAAGGGTAATGCGCCTACAGAAAGAAAGATTCAAAGATTATTTAGAAATCCAAAGGTTACGACGCTTATAAAAAGATGTAATGATTTTGGTGCAGGCGGAGTATCCGTAGCTATAGGGGAACTCGCAGATTCACTTATAATAAATTTAGACAAAGTCACTAAAAAATACGAGGGCTTAGATGGTACGGAGCTTGCTATATCAGAATCCCAAGAACGTATGGCTGTTGTTGTTAGGCGCGAAGATGCTGTCGTATTTATAAAGCTAGCAGAAGAAGAAAATTTAGAGGCTGTAGTGGTGGCGAAAATAACTGATGATAATAGGCTTAAAATGGTATGGAAGGGAAAAACTATTGTTGATGTGAGTAGAAGTTTCTTAGACACAAATGGAGTTAATCAGCGTATTAATGTAAAAGTAGCAGCACCTAAAGAGAATGAATACTACTTTTCAAAAGATTTAAAATGGAGCGAAGGTAATTTAAAATCAATAAAAGATTTATGGAATTCTAATCTATCAGACTTAAATGTTTGTAGTCAAAAAGGATTAGCTGGGAGGTTTGATAGCACAATAGGAGCAGGAACGGTGTTAATGCCTTTTGGTGGAAAATTTCAGAAAACACCAATTCAGTCCATGGTAGCAAAATTACCTGTACTTCGCGGAGATACAACCACTGGTACAATAATGTCCTATGGGTACAATCCTAAATTATCAAAATGGAGTCCATTCCATGGAGCTGCTTATGCAGTAATAGATTCTGTAACAAAGGTAGTGGCTAGTGGGGCTAATTATGAAAATATTAAACTAACATTTCAAGAGTATTTTGAAAAATTGTCAAAAGAACCGTATAAGTGGGGTAAACCATTTTCATCACTTTTAGGGGCATTACATGTACAAAAACAATTCAGCATAGCGGCTATTGGTGGAAAAGATAGTATGTCAGGTACCTTTAATGATATGAATGTACCGCCAACGCTTATATCCTTTGCTGTCGATGTTATAAATACAGATAAGGTTATATCTCCAGAGTTTAAAAATGGAGATAGTCAGGTTGTTTTAGTTTATGCAAATACTTGTGAAGATGGATTACCTGATTTTGGCGAGCTTCGTCAAAACTATAAATTGGTAAAGAAGTTAATAGATAGTGGCAAGGTGTTATCAACCTATGCAGTAGGGATGGGAGGTCTGTCAGAAGCTATATCAAAAATGTGCTTTGGTAATAAAATAGGATTTGAATTTAAAGAAGATATTCAGGTGGAAAGCATATTTAAAGAGGATTATGGCAGCATTGTAATGGAAATAGATAAATGCACGCTTTCAGAGTTAATTAAAGAGAATTTAAATATTAAGATACTTGGGCATACTCAGGTAGAACCATTTATCAAAGTCTTAGGGGAAACTATTAGTCTAGAAGAAGCGTTAAGTAATTGGGAAGGACCTTTAGAAAGTGTATTTAGCACGAAAGTAAATACTAGTAAATTAAATATCAGAAATGATAAAATTTATGCAAGTGTTGAAAATCCAAAATTTAAATCGGCTCCTGCAATTAAAATAGCAAAGCCTAGAGTTATAATTCCTGTGTTTCCGGGTACTAATTGTGAATATGATTCTATGAGAGCCTTTGAAAGGGCTGGAGCTGAAGTGGAAATTATGGTAATAAAGAATCTATCATCAAGGCATATTGAAGAATCTATAAAAGCTATAGCAGAAAAAATAAAAAGCTCTCAAATTGTTATGCTTCCAGGTGGATTCAGTGCTGGTGATGAGCCAGATGGGTCTGGTAAATTTATTGCTACATTCTTTAGAAATCCTATAATACGCGAAAGCATACATCAGTTATTAAAAAATAGAGATGGGTTAATGCTCGGAATATGCAATGGCTTTCAAGCCTTAATAAAACTTGGGTTACTGCCCTTTGGTGAAATAACGGATATAACACAAAACAGCCCAACCTTAACGTATAATGAAATTGGTAGACATGTATCTTGCACAGTGCAAACTAAAGTGGTTTCAACCCTGTCTCCTTGGCTTAGTAATTTAAAAGTTGGAGATGTGCATTCAATTCCAGTATCACATGGAGAAGGTAGGTTTGTAGCAAATGAAGAAGTAATTAAAAAATTATTCGCAAGTGGTCAAGTAGCCACTCAATATGTAGACTTCGACGGAATGCCAAGTTATGATATAAACTTTAATCCTAATGGTTCAATGCATGCTATTGAAGGAATCACTAGTTTGGATGGAAGGGTTTTCGGTAAAATGGGTCACTCTGAAAGAGTAGGCGTTAACACTTTAAAAAATATTATTGGTGAGAAGGATCAAAAGATATTTGAGGCAGGAGTAAATTATTTTAAATAAAAGATAAGAAGCAGTAAGGGTACAAATTGTGCCCTTGCTGCTTCTTTTTTATTTTTTTGGAATTCGGATATAAAAAACTAGTTTAACTTAAAAATGCGAACAATTTATTAATGATAGTAATTAAACGTACATATATGTAGAAGAAACACGAACGATAATAATAAAAATAGCATTAATGCATTGACTTAACGAAAAAAAACTGTTAAGATGAAATTATAAAAGTTGTTATTTAATTACATTGGGGAGGTAATAAAATGAAGGTAGGAGTTATTTTTGGAAGTAAATCAGATAAGGATATAATGAAAAATGCAGCGATAGCACTTAAGGAATTTGATGTAGATTATGAAGTACATATTCTCTCAGCTCACAGAGTACCAGAAAAATTAAAGGAAGTAATAAATGAAATGGAATATAATGGGGTAGAATGTATCATAGCAGGGGCAGGACTTGCAGCGCATCTTCCAGGTGTAATTGCATCACATACAGTAATGCCGGTGATTGGAGTGCCCATTAAAGCGGCTCTTGGTGGTATAGACTCACTACTTTCAATTGTTCAAATGCCAAAAGCAATTCCGGTTGCTACTGTGGGCATCAATAACAGCTATAATGCTGGAATGCTTGCAGTTCAAATTTTATCCCTTAAGTATATTGAACTTAAAAATAAATTAATTAAATATAGAGAAGAAATGAAAGAAAAATTTATAGCAGAGAATGAAGAAGATATAGAATTTTAAAATGAAAGTTAAGGAATGCGGTTTATAAATTAAAATTTGAGGAGTGATTGTTAGTGGAAAATTCAGTATTGTTATATGAAGGAAAAGCAAAAAAAATGTTTAGCACAGATAATAAGGATGAGGTCAGAGTATATTATAAAGATGATGCAACAGCATTTAATGGAATTAAAAAAGCTCAAATTGAGAAAAAGGGAATTTTAAATAATAGCATAACTACTATGTTATTTGAGTTATTAGAGAAAAAAGGTATAAAAACTCACCTTATTAAAAAAATAAGCGATAGAGAACAACTTTGTAAAAAGGTTGAAATAGTGCCTCTAGAAGTAATCGTAAGAAATGTTGCCGCTGGTAGCATGGCAAAACGATATGGAATAGAGGAAGGAACTAAGCTAAAAACAACAGTCCTCGAGTTAAGTTATAAAAATGATGAATTAGGTGATCCACTTATAAACGATTATCATGCAGTAGCAATGGGCCTTTCGACTTTTGACGAATTATTAGAAATATATAAAATGGCTTCAAAAATAAATGATATTCTAAAGGAAATTTTCTTTGAAAAAGATATTAATTTAATAGATTTCAAATTAGAGTTTGGGAGATTTAATGGAGAAATAATTTTGGCAGATGAGATATCACCAGATACTTGTAGATTTTGGGATGTTAAAACTGGAGAAAAATTGGATAAAGATAGATTTAGAAGAGATTTGGGTAATGTTACAGAAGCTTACGAGGAAATATTAAGTAGAATAAATAATAAATAAGATATATACAAGAAATAGTGGGGAGGGATTTCTTTGAATAAAGTTGTAGAATTAAACCAAATATCCATTAATGATGAAAATAAGCTAAAAGATGAAGATAAGTTTAAAGAGGAATGTGGTGTTTTTGGGGTTTTTTCACCGGATAAAGACTTAGATGTTGCATCTTTAACTTATTATGGACTTTATGCTTTGCAGCATAGGGGAGAAGAAAGTGCTGGGATAGTATATTCGAATGGAACTACCCTCACTTGTGAAAAGGCTATGGGCCTTGTGTGTGATGTTTTTAATGATGAAAAGATTAAACTAATGAAGGGTCATGCTGCCATAGGGCATGTTAGATATTCAACGACAGGAGGCAGTGAAGTAAAAAATGCACAGCCACTTTTAAGTAAATTTAGTCTTGGTGACATAGCTATAGCGCATAATGGTAATTTAGTAAATGAAGATGTCATAAGAGAATTACTAGAGGATTGTGGATATATGTTTCAAACATCCATAGATTCAGAAGTTATATTAAATCTAATTGCTAGAGGCGCAAAAAAAGGAATTGAAAAGGCCGTAGTGGATGCAATACAGGCTATTAAAGGGTCTTATGCAATAGTAATGCTTACAAAGGAAAAGTTAATAGGAGTTAGAGATCAAAATGGTATTAGGCCTCTTTGCATCGGGACAATAGGTAATAATTATATTCTTGCATCGGAAAGTTGTGCACTTGATGCAGTAGGTGCAGACTTTTTAAGAGATGTAAAGCCTGGTGAGATAGTAATAATAGATAAAAATGGACTTACATCAATTAATTTTGCGGAAAAAATTAAAAATGCAACTTGTTCATTTGAATATATATATTTTGCAAGACCAGACAGTACTATTGATGGGATTAACGTGTACACTTCAAGAGTGGCAGCTGGAGAACAGCTATTTAAAGAATCACCAGTCGATGCCGATATGGTTATAGGGGTTCCAGATTCAGGTATGGCCGCAGCAATAGGATATTCTAAAATATCTGGAATACCTTTTGGAATGGGTCTTATAAAAAACAGATATGTAGGTAGAACCTTTATAAGTCCCACTCAAGAAATTCGGGAAAGGGCAGTGTCTGTAAAACTAAACGCATTAAAAATAAATGTAGAAGGTAAAAGAGTTATTCTAATAGATGATTCAATAGTTCGCGGAACCACAAGTAAAAGATTAGTTGAAATATTAAAAAAAGCTGGAGCGAAAGAAGTTCATTTTAGGGTCTGCTCACCAGTAGTGAAATATCCATGTTATTTTGGAATAGATACACCTTATAGAAAAGATTTAATTGGGGCGAATACTTCCGTAGATGAAATTAGACAAGAAATAGGTGCAGATAGTTTAGGATATCTAAGCATAGATGGATTATTAAAATCTCTTGGTCATACTGAATTTTGTTTAGGGTGCTTTAATGGTACATATCCAGTATCAGCTCCATATGAAAATGAAAAAGAAAGATTAGAAAGGTAGGGGATATTCATGATAACTTATAAAGATGCAGGTGTTAATATTGAAGAAGGATACAAATCAGTAAAGCTTATAAAAGAATATGCGGCAGCCACATTTACAAAAGGTGTTTTAAATCATTTAGGAAGTTTTGCTGGTATGTTCGAAATAGGCGAGGGTTATAAAAATCCTATTTTAGTTTCAGGCACTGATGGAGTAGGTACAAAACTTGATATTGCATTTAGAATGAATAAATATGACACTGTAGGAATTGATTGTGTTGCTATGTGTGTAAATGATGTCCTTTGCCATGGTGCAAAACCACTTTTCTTTTTAGACTATATAGCTTGTGGTAAATTAGATTCTAAAGTATCATCACAACTGGTAAAAGGTGTATCTGATGGATGTATTCAATCAGGATGTGCACTTATAGGTGGTGAAACTGCGGAAATGCCAGGGTTCTATAGAGATGGGGAATATGATATGGCGGGATTTACTGTTGGCATAGTGGATAAACACAAAATTATTGACGGATCTGCAATCAAAGATGGGTATTCACTTATAGGTATTGAGTCAACAGGTCTTCATAGCAATGGGTATTCATTAGTTAGAAAATTAATACCAGATTTAGATATTGATTTTAATGGTGAAAAGATTGGAAAGACACTTTTGACTCCAACAAAAATTTATGTGAAAACTATATTAAGTCTTTTAGAAAAATTTGATATAAAGGGAATGGCACATATAACAGGTGGTGGTTTTTATGAAAACATACCTAGAATGTTTAGTGAAAAATTCACAGCAGTGGTAGATAAAAATAGTTTTAATACTCCAGATATTTTTAGGCATCTTATGTCTCTCGGGGTAACGCAGAAACATATGTTTAATACATATAATATGGGAATAGGATATGTATTATGCGTTGAAGATAAGGATACTTTAAAGATTATAAAGACAATTAATGATTTAGGGGATAGAGCATATAAAATTGGGCACGTTGAAGCTGGGGGTGCAGGAGTTTGCTTAAAATAGCTGTACTGATATCAGGGAGCGGAAGCAATCTTCAAGCAATAATAGATAATATAGAAAGTGGATACTTAAACTGCTCTATAGAAGCAGTAATTAGTGATAAAAAAGATGCATATGGCATAGAAAGATCAAAATCTAAAAATATAAAGACATATATATTAGATAGAAAACAGTTAGGTACTGGGGTTTCAGATGAAATATTAAGAATTGTCGACGGAAAAGTAGATCTAATAGTGCTTGCTGGGTTTTTATCTATACTTCAAGGGGAACTTCTTTGTGTATTTAAAAATAAAATTATTAATATTCACCCAGCGCTTATTCCATCTTTTTGTGGGGAGGGAATGTACGGTATGAAAGTTCATGAAAAAGCTATAGAATACGGTGTTAAAGTTTCAGGATGTACTGTCCACTTCGTAGACGAAGGTACAGACTCAGGACCAATTATAATTCAAAAGGTTGTAGATGTTTATAGTCAAGATTCAGCAAAAGATTTGAAGCTAAGGGTTTTAAATGAGGAACATAAAGCACTACCAGAAGCCATTAAATTAATAAGTGAGAATGAAATAGAAATTAAAGGAAGAAAAGTATTAGCTATTGGAAAGGTGGAGTAATAATGATTAAAACAGCGCTTATAAGTGTTTTTGATAAAGAGAATATTTTAGAACTTGCTACATCCCTTCAAAAAAATGGAGTAGAGATTATATCTACAGGTGGAACTTTTAATTACTTAAAAGAAAATGGCATAAAAGTTTCGGAAATATCTGATGTTACAGGATTTGAAGAGATATTAGGTGGGAGAGTTAAAACATTACATCCAGTTATTCATAGTGGAATACTAGCAGTGAGAGATAATGAAGAACATATGGCAACTATAAAAGCTAAAGGAATAAAACCTATTGATATGGTAGTAGTTAATCTTTATCCTTTCTTTGATAAAGTATGCGAAGAGATAAATTTTCAAGAGAAAGTTGAATTTATTGATATCGGTGGACCAACTATGCTAAGGGCAGCAGCTAAAAATTTCAAAGATGTTATTGTACTAAGTGACACAACAGATTATCAAAATATTATAAAGAAAATGGATGCTAAAGAAGAAGTGGATTTAAAAACTAGAAAATATCTAGCAGGCAAAGTGTTCAATTTAACATCAGCTTACGATGCAGCAATAAGCAATTTTTTACTGGGTGAGGATTCATATCCAGATTATTTGGCTGTTTCTTATAAAAAACAAATGGATTTAAGATATGGTGAAAATCCTCATCAAAGCGCAGCTTATTATATATCGGCTGCAGGAAACGGAGCAATGAAGGATTTTAATCAATTAAATGGCAAGGAATTATCTTATAACAATATAAAGGACATGGATATTGCTTGGAAGGTAGTATGCGAATTTGATGAAATTGCTTGTTGCGCGTTAAAACACAATACCCCTTGCGGCGTAGCTACTGGTAGCAGCGTACTTGATACATATAAAAAGGCATATGAATGTGATCCAATGTCTATTTTTGGGGGCATTGTTGCTTTTAACAAAAAGATAGATAAAGAAACTGCAGAAGAACTTATAAAAATATTTTTAGAGGTTATTATTGCACCAGAGTTTGATGAGGAAGCATTACTAGTTTTAAAAGGTAAGAAAAATTTAAGAGTCATAAAATGTTTAAGTAAAGCAGTTGGCACAAAAAATATTGTTAACGTCGATGGTGGAATATTGGTACAAAGTTCAGATGATAAATTAATAGATGATATAAAAGTAGTTACAAAGAAGGGCCCAACAAATGATGAAATGAAAGATTTGATATTTGCCATGAAAGTAGTTAAGTATGTTAAATCAAATGCTATTGTAGTGGTTAAAGATGGGGTGACTAAGGGGATTGGTGCAGGTCAGGTAAATAGAATATGGGCAGCAGAGCAATCATTAGAAAGGGCAGTAGATGCTACAATAATGGCATCAGATGCATATTTCCCATTTGGAGACGTTGTGGAGCTAGCTGCAAAATACAGCATAAAAGCAATTATACAACCAGGTGGATCTATAAATGATCAAAAATCAATAGATGCATGTAATGAAAATGGAATTTCCATGGTGTTTACGGGCACTCGACATTTCAAACATTAGGAGGCTGATTTATGAAGGTATTAGTTATTGGTTCTGGAGGACGCGAGCATGCTTTAGTATCAAAGGTTGCAGAGAATTCCATTGTCGAGAAGGTGTATTGTGCTCCTGGTAATGGTGGCACATGCAGAGAAAATAAGTGTGAGAATATTAATATTAGGCAAATAGATGAGCTTTTAGCATTCACTATAAAAAATAAGATAGATATCACAATAGTTGGATCAGAGGAATGGCTGGTACAAGGTATAGTAGATAAGTTTAAACAAAAAGGACTTAAGATATTAGGACCTAGTGAAAAAGCGGCAAGGCTTGAAGGAAGTAAAGCTTATTCTAAAGAGTTTATGAAAAAATATGGTATAAAAACAGCTGTATATGAAGTTTTTGAAAATGAGAATGAAGCTATAGGGTATTTGAAAAACTGTGAATATCCTATAGTAATTAAAGCAGATGGCTTGGCAGCAGGTAAAGGAGTTATTATATGTAATGACTTTACTGAGGCGGAGAAAAGCATAAATGATTTTATGGTGTTAGATATATTTAAAGGTAGCGGAAAGAAAATTATAATTGAAGAGTTTTTAGAAGGCGTAGAATCGTCGATACTCTCCATAACAGATGGAAAAGTTATAATTCCTTTTGTATCTTCAAAAGATCATAAACAAATATTTGACGATGATAATGGACCTAATACAGGAGGGATGGGAGCTATAGCACCAAATCCATATTGTGATAAAGAGGTATTAGATGAATTTTGTGAAAATATATTAAAGCCTACTCTTAAAGGAATTCAAGAGGAAAAAATGGATTATACAGGCATAATATTTTTTGGTATAATGATAACGAAAAAGGGTGTATATTTGCTTGAATATAATGTAAGGTTTGGAGACCCAGAGACGCAAGCGGTTCTTCCACTTATGAAAAGTGATTTTACAGAGCTTGTGATTAGCGCTATAGATGGTGAACTTAAAAACTTTAGATTAGAATGGAATGAAGGATATTCTTGCTGCCTAATTGCGGCATCGAAGGGTTACCCGGGAAAATACGATACAGGATTTGAAATAAGTGAGCGTAGTAAATTAGAAGGCAAGCTATTTCTAGCAGGTGCCACATGCGATGATGGTATTATGAGGACAGCTGGTGGTAGGGTTTTGGGAATAACAGGTCTTGGGCAAACACTTAAAAAAGCAAGGGAAATAGCTTATGATGATATGAAGAAAATTCAGTTTGATGGAATGTACTATAGAATGGATATTGGGATATTAAAATAACAAAAAAGGTAGATGATTTATAAATCATCTACCTTTTCATTATGTAAGACTATTAAAAAATGCTTATAAGCATTTTCACGGCAACAGCTAAAGACATGGTTACAAATATAGGTTTTATAAGTTTTGAACCCTTATTTAACGCAACGCTTGTACCCACTTTAGCCCCTAAAATCATAGATATTGCAACAGGTACTCCTATCATGTAATTTATTTTACCACTTATGGCAAACAAAATTAGGGCTGTAATATTGCTTATAAAGTTTAAAATGCGGGCATTAGCGGAAGATACTACAAAGTTAAACCCGAAGATACTTATAAATCCAAATACTAAAAAGGAACCAGTTCCAGGACCGAAAAAACCATCATAAAAACCTAGAGAGAGAGCAAGGATTATACCGTATATAACATTTTTTTTAGTAAGCCCTTGAAATTTATCTTCAAGTCCTAAAGATTTAGAAAAAAGAGTATAAATTCCGATAAATAAGATGAGAATTAATACCAATCCATTTAGAAATTTTTGGTCTATATTTAGTACCGTTCTAACACCTAACATTGCACCTATGAATGTAAAGGGAATAAGATATTTTAAAAGCTTAAAATCAGCCTTGCCTGATTTTATAAATCCGAGAGAACTAGTAAAAGAACCAGCAGTGGCACTGAATTTGTTAGTGCCAAGCACCATGTGAGGAGGCAGACCTGCAAGCATAAAGGCAGGGACGCTTATTAAACCACCACCCCCTGCTATGGAATCTACAAAGGATGCTAAAAAACCAGCTATGCATAGAAGAATAATTTTAGTAATCATATGGCACCTACCTAAGTTTTATTATTTAAGAATGAATATAAAGTCCTACTATTAATATATATGATTTCTAAGATGTTGTAAAGGAGTACAGTGATGATTTAAGTCAAGTAATAATCAAAATAGAGTAGCATACTAATTTGTAATTTATTTGAATACTCCTTAATAGCCTATTGATTTATATGTAATATATACGTATTATATATAGATGGGATTAAAAAATTATAAATATTTCTCTAATGCGAAATTAACAAAATAAACTTTATGAAAATAATATAATATGGGGAGGATTTAAAATGGTAGAACAAAATGAAAAAACAATTGAAGCGGATAGTAACAAACAGGGTATTAGATGTGGAAATTCAAATGAGGTCAAAGCTATTAAACCTACTTTTGTAGATGCTTTTACAGCTAGCCTTATAGATTTGATAGTTATAGGGGCAATATCAACAGTAGGAGTATTTGTGATAGATGCGGTGATTAAATTAGCAGGATATGCTGTAGCTCAAAAGTTCCAAATGTCATTTATAATCTTTATGGTTGTTATGGTACTATACATGAGCATTATGGAAAGTGGAAAAACGTCTGCTACATTTGGTAACAAAGTATCTGGACTAATTATTACAAAAAGATAGGAGTTTGAGAAAACAATATGCAAAAAAGAAAAGAGTATGAATTTTATATAGAAAACTTAGAATTTCCAGCACAGGGCATAGCATTTTACGAAGGTGAAAAAGTTTTGATAAAAAATACATTGCCAGGGCAAAAGGTAATTGCTAAAGTAGCAAAAAAGAAACAAGATGTAGTAGAAGCAAAGCTTGTAAAAATACTTGAAGATGTAGACTACAAAATTGAGCCTCTTTGCAAGATTACAGATTTATGTGGAGGATGTAGCCATCAATTTCTTTCTTATGAAAAACAATTAGAATTTAAAAAGCAACAGGTATTAAAGTTGTTTGAACAAGCAGAAATAAAAGATTTTGAGTTTCTAGGTATAGAAAAGAGTCCTGAACAGTTCGAATATAGAAATAAGATGGAATTTACATTTGGTGACTTTCGAAAGGGTGAAGAATTAACTCTAGGAATGCATACCAAAGGAAGAAGCTTTAGTATAGTTACTGTTGATGATTGTAGAATAGTAGATGTGGATTTTAGAGAAATTCTGAAATTAGTATTAAACTATTTTAAAGGGTTAAAATTTACACACTATAATGTAATGGAGCGTGAGGGATATTTAAGAAACTTAGTTATTCGAAAGGCCCAAAACACTGGTGAAATATTAGTAAACATAGTAACTACATCTCAAGTAGATTTTGATTTTAGTGAAATAACTAATATGCTTAAGGAATTAAAATGTGAGGGAGTCATTACAGGAATAATACATACATTTAATGACTCATTATCAGATATAGTTCAAGCAGATAAAACTGAAACATTATATGGAAGAGAATATATTATGGAAGAATTATTAGATCTTAAGTTCAAAATTAATCCTTTTGCTTTCTTTCAAACTAATACAAAAGGAGCAGAAAAGCTTTATAGCTTAGTTAGAGATTTTTTAGGCGAATCAGAATCAAAGGTAGTTTTTGATTTATATTGTGGAACGGGAACTATAGGACAAATTGTTGCAGCTAAAGCAAAAAAAGTTTTGGGAATTGAATTAATAGAAGAAGCAGTTGACGCTGCAAATGAAAATGCAAAAATTAATAAATTAGACAATTGTGAGTTTATAGCAGGGGATATAGCGAAGGTTATTAAAGAGGTAAAAGATAAACCAGATAGCATTATTCTAGACCCTCCAAGAGCTGGAGTACATCCTACAGCATTAGATTATGTAATAAAATTTGATGCCAGGCACATAGTTTATGTTTCTTGTAATCCTAAAAGTCTAGTAGTTGATCTTAAGGAAATGATCAACAGAGGATATAAGGTGCAAAAGGTAATACTAATGGATATGTTCCCACACACTCCTCATATAGAGACTATTGTAGATATAGTAAAAGTTGTGTAGCCATATATATCAAGGGCTAAGATAGAACTAAGGAGTGATGTTCCTTAGTTCTATTTTTTTTGCTTTTTTCAGGGGCGGAGCCAGATAAAAACTCGGAATAAATACGCCGAAAATCCGTATTAGTCAGTAGTTAATTATTGTATAAAATGTTATAATTTATTCGTGGAAGTTGTTTTAAAAGTGTAGTATTAGGCATAAAGATTATCTGAAAGATAGCTGTCACCTTTCAAAAATTAGAAATAAATTTTCAATAATGAGTACATCAATCAGTAATCTACGAATTAATATAAGCTAATAAATGGAGTTATTAAAACTTGTAAAAAAAATTACTTATATATTAGGGGGGGAATATGATTCGATTAAGACCATATAAATTAAGCGATTCGCAATATATTTTAAATTGGTTTAACGATGAGTTAACTTTCGCACAATGGTGTGCAGATAAATTCACATATCCATTAACTAAAGAGCAATTGAATCAGTATTATCATAATTATGAAAAGGATGATAATGCGTGGATAATGAGTGCTCTTAATAAAGAAGGAACACCTGTAGGTCATTTTTTAATGCGTATGGCAGACTATCAAAATGAAAGCATCCATTTAGGATTTATTATTGTAGATTCACAGATTAGAGGAAAGGGGTATGGAAAAGAGATGGTATCTTTAGCCATAAGATATGCTTTTGACATATTAAAGGTAAAGAGAGTTACTTTGGGTGTATTTGATAACAATCTATCTGCTCATTATTGCTACAAAGCAACAGGCATTGTAGATGAAAAGTATAATGAAGGGGTCTTCACGTATGGAAATGATAAATGGGGGATTTATGATATGGCAATAGAAAAATAATTATCCCCATTATGTGCAAATGATTTAATTTAGGATATATGTAGCACTTTTAATTGTAGACCTTAAAAACGCATTAGTAACGAGGAGAGAATTAAGTGAGTATAGTATGTATTGGAGATAGTTTAACCTTTGGCTATGGAGTTAATAAATCAGAAAATTGGGTTAGCCTTATAGCTAAAAGAATAAAAGAAAAAATTATTAATAAAGGGATACCGGGAGACACAACGTACGAAATGAAAGAAAGGTTCAGAAAAGATGTTGTTAATTACAATCCATCAAGGGTTTTAATTATGGGAGGAACAAATGATATATTTTCAGAAGTAGGTATTGATACTATTTTTAAAAATATAAAAAGCATGGTAGAAATGTCTGAAACAAATAATATAGTTCCGATAATACTAATACCATTACCGGTTAAAAAAGATATTTTAATAAAATTAATGTTTGAGGATATGGATTATACAAAGGTTAATAAGCAGTTAGTAGAGCTGCGGAATTTATTAATTAAGTATGGAAATGAAAAAAGTATTATATCCATAGGTTTAGCAAATATTATACCAAAGACCATAAATATGGAAGAATATTTTTTAGCTGATGGAATACATGTATCAAAAGAAATTCATAAAGAAATAGCTGAAATAATATATAAAAAAATTTTACCAATTAAGGAGAGGAAATTAAAAATTATTACTATAAATAATTAGATTGAAAAATAATATATTTAATATGAGCACAATTATTTCTGTAATTCAATTAAAACATGTACCCTTTTTTATTTGAATGGCATATTAAAGTAGTATAAACTCAAATAAGGAGGGTACGTGATGGTAGAGATAATTACACAATATGTACTAATAGTGCTTTTAGTAATGGGACTTGGATATTTAGCTTATTTGTTAAAAGAAAAAGGTGTAAATATTAAGGATGACTATTTTGGTCTTGCTTATATAATACTTGATTCTTTAACAGCTGAAGAATCTACACCTGAAAATGCTAAGAAGATTATTAGAATTGTTTCAAAAGCAGTGCAATATGTAGAAACTAACTATAAAAACAGCAAAAATACCCTTAAAGAAGAAGAGGCTCTTAAAATTGTAAAAGAAGGAATTAATTTACTGAATTTTCATAGTGATGTAGATGATGAAAGCGTAAAATATTTAATAAGATTAGCTGCGGCATTATTGCCACCAACTAATAAAAAAATAGATTGAGCATATTGGTGATTAAAATTAGAGCGAATTACTGTATTGACCAGTAGAAAAAGCTTATTCTGCCGGTCAATATTTTTATATAAAATTGGGTAAAAACCATATAAAAGAATAAAAACTCCTCTGAAAACAGAAACTAATGTTCTGATTTTTTATATAAATCCCTTTACCTTTTGCTAATAAACATATAAAATAACAAATGTATGATAAAATTTTATTGGAGGATTTTTATGAGTTTTGATAAAGAAGAAATTCAAACATATGATGTAACAGACTTAACTTCTCTAGAAAAGCTGGAGCCTGTGAGAATAAGACCTGGTATGTACATAGGGTCTACAGGCAGCAAAGGTCTACATCATTGTATATGGGAAATTTTAGATAATTCTATAGATGAGATAGCTAATGGCTACGGCGATAGAGCTGAAATTATATTAAATAAAGATAAAAGTGTCACTATTGTTGATAATGGTAGGGGTATTCCAACAGGAATACATCCTATAAAAAATAAATCTGGTGTAGAAATGGTATTTACTGAGCTTCATACTGGCGGAAAGTTTAATAATAAAAATTATAAAACTTCTGGTGGACTTCATGGTGTTGGAGCAGCAGTTGTAAATGCATTATCAGAATGGTTACTAGTTGAAATAAAACAAAAGGGGAAAATTTTTACTCAAAGATTTGAATATGCTTATGATGCTGAGTTAAAAAGACTTATGCCAGGTACACCGGTAGGTAAGCTTGAAATCATAGGAGAAACAAAAAAAACAGGCAGTAAGATTACTTTTATGCCGGATAAAAATGTATTTACTACTTTGGAATTCAGTTACGATTTTATTGATGAAAGATTACAAGAATTGGCGTTCCAAAATAAAGGAATTACATTAGTGTTTAAAGATAAGAGAAAAGACGGAAACATCATAAAGGAATATTACTCTGACAGGGGTCTTCTAGATTTTATTGATTATTTAAATGAAAGCAAAACGCTTCTTCACAAGGACCCTATATTCTTTCAAGGTGAAAAGGAGATAAATGGGATGCAATTGTATGGAGAAATATGTATTCAATTTACTGATTCTACTACAGAATACATTGCGAGCTATGTCAATAACATACCAACTACAGAATCTGGAACTCATGAAACTGGATTTAAAACAGGGATGACAAGGGCTTTTAAAGAAGGAGCTAAAAAGCTTAATCTTTTAAAAGAGAAAGATAAGGAATTTGAAGGTGACGATTTGAGAGAAGGCATGACAGCAATAGTTAGAATTAAAATAAGTAACCCAATCTTTGAAGGCCAAACTAAAAGCAAACTAGGAAATAATGAGGCATACAGCATGATGAATGAATTGTGTTATGTTAAAATTTTAGAATGGATAGAAGACAATAAAGAAATGGCTACTAACATAATAAATAATGCACTGTCTGCCGCATCTAGGCGGGATAAAATAAAAAAGATTAATGAAGCGGAAAGAAAAAAAGTAGGTAAGGGAGCAGCTCCTCTTGCAGGGAAGATTGCAGTATGTACAATAAAAGATTCAAATGTTACAGAATTTATAGTAGTTGAAGGAGATTCAGCTGGTGGAAGTGCCAAGCAAGCTAGAGATAGAAGGTTTCAATCTATAATGCCATCAAAAGGTAAAATTATGAATACAGAAAAGCAAAAGCTAGAAAATGTACTAGCTAGCGAAGAGTTAAAAATATTCAACACTGCCATTGGAACAGGAGTTTTAGATAATTACCATGAAAAAGATTTAAAATATGATAAAATAATTATTTTAAGTGATGCAGATGTTGATGGCTATCATATTAGAACATTATGGATGACGTTTATTTATAGGTATATGAGGCCACTAATTGCAAAAGGTCATCTTTATATGGGAATGCCTCCACTTTATAAGGTTTATAGGAACACGAAAAATGGCGAAGTGGCTAAGTATGCATATAGTGATGAGCAATTAGCTGAGACGAAAAAAGAAATTGGGAAAGGCGCTTTTATCCAAAGATATAAAGGTCTTGGAGAAATGAATCCAGATCAACTTTGGGAAACTACACTAAACCCAGCTACAAGGACGCTTCAACAGGTTACTATAGAGGATGCAGCAAAGGCTGAGAAGATGGTTTCACTTCTAATGGGCGATGTTGTTGCACCTAGAAAAAATTATATGTATAAATATGCTGAGTTTTAACGGGGGGATTTGCTAAATGGCAAAAAAAATTGATGTACCTAGAGATAATAATATAGTAATGATTCCAATTGAAGAAGCTATGCCGGATAACTATCTTCCATATGCCGTGGAAGTTGCAAGAGAAAGAGCACTGCCAGATGTACGCGATGGTTTAAAACCAGTGCATAGGAGGATTCTTTATGGAGCATATATGCTAAAGGCATTTCCAGATAAGCCTTATTATAAATCAGCAAGAATAGTTGGAGATATTCTTGGTAAATACCATCCGCATGGAGATAGCTCTGTTTATGGTGCCATGGTAATACTAGCTCAATCTTTTGCCACAAGAAAACCATTGATAGATGGCCATGGGAATTGGGGAAGTCAAGATGGGGACAATGCAGCTGCAATGCGTTATACGGAGGCAAGGCTTTCTCCTATTGCTCTTGAGATGATAAGAGATATTGATAAAGGCGTTGTGGATATGGTAGATAATTATTCCGATACAGAGAAGGAACCATCGGTACTTCCATCAAGATATCCAAATCTATTAGTAAATGGAACTTTTGGTATAGCAGTAGGAATAGCAACAAATATACCACCTCACAATTTAGGAGAGGTAATTGATGGGTTACTCGCTTATGCGGATAATAAGGAGATTACAACAAAAGAGCTTATGCAGTATATTAAAGGTCCCGATTTACCAACAGGAGGAGTAATAATTGGCAAAAATGCTATGGAATCTGCCTATGAGACTGGGGAAGGCAAGGTAACGTTACGTTCCAAAATGAAAATTGAAGCTTTAGAAAGTGGACGACTTGGCATAGTTATTACGGAGTTTCCATATAGAAAAAACAAGGCGAAATTACTTCAATCTATTTCTGATATGACAGCAGATAAAAAACATTTAAAATCTTTAGAGTCTATTGTAGACATTAGAGATGAATCTGATAGAAGCGGACTTAGGTCAGTAATTGAATTTAAAAAGTCAACAAATAAGGAAACTGCCACCAAGGTACTTAAATATTTAATGATGAAAACAGAACTTCAGTGCAATATATCTTTTAACATGGTAGCTTTGGCCAATGGCAAACCCCAAACTATGGGGCTTAAAACCATATTAATGCACTACTTAAATCACCAAAAGGATGTTGTTACTAAAAGAACCCAAAGAGAACTAGAAGTTGCAGAAAGTAGATTCCATATTGTAGAAGGATTTATTAAGGCTGTAGATGTAATGGATGAAATAATTGCAACAATTAGAAGCTCAAAATCTAAAAAAGATGCTGGACAGAACCTGATAGATAAGTTTAATTTTACGGCGCTTCAAACCGAAGCAATACTTGAACTGATGTTATATAAGCTAACAGGACTTGAAATAAAGATATTTTTAAAGGAATACAAAAAATTAGAAATACTAATTAAGGGGTATAAAAAAATTCTTGAAAATGAGAATGAACTTCTTAAAGTAATAAAAGCAGAAATCTCAGAAATTAAAGAAAAATATAATGATCCGAGAAGAACGGAAATTATTGAGGATGATAGCCAAGCTAAAATAGAAGTAGAAGATATACTAGTAGTAGAGGATGTTATGATAACTTTATCTAACGAGGGTTATATAAAGCGAGTGCCTATGAAATCCTATAATAGATCAAATATTAACATAGAAGATATAGACTATAGAGAGGGAGATTTTAATACATATTTACTACAGACCAATACTAAAGATACATTAATTATCTTTACTGATCTAGGCAATATGTATCAACTAAGAGGAGATTTAGTGCCGGAATATAAGTGGAAGGAAAAGGGCGAAAGAATTGATACCCTTATTCGCGGGATAGATTTAACAAAAGAAAAGGTGGTTTCTTGTTTCTTATTGGGAAACTTATCAGCTAATAAGGAATTTATGTTCTTTACTAACAAAGGAAACATAAAGAAAACAGAGTTAGATAAATTCATTACGAGTTATACTAAATTATTAGCTTTAAAACTAAGAGAAAATGAAAAGCTTCTTGAAGTTAAGTTAATCCCTGTGGAAAGACAAGAAAGGTTTATAAAGATAGTAACTAAAGAAGGCCTGGAATTTTGTGTAGAAGAACCTATACTTGAAGATGTTCCTAGAAATATATTGGGTACTCAGTTATTTAATTTAACGCAAGGAGACGTTGTGGTAAAATTAGAATTTACAGAGGGTTATGATTATAAAGAATTTAATTTTAGTATAAATGCAAAAGGTGCAATAAAAATATCTAGTAAAAAAACTAATACTCCATTAAGCACTTATACCAAATCATCGGCTACATTGCTTATATTTACGGAAAAAGGATTAGTACATAAACTACCGAGTTATATGGTTCAGAATATTAATAAGAAAGGCATATGTATTAATACTTTGCTGGATAATTTCAATATTGATGATAAAATAATAGGGATTATGTCTGTTGATGATTTCAACGAAGAAAGAAGTATATATCTTTTTACAAAGAAAGGATTTACAAAACGAACTAAAATTTGTGAATTAGATGGGGATTTCTTCTCTACGTTGGTGTGCAAACTTAAAACAGAAGAAGATAAATTAATCTTTGTAAAAATTAACTTAGATAATGTAGATAAAGATGTGTTAATGGTGACAAAAAAGGCAATGTGTATAAGATTTAACGTAAATAACATTAGTTTTATGGGGAAAGTTGCATCTGGGGTAACAGGCATAAGCTTAAAAGATGATGATGAAGTTATATTTGTAGATTTGGTAAATTCAGTAACGGAAAAGGTAGATGGCTGTAATGAAATAGTTGTGACGCTTGACGAGAATTTAAGCTTAACAGTCAATTCATTTAAAGGGGAAAAAAAGATTATAAGACTTGAGGATATAAACGTTCAAAATAGAGCAGGTAGAGGTAAAAACTTAACCAGTGCTCTCATAGATGATTATGTAGAGGAGGTTATCTTAGGCATCTGAAAAAATATAAATAAGACATGCAATAAAAGTTAATTTTAGCATGTCTTCTTTTTATTAAAAACAAAAAACTTGTTAATTAAAAAACCAAGTAGGCCTATAATGGTAGAATCTATTAGGATACATATGTTAAACCACAAGTGGTTTAAGTGTATTATATTGCTATGGTAATGCAGAAGAGAAATTAAAGGATTCCTACTTGTTAATAGCACTAACATAGAGCTGTTTAAAATCATACTAAAAAATAGTACAGATGCATATTGAAGGTAGCCTTTTTGCTGCGGAGTTTCTTTAAAGGTGAACTTCTTATTTAATTTATAACTAGAAATTGAATAAACTGAGAATGCGATTATGTTAAAAACAAACAATATTTTTCCATGCGTTATGCCTGTGGTAAATGAAAGAATATTTAGTATTATAATTTCTATTATAATGTTAGTAGCACCAACTAAAGTATAATTTATAAATTGAGATAAGGACTGCAGTGTTTTATTTTTATTATTCATAGAACTTTATTCTTAAATAAAATATGTTAAGAAATTAGTCACCACCCTTTTTATGAAAAGAATATTATGATGCACTCATACACATTAGTGTACAACAAAAGAAAACAAAATAAAAGGAAAATATTTTAAAAACAAATAAAAGAAGGAAAGTGGATGTATGGAAAAAGTAATATTTGAAAATGGAATAAAGTTATTGTACAAGAAAGCGGAAAATAATTTAACTTCATTTACAATAGGGTTTAATGCAGGGGCAAATCAAGAGAAAAGTGAATATTTAGGAATTGCTCACGTGGTAGAGCATATGCTTTTTAAGGGGACGGCTTCTCGCACGGAATATGAAATAAACAAATTATGTGATGAAACCTTTGGGTTTTGTAATGCGATGACTAATTATCCCTACGCAGTATATTACGGAACCACATTAGATGAAGATTTTGAAAAGGGGTTTGAAATTTACTCTGATATTCTTTTGAATCCTTCATTTAAAGTGCATGGGTTCAAAGAAGAAATAGAAGTGATCAGCGCTGAACTAAAAGAATGGAAAGATGATTCGTACCAGTTTTGCGAAGATTCCATGCTCTATAATGGGTTTGAAAAGCGAAGAATAAAGAATTTAATTATAGGTACAGAGGTAAGCATCCGTGCTATAACCATTAAGCAAATCAAAGATTTTTATGAGAGGCATTACACCTCGGATAATTGCGTAGTAAGTGTAATATCTTCCATGGGCATTAAAAAGGTTTCAGAGATAGTGGAGAAGTATATGGGTAATTTAAATCCTAAATTATCTAGTGGGAATGACCATTTGGAAAGGGATAAAGGGTGTCTATATGAAATTAATAAGCCAGGCACCTATTTTCAATATAGAGATGACTTGCAAGGTGCAAAAATCCAATATTGTTTTCCAATACATGATTTAAACCAGAGAGAAATTAGTGCTTTAAAGCTATTTAGCTTAGCTTTTGGCGAAGGTACAAGCAGTATTTTGTATGATGAAATTAGGACTAAAAGAGGGCTTGTATATGATATAAGTAGCAAAATAAAAAATGAAACAGGAATAAAACTTTTCACAATAACCCTTGGAACTTCATGTGAAAATGTTAAAAAGACCATAGGAATTATTAATGATGAAATTGAAAAAGTTAAAGATCTTAGGAATTTTTTTGATAAGCAGTGTATTTTAAAGCTATGCAAAAGTTACAAATTAAGAAGAATGATAGCCCTTGAAAAATCTATTCAAACTAGTGTAAATTTATGTGTATATGAAATTATGTATGGAGACAGTTCACAAATTTTCTCGGAATTTGATGGTATGAGAAACATTGTGGATGAAGAAATAGTGAGAGTAATTAACAAAGTTTTAGTGAATGCTACTATACAGGTTTTAACTACATTTCAGAAGGAAAGTGGGAAATAAATATGGGAAAAAAGTGGTTGATAAGGAATACTTCTAAAGACATTAGTTCAATAGCTAAAAGTTCAGGTGTAAGTGAGGTTATAGCTAAGATTCTAATTAACAGGGGGGTTAATAATGAAATAGACATAAAAAAATTTATGAGAGCAAGTATAGAGGATTTGTATGACCCATTTTTAATGAAAGATATGGGGAAAGCTACAGATTTAATTAAATTAGCAATTGAAAACAATGAAAAAATTGTAGTATATGGTGATTATGATGCGGATGGTGTTACTAGTACTGTTATAATGTATAAGGCATTAAAATATTGTGGCGCAAATGTAGAATACTATGTTCCGGATAGGGAACATGAAGGTTATGGAATAAATATTGATAGGATAAGAAAACTAAATGAGCAAGGTTTTGAAGTGATTATAACTTGCGATAATGGAATCGCAGCTACTGAGCAGGTTAAATTGGCAAAGGAACTAGGAATGATTGTCATAATAACTGATCACCATGAATTATCATTTGAAGAAGATGATAAGGGCATTCGAACTTTCAAGGTTCCACCAGCAGATGCTGTTATTAATCCAAAGCAAAAGGAATGTAATTACCCATTTAAACAATTGTGTGGTGCAGGTATTGCTTTTAAATTTGTACAAGCACTATATATAAAACTTGGAATTAATAAGGAATATGTAAAGGAATTTATAGAAATAGCAGGAATAGGTACTATTTGTGATGTGGTAGATTTAATTTCTGAAAATAGAATAATTGCTAAAAATGCTTTAGTTATGTTAACAAATACAAAAAATCTTGGGCTAAAATGTTTAAAGGAAATTTTAAGCATTAATGATAAAGAGATAAAATGTTATCATGTTGGGTTTCAAATAGGACCATGTATAAATGCTACTGGAAGGTTAGAATCGGCAGCGATTTCAGTAGAATTACTTCTCTGCGAAGAAGAGACTAGAGCAAAAGAACTAGCTAAAACATTATTTGAACTAAATAAAAAAAGACAAGAGATGACAACCGAAAATGTGGAAGAGGTAATAGAACTTATACATCACTCCACTTTTAAAAATGACAAAGTGTTAGTAATTTATAAAGATACTATTCATGAGAGCATCGCAGGAATTGTAGCAGGCCGTGTTAGGGAAACTTTCAATGTACCAACAATAATTTTAACTAAAGGAAAAGAGAACCCAAAAGGTTCAGCAAGATCTATTGATGAATACAATTTATTTGAGGAATTAATAAATTGCGGAGAGTTACTTGAAAAATTCGGGGGTCATCCAATGGCTGCGGGTTTATCTATAAAAGAAGAAAATATAGAAAAATTAAGGTGGAAATTAAATTCTCTTTGCAAGTTAACCAATGATGATATTGTACCTAAGGTACGAATAGACCAGCGAATGCCATTAAACAAAATAAATTATGAGATGATTCATGAATTAGAAATTTTAGAGCCTTTTGGTAAAGGAAATTCAACCCCATTACTTGCAGAAAAAAATATTCCTGTTTTAAAAATAGATATATTAGGTAAAAATGCAAATACATTAAAAATAAAATGCGTAATGCCCGGTGTAAATAAAACAATTAATGGAATATGTTTTAATAGAGTGGAAGAATTTATAGAAATGCTAAAAGATAAATATGGAGAAGAATATATGAACTATCTTAAGAGCCCAAAAGGAATGAAAATAGATTTAATTTTTTCACCTCAAATTAATGAATATAACGGGTATAAATCTATTCAATTAAAAATCTTAGAATTTAAACTTAGTTAAATTATTTCCTACGGAGCTGCATCTTTTTCAAGCTAATCGCCTAATGAGCTATCATCTCTTTCAGAGATGTTATCTCCGGCAGAGCTGAAGCCTTCGTTAAATAAAGGTACATAGACCTTGGTCTATGTACTTTTATCATATTATTTTTAAATTATAAATTTTTCTCATATTGCTCTACCATTTTTTTTACCATCTCTCCACCAACAGAACCGCATTCTCTAGAAGTTAAGTTTCCATTATAATCAGTAAAATTTACTCCTAACTCTTTTGCAGTTTCCATTTTAAATGAATTTAATCCAGCTTTAGCTTCAGGTACTAACTTTCTGTTTGACATTTGTTAATCACTCCTTTTATATTTTATTTTTGTTATGATAGTATCTTGTGCAGAAATTTATAAAATATAATAGAATACTTAAGGGAAATAAGGTAAGTACAACATTTTAAATTAATACCTGTTAGCATATGAAATATTTTAATAACATGCATATAATTACATGTAATTAAGTTGGATTTTACTTCAATGTATTTAAATAAAGAGTACATATATTTATACAACTTAGGTCAAAATAGCAAAGTTAAGAGGCATATAACTAGCATATACCTCTTAACAATTTAGAATTTTAAATTATAAGTTTTTTTCGTATTGTTCTACCATTTTTTTAACCATTTGTCCACCAACAGATCCATTTTGTCTAGAAGTAAGATCTCCGTTGTAACCCTCTGTTAAATTAACTCCAACTTCTTGAGCAGCTTCCATTTTAAATTTGTTTAAACCTGCTTTAGCCTGTGGTACTAATGTTTTGTTTGACATTTATAAATCACTCCTTCTATATTTTATTTTTTTACTGACATAGTGTTTCTTATTATAAGTTCTTTTCGTATTGTTCTACCATCTTTTTAACCATTTGTCCGCCAACAGATCCATTTTGTCTAGAAGTAAGATCTCCGTTGTAACCTTCTGTTAGATTAACACCAACTTCCTGAGCAGCTTCCATTTTAAATTTGTTTAAACCTGCTTTTGCTTGTGGTACCAAATTTCTGTTTGCCATAATAAATTCCCTCCTTTTTTTTTGTAATTACTTTATGATAGTAGTTTATCCCTATATTCTATTTTTATATTAGTGAATTGAAGGGTGATTTTGAAAATTATAAACCCTTTAGGAAATTATGGATAAGATGATTTTTAATAAATACTAAACTTTTTAGTCTAATTGGTATATAATGATTTAGTACATACTGCATAAAGTATGTTTTTTAGAAGGGGTGTTAAAGTGGAAAAACACAAAATAATAATGACCGGTGGCGGTTCAGCAGGACATGTAACACCAAATCTTGCACTTATACCAAAACTTAAAATGCTAGGTTATGAAGTTGAATATATTGGTACAAAAGAAGGTATTGAAAGAAAGATAATAGAGAGTGAAAATATAAAGTATTATCCTATATCTAGCGGGAAACTCCGAAGATATTTTGATGTGAAAAACTTTACAGATCCTTTAAAAGTAATTAAGGGTATATTTGAAGCAAAAAAAATAATAAAAACACAAAAACCGGATATTGTTTTCTCTAAAGGCGGATTTGTTTCCGTACCTGTAGTGCTTGCTGCATTTTTTAATAAAGTACCTGTAATTGCTCATGAATGTGATATTACACCAGGACTTGCTAATAAATTAGTAGCTCCTTACTGCACAAAAGTATGTGTAACTTTTCCAGAAGCATTAAATGAAATAAAAAATGGGAAAGGGGTAATAACTGGTAATCCTATAAGATACGAATTGTTTGAAGGAAGTAAAATAAAAGGGAATGAAATATGTGGATTTAAAAATAAAAAGCCAACATTAATGATTATTGGTGGTAGTTTAGGCTCTAAAGTTATAAATGAAGTTGTGAGGTCAATGCTTGAAAAATTAATTTTGGAGTATAATATTATTCATATCTGTGGAAGTGGTAATTTTGAAAAATCACTCCAAAGTAAAAATGGTTATAAGCAGTTTGAATACACGACGGATGAATTGCCTCATTTATTAGCTAGTGCAGATATTGTAGTCTCTAGAGCAGGAGCAAATGTCATTTTTGAACTCTTAGCACTTAGAAAACCTAATTTATTAATTCCATTATCAGCTAAGGCTAGCCGTGGCGATCAAATACTTAATGCAAAATCTTTTGAAAAAAGCGGTTATAGTATGGTTATTCAAGACGAGGAGTTAACGCCTGAAAATTTAGAAATGAAAATTAAAGAACTGTATAATGGTAGGTATAAATATATTGAAAAAATGAATTCTAGCAACACTGAAAAAAGCATTGATTTAATAGTAGAATTAATAGAAAAATATAGGAAAAGATGAAGAAAGTAAAATTTCTTCATCTTTTTTTATTTAATAAAATCATAAATATTATTTAAAAAGCAACATTTTTTATATAAAAAACAAAAAAGAGTGCAAACTGTAATTATAAGAATATGTTTTTGCTTATTATATAAATATAAAATATTTTTACAATGTAAAATAAAGGAGAAAAAAGATGGAACTTCAATGTTTAGGAGCAGCAGAATGCGTTACAGGGTCATGTCATTTGATAAAAGTGCGAAATAAAACTATTTTATTGGATTGTGGATTATACCAAGGAAGAGACGGAGACCATGGAAAAAATGAAAAGTTTCAATTTAACCCGAAAGATATAGATTTAGTTATATTATCTCATGCTCACATAGACCATAGTGGTAGAATTCCTTTACTATATAGGAAGGGATTTAAAGGCGAAATAATTTGCACAAAAGCTACAATGGAATTATGTCAGGTGATGCTAACAGATAGTGGTCATATTCAGGAGATGGAAGTAGCGTGGAAAAATAGAAAACTCAAAGAAAGAGGGTTACAACCTAAAGAAACATTGTATTCTTCCAAAATTGCAGAAGAATGTTTAAAACTCTTTAAAAGTTATTCATATAACGCAGAAATAAAACCTTTCGATGGATTAACAGTTATCTTTAAGGATGCAGGGCATCTATTGGGGTCAGCTATTATAGAGCTTCAAATGGAAGAGAAAGAAGGCTCAAATATTAAACTTGTTTATAGTGGTGACTTGGGTAATTTTAACATACCGCTTATAAATGATCCTACATTTATTGGCGCTGCAGACTATGTAATTATGGAAACAACCTATGGAGATAAAGTGCATAATAATTTCGAAAATGTAATGAAAGAATTATCAGATATAGTAAAAAAAACTTTCGATAGAGGAGGAAATGTTATAATCCCATCTTTTGCAGTAGGTAGAACCCAAGAGGTTCTATATGCATTGAATAAGTATATTGAAGAGGGGCTGGTTAAAAACTGCTACGTATATGTGGATAGTCCTCTTGCGGAAAAAGCGACAAAAATATTTGAAAATAACAGAGAAATTTTTGATGATGAGGCAAAGGAATTAGAAAAACATGATACTAACATACTGGATTTTGAGGGGTTAAAATTTACTCATTCCTCAGAAGAATCTATGGAATTAAATAAAATGCAAAGGGGGATAGTAATAATATCTACAAGCGGAATGTGTGATGCAGGTAGAATAAAACATCATTTAAAGCATAATTTATGGAGAAGCGAAAGCTCAATAGTATTTGTAGGATATCAAGCTGAGGGTACTTTGGGTCGTGAAATTTTAGAAGGGAATAAAATGGTAAAAATTTTTGGGAAAGATATTTCGGTTGCAGCGTCAATATATAATTTGCAAAGCCTTTCTGGCCATGCAGATAGAAATGGTTTAATTAATTGGATAAAAAATATTGAGGGAAAACCTAAACAGGTTTTTCTTGTACATGGTGACGAAAATTCTCAAAAAAGTTTTAAAGAATTATTAGATTTAAAAGGATACGAGTCTGTAATTGTTAAGAGTGGAGAAAAATATAAGCTAGAATAACGAGTAAGACCTTATAGTATTGATAAAAAAATAACAATTAATGGCTAAAATTGATATATTCTAATATGTAAACGTACAGTAGGATGCTAGTGGAAGTCAGTTGTTTTATTATTGTATGAAAAAAATAAAGAAGAATACACCAATTATAACAAAAAAACTTGAATATTTTTCATTTTGATGTATAATTAAGGGGTAATATAAACTATCTAATAATATGAAAGTATGGGGTGATAGTAATGAAAAAATTAACAATAATTTATTTGAGCAATGGTGGAAACGTTGAAGTTTTAGCTAATCACATTGCTAAAGGTGCAAAAGATGCAGGGGCTGAGGTTCTAGTTAAATTAGCTAGTGAAGCTACAGTTGAAGATGTAACTAGAGCAGATGCAGTTGCGTTTGGAAGTCCATCAATGGATAATAATAGAATTGATCAACTAGAGATGCAACCTTTTATTGATAAGTTTAAATTAATCCCAATTAATAATAAAGTCACAGCTTTATTTGGATCTTATGGATGGGATAATGGAGAATTTATGAACAAATGGGTAAGTCTAATGAAAGAATATGAATTTAATGTTATACAAAGCTTAACTGTTAATGAAGCTCCTACTAATGAACAATTAGTTAAAGCAGAAGAAATGGGTAGAATGTTAGCTAAGTAACTTTTTATTACAGAAATATGTAATAATGAGGTAGTTTGCAAATTATGTAGATTATAAAAGCCTATCATGGCTAGCTAATGCTTAGGAGTGTTAGCTAGTTTTGCACAAAACCTGTTAGAAAGTTATTATTTTAGGTGTAGAGTTATTTTTAATACAATACGCTTATTTGTAATTCTGATAAAATTATTTAAGAAAGAAGGCCTATTAAATGAGAAAAATGAAAACTATGGACGGGAATACAGCAGCAGCACACGTTGCCTATGCATATACTGATGTGGCAGCAATTTACCCAATAACACCATCTTCAACAATGGCAGAGTATTGTGATGAATTAGCAGCTAAAGGAACAAAGAATGTATTTGGTCAAAAAGTTAAAATGATGGAAATGCAATCAGAAGCGGGAGCTGCAGGAGCAGTTCATGGTTCACTTCAAACAGGAGCATTAACTTCAACTTTTACTTGCTCTCAAGGATTATTATTAATGATCCCAAATATGTATAAAATAGCAGGAGAACTTTTACCTGGAGTATTCCATGTAGCTGCTAGAGCATTAACTACTCACGCACTTAATATTTTTGGAGATCATCAAGACGTAATGGCTACAAGACAAACTGGATTTGCTTTACTTGCATCTAATAGTGTACAAGAAGTAATGGATCTTTCACCAGTTGCTCATTTAACAGCTATCGAAGGGAAAATTCCTTTTGTGAACTTCTTTGATGGATTTAGAACTTCCCATGAAATACAAAAAATTGAGGCATGGGATTATGAAACTCTAGGAAGTTTGTTAAACAAAGAATCACTAGAAGCATTTAGAAATAGTGCAATGAATCCAGAACATCCTGTAACTCGTGGAACAGCACAAAATCCAGACGTTTATTTCCAAGGAAGAGAAGCTTCAAACACATTCTATGATGTTCTTCCAGAAAAAGTTGAAACATGTATGGGAAAAATAAATTCATTAATCGGAACTGACTACCATTTATTTAATTACTATGGTGCACCTGATGCAGATAGAATAATAATAGCAATGGGATCAGTTTGTGAAACAATTGAAGAAACTATAGATTATTTAAATGCAAAAGGAGAAAAGGTTGGAGTGCTTAAAGTACATCTTTTCAGACCATTCTCATTAGATCATTTCTTTAAATACATACCTAAAACAGTTAAGAAAATATCAGTACTTGATAGAACAAAAGAGCCAGGATCAATTGGAGAACCATTATTCCAAGATGTTAGAAGTGCTTATTTTGATAAAGAAAACAGACCAGTTATAGTTGGTGGAAGATATGGACTCGGTTCAAAAGATACTACTCCAGCTCAAATTGTTGCTGTATATGATGCTTTAAAAGCGGAGTCTCCAGTAAATAACTTTACTATAGGAATAGTTGATGATGTTACTAACAAATCACTTACAATTGGAGAAGCTATAACAACAACACCTGAAGGAACTAAAGAATGTAAATTCTGGGGCCTTGGATCAGATGGTACTGTCGGAGCTAACAAAAGTGCAATAAAAATCATAGGAAACCATACAGATATGTTTGCTCAAGCGTACTTTGCATATGATTCTAAAAAATCAGGTGGAGTAACAATTTCTCACTTAAGATTTGGTAAGAAAGCTATAAAATCAACATATTTAATTAGTTCTGCAAACTATGTTGCTTGTGGTAATCAAGCTTATGTAACTAAATATGATGTTTTAAAAGGAATTAAAGATGGTGGAACATTCCTATTAAATTGCATATGGAATATGGAAGATTTAGAAATACATTTACCAGCTTCAATGAAGAGATATATTGCTAATCACAATATCAACTTCAATACTATTGATGCAGTTGGAATAGCTGGAGAGATAGGTCTTGGCGGAAGAGTTAACATGATAATGCAATCTGCTTTCTTTGAACTTGCAGACATTATCCCTGTAGAAGATGCAGTTAAGTATCTTAAAGCAGCTGTTATTACATCTTACGGTAAAAAAGGCGAAAAAGTTATTAACATGAATAATGCAGCAATTGATAAAGGTGTTCAATCAGTTGTTAAAATTAATGTTCCAGAGAGCTGGAAAACTGTTAAAGATAATAATGAAACAGAAGAAGCTAGACCAGATTTCGTTAAAAATATTGCTGATGTAATGAACAGACAAGAAGGAGACTCTTTACCAGTTAGTGCATTTGTTGGAATAGAAGATGGAACACTAATGCCAGGAACAGCTGCATTTGAGAAGAGAGGAATTGCTGTTAATGTACCAGAATGGCAAGTAGATAAATGTATACAATGTAATCAATGTGCGTATGTATGTCCACATGCTGTAATAAGACCTTTCTTAACAAATGATGAAGAACTTAAAAATGCTCCAAAGACTTATGAAAGTAAAAAAGGTGTAGGTAAGGGTTTTGAAGGTCTACATTTTTCAATAGGTATAAGTAATGAAGATTGTAGCGGCTGTGGTAACTGTGCAGAAGTATGCCCTGCAAAAGAAAAAGCTTTAATCATGAAGCCATATGCGTCTCAAGTAGATAAAATGCCAAATTGGAAATTCAATATAAATTTACCTAAGAAAGAAAATCCAATGGGAACATCAAATGTTAAGGGAAGCCAATTTGAGCAACCATTAATGGAATTCAGCGGAGCTTGTGCTGGATGTGGAGAAACACCATATGCTAAACTTATTACTCAATTATTTGGAGATAGAATGCTCATTGCGAACGCTACAGGATGTTCTTCAATTTGGGGAGGAAGTTCACCAGCTTCACCATACACAGTTAATAAATGTGGTAAGGGACCAGCTTGGGCTAACTCATTATTTGAAGATAATGCTGAATTTGGATTTGGAATGTTCCTTGGAACTAGCCAATTAAGAAATAAAGTTGAAATGTCAGCTAAAGAAGCATTAACAATGAAAACAAGTGATGAATTAAAATCAGTTCTTAATGAATGGATTGAAAATAAGGAAGATGCTGAGGGTTCAAAAGCTGCAACATCTAAAATGCTACCATTATTAAACGCTGAAAAAGACAATAATGAAGCATTAAAAGAAATATTCAGTAAGAGAGATCATTTAGTTAAAAAATCTCAATGGATATTTGGTGGAGATGGCTGGGCTTATGATATAGGATTTGGTGGAGTTGATCATGTATTAGCATCTGGTGAAGATGTAAATATATTTGTATTTGATACAGAAGTATATTCAAATACAGGAGGTCAATCATCAAAATCTACTCCAACTGCTGCTGTTGCGAAGTTTGCAGCAACTGGTAAGAGAACTAAGAAAAAAGATTTAGGTATGATGGCAATGACTTACGGATACGTTTATGTTGCTCAAATAGCTATGGGTGCTGATAAAGCTCAAACACTAAAAGCTATAAAAGAAGCAGAAGCTTATAAAGGACCATCACTTATAATTGCTTATGCTCCATGTATCAATCACGGTCTTAAGGTTGGAATGGGTTGTACACAACTTGAAACTAAGAGAGCTGTTGAATCTGGATACTGGGCTATGTATAGATTTAATCCAACTTTAAAAGAAGCAGGAAAGAATCCATTTATATTAGACTCTAAAGAACCAACTACTTCATTTAGAGAATACTTAATGGGTGAAGTAAGATATTCTTCACTAGCAAAAACATTCCCAGAAGTAGCAGAAGAATTATTTGTTAAAACAGAAAATGATGCTAAGGAAAGATTAGCAGGATACAAAAAACTTGCTAGTGAAAAATAGTATTTAAAATTATAAAGTAAAAGGAAGATGGATTAAATTTCATCTTCCTTTTACTTTTAAATAAAATAATAAAAAGAATTCAAAAAACCCTTTTATTATTTTATCATTTAGGGTAGAATTAAACTATACTCAAAGTAGGAGGTACTACATTATGAATGAAGATAAAAAAACATCATGCGGATGCGGATGCGGTGATCACGAACAGGACCAAGAAAATAAAGGTTGTGGATGCGGTGGTCATGAACATGACGAGAATGAAGGCTGTGGATGCGGTGGTCACGAACATGACGAGAATGAAGGTTGTGGATGTGGTTGTGGCGAGGGCGAAGCTTTAACAGTAGATTTAGAAGATGAAAATGGGAACATAGTTCCTTGTGAAATAGTAGATGGATTTACTTATAAAGATAATGAATTTGCGCTAGTTCAAAATCCTGAGGATGATTCAATATATCTTTTCAAAGTAATTGGAGATGAAGAAACAGGTGAGTTAGTTATCCCTGAAGATGAAGAATTCGCAGAAGTAACTGCATATTATGAAGAATTGATTAAAAGCGAAAAGTAATTCTTAAAAAGAGTCGTTGCAAATGCATCGGCTCTTTTTAAGTTTTTTTAAAAGAATTAATAGCGATCTTATGGTAATAATGTTAATATTGTTGCTTTAAAAGTAATATTGCGGCGGCCCAGGAGAGGATTAAAGGAGGATAAATAATGAAAGAAAAATTAGCTATTTTTGATGTGGATTACACTTTAACAAAACGCGAGACTTTAGTAGAATTCTATTTTTTTATGATAAAAAAGAACCCTAAATTCATAAGATATCTGCCTAAAAGTATATTTTCATCTATATTTTACGTTTTTAAGATATATGATGCTTCAAAAGCTAAAAAAACCTTTATAAGATTTATTGATGGCATAGAAGAAAATGAAATGAAAAAGATAGTCAAAGAATTTTATGAAACACGTTTAAGCAAAATATTATATAAAGATGCTATAGATACCATAAAAAAAATGAAGATACAGGGATACAAAATTTATTTAATTTCTGCATCTGCTGAATTCTATTTAAATGAATTCTATAATATAAAGGAAGTGGATAAAGTAATAGGGACGAGGTTCGTTAAGGAGAATGGCTTACATAGAAATAAAATTTCAGGAGAAAATTGCAAAGGGGAAGAAAAAGTAAAGAGACTAAAAGAAATCTTGAAGATAGAAAATATCGAAATTGATTTTGAAAACTCCTATATGTTTTCTGATTCTCTATCAGATTTACCTCTTTTTAATTTAGTGGGACATCCTTATTTAATAAACTTCAAAAAAACACAGGATAAGATTGAAATTTTAAAATGGAAGTAGTAGGATATTTATAGAGGTTACTTTAAATTAGTATTACTCGTGATGGGTTGATATTAATTATTATAAGATACAATTAGTTAATCTATCTTTCAAAAAAACAAGGAGGGGTTTATATGGATAAGTGTATAAATGCATATTTTTTATTCGGAGGGGAAATTAAAAAATGTGAGGAATTTGAAAATTACCATAGAAGTAAAGGGAAATCATTATATGAAGTTATAAGGATAAGTGACGGAATCCCCATTTTTCTTATGGAACACTTAGATCGTCTTTACGATTCCGCAAAAATTATGAAATACAATTTAACTATTACTAGGGATGAAATTATAAATGAAATTCTTAAACTAATATATAAGAATAAAGCTCAGGTTGGAAATATAAAATTAGTTATAAATTATAGCCCAAGCGACGAGAAATGCAATAATAAAAATGACTTTAATGAAAAGGTTTTATTATATTTTTTGCCACATTCTTACCCTTCAAAAGAGCAGTACGTGGAAGGCGTAAAAACTATTACTTATCATGGAGAGCGAAGTAACCCAAATGCTAAAGTTATTAATAGTGTTTTTAGAGACAAAGTAAATGAGCAAATAAATAGTAAAGACGTATATGAAGCAATTTTAGTGGATGATGAGGGATTTATTACGGAGGGCAGTAAATCTAATATTTTTATGGTCGAAGGCTCAACAGTCGTAACATCAAAGGTTGCAAATGTATTACCTGGCATTACAAGACAATTTGTTATAAAAACCTGCGAAAAGTTAAATATCGTGTTTGAAGAAAAAAACATCCATGAAAGGGACCTTGAATCATTGACGGGTTTGTTTATTTCCGGAACCTCTCCAAATGTACTTCCAATAAAAAATGTGGATGAATTTTCTTTTGATTCATCAAAAAATCAAATAATAAATTCAATAATGAAGAAATTTGATGATGAATTAACAGAAGATAAACAGAAATTTGTAAAGTTTATTCACAATAGAACGACTTAGGCTATTGCCGAGATACAACAATTAAGATTTTAGGAACAGTTAACGGGAGGCGTTTTAACGGATATAAGTGTACTATCAATGGTAATGAGTCAATCAAGGGTACAACAGTCTGCTGGGATAGTAGTGATTTCTAAAAAATAAATCCATCTATTTATATTTTTTGATCATTTTAATATAATACTTTTAACATAATTGCTACATTGATAATACTATATGATGTAGCCATTTATTTATATAAAAATCAAAAATAAAATATGAAGGTGGAGATTATATGTATTTAGATAGCGTAAACACCTCAATTTCTTCAAAAATAGAATATCTACATTCTAATCATAAAGAAATTTCTCACTCTGATTTGAAAGATATGTTTGAAAAAGGAATAGCTCAGCATGGGTTAAGCAATCAGCATGATGAATTTTTAGATCTTACTGCCAGACTTTTAATAAAAACCCACAAGGATAAAACGATTTTACATACTATAGTAGACATGATTTTTTTTAGAAATAGAGAAGGTCTTTTTACTCATGATCTAATTTGGGCTTTCTTCCAAGCAAGAGAGCCCTGTAGCTTAATGTTAATTGCAAATTATTTAGATTCAGATGACGTAAACGATGTTAAATTGGCACGCAAACTTCTAGACTTTGTACCTTCCATAGATATGAATGTGGGAGAAGGTAGTAAACAACATAAAGCTTTTTTTTACTGGCTTAAAGAGAATTATCCGTTTTTATATTTTACTGGGGAAAGTTTTCAAAGAACCAGTAAACCAATACCCTATATCGTAGTTTTAGATGCAAAATATCTGTGCAGACGGGTATCACTTTATACTAAAAAACCACTCATACCATACACTGCAAAAGAAAAGAACTTATTAGGTTATTTTAACAACTTAGATGAAAACAACAAGCTATTGTTATCGAGATTCTCACTTAGAATTCATCATGAAAGCATATATTTATGGAAATCATGGATTAACCATTCCATAAATAAACAAGTACGCATTGCAAAAGCTAGCTTAAGAGATTAGTAATCTATAATTATTGTTCTTAATATAAGGAATATAGGGAGGTTAGTAAATGATAATAATTTCCAACAATACTTATAAATCTGATACTTTTATAAATGAATATAAACCAAATAATATTGAGAAAGATATCATTAGAAAGATGGGTTTAAGTAAAGAAAAGTATGAATATGATTCATTAGATCAATTACAGTTCGAGTTAAAATTACGAAATAATATTGTTATTGCTGCTAAAAAACTCAATGAAGGTGATATGTCCTTTAAAACCTTTCGTAAATCAATGTGTAATCTTGATTATTGGGATCGTACTGATGAAGGGGGGTTTATATTAAAAAAGGGAATAACTCCCAGTGCAGCCATTGAGGATATTTCTATAAATAGTTCAAAATATGGTACTGAATGTGCCACTGCAATAATCATTATTTATTATCAAGCATTGCTTAATATATTTTCTGAGAAACTTTTCAATGAATTGTTTCCAGAAATACAATTAATGAATTGGCATTATATGGATAAAATGCTTGAGAGTGCAGGTTATTTAGAGAAGCAAAGTGATTATTTCCCAGGGGATAGAAGATACTTTAATAACCCCGATGTAGATCCAGTAAGGCCTGAATGGCAAGGAGAAAATGTTATAGACCTAGGTAATGGGATTTATTTTGGACATGGTATAGGCATAGGAACTGCTAATGAAATAATTAGTGATTTAAATGAACTTAGAATAGAGGGTGCAAAAATATCATCTTATTTATTAGATTCAGCTGCACGACTAGATTTTAAAGCTTTAGCCGCTATAAAATAGCTATTGATGTCCATTAGATTTGGGGGTTATTCCTCAAATATTGAGATCTTTAGAGCATAAAACTGATGTTATATCAGTTGATCAGGAAAATTTGAAGCGTGAACTTGCAGAAACTAAAGGTGAAGTTAAGAGTATGAGAAAAGACAATTTTAGTGTGGATTCACATGGTGTTGTAACTCAAAGAGAGCTTTAACTTAGATCTACTACTTTAAAAACTGCTGAGCAAATCCGGCAAATGGCTAATAACCTTCGGGTCAAATAAATTTATTTTTGTATAAGATGTACTTCTAATAGTATGTCTTATTTTTGCTTGCCAGAAATAATTAAAAAATGGTTTTAATTAAAGCAAACCCTTCATATATTATTAGTAAGTACATAATAATATAATCGATAGTGGTAACTAACTTATGAAAAAAACAGGGTTTAAAATAGATAAACAAAAATAGTGTTAACACTATCATATAATCATAGGAGGGATGAAAATGGGAATGGGATATACAATTGGATGTTTAATTAGTATATTGCTATGGAGAGTAGATAGGCAAGGGTTGTTTGGTTTTATTAATGTAAAGTTGAAGGAAAAAATTAAGAGTATATATATGCTGCAGTTTTTATATTTATGTGGAGTAATAGCTATATATAGTGGGATTACTTTTCTGGCAGGCGTTACTTTTATAAAAAGCAATCAAGTATTTAATGCTATAACAGCGTTTATGGTAATAGATATAAGTAATACAGAGCGGAAAAGTTTAAATAATACTGAAAGAAAGCATTTTTACGACACAATATCTACTATATCTAGATCACTTATATGCGGATTTATTGCGCCTTTATTTTATATTCTAATACTAGGAAATGGCGCAGCTATTGTATTTACTTTACTCTATATTATAAGCCTTGACAAGGAATTGAACATACTAGGTATATTGCTGACATGTGCTACGATAATCCCAGCAATAATCGCAGAAATATTTTTATATATAATTTATGTTTTTAGAAACCAAAAAGTAAAGATAGATTTTAAAGGAGATTACGCTAATAATATTTGGAATAAACCTATTCTAAATGTTGATATTTTAGCCGCGTATATAGAATCTGTTAATTTTTATTTTCATTATAATGGTAATGACATGCACTATCTGAAAAGTTATGGTGGTTATAGTGACAAGGTTGATGATGCATGCATTAAGGATTATTTAAGTATAAGTTATTCTATATGTTTTATAGTTTTTACTGTATTCTTAGTTCTACAATTTTTATAGGGGAATTTTTAGAATTATAATATATATAAATAAAAACAAAGCATATATTATAAATAATATATGCTTTGTTTTTATTTGTTTATTTTACTTAGGGCAGCTGTAATAGGGGGTATAACTTGTTTTTTTCTTGAAACTATACCAGGAATATATACACCGCTATTAGTTAGAGTAACATCAAAGGCTTTTGAAATAATGTCCTTATGTTCCCCTGTAGCTATTAATACTGAACCGCCATTTAATATATCAGTTAGCATTAGTAAAATCAAGTCATAGCCACCTTCTTTGGCTTTTTTATTCATTAAATCTATCATGCTATCTTTCAGTGGGTCAAAGCCTTCAATATACATTGTACCAACTTGTGATACTCCTATTTTAAAAGTATTAAGGGTAAAGGTCTTAAAGTCTTGGTAAAAAATTTCTTGAGCGGTTTTACCCTCAAGTGATGTACCGGCTTTAAACATTTTTTTTGCAAACTCTTCCACATTTAAATTAGCAATTTGAGCTAATTTATTTAAAATAAGTTCATCGACTAGTGTAGAGGTGGGAGATTTTAGTAGTAATGTATCAGAAATTATTGCTGCACATAGAAGACCAGCAGTGCTTTTTGAAGGCCTAATCCCATTATCAAAGAATATGGATGCTACGATTGTTGAAGTGCTACCTACAGGTTCATTTCTAAAATATATAGGCATGCCAGTTTGCACATCTGCAATTCTATGATGATCAATTATTTCTAGTATTTCAGCATCTTCTATTCCTAATACAGATTGGGCTTTTTCATTATGGTCTACAAGTATGATTTTTTTTCTGTTTTCTGATATTAAATGGTATCTAGATATACTTCCAATGACTTTATTATTTTCATCAGTAACAGGATAACTTCTGTATCTAGTCTCAATCATAATATGCTTTATTTCATCAATAAAATCTTCTGTATTAAAGCTTACAATATTTTTTTTGCTCATAACATAATCGATGGGGATACTTTGAGTTATTAGTCTAGAAGCTGTAAAAGTATCAAAAGGGGTTACTATTATTGTACAGTTATTAGTTTTTGCAAGTTCAATAACTTCATCTGTTGGAGAATGGTTTCCTGTAATTATTAAAAGCGAAGCATTACAATTAATTATTAAGAGCTGGGTATCTTCTCTATCTCCACATATGGCAACATCATCAGCCTCAATTACAGATTTTGTGCTTTCTGGATGCATAGCAGCTACAATAATTTTTCCAGTTATTTCAAATGCATCTTTTGGTTTGCACACGCATTTAGCTGATAGAGTATCTAAAATATTATCAAGAGTTGTATTGCTTTTGGCAAGAATAGTATTGTCCCAAACATCTAAATAGCTTGCAGCAAGATTCGAAACTGATGCCACACCAGCTAATTGATCATGTTCGTCGATAACGGGTAGAGTTTTAGTGCCATTTTTTTTCATAATGGACCAGGCCATTTTAAGAGAAATATCTGGTGAAATTGGAGCTACAACGTCTATATCTAAATCAGAAATTTGCGTTTTAACCGTAGTTATAAGCTCAGGCTGATCTACATTAAAGTAGTTAAGAATAAATTCCGTTTCGCTATTAACTTCACCGAGTCTTATAGGAATTGCAGGTATTTTCCCCATTTTATTTTTAAACTCTGCATAAGCAATAGCAGAGCAAATAGAATCAGTATCTGGATTTCTATGGCCAGTAATATAAATAATGTTTTTCACGTATGGGCCTCCTTGTATTGTTCTTGAGAATATAACAATTATTAGTTGTTATACTCATTGTCATTTTTAATTAGCAATCGTTGCTAATATTATTTTATAATCAAACTCTTATATTGTAAAGAAAAAACCAATGTTAATTAAATAATACACTATATTCTGTTCATATGTAAGTGAATAAATACATATATTAGTATGAATAGAAAATATAGTGACTTATGGGAGCGGCATTGGTTAGCAAATGTTATCTATCTTAGACAAGTATAAGGAGGGTAAGAAAGTGATTAACGAACAAGTGCCAAATAATAATACAAAGGATGATAATAAGCCAAGAGGATCTGTACGTGATAGTAAGAAATTATCAATGGGTCTTACCATAGAGGAGGCTGAAGGTAGATTAAAAAAATATGGATTAAACAAATTAGAAAATAAAAAAAAGATATCCGCGCTTAAAATATTCTTTTCACAATTCAATGATTTTATTACTTGGATATTAATTGTAGCAACAGTGCTTTCAGGACTTATGGGAGAAAAAGCGGATGCAATAACTATATTTATTATAGTTATAATGAATGGAATACTAGGGTTTATTCAAGAGTTTCGAACTGAGAAATCACTGGAGGCACTAAGTAAGCTAGCAGCGCCAACGGCTAAAGTGATTAGAAATGGTGGAGTATTGGTAATAAATGCAATATATTTAGTGCCAGGTGATTTAGTGATTTTAGAAAGTGGAGATAGAGTTCCGGCTGATTGCATTTTGACTGAGGAAAATAATGTAATGCTAGATGAATCTTTACTTACTGGAGAATCTGCTGGAGTAAACAAAAGCGCCAGTTCTAAGGATAATAACATTTATATGGGAACAATACTTCTTACAGGAAAAGCTAAAGCAAAAGTTATAACAACAGGTATGAATACAGAAATGGGGAAAATAGCAGATATGCTTCATAGTATTGAAGAGGAGAAGTCTCCACTTAAAGAGAGACTAGCATATCTTGGGAAAATATTAGTTATGCTTTGTATAATAATTTGCGTAGTTGTAACTTTTATGGGCATCTCGCGTGGACAAGATAAATATGCAATGTTCTTATTGGGAGTAAGCCTTGCAGTAGCTGCAATACCAGAGGGGTTAACTGCTATAGTTACGGTTGCATTAGCACTAGGTGTATCTAGAATGCTTAAAAGGAAAGCTTTAGTTAGAAAATTACCAGCAGTTGAAACTTTAGGTTGTACTTCTGTAATATGTACAGATAAAACGGGAACTCTAACTGAAAATAATATGACGGTAAAATCATTGTATTTTGATGGACAGGTTTACGATGTTGATAAAGGTGAAATTCCATTGAATTTAGTTATGAAAAAAGCATTTACATACTGCAATGATTGTAATTACGATTTTAACGCAAAAAAATTTGAAAAATGCTTGTTTGGTGATCCTACAGAAACTGCTTTAATTAAAGCTTTTTTTGAAAATTCTAAGGAATTACAGGGATTTTTGAATAAATCAAGACGTTTATATGAAATACCATTTAACTCAACAAGGAAAATTATGTCTGTCATTGTTAAAGAAAATGATAAAGAAATTTGCTATGTAAAGGGTGCTCCAGAAAGGGTTATAGAAAAATGCAATTATATATTGCTAGACGGATTGGTGCAGCCGATGCTTCCGAATTATAAGAATCATCTAATAAGGGCTGTAGAGTCAATGTCCTATAAGGCATTAAGGTGCATTGCTTGTGCATATAAGGTGTCTGGTATCATGAAAAATGATAATTTGGAAACTAATTTAATCTTTATCGGCGTAGCAGGTATAATTGATCCCCCAAGAAAAGAAGTAAAAGATGCAGTTATAAAGTGCAAGATTGCAGGTATAAAGCCTGTAATGATAACAGGGGACCACAAAAATACAGCTTATGCTATCGGAAAAGATTTAGATATATGTAAATATTCGGAGGAGGTTATAACTGGAGATGAGCTAGATAAATTAAGTGATAAGGAACTAGATAAGAATATTGATAATTTAAAAATATTCGCAAGGGTAAGTCCAAAACACAAGCTAAGAATTGTAAAAGCTTTTAAACATAAAAATTATATTGTGGCCATGACTGGAGATGGTGTAAATGATGCCCCAGCTATAAAAGAAGCAGATATTGGGATAGCTATGGGAATATCTGGAACGGATGTAACTAAAGAGGCGGCCTCTATGATTCTTTTAGATGATAATTTTGCAACTATTGTTGCAGCAGTTGAAGAGGGACGTGTAATATATGACAATATAAGGAAATTTATCAGGTACTTACTATCCTGTAATTTAGGGGAAGTGCTTACCATGTTTTTGGCTTCGTTATTCTACTTAGAAAATCCTCTACTTCCAATACAAATTTTATTTGTAAATTTAGTCACAGATGGACTTCCCGCTATTGCTTTGGGCGTGGATCCAGCTGATAGTGATATCATGTTTGAAAAACCTAGAGGAAAGAATGAAAGTGTATTTTCAAGAGGGCTTACAGAAAAAATTGTCATTCGCGGGTGCCTAATTGGTGTTTGTACAATAATGGCGTTTATCGGTGGTAAATATTATGGTATGAATATTAAGGCATGTAGAACATTGGCTCTTGGAACATTAGTTTTATCTCAACTCATACATGTGTTTGAATGTAGATCAGAAAAACAATCTTTATTTGAAATTAATCCCTTTACAAATTTGTACCTAATTGGGGCTGTAGGTATATCCATAATTATGCTGATTAGCATAGTGTATATTCCATTCTTACAGAATGTATTTCATACCATCCCACTTAATTTAGGGCAATGGTTAATTATTTTATTTTTCTCGGGTATTATTTCCTTTATAAATAGTTTGTACTTGTATTTAATGCATAAGCATTAAGTGCCACTTGGCAGTGATATATCACAGTGAGGTATTGATGCGATTTCAAATAATGAAAGCTATATGACATAGTCATATAGCTTTCATTATTTAAAACGTCTGTCAGATCTTATTCTTTGAACTTTTGGAGCATTCCCCTGCATTGGAACCAGGTCCTTTTTGGTAGTCATATTTCTAATGTTTGCAATTTGAATCTGCTCGCTGTGTTCTTTACCTTTTTTACCCTTCATTCCTTGAATTATAACAGAATGACCTTGAAGCACAGATATAAAGTTAACTTTTTTGAACCAACGGTGCTTTTTGAATATGCACTTAGAAATAGATTTACTTCCTTCGGCCTTTACTAAGATGGTTACAGTTAGTTTATAAAATATTCTTAGATAATTTTTTTCTGCTACTTTGACTGATAGAACTCGACCTTGTGCTTGAGTAAGTCTATCGCCATATCTCTTTAAATAAGCCTGTGTATAACTATTAGTAATTTTGTCTTTAAATCCCATCAGTATTACTCCTTCACAACAAAAATTATAAAAAATATAAAAAGTCAATAAGCTTATTATATCGTATGTTGTAATTTAACTCAAGTATTAAAAAAATGGCTACTATTAATATTTATTATTAAAATTCTATAAGAAAAAAAATATATACGCTAAATTTAGAAAATATTATTATTTCTTAATGATAATATTTGTTCCTAAATTGGTGATTTGAGAATATTAATATAATAAAGAATTGAAAGGAGGAGGAATATGAATAGAGAATTAACTCCAAAAGATATTATATATGAATTTGACATTGAAGATATGAGTACAAAAGAAGAATTATATACTATGCCTCAATATTATGATGTAATAGAAAATATTAAAACTGCCATGAGTATAGATAAAGAGGGTTTTAATATTTATTTAATAGATGACTTTTCAAAAGAAACCATTAAAGAGATTATGAAATATGTAAATAAAAGTTTCGAAAATAAGAGCAAACCAAAAGACATTTGTTATGTACTATATGAAGATGAAAAATCTCCTAAACCTATTTTTGTAAGTAATGGAGGGGCTAATAAGCTAAAAGAGACATTTGAAGAAATGCAGAATGAATATTTAGGGTGCACATTTCAGTTTTATAACAATTCTGCAAATAAGGAAATTGAAGACATTCAGGAAAATATTCAAAAGAAAAGAAATAAATTAATTGGTAAGCTAATAGATACAGCAAAAGAGAAAGGTTTTGATATAAAATCCACTAATAGCGGATTCACATTCATTCCTTTAAGTGATGAAAAGGAAATGTCTGAAAATGAATATGAAACATTGGATAAAGGGGAAAAAGATAATATTTTATACACGGCAACTATGTTAAAAGAGAATGCTCGCGAAACATTAGAGGAACTAAAAGATTCTGAAGGAGAAGACTTAGAGAAAATAAAACAACTAATGGAAGTGTACTATAAAAATGAAATGAATGATTTAAAAGAAGAATATAAAAATTTGTTTATGGAAGATGAATCTGTACAAAATTATTTTGATATAGTATGCAATGATATTGAAAAAAGACTTATAGATAATTATTCTTTAAGTTATGATGATGACGAGGAAAAGATAAATGAAATTATATACAAATATGCTATAAATGTAATGGTAGATAATAGTGAAAATCAAATTCGTCCAGTAATATTTGAACAAGATCCTAATTTGACAAACTTACTTGGAAATATAGAGTATGAAAATCACAAAGGGGTTTATTCTACAGGTATAGAATTTATAAAAAGCGGTAGTATACTAAAAGCAAATGAAGGGTGTTTGATAATTAGAGCAAATGATTTACTAAAGGATGCTGCGGCTTATCATAATTTGAAAAAAACATTATTAACAGAGGAGGTAGATTCGGCTTATAACAGAAACTCTTATGAGATTGGATCTTTAAATGCATTTAACCCAGAACCTATACCAGTTAAGGAAAAGATAATTCTTATTGGAAACTATGAGACTTATGACTTGCTTTATAACTATGATGAAGACTTTAGAAAAATTTTCACTATAAAAGCAGAATGTAATCCAGTGCAGAATATAGACAATGATTTAAAGAAATCTCTTGTATTTGAGATAAATAAAACTTGTTGCGAAAACAATTATAAGTTTCTTACAAAAGGAGCTATAAGAGAAGTAGCAAAGATTTTATCACGGAAAGCACAGAGTAGAGAAAAGATATACTATGACAAATATGAAATAAATAAGCTACTAATCTTAGCTAACAATAAGGTTATAGGAGAAAATAAAAAAGAGATTAGTGAAGGAGATATAATTGAGGTAGGCTATAAAAAAGACATCATGGAAAAGGAAATTTTAGACAATTATACTGAAAAAAAGATGCTTATTGATGTTATAAATAGTAGAATTGGACAAGTGAATGGATTATCGGTAATGGATACAGGATATTTTAGTTTTGGTAAGCCAATAAAGATTACCTGTTGCTGCTATAAGGGAGAAGGTAATATTATAGATGTCCAAAAGGAGAGCAATCTAAGTGGAAGTATCCATAGTAAATCTATTAATATTTTAAAGGGATATATAAGTACTATTAATGGCGGATTTACTAAATTACCGGTAGATTTTCACCTAAGCTTTGAACAAATCTATGGAAAAATAGATGGTGATAGTGCATCGGTTGCAGAAATAATGTGTATGCTCTCAGCGCTAAGTAAGATACCTATAAAACAGAGCATTGCAATCACTGGTTCGGTAAATCAATTTGGTGAGGTCCAACCTATAGGAGGAGTAAACGATAAAATAGAAGGTTTCTTTGCAGCATGCAAAGCAATTGACTCAATAAAGGATAAAGGTGTAATGATACCTTTGTCAAATGCAGTAGACTTGGTTTTAAATGAAGAAGTTGAAAGCGAAATTAAAAATGGAAACTTTCATATATATACGATGACATCTATAGAGGATGCAATTGGAGTGCTAATGGGAAATCCTGATATTAGCTTTGATGCTGTAATGATAGCTATTAACAAAGAATTAAAAAAATATAGCAAAAAATGATGAACAGCTCCGCGGGAGATGAAGCTTCCTAGGTTATTATTTAATAATAGATATTAAATAAGCAGGACTAAATTGTCCTGCTTGCTTTGCTACACGTTAAATCTAAAGTTAACTACATCGCCATCTTGCATAATATACTCTTTTCCTTCAAGTCTATACAGTCCTTTTTCTTTAGCAGCAGCTTCGGAGCCACATTCAACTAATTTATCAAAGGAAACTATTTCTGCTCTTATAAAACCTCTTTCTATATCCGAATGGATTTTCCCAGCGGCAGCAGGGGCTTTAGTTCCAATGTTTATAGTCCATGCTCTTATTTCTTGAGGTCCTGCAGTTAAAAAGCTCATTAAACCGAGTAGTTTATAACTTGAGTGGATAAGTTTATCAAGGCCCGTCTCAGTAAGACCATATTCCTTTAGAAGTTCCATTTTTTCATCATCATCCAAAGTGGATAATTCTTCTTCAAGTCTGGCGCAAACTACAATTACTTCTGAATTCTCATTCGCAGCAAATTCTTTAACTTTTTTTACCATATCATTTTCTGTGTTACCAGACATTAAATCATCTTCGCTTATATTTGCAGCATATAATACTGGTTTTGCAGTAATTAAGAAAAGAATACTTACAAAAGCGGCTTCTTCTTCGTTAAACTCTAATGTTCTTACTGGAAGATTTGCTTCAAGGTGTTCCTTTATTCTTTCCATAAGAGCATATTCCATTTTTGCTGTTTTGTCACCAGAACGAACAAGTTTTACTGACTTTTCCATTCTTCTTTCTAATACATCAAGATCAGAAAAAATAAGTTCTAAATTAATAGTATCTATATCACGTGTAGGATCGATATTACCGTCTACATGTATGATGTTGTCATCATTAAAACATCTTACCACATGAACAATAGACTCTACTTCTCGGATGTGAGATAAAAATTTATTACCTAAACCTTCTCCTTTGCTTGCTCCTTTTACAAGGCCTGCTATATCATAAAATTCAATTGCAGTACGAATTATTTTTTTACTATTATAAATAGTTTGTAGTACATCCAATCTTTTGTCAGGTACACTTACAACACCTATATTTGGTTCTATAGTACAAAATGGGTAATTAGCAGATTCTGCACCTGCTTTTGTTATTGCATTAAACAGTGTGCTTTTTCCTACATTTGGTAAACCTACAATTCCTAGCTTCATATATATGTACATTCCTTTCTTGCATTTAATATTATTAATTTCTTATAAATTATACCCTACATCGTAATGCATTTCAAGAAAGTAAATTAGCACAATTGTTTAATTTGAAATGCGTAGTCTGATAATTATGTATTTTAAGTTAATAAATTCAAATAAAATCATAAAAAAGTTTAATTGTTTTTAAAAAATAAAAATAAAACAATAAAACAAGAAGGAATTTTCATTTTTCTATAGAATTATACTTGTTAGTGGTTTAAAATGGTTTAAAGTGGTTCGAAGTGGAGTAAGTTCATAAGGTAGGGGATAAAATGTTTATTGGTGAATATCAACATGCCATTGATAGTAAAAACAGAATGATTATTCCCACCAAATTTCGAGAGGGATTAGGCAGTGAATTTATATTGACTAAGGGCCTAGATGGATGCTTATACATATATACAACGCTTGAGTGGAATATAATGGAGGAAAAATTAAAGAAACTTCCATTGACGAGTAAAGATGCCAGGGCATTTGTACGGTTTTTCTTCTCAGGTGCTAATGAAATAACAGTAGATAAGCAAGGCAGAGCTTTAATACCACAGAATTTATGCGAATATGCAGGCCTTCAAAAGGAAATAGTAAGCATAGGAGTATCAACTAGAATAGAAATATGGTCTAAGGATAAATGGGATAAATATAATGAATCAGATATTAATTTTGATGAAATAGCAGAAAAAATGAATGAATTAGGCATATAAAAGGAGATTAAAAATGGAATTTAAACATGTATCAGTTTTATTAAATGAGTGTATTGATGCGCTAGATATTAAAGAGGATGGAATTTATGTTGATTGTACATTAGGAGGTGCAGGGCACTCCTTAGAAATCTTAAAAAGACTGTCACCTAAAGGACGGTTAATTGGAATTGACCAAGATGAAGATGCATTAAAAGCTGCAAAGGAAAAAATCAAAGAATATAACAATGTTACATATGTACATGATAATTTTTATAACATTGGAGCAATACTTGACAAACTTAAAATAGAAAAAGTAGATGGGATTTTTATGGATTTAGGGGTGTCGTCATATCAATTAGACAATGCGGAACGTGGGTTTAGCTACATGAGGGATGCGAATCTTGATATGAGAATGGATAGAAGCAAAGGTATAACAGCATATGATGTGGTAAATAACTACGAAGAGCCACAGATAGCAGAGGTTTTAAGAAATTATGGCGAAGAAAAATTTTCGAAAAGAATTGCTAATTTCATAGTAGATAGAAGAAAAGATAAACCAATCAATACTACTTTGGAACTAGTGAATGTTATAGATGCAGCGATTCCCGCAAAGTTTAAGAGAGATGGAGGCCATCCAGCTAAAAGAACATTCCAAGGAATAAGAATCGAAGTTAATGGGGAATTAAAAATATTAGATAAAGCAATTGAGGATGGAATAGCTAGACTACATCGCGGTGGGAGAATGGCGATAATTACATTCCAGTCACTTGAAGATAGAATTGTTAAAGTTAAATTTAAAAGTTTAGAAGATCCATGCAAATGTCCAAAAGAGTTACCTATGTGTGTGTGTGGTAAAACACCAATCGTGAAACTTATAAGTAGAAAACCTATAAGGGCAACAGAGACAGAGATAGAAATAAACTCAAGAAGTAGAAGTGCAAAACTAAGAGTGGCGCAAAAAAATTAGTTCTAAATTGTGGATGGGGTGAATAAAGTGATAATAGAAAAAAATAAGTTTATAATGGATGGAAATACAGTTTTAGCACCATATGAGCCATTAAAAAAACGAAAATATGAAGATTTAGAAAAATCACGAAAACAGACACAAAGCAGTAAAAATCTGAAGGAAATGAAAAAGAAAAAAAGAGTTCTTTTAAATATTAGTTTAGGGTTTGTTATTGGAATGATAACCATTGCTAGATATTGTATGATTTATAATTATCAAGATGCGACTTCTAAAGTTAAAGCTGAAATAGAAATGGTCAGTAAAGAAAATGACGCGTATGATGTAGAACTAATGAAGTTTAGAAATATAAGTTACGTTGAGAAAACAGCGACGACAAAACTTCATATGGTTAACCCAAAGGTTAGTGACATACAATACTTAAATTTGAGTAAAAACAATTTAGAAACAAAAGAAGAGTTAGAAGCGAAAACAAGTAACGACGTAATAGATAAAATTAAAAATATTATTTTTTAATTACTGTTTGCTTTGAAGAATTAGCAAGGAGGACATAAATTGGCAAAAGGAGAGTATAGAGACAAGGTAGTAGTTAAGCGTAGAATGTTGGTTGTCTTTTTCATGCTTTTTCTTTTGCTTTTTCTATTAATTAGTAGGTTGAGCTACGTAATGATAGCTAAAGGGAAGGAATATAAAGAAAAAGCAATTTTGCAGTGGACAAGTGACGTTCGGATTGCACCAAAGAGGGGAAGGATCTTAGACAGAAATGGAGAAGATTTAGCTATAAGTGCAAATGTATTTAGAGTGGATTTAGATCTTAATTCGCTACGTGAAACTACTAAAAAAAACAAGCTAAGTATGAACGATATTGCACCAGAAATCGCTAAAATACTTGGAATGGAATCTAGTGAAGTTTTACCTGTTTTGACTAAGACTAATTCAAAGGGGAAACCTATTGGAGCAGCGATTTTAAAGAGAAGAATAGATAAAGCTACAGCTGATAAAATTAATGATTTTTCGAAAAATCAAAAGCTTCGAGGAATTGTTATTACTGGAGATACAAAAAGATATTATCCCAATGGGAATTTCTTAGCAAATGTTGTAGGGCATACGAATTCTGATGGCAATGGACTTACAGGTGTTGAATTGTATTACAATAAATATCTATCAGGTATACCTGGAATAAAAATTTCAGAAACCGATAGAAAAAGTGAAGAATTGCCTTATACAATCTCAGATTATACAAAGCCTATAGAGGGTAAAGATGTAGTACTTACTATTGATGAGATGATTCAATATTTTTGTGAGAAAGCAGCTTCGCAGGCTATGATTGACAATAAAGCGAAAGCAGTTAGTATAATTGCAATGAATCCTAAAAATGGAGAAATATTGGGGATGGTTAATAAACCAGATTATAATCCTAATGACCCTTGGGACCTTACTAAAAATTTTGATGAAAATCAAAAGGCATGGAGAAATAGAGCAGTAAGTGATACGTTCGAGCCGGGGTCTATTTTTAAAGTGTTTACGGCTACAGGGGCTATGGAAGAAGGGCTAGTTAAGGAAGATGATAAATTTAACTGTACTGGTAGCACTGTAGTTTTAGGTAAAGCAGTAAAGTGTTGGAAAACCACAGGGCATGGATCTCAAAATTTTGTGGATATATTAAAAAACTCTTGTAATGTTGGATTTATGGAACTTGGTAGAAGACTTGGTCCAGAAAAACTAAATAAATACATTGAATTATTTGGATTTGGTAAAAAAACTGGTATTGATTTAAATGGAGAAGCACTCGGAATAATTAGAAAAGCTAAAGATATGACTGCTCTTGATGTAGCAGTAACATCCTTTGGGCAAGGGAATACCTTATCTTGTATACAGTATATGAAGGGCTTTAACGCTATTGCAAATGGGGGAAAACTTATAACGCCTCATGTTATGAAAGAGATAGTAAATTATGATGATTTAAATAATAAAAAAGTTCTGCAAAAATATTCAAATTATAATGAAAGAAAAATAATGGATGAAGGAGTTGCAAAGCAGCTTCGATCTTACCTTGAGCAGGTTGTAGAAAATGGTGGTGGTAAAAAGGCATTTATTGCAGGATACCATATTGCCGGAAAGACAGGGACAGCTCAAAAAATTAATACTACAGGAGCTGGCTATGCACCAGGAAAATATGTATCATCATTTGCAGGAATGGCGCCTGCAAATGATCCTCAGATAACCTTATTAATTAATATTGATGAACCAGACCCCTCTTGGTATTATGGTGGTCAGATTGCAACAGTAGTTGGAAAGCAAGTTTTTAATGATGTTTTTAATTATTTATCATTTAAATCTGATGCTTCAAAGGAGGAAACTTCAAAAAGCTTATTAAAGGATGTTATTGTGCCTGAAGTAAGGGGCCTTAAGAAGTCGGAGGCAGAAAAGTCATTGAAAGATAATAATTTAAAGGTAAAATTAAGTTCAGATGGAGAAGTTATTACTGATATGACTCCGAAACCTGGATATACGGTTAAGGAAGGAACTGAAATTATTTTACACACTGGTGAATTAAAAAAAGATAATAATATGGTCATGGTTCCAAATATAATAGGAAGTAGCCCGGAAAAAACTACTGCACTTCTAGGAAGTCTTGGACTAAAAGCTAAATTCGTTGGTAATGGAATAGTCGCAGAGCAAAGCATAGAATGCAAAGAAGTGAAAAAAGGAACTACGATAACAATTCATTTAGATATTACGGCTGATTAGTTAAAGCATCATCTTCGATGCTGTAATATTAATGACTTCAGAAGTAAATTTATATCCCACTGAATATTTTACTTTATTATAGTATGTAACACCTACTTTTAGAAAAGCGTGATTTTACTTCTGAAATGTCATTAAATATAGTGTATAATTAGGTGATAGGCACATGAAAATAAAACCGACAGGACTCAGCAATTCTGAGCTGTCGGATTTGCCATGTAAAAGGGGAATAGATATTTTTTTTGTTAAGCATATTTTATGTGATGATTTAAAGGAGTGGTAATATGAATTTTGAAAAAATTATGGAGAATATTAATTTCAATTTAATCCAGGGTAACATTGATATTGATATAAAGGGAATTCAATATGATTCAAGAAAAATTAAAGAAGGGGATGTGTTTTTCGCTGTAGAAGGGTATAATCTTGATGGTCATAAATATATACAAAATGCAATTAACAATGGAGCAGTTGCTGTTGTGTGCCAGAAAAATATAGAAGAGCATTTAAACTGTGTGGTGATTAGAGTAGAAGATAGCAGAAAAGCATTGGCCATAAGTGCAGCTAATTACTATGAAAATCCAAGTCGTAACATGAAAATGATAGGAGTTACAGGTACTAATGGAAAAACAACTTCAGCTTTTATGATTAAAGCTATTTTGGAACAGCAAGGGTACAAAGTTGGACTTATTGGAACTATAGCAAATTATATTGGAGAAAAGAAAATTCATACAGAGAGGACTACTCCTGAATCACTTGAATTACATGAACTTTTCAAGGAAATGGTGGAGTCGGGTGTGGATTATTGTGTTATGGAGGTGTCTTCGCACTCTTTAAGTTTAGATAGAGTATATGGAATAGAGTTTTGCGAAAGTATTTTTACAAATTTAACTCAGGATCATTTAGATTTCCATAAAACCTTTGAAAATTATTTTAATGCAAAATTAAAGTTATTTGAGTTAAGTAAAAGCGCTGTAATTAACATTGATGATATATATGGAGCAAAAGTCTATAGTTTAATTAAAAGTAGCAAATTAAGCTATGGATTAAATGGCAATGCAGATATTATGGCAAGTGATATAAAAATGCATTCAAGGGGAAGTGAATTTACATTAGAGTACAAAGGAAACTCTTTTGAAATAGAATTGAGTATACCAGGAAATTACAATATATATAATGCGCTTGGGTCTATAGCAGTTTGCTTAAATCAGGGAGTGGACCTAGCTAAAATTAAACTAGCTCTACAAAAGATTCAAGTGCCTGGGCGTTGTGAACTTGCTTACAATAACCATAAGTTGGGATTTGAAATAATTTTAGATTATGCACATACGCCAGATGCATTAGAAAATATACTAAAAACTGTCAGGGAATTTACAAAGGGTAAACTTATAAGCGTTTTTGGTTGTGGTGGAGATAGAGATAAAGCCAAAAGAGCTATAATGGGCAAAATTGGAACTCAGCTAAGCGATTTTTCATTAATAACTTCAGATAATCCAAGAACTGAAGATCCTATGCAAATAATTAATGATGTAGCATCCGGTATTGAAAAACATAATTTCGAAATTATAGAGAATAGGCGCGCGGCTATAAAACGAGCAATTGAAATTGCAAGATGCGGTGATATAATTGTTATCGCAGGAAAAGGGCATGAAGACTATCAAGTTTTGAAAGAAAAAACTATACATTTTGATGAGCGAGAAGTTGTCTCAGAGATAATAAAGGAGCTATTTTAGATGGAATATATTAGTTTTGACGAGATATTAGAGGCAACTGGGGGTAAAATAGTAGTTAAAGGTGAAAGCGCCTTGCATCAAGGCGAGAAAACATTATATAATAATGTTTGCATAGATACAAGAACTATAAAAGAGACGGATATTTTTATCGCATTAAAGGGTGAAAATTTTAATGCTAATGATTTTATCGTTGAGGCTAGCAAAAAAGGAGCTTCAATTTGCATAATTGATGAAATGAAGTTTGATAAAGCGCTGCTTAATAAGAAAACAGCTGTAATTAAGGTGGTGGATACTAGAAAAGCACTACTTAATCTTGCAAAATTTTATATAAATAAGCTAGATTTAAAAGTAGTAGGAATTACCGGATCTACAGGCAAAACGTCCACAAAGGATTTGGTTGCAGCAGTTCTTGGCGCAAAATTCAAAGTTTTTAAAACTTTGGGCAATTTTAATAATGAAATAGGGTTACCTATGATGATATTTAAGTTAGATAAAAGTTATGATGTTGCAGTCCTCGAAATGGGTATGAGTGATTTTGGAGAAATTCATAACTTATGTGAGACTTCAAAACCGAGTATTGCTATTATTACTAACATTGGAATGTCTCACATTGAAAATCTTAAAACTAGAGAAAATATATTAAAAGCTAAAATGGAGATAACAGATTTTTTTAGTAAAGACAGTATTTTAATTGTAAATTCAGATAATGATTTATTAGAAGATGTGAACACGGCAAATTATAGACTTATAAGAACAGGAATTGATTCTGAAGCTGATTTAAAAGCATGCGATTTAAATGTAGAAGAAAATAAAATAACATTTCGCATAATGGACAAGAAAAATTTAATAGATAATATTATTGAGGTGAATATACCAGGACGGCATAATATACTAAATTCAATGCTAGCAGTAGCTTGTGCAAGGGCAATGGACATGAGTTATAATGAAATTGCTCAAGGGTTTAAAAAGTTAGAAGCTACGTCTATGCGTTTAGATATAACAAAAGGTAAAAAGTTTACTATAATTAATGACTGCTATAATGCTAGCCCAGATTCAATGATGGCCGCAATTGATGTGCTTTGCAATATTAGTGGGAATTATAAAATTGCGATTCTTGGTACTATGAGGGAACTCGGAAATAGTGCCACGCAGGCACATAAACAAGTCGGAGAATATGCAAAACGTAAAAATATTGATTTATTAATTACTTTAGGTGAGTTTAACGAAGCATATAAAGAAGGATTTAACGATATAGATAAATATAGAAGTTTTCAAACCTATAATGAGGTAGTTTCCTTTTTGGATGGAATGATCAATCAAAATGATGTTGTTTTAGTTAAAGCTTCAAGATATATGAAATTTGAGAGCATAGTTAGCAAACTAACGAATTTACATTCGTTTGTGAATCTAGATTCACATACGAATATAAATGCTAAAGAGGTGATAGAAAAATGAGCTTAATTATTTATTCGGTTTTAATTGCATTTTTCCTATCAATTATACTAGGGCCATTAATAATCCCTATGTTACATAAGCTTAAATTTGGTCAAAATATAAGAGCAGAAGGACCTAAAAGTCATCTGAAAAAAGCAGGGACACCTACTATGGGTGGCATAATATTTATGATTTCTACAATAATTACAATGTTAATCCTTGTTAGACATACAAGCGCTGAAGCTAGGATTGCAGTGTATTGTTTTATAGCATTTGGATTAATAGGACTTATTGATGATTTGTTAAAAATAATACGTAAACAAAATGAAGGACTTACATCTAAACAAAAGATGTTACTTTTGGTTGTAGTATCAGGTTTAATTGGTTATTACTCTTCACTTAAAATAGGAACGGATATAATGTTACCATTTTCTGATAGAGTTATAAAATTGGGTGTTTGGTATGTGCCTTTTATTATTGTATATTTTGCAGCAACCACAAACGCAGTTAATTTAACAGATGGATTAGATGGTCTAGCTACCTCAGTTACAATAGTAGTTATGACATTCTTTGCATTGGTTAGTAATATGATGTTTCATACGACTCTTGCGATATTCTGTGCTGCGCTTGCGGGTGCATTATTAGGGTTCTTAAAATACAATTCTTATAAAGCACAAATTTTTATGGGAGATATGGGAGCACTTGCACTTGGTGGCGCAGTAGCTGCAGTTGGTATGATACTAAAATCACCTTTTTTAGTTGCAATTGTAGGTGGCGTATATGTTATAGAGACTCTATCTGTTATTATTCAAGTTTCAGTATTTAAGGCTACAGGTAAGAGAGTATTTAAAATGTCTCCAATTCATCACCATTTTGAATTAAGTGGATGGCACGAAACTAAGGTTGTTGCAGTATTCTCCATTGTAACAGTGATTTTTTGTTTAATTGGATTTCTATCCTTTTCCTATTAGTGACGTAAGGAGGATATAGTATGAAAAAATACAAGGTTAAAATGGGGCAAATAGATTTTGTATTATTTGCAACCATAATGCTTCTTGTGGCAATCGGAGTGGTAATGGTTTATAGTTCTAGCTCATATTATGCGGCTTTTAAATCTAACGATCCAGAATTGTTTTTTAAAAAGCAATTTATATGGGCATGCATTGGCTGTGTTTTTATGGTTATAGCTGTTAAAAGTGATTATCATATTATAAAAAAATATACTGGAATTATTATGTTATTTACTTTAGCATTGTTACTTGCTGTATTTGCTTTTCCAGCCATTAATGGAGCTAAAAGATGGATTCCATTGGGATTTGCAAATTTTCAACCATCCGAAATTGCAAAATATGCTATAGTATTATATATGGCTAAAAGCTTAGATTTAAAAGGTGAAAAAGTCAAAGAATTCGTTAAAGGGGTACTTCCATACCTATTAGTTTCGGGCTTTTATGCAGGTTTAATTTTGATAGGGAAAAACTTGAGCATTGCAGCTGTTATAATGATAGTTACTATGATCATTCTATTTGCAGTAGGGGCAAGATTTCAACATATTTTTGCTATAGGATCATCGCTGGTAGCTGCGGTTGGTGCTTTAGCAATTCTTGAACCATATAGATTGCTTAGGGTTATGAATTTTAGAGACCCTTTTGCCGATAGTCAAGGTAATGGGTATCAATTAGTTCAATCATTGCTTGCACTTGGGTCAGGAGGGATTACTGGTTCAGGAATTGGACAATCAAGGCAAAAATGTTTATATATACCGGAACCACATACGGATTTTATTTTCGCAATAATTGGAGAAGAATTAGGGCTAATCGGATGCGGTTTTATAATTTTATTATTCATTATTTTTGTATGGCGTGGTATTAAAATAGCAGTTACAGCGAAAGATATGTATGGTACTATTTTAGCTATAGGGATTACATCTGTTATAGCTGTTCAAGCAATTATTAATATAGCAGTAGTTACTGGGTCAATGCCAGTAACAGGTGTGCCGCTGCCTTTTATAAGTTATGGAGGTTCAGCTCTGCTTTTCAATATGTTTGCAATGGGAATACTTTTAAATGTGTCAAGGCAAACTGTAAATAAAAATTAGAATAAAAGGCATGCATATGTGCATGCCTTTTTCTATGCTTAATATTGCAAAATATTAATTTTTTTTAAATACTGATAAATACATTGAAATTGAGATGTAAATAATTAAGTTAAGTGTTATTATATAATAGAGACAAATTTTAGACCACATTTATGTAAATAAACTTGGTTATTCGGTATAATCTACAAATTTAGTGTGTTGTATTTTAATAAGCTAATTTGTAAAAAAATATATATTATTGAATGCGAGGAAGTGAATGACAAAAAAGAGTAATAATCTTAAAAGAGGAAATTATATTATAAAAAATAAAGAAAAATTATTACATAGAAGAAAAAGCAAAAAAAAAGTAAAGTATTTAATGTTACTAGTAATAATTATGATATCTACATTAATTACATTATGTATTAAATTACCTTATTTTAACGTTAAAACTATTGAAATTGTAGGAAATATGAATGCTTCTAAAGTCGAAATCAATGATACTGCGAGTATTCACTTAGGGGGTAATATTTTTTCTGAAAGTTTCAACGATAGCAAGCAACAAATCATGAAAAATCCGTATATAGTAGGTGTAAAAGTTAGGAAAGACCTTCCTAATAAGATTGTAATAGAAATAGAGGAAAGAGTAGCTGTGTTTTATGGTAAATTAAACAACGCTTATTATATTCTAGATAACAAAGGTATTTTGCTTGAAAAAAGGTCGAACGTTAAAGATATGAACTTAGTGAATTTAATTGGATTCGATTTTGAAAAGTGTGAAGTGGGCAATTTAATTGCGCCAAAAGATGATAGGAAAATAAATATTGCAGTGGAAATAACAAATATTATTAATGATTATAGAAAGAATAAAGGCAATAATATTATAACAATGGTAGATGTAAGCAATGTATTGGATATCAAGGTTTATGCTGGGGAAATGTGTATTAAATTTGGTACAAGCGAAGACTTGAAAAACAAATTTAATAAGTCGATAAATATTATTACACAACCTCAATATAAGAGTGCAAAGGGATATGTAGATGTTAGTTCAAAAAGCAATCCAGTTGTTTTTATAGAACAAAAGGTTAAAAAATAACAATATTTATCTCCCCCGGAGAGTAGCAAGGAGGAAGTCTATGAAGAAGTTTAGATCCCAAATATCTATTGGTATAGTATGTGTATTATTAGGATTTATGATCTCTTACCAATTTAAAATGATAGGAAAACAAAATTCAGCAGCAGTAGTAGATACCAATAAGAATACACCAGAAATTATAACTGAAAACGAGCAACTTAAAATAAGCAAAGAAGTTATGCAGAAAAAGATAGATGATTTAGATGCTAAAACGGCAAAATATGAAAAGACGAACATGGGAGATAATGAAAAAAGTGAGTTACTATATAAAGAATTGGAAGAAACAAGAATTCTTACTGGACAAATCGAAGTAGAAGGTCAAGGTATTATAGTTTATATAGATCCTAAGAGTGACATTTTTGGTAGTAACACTGAAAATCAGCAGGCGATAAACGATGTGGATTTAGCTCATATAGTAAATGAGTTAAATTCAGTAGGTGCTGAAGCGATTTCTATTAATGATATTAGGTTAACTACCCGGAGTGGAATAAGAAATGCTGGAAATGCAATTATTATAAATGATGAAAGGATTTCTTATAGTAAAAGGGTCACTATTAAAGCAATTGGAGATAAAACTAGATTAGAAGGCGCTATAAAATTCCCAGGAACAATCTCACAATTCTTGAGTAGTGCGTGTGATGTAACTACTAATACAGTAGATAAAGTTGTGATTTCTAAATATAACAAAGTATATAAATTCGAGTATGCAAGACCAGTAGAAAAGAAGTAGAGGTGATTAAATGGTTGCTTTCGTAGGGTTATTAATAGGAATTATATTAGGAGTTGTGTGGAATGTTGATATTCCAGTTGGATTTTCTCCGTATATTTCTGTAGCAATTTTTGCGTGTTTAGATTCAGTTTTTGGTGCATTAAGAGGTTCAATTTCACATAATTTTAGAGCCGATATTTTTATATCAGGGTTTTTTGGAAATGCAGTGTTAGCTGTAGCGATGGTCTATCTAGGCGATAAATTAGGAATTCCAATTTATTTAGCTGCAGTTATAGTATTTGGCGGAAGAATATTTGAAAATTTTGCGATTATTAGGCGGCTTTTAATAGATAAAACAAAATCTCATTAATGAGGTGATTAAATGAAAAATAATGAAGCTACCGTTTTTGTTTTTATTGCTTCAATAATCCTAGGACTTCTTATTGCTATGAATATCGGATTTGAGGGGAAAAATACTGTTTTAGATGTAAAACAGTATGATGTAGCCTACAATGAGAGAACTAAATTGTATTCTGAATTAAGCAATTTAAAAGAAGAATATTATAAAACTTATTCAAAGCTCGAAAAATATGATAGTAGCGATGAAAAAAAAGCTGAAATTACTAAAGTTATTCAAGATGAAGTTAGTAATAATAATATATTCTTAGGGAAGACTGATGTTGAAGGTCCTGGAATTGAAATTATATTAGATGATGCTGATAATTATGTTAATAGTAATCAGTTAATTCATGATAATGATGTTATTCAAGTGATAAATGACCTCAAAAATGCAGGGGCAGAAGCAATTTCTGTTAATGGAGAAAGGATTATTTATGATAATTATGGATTTTGCGGTGGGCCTTATATCAATTTACATGGGGTTAAGATAGTAAGCCCATTTTATATCAATGCCATAGGGAATAAAGATGTGTTGTATAATTATTTAACGCTAGACCAAACCTATATGACATTATTGAAGACTAGAAATGTTAAAGTTAATATTCTTAAGACGGATAATGTAGAAATAGCGGCATATACGGGCTATTTTAAATATAATTATATGAATCCCACAAAAAAATAAATTGGTATAATTAAAAATAATATTAATTTATAAAAAAATGAAGGAATTTTATGTTTAATGAAGAAATAAGTAGAAATAGGAGATGACAATTAATAATTGTTTTATGTCAGAAAGATTATTAAGGAGGGGACGGATAGTTGACTATTGGGGAAGCTTATAACAAAATAAAAAGCGAGATTCCAGAAAATGTAACACTAATATGCGTTTCTAAGACTAGACAAATTGATGAAATAAAAGAAGCATACACATCTGGGGCTAGAGATTTTGGAGAGAATAAAGTACAAGAATTAATTGGAAAATATGATAGCTTAGACATTGATGCTAGATGGCACTTTATAGGACATTTACAGACAAATAAGGTGAAATATATAGTTGGAAAAGTTTATCTTATTCATTCTTTAGATAGCGTACATTTATTGCAAGAAATTGAAAAGCGTTATGCTTCTAAAAATGAAATTGCCAGGGTTTTAATTCAGATTAATATAGGAAAAGAAGCTGCAAAGACAGGTATAGCTGTTGAAGAAGTAAGTTCTATAATAAAAGTGTGTGAAGAATGTAAAAATGTGAAAATTAAAGGACTAATGGCTACAATTCCTATCGGTAACGATGAAAGTTCTAGAGGATACTTTACCCAGATGAAAACTATATTTGATGATTTAAAAGCTTTTAAATATAAAAATGTTTCCATGGAAATCCTATCATTAGGTATGAGTAAAGATTTTCAAATTGCGTTAGAACAAGGCGCTAATATGATAAGACTTGGGGAGAAAATATTTGGTAAACGAGATTACAAGAAACTGGAGGTATAAAAATGTCAAGTAAAGTAATGAATAAGGTTATGGGGTTTTTAGGTATGGCAGAGGAAGAAGAGGATGAAGTTCAAGAAATGGAGAATGAAGAGGAAAATGTGGATATTGAATCATTGATGAATGCAAACAAAAAGCAAAGTAAGGTAGTAAATATTCATACCTCGACATCTACAAAAGTAGTTATCATAAAACCAGATGATTTTGATGAAGCAACTACCATAAGCGATAATTTAAAAGCTAGAAAAATCGTAGTAGTTAACACTAATGGATTAGAAGCTAAAACTGGTCAAAGATTATTAGATTTTGTTGGAGGAGTATGCTACGCTTTAAGTGGTGAGCTTCAGCAAGTAGAAAAAGGAGTGTATATAATGTCTCCTTCTAATGTAGAAGTTGATAATGCATTGAAAAATGAACTAAGCTCAAAAGGAATTTTTAATTGGAATAAATAAAATGAAAACATTTTAAGGGGAGCAATGAATAATTGTTGTTACCATTTGAGAAGTTCAGGAGGTTATAAAACTTGTATAGATTAATTGGAATGATTTTTAATGTGTTAGAGTATGCAATTATCATAGAAGTGGGTTTGTCTTGGGTTTATAGGGGGAGGTCAAACCAATATATAGAATTATTACATAAAATCACAGGACCTCTATTAGAGCCAGGTAGAAAAGTTCAAGAGAAATATTTTAGTAATACAATGGTAGATTTTTCACCAATAATTGCACTTATTATTTTGATGATTTTAAGAAAAATTGTGTATATTATACTGTGAATAATTTAGTAAGGTAGGATTTAAATGGGAAAAAAGGAATTTCTTAATAGTATAGATTGTGATGATAAAAATTTAATTTCTAATATATTTAATAAAATGCAAATAGCTGAAAAGACAAATAAAATCATATTTACTAATGATTTTATAACTCCAGCTATATGGAATCAAACTTCCGCTATATGCGAAAAGTATAAAACAAAAGCATTCACTAATGGTATATTTAAAGAGGCTGACAGGAGAATGTTATCATTTTCAGTTGGCGGAGAACCTGAAGAATATCCTATAGATTTATTGAAAATAATCAACAAATCCAAATTTAACAAATTAGAGCATAAGGATTATTTAGGTGCAATAATGTCTCTAGGAATTAATCGAGAAAAACTAGGTGACTTAATAATTCAAGATGCAATATGTTATGCACCAGTTACTAGTGACATTAGTAATTACATAATTAATAGTTTGAATAATATAGGAAATTGTCCATGTGAAGTTAGTGAATATGATTATAAATTACAGGGCCTTCCAGAGAGAAAATTCCAAGAAAAAATCATTATATCTACGTCACTTCGCCTTGATAGTATGGTTTCAGCTATATGTAATATTTCAAGAAATAATTCAGTTGCACTAATATCTTCAGGTAAAATATTAGTGAATTACTTTCAGTGTTTAAAAAAAGATAAGGTTATCAAAAGCAATGATACTTTAACAATTAGGGGATATGGAAAGCTAAAAATTGCAGATATTAGAGGAGTCACTCAAAAGGATCGTTTAAAAGTTGCAATAAAGCAATATATTTAGTTGAGGGGGAGCAAGATGAGAATAACATCTATGGATATTAACAATAAAGAGTTTAAAAAAGGCTTAAGGGGATATAATGCTGATGAAGTCGATGAATTTTTAGATAAGGTATCTGAAGAATATGAAATTATGTATAAAGAGAATTCAACTTTAAAAGAAAAAAAGAACTTTTTAGAAGAAAAATTAGAGCATCATGTTAAAATAGAATCTACAATTCAAAATACATTAGTATTAGCTCAAAATGCAGCAGAACAAGCAAAGTTTTGCGCTCAAAAGGAAGCGGAATTGGTTATTAAAAATGCAAATGACTCTTCTCAAAGATTGATAGATAAGGCTCATAATGATGTACTTAAGATAAATGATGAATATGAAATAACTAAGCAAGAATTTGCAAAGTTTAGAACGAAATTTAGAAATTTTATGAATTGTCAATTTGAGATGTTTGAAGGCTTAGAAAATGACTATTTTAGAAATTACAATTTGGGTAATGAAGTTTATGAAAATAATGATAATATAAGCGATAGTGAAACAGATGTTTCGTTAAAATATTCTGATGTAACACTCAAAAACATTGACGAAAAAGAGTTTAATAGCAATGATATAGAAGAAATAAAAACCTTTTTTGCAAAAGGGTAAAACATAGAAATCTCACTCACTGGGTGAGATTTTTTATGTAACAAAACTGCTAAATCGAATGAGTGTAGCGTGTACTACACTAGATATTTTAAGGAGGAATAGAAAAATGAATATAGGTATTATCGGAGCAATGAAAGAAGAAGTTGAATTTTTAGTTAGGGATATGGATTTTAAAAGAAAAGATGTGAAGGCCGGAATGGAATTTAGGCTTGGTGTTATACATAGTAAAAATGTAGTTATAGTTACTAGTGGTATTGGCAAAGTAAATGCTGCGGTGTGTACTCAAATATTAATTGATGATTTTAATGTGGATTATATTATAAATGTTGGTATTGCAGGTGGGACTGTCGATAATATATATCCGGGGGATGTTGTAATAGGTGAAAATTTAGTACAACATGATATGGATGTGTCTGCATTCGGTGAAAAAAAGGGACAGATTCCAAGATTAGATACTTTTGATTTCAAATGTGATAAGACACTAATTCAATATGCGAAAGAAGCATGTAAGGATATAAAAGGACATAAGTATTTTACTGGAAGAATTGTATCAGGAGATCAATTTATTGCAGAAGCTTCTAAAATAAATTGGCTTAATTCTGAATTTGAATGTTTGGCTTGTGAAATGGAAGGAGCAAGTATTGCTCAGGTGTGCTTTTTAAATGAGATTCCATTTATTGTTATTAGATCGATATCGGACAATGCAAGTAATGGGGCTCATATGGAGTATGATGAATTTAAAGATATTGCTGTGGAGAATTCTACAAACATTTTAAATAATATGTTGAAACTTATTTAAAAAAAATTAATTATTATTAAATAAGTGTAATAAAATTCTTTCCATGAGAAAACATAAGCATATAGAAGTTTTATTTGTTTAATATTACGACTATATTAAAACTAGAGGAGTTGTTATCATGGAAAAGAATAAAATACAATATTTTAAAGAAAAATTAATAAGTGAACAGGTGCGGGTCCTTGATATTATTAATCAAATGAAACAAAATGGTGTTATAGATTCTAACAGTGAGATGGCAACTGAGTTGTCTTTTTATGACAATCACCCATCTGATACTGCATCTGAATTATTTGATAAGGAAAAGGGGCTCGCACTTAAGGGAAATGAGATGTCAACTATCAAAAAAATTGAAGATGCTTTAAAAAGCATTGAAAATCATACCTATGGTAAATGCAAGAGTTGTGGCACCGATATAAGTGACGAACGGTTAGAATTTACACCATACGCAGAAAACTGTGTGTTATGTCAAAAATCCATAGATAATAACAAGCCAGCAGAACAAAACAATAGATGCGTTGAGGAAGATGTACTTGGGATACCCTTTAGATACAGTAATAGCGGTGAAGTAGGTATTGATGCTGAAGATACTTACCAAACAGTAGAACGTTTTAATAAATTAGAAAATATATCTGAGTTTTATGATGATGACGACGACGGTTATGTTGAACCTATAGAGAAAATAAGCAATGAGCAATATAAAAATCAGTTACCAGATTAATTTAGGCAGACTAAAAAAGTATATATTGCAAAGAAATTTTAGTTTAAAACTACATTTGTAGCAATATGTACTTTTCTTTTTTATATTAAATAGGAGGAAGGGTATGGAGGCATTAATTATTTTCTTAGGGCTTATATTGGACAGATTAGCCAAAGTTTGGGCACTAAGTTCTTTGAGAGAAAAAAATGGAGTTGTATTAATTAAAGACTTTTTTAAATTTGAATATTTAGAGAATAGAGGAGCGGCTTTTGGGATTTTGCAAAATAAATTGATATTGTTAGCTTTAGTCACGTTACTTATTATATCAGGTATGATATATTATATTATTAAGTACAAGCCAAAATCGAAATTTTTAAGGATAAGCTTTGCTTTTATTATAAGTGGAGCACTAGGAAATTTATATGATAGGGTATTTTATAAATATGTAGTAGACTTTATTTTAATTCATTATAAAGAGGTATATTACTTCCCAACATTTAACATAGCTGATATGTTAGTAGTTGTGGGAACCGCGATTTTGGCAATTTCTATAGTAAAGGAAGAGGTATAAATGGACAGATATGAGTTTAAAGTTGATGAAAGTTCAGTTGGTACAAGATTAGATGTTTTTGTTTCTAGTAAGTTTGAAAATAAATCTAGAGCGTATATTCAAGGAATAATTGAAGGTGAAAATGCGGCTGTTAATGAAAAATGCAGAAAAAGTAATTATAAATTAAAACTAGATGAATTAATTACATTAGGTATTCCAGATCCCGTAGAGTTAGACGTAAAAGCCGAAGAAATACACTTGGACGTTTTATATGAAGATAGTGACGTAATTGTGATTAATAAACCACAGGATATGGTTGTTCACCCTGCACCAGGCAATTATAGTGGTACCTTGGTTAATGCACTCTTAAATCATTGCACAGATCTATCAGGCATCAATGGTGTGCTTAGACCAGGGATAGTTCATAGGATTGATAAGGACACATCTGGAGCATTAGTGGTAGCTAAAAATGATAACGCCCATAATTCTCTTGCCGCACAACTTAAAGATCATTCAATGACAAGAAGTTATTTAGCTCTTGTAGAAGGTATAATTAAAAGTGATGTAGGCACAATAGATGAACCGATCGGAAGACACCCTAAAGATAGGATAAAAATGGCAGTAGTTGAAAGTGGTAAGAAGGCTGTTACCCATTTTAAAGTAATAGAAAGATTTGATAGTAATACATTAGTAGAATGTAACTTAGAGACAGGGCGAACGCATCAAATAAGAGTACATATGGCAAGGATAGGACATCCTTTAGTTGGCGATTTGATATATGGTTATAAAAAGCAGAGCTTTAATTTAAAAGGGCAAGCTCTTCATGCGAAAAAACTTGGATTTATACACCCAAGTACTAATGAATACATGGAATTTATTTCACCCCTTCCAAGTTATTTTGAAAAACTGATTACTAAGTTGAAAAATAGTTGAAATAGCGCATAACATGTGATATTATGGTGGAAATACAATACCACATGTCAGGTGTATTGTGTTATTAATATAATATTTATCCCTTTAAATGTTCCAGAGAGATCATAAGGATAAAGATAGTAATACTATTATTTAAGTATAGTATGCCTTTACCTTTTGGTGAAGGCTTTTTTATATTAAGCTCATTAAAAGAAATAATACTATTAAGTAGGAGGCTAGGTTATGGAATTTAAATCAGTGCTGTTAGATGAAAAAGCCATAAAAAGAACATTGACAAGAGTAGCACATGAAATTATTGAAAAAAACAAAGGAACAGAAAACATTATGCTTGTAGGAATTAAAAGACGAGGAGTACCAATTGCAGAAAGAATTGCCCTTTTAATAGAACAGTTTGAGGAAATTAAAATTCCAGTAAGCAGTGTCGACATTACTTTATATAGAGACGATCTTACATCAATAGACAATCAGCCAGTATTAAATAATGTAGACTTGGAAATAGATGTAATAGGTAAAAAAATCATTTTAGTAGATGATGTTCTGTATACTGGAAGAACTGCAAGAGCTGCTATTGATGCCATAATAGATAAAGGTAGACCTCAAATGATACAATTAGCTGTTTTAGTAGATAGAGGACATAGAGAACTACCTATTAGGGCAGATTATGTAGGAAAAAATATACCTACTTCAGGTAAAGAAATTATTTCTGTTGAACTTTTAGAAATTGATGGGAAAGATTCAGTAAGCATATTTGAACTGTAGCTTCGAAGAAGATAAATAGCTTCGAAGAAGATAAATAGCTTCGAAGAAGATAAATAGCTTCGAAGAAGATAAATAATCGTTTAATATAGTCTAGCGAGACTAAAAGGGGAACTAAATGAAAAATTTTGTAGATGTTGATGAAAAATTACCTTTAATAAAGACTATCCCATTAAGTTGCCAACACTTATTTGCTATGGTGGGTGCGACTATACTTGTACCAATGTTAACAGGTCTTAGCCCATCAATTGCGCTATTTTGCAGTGGTGTGGGAACACTATTGTATATTTTATGTACAAAAGCTAGGCTTCCAGCATATGTAGGATCATCTTTTGCATTTATAGGACCGATGTCAGTTGCAACAAAGTTATATGGACAAAGTTCTATGTTGTCGGGCATTATTGCAGCAGGGTTTGTATATGTAATTGTAGCTTTAATTATTAAACTTGCAGGAACCAAATGGCTAGATAGAGTACTGCCCCCAGTTGTGGTAGGTTCCGTTGTAATTGTAATAGGACTTAGCTTAGCTAGCGTAGCAATAGATTGGTCGGGTCTTAATGCATCATTTACAACCCCAGCACTTGAAGGTGTATCTAGAGGTACATGGGTATTTATATCAATGGCAACACTTGTCATAGCAATAATGGGTACTATGTATTTTAAAGGATTTTTCGGGGTAGTACCAATTTTGATTGCAATGGTAGTAGGATATACACTTTCTGTATTTTTAGGAGTAATTCCGAGTGAAGTTTTAAAGGAAATATGGTCTGCAAAATTTATTACATTACCAAGTTTTGTTATGCCTTCCTTTAACATAAATGCTATTATGCTTATTGCCCCAGTGTCTTTCGTAACACTCGCTGAACATATCGGTCATGTATATGTTACAAGTAATGTTTGCGGAAAAGACTTCGCAAAAGATCCGGGGCTTCATAGATCAATCCTTGGAGACGGTGTTGCTACCATATTTGCTGGGTTTGTAGGTGGTCCTCCTAATACGACTTATGGTGAAAACATAGGAGTTATGGCAATCACAAAGGTTTATAGTGTTTGGGTAATTGGAGGAGCCGCTATCATCGCAATTATATTATCATTCATAGGACCAGTATCTGCGGTAATAGGAAATATTCCACTACCTGTAATTGGGGGAGTTAGTGTAATGTTATTTGGAATAATTGCATCCTCTGGTTTTAGAATTTTTGTAGAAGATAAAGTTGATTTTAGTAAAAAGAGAAATCTGATTATTGCTTCAGTGATAATAGTTTTAGGTATTGGCGGAGGCGGTATTAAGGTTCCATTAGCAGGGGCAGAGGTAGAAATTGCAGGAGTGGCTTTAGCAACTTTAGTGGGTATAATATTGAACTTAGTTTTACCTGAAAATAGTAAGTCAGGAGATAACTAATAAGGTTTTCAAACAAAAGTGCCAGAGTAGTTCAGGCACTTTTATTTCAATGTGCTTAATTTAAAAATTCTAGACAATACTAACAAATAGAGATATTATAATATAAGAGAGATACGAGAAATAACGTAAGAAGAAATGGGAGAGATAATATATGATGTATACTTTAATTGCCACTACTACTTTTGGAATAGAAGCGGTTACAGCAAAGGAACTAAAGGCACTTGGATACGAAGATTTAAAGGTTGAAAATGGAAGGGTAACCTTTGAAGGGGATGAAATGGATATTGCTATATGCAATACTTGGCTAAGAACAGCAGAAAGACTTTTTATAAAGATGGCTGAATTTAAGGCATTGTCTTTTGAAGACTTATTTCAAGGAACACTCGCAGTCGATTGGGGTAATCTAATACCAGAAGACGGCAATATGCATATCGTAGGCAAATCTGTAAAATCACAACTCCACAGTGTGCCAGATTGTCAAGGCATAGTAAAAAAAGCGGTAGTTGAGTCTATGAAGAAAAAATATGATAAAGAGTGGTTTTCAGAAGAAGGACCTGAGTATAAGATAGAGGTTGCAATCTTAAGAGACGTAGTAACTTTATCAGTAGATACTTCGGGTGCGGGATTACATAAGAGAGGATATAGAGAATATGCTGGTGACGCACCACTAAAAGAAACTTTAGCTGCAGCCCTTGTGTTAATAAGTAAATGGGATAGCTCAAGAGTTTTAGCTGACCCGCTTTGTGGTTCGGGAACAATTGCAATAGAAGCAGCTCTTATAGCTAAAAATATTGCCCCAGGGATAAATAGAAAATTTGTAAGTGAAACTTGGCCTAATATAGAGAGTGATATTTGGACGCAAGTTAGGGAAGGTGCAAGAAAAACTGTAAGTCCTAATGAAGTTGAAATACTAGCTTCTGATATTGATGGAAGACTATTAAAGACAGCAATTGACAATGCAGAGAAAGCAGGAGTCAAGGATTTTATAAAATTTCAAAAAATACCAATGCAAAGTTTTGCGTCTAGGCAGAAATATGGAGTTATAATAACAAACCCACCATATGGAGAAAGATTAGGTGAAGCAGAAGAGGTAAAAAGACTGCATGTTGATCTTGGAGAAATGTATTCAAGCTTAAATGAATGGTCTTGCTTTGTTATAACAGCTAACCGTGAGTTTCAGAGGGACTTTGGAAAGAAAGCAGATAAAAATAGGAAATTATATAATGGAAGATTACTATGTTATTATTATCAATATATAAAAGAGATACCTAGGAAAAAAAAGGAAGACTAAGAGTGTAGCCGTATGGAAATTCTCCTACGTGCCTTGAAATAAGACTCAAAACGTGAAATTCAATCAATAAATTCTAATCTTTTGCGAATATAAAATTTTCTGACGTTCGCACTCCATTTATTGTCAGGTTCACGAGAATTTTATATTAGCGAAAGAAGAATTTCTAAATGAAGATAAGACAAGTGATATATACATATATCACTTGTCTTATCTTTTGACTTAAAGTTCGTTGAATGGATCAGAAAAGTAGTTATATAATTTCAAAAAAATGCTGGATTTAACGATGATTTAATGTTGAATACGGAACAAAACACACCATAAAATGTTATTTTATGGTATTAGACTTAAATAAAAAAATATATCAAGTATTAACAACTAAAATTATTTGCGAAGGAGAGAGTTTTTATGAGTATTATTAATATTATTATTCCATTATTTTTTATTGTGATTATTTTAAAACAGTTAAGAGATATGAAAGCATTAATGGTGCCAACAAGAAAAGGGTATGTAGAAATTATTACTGTATTATTTGGTGTGATTATTTTCATTGGTATTATATATTTTTATGCTAATACCTGGGTTCATTATGTAACAGGGGTACTAGCTATTTTTATGTTTGTAAGCATGTGGATTAAAGAAGGAATTAACTCAAAAGGCTTCATATCAATGAATAGATGTAAAGAGAGTATTTCATGGAATGAAATTGAAAAAGTTATGGTAATTAGTTCAAAGGATATAAAGGTTAAGTTAGCAGGTGAGTTTATGGAGCAGACATTTCATTTTAAAAAGAGTGATTACGATAAAGTTATTACTATTCTAAAAGAAAATTTACCTATACAAGCACAGTTACAAACTAATCCTCAATAGGGAGATGAAAAACATGACTGTCCTGTACTGAAAACTCAATTTCTAAATATGGTAATAGCTAAAGCAATCTTTAAATTAGAAGTTCCGGTTTTTATTTTGGAAAGTGAACCTAGGTATATTAAAAGCATTTTGTTGAGTATTTTAGATCGATATAGTAAACTGAGCTCAAAAAAGTTCCTACACTGGACATTATAGGAACCTTTTTAAAAGTAAGTTATTTTATAAAAATTTAGTTTAAATAAAAGGATACTATGATACAAAAATATTCAGGTCAGAAAAGCAGAAAACCCCACGATATATATTCTGTTTTACCAATATAAGGGGTTGGATTTTCAGTACAACTAAAATTAGTAGTTCTTAGAGAAGCGAATGCATTAATCGTATTGCAATACGCGTAATATATACTTTATTTATTTATTCAACTCTTTCTAAAGTACTTTCTATAGGGGTTATATACATAGTTTTATTTGTTGAGTAAATAACCATACCAGGTTTTGAACCAGAAGGTTTCTTTACATTTCTCACCTGGGTATAATCAACAGGTACACTAGAGGAATTTTGGGATTTACTATAAAATGCTGATAAGTTTCCAGCCTCGAGTAGGGTGGTTTCAGGTATATCACCAATGTTTTTAATAATAACATGAGAACCAGGTATATCCTTTGTGTGAAGCCACATATCGTTTTTGTTGGCAAGTTTTAAAGTTAAAAAATCATTTTGAATATTATTTCTACCAACATAAATATCAATGCCTTCACTTGAGATGAAGTGCATAGGTTTGGTCGGCTTTGCCTTTTTATTTTTACCTTTACTGTGTTTTTTTAATGTAATATAGTCAGTTTCTATTAATTCATTTTTAATATCTTCAATTCCATTATAATTTTCTACATTTAGTATGTTGGTGAGTACAGAATGAAGATATTTTAACTCGTTTTCAGTGAGAGTCATTTGAATTAGGCCCATTTCTTCTGCTATCTTAAATTTATTATATTTTTTATAATAGTATTGAACATTCTGCGATGGAGTTTTGTTTTCATCAAGTTTTATTTTAATGTACTCACCATCTTCACTGTAATAATTTAAAAGATTAGCAACTTTGTCACCCTTTTTAAGGGAGTGTATATTTGCAGTTAAGAGTTCACCATGTAATTTATAGGTGCCCTTAGTTTTACAGTCATTTAAGGTCGCGTTTAGTATTTTCACTTTTTTATCACAACGATTAATATTGTTATTAACTATTTTTTGAAGGTTTGAGCTTTTAGAATTTAATCTATCATGTTTATCTTTTCTAAAATAAAAAGTCTCTATTAACATAGATGGTGATTCAAATTCTTCAAAATCACAATCTTTTAATGAAGTAAGTTTTATACAATGGAAATCTTTTAGTTTATCATTCATAGCATAGGCCGCTAAAAAAATATTATCATGCATGTTTTTAAAGATGCTTATAGTGAAATCATAAATGTTTTTAGCGTGATCTAAATCAAAAACAATATTTTCCTCGTAGTACCTATAAACAAGTTCTGATGATAAGTTGGAGCTTATTCCTGTAAAAGCACCAGTGAAAAACTTTTCGGCGAATGGTATGTTTTTATCTATTAGATATTTATAGAATTCATCATACTCAAAATTAAAAGGATTTAGTTTTGTGGAAGCGGGAGGGTATATATATTCTACACCAGTGTATAAAACACGATAACTGTTGACGTCTGAACTAACATGCTTAATGCTATCCATAATTAAATTATCACGGGTACGAACTAGGCTAATATTACTGTGCCTGCCCATTATTTCAACTATTAATGAGTATACACTATCAAATCCTAATTCATCGCTGCTTTTAAAGTCAATAACTAGTAATCTATCTGAATTTAGTTGTCTTACATCTAAAACTGTGGCAGTATTTAAATATTTTCTTAGAACCATGCAAAATTTAGGCGCCTGTATTGGGTTTTGCTTATTAAAGTCTGTAAAATGAATTCTAGGATAATTGGAACTTGAACTTATTAATAACTTATAGACTTTTCTATTTTTTTTGAAACTTAATATAATTTCATCTTTTTCTGGTTGGGTTACTTTATCAACTCTACAATCTATGATTATATCTTTTATTTCCTCAACGAGGCTAGATAAATAAATTCCATCTAATGCCATATATATCATCCTTTCCTTCTGAAATGTAGTTAAATCAGCATAAATTTATATTTATGCTTTGTAAATAATATATTATATAATATACTATTATTAAGATGTATTATTATTAATAGTATACCATTAAAGAAAATTATTGAAAAGTCATGGTATGCGGATAGCAAAGAGGAGGAGTTATATGGAAATTATAAAGTTTACAAAAATGCAAGGAACGGGAAATGATTTTATTGTTATTGAAGATTTTGAGGGTAAATATGACAATTTAGAGCAGTTAGCTAGTAAACTTTGTGATAGGCATTTTGGAATAGGTGCTGATGGTATTTTAATGGTTAGAAAAAGTAATATTGCAGATATACAAATGATAATTATTAATGCTGATGGTTCATATGCGTCTATGTGTGGTAATGGCATAAGATGCTTTGCCAAATATATTTGGGAAAAAAAATATGTGCAAGGCGAGAATATAAAAATTGAAACTGGTGATGGTGTAAAGCTCGCAAGTATACGCATTAAAGATGGAGTTGCTGAAAGTGTAATTATAAATATGGGAAAATATAATTTTAACACTAAAAGTATTCCAGCTTTAGAAGAGGGAGAAATAGTTAATAAAAAGTTAGAGATTAACAATAAGGAGTACTATATTACGTCATTGCTTATGGGTGTACCACATACTATTGTTTTTGGGAAACATGAAGATTATAAGGTAGAGGAAGGGAAATTAATTGAGAATTACGGTTTATTTCCTGAAAAAACAAATGTAAACTTTTGTGAAATAGTAGCTAAAAACATGATAAAGGTTAAAACTTGGGAAAGAGGTGCAGGGCCAACTCTCGCCTGTGGCACGGGTAGTTGTGCATCAGTGGTAGCAGCCAATAGATTAGGGTATATAGAGAAAAAAGTATCGGTACAGGTTCCAGGTGGATTACTTAATATAGAGATTGTTAAAGAAGAGGTTCTAATGGAAGGGCCTGCAGAAATTACATTCGACGGAAAATTTTTTCTAAATTAATTTGCATACAACTGTCTATTTACTAATAGCGCAGTTGTTTTTTTATTGTATTTGTTTTTTAAAAAGTGAATATAATTTCCAAAAGTGACAATGATTACAAACATGATGCGCTTTATAAATTTTACACATTAAGGAAAGGTAAAATAACATGAAAAAAAATTTACTAAAGTTATTATTAGACAAAAACCTAATTACCACAGAGAGTTATAAAGAGGTAAAGGAGATTTCACTTAAGAAAAATTGTAGTGAAGAACAAATAATACTGTATGACATAAAGATAGATTTAAATGCTCTTATTTCAATAGTAGAGAATGATTTTAGCATACCATATGTTGATATAGAATCTATTTGTACAAGGAATAAAGCATTTAATCTAGTTTCAAAAGAAATAGCAAAAAGATATTGTTTAATACCTTTTTATGATAAGAACAATGAAGTATATGTGGCTTTTTCAAATCCCTTCGAAATAAAAGTTCTTGATGAACTAAAATTTATAACGAATAAAAAGATTAAAATATTCTTTGCCCGAGCTAGCCAAATCTCGGATGCTATCGAAAATTGTTATGGAAAACAAATTGTCGATGTTGCAGTTGAAGAAATGAAACAAGAATATATGCTAGAAGCCAAGCAAAAAAATGAAGATGGTAATTCAACATTTTCTATTGAAAACGCACCTGTTATAAGGATAACAAAATCCTTACTAAAACAGGCTGTAAATGAAGAAGCTAGTGATATTCATCTGGAGCCTTTTAAGAATTTCACTATAATTCGCATGAGAGTAGATGGCATACTAAATGAAATAAACCAAATTCCTAGTAATGTATATAAATCCTTATGCACAAGGGTAAAAATAATGGCAAATATGGATATAGCCACTAAGTTAATCCCGTTAGATGGCAAGATAACTGAAAATATAGATGGAGTAGACTACGATTTCAGAGTGTCCTCGTTGCCAACAATGTATGGAGAAAAACTAGTTATAAGGGTTTTATACAAAGCGGAAAGATTCATTGATTTGGACTCATTAGGATTTAGCCCCGATAAAGTTATGATCTTAAGGGATACATTAAAACTTTCTCATGGAATGATAGTGGTAGCGGGACCTACAGGAAGCGGGAAATCAACAACATTATATGCGCTACTAAATGAAATCAATAGTAAAAGCAAAAATATTATTACTATAGAGGATCCTATAGAATATAATATGCCTAGAATTAATCAAGTAAATGTAAATAATAAAGCGGGTCTTACTTTCTCAAATGGGCTCAGAAGTGTATTAAGGCAAGATCCAGATGTAATAATGATTGGAGAAATACGAGATGAAGAAACAGCACAAATAGCTGTGAGGGCATCAATAACGGGACATTTAGTTTTATCAACGCTACACACGAATAATGCAAATACTTCAATATCTAGGCTGATAGATATGGGTATTCCATCATATTTGGTTGCAGATTCATTAGTCGTGGTAGTAGCTCAGAGATTAGTAAGAAAATTATGCCCTTATTGTAAAATTGAATATGAGATTACTTATGAGCAATCTAAGCGTTTAGGATTTAAGGGCGGAGAAAAAACATATAGTGCTTTAGGATGTAATAAGTGCAATGAGACTGGATATAAAGGGAGAACTGTGATATATGAATTATTAAAATTAGATAGTAATCATAAATCTATTATAGCAAAAAGTGGAATAAGTGATGAGCTTTGGAAATATTGCAATGAAAAAAAGTCAAGTTCGTTTATGGAGAGTTGTAAAGAGCTAGTGATTAATGGTGTAACCTCAATAGAAGAATTTGTAAATGCTACTTATAGCTACAATTTAAAATAATGTAGCTGAAAATAATAACAAGTCAAGTATGACAAGTGATAGGTGAAATATAATATGAGATATAAATACACAGCTAAAACATCAAATGGAACTTTAATAAAGGGCAGTACAGAAAGCGACAGTACTTACGAACTAGCATTAAGCTTACGTGAAAAAGAAATATTTTTAATAAAAAGTAAGCGGATAAAAAAAATAACTAGTATTTCAAGTAAACCTAATTTAAAAATGATATCTATATTTTGCAAGCAATTCTCAATATGTATTAAATCGGGTATACCAATATGTGATATTCTTAATTTGCTTTACGAGCAAATGATTCATAAATCCATAAAAAAGAGTCTTATTAGCATTAGAGAAAATGTACAAAAAGGTAATTCACTATTTGTAAGTATGAAGAAGACTGTAAATGTATACCCTGAGTTTATGTTAAATATGATTTATTTGGGTGAAGAGAGTGGAAAACTGGATATAATTCTAGGGGAATTGTCTAAGTATTATGAAAAAGAGTATAAGCTCTTAAAAAAGTTTACTAATTCTATGATTTATCCCTGCACAGTATTTCTAACATTAATGGTTGTATCATTGTTTTTGATTATAAAGATAATCCCAGTATTTATATCAAACTTAAATTCTCTTGATGCAGATATTCCACTAATAACTAGGCTTGTTTTAGAATTCAGTAATTTTGTGCGTAGCAATTCATTATGGATTTTAATAACTTTTTTAATTCTTATTTTTGTTTTTATCGAATGTCTTAAAACTGAAAGTGGAAAGGTTATTTTTGACAAATTTAAATTTATGTGTCCTATAGTAGGTCCGGTGCATAAAAGGATTATTTATACAAGGTTTTCTAGAGGGCTTAATATTTTATTAAGCAGTGGAGTGGGGCTACTTAAAGCGTTTGAAATAATTGATGATGTTATTGGTGATAGATATTTTAAGTTAAAGCTTAAAACAGTTTTTAATGATATAAAAAAAGGAGAAAGTTTATCGAATTCATTAGATGCAATGAACCTATTCCCACAATTTTTTGTGGCTATGATAAAAATAGGCGAAGAAACGGGGAATTTAGATGAAATGTTTTTAACAGCTGCAGATATATTCTATGAAGATGCTCAGGAAAATGTAGAGAAAGCCACAGTACTATTAGAGCCAATTCTAATAATATTTTTAGGAATTATGATTGGCACAATTATATTAGCGGTTATGCTACCTATGCTTAATGCTATGGACTCTGCGGGTAAATTTTAATGATGAAAAAGAGTGGATTTACATTAATTGAGACGATAATAGTTATATCGATTATGAGTATAATTGGTGGATGTAGCGCTATTTCTGTTAGGTATTATAAAACAATAAGAAACAAAATAGATGCGGATTATTATTGTAATGCTGTAGTAGGTTTTATTAATAATTCAAAAATGTATTGCAAAGAAAATTCTTGTAGTGCCGTTATAACTTTTGATATACCAGGAAATCAAATGATGTTACATGCTGATGGTGTGCCGATAAACAATCTAGCATTATCAAATAAGATAGTATTAGATAATGTAAATGTGGACCAAAGTAAAATGGGTATAGATAATGAGGGCTATATTAAGGAGGCGTACACAATAACCTTAAAGGAAAATAATTTAGTGAAACATAAAATTACAGTGAGAGTAGGTACGGAATATATTAAAATTATTGAGTAAAAGGGGATTTACATTAGTGGAGGTATTGTGTAGCCTCGCAGTATTCTCCATCGTTTTCATTTGCATGATGTCCTATGAAATAGCTTCTTTAAATATAAAAAAGGATATTAAAACTATGAATAATAATGTGCTTCTAATGGAAAGTTTAAAAAACAATATTATATACTCTATGACATATGAAGAATTAGAACAGTTAAAAACAGATAAAAAATTTTTTGTAAACAAAGAAAATCTAAGTTTTGATAAGAGTGAAACTGATGTGAGGAATGTGTTTTCAAATCAGCGGCCTGTTTCGAGTCCGTATATGGAATTAACATTTTCAGGTCCAGATAAGAAGGTTTATAAGCTAAATCTTTCATTATACTCTGGAAAGCTAAACAATGTTTCAGAATTACAGTGCAGTTTCTATAAAGGTGACCATAAATGAAGAAAAAGGGATTTACACTTATAGAAATAGTAGTTGTTATGGCATTGGCATTTCTAATGATAGGGGTGGTAGGTAGTTTGCTTATATCTTATGTGAAAAGCTATAAAAGCAGTATATTACAAAACAGGGGGTTTAATTACTTGAATGATGCCATATGTATAATAGAAAAAGGAGTGAATCAGAATGCCAGAGAAGTAGAAACATCTGGAAATATTATTACGATAAATTATTACAAAGGAAGTAGTCCCAAATATATAAAACTGCTTAATGAGAAACTTGTTGTTTCTTCTAACAAAACGAGTAATTTGGGCAATAATACAATTATTGATGATGTGAAAGAATTTGTGGCTATAAAATCCGGGGAAATTCTTTATATTAAAGTGGTTTGGTACAACGGGCAAAGTATTGAGAGGTGTTTAGCGATAGAAAATGCAAACTAAAAAGGGGTTTATATTGATTTATACGATTTTGTTAGGGATTATCTGCTTAACTATCATGATGTATATATTTGATATTCAAATGTCAGAAGTGGAGTATTCTGCAAGTAATAAAAAACATATATTAAAAGAGGATAATTATCAAAGAGACAAAGAATATTTAATGACTTTATTTTTTACTTATATTAATGAAAATAAGGAGAAAATGAAAACAGATGGAACAACTAAGGTTTTTAATGATTCTACAGGCGACATACCAGAGTATAAAATAATAGAGTATGATACAGCTAAGGCGATTTACTCTAAAAAAACAAATGAATTAATTATTAAAACAGTTGACCAATATAGAACAACTAGAAATGATTATTTTAAATTAGAAATTATTGATGAAAAATTTCAGATTATATTTATAGAAACTGAATATATTTATAAAATCTGATTATTTTGTAAATAAAGGAGGTAAAAAATGAAATTTAGAAAAAATATGATTTTAGAAGTTTCAAAGCAAAGAGTATCAGGCATAGAATTTTCTAAAAGATCTATATTAAATAAAGCTGTAAAGATTGCTTGTGAAAATACATATTATAAGGATACGCTAAATATAAAAGATTTCAAAATTGATATAAAAGATAAAAATTTATATGTTCTTGTTGAAGGAGAGACAGTATATATTAAGCTGGTAAAATTGCCTTTAGTTAAAAAATATCTAATTAATGATATGATTAAAAATGAATTAAGATATTATTATAAGGACATAGATCATATTGCATATACCTATAAGTTGATTAAACAAGACAAATTCAATATGGAAATATTAGTTTTTTGCCTAAATGGAAATAGATTAGATATTTTAGAAGACAGCATTAATAATAATATTAATCTGAAAAAAGTAAACTTAATTCAGTTTTGCTTTAAAAACTATTATTCTAACCAAATGAATATGGAAAACTATGTTCTAGTTTTCTATTATAATTCCAATTTGTATTTTTTAATATGTCATAATGATGAAATCGTGGTTAATAATATTATAGGGGTTAAGGACTTACTATTATTTAAATTTTCAAATGTAATGAACAAATTTTTAGAAAAGTACAATGACTATGCAAAACTATGTGAGAAGATATATTATGCAAATATTGAGGAATTGAATATTGATGAATTTAAATATTTAGGATTAAATCATCAAATATTAGGTGAGTTAAATCGAGAAGAATTGCTGAAATATATAGTAATAAGAGGGTAGAAATGTATGGTAAAAAGAACATTCATTCCAAATTGGTACATAGATAAAAAAGATAAAATAAGGAATAAAAAAATAAAAGTATGTATTATAGTAACTTTAATAGCAAACATTTTTTTATTATTTCTTATACTAAATATTTCCAATAAAATAAAAATTATAGAGCAAGAGCAAGTTAAAGAAAATAAAAATAATATTAGTGTGGTAGAAGCTGCTGAGACTGATATAATTACTAGAGAAAAATATAAAGAGCTCAGTGATTTTTTTGGGGAAAACAAGTTTAGTTACAAAAATATTATTATAACTAAAGCTGGTTTGGAAATAGACATTGAAGTTAAGAGTTATGAGGAATATGTTAATGTGATAAGATATATAGAAAATAAGTATTCAATAAAAAATTTAACTCCAAATAATAAAGAGGAAGGGACTTTTAACTTTAAAGTTATATTAGAGGTATAAAAATGTGTAAAACTAGAAAATTCAAGGGAACATTAGCTATATTATTAATGTTAATGGCAATGTTATCTTTTAAACTTATGTTTGTGAAGGATAAATTTATTGCATATAAAAAACAGGTCGTATTTAATGTTACAAAAAAAGCAAATGTTACAAAGGACGAAAATGATAATAATGAAGAGAAATATGGATACAGTGATATTTTGGAATGTCTAATAGAAAACAAAGATTTTGAGATGAAATCTATTAATATGATGGAAAATGAGAAATGTAATGTTGAAGTGAATTACAACGGAGATATAAAATTATTGAGAAGTTCTTTATCTGCTTTAAATGAAAGTGAAAATTTTTTAGGGGTTAAGAGTATTAGTATTAATAAAGATACTAATACTACAAATATAAGTATCGACTTTAAAAAGAATAAGTAAGTTATAAACATATCTAATTTTTTTATAAAAAGAATTGGATATGTTTGTTTTTATGAAGCTATATGGACTTAAAATGGTGTTTTTATAAAAAAGATGCAACATTTTCAAATAATATATAATTATATTTGCAAATGTCATTAAGTTTTGATAAAATAACATTGTTCCACTGTAATGTTTTTATCTAGAGTGGTTATAGAAATTGGTATTAATTTATCGAGTAAGGTTATAATATAAATGGTTAATTGAATTACTAATGAATTTTGGAGGGATACACAATGATATCAGCGGGAGACATAAGAAAAGGAACTACATTTGATGAAGGTGGACAAGTTTACACCGTAATAGATTTTTTACATGTAAAACCAGGTAAGGGAGCTGCATTTGTTAGAACTAAATTAAGAAACGTTATTAATCAAGGGGTTACAGAAAAAACATTTAACCCAACTACAAAATTACAAGAAGCAGTTATAGAAAGAAAAGAAATGCAATATTTATATGCATCAGAAGGATTATACTACTTTATGGATCAAGAAACATTTGAACAAATACCACTTAATTATGAAAAAGTAGAAGATGCCATAAAATACTTAAAAGAAAATATGTTTGCTATAATAAAATTTTATAAAGATGATGCTTTTTCAGTAGAAGCTCCAAACTTTGTAGAACTAGTTATAACTAGTACTGAACCTGGGGTTAGAGGTAACACATCTTCAAGTGTAACAAAACCCGCTACTGTGGAAACAGGAGCAATAATTCAAGTTCCAATGTTCGTTAATGAAGGTGAAACTATTAGAATAGACACTAGAAATGGCGACTACATGCTAAGAGTTTAAATTATATATTTAAAAAGAACCAATTTGGTTCTTTTTTTTTGTTCTTTTTTTGAGAGGGAAGACATATATTTTTTTCAGATGATTAAATTAATTTAAATCACATTAAATCATCTCCTGGGTGATGCACAGCTTCGCAAAAGATGAATTGATGAACCTCAGAAGGTGATTTATACTCAAACTTATAGAAGTGGGAGACTTTCCTTCTGGAATGTCATTAAAAAAATTCGATTATATGGAATATTTTACGAGGTGGTAAAATACAAATTATATATGAGAGGGTGAGAAAAATGTTGGCTACAAAAGATTTATTTGAAATATTACCTAAGACTATTAGAAGTAAATTGGAACAGATTGATAATTTGCAGCAACTTGAAGAAATTAGAATAAAAGTAAACAAGCCTCTGTTTATTCACATTGGCAGTAAAGAAGAAATCTGGAATTATATCGCAACTCCAGAAGATATAAAATACATAATGCAGAGGATAAGCAATTACTCAATATATGCTTTTGAAGATGAGATTAGACAAGGATATATAACTATAAAAGGTGGACATAGAGTTGGACTATGTGGGATTTGTGTTATTGAAAACAATAGCATTAAAACTATTAAAGACATTTCATCTATAAACATAAGAGCATGTAAAGAAATTATCGGTTGTGCTGATAAAGTGATGCCTTATATTACTTATAATAATTCAGTGCACAATACAATTATTATATCTCCTCCTAAATGTGGTAAAACAACCCTACTTAGAGATATTTCGAGGCAAATATCAAAGGGGGATAAAAACAAAAACTTTAACGGTAAAAATGTTTCTATAATTGATGAACGATCAGAAATAGCTGGTTCGTTTAAAGGAATACCGCAAATGGACGTGGGAGTGCGTTCGGATGTGTTAGATAATTGTCCAAAGAGCCAAGGAATTATGATGGCAATTAGAAGCATGTCACCTGATGTTATAGTTTGTGATGAAATTGGCACCCAAAATGATATGGAGAGCATTTTAATGGCATTAAATTCTGGAATTAGTTTAATTACAACTATTCATGGTTTTGGAATTGAGGATTTGTATAAAAGATTAGTGTTTAAAGAGATTGTGGAAAATTACGTATTTTCAAGAGCTATAGTTCTTAGTAATAAAAAAGGAATTGGAACAATAGAGTGTATTTATGATTTTACTAAAGGTAAAGATATATGGAGGTCATAATATGATTAAAATAATTGGATGTGCTGTAATATTATGTGCTTCAACTATGGCAGGATTTATATACAGTGAAAGATTAAAGTATAGAGTTTTTCAGTTAAATGAAGTTCAAAGGGCAGTTTATCAACTTCAAAATGAAATAACTTATGTACATGCTCTTTTGCCGGATGCTTTTAAAAATATAGCACATAAAAGTAAAGAGCCTATAAGGGAACTTTTTAATAAAACCAGTGAATTACTATCTGACAATGAATATGAGAATGTATATGAGGCCACGAATAGTGCAGTAAACTTAATGAAAAACAGATTATATTTAAACTCTGATGACATAAATGTTATTTTAGATTTAACAAAAACCTTAGGGGAATCTGATATTGAAGGGCAAAATAATATTTTTTCTTTGACTATAGCAAATTTAAAAAAACAAATTAAAATATCAGAAGAGTTTATGAACAAAAATATAAAAATGTACAGATATTTAGGATTTTCTTTTGGAGCGATGCTGGTAATAGTACTAATATAGGGAGGAGGTTTTTAAGTGTTAGATGTTAGTTTGCTGTTCAAAATAGGGGCAACAGGTATTCTGATCATTATTATTGATAAGGTTTTAAAAAGTGGCGGCAAGGAGGACATTGCTGTAGTTGCAAATTTAGCAGGAGTAATACTACTTCTTATAATGGTGATAAATTTAGTAAACAAGCTATTTGATTCTGTAAAAACTTTGTTTCAGTTTTAGGAGGATATAATGGAAATAATTAAAATTGTTGCATTTGCTTTCACAGCATTATTTATCGTACTTATATTTAAAGGTAGAAGGGATGATTTAGCTATTCAAGTTAGCATTGCAGCCGGAATATTAATTTTTTTATTTATGATAAACAAACTTACAATAATAATGGGTTTTTTGCAAACATTAGCAAATAAGGCCAATATTGATGTTGTGTATTTAAACACAGTTTTTAAAATACTTGGCATTGCCTATTTAGCTTCCTTTTGTAGTGAAATTTGCAGGGATGCTGGTGAGAATAGCATTGCAACTAAAGTGGAATTTTCTGGAAAAATACTAATTTTAGTTTTGGCAATTCCTATTTTGATGGCAGTAATGCAATCTATTTTGAAAATAATGTAGAGGTATAGTATGAAAAAAATATTACTAATTTTAATACAGAGGTATAATATGAAAAAAATAATAATAATTTTACTATTTTTAATATGTTTGCCTATTAGTGTACAAGCCACACAACCAGGTAAACTAGGAGAAAAAGAAGAAAAAGAAATAAGCAATTTATATGATTATATTACTAACATAAAAACAAAATATGAAATATTTAATGATATGGACCCACGAACTTTTGTAGAACAATTTATAAAAACTGGTGAAAATGGTTTTAGTTTTAAAGAAACCTCTAATTACGTTATTAGATTCACATTTAAAGAAGTAGTTGCATCAATGGAGTTAATAGGTAGTCTTATGATTATTGCGGTTATTTGCGCGTTACTTAATAATCTTCAAAGTGCCTTTAATAAAGAGGGTTTATCTAACATCGCTTATTTTGCGTGTTACGGTGTAATGATCGTGATGATAACTAAAAGCTTTTATATAGTAGCAGAACTTGCTAAAAGTACTATTCTTAATATGACAGATTTTATGGCGGCACTTATGCCAGTACTAATGATGCTCCTAGCTAGTGTGGGAGGATTTGCAGAAGCGACCTTACTAGACCCTATAATAATGGGTTTTGCTACTCTAAGTTCTAGAATTTATGTAGATATGATCATTCCTATAATATTTATGAGCTTCGTACTTCAATTTGTTAAGAATATATCCAGTGATTATAAGATAAATAATTTAACAAAGCTTTTTAAGCAAATTGCTATTTGGTCACAAGGAATAGTGATGACAGTATTTATTGCGGTAATTACTTTAAGAAGCATAGCAGCAAAAACAATAGATCAAGTTACTATAAAAACAGCAAAGTTTGCAGTAGATAATTTTATACCTGTAGTCGGAAAATGTTTATCTGATGCGATTTCAACAGTAGCCGGATACTCACTTCTTTTAAAAAATGCTATAAGTGGGTTAGGATTAGTTATTATTATAGTAATTGTTTTATTCCCTATTATAAAACTGTTAATTATGGCTTTTTTATATAAAGTAGCAGCTGCATTAATTGAACCAATAAGTGACAGCCGTACAGTAGATTGTATGAATTCAGTAGGTGATTCTATTCTTCTTTTAATGTCCTGTGTAATATCAGTAAGTGTAATGTTTTTCATAATGGTTGCAATAGTAGCTTCAACTGGCAAAGGCATAATAAGCTAATAATCTAGAAAGTGGTTACTATCCTATATAAATTTATTCATAAAGGAGGTGGTGATAATTTGATAGAAGGATTAAAAGTCTGGGTAACAAACATTACCATTGCTATATTTTTTATTACTGCAGTGGAGATGATTTTGCCAGACAATAGCATGAGAAAATATGCTAAATTTGTATTAGGACTGATGTTAATTGTGGTAATTATAAATCCCATAATGAAGATTTTTGATAAGGACTTTGATTTTAATTCTTATTCAAATAAAGCAACAACTTACATGGAGGGTAGTAATACCGAAAAAGATATTAAAAAGTATAAAGATATTAACATACTTAATACAACGGAAAATTTTAAAAAGAATTTAGAGAATGAATGCATTATAAACTTAGAAGAGGAATATCCAGAGAATAAGTATAATGCTGATATAGAGATTGTTTACGATAGTAAAAATCTAATATTTAAGATTAATACGGTTGAAATTGGAATTGTGGAAAAAGGGGTTAAAAAGATAGAAAACATAGAAATTAATACAAAAAGTGTAAATGCATCTAAAAAAAATATTATGCAAGGCGAACAAGGAAACAAAATAAAGAGGCTCCTAAGTAGTAAATTCAAGATATCTGGTGATGCTATTACTGTTTATAAATTAAATTCATAAAACCTATAATTGTTAATCAGTATATAAAAACAAGAAAGGAGGGGGGGGATTCTATGAACAATGATAATTTGCTTAGTAAATTTACTGAGTATATTAAAACAGAATTATTAAATAGTGGTCAAGGCAACAATAAAAACAATAAAATCAAAAAATCTGACAAGTTATTGGGAAACTTGGTATTAGTGATTTTAGTGGCAGTTGTAATAATTTTAGCAAGTAGTTTTTTTAAATCTCCAAAGCAAACTTCAGCTGTCGCAGGCGATGCACAAAATGATAAAATTGTTAAGGAAAATAAAGCACTACAATTAAATGATTATGAAGCACAATTAGAAAGCAAACTTAAATCAACACTTGAAGGGATTCAAGGAGTTGGAAAGGTGCAGCTTATGATCTATTTTGAGAGTGGAGAGGAGAGTGTTCCAGCGGTAAATGTTAATGATTCTAAAAGTCTTACACAAGAAAATGATACAACAGGCGGAAAAAGAAACATCACTCAAGAAAATAACGGAAGTGCTGTTGTTATGTCCAATAATGGAAATGAAAATGCACCATTAATTGTGAAAAAAATTAAGCCTATTATTACTGGTGTATGCGTAGTGGCAGAAGGATCTAATGAAAAAGTCACTGAACTTAGAATTAGGCAGGCGGTAATTGATTTATTTAATTTACCTAAAAACAAAGTTAATGTATATCCTATGAATAAGTAGCATATAATTTCAAAGAAAGGTAGATGGGGGGGAATATTATGAATAAAAAACAGTCTGGTATAATTGTTGCGTTGGTAGTACTTATTGTGTTTGCAGGGTATCTTGCGGCAAAGGTGAATGGACCATTATATGTAAATGATGGTGATTTTAGCAGTGAGAAGAGCGCAATATCTCTAAAGGAAAGTAAAAGTAATTCATCCTATTTTGAAGAAGCAAAATTATCAAGAGATCAAGAAAGTGTAAGCACTCTTCAATCGATTAAAGCTTTAATTGATGATACTAATACTCCAAAAGCACAAAAGGCAACTGCGTCTGAGCAATATCTAAACATATCAATGGCTTCACAGAATGAATCAGACATAGAACTTGCACTAAAAGCTCTAGGGTTTGAAGAAGCAATGTGCAGTATAGTAGATGATAAGGTACAAATATTAGTTAAAAGTGATAAAAAACAACTTTCAGAGGAAGAACTTCGTAGCATTAATGATGTTGTAATGAACAAAACAAAATTAGAAAAAATTGAAGTTAAAATCAAACAATAATAATTGTAAATGCTATATTTATCTGATATAATAAATATAGCATTGTCATGTTTTACCTAAGCTAAATAAGGGGGTACTAATATGGAAGATAAAATTTTAAATGAAACAGAAATGGGCACTGTTAAGATATCCGAGGATGTGGTTAGTGTAATAGCAGGACTCGCTGTTGCTGAAATACAGGGAATCGTTGGTATGAGTGCTAGTCTCGTTGGTGGAATAACTCAAATATTAAGCGGAAAGAAGAATTTATCTAAGGGCGTTAAAGTCAATGTAGGAGAAAGTAGTGCAGTAATTGATTTACACGTTGTAGTTGAATATGGTATTAAAATTCCGGAAGTAACTGAAAAAGCACAAATAAATGTGAAAAAATCTGTAGAGCTTATGACAGGCCTTACAGTAACAGCCGTAAATGTGTATGTACAAAATGTTGTATTATCTAAAACAGAAAAGCTAGAGGAAATAGAAGCATAGTAATAAACACCCTCTGTAATCAGAGGGTGTTTATTACTATGCTTGTTATTTTTATATTAAAAGTATAATTTAGGATGAGAAAATTAGGAGGATTACTAATGAATAGAAGAAAGTCAAGAGAAATAGCAATGAAATTACTTTTTGAAATGTCAATAAATAAAGAAAACTATGAGGATATAATTGAAAATTTTAAAGAGAACACAGATGTTGATTTAAATGAAATTGATATGTCGTATATTACCAAGATGCTAGCCGGGATTCATGAAAATAGCAAGGAGATTGATGAAAATATTGAAAAGCACTTAATTAAGTGGAAGTTGGCTAGATTATCAAAAATGAATCTAGCTATCTTAAGAGTAGGTGCATATGAAATATTATTCGAGGAAGAAATACCAGGTAAGGTTTCTGTAAATGAGGCAATAGAACTTGCTAAGAAATATGGGGAAGATAGTTCCCCAGCTTTTATAAATGGTATCTTAGCGAAGATGATTTAAAAAAGGCAAGATAATTAAATAACAATAAAATAACTAGGGCATCTTTGACTAGTTATTTTTTTTAATAAAAGAGGAATTTTGAAAGCATGTTAGAACTGTATTATAATAACTAGTATTTAAAAAACACATAACAAGGAGAGGATAATATGGGAATTAAAGTTAATGGCAAGGTGATAGTTGAAAAGTACAGAGATGAAATTAAATCAGTTATAAAAGGCGGTATTAGTAAGGGACTTAGGGTGCCATCAATTAAAACCATATTAGTAGGTGACGATGGAGGTAGCACGTCATATGTAAAAAGTCAGAATAACCTCTGCAATAAATTAGGTATATCTTATACTTGTATTCACTTGGATAAAGACGTTGATCAAAAAGATATTGTAGATATTATAGAAAAATTGAATGAAGATAATACTGTGGATGGTGTAATCATTCAATTGCCTTTACCGAAAAAGTTTAATGAGAAGGAAATCACTTCTAAAATTTCATATAAAAAGGATATTGATGGATTAAGTGATGTAAATATGGGCAGATTTTATAAGGGAGAGAAAAGTTTTATTCCTTGCACTGCTTTAGGAGTCATTGAAATGATTAAAAGTACTGGATGCGTTATTAAAGGGAAACATGCTGTTGTTATTGGTAGAAGTAATATTGTTGGAAAACCAGGAGCACAATTGCTACTTAATGAAGATGCAACAGTAACAATATGTCATTCTAAAACAACAAACTTAAAGGAAGTTTGCAAAACAGCAGATATAATAGTTGCCGCAATAGGTAAACCAGGTTTTGTAACAAGTGATTTTATTAAAGAAGGAGCAGTTGTTATAGATGTTGGGACAACAATGGTGAATAATAAAGTAACTGGGGATGTATCTTTTGATGATGTTATTAATCATGCAAGTTATGTTACACCAGTACCAGGTGGAACGGGACTAATGACTACGACAATGCTTATAAAAAATGCTTGCATGGCATGGAGGGATAATGTTTATTAAAGTATTAACAGTAACAGATCTTAATGGATATATTAAGAAAATAATAGACAGTGACTTTATATTAAAAAACTCAAATGTTAAAGGCGAACTATCTAATGTAAAATTGCATTCTAGCGGGCACATATATTTTTCATTAAAAGATGCATTTGGAAAGATAAATTGTGTAATGTTTAAATCGCAGGCTTTTAAACTTAAAATTGCACCTAGAGATGGCATGAATGTTATCATCAGTGGTAGGGTTTCTGTTTATGAAAAAGAGGGGTCTTATCAGCTTTATTGTGACTCCATGGAGCAGGATGGAGAAGGCCAGTTATATTTGACTTTTCAAAATCTAAAAGAGAAATTAGAGAAAAAAGGATTATTTGATAAAGAACACAAGAAAAGTATACCTTCATTTCCTACTAGAATAGGAATAATTACATCCCCAACAGGAGCTGCAGTTAAAGATATTATTAATGTTGCAACAAGACGTAACTTAAAGGTTAACATGCTTATATACCCAACAATTGTTCAAGGTGTAAATGCTAGCGAGAGTGTTGCGCAAGGTGTAAAATATTTTAATGAACTAAAAAATGTTGATTTAATCATTATTGCAAGAGGAGGAGGCTCAATTGAGGAGTTATGGGCATTCAATGAAGAAAATTTAGCAGTCACTATCTATAATTCTAAAATACCTATAATTACTGGAATTGGTCACGAAACGGATTTTACTATAGCAGATTTCGCATGCGACCTTAGGGCGCCGACTCCATCGTCCGCAGCAGAAATTGCTGTGAGAAATTTAAAAGAGTTAAATAATGAAATTAAATCACTTAGAGAACTCTTACTAAAATCTGTGGAATTTAAGGTTAACAAAGAATATAATAAAGTTAATTTATTAAATAAAACTTTGAAAATAAATAGTCCTTTAAATTTTATAGTTAATCAATATATCCATATAGATAATTTAAAAGAAAATCTAAGTTACAGGTTTAATGCGAAAATTTCACTAGAAAAGCAGAAACTTTCCAAGTGCAATGCTCTTTTGCATGCTCATAACCCCTTAAATGTATTGAATAAGGGATATGCGGTACTTCAAAACAATGAAAATGAAGTTATTAGTGAAATTAGTGATTTGAAAAATATAAAAGAGGTGAAAATTACATTAAAGGACGGTAGTGGTAGATTTAATGTAAGAAATTTGGAGGAGTTCTAATGGCAAAGAAAAAAGAATCTTACGAAAATATGATGGTTCGTCTTGAAGAAATTGTAGACCTGATGAATGGGAATGAAGTTACGTTAGAACAAACTATGATTAATTATGAAGAAGGTATAAAAATCTGCAACAGTTTATACAAAATTTTAAATGATACAGAAGGTAAAATAAAGATATTAACAGCTGAAGGTGAAAGGGATTTTATGACTCTTGCGGAGGTCGTTAAAGATTAGATTACACTATATTATTTTTACAACCTATCATGAAAAGAAGGGATATAATGAATATAAAATTGCTAAAAGATGTAGTAGAACACTGGATAAATGATTATTTTGATAATAAACCAGAAATTGACAATAGAAATTTCGAATCGATGATTTATAGTATAAAAGTCGGTGGGAAAAGAGTCAGACCGATTTTAATGATTCTTACATACAATATGTACAAGGAAGATTATAGAGATATTTTACCTTTTGCAGCGGCCCTTGAAATGATTCATACATATTCCCTTATTCATGACGATCTGCCCAGTATGGATAACGATGATTTGCGCAGAGGGAAGCCTACAAATCACAAAATTTATGGAGAGGCAATTGCAATACTCGCAGGAGATGGATTATTAAATGAAGCTATGATTATAATGCTAAATCAATGTTTAGATGGAAGTTTAAATAAAATTAAGGCAAGTGCCTTCATAGCAAAAGCTTCTGGAGCTCAGGGGATGATAGCTGGACAAATCTGTGATATTTTAAGTGAAGGCATCGCAATATCAGAGGAAGAACTTCTGTATATGCATAGAAATAAAACTGGAGAACTAATTAAAGTAGCAATAATATGTGGTGCTATCTTAGGCAATGCCAGTGAAGAAGAGTTAAGTGAATTAAAAGAGTATGGTGACAAATTAGGTTTGGCATTTCAAATTAAGGATGATATATTAGATGTAATTGGAGATGTTAGTGTTTTAGGTAAAAATGTAAAAAGCGACGAGTGTAATAATAAAACTACTTTTATAACCATGTATGGTTTGGAAAAATGTAAGGAAAAGTGTAATGATTTAAGCGAAGAGTGTTTTGAGATATTAAAAAATCTTAAGGTGAATACAAAGTATTTAGAAGAAATGACGGAATTTTTATTAAAAAGGGAATATTGAAAATTTACTAATATTCTTTGATTAATGAACTACACCTTAAATGTCATTAAATTGTATTTTAAGTCGAAACAGCTTTTGAATTAAATATTATTATATGATATAATATCTCCATAAATGTGGGTATGATAATATAATTAATAAAAGAGGATAGATGTATATGAGTAAAATTTTAGATGATTTTAATGACATAAATTCAGTGAAAAAAATGTCTATACAAGAGTTGAATGTTTTTGCAGGAGAAATTAGAAGTTTTCTAATTGAAAAAGTATCTAAAACTGGAGGACATTTAGCTTCTAATTTAGGTGTAGTAGAATTAACATTAAGTTTATACAATGTTTTTAATTTGGATAAAGACAAATTAATATGGGATGTGGGTCACCAATCTTATGTACATAAAATTCTTACAGGAAGAAAAGATAAATTTGATGCACTTAGAAATTTCGGTGGATTAAGTGGTTTTCCTAAAAAAGAAGAAAGCAAATATGATATATTTGAATCAGGACATAGTAGTACTTCTATTTCTGCAGGGCTGGGCATTGCAAGGGCTAGAGATTTACAAAAGGAAGATTATAACGTTATTTCGGTAATAGGTGATGGTGCACTTACAGGAGGTATGTCTTTTGAGGCATTAAATGATATAGGCTTTAGGAAAACTAAAATGATTATTGTGCTTAATGATAATCAAATGTCTATTTCTAAAAATGTTGGAGGCATGTCTAAGTACCTAAGCCAATTTAGAATTGACCCAACTTATAATAGAATAAAAAAAGAAATAAATTCTACGCTTAGAAAAATTCCTAGCGTAGGAGACGGTATGGTTAGTTCAATTCAAAAGATTAAAAATGGAATTAAGCAGGTTATTGTGCCAGGGATGCTCTTTGAGCATATGGGTATTAAATATTTAGGACCTATAGATGGACATGATATTAAAGAGGTAAGCAAGGTATTGAAGCTAGCTAAAGAAATAGACGGACCAGTGATTATTCATGTTATAACTAAAAAGGGCAAGGGTTATAAATTTGCTGAAAACCAGCCACGTAAATACCATAGCGTAGGTCCATTTAACCCCTTAATTGGAGAGCTATGTGGTAGTTCTAAGAAAAGTTACTCTGATGGATTTGGGGAGCAGATTGTAAGCCTTGCAAAGGAGAACAAAAATATAGTGGCAATAACAGCTGCCATGCCTGAGGGTACTGGCCTAGAAATGTTTTCAAAACAGTTTCCTAATAGATTTTTTGATGTAGGAATTGCGGAGCAACATGCAGTTACTATGGCAGCAGGAATGGCATCGCAAGGTTTAAAACCTATTTTTGCGGTTTACTCAACTTTTCTTCAGAGAGCTTATGACCAAATTGTACATGATGTATGCATTCAAAAGTTACCTGTTATTTTTGCTATAGATAGAGCGGGCATTGTTGGAGCCGATGGAGAAACACATCAAGGAGTATTTGATTTATCATATTTATCTCATATTCCCAATATGACAATTATGGCTCCAAAATGTATAAGTGAATTGAAGTCAATGTTAACTTTTGCAGTTAAACAAGATTACCCAATTGCTATAAGATACCCAAGGGGTGGGGATAATTGCAATGTTAAAATGTCTCCTATTGAAAACTTTAAGAGGGGGAAATGGGAAACCCTTTTAGGCGGAGGAAAAATAGCCTTTATAGCTACAGGTAAAATGGTTCAAAATGCTATATTGGTTAGAGAAAAATTAAACAATATGGGAATAGAAGCTACTGTAATTAATGCGTGTTTTATTAAACCTATTGATAAAGAACTACTTTTAGAGCTAGTGAATAAAAAATATTCTTTAGTAACTATAGAGGATAATCTTGTGCATGGGGGATTAGGTTCTTTAGTACTAGAATATGTGAATTCACTTACGACAAAAACAAGGGTCATTAATTTAGGATTTAAAGATGAGTTTATTCCTCACGGAACAGTTGACATACTGTATAAATTACATAAACTAGATGTAGATGGAATTTTTGAAAGTATTTTAGGGTTAGTTTAAATAATGCACTTTAGTGGAGTCTTAAGGAGTTTTTTATGTTAGAAGATAAACAAAGATTAGATGTTCTTGTAGTTAAAAGGGGAGTTCTATTTTCAAGAGAAAGAGCAAAGGAAAATATAATTTCCGGAAATATATTTGTGGATGGTATTATGACTACTAAATGTGGGAAAAAAGTAGATATATCATCTAGTATTGAATTCATAGGAGAAGATATTCCTTATGTAAGCAGGGGTGGATTAAAGCTTCAAAAGGCTATAAATTCTTTCGATATTGAACTTAAAGATAAAGTTTGCCTAGATATAGGCGCATCTACAGGCGGGTTTACAGATTGCATGCTTCAACATGGAGCATGCAAGGTATACGCTATAGATGTTGGAACAAATCAGTTAGGTGATAAATTGAGAGGCGACGTGCGAGTAGTATCCATGGAAAATACAAACATAAGATATTTAAATGTAGATAGTATAGGAGAACTTGCCGATTTTGCAAGTATTGATGTATCATTTATATCCCTGGAAAAAGTTATTCCCAATTTACTTAACCTATTAAAAAATGATGGTAGCGTTGTAGCACTATTAAAGCCACAATTTGAAGTAGGGGTAGGCATCGTAAATAAAAAAGGTGTGGTTAAAAAACCTAGTGAACATGTAAAGGTAATAGTTAGAGTTTTAAACTTTCTGAGATGTCTAGATGTAAAGGTTATTAATGTTAATTACTCATCGATAAAAGGACCTAATGGGAATATTGAATATTTAATTTATTTTACAAAATCTAAAGAGAACTATGTGAATTATATTGAAGATAATATAACTCACATAGTTAGTGAAGCTCATAAAGATTTAAATAGGGTAAGCGAGGATAAAAATAATAGTTGATATATGATATAGAAGGCGGCAAGGAGGGAATATGAAAAAAATTGGCATTAATATAAATACAACTAAGGATGAAGATGGGAAAATAAGTAAGTATGTAAAAAATATTATTAGTAAGTATATAGATGATACTAACATATTTGTATTTAAAGATTCCATTGGCCTTGAAAATATAAAATATAACGATTTAGATATTATTATTGCTTTAGGTGGAGATGGAACTATTTTAAGAACATCGCGAAATTTAAACAACTCTAATATCCCAATTTTAGGTGTGAATATAGGCAATTTGGGATTTCTTTCTAGTGTGGAGTTACTAGAGTTTGAAAATGCTATGAAAAGATTTAGTGAAGATGATTATTATGTAGAAGACAGAATGATGCTTAATTGCACTTTGCCATATCGAGATAAAACTGAAGAATATACTGCTTTAAATGATATAATTGTATCAAAGGGAACACTAGCGAGAGTTGTTAAATATGAATTACACATAGATAATAAGTTTTACATTGAGTTTACAGGGGATGGGCTTATAATATCTACGCCAACAGGGTCTACAGCATATTCATTATCTGCAGGAGGGCCTATAATTTATCCTAACTTAGATGTTATAGCTGTAACTCCTATTTGCCCATTATCTTTATATATGAGAACTATAGTGCTGGACTGTAAAAGTGAAATATCTATAAATATAAAAAGTGAACATGAAAGCATATTTTTGACATTAGATGGACAACGGGCAATAAAGCTAAATAACTATGAGAAAATATTAGTAAGTGTTTCAAATAAGAAGTGTAGATTGGTTAAATTTAATGATTATAATTATTTTGAAATTTTGAGAAAAAAAATAATTTCTAGAACAATGGATTGTGAGGGAGAAAAAAATGAAGATTTCACGTCATGCAAAAGTAATTGAGATTATCCAAGCTAATGAGATTGAAACTCAGGAGCAGTTAGCAGAAGAACTAAAAAACAATGGATTTGATATTACTCAAGCAACTGTATCGAGAGACATAAAGGAATTGAAATTAATTAAGGTTATGAATGCACATGGAAGTCACAAGTATGCAACTAGTTCTCCGGCAGATACCTTTTTATCAAATAAATTGGTTAATATTTTTTCTCAAACAGTTCTTTATGTTGACCATGTAGATAATTTTATAGTATTAAAAACGATTTCTGGAGCTGGAGCTGCTGCTGCTGAAGCTTTAGATTCTTTAAAGTTCAATGGTATTGTAGGTACTATAGCTGGAGATAATACTATATTTATTTTAGTTAGAAAAGAAGAAGAGACAAAAGAGATAATCCAAAAAATTAAAAAAATGATTAGTGAATAGGAGGAGGTAGTATGCTCCTACAATTAAATATTATGAATTTTGCCCTAATTGAAAAGTTAAGTATTAATTTTGAAAAAGGATTTAATGTCCTTTCTGGTGAAACAGGAGCGGGAAAATCAATTTTAATTGATGCTATAAATTATGTATTAGGGGGTAAATTCAATAAGAACTTAATCAGGACAGGTGAAAACAAAACTTATGTTGAGGCAATATTTAGCATTGATACTAAAAATAACAAAAATGCTTTAGATGAGATGGATATTGATTATGAGGACATGGTATTTATAAGTCGCGAAACTTTTCAATCTGGGAAAAGTATTGCAAAAGTTAATGGTAAATCATTGCTACTCTCAAAGGTTAAGTATATTAGTAAAAATTTATTGGATATTCATGGTCAACATGATAATCATAATTTATTAGATAAAGTCAATCATATATTTTATGTGGATTCCTTTGGAACTGATAAAATTCATAAGGTTCTTGTGGGATATAATGAGAAATATGTAAGAATGACTACAATCAAAAATAGAATTAATAAACTTGAAGGAAATGAAGGACAGCGAGAAAAAAGAATCGATTTCTTGAATTACCAGTTAGAAGAAATTAAAAGCGCCAATCTCAAAATTGGTGAAGACCAGGATCTTTTAGAAAAATATGCAATCATTAGCAATGCAGAAAATTTGGAAAAACATTTATCAAAAAGTTATGCATTATTAGATACCAGTGATGAGGAAAATACTTCGGTTTTTTATAATTTAGCTATGGCTATTAGGGAATTAAGAAGTATAGAAAAGCACATGGAAAAAATAAAATTAATTGCAGACTCTATAGAAGAAAGCTATTTTAATATAGAGGAAAATATTACGGATTTAAGAAACTTAAAAGAGACAATTTATTATGATGAAAAAGAATTAGAGTATATGAATAGTCGAATAAGCCTGATTAACACTTGTAAGAAGAAGTATGCACCTACCATTGAGGAAATTTATGAATATAAAGAAAAAATCCAAATTGAATATGAAGAATTAATTAATAGTAGTGATATAATCATTGTTCTTAAAAAAGAAAAAATAGCTCTTGAGCGTGAAATGAAAATTATAGCAGATCAGATTCATGAAATTAGATCTGATACAGCAAAAAAACTCCAAGGTAAAATAAAAGATGAATTAAATTATATTGGCCTTGAAAAAAGTGAGTTCTACATAGAAGTAAAACTCGTAAATGAATTTTATGAAAATGGCTGTGATAAAGTTCAATTTTGTATATCTACTAATCCTGGAGAACCACTAAATCCATTAGAAAATATTGTGTCTGGTGGGGAATTATCACGTATAATGCTTGCACTCAAAACTGTATTCGTTAATAAGGATGAAATACCTACTGTTATATTTGATGAAATAGACACTGGTATTAGTGGTAGAATCGCGCAATGTGTTGCAGAAAAGATGTATTCAATATCATTAAACCATCAAATCCTTTGTGTAACACATTTGCCCCAAATAGCTAGTATGGCAGATACAAATTATTTAATATCTAAAAATGTTTTAAAAAATAAAACTTATACCAATGTTATAAAAATGAATGATGAAGAAAAGCAACAAGAAATAGCTAGAATGATTGGTGGTACACAGGTTACTAAATTAACCTTGGAAAATTCTAAAGAAATGATAAATATGGCAAAGAAACAAAAAAAATATTAATTTTGTTATTTAGGTTAGCATAGTTATAAAAATAGGTTAATAGGGAAAAGTAAAGTCATAATTTTATGGCTTTATTTTTTTCGTTTTTTTTAACCTAAAGTATAAAGCCTCTAAGTTTGTATAATTAATAAAAATGTAAAAATAATTGCAATAGAGGGTAATTTTTTTAATTTAGTATAAATTAGTTTTGAATCTATGTCTTTGACTATTTTTGAATTAATGTTATAGCATAATATGGAGAATTCGAGGGTAACTTAAAGTTATAAATATAAGAGAAAAGGAGGTAAAGCTTATGAAGAAAAGGTTAAATATAATATGTTGGATTATAACACCTTTAGTAGTAATAATTGCTTTAAGTGCGTATCTTAAAGTCCAAAATAAAATTGTTGCAGCATATGATAGACCAATGGAAACATTATATTCTAACAAACTTGTAAAAGTAAAAGACGATAAAGACATTATTCTTAATAAACCAGATATAAATAATAAAAAGAAAAATGAGAAAAAAGTTAATTTAGAAAATAGCTTAGAAGTTGAATCAACATTTATAAAAGACAAATCAGATTTAATGGTTTATCCAGGAGGACAACCAATTGGTGTTAAATTGAATACTAAAGGTGTTTTAGTAGTAGCTTTATCTGATATTCAAGGTATAAATGGTAAAACACCAAGTCCTGCCGCAAATGCAGGTGTACAAATAGGTGATAGTATAATAAGTATAAATAATGTTGAAATAAATCATGCAGAAGATGTAATAAGATTTATAAATAAAGAAAAAAATACAGAACTCACTCTTAAATTACAACGTAAAAATGATTTAACATTTTTTCAAGTTAAAATTAAACCAACTATTGATTCAGAAGATGGAAAACAAAAAATTGGTTTATGGGTACGCGACTCAACTGCTGGTGTAGGAACATTAACGTTATATGATGATAAAACTAAAAAATTTGCTGCGTTAGGTCATCCTATTACAGATGCTGATGCCGGAACAATATTGAATGTTAATAATGGTGTGATTATATCATCTAATATTGTATCAGTAAAAAAAGGAACAAGAGGAACTCCAGGAGAGTTAAGAGGACTTTTCATAGATGAAAGCAAAATAAAAGGTCAAATAACCAAAAATACTGAATGTGGTATATTTGGAGAAGGAACTAAAAGTCTTATAAATAATAAATTTAGTAAACCTATGAAAATAGGACTAAGAAATGAAATTAAAGAAGGAAAAGCTCAAATTTTAACCACTATAAATGGTAGTGAACCACAATTGTTTCAAATAGAAATTCAGAAACTATTACCTCAAAATAAATCCGGATCGAAAAGTATGGTCATTAAAATTACAGATCCTAGGCTTCTAGAAAAAACTGGCGGCATAGTGCAAGGTATGAGTGGTAGTCCAATAATTCAGAATGATAAGATTATTGGTGCGGTAACCCATGTTTTAATTAATAAACCTGATTTAGGATATGGAATATATATAGAATGGATGTTGAAAGATGCAGGTATTTTATCAAATTAACTAGCATTATTTAAAAAAAGGGGTTAAAATAGATATTAAGCAATAAAGGATAGCGGATGCTATCCTTTATTTTATAAAAAATGATAAATAATGATAAATAATTATTTATTTGTAAATTTTCTTAATATAAGAAGGAATTGTAATTCTTTTGTCGAATTAATATTTGTTAAGATATGGGAATTTATTTATAAAGGGGAGTTATAATATGGAAGAAGCTAGAATTAGTGTGCTTATTGCAGATGATAATAAAGAATTTTGCAATATTTTAAATGATTATTTATTAAGCCAAAGAGATATTATGGTTACAGGTATTGCAAAAGATGGAATAGAAGCTCTTAAGTTAATAAAAGAGAGAAAGCCTGATTTGGTAGTATTAGACATAATAATGCCACATTTAGATGGTCTTGGGGTACTAGAAAGATTGGGTAGTATGGACCTTGAACCAATACCAAAAATAATAGTATTATCTGCAGTTGGGCAAGATAAGATTACACAAAGAGCTATTGCATTGGGAGCAGATTATTATGTAGTAAAACCATTTGATATGGAAGTTTTTACAAAGAGAATAAGACAAATGTTTAATAATACAATTTCAAGTGATAACAGCAAAAAATCAATATCTTTTATTGATACATCTGAAACTAGAAAAAGTAATCATAACGAACCAATGGATTTAGAAGCTGAAATTACAAATATAATTCATGAAATTGGCGTTCCAGCTCATATTAAGGGATACATGTATCTAAGAGAAGCAATCACTATGGTAGTTAATGATATTGAACTTCTATCCGCAGTGACGAAGGAATTATACCCATCTATTGCTAAAAAATTCAACACAACTGCTAGTAGGGTAGAAAGAGCAATAAGGCATGCTATAGAAGTAGCATGGGGACGTGGTCAAGTTGAAACAATAAATAAAATATTTGGTTATACCATACATAATGCTAAAGGTAAACCAACCAATAGTGAATTTATAGCTATGGTAGCCGATAAGTTAAGATTACAAAACAGGGTTTCTTAGCCTTATATAACGACGGTTTCAGACCGGTTTGTTTTTTATCGAAGTTAATTATTTAGTTAATATTGAGTTATAAACCAAAAACTAATAGACTTATTCATTTATTAAGTAAATGAATAAGTTTATTTTTATGGAAATAATTGATACTCATAAAATGTAGTAGATTAGCCAATAGTTTCATAGGGGATTTTGATATAGAAATATGAGTTTATTTTTTGAAAATCATACTTCTTATTATATAAATTCTATTCGGAGAAGCGTATCCCATAGCTAAATAGGACTTTCCATATTCTAAAGCAAAAGTTAAACCCTCACTTTCTCCTGGGTTATTAAAATGATAAGTTGCAATTATTATACCTTCATAATTTAATATTGTAATCTTATTATTTGTATATAAATAAATGTATTTGCCATCTGTTTCTAAGCCTTGTGGAACACCTTGCGTAGCAATATTAAAAGTATTTATTACATTCATGTTGGCTAAATTTATAATAGTAAATGTTGGATTACCAATATCAGCTCCACTTGAAATGGTATGGAGTATTAAATAATCATGGACATTATCTATAGCAAGTAAGGCTGATGTTCCCAAACGTTCATAGCTTAAATTACTTAATATTGTACTTGTAGTATAATCAACAACATAAATATGAGTTAAATTAGTTCCTCCACCATTAGCAATATAAATTTTGTTTGTTTTGGTTCTATATCCAAGTTCAGCACAATGGCCTAGAGACATAGATGCTGTTTCACATATTTTCTTTCCTGACATATCATATTTAATTATTTTCCCGTTTCCAGCTCCTAAATCAAAGCCACAATAAAAATGTCCATCAAAAAATGTTAATCCTTGAAAATTTTTAGTGGATGGAATACGAAATAGTAATTCATATTGAAATTTTTCTGTTTTATTATTCGGAGATATTCTGTCATTTTTAATAGCAAATGTTAAATTATTATCGAAAGTATTAATAGATAAGGCCAAGGCACACACGCATAAGTATCTTCTATAAGTTTTCAATTTAATAACACCTACCTTTTATTTTATAGTATGTTTATAATCATAAATTTTAATGCTAGCGATTTCTGGGACATGGCAAAAAAATATTCACTTATGTAGTAAAGTAAATTAAATATGCATATAACCATCTTTGATATCATAAATATGAATTAAGTTATAATATTGCAGCACCGCAGGTGATAATTTAATTCATATAAGGGGGATTTTAGCATACATATAACGTAAGTGAATTTTAACAATATATTATGAATAGCTAAAAAACAAGCAGAATGATCAACAAAAGGGGGAAAAATTATGTCATCTAATACTTTAATGGGAAACATAAACAAACATATACAAGAAAATTTTTGGCTATATATTATAAGTATTCTTTGCGTATTTACAGGTATAATTTTAGGAATCTACAGTGTGAAGTACATGGGGGATTTTGAACGAAATGATTTAGTAAATTACTTGATGAATTTTATTGATCCTTCAAATACAAGTGGGATTAGTTATAAATTAATATTTTTACAATCGATTAAAAATAATCTGCCTGTGATTATTTTTCTTTGGTTTTTAGGTTTAACTATTGTCGGGATACCAATAATTATAATTATTGATTTATTGAAAGGATTTACAGTTGGATTTACCTTTAGCTTTATGATTAGCGGCCTAGGAAAGAATGGCATTGGTATAGCAATACTAGGGGTGATACCTCAGAATTTAATTTATATTCCATGCATTATTTTTGCATCTGTAGTATCAATGGAATTTTCTATAATGCTACTTAAGAGTAAGTTCAATAAACAATGGACAAGTAGTTTATCTAGCAGAATAATATATTATAGTGCAATATTCATTGTAATAATAATTTTCTTGTTTATAGGGATAATTATAGAATCTTATATTGCACCGCATTTTGTTAAAAATCTTATTAATAATTTGGGAGCAGTAAGCAAATGAAGCATAAGGATGTATTGCACTTTATAATGTTAACAATAAAATGTTTTGTGATTTTACTAGTAATTGGAATTTACTTGCCTAAAGCTGTGGATTACTTGCTTCAAAATTTAATTAATAATACAAAAATCTACAAAAATAGTGTTGTAGTTTACAAATTAGTTGATAATAATTATAAATTAATTTATAATTATATTCTTACATTTTATTTATTCTTTAGAGTATAATGTATGTATATATTAATATTCTCTATAATATGGGAGATACATTATGAATGATTTATTAAAAATCTATAGCGATAATTTAAAAAACAATAAACTAACGAGAAATACTATTGAAGCTTACACTCGAGATGTTAAACGTTTTATTGAATTTATAGAATATAAAAATGAAAGTATAAAAACGGTTGATTGCATAACAATAATGGCATATTCTGAGTATCTTAGAAAAGAAGGTCGTGCAAATAGTTCCATAGCAAGAAGTATAGTTTCCATCAGAAATTACTATAAATATCTTATTAAAAACGATTTTGCAGAACATGACCCAACAGCCTATTTTTCAATTGCAAAAATTAAACGAAATATACCTCAAATTCTATCTATCGAGGAGATAGATGAATTATTAAATCAACCAGAAGAGTCAACGATTAAAGGATGTAGAGATAAAGCAATGCTAGAATTAATGTATGCTACAGGCATAAAGGTTTCAGAACTTTTAAGTTTAACAACATATGATATTAATTTAGAATTGCTATACATAAGGTGCAATAATGGTAAGAAAAATGAAAGAATAATTCCTATTGGTACCCAGGCGGTTAGATGTCTATCGCAGTATTTAAAGACAAGATCTATTATAAACTTAAATAATTTAAGTTTACTCTTTTTAAATATAAAAGGGGATAAAATGACAAGGCAAGGCTATTGGAAAATTATTAAAGAGTATGCTAAAAAGACTAATATTAAAAAAGCTATAAATTCTTATACAATAAGACATTCATTTGCTGTGCATTTATTGCAAAATGGCGCTGGTATAGCCTCAGTTCAAGAACTATTAGGTCATAATAGTATGTCTACAACTCAAATTTACTCAACTATAGTTAAAAAGAGCAAAATTGCTGAAATTTATAAGAATACTCATCCTAGAGCATAAGATAAATGATTTAACTACAATGTAGAATTTAAATAGAATATAGAAAAATCCGCTTTCACTAATTATGAAGGCGGGTTTTTATTTTTGTTTTTAACTATAATAATTTTTTTATTTTATTATAAATAAATAGTGATAATATTAATGCAAATTGGTAAAAATAATGTTATGAATTTTAATCAACGCAGACATTTTTGTCTAGCGAAAAGTAATAAGAGGAGGATACATATGAAAAGGAACTTTAGGAACGTATTATGTTTAATTTTAACGTTGATTTTTACAACACAGTTTTTCTGTCTGCCAGCTAAGGCAGAAGGAGAAAATAAGGATGATAAAGGAATTGTAGTAGAAGCAAAGTCAGCACTACTAATGGAACCATCCACTGGCAAAATAATATATGAAAAAAATTCTCATGAGAGATTTGCACCAGCATCAGTAACTAAAATAATGACTATGTTATTAGCTATGGAGGCCATAGATTCTGGTAAGATTAAATTACAAGATAAGATAACCGTAAGTGAAAACTCGAAAAAAATGGGTGGAAGTAGTATGATTCTTGAAACTGGTGAAATTAGAACCGTGGAAGAAATTTTAAAAGGGATTGCCATTGCATCAGGAAATGATGCAGCAGTGGCAATGGCAGAATATCTAGGTGGCAGTGAAGGTGCTTTTGTAAATATGATGAATGAAAGAGCAAAAAGTCTTAATATGAAAGATACTGCTTTCAAAAACTGCACTGGTCTAAGTGCAGTAGGGCATTTTACAACTGCCTATGATATTTCAATTATGTCTAGAGCGCTATTAAAACATCCTAAAATATTAAAATATTCAGGAACCTACATGGAAACTATTTCAGAGGGCAGAAAGTCACCTATAGGTCTTGTAAATCATAATAAGCTTGTTAGATTCTTTGCTGGATGTGATGGACTCAAGACTGGATTTACAAATGAGGCAATGTATTGTATGTCTGCGACTGCAACACGAAGCAATGTAAGGATGCTTGCAATAATTATGGGTGCGCCAACTTACACAAAAAGAAATAGAGATGCTAGCATGTTAATGAATTACGGATTTACAAAATTTGAGACGAAAAAAGTAATAGCAAAAGATCAAGGATTAGAAAAAGTAATTTTAAATAAGAAAGGTGATAAGTTCCTAATAGCTAAAGCACATAAAGATTTCCTTATAACCCTTGAAAAAGGTAATAAAAATAAAATAACTAAAAAATTTGTTATGAAGGAAGGTTTGAAAGAGTATAAAAAGGATGTCGCAATTGGATTTTGTGAAATATATGTCGATAATAAGTTAAGTGGTAAGATTGTTATTTACAGCGATAGGGATATAAAAAAATCTAGAGTGTGGGATAATATTAAAAATAACTTTACAGACTTATTTGATAAGGCGATTTAACAAAACTTTATAGTAGTGTTTACAGATTTATGTAGATATAAAAATATAGCTTCTGGGCAATAAATTATTTGCTTAGAAGCTAAGTTTTTATAAAATAATATACTTTAGGAATTAAAATGTCAGACTTAATTGGGAATATTACAAATATTAAAGGACTTGAAAAGTGTAATATGAAATAAAACAAGCTAGTAAATTGACTAGTTATTTTTCCAAAGATGAATTATACTTAGAATAGACTTGATATAAAGAAATCAAAGTAAAACTTATATTTCTTTAAAATTATTTATTTAGGAGAGAGTGTACATGCCATTAAGTATAAAGGTAACTAATTTTGAAGGCCCATTTGACTTGTTATTACATCTTATTAAGAAAAATGAGATGAACATATATGATATCAATATTGTTGAAATCACAAATCAGTATTTGGGGTGTCTTAAAAGTATGAAGGAAATGGATTTAGAGGTGACATCAGAATTCATAGTTATAGCCGCAACTTTAATTGAAATTAAATCGAAATATTTGTTGCCTAAAAATAAAGAGGATCATAGCGAAGAAGAAGAAATTGATGTAGAAAAGGAATTGCTAAATAAATTGATAGAATATAGAAAATATAAAACTATAGCTGAAAATTTAAAGGTGTTGGAACAGGGTACAGGTATAATGATTAGTAAAAAACCAGAAATAATTGAAGAGGATAATGAAAACACTAAGGAAATGGATTTTTTGAAAAATATTACAATGCTTGATTTGTACAATTCATACAATAATTTAATGCAAGTATATATAAATAAAATGAATACTGATAATATTATAAATAAAAAAATCCTATTAGATGAATATAAAATAGAAGATAAAATGGAGGAATTAAAAAGAGAGCTTGAATGTTTTGGAAAAATTCATTTTACAAAGTTAATATATGGATATTCATCAAAGTTAGAAATTATTGTTACGTTTCTAGCATTACTTGAGCTTATAAAGATTAGAAGTGTGATAGTAATTCAAGAAAGTAATTTTAAAGATATATATTTAGAAAGGGTAAATGAATATGAACGAATTTAACACTAAACAATTAGAGATTGAAGAGGTTTCTACTAAAAATATATATTTTTCTATTATAGAATCATTGCTGTTTGTTGCCGGTGAATCATTAAAGCTAACTGAAATAGCGAATATATTAGAATGTAGCATTGGTTTCACAAGAGAATTAACAAATGAATTAAGAGCAAAATATGAAGAAGAGCAAAGAGGAATTAAAATTATAGTAACTAATGATGAATACCAATTTGTTACAAAATCTTGCAATAGTGAATATGTACAAAAGCTATTAAAGACAAGTATTAGACAATCTTTATCTCAAGCGTCTATTGAAACTTTAGCAATAATTGCGTACAAGCAACCCATAACCAGAGTGGAAATCGAGGAGATAAGAGGAGTTAAGAGCGATAGAGCAATTTATACATTGTCAGATAAAAAATTAATTAAAGAAACTGGACGAAAAAATGTTCCGGGAAGACCAATTATTTATGCAACCACGGATGAATTTCTTAAACATTTTGATTTTCAGAGTCTAAATGAAATGCCTTCTTTAGAGGAGATTAACAAAGAAAAAGTACAACAAAATATTGATAGCAATCAAACTGAGTAGATATTTTTTGAAGGCAACTGATGTATACACTTATTAACCCCACTATAATAAAATTTCCAGTGGAAAATTCTTATTATGGTGGGGTTAATATTTTTAATATATAATTTGAACAATTAAGAGAAGTTATTCAGAATACTTATCGCTATCTTCGCATTCTGTATTCTTATCACAACTATCTTTAAACATACCCTTAATAATATCGATAACCTGTGGTACAGTATCAACGATTTTATCATATGTATTTTGCTGATCTACAGGCAATAGTCTTACTGAATCGTTTTTAACAACTAAAAATGCAACGGGCTTAACAGTGACTCCAGCTCCAGAACCACCACCAAAAGGATAGTTATTACTTGAGTCAGAAGACGTAACACTATTGAATTCACTACCTCCAGATGCAAAACCAAAACATACTCTTGAAATAGGGATAATTGTAGTCCCATCTAATGATTGGATAGGTTCTCCTACAATGGTATTCACATCTATCATATCTTTTATGCTTTCCATCGTGCTCCTCATCAAATTTTCAATTGGATGATTATCCATGTATATTTCCTCCTTTATATTTTTTTATATTCATTTTGTTATGTTTTATGGTTATAAGGCAAATTAACATAATAAATGCTATATAAGTAATTTTTGCTAAATTGACGTAAATTATACTCGAAATTTCCATAACAAAATCATTTTTTTTAAAATGAGGGTTAACTTTAAGATCAATATTTTTAACTTTTACAAAATCTGTTAATATTAAATACAAAAAACTATAAGTTGAATGAATTAAGCCAAATAAAATAGCGACCAATGCAGCATCATCAAATCCATATTCTAGTTTAGTATTTAAAGTTAATGTTGGTTTGAATTTTAATTTCTTAATTTTATAGGTAATTAATTTTATATCGCTTAAAATTAAAGACTTAAAGAAATTTTCTTTTAGGCTACCTTTTAAATCATTTTTATTACCATTTTTTAAAACTTTTTTAACCTTTAATTTCTTATTATAAATGTAAATTCCCAAAATTTTGTTTGAGTACTTAAGGGTTATTTTTAAATGGATTGGAAATAATATAATTATTATAGTTAAAAGAAATACTATTATACATTTAAACATCTTAACCTCCCAATCTATCTAATAACTGGTATTATGTCCAATAATTTATAAAAATATCAACTTGTGTATATAATATTCAAATTTAAGAGAGGTGAAATAATGAGAAAAAATTTTAAAGTATATTTATCATTATGTTTAAGTTTGTTTTTTCTATTTTCGTCATTTGTTGAAAATGTTTTTGCAGAGGATTTATATGTTAATGCTATAAGTGCTATAGCAATAGATGCTGATTCGAAAATTGTTTTATATGAAAAAAATGCATATACACCAATTGAAATTGCAAGTACTACAAAAATACTAACGGCGCTTGTAGCAATAAAATGTGGAGATTTAAACAAGAAAATAATTGTATCAGAGAAAGCAGCATCTATACGCGGTTCAGAAATAGGATTAAAAAAAGGCGAGGAAGTAACCTTAAAAGAATTGTTGTATGGACTCTTGTTGAGATCTGGAAATGACGCCGCAATTGCAATTGCTGAAGGAATTAGTGGAAGTGTTGATGAGTTTTCAAAGCTTATGAATGAGTATGCTTTAGAAATTGGATTATTGAATAGCAACTTTGAGTCTCCTCACGGGTTAGACAGTGCAAATCACTATTCTACAGCGTATGATTTAGCTTTAGTTACTGCAAAGGCAAAAGAAATTAAATTTTTTAATGATATAGTAGGATCTAAAGATGTGGATGGTAAACAGAATAACTTTACTAGAAGTTACCACAATATAAATAAAATTTTATATCTTTTACCAAATTCAACAGGAGTAAAAACAGGATCTACTGGAAAGGCAGGTAAATGTTTAGTAACTTCTGTTAAAATTCAAAATAGAGATGTTATTATAATTACACTAAATTGTACACCTAGATGGAAGGAAACTGAGAAAATAAGTAAGTTTGTTGAAAAAAATTATGAATACAAAAAAATAATCAGTAAAAATGACATTTTAGAACATCTAAGCATAAAAGACGGAGTGGGTAATGTTGAAATAGTAAGTAAAAGAGATATTATAATTCCAGTAAAAAACAATCAAAAAATAGAAGTTAAAATTAGAAAGCCACTAAATGAGATTTATGCCCCAATACATGAAGGGGAAGAGGTTGGTAGGATAGATGTATATGCAAATAATAAACTCTTATTTACAGAAGCCTTAGTGGCTAAAAATTCTATAAAAAAGAAAAATAAGGTTAGACAAGAATTTGATAAAATTAAAGATTTAATTATACCTAACAAATAAGAGAGAATATAAGTCTCTCTCTTATTTGTTAGAAAACTTTAACAGTGTACAAATACAATTTCTGGTTATTTTTCAAGGTGATTCATTGATAATAATGATTTATATAATTTAGATTTTTCTAATATGTGGGAATGATTAATTATGAATATTAAATTTAAGTTGTAACAAATTTCACAATTTCAAATATTTTAATAGTATAGTACTTTAGGAGGTTAGAATGATGAGTTATGAACCCTACGATTGCATTGATGTAGGAAGTGAATTTTGTCCTTGCCACACTAAACTGCGATAATCAGTTTAGTGTTTTAATTTTTACAATGCCTCTAGCGCCATCCCAGTATATTGAGTTTACAATATTATTAATTAATAAGCGTTTGTTATTAAAATCTAAGATATCCATTATTGATGAAAAGCTATTTGAAGAATTTAAAAATTTATCTACAATCGGATTATTATTTTTAAATTTATAGGAAGTAGAGGCTAAGTCTTTATATTTAACACTTAATTTTTCTAATTCAATTCCTAATTTGTAAATTTGAGGCCTTATATATTTGGATATTTCATTGTCCAAAGATAATTGATTTACTAGAATATCTATTTGATCTTGTTTTATATTTATTTGTGATGATAAACTCTCTATTTCAGATTGTACCAAATTAGTTTTTGATAGTTCGCATTTTATTTTATTTAACTCCTCTAATAAAATATTTCTTGAAATTGTGATATTTTTTAAATTATCTATAACTACCTTTTCGAGTTCATCTACGCGTACATTAGGATTATTACATCGCTCGCCTTTTGAATAATCTTTAGTACTACAAACATAATACTGGATTTTTTTATTAGTTGTTGCACTAATATGACCATGTTTAACAATCATACTTTTACCACATTTAGAACATTTTAAAATTCCGGTAAGTAATGCTGCTGCAGAGGTTCCGAGCCGTGGTGCCTTGTTTTTATTATCATCTAATATTTGTTGAACCTTAAGCCAATTGAAAGCATCAATAATTCCTTCGTGTTTAGAAATAGCAGCTATCCATTCAGTTATATCTCGTTTAATCCTAGCACCTTTACTCTTATTATAAGTTATAATACCTTGTTTATCATTAGCTTTTCCCATTACATTCATGCCAATAAGCTGAAGGTGATTCATAACAGCTTCATTTGCTCTAACGTAAAGGGGGTTTCTTAATATAAGTTGAATCCTTTTCTTATTAAAGTCAGCGCCGTTTTTTGTTTTAATATTCTTTTTAAAGATGAAAATAAAAACCTGGCTAATAGATTTATACTGTAGATATTTATCATAAATAATTTTTACTACATCTAATTCCTTTTTTATGGGTGATAATGTATACATAGATTTTTCTCTAAAGTCACCATCCAAATAGGATAGTTTTCTACTTTCATACCCCAAAGGGGTTTGACCTCCTAACCATCTTCCACTTTTAGCGAGTTCTAACATATTGTCACGAACCCTTTCACCAATAGTTTCACGTTCTAGCTGCGCAAAAACAGATGCAATATACATCATGGCACGGCCCATAGGGGTTGATGTATCAAACTGTTCATTAACACTTATAAAGCTAATGTGTAAACTATCTAATTCATTTATAAGAGTAGTAAAATCAGAGATATTCCTACTAATTCTATCCAGTCTATAACAAATTAGTACATGAAATTTTTTTTCCCTTGCATCAATGAGCATTTTTTGAAACTGAGGCCTTTTGATATTTTTTCCTGAAAAACCTTCGTCCTCATATATTATAAATTTTTCGATTTCTAAATGATTGCATTCATGTTTACATAATTCAATTTGGTTAATTATCGATTCGCCTTTTCCTGTGATTTTTGATTTTCTGGAGTATATAGCGGCAATTTTCAATTTATTACTCCTTAATAATTGATTTATAAAATTTATAAAAGCTTATATAAGCATTATAAATAATTATGATATATTCTATAAACTATAATTTCTTCACAAAATAAAGATATGTATTTTAGAAAAATAATATTACGTAATCATGTATATAATTAAATATATATAGGTATATACATGATTACGTAACACTAAGGTTAAAGATGCATACTATAATATAATAGTTTATTTGGAGGATTATAAATGAAAGTTAATTCTACAATTGTTTTAGAATTAAATAAAAAAGAAGTAGAACTCTTGGATGAGCAGTATACAAGGACTGTTGCGAAAATAATAGCTTCAGAGCTTACGTTACAAGAAATGAACGAATTAATAGAAAAGTTAATGATTAGCTAAGATATTTCAAATTGCAGGAAAAACAGCACTACAATAAAAAGGAATATATGTATAATAGTAGAATAAAATAGAAAAGTAAAAGAGTTAAAATAATAAGGAGCAGTTATTCTATTAATGAGAAATAAACAATCAGAATATATCGAACAAATTCTATTGAAAGATGATATACTGTTATAATATTGTATACAACATAAAATATGGAGATGATTTATATGAAGTTATGTGAAATATGTAAAAAAAATATTGCAATGATATTAACATCAAGAATTGAGAATGGAAAAACCGAAACTATAGGATTATGCATAGAGTGTGCTAAAAAAAGGGGTATTCCAGTTATGGATCAATTAGTGCAACAAGCTGGATTATCCTCAGAGGATATTGAAAACTTAAATGAACAAATGGGTAATATGTTCAAAAATATGAATTTAGAGGATATAGATCTTGAGGATTTAAATGCTCCCAATATGGATATTGAGAATGGTGATAAAAAAAAGACCATTGGTAATATTTTTAATGGATTATTTTCACCTGTTGATGAAAATAGTGATTTTATAGAGGATGAAGGTCAAATCTCATCAAAGATTAAAGAAACAGCTGAAGATAAATCAAAAAAGAATTGGTTTAAAAAGAAGCGAAAGAATTTAGATACATATGGTATAAATCTAACTAACAAAGCAAATCAAAATGGCGTCGACAAGGTTGTTGGACGGGATAAAGAAATCGATAGAGTGGTACAGATTTTAAATAGGAGAAGCAAAAATAATCCAATATTAATTGGAGAAGCAGGTGTTGGTAAAACAGCTATTGCAGAAGGGTTAGCTGTAAGAATTGTAGAAAAACAAGTTCCAGAAAAATTATTTAATGCGGAAGTTTACCTGCTTGATTTAACTGCGGTGGTTGCAGGTACACAATTTAGAGGGCAATTTGAAAGCCGCATGAAGTCAATTATTGAAGAAGCTAAGGAAAATGGAAATATAATATTAGTTATTGATGAGGTGCACAATATTATGGGTGCTGGTGAGGTTCAGGGGGGTGCAATGAATGCAGCAAATATTTTGAAGCCAGCTTTGGCCAAGGGGGAAATACAAGTTATTGGAGTTACTACATTGGAGGAATATAGAAAATATATAGAAAAAGACGCAGCACTCGCGAGAAGATTTCAGCCAGTCCTAGTTGAGGAACCTAGTATAGCTGAGACAATAGAAATTTTAAAAGGAATAAGAGGCTACTATGAAGAATACCATAAAGTTAAAATATCTGATGAAGTAATTGAAGAAGTTGTAAATTTATCTGAAAGATACATAACAGAAAGATTTCTGCCAGATAAAGCCATTGATGTTATTGATGAGGCCGGTTCTAGAGCTAATTTAAAAAATAAAGGTCTTGTCGAACTTGCAGAATTAAAAGAGGAATCAGAAAAAATTCAAAATGGAAAGAAGGAAGCTGAGGTTGCCGGAAATTTTGAAAAGGCTGCAGAATATAGGATGAAGCTATGCAAAGTAAAAGAAGATATTAACGAAACTCAAGAAAAATATAGTGATGTTCAAATTACTCTAGAGGATATTGCTTTTGTGATTGAGTCATGGACTAGAATTCCAATTAAAAAAATTACAGAAAAAGAAGCGAAAAAGCTATTAAATTTGGAAGGTAGGCTACACAAACGAGTTATAGGTCAAAATGAAGCTATTATAAGCTTATCTAGAGCAATTAGGCGGAATCGTTCCGGATTTAGAAAAAAGAAAAAGCCATCTTCTTTTATTTTTGTAGGACCAACAGGAGTTGGAAAAACAGAGCTAGTTAAAGCACTATCTTGTGAGCTTTTTGGAAGTGAGGAGTCATTAATTCGTATAGATATGTCTGAATACATGGAAAAACATACAGTTTCGAAGCTAATTGGTGCACCACCAGGGTATATAGGATATGATCAGGGTGGACAATTAACTGAAAAAGTCAGAAGAAAGCCATATTCAGTGATTCTTTTAGATGAAATTGAAAAGGCTCATCCGGATGTATTTAATATGCTGCTTCAAATTCTTGAAGATGGAATACTAACAGATAGTCAAGGCAGAACTGTTTCCTTTGAAAACACTGTAATAATAATGACGTCTAATGCAGGTACTAAGTTTAATTCAGGTAATATTGGTTTTGTTCAAGGTGATTATGATATCTTAGAATCACGTGTAAAGGACGCTTTAAAAGAAACATTTAGACCAGAATTTTTAAATAGAGTAGATGAGATTATTGTATTTACCACTCTTAAAAAGGAAGAGCTACGTAAAATAGTAGATTTAATGATGATGGAAGTAATAGGAGAGGTAAAGGAAAAGAAAATTACAGTGCATGTTTCAGAAGATGTAAAGGACTTTATATTAGAAAAAGGATACGATGATAAATACGGTGCAAGGCCACTTCGAAGAACTATTCAAAAATACATTGAAGATGAAATTGCAGAGCATTATCTTGAGAATAAATTTAGTGAAGGATCAAATATATCCATAGAATTAAAAGATGACAAAATTGTTATAATATAAAGTTAAAAAGCTGCTGAAAATTATTCAGCAGCTTTTGATTTAGCAGTATTATTGTTCAATATCTTGTTTTGTGAAGGTATAAACTTTTTTGGAATTATAAAGGTTGTAATGTTCTTCTACATAAATGATTGAAGTGAATATCACATTACATAAGAATATTGCGAAAAAAATATCCATTATTACGTGTTGTTTAACAAATTCAGTGGATATAATAATGAGAAATCCTAAGATATTAACTGGAATTTTAATACGTTTTCTAGCATTAGCAGCGTTAATCCCTTTAACAGCTAGGTATGCAGTAATTACATGGATGCTTGGAAAACAATTATATGGTCCATCAGAATTATAGGTAAATAAAATCAGCTTCGAGAATATATCATCCCCTGTAACAATAGGCCTTGGAACAGTTGTTTGAAAAAAGTAATAAGTGACAAAAGCAACAACATAACATAGGACTAAAGTAAGCATAATCCTATAATAAACTTTTCTGTTCTTAAAGCATAAATAAATAAAACAAAATGCTAAGAAAAACCACAAAGTCATATAAGGTATTATAAAAATTTTTATAAGTGGTAAAGATCTATCTAAATCAGTAGTTAGATCATAAACTCCTCTTTGAGTATTATTTAATGTCCAATAGAATAAATTGGAAAAAGGAACAGAACCAATAAGTAATAATGGCAATAATTTTTTTAAAAGAGCTTTCAAATAATCAGTCCTTTCTTCAATGACCATTTTAACGGAAAATAACAATAATTTCAATGATTTTTGTAAAAAGTTTTTATGAATATTATGTAATTAATATGAAAATTAAGTGATTGTATGTATATAAGTATAGACTTGATTAAAAGAATATCGTAGTTTGGCGTCTCAACCATGTCCTTGCCATCTGGCAGAAACAGGGGACTGCATATTATGTTCACAGCTAGCAGGTAAAGATTTCTGCGACTGCTGCAACTTTAATGGGGTATGTATATATCAAGAATATGTTTCAAACAATTTTAAAGCTAAAGAGGGTAGGAAATATTATCATTGTAAAATATTAGAAAAAAATAAATTAGAGGACAATGTTATTATACTTACAGTAGGTGCAAGTGATAAATTGGTAAGTGAATTAGTTTATGCGGGAAGTTATATTTTTGCACGAAGACCAGATACAGAAACGAGGTTTGATACGCCAATATCAATATTGGATACTGATACCAGAAATAATACTATAACTATTGCTATAGAACTTAAGGGGACTAAAACCAAAGCATTAGATTTGTTAAAGCTAGGGGAAGAGTTGCTTGTAAAAGGGCCATTTTGGAATGGTACTTTAGGACTAAAAAACATATATAAAGTTAAAAATAGTATATGCTTAATTGTAGCACGAGGTATAGGGCAGGCACCTATGATACCAGTACTTAAATATTTGCATGCAAATAATAATGAAAATATAGTTGTGCTTGATAATTCCCCTTATAAAAATAGTTTTGTGAGTGAGTATTTAGAAAAGTATGCTTCAAAAGTTATACAGTGCAATACTATAGAGAATGGAAGAGTAACAGATGAATTTAATAATATATTAAATGATTTAATTAGTAATAATAACATTAGTTTAGTTCACTGTGATGCTGCAGATGTTTTAAATTATGAATTGATGAAGGTCGTAGAAGATATGGACAAAAACATTAAATATTCTTGTTGTAATAATGCCAAAATGTGCTGTGGAGAAGGTGTGTGTGGCTGTTGCACAAGAATAAATAACGACCTTAAATTAAGGCGGCTCTGCAAAATGCAGACAGAACCTAAATATGTATTAGAAGGGAGGAGAATATTTTGAAGGTTATCGTAATTGGTGGTGGGTGGTCTGGTTGCAGCGCGGCAATAATAGCAAAAAAAGCAGGAGCTACGGTTGCGTTATATGAAAAAACAGATATGCTCTTAGGACTTGGCAATGTAGGCGGTATAATGAGAAATAATGGAAGGTATACTGCGGCAGAAGAAATGATAGCGCTTGGGGCAGGAGATTTAATACATTTGACTGATGAAAACACTAGACATAAAAATATTGATTTTCCGGGGCATAAACATGCCTGGCTTTACGATGTAAACAAGATCGAACCAGCAGTAGTAAAATATTTAAAAGCTATGGATATAGAATTAAACATGATAACAAGAGTGGTAGATGTTGAAAAAGAAGGCAATAGAATAAAAGGAATATATCTATCAGACGGGGAATATGTTGAGGCAGATGTATTTATAGAAACTACAGGTTCAACAGGGCCAATGGGTAACTGCTTAAAATATGGAAATGGATGTTCAATGTGTATTTTAAGATGTCCAGCTTTTGGGCCAAGGGTAAGCATAAGCTACAGAGCAGGAGTTGAAGACTTAAAAGGAGAAAGACAAGAAGACGTATATGGAGCTTTTAGCGGCTCGTGTAAACTAGCTAAGGATTCTTTAGCCGATGACGTTGTAAAACAACTAGATGAAGCAGGAGTGGTTGTTTTGAAGATTCCAGAAGAAGATATAAATTTAGAAAAACTTAAATTAAAGGTATGTCAGCAGTATGCCCTTAAAGAATTTGCAGAAAATGTAATTTTATTAGATACAGGTCATGTAAAGCTTATGACTTCATATTATCCATTAGATAAGTTAAGAAAAATTAAAGGACTTGAAAATGCAAAATATATAGATCCATATGCAGGGGGAAAGGGAAACTCTATAAGGTATCTATCAGTAGCTCCAAGGACAAATAGTATGAAGGTTATAGGCCTGGATAATTTGTTCTGTGCAGGCGAGAAGTCTGGATTATTTGTAGGTCACACAGAAGCAATGATAACAGGGGCTTTAGCCGGACACAATGCCATAAGAAATTATATAGGAATGCCTCTTTTGATGTTGCCAAGGTCCCTTGCCGTTGGAGACATAATGGCCTATGCGAATGAAAAAATGAAATCTAAAGAAGGAAGAAGAAACAGATATACTTTTGCGGGAGCGGGGTATTTTAAGAGAATGCAAGAACTTGGACTTTATACTTTAGATATAGATGAAATTAAGGGGAAAGTAGAAAAACTAAATTTAACTAATATATTTAATGAAAAACTTATATAAAAGAGGGTTAGTAGTATATTTTACAAGGTAATACACACAATATTCTCATGTGGAAAAGATTTATTATATACGGATTTTTAGGGCTTTTAGCAGAGATTTTGTGGAATGGGTTTGGAGCAATGATTAAGGGCGATGTATTACTTAGGGGCACTACCTGTATCTGGATGTTTCCTATATATGGGCTTGCTGTATTTCTTGAACCTGTGCATTATAGGATAAAACATCTTCCGCTTATTGTGAGGGGAGGCATATATATGGTCCTTATATTTGCAGTAGAATTAATTAGCGGACTACTGCTTAGGGCGTTTTTAGGTGAGTGTCCATGGAACTATGTAAATAAAAAAAATTCAATATGTGGGATAATTACATTAGGTTATGCACCGGTATGGATGGCCTACGGAATTATGTTTGAAAAAACACATGATGTTATAGTACGCATTGAAAATAGTCTCAGTGGTAATGCTAATTAGGTTTAGATTAGGTCTTAAAAATTATAAAAACTTGATGACGTAGGTTTAATGTAACAAGTACATTAAACTTACTTCATCAAGTTTTTGTTTATTATATAGGAAACAGCTTGCGGAACTGAAATGATGCATTAATAGAAATATTTGCTTTTTTCTTTTTTATTACGATTTTACTGTTAATATAATTTGAGATTGTAATTTAAAAATAAATGTATAGCATTTTATAAGTATAGTAAAGTAATAACATAGCTAGAATACCCACTATAATCCAAAAAACAGCTAGTTTATAATCGTTTTTTTTTACCTTTGGAGTGAAAACATCAACAATATTATTAAGTGGTTTATTAATTTCTTCATGTATAATTTTTTTTAAGTCATTGCCCATTTAATACACCTCATTAATCAATTACTTATTTATATATATTATCTACATATAAATTAATATTCCATTTGCGAATAATTCTATGATTATTATAAATTTTACCATTCAATTGTGGAAATAAACTAAAATAATTGATTGTAAAACTAAAACTTTAACATATATGAAAATAAATTCTAAGTAAAGATGCTGGGTATAATAAATATTATATTGAGGAAAATAATAAAGTGAATGTAAAGAATTTTAAAACAAATCAAGTTATTGAGGTAAAAGTTTCAGACTTTATTTAAAAGTGGAACATAATTAAATTTGAAGGGAGTTTTAACGATGCCTGATCATCAACATGTTGGAGGTAGTAAAAATAGTAATATTGATGTTAAACGTGACGATATCAATAGACCTAAGAAAAGCAAAGGGGATAAGAAAAAACCACCTTTGTATGAAAATTTCAATGGAAAAACCCTTGATTAGATTATAAAACATGTGGATTAGATTATATGAGATATATGAAGGAGGTTAGTAATATGCAAAAGGGCAAAAAAAGTGGAGTTAATGGTCAAGAAGTTAATATTGGGACTAAAAGAACAGATGCTAGCGATAAGCAGAAAGGTGTGAAGAAAGAAAAAAGAAATTAAAATAAATTTTCATACTAAAAGCTACAGTTTTTTTTAGTTTAAAGTCTTAACTATAAAAAGAAAAGGAGTGTGATTTAATGATAAGTAAAATAGAGGATTTTATAAGTGAAGGTTATAAAATAATGAAGTTTGAACGTGATATTGATAAAGTTACTGGTCAAGAGGTAGGGAAGATTGAAGTTAAGGCGTTAGACGGATATAGGCAGTATATAACCTTAGATGATAATTGTGCCGATGAAATAGAAAAAAAATTATTTGAATATTTAAAAAGTAAATAGTATGGTTCTCTAGCTACCAAATCCATAAACGATTATGTAGTAATAAATTATGTATAATGAAAATGATGTTAATAAGATATGCTTATAACTATAAGCATATCTTATTTTTTTGTTAGACCGGCAGGTGAGTATGCAAATACACGAAAAATTCATTTGCTAATATTTGTGTGATAAGCTATTTAAGGTTATAATTATTTTACAGTTTAAAAATAAACAAAAAAATATCTGTTTTTAATAAGGGTAGGAGGAATTTTAATTGAAAAAAGTTGTGGTTATTTTTAATGGAGGAACAATCTCTATGACGGTTGACCAAAGAATAAAGGCTGCGGTTCCAACGCTAAGTGGAGAAGAAATAATGTCTATGGTTACGGGAATTGAAAATTATGCAGAAATAGAATCACATACTTTTTCAAATTTACCGGGACCTCATGTGACACCGGAACTAATGATGGATTTATCTAAATATATACAAAGTTTTTTATGTAGAGACGATATATGTGGGGTTGTAGTTACTCATGGTACAGATTCACTTGAGGAAACAGCGTATCTGTTACACCTAACTATTGATAATCCAAAGCCTGTAATTGTTACAGGATCAATGAGAAATAGTTCGGAGCTTGGATATGATGGCCCAGCAAATTTATCAGCTTCCATCTGTACCGCTATTTCGGAAGATGCACGTAATAGGGGCGTATTAGTATGTTTAAATGACGAACTTAATTGTGCTGGAGAGGTTACTAAATCACATTCAATGCACTTAAATACTTTTCAGAGCCCAGAGTTTGGACCAATAGGGATTATAGATAATAATGAAGCAATATTCTATAGGGAAAGTTTAAAAAAAGAACATATTATAACAGAAAAAATAGAAACTAGAGTAGATTTAATAAAAGCTTGTGCTGGGATGGATTCGAAATTAATTGACTTTTGTGTGCAGCAAGGGGCAAGAGGGATTGTTATTGAAGCTATGGGAAGAGGAAATATTCCACCTAAAATGGCGGACGGAGTAAAGTCAGCTATAGAAAATGGAGTGACAGTAGTTATGGTATCTAGATGTTTTAAAGGACGAGTATTAGATTCTTATGGATATCCAGGTGGTGGAAAAGAACTTAGAAATGATGGTGTGATTTTTGGAGATAGCCTGCCAGGCCAAAAAGCTAGAATTAAACTTATGCTTGCACTTGCAAGTACAACTAGGAGAGAAGAAATTAAATGCATATTTGAAAGCGGTCGGTACAAAAGCCGAATTTAAAAAACAAATTAAGCTTAAATATTCGTGATGGTATTGACGTACATGCCTATTTTTGTTATTATGTTTGTATAAAAGTAAAATAACCACTATGGTTTATTAATAACCATAGTGGTTTTATTTTGTATTGCAAACACATGGAGGGAAACTAAATGGAATATTTTAAATTGAAAGAAAACGGAAGTGACGTAAAAAAGGAAGTTATTGGAGGGATAACTACATTTTTAACCATGGCATACATTATTGCGGTTAATGCAAACACATTAGGTAATCCTGGTGTAGGAATGCCTGTACCCGCTATAGTAACTGTAACTTGTTTAACAGCGGCTTTCGCTACTATATTTATGGGGTTATATGCTAACTTGCCCTTTGCTTTAGCACCAGGAATGGGATTAAATGCATTCTTTGCATATACTGTAGTAATAGGAATGAAAGTTCCGTGGCAAGTAGCATTAGCAGCTGTCTTTGTAGAAGGAATTATTTTTATTATATTATCATTAACTAATGTTCGCGAAGCTGTAGTTAATGCTATACCAACAACTTTAAAATTGGCAGTTACCGCAGGTATTGGACTTTTCATTGCATTTATTGGTTTTGTAGATGCTGGTATTGTAGTTACTAATAAAGCAACAAAGGTTTCTATGGGTAGTTTTAGAAGTCCTACAGTATTAATAACTGTAATAGGAGTAATTATAATAGTGGTGTTGTCTAAAAAGAAAGTTAAAGGGGCTATATTATGGGGAATAGTTGCAAGTACAGTATTGGCTTGGTTATTTGCAATAATATTACCAGAAGCTGCAGCAACTTATAAAATAGGTACACCACAAGGTATATTTAAATTTGAATCAATAAAACCAATTGCAGGTAAACTAGATTTTTCATACTTAACTGATACAACTAGAATATTGGGATTTTTGACAATAGTCTTAACGTTTTTATTTGTTGACTTTTTTGATACTGTAGGAACTTTAGTAGGAGTTGCTTCAAAGGTTGGAATGCTTGATAAAGATGGTAAGGTAAAAAATGCTGGACGTGCGTTACTAGTAGATGCCGTTGGTACTACTGTGGGAGCTTTTCTTGGTACATCAACTGTAACCACTTTTGTAGAAAGCTCAGCGGGAGTTGCAGAAGGTGCTAGGACTGGACTCGCTTCCGTTGTAACAGGAATATTATTTTTAATAGCAATGTTCTTTTCACCTTTGTTCATTGCAATACCATCATGTGCAACTGCACCTGCTTTGATAATTGTAGGATTCTTTATGATGGAGAATATAGTTAAAATAGATTTCAGTGATTTTACAGAGGGAGTTCCTGCTTTCCTAACAATCGCATTAATGCCTTTGACTTATAGTATTGGAGATGGTTTAACTATAGGTATTCTTTCTTATGCGGTGTTAAACCTAGTAAACAATATATTTACTAGGGATGCTAGTAAAAAGAAGAAGGTTTCAGTTGTAATTTATATCTTAGCAGTATTGTTTATTATCAAATTAATTGTAACTGGTTAAATTATCTGTAAAGCAGTAATAATATGTGTATTATGAATATACTAGAGCATGATAGTATAACTTATCGTGCTTTAGTATATTTTTTAACGAAAATTTAGAAGTCATTAATATTGTAGTTTTGAATATAATAAATAACTTCGACAGTGATTTAACGCGGATAAGTAAAATAACTGTAACAAGGTTAGTGCCGCCCGAATAACATAATAAAAGAAATATATAAAGGGTGATATTATGAAAATAAATAATAGACTATCCAATGTTTATGAATATCATTTTAAAAAGATTAACGATAAAAAAAATGAAGCTTTGCTGAATGGGAAAAAAATTATTGACCTTAGTATAGGGGATCCAGATTTAACAGTTCATTCAAAAATTACCGATGCCTTAATAGAGGGATTAAAGGATGATAGATATAATAATTACCCTCCCTACGATGGGTTAATGGAACTTAAAAAAGCAGTTATAAGGTACTATAATCAGGTTTACAGCGTAAGTCTAAGTTTGGATGAAGTAATAATTCTTATAGGATCAAAAGAAGGTATAAGCAATATAATACCAGCTGTATGTGATATAGGGGATTGTGTAATAGTGCCTGAGCCTGCATATCCTGTTTACAGTACTTGTTCAAAACTCTGGGGTTGCGTGCCATATACTGTAGCCCTAACACAAAACAATGGATATATGATGAATCTTGAGGTCATCCCCGAAGAAATTGTTAAAAAATGTAAGCTTATTTTTATAAATTATCCCAATAATCCAACAGGTGCAGTAGCGGGTTCTGAGTTCTATAAGAGGATTATAAAGTTTTCTTATGATAATAATATTGTTTTATGCAATGATTCAGCATATAATGAAATAATTCAAGTAAATAAAAAAAATATAAGTCTTATGCAATATGATTTAAAAAGGAAATGCGTAGAGTTTGGAACTTTATCTAAAACTTACAATATGACAGGGTATAGAATAGGGTATGCTGTAGGTAATGCTAAGGTAATAAACTCTCTTTTAAAGATAAAAAGCAATTGTGACTCTGGTCAATTTATTCCAATTCAAAAGGCTGCTATTGCTGCTCTTAATTTAGAACGTGATTATATTCATAATACAAGAAAAATATATGATGAAAGACGTGAAGTTGCTAAAAGTGTTTTGCTACAAAAGAATGTTGATTTTTTTGATGCAGAGGGCACTTTTTATTTGTGGTGCAAAACACCTAAAAATTATACAACAAATGAGTATTGTGAAGAATTATTGGAGAATTACGGGATTGTGGTTACGCCTGGAAATGTATTTGGAAAACTTGGATACGATTATTTCCGTATAGCATTGACTAAAGATAAGCTTATTATTGAAAAAGCTTTAAAATCTCTAAAAAAATGTGGTGATTAATATTATTATTGGTATAATATAAATTATATAGGAAATATTTTAATATAAGGATGAGCTGTTTTTAAAATAAGTCGATTTATAATTTGATAACATTTCAGAAGGGAAATATCCTACTTATATAAGTGGGAGGTACATACTATAACAAAGAGAAAACTTCAGTAGAAGTATAAATTCCCTTCTGAATTCGTTAATATTGAATCACTTAAGTGAGAATTTAAAAGTATTTTTTTATATGAAAATCGTAATAAAGTGAGAACTTATAATTTTAGCTTGAAACTTAGGTGATAGTTTATGTATAATTATAAAGATTCACAATGAACATTGGAAGGATGCGTTGTTATGATTAGGAGTATGACTGGGTTTGGAAGAGGAAGTTGTGAAAAAGATGGTAAAAGCTTTACCATAGAGATTAAAAGTGTCAATCATAGATATTTCGAAACTAATATAAGAATGCCTAGAGTATTAATAGCGTTTGAGGATAAAATTCGGAAGATAATTGGTGAAAAAGTAAAAAGGGGAAAGCTTGATGTTTTTGTAACTCAAGGGAATTATGATAAGGAAGATGTTGAGGCTTATTTGAATGAAAAATTAGCTGAAAGCTATATAAACTGCTTTCGAACATTAAAAGATAAATATAATCTGGATGGCGACATTCTAGTTGACACAATAGCTAGATTGCCGGAGGTAATAACTCTTAAACAAAAGGAAGAAGAGGGTTCAGAAACTTTTGATCAGATTGAACAATCACTAAAAAAAGCTCTTGAAGCTCTTCTTTTTATGAGAGAAAGAGAAGGCCAAAAATTATTAGCGGATGTTATCATTAAATGTGATTTAATCAATGGGTTAGTTGAAAAAGTCAAGGAAAGAGCACCGTTTATTGTTTGTGAGTATAAAGAAAAACTAGTTCAAAAACTAAATGCTTTGCATAAAGAAGTAGGGTTTGATGAGAATAGAGTTGCCATGGAAGTTGCGATTTTTGCTGACAAAGCTGGAATTGATGAAGAAATTGTAAGATTAAATAGTCATATAGAGCAAATGAAGGAAACTTTAATTTTAGACGAACCAATTGGCAGAAAGCTTGATTTCATTATTCAAGAAATGAATAGAGAAACTAACACTATAGCATCAAAAGCAAATGATTTAGAAATTTTAAATACAGTAATTAATATGAAAAGCGAAATAGAAAAAATTAGAGAACAAATACAAAACATAGAATAAACAGGAGGCACACGATGAGTATAAAATTGATAAACATAGGTTTTGGGAACATTGTTTCAGCAAACAGATTAGTAGCCATAGTTAGTCCTGAATCGGCTCCAATTAAAAGAATAATTCAGGAAGCGAGAGATAGAGGTATGCTAATTGACGCCACTTATGGAAGAAGAACCAGAGCAGTTATTATAACTGATAGTGATCATGTTATTCTATCAGCTGTTCAACCTGAAACTGTTGCGCATAGGTTATCTGTTAAAGATGATGAAAGGTTAGACGAGGTTGATGAATAATGAGGAGTAAAGGACAGCTAATTGTTATTTCAGGCCCTTCTGGTGCTGGTAAAGGGACTGTATGCAAGGCGCTTCTCGAAAAAAACAATTTTTGGATTTCGGTCTCTGCGACTACAAGAAGCCCAAGAAGCGATGAAATAGAAGGAATAAACTATTATTTCATAACTAAAGAGAAATTCCTAGAAAAAATCGCATTAGAAGATTTTCTTGAATACGCAGAGGTTTATGGAAATTGTTATGGTACTCCTAAATCTGAAGTTCTAAAAATATTAGATGGCGGTAGGGATGTAATACTAGAAATAGATATTCAAGGCGCACTTAAGGTGAAAAGGGCTTATCCAAGCGGTTTATTTATTTTCATTCTTCCACCGTCTATGGAGGAATTGAAAAATAGAATTACAAATAGGGGCAGTGAAACGCCAGAGTCCTTAATTACTAGATTTACATCGGCGCATGAAGAAATTAGTTTTGTATCAAAATATGATTATGCAGTTGTAAATGACACTGTAGATAATGCTTGTGAAAAAATTCAAAGCATTGTAATTGCAGAAAGATGTAGAGTCGATAGAATGAATGGAGATTTTCTAAAGGAGGAAATTAGTAATGAATAATTCAATGATTAACCCATCAATAGTAAATTTATTAGAAAAAGTAGATAATAGGTATTCGTTAGTTGTAGCAACATCAAAAAGAGCAAGACAAATAATAGAAGGTCAAAGCCCACTTGTACAGGTAGATTCCACAAAGCCAGTTACTATATCTATACATGAAATTTATGAAGGAGCTATTGTGGCGATGACAACAAAAGAAGGAATAAAATAGTATGGAAAACAAAAAGACAGTAGTTATTGGTGTAACAGGTGGGATAGCAGTATATAAGGCTTTAGATGTTATTAGTAGATTAAGAAAAGAAAATGTTTGCGTACATGTTATCATGACTAAAGCGGCGTCGGAGTTTGTAACCCCTCTAAGTTTTCAATCTATGAGTCAGAACATTGTCATTCATGATATGTTTGATGAGCCTAAAGCATGGGAACTACAACATATATCTCTTGCTAAAAAAGCAGATCTATTTGCTGTAATTCCAGCAACGTCCAATATAATTGGTAAAGTTGCAAATGGGATTGCAGATGATATGTTAACTACTACTATTATGGCAACAAAGGCACCAGTGATTTTTGCTCCAGCAATGAATGTCAATATGTACAATAATCCAATACTGCAAGGTAATATTCAAAAGCTTAAGGCTTTTGGATATGATTTTATTGCGCCAACATCAGGAAGACTCGCCTGTGGGGACATAGGAGAAGGAAAGTTAGCACAAACTGAAGATATTTTTGAAGAAATCATGAGCAAGTTGTATCCTATAAAAGATATGAAAGGCACTAAAGTTTTAGTTACAGCTGGGCCTACAATTGCGCCTATTGATCCTGTAAGATTTATAACAAATAGGTCAACAGGCAAAATGGGATATGCAATTGCGAGAGAAGCTAGAGATAGAGGGGCGGTTGTAACTTTAGTATCTGGACCATCTGGTGAAAAAACACCTTTTGGTATAAATGCCATAAAGGTTAATACTAATGAAGAGATGAGAACTGCTGTAATAGATAATTTTTACGATAGTGATATAGTTATAAAAGCAGCAGCTGTATCTGACTTTAAGCCTAAAACATACTGTAGTAGCAAAATTAAGAAAAGTGGAAATGGATTAAACTTAGAATTTGTGCGTGATAATGATATTTTAAAAGAATTAGGATCGCTTAAGAAGAATCAAGTATTAGTGGGTTTTGCAGCTGAGAGTAATGATTTGCTACAAAATGCGCAATCAAAACTTCTTAAGAAAAATTTAGATTACATAATTGCCAATGATATAACGGGAACAGATATTGGGTTTGGAACTGAAGATAATAAAGTGATTATTTTAAGCAAAGACAATAGTCCAATAACAATAGACAAAATGCCAAAAAAAGAAGTTGCTAGGGAATTGTTTGATTTAATAAATAAAAAGCGCTAATGCGCTTTTTTATGTTATATAAAATCATAAAATTAAAAGGGTGATTAAGTGTATCAGTATGCTGGAGTTGTGGTGAATAATGATTCGGTTCAAGTGGATAAGGTTTTTACATATAAAATACCTATTAGATTAATAGGCAGTGTCCATTTAGGATTTAGAGTTAAAGTGCCATTTGGTAGAGGAAACAGGACAGTGGACGCTTTTGTATTGGAACTTTATAAGCAATGTGAGAATGTGAAGAATATTAAGGAGATAACAACTATATGTGATGAAATGCCACTCCTTAAAATAACTGATATTGAACTTGTAAAGATTATGAAAAAAAAATACCTTTGTACATATTTGGAATGCATAAAAGTTATTATTCCAAGAGGTATAACAAAAGGTATAAAGAATAAGACGATGCAAGTATTAACTGCGAGCAAGGAACTAGAAGGCAAATTTTTAAATGAACCTTACAAAAATATTTATGAGATAATACAATTAAATAATATGAAATATAATAAGACTGAGTTCAGTAAAAATTTTAATAAATCACTGTCATCAATAAATACAATGATTAAGCATGGATTCTTAACCACGCAAGAGGTTATAATTAATAGGTATAGCGAAAAAAACTATTCTAGGTATGAAGAAAAAACACTAAATGAAAGACAACAGCAGTCAGTTGATTTTATAATAAATTCTAAGGCGAAAAAATTCTTGATACATGGAGTTACAGGTAGTGGAAAGACTGAGATATACATGAATTTAGTTAGTTATATGTTAAAAGAGAATAAGCAGTCTATAATACTTATACCAGAAATATCGTTAACCCCACAAATGGTTGAAAGGTTCAAAGGTAGATTTGGACGTGATATAGCAGTTTTTCATAGTAGGCTATCAGATGGTGAGAGATATGACGAATGGATGAGAGTAAAGCTCGGAAATGTTAAAATTGCTATTGGGGCAAGGTCAGCTATATTTTTACCTTTTGAAAACTTAGGATTAATTGTTATAGATGAGGAACATGAAGCGAGTTATAAATCCGACAGTAATCCAAAATTTGATGCTCGTGAAATAGCTTATATGAAATGTGAACTAGAAAATTGCAAATTAATATTGGGGTCAGCTACTCCATCTATTGAAAGTTATTATAGGTCTACCATAAAGGAATTAGAATTAATTACTATTAATGAGAGGGCAGATGGTGCTGCCATGCCAAAAGTAGAAATCGTTGACATGCGCGAAGAGTTAATGAATAACAATCGTTCAATATTTAGTAAGCCACTGCATGAGGGTATTATTGAATCTCTAAGCAGAAACGAGCAGGTGATTTTGTTTTTAAATAGAAGAGGTTTTTCGACCTTCGTATCCTGTAGGAAATGTGGTTATGTTTTCAAATGCAAAAAATGTGATATATCATTAACCTACCATAATTCAAGTGAATACCTAACTTGCCATTATTGTGGAGAAAAAGAAAAAATAAGTAAAACATGTCCTAATTGTGGAAGTAGTTATGTTAAATATTTTGGAGTTGGAACAGAAAAAATTGAGCAAGAAATTAATAGGATTTTTCCAAGTGCAAAAACTCTAAGAATGGATTTTGACACAACTCGGAAAAAAAATTCTTATGAATATATATATAATACCTTTAAAAATAAACAGGCAGATATTTTAATTGGAACTCAGATGGTTGCTAAAGGATTAGATTTTAAAAATGTTACTTTAGTAGGAGTAATAGCTGCGGATTTATCATTGAATTTACCGGATTTCAGGGCTTTTGAGCGGACGTTTCAACTACTTACTCAAGTCTCAGGAAGAGCAGGTAGAGGTAAGAAAGAAGGCAAGGTAGTTATCCAAACATATAATGCTGACAATTTGACCATACAGTATGCAGCGGAGAATGACTATGATAGTTTCTATAAAAATGAAATCATGATGAGAAAAGTTATGGACTATCCACCTTTTACAAGTATTCTAGTCATAACTATGAGTTCTGAGGATGAAAATTTGTTAATAAAAAGTACACAAAATGTTGGTGAAAATTTAAAATATAAGATTAAAAACAATGATAAAATTACATTGCTAGGTCCATGCCCTTGTGGAGTTTCAAAAATTAAAAATTTCTATAGATGGCAAATTATAATTAAAGGAAATATTGAACAAACAATTGCAGAGGAAATAAAAAAATCGGTTTATGAATTGCTTAAGAATGTTTATACTAGTATACGAGTTAGTATAGATATTAATCCAAGTAACATGATCTAACAGCACCTTTGGTGATAATTAATGACAAGGAGGTTTTCGTATGGCTATAAGAACGATTAGAACCTATGGCGACGACATATTAAGGAGAAAAAGTAGAGTGGTAGATGAAATTAACCCTAGGATTCTATTATTAGTTAAAGATATGAAAGAAACTATGTATAAGTCTAAGGGAGTAGGGCTTGCTGCACCGCAGGTTGGCATTTTAAAGAGGATAGTAGTTATTGATGTTGGTAATGGACCTATGGCAATTATTAACCCACAGATTGTAGAAATACAAGGTTCACAAATAGACAATGAAGGTTGTTTAAGCATACCAGGAGTACAAAAAAATGTAGATAGGCCAGAAACAGTAAAAGTGAAGGCATTAAGTGAAAATGGAGAAGAGATAATAATAGATGGAGAAGGTCTTCTTGCAAGAGCACTCTGCCATGAAATTGATCATTTAGATGGGATATTATTTATAGACAAAGCAATAGAGGGTGAGGAAAAATAATATGAAGATAATTTTTATGGGTACGCCAGAATTTTCAGTGCCATCCCTTTCGCAACTTATAAATGAATTTGAAGTTTCTGCTGTTTTTACTCAGCCTGATAGACCAAAAGGAAGAGGTAAAAATTTAGCAATGTCCGCTGTTAAACAGTTAGCTGTGACTTATAATATACCGGTATATCAGCCTTTAAGACTCAGAAATAATGAAGAAATGATAGAAATGATTAAAAACTTAAAACCGGATTTTATTGTAGTAGTAGCGTTTGGACAAATCCTTCCAAAGGAAGTGCTTAGTATTCCTAAATATGGATGTATAAATCTACATGCATCTTTATTACCCAAATATAGAGGCGCGGCTCCTATAAATTGGTGTGTTATTAATGGTGAGAGTAAAAGTGGAAATACAACAATGCTTATGGATGTTGGTCTTGATACAGGTGATATACTTTTAACAGAGGAAATGGAACTGCCAGGTGTTATGTCTGCGGGAGAATTGCACGATATTCTTATGAATAGCGGAGCACAACTTTTAGTTAAAACAATAAATGGTATAGTAAGTAACGAAATAGAGCCAGTTAAACAGGAAAATGAATTTAGTTCATATGCTTCTAAGTTAGGCAAAGAAATGGCAAAGATAAATTGGGAATGTAGTAATGTTAATATTCATAATTTTATAAGAGGATTAAATCCATGGCCAATTGCATATACTCATTATGAGAATATAGTAATGAAAATATATAAGTCAAAAGTAATAAACGAACAATCAAATAAAATGATTGGGAGTATTATAGAGGTTTCAAAAGAAGGATTAAAGGTAGCGACTGGTAGTGGTGTTTTACTTATTGAAGAGATACAATTTCCGGGTAAGAAGCCTTTAAAAGTAAGGGATTATATAATAGGAAATAAGATAAATGAAGGTTCGATTTTGAAATAAGAAGGGGTGAATAATATGCTTTTTTATGATAATACTATGGTTGTATTATTGCCAGCTATAATTATATCAGGCTTAGCACAACTTAAAATTAAGTCTTCATTTAGTAAATACTCAAAGGTGAATAGTGCAAATGGATATACAGGGGAGAAGGTAGCTAGAATGCTACTTGATGATGGAGGGCTTTTTGATATACCAGTGGAAATAGTAGGTGGAAAGCTTACTGACCATTACGACCCTTCTAAACGAGTTATGAGGCTCTCCAAGGAGGTTTATAATGGGACAACAGTTGCAGCTATAGGGGTTGCGGCTCATGAAACTGGGCATGCGCTTCAAGACAAAGAAAAATATGCGCCTTTAAAAATAAGGAACGCTATAGTGCCAGCAGTTAATTTTAGTTCTAATGTATCCTGGTTACTATTTTTAATAGGAATAATTTTAAGTGTACCTTCTCTAGTGAATATTGGAATTATATTATTTTCAGCAGTGGTAGTATTCCAGTTAATTACCTTGCCAGTTGAATTTAATGCATCTAGTAGAGCACTTACAATTTTAGAATCCAAAAGTATACTTTATGGAGATGAAATAAAAGGAGCTAAAGCAGTATTGAGTGCAGCTGCTATGACATACGTGGCGGCAACACTTATGGCAGTTTCTCAGCTTATACGTCTTGTTCTTTTAAGTCGCGATAGATAAAATCAAATAGAAAATTGAGGTAATAACATGAACAATAGTAGGTTAGTAGCAATTGTAGTTATAGAAAAAGTAATAAATGAAAACGCTTATTCTAATATAGTTTTGGGTCTGGAACTTAATAAATCCGATTTAAATGATAAGGATAAAGCGTTAGTTACAGAAATAGTTTACGGTACTTTAAAATATAAATACACAATAGATAAAATATTGAGCAGTTTTTTAAAAAAAGGCTTTGAAAAGGTAGATAGTTTTGTTTTAAACATATTAAGAATATCAATATATCAAATTAGGTTTTTGGATAAAATACCAAGTTTTGCTGTGGTTAATGAGGCTGTAAACTTAACAAAAAAGATGAGTAATGTAGGAGCGGCACAATTTGTTAATGGAGTACTTAGAAACTATCTAAGGGGCGACACCGCGGTGTATTATAATGAAAAAAATGATATTGAAAGATTATGCTTTGAGTATTCCTTCACTAAGGCTTTAGCTAAACTCTTTATAAAGCAATATGGGATTGAAAGCGCTGAGAAAATTCTAAGTGGCTTAAATCAAAAACCTGATGTTACAGTTAGAGTTAATACTCTGAAATTAACTTATGAGGAAATATGGGAAAAACTTATAGAAAATGGGTATAATATAGAAAAAGGCTATGCGTGTTCTGAGGCAATACGAATTATTAAAGGGAAAAATATAGAGAATAACCTTTTATTTAATGAAGGAAGTATAACAGTCCAGGATGAAAGCGCAATGCTTACAGCTCTTTCTATGGACCTTTTGCCAAATCTAGAAGTATTAGATCTTTGTAGTGCACCAGGTGGAAAGACAACACACATTGCAGAAATTATGAAAAACACAGGACATATTTTTGCATTTGATTTACATGAAAATAAGTTATCATTAATAAAACAAAATTTAAATAGAATAGGAATTGTAAATACAACTTGTGATGTTATGGACGCTACAATTTATGATCCAAGTTTACTTCAATCTGCAGATAGGGTACTTATTGATGTACCTTGCTCTGGTCTTGGAATTATTAGAAAAAAACCTGAGATAAAGTGGAGTAAACATATAAAAGACATAGAAAATATAATTCACACACAAAGAAAAATAATGGAGAATGCTTCAAAATACATAAAAAAAGGTGGAGTACTTGTATATTCAACATGTACCCTTAATAAGGAAGAAAATGAAAGCAATATTGAATGGTTCCTAGAGTCTCATTCAGAATTTAAGATTGAACCAGTATTTTACGGTGAATTTGATAATATAAACTATAGTGATAAAGGGTATGTTACTATATTACCGAATGAATACATGGATGGATTTTTCATAGCCAAAATTATAAAATCATAGTAGGTGTATAAAATGATAAATATATTAGATATGAATTTAGTAGAGTTAAAGCAATGGATGAAAAGTAATGGGGAAAGTGAATTTAGAGCTAAGCAAGTATTAGACTGGATTTATAAGGGAATATGGGAATTCGAAAATATGAATAATATTCCGCTCAGTATAAAAGAAAAGTTAAAAAATAATTTTTACATAGGAATACCTGAGCTCGTAGAGGAATATACTTCAAAACAAAATGATACAAGAAAATATCTTTTCGCTTTAAACGATGGTAATTTAATTGAATGCGTTGTTATGAAATATAAACATGGGAACTCTATATGCATATCGACTCAAGTTGGATGTAGGATGGGATGTAAATTTTGCGCATCTACCATTGGAGGAATGATTAGAAATCTAACTCCAGGGGAAATGCTAGCTCAAATAATGAAATCACAGCATCTAATTAATGAGCGAATTTCTAATGTTGTATTAATGGGAAGTGGGGAGCCATTTGATAATTTTCATAATGTAATAAAATTTCTTGAAATTGTGAATTCAGAAAATGGGTTAAATATTGGTCAAAGACATATAACTATTTCTACCTGTGGTATCGTACCAAAGATTAAAGAGTTTGCTGATATTAACTTGCAAACGACACTGGCTATTTCACTTCACGCATCTACGGATGAGATTAGAATGAAGAGTATGCCAATTGCAAATAAGTATTCTATTGCAGAAATTATTGATGCATCTAAATACTATATAAATAAGACTAATAGACGCATAACTTTTGAATATGCTCTTGTAAAGGGTCTTAATGATAGCACGCAAGATGCAGAAAAATTAAGTGTATTGTTAAAGGATATGTTATGCCATGTTAATTTAATTCCAGTTAATGAAATAGAAGAGAATGAATTAAAAAGATCTTCAAATGATGACGTTGCTGAGTTTAAGAGGGTACTTGAAACTAATAATATCCAGACAACAATAAGGCGCGAAATGGGCCTGGATATTAATGCGGCTTGTGGTCAACTTCGGAGAAGCTATATTAAAAGTGAAAACTTAAATGAGGGGGTGTAAAAATGCTTGGGGTTTTATCTGATGTTGGAAATGTTAGAAAAACAAATGAAGACTCGGTAGGCTATTTTGAAGATACTGATTTTGGTATTTATGCTATAGCAGATGGTATGGGTGGTCATAATGCAGGAGAAGTTGCAAGTCAGCTAGCTATTAAGGTTATAATAGAATATATAAAGAAGAATCATCATGGTTTAGATCTCAAAGAAGTGCTTTCTGAAGGAATAAAATCTGCAAACAAGAAAATTTATGACATGGCAAGTGGTAATGATTCGCTTAAAGGGATGGGGACAACTATAACAATCTGCTTTAAAAAACAAAATGAAATGGTTGTTGCAAATGTAGGTGACAGTAGTTGTTATATTATTGATAATAACAAAAAATTATTAAAAATTACAAGAGATCATTCTTTGGTACAACAGCTTTTAGATAATGGTACTATAACTGAAGAAAAAGCTAGAACTCATCCGAATAAAAATATTATTACAAGGGCACTTGGAACAAATGAGTTAGTAGAAGTTGATTTATTTGATGTTAATTTGACCAATATATTCAAATGTATTTTATGCACAGATGGCCTTACTAACGATGTGACTTATTCTGAAATGTATGATATTATTATTAAAAATGAAAATGACAATATTTCTAGCTGTAAAATGTTGGTGGATTTAAGTAAATCTAAGGGTGGACGCGATAACATATCGGTTATCGTATTTGAAGGAGAGTGCAGAGATGATAGGAACCATATTAGGGAGTAGATATGAACTCCTTGAAAAAATTGGAGAGGGTGGAATGGCGATAGTTTATAAAGCTAAATGTCGTTTGCTCAATCGTTATGTTGCTGTAAAAATATTAAAAGAAGAATTTTCAAATAATATAGATTTTATGGATAAATTTAAAAAAGAGGCTTCATCCGTAGCTAGTCTCTCATCAAATAATATAGTTAATATTTATGATGTTGGACAAGAGCGAGATATTAACTACATTGTAATGGAATATATAAAAGGAAAGACTTTAAAGGAAATTATACTTGAAAATGGTAGTATGAATTATGATCAAATAATAGACTATGGAATGCAAATTGCAAAAGCACTTGAGTGTGCTCATAAGAATAACATTATACATAGAGATATAAAACCTCATAATATTTTAGTGACTGAAGATGGAACGGTTAAAGTTACAGATTTCGGTATAGCAAAAGCTGCTAGTTCTGTAACTATAACTAATACCAGCACAGTGATGGGATCAGCTCATTATTTTTCACCAGAACAAGCTAAAGCAAGTTTTGTAGATTGTAGAACAGATATTTATTCTTTTGGAATAGTACTTTATGAGATGTCTACAGGGCAAGTGCCTTATGATGCAGAAAGTCCTGTATCAGTAGCATTAAAACATATACAGGAACAAGTTGTGCCACCTAAGAAAATAAATGGTAATGTTCCTGAAAATTTGAACAAATTAATATTAAAGGCTATAGAAAAAGAACCTATAAAGAGGTATCAAACTGCGAATGAGATGTTTTTAGATCTGCAGAGAATACAAAAGAATAGTTCATATACTATCGCAACAAATAGCATGGAAAATGAATACACTAGGGTTATGGCAGCTGTAAATGTAGATGACTATGAAAAAGAAGATGATCATGAAGAAGAAAAAGAAGAAGTAGTAGAAAAAGAACAAGTAATTAAAAAACCGAAGTCTAAAAATAACAAAAAAAATAAAACGATAATAATGGCTTTTGTTGCAGTAATTTTATTGATTGTTTTAGGTAGTGTTGCGGGAGTCACATTAAAGAACTATCTTACTGACAAGCAAGTTAATGTGGCAGATAAGATATTGGTGCCTAAAATTATTGGCTTAGATAAGGTAGAGGCAGAAAAATTAGTTGTAGAAAAAGGCTTGAATTTTGTAGTGGCTGGAGAAGAAAATAGCGAAAAACCCGAAGGCGAGGTACTGTTATGTTTTCCTGATGAGGGAACAGAATTAAAGGCTAAGGGTGAAGTAAGAGTTACGGTGAGTAAAGGGCCTGCAAGTTTCAAAATTCCTTCTGTCAAGGGGACTGATAAAGCTTCGGCTACTGCTATTATTGAACAAAATGGATTGGTGCTAGGAAATGTAACATCTGAATTCAATGATTCCATTGCTAGTGGTTTAGTAATAAGCCAAAACCCAGATCCGGGTAGTTTAGTTCAAAAAGGCGATAAAGTAGATTTAGTAATAAGTAAGGGTGTAGAGATTAAATTAACAAAGGTTCCAAATCTAAATGACGTATCTTTAAATGATGCAGAGAGAGTATTGCAAAATGCAAATTTAAAATTAGGTGAGCGACACCCGGTGGTAACTCATGATAAGTCACTTGATGGTAAAATATTCAATCAAAGTATTGCTGCAAATACGGAAGTTACGGAAGGTAATTCTGTAGGAGTTAATTATTACAAGTATGAAGAACCTAAAAAAGAACAATTTGATGTTCCAGACTTTAAGGGGAAAACTGTTAAAGCAGCACGTGAGTCAGCTGCACAATCGAATATAAACATAGTAGTTTCTGGTAATGATGAAGATATCATTGAGTCGCAAGACAAGGAGCCAGGGACTAAGGCAAATGTTGGGGATACTATAACTTTAACATCTAAGGCTGCGGAAGTTCCAGTAACTCCTGAAACACCTCCAGCAACAACTGAAACACCCCCAGCAACAACTGAAACACCCCCAGCGACTCCTCAATAAGAATAAGTAATTACAAGATATATGAAATATATTCAAAAATATTAAATAGAAGGTAAATGGTGAGGGATATATGCAAGGAGTAATCATAAAAGGTGTAGGCGGGCTATATTTTGTAAAAGTTCAAGACAAAGTCATAGAATGTAAGGCAAGAGGGAAGTTCAGGTATACTGGGCTTTCCCCTGTTATTGGTGATAAAGTGGAAATAATGCTTGAGACAGATGAGAGCAAAGGTGTAATTGAAAAGATTTTTCCAAGAGAGACTGAGATGATACGTCCAGTGGTTGCTAATGTTACTCAAGCTTTTGTAGTTTTTGCCTTTAAACAACCTGACTTAAATATGGATTTGCTCAATAAATTTCTAGTGCTTTGTGAACATTACAAGTTAAAGATAGTTCTTTGTTTAAATAAGTTGGATTTAGTTGAGCAAGTTGATGAGGGCCTTATAAAAGAATTAAAAAGCGTAGGATGTGACATAGTATTTTTAAAAGCAAAAGAGGGTGATGGACTTTCTGAACTTAAGACTAGAATAAAAGATAACATTACCGTTTTTTGTGGACCGTCTGGAGTTGGAAAGTCAACTATACTTAATAGTATACTTGGAAGAGAAGCTATGAAAACTGGAGATATAAGTAAAAAATCGCAAAAGGGTAAGCATACTACAAGGCACAGTGAACTTATTGAATATGAAGAAGGATTTTTGTTAGATACTCCAGGATTTTCAGCCTTAAGTTTAGATTTCATTGAGAAAGAACAATTACAAGATTGTTTCCCGGAATTTGAAAAACATAGATGTGAATGTAGGTTTTCTAATTGCATGCATTATAAAGAACCTAACTGTAGAGTTAAGCAAGCTGTAGAAGATAATGAAATTTACAGGGATAGATATAAATTTTATATAAAGACATTAGAAGAAATTATTGCTAGGGGGAATAAAAAATGATAAAAATATCACCATCTATACTGTCAGCGGATTTTTCAAGGCTAGGGGAACATATTAAGCAGCTAGAAGCGTGCGGTGCTGATATGATTCATATTGATGTAATGGATGGTATGTTTGTACCTAATATTTCTTTCGGTATTCCAGTTATTAAGAGCATTAGAAAACTAACAAAATTACCATTTGATGTGCACCTTATGATAGAAGAACCGTCTAGATATGTAGAAGACTTTGTAAATTCGGGAGCTGACATTATAACTGTCCATTATGAAACCGATAGGCATATTGATAGAACTATTAATTACATAAAAAGTTTTGGGATTAAAGCGGGTGTTGCATTAAATCCTGCTACACCTGTAGAATGCATAAAACATTTAATGAGTAATCTTGATATGGTACTTATTATGTCAGTAAACCCTGGATTTGGTGGGCAAAAGTATATTGAATACTGCTCGGATAAAATTAAAGAAGTTAGAGATCTTGCAGATATTTATAATAAAGACATTATGATTCAAGTAGATGGTGGCATTGATGTAGGTAATATTCAAGAAGTTGTTAATAGTGGTGCTAATGTTATTGTGGCTGGGTCGGCAGTATTTAAGAATGATGAAATTGAGAAAAACATAAAAGCATTAAGATTAGGTATTTAACATGAAAGTCATAATAATCTCAGGAGGAAATCCACCATCACAACAATTACTCATGAATGAAATTACTGAGGATGCATTTTTAATTGGAGCAGATAGTGGTGCCAATTGCCTATATGACTATAATATAAATCCTCACTTACTTGTAGGAGATTTTGATTCTATTGATAAAGAGGCCTTGGATTATTTTAAAAAAAATAATTCTATAATAGATATTTATCCTACAGAAAAAGATTTTACTGATACTGAAATTGCAGTTAAAAAGGCTTTGAAAATGAAACCAAATGAAATAGTATTATTGGGGTGCACTGGAAGTAGAGTTGATCATCTGCTTGGAAATATTGGAATGCTAAAAAGTTGCTTAGAAAATGGCGTTAGTGCATGCATTAAGGATGAAAACAATAATATTAGGTTGATTGATGCCGGGACTTCATTAAGTGGCACCGTAGGCGATATATTCTCGGTACAATCTTATGGCGATGAAATAATAGGATTAACTATTAAAGGCGCAAAATATCCTTTAAATAATTACAATTTGAAAATTGGACAGAGTATAACTATTTCAAATGAGTTTGCAGGACCTCAGGTTCAGCTTAAATTTAAATCTGGAACGCTGATGATAATATTATCATCAGATTAATACTTCAATTAATAAATATTTTTATGCGCAAAAAAAGTATATATTACGTATAATGCATTGAAGCGAGCTTTAGAACTTCTTATTTTATTTTTAATTAAGATGCGTTAAGGAAAACATATGGTTGAGTAGAAATCGAGTTTATGTTTTTAACAGATTAATTAAAAATAAAATTAGTAGTTATTAGCGAAGTGAATGCATTAATAGTAATATATACTTTTTTATTTTTTATTTTTGGCAATATTATTGAAAGTAATTCATATAATAATATTGGAATACTTTGAGAGGGGATTAACTTACGAAAAGGTTTTATAAGTGTTTAGAAAAGCAGCTTGGAGTAATCATTGCATGTTTAGGCATAGGAATCATAACAGTAGTAATAGTCCCATTTTGGTGGTGGATAATTGTTGTAGGAGGAGGAATTGTTTATTATGGCTTTACTATAATGGATCATAACCATCATTGTTAGTGAGGTTCAGATAGATAGTGAAAGTTAGAAGAAATTTTACGGATTTCATGTTTGGGAGGTAAGAGAGATGAAAATTATGGCTATTAAGTTACCGAGATTTATATCTCGAATAATTAGATTTTTTTTAAAAAAATAACATAGAAAAACTCAGTTATTACAAAAAAAATCAGTTTTTAGAGGTGGGTTTAAAAAAAACAGCTTTTAAAGCTGGATTTAAATAAGCGATGTAGCTTTTAAAGCTGGATTTAAATAAAAAATGCAGCTTTAAAAGCTGCATTTTTATTTTTTAATTATATAGCACGTTGGACTTTACCTGAACGAAGACATCTAGTACATACATGTATAGATTTAGGCGTTCCGCTAACTATAGCTTTAACTTTTTGAATATTTGGAGCCCATTTTCTTTTTGATTCACGGTGTGAGTGACTATATTGGCTACCTGAAATTACACCTTTATTGCATATTTCGCATTTTCTTGACAATGAAAACACCTCCTTGACTACGAAGAAAAAAATCTTCTCAATTGAAACACGCATAATTGTAACATGAATATTACTACTCTTGCAAGTTAAATAAGAAATTATTCGTAACTAAAGCAATTATAAAATTAATTTTGTTGAATAAATTAGTATTATACTATAAAATAATCTATATAGCGGTATAAGGAGGAATTAAAATGAAAGGTAACATTGCAAGAGAGAATGGTAATATATATTATTCAGAGGAAGCGTTAGCAAACATAGTTGGTATTTCTACAACAGAGTGTTATGGAGTTGTTGGGATGGCACTCAAAGATGCCAAGGATGGATTTTGGCAATTGATTAAGAGCGACGCTTTAAATAAAGGAGTTAAAATTAATTCTAAGGAAAACCAACTATTTATTGAATTATTTATAATAGTTGAATATGGCACGAAAATATCTGTAATAGCAAATAATATAATTCAAAAAACAAGATATAATGTTGAAAATTATACAGGACTGAAAGTTGCAGCAATAACCGTAAACGTCCAAGGTGTAAGGGTCTAGGGAGGTAGCAATGGAATACTTAAAAATTAACGGACAAAATTTTCGTAATATGGTAATAAACGCATCTAATAGGTTAGAAGAAGAAAAAGAATATGTAAATTCGTTAAATGTATTTCCTGTTCCGGATGGAGATACAGGTACTAATATGTCAATGACTTTTAAAGCCGCAGTGCAAGAAATTGAAAGTATGTCAACTAAGTCTATTGCTGAGATATCTCAAAAACTAGCTAGGGGCGCGCTGATGGGCGCAAGGGGTAATTCAGGTGTTATATTATCACAAATATTTAGAGGCATTGCAAAAGGGCTAGAAGGCGTAGATGAAGCTACTTCTGAAGAATTGGCTAAAAGCATTTTAGAAGGTGCCCATTTTGCGTATAAGGCGGTTATGAGACCCACTGAAGGTACGATTTTAACTATTATTAAAGCTGCGGGTGAAAGTGCAGTTAATAGCGGAGCAACTGAAGTAGTTGCGCTCATGCAAGAAGTTTGCAAGTGTAGTGAAATTATGCTAGATAAAACTCCAGATATGCTTCCAGCATTAAAACAAGCAAAAGTAGTTGATGCAGGTGGAATGGGACTTTTAATATTGTTTAAAGGAATGCATGAAGCTCTAAGTAATAATATGGAATCTCTAATTAGCAAATCGGAAAAGAAAAGTACAAAATCACAAACAAAAACACCTGCAGCTTTAGATATGCCTGTAGACATAAAGTTTGGATACTGTACTGAATTGTTAGTTATCGCTGAAAATGTTGATGCTAATGAATTAAAGAGATATTTAGAAAAGTTTGGAGACTCAATGGTTGTGGTTTCGCAAGATGAATTTGTTAAAATCCATATACACACAAATGATCCAGGGGTAGTGCTTTCAAAAGCAGTAACACTAGGGGAACTGTCTAAGGTGAAAATTGAAAATATGAGAGAACAACATAGAAATTTATTAGGCATTGCGGATGAGAAAGTTGAAGGACCAGTGAAAGAAAACATTATTGAGAATAAAAAATATGGATTTATATCTGTTGCGCTTGGAGAAGGAATTAAGAATATTTTTGAGGATTTAGGTGTGGACGTTGTAATAGAAGGCGGCCAAACCATGAATCCAAGTACACAAGATATATTAGAGAGTATTAATAAAGTTAATGCGGAAAATGTATTTGTATTACCTAATAATAAGAATATACTTATGGCAGCGCTGCAAGCGGTCGAACTGTCAGATAAAAATGTAATTGTTATTCCGTCGAAAACTATCCCACAAGGAATAACTGCTGTAACAATGTTTAATCCAGAAGTTAGTGTAGAAGAAAATGAAAATATATTAAAAGAAGCAATAAAAAATGTTGCAACAGCTTCTGTAACATATGCAGTTAAAGACACTGAATCTGATGGTAATCTAATAAAAGAAGGAAACATTCTAGGTTTAATTGAGCAAAAAATTAAAGAAGTTGGAACAGATATTTATAAAGTTTGCGAAGATACTATAGACAGTATGGTTACAGAGGATAGTGAGCTTATTACAATTTTCTATGGTGAAGATTGTATAATAAGCGAAGTGGAAGAATTTATTTCTGCCCTAGAACACAAATATCCGAATTTAGATATTCAACATTATAATGGAAAACAACCACTTTATTATTTTATTGCGTCAGTTGAATAAAAGCCTTAGGGCTTTTTTTCTTAGGTATTTAATGTACCTTAAAGATTAGTAACGAACAAAACTAATATTAAATCATCTCCTGCGGAGCTGCAACATCTTCGCAGAAGATGCATTGACGACTTCGAAAGGAGAGTTACCCCTTTGTAAACCTCTGGAGTAGATAACAATTCTCAATTGTTATTCCCACCACTGAAGTTTGCTATCTGTTAGGGTATGCGACTCCCACTTATAGAAGTGGGAGTCTTTCCTTCTAAAATCTCGTTAAAATCTTATTTTTGGAGTGGTATAGGTGGATATTCATAGCGATATAAAATATATAAAGGGTGTTGGACCTAAAATGGCAGAAAATTTGAATAAGTGTGGAATTTTTAACGTATTAGATCTGATATTATATTTTCCACGAGATTATGAGAATGTATCTGCGAATAAAAGCATTCTGAAATGCGCGGAAAGTGAAAAACTCATTGTAGAGTGTACTGTGCTAAATATATTAAAAGATGTTAGGTTAAAAAATAATAAAACTCTTTCTACCATAGTTTTTTGCCAAGGGGATAATAGATTCAAAGGTAAATGGTTTAATCAAACCTATGCAAAAAATAGTTTTAAAATTTCAAATAAATATATTATCACAGGCAAAGTTAATAAATTCAGGGAAGAAATCACAATTATGAATCCTAAGATAGTAAAAAATACGTCTATGGCTACAAATAACATTATTGCCAAGTATCCACTTAAAAATAATGTTACAAATAATTTTTTTAATAAAATTATATCTGACGTATTATGTGATGTTGAAATAACGGAGAATTTGCCTAAATGGCTTGTGGAAAAATATGATTTTTGTTCTTTAGATAATGCTGCTCGAAATATACATAGCCCTAAAAGCTTAGAACTCCTTAATAAATCAAAGAGAAGGCTTAAATTTCAAGAATTATTCACTTATTCATTAAAAATATTAATGCTAAAAGAGTTTATAAAATATCATAATAATGGTATTCAATTTAAAATAGCACCAGAGCTTATAATCTTAAAGGAGCAACTTCCATTTCAGCTTACTAAGGCACAAAGTAAAGTTGTAAGAGAAATTCTAATAGATCAAAAGAAGGATATAGGAATGAATCGAATGGTGCAGGGAGATGTTGGAAGTGGTAAAACTATAGTGGCTATAATTACTATGTTTAATGTTGTGAAAAATGGGTATCAGGCATCTATGATGGCACCAACTGAAATCTTAGCAAAGCAACATTATGAAGAAATTCAAAATGTATTAAAAAATTTTTCACTAAAAATACAACTACTAAGCGGAAGTGTTACAGCAAAAAATAAACAATTAATTAAACAGGAGTTAAAAGATGGAACCATTGATATTATTGTTGGAACTCATGCACTTATTGAAGATGATGTAGAGTTTAAAAACTTAGGAATGATTGTTACTGATGAGCAGCATCGTTTTGGAGTATCACAAAGAAATAGATTTTCTAATAAAGGTAAAAACATTGATATTCTTGTAATGACAGCTACCCCTATTCCCCGGACACTCTCTTTATATTTATATGGTGATTTAGACGTATCTATTATAGATGAATTGCCTCCAGGCAGGCAGAAAATTGATACAAGCTATGAAAGTATGTCCTATAGTAAAAAGGTGTATGAATTTGCTTTAAACGAGATTAATATGGGGAGGCAAGTTTACATAGTTTGTCCATTAGTGGAAGAAAATGAGGAGATGAAGTTAAGTTCAGTCGAGAAGCTTTACGAAAAATTAAAAGAAGAATATTTTGACTCTATAGAAATAGGGATGATATATGGTAAAATGCCAAGTAAACAAAAAAATGAAATCATGGATAAATTTAAACTTGGAGAAATTAAAGCGCTGATTGCAACTACAGTAATTGAGGTTGGAGTAAATGTACCAAACGCTACAGTTATGATAATTGAAAACTCAGAAAGATTTGGACTTGCACAACTCCATCAACTTAGGGGACGAGTAGGAAGAGGAAAGCATAAGTCATATTGTATACTACTGGCGAATATTACAAATAATATAGTGAAAAGAAGATTAGAAATACTTATAAAAAGTAATGACGGTTTTTTTATTGCTGAAGAAGATTTAAAAAATAGAGGCGCAGGAGAATTATTTGGCATCAAGCAGCATGGTGAATCAGGGTTGATTTTATCAGATTTAATTGAAGATATAGATATTTTAAAACTTGCAAATAGTGAAGCAAAAAAGTTAATGCAAAGTAGGAATGTTGAAGACGTTAAAATAAAGGATGCAATAATAGAAAAAATCGAGCAAAGTTCTAACTACATTTGTTTTAACTAAAGAAAAAATTTCTTTGTATAAATTATATATATATGTTAAAATATTATCGAAACTGGCTTAAATGGAGGAATAAACATATGAGAATTATTTCAGGAAGTGCAAGAGGAAGAAAATTGTTGTCCCCTGTAGGGATGGGAACGAGGCCCACATTAGATAGAATAAAAGAAGCTATATTTAATATAATCCAGGATAGAACACGAAATGCTGTAGTCGTGGATATGTTTTCAGGTACTGGTAGCTTAGGTCTAGAGGCCGCAAGTAGGGGAGCTGAGAAATGTTATCTAATTGATATGGGTGATACTACATTTGATATGTTACAAAAGAATGTAGATAATTTAAAGTTTAACGATAAATGCAAGTGCTTAAAAGGTGACACATATAAATACATGCAACAATTTGCAGATGAAAAGATTGTGTTTGATTTGATTTTTATAGATCCACCATATGCTAAAGACATGATTCCACCTGCTATTGAGATTATTGCATCAAATAGCCTTTTAAGGGAAGATGGGTTGATTGTTTGTAAAATAGATTCTTCAGAAGAAATATATGAAGGAAATTCTATTATTCAGCTTTCCGATTTAAGAAAATATGGTAATACTACTGTATTGCTTTACAAATATAAGGAACTAATAGTTAAGAATTATTAGTTCCTTAAGAAAATACATGAGGGTAACAATTTATAATTGTTACCTACCTCAGAGGAAAACGTGGAGGAATAAGATGAAAAAAGCAATTTGCCCTGGAAGTTTTGATCCAATAACTAACGGACATTTGGATATTATTAAGAGGGCGTCTAGAGTTTATGATGAATTAATCGTAGGAGTGCTTGTTAACCCTGAGAAAAAATGTCTCTTCTCTGTAGATGAGAGAATAGAACAAATAAAAAATGTAGTTAAAAATTTACCCAATGTACGCGTGAAGAAGTTTAGTGGTTTACTTGTTCAACTAATGAATCAAGAGGGTGCTAGTGTCATTGTGAAGGGACTCAGAAGTGTTTTAGATTTTGAATATGAGTTTCAAATGGCATCAATGAATAACAAATTGGATCCAAGTAAGGAAACTGTGTTCATGATGACAAAGACAGAATATAGCTATATAAGTTCCTCTTCAGTTAAACAGGTTGCAATGCTTGGAGGATGTATTGAAGAATTAGTACCTGAGGAAATTATTCCAGATATTATTAGGAAAATTAATTCTAAATAGGGGGGAAATATGGATGTTATAAAACTTTTAGAATACCTTCAAGAAATTGTTGAAAGTTCTTCTAAAATACCTGTTACAGGTAAGGTGGTTGTAAATAAAAGAGAAATATTAGATATAATTGATCAAATTATGAGTCATTTGCCAGATGAGTTTAAAAAGGCTCAGTGGATTTGTGATGAAAAAGAAAGAATTCTTGTTGATTCAAAAAAACAAGCTGAAATTTTTGAAGAAGAGACCATTGATAAAATAAGAAGAAGAGTTGAAAAGCAAGACTTAGTTAAAGAAGCACAAACTCGAGCTGAAGAAATTATAGCATCAGCTCAGAGAGATGCTAAAATTATGAGGCTTGGGGCTAAAGATTATGCGGATGAAATATTATCCCAATTAGATAAAGAGATTGAATTAAAAGGTCAGAAAATGCTTCATAAGATTAAGGGCGATGTTCAAGATTTTTTAATATCTCTACAAGGAGAAGTTACGGATACCACAACTTCAATAAGAGATAATGTAAAAGAGCTAAGAAGTATGAAATAGTTTAACTATATTTATAAGTAATATCGGGATAAATAAAATGATTAATATTAAAAAATATAAATTACTAACTTTATATATACTTACATTATTAAAAGTAAAAACCGATGTAGTATGTAGAAAAATACAATATAGAATCAGCGTTAAAATTGAGGAAATTATGCCTTGAATAAACTTTCGAGCAATGTATTTTTTTATTGAGACATCATATTTATAGGTATAGCTATAAACTTGAGAAATTATAGACAAACCACTAAAAGCAATTAAAAAACTCAAAACTGGAAGTTTTACATACAGATTTGAATTACTAGAGGATATTAAATAGCATCCGTTAGTCATCTCTAACATTCCTAATAATAACCCTTCTATAAAATTCCCAGAACAGCCAATAATTAAAGAAAACTTATTAAGGGCAATGTGAAATATTACATTGTCTTTAATTAATCCTGTTATTACGGAGAATATTACAATAAAACCACCGATATTTAAGGCATTCTTCATGGCATCTTCAATACTGTTTTTCAATATCATGCCAATATTCGTGGTGGGTGGATGGTTTCTTGAAAAATTGTCACCTCTATTTTTAATTTTAAAATAAGAATCTTTTGAGGGAATAATAAATCCCATAAACATGCAAGAGAGAATATTAGAGAGTATTAACATATAACCAATTTTAGCATTTGACATCATAGAAGCGCCCACTGCGCCTATAATAAAAAGTGGGCTTGCATTAGAAGCTATATTTAGCAATCGTTCACAGGTATTTAAATCAATTATATTTTTTTCGTACAAATCGCAAGTGTATCTCGCACCAAGGGGATAACCACATAGTAAACTAACTAAAAGAGCAAAGTTACATTCTTTTGGTAGCTTTAAGGGTTTACAAATTAGATTGCCTAACAATTTAGAATAAATATGAATGCCGTCGTAGCTTATTATAATATTTATTACAACTAAAAATGGAAAAAGAGAAGGAAAAATTGAATTGAAAAACAATTTTGCACCAGAGATAGTGTACTGGATACAAATATTAGGAGCTATTATTATTTGTAGAATAAAAAGAGAACAAATTAATGTTATTGATAGATTTATCTTCAAAGCTTTAAATAGTTCAAATAATAATAATATTATGAAAATTAATAATATAATTAATAGTAATTTCAATGTTAGACCCCTTTTTAAGTATTACTGTATTAAATATATTTAAATTTTCATAAATTTATGTGTTGGAAACACTAATTTTAAATATAATAAATGCTACTATCTATTTATGATAGCAGCATTTATTTTTACTTTATAATTATAGGCGATATCAAATAATCGCTATTATGACTTATACTACTATTTATAATGCTATAAGCCCTTGTAGACTGAGTATCTAGTTGCATGGTGTCATTGCACTTTTTAGGAATTTTAGTATAAAGCGGAATGCTACTGTTTGATTTTATAGATTTTAGAATTGACTTTCCATTTGAGTTAAATCCTAAAATTCGAGCATAAGGGCAAGGCATTGATCTTAATTTTTTAGTATCAAAGCTATCAAATCCTATAAAATATTGACATAATATTCTACTAATGCGAGTGTAAGTGTAGCGTTTGCTTTTTATATTGGCCAGTGCACTAGAGTAACTTAAACTATTTTGTAAGGAGCTAATAATCCTATTATCAAGACCCTCAGATACGTCTGGTAAATTTACTAAAGAATTTTTTGATGTAGCAGATTTATGTTTAATATACGGGAACATGGAATCTTCAAATGTAAATTCATAATTTTTCGAGTATAAGTTTTGAAGTTCAGTTAATACTGAACTTGGGATATGACCTGCAAGTTTTATTAAAGAACCATTTTCTTTCAAAAATTTTCTTATAGCTGTCGCGCTTGAAAATTCATTATGTAAAAGATCACTGTTATAAGATGCACCTTCTCTTTTTAATGTGTAAGGTGTAATAGAACTTTTTAACTTGATTAAGCTTTTGCAATACTCTATACCTAGTATATTATTAGGTGAATTTAAACAGTTATCTAATAATAAGTCTGATATGTCCAATTTTGAATTCATCAAATAATCATAAAGTGCATTAGATCTTGCTAAAGGGTAAGTGATACCTTTTGATAAATAAGTTTTTAACAGTGATTTAAATTCAATAGGTTCTTGAAGTAATATATTGGAAATATTATATAAATCATTAATATTTCCATGTTCACTACCAAAGCAAATATTATCCACTACTCCTAGGCTGTTTAGAAGACTTACAGCGCCAAAGGAAAAAAAATCTGCTGATGATACGCTGTAGATAGTTGGTAGCTCTATTACTAAATCTACTCCGTTATTTAATGCCATTTTAGTTTTTGTCCATTTGTCTATACTTGATGGAATACCACGTTGAGTAAAATTCCCACTCATAACACAAATTAAGGCATCACAGTTTGTGAGCTCCTTGGTTTTATTAATATGATATACGTGACCGTTATGTAATGGATTATATTCAACAATTATACCTGAAATATTCATTAAATCACCTCATGAAAGCTCATATAAATATAAGCTAATAATTTATGTCTAAAGAGAAACCACTAAAAATAATGCAATAATTATATTCTGAAATGTCGTTAAAACTTATACATATTATATAATATAAAATGAATTAATTAAAGTACATATATTTCAAAAAAGACAAAAAGGATGAAAATTAAGAATATTTAAAATATAATATATGTAAATGATTTTGTAGTTTTATGTTGAAATGTATAGGGCAAAGGGTGTATATTATTATTGTATATTAAGTTGATAATAAACGAGAGGGGCAATAAGAATGGCATTTATAGCTAGAATGTGTAAATTGGCACAGGCAGATAAAAAAAGAATAGTACTTCCAGAGGGAGAAGAAGAGAGGACTATAAAAGCTAGTGAAATCATCAAAAATAATTCACTAGCCGAGGTAATATTAATAGGAGATAAAAGTGTAATACAAGCAAAAGCAGCTAAGTTATCAGTTAGCATTGAAGGTATAGAAATTGTAGACCCAAAAACTTCTGAAAGAACTGATTTTTATGCAAAGGAATTTTATGAGATAAGAAAAAATAAAGGAATGACTCTAGAAAAAGCGTCTGAAACAATGCAAGATTGTGTGTATTTTGGAACTATGATGCTTAAGATGGGAGAAGCTGATGGAATGGTTTCCGGAGCTGTACATTATACAGGAGATTTACTTAGGCCTGGAATGCAAATTATTAAAACTGCACCAGGAATTAAGATTATTTCAAGTTTCTTTATAATGGAATTGCCTCACGATGAATATGGAGAAGATGGACTGCTTTTATTTGCAGATTCCGCTGTTAATATAAACCCTAATGCGGAGGACCTAGCAGCTATAGCTATTAGCACTGCAGATAATGCAAGATTGTTATGCGATTTTGAACCTAAGGTTGCAATGTTGTCTTTTTCAACTAGAGGAAGTGCAAAGCATGAATTAGTTGATAAAGTAGTAAATGCTACTGAAATTGCAAAGAAGGCTAGACCTGATTTACAAATTGACGGAGAACTTCAGTTAGATGCAGCGATTGTTGCTAGTGTAGCAAAACAAAAAGCACCAAATAGTACTGTAGCTGGAAACGCAAACGTTTTAATATTTCCAGACATACAATCTGGAAATATTGGATATAAATTAGTGCAAAGATTTGCTAAAGCAAAAGCTATCGGACCGGTTTGTCAAGGATTTGCAAAGCCTATAAATGATTTATCAAGAGGATGCAGTGTGGATGACATAGTTAATGTTGTTGCAGTTACTGCGGTTCAAGCTCAAATTCAAAATAAACTTATATAAAACATATAATTTAAATATATATTATTAGGAGGAAAATTTAATGAAAGTATTAGTCATAAACTGTGGAAGTTCATCACTTAAGTATCAATTAATAAACATGGAAAATGAAGAATGTTTAGCACTCGGATTAATAGAAAGAATAGGAATGGAAGGTTCAAAATTAACGCAAAAGGTTAATGGGGAAAAATATATTATTGAAGAGACTATGAAAGATCATACAGATGCTATTAGATTAGTAATTGGCGCACTTGTAGATTGTGATCATGGTGTTATTAAAGATTTATCAGAAATAGATGCAGTGGGACATAGAATTGTTCATGGTGGAGAAAAATATGCAGAATCAGTTATAATTAATGATGAAGTGATGAAGAACTTAGAAGAATGTGCAAAACTTGCACCACTTCATAATCCAGCTAATATAATCGGGATTAATGCTTGTAAAGCATTAATGTCTAGTACGCCTATGGTAGCTACATTTGATACCGCGTTTCATCAGACAATGCCAGAAGTTGCATACATATACCCACTTCCGTATGACCTTTATACTAAACATGGTATTAGAAAATATGGATTCCACGGAACATCTCACAAATATGTTTCAGATAAAGCTGCAAAAATGATGGGTAAAGACATAAAAGATCTAAAATTAATTACTTGTCACTTAGGAAATGGAGCAAGTATTTCTGCAGTGCAAAATGGTAAATCAGTAGAAACAAGTATGGGATTTACTCCACTTGAAGGAATAGCTATGGGAACTAGATGCGGAAATATAGACCCAGCTATAATAATATATATAATGCAAGAATTAAAATTAACAATTGATGAAGCTAATGATTTAATGAATAAAAAATCAGGCGTTTTAGGAATATCAGGGGTAAGCAGTGACTTTAGAGATATAGAAGATGCTGCATGGAAAGATGGAAATCATAGAGCACAGTTAGCGCTTGATATATTTGTCTATAAAGTTAAGAAATTTATAGGATCTTATGCTGCAGTAATGGGCGGAGTAGATGCAATTATATTCACTGCCGGACTTGGTGAAAACTCTCCAGAAACAAGAGAAGATATATGCAAGGGACTAGAGTTCTTGGGAGCAGTCTTAGATAAGGCAAAGAATAAGATTCGCGGAAAAGAGGCAGAAATAAGTACAGAAGATTCTAAAACTAAAATACTTGTTATACCAACAAATGAAGAATTAGTAATAGCAAGAGACACGAAGGCTTTAATAAAATAAAATTATTGCTAATGTCTATAATAAATAATTCTTGACTTTTTACTGTATTGTTTATATAATTAACTGTGTTTGATGTAAGTAAAAAACTATTTAGTTAGGAGGGACGCGGAAGCTTTGCTCGAGCTGTATATTTTTTTATACAAGGTATAAAGATTTTCTTTATATGAGAAGAACTAGAACTAAATAGTATTTAGTTTTTCAGAGTGGATAATATGGTAATAGACGTTTCAGAATTATTTAGTAATAAAAACAAAAGAAAAGAACTTCATTTAGATTTGGAAAAAGATAAGTTTTTCTATGATAATGAATTTGTACAATTTTCTAAACCAGTTAAAACGCATTTAATTTTAAAATCTATCGATGATGAAATAGATTTAACTGGAAGTATGGAGACAGAACTATTACTTGCTTGTTCTAGGTGTCTTGAGACTTTTTCTTATTCAATACATATTGAATTAAATGAAAGATTGTCAAAAACTCTAAAGAGTGAAGATGAGGATATTATTTTTATTGAAAATGATAGATTAGATTTAAATGAAATTATGGAAAATAATATCATTTCTATGCTGCCTATAAAAAAACTTTGTAATAAAGATTGCAAAGGGTTATGCCATCATTGTGGAATCAATCTAAATCATAGTGCATGTAAATGTGCAATTGACGATGTTGATCCAAGGTTGGCAAAACTAAAAGAACTGTTTTTAACTGATTAAGGAGGTGTTACAATGGGAAATCCTGCTAGAAAATTTTCTAAAGGTAGAAGAGATTCTCGAAGAGCGCAAACATTTAAACTTGGTTTACCAGGAATAGTTGAGTGTCCTCAGTGCCACGATATGAAACTTTCGCACAGAGTATGTAAAAACTGTGGATATTACAAAAATAGAGAAGTTGTTTCAATGGAGCAAAAATAAAAAGGAAAGTCGAAAGACTTTCTTTTTATTTTTTAAATACAATTATATTTGTATTCTGGTATTATTAATACTAGAATTATTTGCGCACTATGGTATATAATATAAACAAACAAATAAATATAAATAAATATTTATTTGTATTTATTTGTTTGTTATAATGCACATTTAAAGTGAGGGTTTAAAATGGTAGTTGTTGTAGATGGAATGGGTGGAGATTTTTCTCCAAATGCTGTGGTTGAAGGTTGCATCGCAGCTATAAAAGAATATGATATAGATATAGTAATAACTGGTCCTGAACAATTAATTCGCGAAGAACTAAAGAAGTATACTTATGATTGTAACAAAATAAAAATTGTTGATGCTATAGAAGTTATTAGTACAAATGAACATCCTGTAATGGCGGTTAAACGCAAAAAGAATTCAAGCCTCGTAAAAGCATTGAATCTTGTGAAAAATGGAGAGGCAGATGCTATTATTTCAGCTGGAAGTACAGGTGCTTTTTTAGCTGGATGTACACTTATAGTAGGAAGAATAAAAGGTATAGATAGACCGGCTCTAGCACCAATAGTGCCAGGTAAAAAAGGCCCCTTTATGATAATTGACTGTGGAGCAAATGCAGAATGTAAACCTCATTATTTAGTGCAATTTGGACTTATGGGGAAAACATATTTTGAAAACATTTTAAAAATAGCTAATCCATCAGTAGGTCTTGTGAATATAGGAACTGAAGAAGAAAAGGGTAATGAACTTTCAAAATCAGCTCATAAACTATTAAAAGAAGCAGATTTAAATTTTGTAGGCAATGTGGAAGCTAGAGAAATTCCAACTGGAGACGTCAATGTTATAGTTTGTGATGGGTTTACAGGAAATGTAATTTTAAAGCTATATGAAGGTGTTGTTGCTAGTGTATTTGATTTATTAAAAACAAGAATAATGGGATCCTTCAGAACTAAATTTGGAGGAATGCTATTAAAACCAATTTTTAAAAGCTTTAAAAAGGATTTCGACTATAAAGAATATGGCGGAGCTGCATTTCTCGGAGTAAATGGGATTTGCATAAAAGCTCATGGTAGTTCAGATTCTAAAGCTTTTAAAAATGCAATTAGACAAGCTACAATATTTTATGAAAATAATGTTGTAGATAAATTAAAATTAGAAATTGAAAAATTATCTCAGCAGGAAAAGAACATAAATGAGAACTTGTAATAATTGTTAGGTATAATATAGAAAGGTAAGGAGGTGAGTATATTATGTTTGAAAAAATTAGAGCGTGTATAGCATCGCAATTAAGCATAGATGAAGAAGAAATAAAAATGGAATCATCTTTTATGAATAATTTAGGCGCTGATTCTCTTGATATCGTAGAATTAATTATGGCACTCGAAGAAGAGTACGATATAGAAATTCCGGATGAAGATGTTGAGAAAATTGCGACTGTTGGCGATATAGTGGAATATATTAAAATTCACTCAGAAGAGTAACATGAGGTCCCGCAGTATTGCGGGCCTTTAGCTTTTTCAAACTTATTTTTGAATTTACTATAAAAGTTATCTTTCTAAGATAACCAGTAAATGTATTGTTTTATTTGTCAGGCTAAGTAAATTGAATAATAAACTTGAAGAATCTTGCGAATGAAGAAAACATTATTTAAATAAACTTCCGAAAAGGAGGAATGATTATGAAGTACGATATAAAATTACAGGAACTTGAGAAGGAACTGAAATTGAATTTTAGTGATAAAGAGTTATTGAAAACAGCAATAACCCACAGTTCCTATGCAAATCAGAAAAAGAAGGTTGAATTTAATGAAAGGCTTGAGTTCTTGGGCGATTCTGTATTACAACTTGTAATATCCGAATACTTATACAGTCGCTTTACGGAAAAACCTGAAGGATACTTAACTAAAATTAGGTCCCTAATTGTTTGCGAAAATTCGCTGTGCGATATTGCAAACGTATGGGAACTTGGAAAGTACATGAACATGAGCAAAGGTGAAGAAATTACTGGTGGTAGAAATAGAGTTTCAATATTGGCTGATTGTGTTGAAGCAATAATTGCTGCTGTATATTTGGATAAAGGAATAGAATATTCTAATTCATTTATACTTAACAACTTTAAAGAAATCATTGAGAAAGCAATTAGCAACGAGATAGTTTTGGATTATAAGACTAAGCTTCAGGAAATATTTCAGCAGAATGGGGAAGTAAATATTTGCTATGAACTTGTGAAATTTGAAGGGCCACCACACAAGAGAAAATTTTTTGTAAGCCTATTAATAAATGATTGTGTAAAAGGCTCAGGGCAAGGTTATAGTAAAAAAGAAGCAGAGCAAAATGCAGCAAAACAGGTTATGATGAATCAGGAGGATGTACATGAGTAATTTGCATTACATTATTCCTATTTTCGTTCCACATGAGGGTTGCCCACATGATTGTGTATTTTGTAATCAAAATAGCATAACAGGAACATCAACAAAAGTTGATGCAATGTATGTGGAGCAAACGGTAAATGAATATTTGAAAACAATAAATAATGATGATGCTATTATTGAGGTATCATTTTTTGGAGGAACTTTCACAGCTATAAAAATGGAAAAGCAAATAGAACTTTTAACTGTTGCTAAGAAATTAAAAGATGATAATAAAATAAAATTCATTAGATTATCTACAAGGCCAGATTATATTAATGATAAAATATTGAGCAATCTAAAAAAATACTCTGTAGATATTATAGAACTCGGAGTACAATCCCTTGATGAAGAAGTGTTATTAAAGTCTGGAAGAGGTCACACTGCAAGTGATGTAGTGAATGCTTCAAAACTTATAAAGCAGTATGGTTTTGTTTTAGGACACCAAATAATGATAGGCCTTCCAGGAGATAATATAAATAAAGATATAGAGACAGCCAAAAGAGCGATTGATCTTAAGCCAGATATTTGTCGGATATATCCGGCACTTGTGATTAAAGATACACCTATGGAGAGCATGTATATAAAGCAAGAATTCAAACCTTATTCATTAAGTGAAGCAGTAAACATAAGTAAGATTATTTACATTATGATGGTAGCAAACCAAATAAATGTGATCAGGATAGGATTACAGCCAACTGTTGAAATCTCAGAAGGCAATGATTTAGTTGCAGGACCATTTCATCCTGCATTTAGAGAATTAGTTGAAGGCAGTATATATAATGATTTATTATATGATGTTATAGTGAATAATTTTAAAAGTGACACGGGCGTTAATAAAGTTTTAGTGAAAATAAATCCAAAAGACATTTCAAAACTTTACGCTAATGGCAAAAGTTTTTTTTATGGCATAAAAAAACAAATAAAAACAGTTTCAATAGAAATATCCCAAGATATTACCATTAGCCGTGGAAGTATTAGTATATCTAAAGAAGAAAAATGCATTATTATGACCATACATGAGTATGTGTCCTCAAAGTATAAAGAAGGATTTTAATTTGGTGTATAGAATATAGTGTCTATCCTTGCACGTTAAATAAAGTATATATTACGTTAAATTATTTGTAGTAATATATACTTTATTTATATTAAAGAAAAAAATAAAAATATGAGGTGAATTATGAAAAAGAAAACAAGAGATAAATATACAAAGGTATTTATTTATAGTATAGTTGTAATTTTTATTATAGGATTTATATCGCCAATGCTATTTAGGTAAAATAGGAGAGTGTTTTAATGTTCTTAAAATCTATTGAAATAAGAGGATTTAAATCCTTTGCAGATAAAACAGAGTTAACATTCACGAAGGGAATTACGGCAGTAGTTGGGCCAAATGGAAGTGGTAAAAGCAATATATCTGATGCTGTTAGGTGGGTCCTCGGAGAACAAAGTGCACGAAACTTAAGAGGAGATAAAATGGAGGATATTATATTCGCTGGCACACAGTTTAGGAAACCGGTTGGCCTGGCGCAAGTTTCCTTGATTTTGGATAATAGCGATTCTGGACTGGACATTGATTATTCTAATGTTACAATCTCGAGAAGATTATATCGTTCAGGAGAAAGCGAATATTTAATAAACAATACATCTTGTAGATTAAAAGATGTTCAACAGCTTTTTATGGATACTGGTATAGGAAAAGAAGGATACTCAATTATTGGTCAAGGTAAAATTGATGCTATTTTAAGTGGTAAAACTGAGGAAAGACGAAAATTGTTTGAAGAGGCTGCAGGAATTGTTAAGTTTAAAACAAGAAAAGAAGAAGCAGAAAAGAGATTAGATAGTACAGATCAAAATTTGATTAGAATAGAAGATATTTTAAGCACTTATGAAGAAAGACTAGAACCATTAATGAATGAAAGCGAAAAGGCAAAGAAATTTTTAAAACTTTTTGAAGAATTAAAAAGCAAAGAGGTTAGCATAATTATTGACTCCATTAATAAGGTTGAAGAAAAAATTAAAAGATTACACGATGAAGGTACTGAATTAGATGGCGAAGTAATACAAAGCACAAAGGGAAAAACCCAATTTAAGAAAGATGTTGAATACTGGAACAGTGAATTTGAAACATTTGAAAATAAAAACCGAGAAGAAAAACAAATATATTACAACAATAAGTTGATTTACCAAAATAATGTCTCTGAAATAAAGATACTAAATGAAAGAATAGATAATTTAGCAAAAGCAATTGATAAAACATCAAATGAGAGCGATATTATTCGTAAAAATTTATTGAAATTTAAACGCAATAAGGATGTATCAGAAGATTCTTTGAATATTATAAAAAATACTCAAATGGAAATAGTAGAAAAAATTCAATATGAAGAAATAAAAATTAAGGGTATTGAGGGAAATATAGCGATTGAAAGTGATGAAGCTAAAACTCTTAAGGAAAAAGAGCAAAGCAGCATTGATAAAACTATTGAATTTACCAATAATCTATTAATTTTAAAAAATAACATGGATATCTCTAAAAAAAGAATTGATACTTTGAAAAATAACATTGAAAATTTCGACAATTCAATAAAAATCAATGCGAATACAAAAACAGTATTTGAAAGTCAAATGGAAGAATTTAAAGATAAAATAGTTCGCTATGAAAGTAAGGTTAGGGATAATAAAAAAGAAAGTGATAAATTACAAAACATTCTAACGTTTAATGAAAGAACTATGAAAAATTGTAATTTTAAAATTAATAAAACAGAAGCTAATTTTAATGTACTTACAACTTTGGAAAAAAAGCATGAAGGTTATAATAAATCGGTAAAAAATTTAATGCAACACGTGAATGAAGGTAAAGTAGGAAATATTCGTGAGTGTTTTGTACTTGGAGAAATTATAAAGGTGGAAAAAAATTTAGAAGTAGCTATAGAAATTGCCTTGGGGGGATCTATATCACATATAATAACTAAAGATGAAACCGTGGCAAAATTATTAATAGATTTTTTGAAGGTAAACAATCTCGGAAGAGCAACATTTTTACCTTTAAACATTATTAAGGGTAAAAGACTTACAATTGATAATGAAACTAAAAACAATCCTGGATTTGTTGGAATGGCAAATGAATTAATAAGTTATGATGAGAAATTTAGTGAAGTTATTGCATTTATTTTAGGTAGGACAATTATATGTAAAGATATGAATTCGGCCCTCCAAATATCTAAAAAAAATAATTTTAGATATAAAATCGTTACATTATCAGGAGAAATTATAAACGTTGGCGGTTCGTTAACTGGTGGAAGCGTATATTCAAAGACTTCAAGCATAATTGGTAGAAAAAGAGAAATAAAAGAGTTGGCTAAGGATTTAGATGTGTTAAAAGATGAATCAATTATTTACTTGGAAAAAATAAAACAAAGCAAATCTGAAATTTTAGGGTTAAACGAAGAAAACTTAAATTTAAAGGATAAGGTTCACTTTGAAAATATTGAAGTAACGAAGGTGGAAGCTAAAGTAAGCTCAATAATTAATGAAACAAACAGATTAAAAAACAATATAATGGCTCTAAACACTGAAAAGTCATTAGAAGAGGGTAAACTTGAAAAGGGAAATAAAGAAATTGATGAAAAAAATGAATCTGTTGCTAAATTTATTCATGCGAAAGATGAAATACAACAAAGTCTTAACAAGGTTGATTTTAAATTAAAAGATAAATTGCAAGAAATTGAAAATATAAAAGAATCAATTATTGATGCTAAGATAAAAAAAGCTCAAATTGATGAAACAATACATAATAAGCGATCTGAAATTCAAAGATTAAATGATGAAATATCGGTATATAATGAAAAAATAATTGTATTTTCTAGAGAAATAGAAGAATCCATGAAAAATAAAAACAAAAATTTATTTTCAATTCAAAGTGCCGAAGTAAAAGTAAAAGAAATAATGAGTATACTAGAAAAAACGGAAAAAAAATTTGAAGACAATGAAATTAAAAGAATTAAAATTAAAGAGCATATAAAAATAAGTGTGGAGCATTTAGAAAATGTTTCGCAAGTGCTAGAAAAAACCGAAAAAGAAATGCACAAATGTGAATTAGCCCTTGCGAAAGTTAAAATGGAAAAGGATACTTACTATCAGAAACTGAACGATGACTTTGAATTAACATATGCGGAAGCATTGCAATTTAAAAATGAAATTGAAGACATTGATAAGCTTAAAAAGGAAATAATAGCACTAAAAGCGGCAATATCAATGCTTGGTAAAATTAATGTTAGTGCGATTGAAGAATATAAAGAAGTTAAAGATAAATTCACTTTTATGAATGGTCAAAAAGAAGATTTGGTTTTAGCGAAAAACGAATTATTAACTGTAATAGGTGAAATGACTGAAAAAATGAAACAAATATTTGCAGAAAATTTTATTATATTAAGACAAAATTTTAATGAAACCTTCACGGAATTATTTAAGGGTGGAAGTGCAGATTTAATACTTACAGAAGGCGACGAACTTACTGCCAAAATTGATATTAATGTTCAACCACCAGGGAAAAAACTTCAAAACATAAGTTTAATGTCTGGTGGAGAAAAAGTTTTATCCGCAATAGCATTATTATTTGCAATATTAAAGATGAAGCCAACACCTTTTTGCATTTTAGATGAAATTGAAGCAGCACTTGATGATGCGAATGTAGTTAGGTATGCTGAATTTTTAAAGAGATTTTCGGATAATGTTCAGTTTATTATAATAACTCACAGGAAGGGAACTATGGAAGCTGGAGATGTATTATATGGGGTTACCATGGAGGAAAAGGGAGTGTCAAAAATAGTATCTGTGCATTTGAATAAGTAAAATTATTTATAATAATTACTTTGTTACAAAAAATAAACAAGGAGGAGTAGAAATGTTTGGAAATTTTTTTGGAAAATTAAAAGACGGACTAGCAAAAACAAGAAATAGCATCACAGAAAAAGTCAGTGAAGTACTAAACTTAGCCATTACAATTGACGATGAATTATATGAGGAACTAGAAGAAATATTAATCACATCAGATATAGGGGTAGAGACTTCTATTCATGTCATTGAAAAGCTTAAAAAAAAGGTGAAGGAAGACAAAATAAAAGAACCAGAAGAAATCTGGCCATGTTTAAAAGAAGTTTTGATTGACATATTAGGTGAAAATGAAAACCCAATACAACATGCAAATCTACCGGAGGTACTTTTGATAATTGGGGTTAATGGTGTTGGTAAAACCACTTCCATTGGTAAAATCGCTGCATCGCTAAAAGACAAGAAATATAAAGTTCTCATTGCTGCAGCGGATACGTTCAGAGCGGCAGCAATTGATCAGTTAGAGATTTGGAGCAGTAGAGCAGGCGTGGAATTAATAAAACATCAAGAGGGGTCTGATCCTGCGGCTGTGGTTTTTGATGCTGTTCAAGCAGCCAAAGCAAGGAAAGTTGATGTTCTAATTTGTGATACGGCAGGTAGGCTACATAATAAAAAGAATCTTATGGATGAATTAGCAAAAATAAATAGGGTGATTAAGCGAGAGTATAGTGAGGCCCATATGGAAACTTTATTAGTAATTGATGGTACAACAGGACAAAATGGAGTTGAGCAAGCTAAACAATTTATGAAGATATGTCCTATAGATGGTATAATACTAACTAAATTAGATGGCACGGCTAAAGGTGGCGTTGTAATATCAATAAAAAATCAACTTGATATACCGGTTAAATATATAGGCGTTGGTGAAGGTGTAGATGATTTACAAGAGTTTAATTCAAAGGATTTCGTAGAGGCTTTATTTTAAAATGTAGATCTAAGACACTGGTTCATATAAAAATATTGACCTGTTAAGTAAAACTACTTGACACTGCATTTAAAATCTGATAATATATGACTTGTGAGCAAGGTGATGAAATGGAAAAAAGATTTGAAATTTCTTTATTATTAGATTTTTATGGTGAATTGCTTACTGAAAAGCAGAGAAACATAATGGATATGTATTTTAATAATGACCTCTCTTTATCAGAAATAGCAGAGATAAATAATACTAGCAGGCAAGCTATTCATGATACCATTAAAAGATCTGATAATGTGCTTTTAGTATATGAAGAAAAATTAAAGTTATTAAATAAAAATCATGAACTAAAAGAAACTTTAAAAGACATTATATCAAAATTAGATAACTTACAAGTTAATATAAAAGATGAAAATATAAATAAGATTATATGTGATATAAAAACCCAGATTATTGAAAACATTTAGGAGGTTTATTATGGCTTTTGAAGGGTTATCTTCTAAGTTACAGGATACCATAAAAAAATTAAAAGGTAAGGGTAAGCTTTCCGAAAAAGATATTAAAAATGCTATGAGAGAAGTAAAATTAGCATTGCTTGAAGCAGATGTTAACTATAAAGTGGTTAAAGATTTTGTGAAAAATGTTAGCGAAAAGTGTTTAGGTAATGGAGTATTAGAAAGCTTAACACCAGGGCAACAGGTCATCAAAATTGTTAATGATGAGTTAACTGATTTAATGGGTAATTCAGAAAGTAAGTTAGAGTTTTCTATAAATGGGATAACAGTTATAATGCTTGTTGGTCTTCAAGGTGCCGGTAAAACCACAATGGGTGGGAAACTTGCCCTTTCACTGAAACGAAAAAACAAAAAACCACTATTGGTTGCTTGTGATGTATATAGGCCAGCTGCAATTAAACAATTACAGGTAGTAGGAAAACAAATTGATGTTCCGGTTTTTACCATGGGAGAGAATGTGAGCCCTGTAGATATAGCAAAAGCATCATTAGACTTTGCTAAAGATAATGGTAATAATGTAGTTATAATAGATACAGCAGGAAGACTTCATATAGATGAAACTTTAATGGAGGAACTTCAAAATATAAAATCAAGTGTTAAGCCAAGCGAAATAATGCTTGTTGTAGATTCTATGACTGGTCAGGATGCAGTTAATGTAGCAGATAGTTTTAATTCGCAGCTGGATATAACTGGAATAATTTTGACTAAGTTAGATGGTGATACAAGAGGTGGTGCAGCTTTATCAATTAAAGCAATAACTGGTAAATCTATAAAATTCGTTGGTGTTGGCGAAAAAATGAATGATTTGGAAGTTTTCTATCCAGATAGAATGGCATCAAGAATACTTGGTATGGGGGATGTGCTTTCATTAATAGAAAAAGCTCAGGAAGCTATAAATGAAGATGAAGCAAAAGAACTTGGAAGCAGAATGCTATCTCAAGAATTCAATCTAAATGATTTTTTAGCAATGATGCAACAGATGAAAAAGCTTGGACCATTGAATAAATTGGTTGAAATGATGCCAGGTGTAAATAAAAAAGAATTACAGGGTGTAGATTTGTCTCAAAGCGAAAAAGAAATGGGAAAAGTTGAAGCTATCATAAAATCAATGACTATATCAGAAAGAACGCATCCTAGTTTAATTAGTGGTTCTTCTTCTAGAAAAAAGAGAATTGCTAATGGGTCAGGCACATTGGTACAGCAAGTAAATAAGCTGTTAAAAGATTTTGAAATGGCAAAGAAATTTATGAAGCAAGCAAAAGGATTCCAAAAACCTGGTAAAAAAGGTCTGTTTGGTAAAATGCCTTTTTAATAAAACTACTTGAGCAATGATTAAATTTAAGGAGGTGATTATACATGGCAGTTAAAATAAGATTAAAAAGAATGGGTGCTAAACATGCTCCATTTTATAGAGTAGTAGTTGCAGATTCAAGAGCTCCTAGAGATGGAAGATTTATAGAAGAAATAGGATACTATAACCCAACAACAGAGCCAACTACTATTAAAATTGATGTTGAAAAAGCAACTAAGTGGATGAAAAATGGTGCACAACCATCTGATACAGTTAAAAGGTTACTTAGCAAAATAGCAGTCAACTAGAAAAGTTTGTAAGTAATGAATGGAGGAGTTTTCCATGAAACAGTTACTTGAAGTATTGGCAAAGTATTTAGTTGATAAACCAGAAATGGTAGTAGTAAACGAAGTAGCACATGAGCATGCAGTACTTCTTGAATTATCTGTAGCTCATGAGGATATGGGAAAAGTTATAGGTAAACAAGGTAGAATAGCTAAAGCTATTAGAACGGTTGTTAAGGCAGCTGCTGTTAAAGAAAATAAAAAAGTAGTTGTTGAAATAAAGTAAGAGTTAGGTTCTGCCTAACTCTTATTTTAATTAAATTTTGAGTTTTAGTTATTTATATAAGTGATTTTGAAAGGAGGATTTTAAATGGAAGATTTTATGAGCGTAGGTAAGATAGGCAAGACACATGGCTTAAAGGGTGAAGTTAAAGTCTTTTCGCTAACGGATAGTCTTGAAAGATTTAAAAAATTAAAAAGTGTGTATATTGATGGTGAAATTAGAAAAATTGAAGGTTGCAAACTTCAAGCAGCTAACGCAATACTTAAAATTGAAGGTATAGACAGCATAGAGCAAGCAGAATTGTATAGAAATAAGTACTTGATGGTTAAAAGAGAAGATGCAGTTGAACTGACTGAGGATAGTTACTATGTGGCTGATTTATTAAATTGCAATGTTTTCGAGCAGGGCGGAGAAGAACTTGGAAAAGTATATGATGTTCTTCATACTCCGGGTAATGATGTATATTGGGTTAAGGGAAATAAAGAAGTGCTAATTCCAGTGCTTAAGGATATTATAGTTAGTATAGACATTAATAAACGCGAAATAATAATTAAGCCAATAAAAGAATGGCAAGAATGAAAATAGACATTCTAACTCTATTCCCTGAAATGTTTGATATTTTTAATTATAGTATCATTGGAAGAGCCATAGAGAAAAATATACTGGAGATTTCTCCTCGTAATATTCGGGACTATGCAATAAACAAACATAAAAAGGTAGATGATACTCCTTATGGTGGAGGAGCAGGTATGGTAATGCAAACTCAACCGCTAGTTCACTGTATTAATGATGTTAAATTGCATAATGGTGGAAAGGTAATATTTTTGGGGCCACGGGGTATTACTTTTACCCAAGATATTGCAAAAAAGCTCAGCACGGAAAAAGAATTAATATTTGTATGTGGACATTACGAAGGTATTGATGAGAGAACCTATGACTATATAGATATGGAGATTTCTTTAGGTGATTATGTTTTGACAGGCGGAGAAATGGCATGTATTCCTATAGTCGATAGTATTTGTAGATTAATTCCAGGGGTATTATCTTGCCCGGAGAGTTTCACAGAAGAATCCTTTTATGATGGCGTACTAGAATATCCTCAGTATACAAGACCAGAATGCTTTGAGGGTAAAAAGGTTCCAGAGGTATTGACATCAGGACACCATGAAAACATACGAAAATGGAGAAGAGTGCAGTCACTCTTAATAACTAAAGAAAAAAGACCAGATTTATTTCAAAAACTTAATCTTACGAAGGAAGATAAAAAACTATTAAGTAAGGCTTTTGAAAGAAAGCAATAAGTATAAATGTACTAGTATACTGACTAGTTATTTTTTACAGGTGGTTAATTAATTTCCGGAGAGTTATTTAAAATTAAAAATATCTTATATATAAGTATAAAAAGTGTTTTTATGTTGATATATATATTTTTTTATGATAAAATATAGTTTGTGCTAGTACGGACGGTCCTCTGTTATATTATAATAAGCATGAACGTCACAATAAAATTTTAGGAGGGAATGCACATGTTAGAAATTATAAGAGCAATAGAATTAGAACAAATCAGAACTGACTTACCAGAATTTAGTGTAGGTGATACTGTTAAGGTTCACATCAAAATTAGTGAAGGTAACAAGGAGAGAATCCAAGTATTCGAAGGAACCGTTCTTAAAAGACAACACGGCGGTTTAAGAGAAACTTTCACAGTAAGAAGAGTAGCATCTGGTGTTGGTGTTGAAAAAACATTCCCAGTAAACGCTCCAGTAATCGAGAAAATTGAAATTGTAAGACTAGGTAAAGTTAGAAGAGCTAAACTATTCTACTTAAGAGATAGAGTTGGTAAGGCTGCAAAAGTTAAAGAAAGAATGAGAAAATAAAATTGGGGCTGAAAAGTCCCTTTTTACTTTTAAAGATAATTAAACTTAGGTGTAAATATTCTTCATAAGTTTTCAATTAAGTAATTTAAGTAGTTTATTAAGTAGGTGAATATATTGACAAAAGAAGTTTTTGCAGTAGTAAAATCTATAGCAATTTCACTTTTAATCGCTGTATTTATTATAAATTTCTTATTCCAAATAGTTACAGTGAATGGCGAATCTATGGTTCCTACGGTGCAAAATAATGATAAATTAATAATTGAAAAAGTATCATATAGAATAACATCGGCTAAGAGAAATGATATTGTAGTAATAAAGTACCCTGCTGATATAAGTCAAAGAATAATAAAAAGAGTTATAGCAGTTGCTGGAGATAAAGTTAAAATTAACAACAATATATTGTACATAAATGATGAAATTATTAATGAGCACTATAAAAATGAAAATTTTATGGAAGACTATAATGAAGTTTTGGTGCCACAAGATTCAATTTTTGTCCTCGGAGATAATAGAAATTTCAGTAAAGATAGTCGTAGTAGTGATGTTGGGTTTGTAAAACTCAATCTGTTGGAAGGAAAAGCGGTTATAAGGCTTTATCCATTCAATAAAATGGGAGGGATTAAATAGTATGGCAATGACAATAAATTGGTTTCCAGGTCATATGGCTAAGACAAGAAGACAAATTGGAGAGAGTTTAAAACTTGTTGATGCTGTAATAGAAATTAGAGATGCAAGGATAGTTAAATCAAGCGCCAATCCACAAATTGATGAGATATGTAAAGATAAGCCTAGAGTCATTTTACTAAACAAAAGTGATCTAGCTGAAGACAAAGTAACCAAAGACTGGATAAAAAAGCTTACAACTGATACTATAAAGCCATTGGCTGTAAATTGTATTACAGGTCAAGGTCTAAAAAGTATAAAGATTACGCTTGATGAGTTATTAAAAGAAAAACATGATAGACAAAGAAAAAAAGGATTAGTTAACATAGTTACGAGGGTTATGGTAGTTGGTATACCTAATGTTGGTAAATCTTCTTTTATAAATAAATTAGGAAAAAATAATATTGCTAAAACTGGTGATAGACCGGGAGTTACTAAAAGCAAGCAATGGATAAAAACTAGCTTAGGTATAGAATTAATGGATACTCCAGGTGTATTATGGCCTAGATTTGAAGACGAGACAGTTGGACTTAATTTGGCATTTACAGGTGCTGTAAAAGATGAAGTCATAGATATAGAGGAATTAGCACTTAGATTAGTAGAAAGACTACAAGTTAATAATGGAGAAAGGCTAATGGAAAGATATAAACTTGATGAGATTATGGAGAATCCTTTAGACAATCTAGATAATATTGCTAAAAAAAGAGGGTCAGTAATTTCTAGAGGTAATATTGACTATAATAGAGTCGCAGTTATGCTTTTAGATGAATTTAGAGGTGGAAAATTAGGACCTATATCATTAGAAAGACTAGATAAAGTTTAAATTTTTATATAAAAAAATCATATGCAATTCCTATCTGAAAACAGGTAGGCATTTTAAAAAATAAATAGAGCATCTTAAAAAAACGTTAGTGCTATACTTGTTTTTTAAGATGCCTAAATAACACTATTAAGAAATAGTAAGGAGACAATACCATGGAATTTAATATTAAATTTTCAGACATGAGTTACAAGGAAATATCTACATATATGTTGAGTTTAGAGAATGCTGAAAACGATTTCTCTGATGGTGATAAGCAAATCATATCTAATATGCTATTACAAGACAAGAGGAAAACCGTTCAAAAATTAGGTATTAAAATATCTAGAATGATTGAGCTAAAAGAAAAGGAAATTCAGAGAGTAAAAAAAATGTACGAATTTGATAGAAGCTTTGGGGACTATAAATATGTTGCTGGAGTAGATGAAGTTGGAAGAGGCCCTTTAGCTGGACCTATAGTTGCAGCGGCAGTAGTATTAGATTTAAAATCAAACGAGGATAGAGATTTAATCTTAAGAGCTAACGATTCTAAAAAATTATCAATATCTAGCAGAAAAGAGCTAGCTCATATTATTAAAGAAAGAGCCTTAGCCTATAAAATTATTGCTATTGACAATAAAGAGATTGATGAAAAAGGCATTGGTTGGTGCAATAATCAAGTATTTATAGAATGCTGTGCGGGGCTAACTATTAAACCAGAATTAGTATTATCAGATGGTTATAAAATAAAAAACTTTTCAGATTTAAATGAGTTTGTAATAAAGGGAGATGCATTAAGTATAAGCATAGCGTGTGCTTCTATAATTGCAAAAGTATATAGAGATGAACTGATGGCACAGTATCATAATGAATACCCAAATTACGGATTTGATAGAAATGTTGGTTACGGCACAGAAGAACATGTGCTTGCAATAAAAAAATACGGAACTATTCCAATACATAGAAAAAGTTTTTTGAAAAATATTTTAGACGAAAATAAAAATTAAAATATATTTTAATTTTTATTTTTATTTTTTATCTAAAATTATAATTGAAAAGCGTCCTCAATATGATTAATTAAAAAATTATTATTATCATTATTCAACATAACTTCTACAACATCAAATCTGAAATTGTAGTCAATAATATTTTTTCTAGAAATATATACTTGAGCTGTTTTACAAATCTTCTTCTGTTTAGAGGAGGTAACCGATTCAGCGGGTGTTCCATAATGTATTCCATATCTAGTTTTCACCTCGACAAAGCAAATATAGCCTTTATTTATTGCTATTAGGTCAATTTCACCACATTTGCATCTAAAATTTTTATCTAATATTCTGTATCCTAAATTTTCTAAATAATTTTCTGATATATCTTCACCAAGTGCTCCGATATCTTTATTGAAAGTTTTCATTGCAAACATCCTTCCATAAATTTCTATATATACTAATAATAAATTAAAATAGATTAAAAATCAATATAATGTTTATAAATTCAAAAAGTCTGTAGATTGGATAATGTTCTAGTTTACCTCAATCCATTTATTTATGCTATGTATTAAAACAAAATTAGTTTAGAAAAAATTTATATATATTATGTTCTAATATCTAGAAAAAGGAGTAACAATTAAAGTAAATGAATTTATTAAAATAAAGGAGATTTTATGATAAAAAACATTTCTTATAAATTTAGGGATAGATTTTTTTCGAAATTTAAGATTGGAAAAATAATAATTATCATTATTGTAATGGTAGGCGTAGGTATATTCTTTCCGCATTTTTTTAGAAATACTTATACAGTAACCATTGCAAATAAACGAATAATAAGACATGATAATATTGATAGGTATTTAATTTATGCACAAATGGAGAATGGCGATATAAAGGTATTTGAGGATGCTAATAGTTTATTAGAATTTAAAATTCATTCTGAAGATGTGTACTGGGGATTGACAATTAATAGAAAATACGAAATTAAAGCATATGGCTTGAGTATACCTTTATTATCGTATTATCAAAATATCACAAAAATTAAAGGGTTAAATAGGGAAAAATGAAGTTATATATTGATTCGTTGTTACGATATCAATTTTTGTTCTTTTTTTATTTTCATGAGACATACATTTATTATATGTTTTTGTGCATATTTATACAGTAAGTTAATGCTCTTGCTTTTTATTAGGAATGATTACTTTAAACTGTCATCAAACTCTTTTCTTATCATGGAAAGCAGGTTGTTATCAGTAATAACATCGTACCCAGTACAAGCGAGTGCCGTAGCCCCTATAATCAAAGAATTATGGGCCTGATGCGTTATTGTTGCTTTAGCCATTTCATCGGTATGTAAGTTCAATTTTGGGTTTCCTATTCCAAGCAGAGGATGTATTGATGGTACAATGTAACTTACATTTCCCATATCTAGTGAGCCGATATTTTCTGGTGGGTTGATATCTGTTATACCGCACATTCTCAAGTTTTCATTAAATGCATCAGATAAATTTTTATTAGTATTCATATCATCAAAAGAGGGCTCATATAAGCTGATTTTTACACTCGCCCCAGTCATGAGTGCGGCTCCATTTGCAATGTTTTTCACCTTTTGTATCACTTCTTTAAGATAGGCCTTTTTCTGGGCTCTTATGTAGAATTTTGCAACAGCCTTATCGGGCACTATATTGGCAGCTACACCACCTTCGCTGATAATGCCATGTATTCTTACATCTGAGGTCACATGTTGTCTCATTGCATTTATACCATTAAACATTAATAGCACAGCATCCAGTGCGTTAATTCCATTTTCAGGTGTGCTTGCAGAGTGGCTTGACTTTCCTGTAAAATCAAACTCTAGTGCTTCCATAGCCAAGGATGATCCACTTGAACATGTCTTGCCATACGGATGCATCATCATAGCAACATCAACATTGTCAAATACTCCTTGTTCAACCATATCAACTTTCGCACCAAATGTTTCCTCGGCAGGGGTTCCATATACTTCTATTTTCCCACCAACTTGGCTTATTACTTTGCTTAAAGCAACAGCTGCTCCGGCACTAATTGTTCCTATCATGTCGTGACCACAGCCATGTCCTATTCCTGGTAATGAATCATATTCACACAAAAATGCAATGGTTGGACCTTTTAGGTTACTGTCATATATAGCTTTGAATGCAGTTTCCCTGTTTGCTATATTAATATCGACTTTGAAAGAATGTTCTTCAAGAAAAGATGTTAATTTTTCAACCGCTTTAAATTCCTCACAACCTAATTCTGGGTTATTATATATATAATCATTTATTTCCAATAGATCTTCTTTTATATTTTCAATTTCATTAATGATTTGATTTTTCATCTTGTATACTCCTTTGTTCTTAGGCTTATATAACATAATAATTAAAATGGTTGTAACATTTGCTATATTTAAAATGGGAAATATGCATAATTATACGGTGATTAATATTTTTTGTCAAATATAAGTAAGCATGATTTCTGTGTTCACTTTATAAAGTTAATTGAGTATCAAGTATAAAAGAATTTTTAAAATGTAGTTTTAATGGAAGGTAGAAGTAAGATAGCTGTAACTGGTTATTAAATGGTCATTCACGGTAACACTTTCTTATTAATTACTACTTATATTATTAACAGCTTTTATTAATTTATAATTTTTATTTTATGGTAATAGTTAGTGAAATAATGTTTGTTTATTTTTCATAATAAAATTTCAGCTTCTTGGTAAACATATAAGTATAAAAAAATTTAAATAAGGAGGTAATTTAATTATGGAAAATAAAGAGAAAAAAGGTGCTTTTAATAGCTTAACAGGTATGATAATAAGATTTGTAGTAACTTCAATTATATTAGCTATAACGTCATTTTTAACACCAGGTTTTGTACTTGTGGGTCTACGGTCAATTATATTAGCGGCGGTAGTTATATCTTTAATAGATTATTTAGTGGAAAAACTTATGCGCGTCGATGCATCGCCTTTTGGGAAGGGAATAAAAGGGTTTGTAATAGCGGCTATAATATTATATATAGCGCAATTCCTAGTACCTGGGATGAGAGTATCTATGATAGGTGCAATATTTGCTTCAATAGTCATTGGAATACTAGATGCTATACTACCAGGAAGAGCAATATAATCGCTGGAGTGAGAGCATTAAAAATTAAAATTTATAGTTAGTACATTTTTGTAATAAACAGCAAATAATAAATTATATTTGAATATTGAATATTTTTAAAATGGTTAGGAGGAGCTTATGCTCCTCTTAACCATTTTCATCACATTAAATCAATACAGATACAATATTATTCACCCGTGACATGCACAAACTACTTCTATATTTTCTATCAATCTTTTTTTGAAAATTTGTGACATAATTTTTAATGTACATATTTTTAATTTGTAAACACAAAATAAAATTGTTCTTTTATTATTAAAGGGAGGAAGTAATTTTATGGATGAAAAAAATTATGTATGTATTAATAAACAATTAAAATCAAAATCTTATTGGATTGATTCAACTAATGAAACAAACTATAAAGCTTTAGAAAAAGATGTTAAAGTTGATATAGCAATAATAGGGGGAGGTATTACAGGCATAACAACTGCTCTCCTTTTAAAAAATGAAGGGTTCAAAGTTGCGTTAATTGAAGCAGATAAAATAGCCAAGGGAGCTACAGGGCACACCACAGCTTATATTACTTCACAACATGATATAATATATAGTAATTTAATTAGAAGTGTGGGAATTGAAAAAGCTAAGCAGTATGCAGATGCTAATGAAGGGGCAATAGATTTTATAGAATGTATGGTAAAAAAATATAATATTGATTGCGATTTTTGTAGGCTACCAGCATACATCTATACAACGGATGAAAACTATATAGATACTATTAAGGAAGAAGCAGAAGCTGCTAAAAGGCTAGGTATAAAAGCAAAATATGTTGAAAAGTTGGATTTGCCATTTTCAATAAAGGGTGCATTATGTTTTGAAAATCAAGCTCAATTTCACCCTAGAAAATACCTCCTTGAAATTGCTAAAAACATTTCTAGCAATGATTGTAACATATATGAAAATACCAGAGCTGTAGATATTGAACATGATGATTTATACACTGTAATAACAGACACAGGCTTTAAAGTAATAGCTCCAATAGTTGTTTTAGCTTCACATTTTCCTTTTTATGATGGGTTAGGGCTGTATTTTGCAAGGCTTCGACCACAAAGGTCATATGTAATAACTGCAAAAATAAAGGATGAATTGCCAAAAGGTACATTTGTAGATGCAGGGGAGAAAGGTTGGTATTTTCGTTCACAAAAGTATAAGGATGTCCAGATGATAATTATCGGGGGCCAAGATCATAAAACTGCTCATGGTGGTGATATGATAAAACATTATGTTAATTTAGAAAAGTATGCTGAAAAAAACTTTAGTATTGAAAAATTTTTGTATAGATGGTCGACTCAAGACTATATAACAATAGATGGTGTGCCATATGTAGGTAATCTTACTTCTTCATCAGAAAATATTTATGTTGCTACAGGTTATGGTGAATGGGGAATGACAAATGGAACAGCGGCTGCGAATATACTAAGGGATATTATAGTTAATAAGGTAAGTCCTTATCAAGACGTATATAATCCATCGCGTAATATTTCAACTGATGGGATTAAGAATTTTGCTAAGGAGAATTTTGATGTTGCAAAGCAATTAATAAAGGGAAAACTTCAAGTTGGACAATATAATATTGAATTAAAAAATGATGAGGGAAAGATGGTAGAGATTGATGGAGAAAGGTATGGAGCATATAGGGACAAAAATGGAAAACTGCATATAGTTGATATAACATGTACGCACATAGGTTGTGAACTGAAATGGAATAGTGCGGAAAAATCCTGGGATTGCCCTTGTCATGGATCAAGATTTACTTTTGAAGGCGATATTATAGAAGGCCCAGCCGTTAACAGGTTAAATCACTACAAAGAAAGTGATAATATGGAGTGAAAGATCTACGTCAAAATTCAATAAGCTTCATCTATAAAATTAGTATACTCCATACAATAATAGTATGGGGTTATTTTACGGTGAAAGCCTTCGGTGATTTATTGTCCATCAGACCTTTGGACGTCACAGTTTCATCAAGAGTATTATGATTGAAATAAAAGTTGTTGTAAAATATTATTTTTATAATCATTTAATACATTTATTCTGAATATATTATTAATGATGAAATAATAATTTAGGAGTATGTTATGATATCAAATCAAAAATTTATAAATCAATCTTTAGAGTTAAATCTATTCTTTCTAAGAATAATGAAGGAGCACTCCATATTTTTGGAGGCAGCATTTGTTATAAAGGATAGAAATTTAATCAATCAAGCGGATGCCTTTAAAAATGAATTTACTAGATTGCTTTCACATGCAATATCCTTGTCTGACGGAGTAATTCCTGTTAGAGTGTTAAAGGCAAATGAAATTTCGACTAAATATACAATGGATGCTGAGAGGGCGACTCAATTTGCTACTGGAATTTTTATAGACTCAAGCGTAACTGCTATGGAGAACTCATTAGTACCTGGAATGAATAATATGAACCTATCCATGTTAACTGAACATGTTTATGCGCTGAATTACAATTCTATAGCAGCGACTAATATGATTGCTAAATTCAAAGCCAAACTTAAAAGCGATGTTTTATCCTGCAAGGTATTTACTACCGCTTATCCATTGTTAATAGATCATATACTTAGGGAGGCAATATTCTTTGCAACGTTATTAACAAGATTACAAAATGGTATTGAGATTGATGTGCAAAGAGATATAGTTGAACAGGAAACCTTTTGGAACAGAATAATGTCAGAGCATTCTTACTTTATTAGAGGGTTATTAGATCCTATTGAAGTGGAACTATTCGATATATCAAATAATTTTGGGAAAGAATTTGAAACACTAAGAAAAGAAGCATCTGCTGTGAATAAATCTTCATTAGAGTTATCTGGCCTTACGGATAACACTTTAAGACAAACTATTAAGATTAGAGAATTTAAGACTCAGGCTACTGAAGGACTCTTAAATTGTAAAATCAAGTCAATAATTGTTCCGCTTTTGGCAGATCATGTCCTTAGAGAAGCCAATCATTATATAAACCTTTTAGAGTTATTCCGTGACAAGTAGGACATTTAATATGTTAAAGTAAAGAAGGATTACATGGGAAATAAAGTTTTTCTATGAGTATAAAAATAATGGATAAACAAGTTAAATTTTGATAGTACTTATTATTAAATAGGACATAAAAAATAAAATAAGAATCATATTATACAAGTATAAAATGGACCCTATAAGGGATACAGTTAAAAAAAGAGGCATAATTGTCTCAAAGTTAACTGACTCTACTTTGTAGGGTATTTTTGTCATAATTGTATTGAACCACATGGATAGCCAGGAATACGAGAAATTAATTCCATAAATGACCTTTCCCCACTGTTTTCCCTTTGCCACTATAAATCAAATATTTCTTAAACGCAACAAGTACACTATGCTTGTGACTAAATAATATATAAAAAGTAAAATAAGAGTTATATTATATTTCTATAATATAACTCTTATTTATTTTCAAATTATGCCTGCTGCTTTTATAGTAATTAAAGGGTTTTACATTCTTTTATAGAAGTTAAAAGAGTGGGAGGTGAGGGTGTGGATGTAAATGCTTTGAGGGATATAAAGAATTCTATGTATTGTATTACTGGCACTCTAACTCATTTTATATAATAGCAAAATTATGAAAACTTAATAATTTAAGAAAGGTTTGATTATTTTATGAAAAAATTATTTAACGTATTTGGCCTCTTAGTATTACTTATAGGTTCAGTATTTATTACTTATAAAATACATGCTCCGATTAAAATAACAGAGACGCAATCTTCTGTAGATAAGACTACAGATAAAGAAAACATAATTCAACCTACTGCCAGTGAACTCACGCTACCTCAAACTTCCTCGGACACAACTACGAAAAAAGCTCAAGTCATTTATGATATTTTAGGTACAAGTAGTAGACCTACAATCTATCCCGATGCAGCAATGACAAAATGGAGAAAAAATGTAGTGAACTTAGCTAAAAAATATCCTTCTGACTTATATATTAATGGCCAAAATGTAAACAAGGTAGTAGCACTTACATTTGATGATGGTCCAGACCCCACAAATACTCCTAAAATTATTAAAGTATTACGCGAGAATAATATTCAAGGCACTTTTTTCTGTATTGGTAAACAAATCGAAGCATGCAAATCCATAATTAAAGAGGCCTATGAAGATGGAAATGTAATATCAAATCATAGTTGGGCTCATAAAGACTTCGCCACTATTAATGCATCTGAAATTAGGAATGAAGTAACTTTAACTGAAAATGAAATCAATAAGGTAATAGGAAAAACGCCTGCATTAATAAGAGTACCCTATGGTGATACAAATGATGCTGTTCAGAATTCTTTAACAACATTAAATTACAAAAACATAATTTGGTCCACCGATACCTTAGATTGGGAGCAACGCGAAGTTGATAATATTGTTAAAAATGCAGTTGAAAACGTACGTCCTGGAGAAATAATCTTAATGCATTGTAATGAAGATAAAAAAGTCACTACCGAGGCACTGCCACAAATTATTTCAAAGCTTAAAGAAATGGGATACAGCTTCGTTACTGTAGATAAGCTTTTAGAGATATCAGCATATAAATAATTAAAACTTAACTGAATGTCAATTTGCTTTAGTCAATTACACTGTATCCATAAGATATCAGGATCATATGCTACTATTTCTTTGATAATTCATTTGAGCACCTCAGCCTGAAATAAATTCATAATGATTAACAATAATAAATACATTATAAAAGTATATGAATATTATTTAAAGGAGAGTCTATGCATAAAATAAATAATATAGGTAAAAGTGTGCCTAGAAAAGAGTCTTTAGATAAAGTAACAGGTATGGCTAAATATACCAATGATTATCAAATTCCAGGACTTTTATATGCAAGAATGATAACAAGTCCTCATGCTCATGCAAAAATAAAATCTATTGAATATGCAGATTCATTAAAATCTCCAGGAGTTAGGGCGGTAATAACAGGCAAGTACTTTCCGCAGCTTATAGGATCAACTATTATTGATAGACCTCCTATTGCAATAGATAAAGTAAGATACAATGGTGAACCCGTGGCGGTGGTGGTGGCTGATAGCGAAATCGAGGCTGAAAAAGCGGCTTTGCTTATAAAAATACAGTATAAACCTTTGCAAGTTGTGAATTCTCCTGGCGAGGCTCTTAAAAAAGATGCCCCATTGGTTCATGAAAATCTTGGTCAATATACAATTATAGATGATACGCTGCCAGAAGCTAATACAAATATTGCTAACAGAACTAAAATAAGAAAAGGTGATATTAGAAAGGCTTTGGATAAAAGTGAGGTAACTGTCGAAGCTAGCTTTTATTTTCCACCCTCAGATCATGCTGCTATGGAAACCAGGTGTGTACGGGCAGAAATATTACCGGATGGTAGGGTTATTATATACTCTGCTTCTCAGGCACCCTTTGTAATAAAAAAGCTTATAAGTGATTTCTTTAAAATTGACCCTGGTAAGGTTATTGTTAATGTACCTTTAGTAGGTGGGGCTTATGGAGGTAAAACAGCTGTACAGCTAGAATTCATTGCTTATTTGTGTTCAAAGGCGGTTGGAGGAAGACAAGTTAAACTTACAAATACAAGAGAAGAAGATATGATTACATCTCCAGTTCATATAGGTCTTGATGCAAAAGTTAAGCTAGGATGCACAAAATATGGGAGGCTAACTGCTGTAAAGATAACATATTTATTTGATGGAGGTGCATACTCAGATAGAGCGGTAATTATAAGCAGGGCAGCTGCTATAGACTGTACAGGGCCATACAATATTGAAAATGTATGGTGTGATTCATTGTGTATGTATACAAATCATCCTTATGCTGCAGCTTTCAGAGGCTTCGGTCATGCGGAGCTTACATTCCCAATAGAGAGAATAATCGATATACTAGCGGATAAGATTGGGATGGATCCTTTAGAATTAAGATTAAGAAATGCAATATTACCAGGGGATACTAGCCCTACTCAAACTTTACTCACTAGAAGTAATTTGGGAAATTTACCGAAGTGTATTGGAAGGTTATCTGAACTAATACATTGGGAAGAGGGAAGAATAGCTGAAACCGAGGATGGTAAAGTGAAGGCTAAAGGTATAAGCTTCTTCTGGAAGAATTCAAATACAGCTTTAAATGCAGGAGGAGGAGCAATTCTTACCTTTAATCCGGATGGAAGCATTAATCTTATTTGTGGTGCAGTTGAAATGGGGCAGGGAACTAAAACAGCTTTGGCACAGATATTAGCAGAAAAAATGAAAATGGATGTAGATCAAATCCATGTAGTGATGGATGTTAATACTCAGACATCTCCAGATCACTGGAAAACAGCTGCAAGCAGGACTATTTTGCTGATTGGTAGAGCAATACTTAGAGCAGCTGAGGATGCCATTGATCAACTATGTATAACAGCAGCTATTCCTTTAAGGTGTTCCACCGATGAACTGGAAGTTGGTTGGGGAAGAGTATTTTTAAAAGACAATCCCCAAATAGGAATAAAAATAAGTAAAATAGCATTTGGCTATACCTATCCCAATGGAAATTCAGTTGGAGGACAGGTTATTGGAAGAGGAAGTTTTGTTTTAAAACATCTAACAGGATTAGATCCTGAAACTGGCAAAGGTAATCCAGGTCCAGAGTGGACTGTTGGTGCAACAGCTGTAGAAGTAGAATTTGATAAAAAGGAATATACCTACAAAATTACAAAGGCAGCTTGTGTTATAGATGCAGGGAAGGTTATTAATCCAGCGATTGCAAAAGGTCAAATTTCTGGTGGTATGAACCAGGGATTGAGTTTTGCTAGTAGAGAAGCATTTTTGTTTACGGATAAAGGCATTATTCAGAATAAGCAGCTAAGAACATATGAAATTACGAGATTTGGAGAAACTCCAGAGTATCTTGTAGACTTTATAGAAACTCCACAAATAGACGCCCCATATGGTGCAAGAGGAATTGGAGAACATGGTGTAATTGGAATGCCAGCAGCGCTTGCAAACAGCTTATCTTATGCGGCAAAGGTCCCCCTTAACCAATTGCCGTTAACTCCTGAGTTCATATGGAAAGCAAAAGAGGGAGGACAATAATGATTGCATTGGATTTTGAGTATTATAAACCTGATTCATTAGATGAGGCAGTAGAACTGTATCACAATCTTCGCCAGAGCGGTAAGGAGCCTTTATATTATTCGGGTGGTACAGAAATAATCACTATGGCAAGGAGAAATGATATATCTACAAAGGCAGTAATAGACACTAAAGGAATTTCTGAGTGCAATGTATTTGAAAAAAGAGGCGACCAGCTAGTAATAGGAGCTGCAGTTACGCTTGCTCGCATTGCCGAGAATAAATTAATCCCATTCTTGAGTAAGACAGCAAACTTTCCGGCAGATCATACATCGCGTAATTTGATAACTGTAGGAGGGAATATTTGTGGTAAAATCATATATAAGGAAGCGATTTTAGGCTATTTAATTGCAGATAGCAATGCAGTTATATATGGAGAAAAAGGTAAAAGGATAGTTCCAATAAATCGTGCTTTTAATCAAAGTCTTCAACTGGAAAAAGGAGAATTGCTTTTTCAATTGACAACAGATGTGAGTTATTCCGATTTGCCTAATATATGTATAAAGAAGACCAAACAAGAAAAGATAGGGTACCCTTTAATTAGTATGGCTGCACTTAGGAAACACAATAATATTCAAATGGCATTTAGCGGGGTCTGTGCTTTTCCATTTAGGTCTATAGAAATGGAAGGGTATATAAATAACAAAAATGTTTCAAAGGAGAAAAGGATAGAACAGGCGATAAGTCATTTGCCTGCTCCTATATTGGGCAATATGCAAGGTTCCTCTGGATATAAGAAGTTCGTATTAAGAAATTTGCTAGATTATACTTTGGAAATACTGGATGGTGAAGGGAAATGATATCATATATTGAGACATCAAAAATAGAACTCAATATTAATGGCGAAAAGAGAAAGTTAGTTATTAGGCCTGCGGATACCCTACTTAGGGTGCTTAGAGAACAATTGGGACTAACTGGAGCAAAGGCTGGGTGCGAAAATGGAGATTGTGGTACATGTACTGTACTCTTAGATGGATTGCCTGTTAAATCATGTATTATGCTAGCTGTTGAAGCTATTGGACATAAAGTGACCACTATTGAGGGCTTAAAAGAAGAGCCAATTCAAAAAGCTTTTATAGATAAATGGAGTTTTCAATGTGGATATTGTACTCCAGGTTTCATAATGAACTGTTATGGACTTATAACCATTCACCCGGATGCAGATGACGAAACTATTGAGGAATGGCTTCAATCCAATATTTGCAGATGCACATCATATGAAGAGATTAGAGAAGCTGTAAAATCAGTATTACTCTTAAATAAAAAATGAGGGTTATGTAAAAATTAACGGAATAAGTAGCATGGTATCTAAGTTTGGATGCATTGTATTAGGTCAGATTTAACCCAACTTATAGCACAGGTAAAGTTATTATGCCTGTGTTTTTTGTTTTTTGTTTAAAATAAAAAGCTTTAATGAACTAAATTATATGAATAATGAGTCTACAGAAAATTATTTTGTCAATAATTATGAAATAGAAGTAATAATAAAGGTTAAGGTGATAATATGGCAATACAAATTATGTCTGCTGCTTTTACAGGAATTAAAGGGGTTATAGTTACTGTTGAAATTGATATCACTCGAGGGTTGCCTGCTTTAAACATTGTTGGACTTGCAGATATTGCAGTTAAAGAATCAAAAGAGCGAGTACGTTCTGCAATACTAAACTCAGGGTTTGATTTTCCAGTAAATAGAATAACTATAAATTTAGCACCAGCAGATTTAAAAAAAGAAGGGTCTCTATTTGATTTGCCTATAGCTATAGGGATACTTCTGGCAACTAAACAAATTATTGTTAATGATATTAACGATTATCTTTTTATAGGAGAATTATCTTTGTCTGGAAAGTTAAGAAAAGTAAGAGGCTCATTACCTGTGGTTATGGAAGGAATAGAAAACGGAATTGAAAAATTTATTGTTCCTAGTAACAACGCAAAAGAATGTAGTCTTGTTAAATCTGCAAAGATATTTCCTTTAGATAATTTAAATCAAGTAGTGAGTTTTTTAACTTATAAGGACTTGTTGCCTTATAAGCAGTGCAATGATTTAGAAATATTAATAAATGAAGAGTTAGATTATGAAGACGTTATGGGACAAGAAAGCTCAAAACGTGCTATTGAAGTAGCAGCTGCAGGAAATCATAATTTACTTATGTATGGTCCACCTGGTTCAGGTAAATCCATGATGGCTAAGAGAATTCCTACTATACTACCATCTTTAAGTCAAGAGGAATCACTTGAGGTTACTAAAATTTATAGTGTTTCTGGAAATCTTGGTGATAATGGAGGGATTATTCTGCAAAGACCTTTTAGGAGTCCGCATCATACTATATCACGAATTGCTTTGGTTGGTGGTGGAAATAAGTTAATACCTGGAGAAATCTCTTTAGCGCATAAAGGAGTATTGTTTTTAGATGAAATATTAGAATTTAAAAAAAATGTAATAGAAATACTAAGGCAACCTTTAGAGGATAGAAAAATTAATATTTCAAGAATAAATGGAACTGTAGAATATCCATCAAACTTTATGTTTGTAAGTGCCTTAAATCCATGTCCTTGTGGATATTACGGATCTTATGAGAAGCGATGTAGTTGTAGTGATTATGAAAGAAGAAGGTATTTGAGTAAACTATCAGGCCCACTTCTAGACCGCATTGATATATTTACAGCAGTAAATGCTCTGCCTTATAATAAAATAGCTAGTGGGAAAAGTAGTGAAAAATCTAATGTTATTAAAAAAAGAGTAGAGGTAGCAAGAGATATTCAAGAAAAAAGATTTAGAACGGAAGAAATTCACTGTAATGCAGAGATGAGCCAAAAGCTAATTAAAAGGTACTGCCATTTAGATAATAAAGCTAGTAAAATCATGGAATTAATGTATAATAAATTTACTCTAAGCACAAGAGCTTATTCTAGAATTCTTAAGGTAGCAAGGACTATTGCAGATTTAGATGAAAGTGAGAATATCTTAGATAAACATATAATTGAAGCTATGCAATATAGAAAATTTATAGATGAAAAGATAGTTTAACGACATTTCAGAAGGGAAGTCTCCCACTTCTATAAGTGGGAGTTCCATACTATAACAAAGAGAAAACTTCAGTGGGAGTGTAAATCTCCTTCTGAAGTCGTCAATGCATCTTCTGTGAAGATGTTTCAGCTCCGCAGGAGATGATTTAATTGGTAATATAAAAAAATAAATTTAAGTTAGTGGAGGTAGAGTGAAAAAAATGAATGACTATGATATATGGTTTTCTTTAATTAAATTATCCCCTAAAAATAAACTGAAATTAATAAATGATTTTCATAATACAGAAAAAATATGGTATTATGGTGTACATAATAAAAAAACAGAATATTTTAAAAATAATTTAATTGACGTACTTACAGATGCTTGGAATGAGGGTGAAATTGATAATGTAAAAAAAAAATTAGAGGTTAATGAAATAAAATCAGTTACTTATTTAGAAGAGGAATATCCTAAAAAATTAAAAAATTATGATGATGCACCATTTGCGTTATTTTATAAAGGAAACATATTGCCATTAGAGGATGGATTCAATATTTCTATAGTTGGTTCGAGGAAGTATTCAAATTATGGTAAGGATGTTACTAAAATTATATGCTCGGATTTATGTGCTAATAATATTAACATTATTAGCGGAATGGCTAAGGGCATTGACACTTTTGCCCATGAAAGTTGTTTAGAAGGCGAAGGCTATACTTGTGCAGTTTTAGGTTCAGGGTTAGATATAGTATACCCAAAAGAAAATCTTAAAATTTTCAATGAGATAATTGAAAAAGGTGCTGTTATTTCAGAGTTTTTACCAGGAACACCACCACATGCTTACAACTTTCCCCAAAGGAATAGAATAATAAGCGCTCTCGGTGATATTATTATTGTAATAGAGGCTGGTGAAAAAAGTGGATCTTTAATTACTGCAAATTTAGCACTCGAACAAGGCAAAGATGTTATGGCTGTGCCAGGCTCTATATTTTCATATGAAAGCAAAGGAACCAATAAATTAATTAAGGATGGAGCATACCCTATGACTTGTTCTGATGATATATTTAATTTAATGGGGATAGAGATGAAGAATCAAAAAAAAACCACTGTGCGGTCTTTTAATAGTCAAATTAACAAAAAGATATATAGCATTATAAATGATAGTCCACTACATATAAACGATATTATTAGAATAACTAACATTGACATAAAACAATTATATGAGGTATTATTTGAAATGCAGATTAAAAATGAAATATTATGTCTATCAGGAAACTATTATGTAAAAGTAAATGACAAAATATAAGTAAATATATATTAACTATATTAGAATACATTGATGGAGGGGATAAGATGGGACAAAAACTTGTTATAGTTGAGTCGCCGGCTAAAGCTAAAACTATAAAAAAATATTTAGGAAGTAGTTATGTAGTTGAGGCGTCCATGGGGCATGTTAGAGATTTGCCAAAAAGCCAATTGGGGGTTGACATAGAAAATAATTATGAACCTAAATATATAACTATCCGTGGTAAGGGAGAACTTCTTTCGAAACTAAGAAAAGAAGCAAAAAAAAGCGACAAGATTTATTTGGCAACAGATCCTGATAGGGAGGGTGAAGCTATAGCTTGGCATTTAGCAAAAGCCTTAAAAATAGATGAAAAAGATAAGTGTCGGATAGAATTCAATGAGATAACCAAAACAGCGGTTAAAAACGCTATAAAGTCGCCAAGGGTAATAAATGCGACGCTTGTGGATGCCCAACAAGCAAGGCGTATACTTGATAGATTGGTTGGATATGAAATTAGTCCTATACTTTGGAGAAAAGTTAAATGGGGACTTAGTGCAGGTCGAGTTCAATCAGTTACACTTAAAATAATCTGTGACAGACAAAAGGAAATAGAAAAATTTATAAGCAAAGAGTATTGGACTATAGAATGCGAGTTGTACAAAGAAGGAGATTCTCAGAAATTAAATGTTAAATTAGCTTCTAAGGGTAAAGAAAAAGTTGAAATGAATTCTAAAGAAGAAAGTGATAATGTCATTAATGAACTTAAGGAAAAAGAATTCATTATAAGCAAAATAAAGAAATCATCGAAGACTAGAAAACCATTACCACCATTCATAACAAGTACATTGCAGCAAGATGCATATAGAAAACTTAATTTTGCAACTAAAAGAACTATGTCTATTGCGCAACAATTATATGAAGGTATGGAGATAGAAGGACATGGAACAGTGGGATTAATTACATATATGAGAACTGATTCTACTAGAATAGCTGAAGAAGCTCAAATAAATGCGAAAGAATTTATTGAGAGTAAATATGGGGAGAAGTACTATCCGAGTACCCCTAGAATATACAAAAGTAAAAAAAACATACAAGATGCTCATGAAGCTGTTAGACCTTCTTATGTTGAAATAACGCCAGAGATAGCAAAAAAAACTCTTAAAGCTCCACAATACAAACTATATAAATTAATTTGGAATAGATATGTAGCAAGTCAAATGGAATCATGTTTACTAAATACCATATCTATTGATATAGTAAATGGAGACTATGTGTTTAAGGCATCGGGGTCTAAAGTATCCTTCGATGGATTCAGAAAAATTTATGATGAAGAGCCAGATGAAGAAGAAAATACTTTGAAAATTCCAGAATTGAATGAAGGAGACATTCTGCAATGTGAAAAAACCGAAGGAAAGCAGCATTTTACTCAGCCACCTGCTAAATTTTCTGAGGCATCTCTTGTAAAAACATTAGAAGAAAATGGCATAGGAAGACCTAGTACTTATGCACCTATTATTACAACTCTTCTAAATAGAAAGTATGTAGAAAAAGACCAAAAGATTTTAGAAGTTACAGAAATAGGAAATATTGTGAATGACATTTTAAGTGAATACTTTAAACAGATAGTGGATATTGAATTTACAGCACAAATGGAGAATAATTTAGATTATATAGAACAAGGACAGGAAAAGTGGCAAAATATAGTTAGTGAATTTTTTACACCATTAAAAGAAGATATTGAAATTGCTGAAAAAGAGATAGCTAAAATCACAATAGAAGATGAAGTTACAGACGTAGAATGTGATAAATGTGGCAAGTTAATGGTAATAAAACATGGAAGATTTGGTGATTTCATGGCATGCCCTGGTTACCCAGAATGCAAAAATACAAAAGCAATTACTAAAGAACTAGAACTTCCATGCCCTAAATGTGGCGGGAAAATTTTAGAAAGAAGAAGTAAGAAAGGAACTAGATTTTTTGGATGCAGTAATTATCCAGAATGTGATTTTGTAAGCTGGTTTGAGCCTACCGAAATAAAATGTTCTGAGTGTGGTACATATATGTTAAAAAGATATAGTAAAACTAAAGGCGATTATATGGAATGTTCTAATAAAGAATGTAAACATAAGGAATACAAAGTCGAAGAAAATAGGGAAGAGAGTAGTGAGGAAAAGTAAAATTTATACAATAAGTCAAAAATTTACTAGAATTTAATAAATATAATGTCGAAATTTAAAAAACACTGTTGATATAGCATGAATGTTGTGATAGTATTAAGTGGACAAGGAACGATTCTAAAAATTTGAAATATTTTGAATTTTGCTTATGCTAAAGCAAGATAGATTTATGAATTGGATTAAATAATATAGATTGTGTTTTATAACATAAATGAGGAGGAATATTGTGTCACTATTAGCTAAAACAAGAATGCTAAATAAAATATTGCAAAAATCAGGAACGGAGCCAGTAGTTTTTGATGATATTTGTAATTTGCTAAGCGATGTATTGCAATGTAATGTATATATTATTAGCAGAAAAGGAAAAATATTGGGTTATAATTTATCAAGCGGATTTGAATGTGAAATCGTAAAGGATGAAATTATAAAAAATATGAGATTTCCGGAAAATTACAATAATAGTTTGCTTAATGTCAACGAAACAAGGGCTAATCTTACGAATAAAAATATTTGTGTATTCCAAGATGATAGGGAATGCTCAATAGAAAATAAATTATCCACCATAGTACCGATAAATGGTAACAGAGAGAGATTAGGTACTCTTTTACTTGCTAGATTTGATAAAGAGTTTACAGATGATGATTTAGTCTTAGTTGAATATAGTGCTACTATAGTTGGACTTGAGATTTTGAGAGCTAAAAATGATTTGATAGAAGAAGAAGAAAGGAAAAAAGCAGTAGTGCAACTTGCTATTGGAACACTATCTTATTCTGAACTAGAAGCTGTACAACATATTTTCAATGAATTAGACGGAATTGAAGGCTTGTTAGTAGCATCTAGAATAGCAGACAAAGTTGGAATAACTAGATCTGTTATTGTTAATGCACTTAGAAAATTTGAAAGTGCAGGAGTAATAGAATCAAGATCACTTGGAATGAAGGGTACTCATATCAAAATATTAAATGAGAAGCTAATTGACGAGCTTAAAAAAATAAAATAATTTGAGGCAGAGCAATTTTGTTCTGCCTTAAATTGTTTTTAATTATTAAAATATAAATATAGATGAAACAAGTATTTCAATTTTATTAAAAAAAATATTGAATACATTATCACATTGTGATATACTATGTAGGTAAGAAAATACACACATTGCTTGATTATGGAAGGGTTCCGATATTTGGACTTCAATAAGATGATGGTGATGGAGGTAAAAACCAAGGAGGTTATTATTAATGGCAGTTATTTCAATGAAACAATTATTAGAGGCAGGTGTTCACTTCGGACATCAAACTAGAAGATGGAATCCTAAAATGGCACCATACATATTTACAGAAAGAAATGGTATATACATTATCGATTTACAAAAAACAGTTAGAAAAATAGATGAGGCATATGATTTCATAAAATCTGTATCTGAAGAAGGTAAGGATGTTCTATTTGTAGGAACAAAAAAACAAGCTCAAGAAGCTATTAAATTTGAATCAGTAAGAGCAGGAATGCATTTTGTAAACAATAGATGGTTAGGTGGAATGTTAACAAACTTTAAAACAATTAAAACAAGAATACAAAGATTAGAAGAGTTATTTAAAATGGAAGAAGACGGAATATTTGAAGTTCTTCCAAAAAAAGAAGTTAGTCACCTTCTAAATGAAAGAGAAAAACTAGAAAAGAATTTAGGCGGAATAAGAAGCATGGATGCAAATAAAATTGGAGCTCTATTTGTTGTAGATCCAAGAAAAGAAAAGAATGCGATTTCTGAAGCTAAAATTCTTGGAATTCCTGTAGTTGCAATAGTTGACACAAACTGTGATCCAGATGAAGTTGATTATGTAATTCCAGGTAATGATGATGCTATAAGAGCAGTTAAATTAATAACTGAAAGATTAGCTGATGCTATTATAGAAGGCAGACAAGGTGAACAATTAGCTGAATAATAGTAACTATATTTATCTAATAATATAATTATTGATATAACAGTTGGGGGGTAGGTGAAAGTTAATTCTTTCATTTACCTTTTAAATTAGATAGGAATAGGAGGAAATAATAATGATTAGTGCAAGTATGGTTAAAGAGTTAAGAGAAAAAACTGGAGCCGGTATGATGGATTGTAAAAGGGCTCTAAGTGAAACAGAGGGTGACATAGAAAAAGCGGTTGAACTTTTAAGAGAAAAAGGTTTAGCAGCAGCTGCAAAAAAATCTGGAAGAATAGCTGCAGAAGGATTAGTAAACTCATATATTTCAGATGACATGAAAGTTGGATCTGTTGTAGAGGTTAATTGCGAAACGGATTTTGTAGCTGATAATGAAGATTTTGTTACTTTAGCGAAAAACATAACAATGCAAGCAGTACAAACTACTTCAACTACTATTGATGAATTAGTTTCTGAAAAATACATAGCTGATGAAGCAATTACTGTTACGGATGCCGTAACAGCTTTAATAGCAAAATTGGGCGAGAACATGTCTGTAAGAAGATTTCAAAAGTTTTCTATTGAAAATGGTATAGTTCAAAGCTATATTCACGGTGGCGGAAGAATAGGTGTTTTAGTAGAACTCGCTTGCGCAAAACAAGATGATGTATTAATTACGATTGCTAAAGATGTTGCAATGCAAATTGCAGCTACTAGTCCTTTATTCTTAGATAACACTTGTGTTGATAGTGAAACTTTAGAAAAAGAAAAAGAAATATACAGAGTACAAGCAATAAACGAAGGAAAACCAGAAAAAATCATTGAAAAAATGGTTATGGGTAGAGTAAATAAGTATTATAAAGAAGTTTGCTTGCTTGAACAAGTTTGGGTTAAAAATGCTGACTATACTATTAAAAAATATCTTCAAGAAGAATCTAAAAAACTTGGTGCTGACATAACTATAACAAGATATGTGAGATTTGAAAGAGGAGAAGGCATAGAAAAGAAGGAAGAAAACTTTGCTGAAGAAGTTCAAAGACAAGTACAGGGTAAATAACAATTAAAGAGAACACTACGTGTTCTCTTTTTTAAAATAAGTAATACTATAAATTGGAGGTATAATGTTTATGGAGGTTGCTAAATATAAAAGAGTTATGTTAAAGATTTCAGGAGAAGCTTTAGCTGGTGAAAAAGGATTTGGAATAGACTTTGAAATTACAAATGAGATAGCACTTCAAATAAAAGAATTGGTTGAGTTAGGTGTTGAGATAGGCATAGTTGTTGGAGGCGGAAACATATGGCGTGGTAGAAGTGGTGAAGGCATGGACAGGACTACTGCGGATTATATGGGAATGATGGCAACTTGCATTAATGCATTAGCGCTTCAAGACTCTTTGGAGAATATAGGCGTAAATACTAGAGTACAAACTGCCATTGAAATGAAGGCGGTAGCAGAACCATTTATAAGAAGAAGAGCTATGAGGCATTTAGAAAAAGGTAGGGTTGTTATATTCGCAGCTGGTACAGGCAATCCATATTTTTCAACAGATACAACAGCGGCACTTAGGGCGGCAGAAATAGAAGCTGAAGTAATTTTGCTTGCTAAAAAAGTAGATGGAGTTTACGATAAGGATCCTCATAAATATAATGATGCGAAGAAGTTTGATAATCTTACATATCTTAATGTTCTTGAAAGAGGTCTACAAGTTATGGATTCTACGGCTACATCATTATGTATGGACAATAATATACCTATATTAGTTTTTGGACTAGATAATCCTGAAAATATAAAAAGAGCAATTTTAGGAGAAGAAATTGGTACTTTAGTATCAGATTGTACTAAAGAATCAATATAAAATGGAGGGAATTCTATGATTAAACAAATTATTAGTATTGCTGATGAAAAAATGAATAAAACTATTGCTGTTTTTAAACATGAGATTTCAGGTATGAAAGCAGGGAGAGCAAATGCTACAATGCTAGATAGGGTTCATGTTGAATGTTATGGAAGTCTTATGCCATTAAATCAAATAGCAAACATTTCAGCACCGGAACCTAGAGTATTACTTATCCAGCCATGGGATAAATCTTCTATGAAAGATATAGAAAGAGCTATATTGAAATCCGATTTAGGATTAAACCCATCAAGTGATGGATCAGCAATTAGATTAATTATTCCTGAACTTACAGAAGAAACAAGAAAAGTTTTAATTAAAACTGTAAAGAAAACAGGAGAAGATGCTAAGGTAGCTATAAGATCTATTAGGCGAGATGCTAATGATAAAATTAAGGCTTTGAAAAAAAACACCGAAATTACTGAGGATGAAGCTAAAAAATCAGAAGATATCATCCAAAAAGAAACAGATAAATTTATTAAAGAAATAGATACATTAATAGAGGTTAAAGAAAAAGAAGTAATGGCCGTTTAATATATAATTTTAAATAGAACCTGCAGTTATGCAGGTTCTATTTAAGATTATAATATAACTAATAAAAAGGAGGGAATTTTATTGAAAACATTATTCGCTTTTTTTAAAAAAAATAAAAGTACAAGTAATAATATTGAGTTAGATATGTCGAGAATACCTGAACATATTGCAATTATAATGGATGGGAATGGTAGATGGGCTAAGGAGCGTAATTTGCCGAGAGCACTTGGACATAAGGCTGGAGTAGAAGCAATAAGAAGAATTGTAAAAGAGTGCAACAAATTAGGGGTTAAATATTTAACATTATACGCATTTTCAACTGAAAATTGGAATAGACCTTTACAAGAAGTAGACGCTCTAATGAAATTATTAGTAGAATATTTAAAAAATGAGTTCGAGGAATTGAACGCCAATGATGTTGTTATCAATTCTATTGGTAACATATCAAAATTACCACAGATTTGCATAACGGAATTAAACTCTGCTTATGAAAGGACAAAGAATAATAAGGGGTTAATTTTAAATCTAGCTTTAAATTATGGAGGAAGAAACGAAATAGTAGATGCTGTAAAAGAAATTTGTTTAGATTTGAAGAATAAAAAAATATATGAAGATGAAATAACTGAGGGTTTATTTTCAAAGTATTTGTATACAAAAGAAATGCCCGACCCAGACCTTATAATAAGACCTAGTGGGGAGTTAAGATTAAGTAATTTTTTACTATGGCAGAGTGCATACTCAGAACTTTGGTTTTCAGATATTAATTGGCCGGATTTTCATGAGAAGCAATTGAAATGTGCAATATTAAATTATCAAAAAAGAGACAGAAGATTTGGAAAGGTTAAATAGAGGAGAAAATTATGAATAATAGATATATAGGAGCACTGATGTTAGCTCCGTTAATAATATTTTTAATTTTAGGTGGAGAGTACTTAAAATATAGTGTAATGGTACTTTCGCTTTTTGGAATGTATGAGTTCTATAAAGTTTCTAGAAAAAAACACTATAAGCCAATTGGAATTATAGGATATATTTTATGTATAGTATATTACTTGAATATGAGCAAGGATTTTTCAGCAAGTTTTAATGTATACATTTTAATAGTAACAATTCTTTTACTATTATGTATTCCGGTGATTTATACAAAATATAATTTTGTTGATGTGGCCCTCACTATATTCGGATTTTTATATGTGGCAGTATTTTTTAGTTTTATAGTGTTTATAAACAATAAAACCTACGGTCAATATTTAGTTTGGATTATATTTATTTGCTCGTGGGTCTGTGATACGTCAGCCTATTATTGTGGAAGATTTTTAGGTAAAGGTGGCAAACATAAGCTCTGCCCTAAAGTTAGCCCTAATAAAACAATTGAGGGCTCAATAGGAGGCCTTTTAGGCAGCACTATAGGGTGTACAATTTATGGCTATGTTATTTCAAAATATGGTGTACCTATTCAATTATATCATTACGCTATAATTGGCGTTCTTTGTGGCAGTTTCGGACAACTTGGAGATTTAATTGCGTCATCTATAAAAAGATTTGTAGGAGCCAAAGATTACAGTAGCCTTATTCCAGGACATGGTGGAGTTTTAGATCGGTTTGATAGTATTCTATTTGTGTCTGTGGTAGCATTTTATTATATTACATTTATATTAGTAATTTAAATTCATATATACTAAAGGTACAAGAAATTAATAGTGCACCTCCGCAGGAGATGATCTAATATACTTTAGTGATTAATAAAATCATATATTGAACAGAATGCAGATAAACAATTAGTTGTAAATTAGCATTACTGGCAATATATGATTTTATTATTACGTAAAATTTTAAAATAATAATTGGGTTATATTTTATATTAATATCTGCGTTGATTAATGAATATAATCAAAAGGAGCACTATATAATATATGTGAAATAATTACCCATATATTTGTAAATATTACTAGTTACTTTATTTTAGAACATAAATATGTTATATTATATGCTGTAGAAGAATTGCTTACTAAAAAAAACAGGTAAATTTATAAGTGTGAAATTAAAGGAAAAAACAAGATTTTGAAGTATAAATAACAGAATTACGTGAATGGAGAGAGTACATGAAGAAGATTACTATTTTAGGAGTTACTGGGTCGATAGGAACTCAAACTTTAGATGTTATTCGAAATGATATTGAAAATTTCACTATTGTGGGAATTTCTGCTAACACCAATTATGAGAAGATTATACCCATCATAGAAGAATTTAAGCCTAAATATGTTACCATGATGGACGAGGCGGCTTCATTAAAACTTAAAAAACATTGCATGCTAAAAAAATATTCAACAAAAATATTGCAGGGACTGGAGGGACTAAATTATATAAGTACACTACCTGAAGTTAATATTGTAGTAACCGCAGTTGTGGGTATGATAGGCTTAGTTCCCACTATGAAAGCAATTAATGCTGGTAAGGATATTGCTTTAGCTAATAAAGAGACACTAGTTGCAGCAGGTGGACTAGTAATGGATGCTGCTAAAAAAAATCATGTAAATATTTTACCGGTTGATTCAGAACATGGTGCTATTTTTCAATGTCTACAGGGTAATAAGTCGGAATCTGTTAACAAAATAATAATAACCGCATCAGGTGGTCCGTTTAGAGGCAAAAATAAGCAACAATTAATAGAAATAAAACCGGAAGAGGCGCTTAAACATCCTAAATGGGAAATGGGTAGAAAAATATCTATTGACTCCTCAACACTTATGAATAAAGGCCTAGAGGTTATAGAGGCACACTGGTTATTTGGGGTAGATTACGAAAATATACAAGTGGTAGTTCATCCTCAAAGTATAATACATTCTATGGTAGAATACATGGATGCAAGTGTAATAGCACAAATGAGTTCTGCTGACATGAGACTTCCTATTCAATATGCTATAAACTATCCTGAAAGAAATAATGCTGTTATCGATAAATTGGACTTTTATAATATGGGTAATTTAACTTTTGAAAAACCGGATATGGATACGTTCAAATGTCTTAAATTAGCCTATAAAGCAGGTGAAATGAGCGGAAATATGCCTGCTATTATGAATGCTGCTAATGAAGTAGCTGTTGAATTATTTTTGGATTATAAAATTAAGTATCTTATAATAGAAGATATTATAGAAAAATGCATGAATAAATTTGAGCATAATATTAATCCAGATTTAGAAGAAATTTTAGAAATTGACTTAAAGGTAAGAGAATATGTAAGAAATAATTATGATAAAGAGTAGGGAGGAAAATTATTATGAGTAATATTATAGCAAACATACCATACTTTATTATGGCTATGTTAGCATTTAGTCTTCTGATTATAATACATGAATTAGGTCATTTTATTCTATGTAAGCTAAATGGAGTAAAAGTAAGTGAATTTTCTTTAGGGATGGGACCTAAAATCTTTGGAATTAAAGGAAAAGAAACGGAGTATTTGATTAAGGCATTTCCTATTGGAGGATATGTTAAAATGGAAGGGGAAGATGGAGAAAGTAATGATCCGAGATCTTTCACAAATAAAACCCCGGGTCAAAAACTAAGCATAGTTTCTGCTGGAGCAATTATGAATTTAATATTGGCAGTAGTTTTATTTGCTATGGTAGGTGCGTCTAAAGGATACATATTACCAATAATTGGGGAGTTGGTACCTAATAGTCCAGCCATGAAAGCTGGGATACAAGTTGGAGATGAAATTACTAAGATTAATAAGACTAAAATAGATAGATGGGATCAAGTTCAAAATGAGATTTTTGTTTCTAAAGGTGAAAGTATGGATATTGAAATAGTAAGAAATTCAAAAGTAGAAAAAATCACCCTTAAACCCATTAAGAACGTGAAAGAAAAATTATTTTTTGTAGGAGTCTCTCCTTCTATGGTTGAGAAAAAAATGAACCCTGGCAAAGCTGTGATTTATGGATTTGATCAAATTGGTAATACTGTAAAACAAATTTTTGAATTTTTCGGTAACGTATTCCACGGGAAGGTTTCAGCAAATGATGTCGGAGGACCAATAAGCATAATAAGATTTTCTGGAAAAGCGGCACAAGCTGGAATTACAACCTTAATGTATTTTACTGCATTAATGAGTGTGCAATTAGGAATATTCAATATAATACCTTTCCCAGCACTAGATGGAGGATGGATTTTTATGTTGTTATTTGAAATAATATCAGGTAAAAAATTAGATGATAATAAAGTTGCAACTATAAATTACATTGGATTTATGTTTTTAATGGCATTTATGGTGTTAGTAGTTATTAAGGATATAGTTAGTCCGCTAAAATTCTAGGAGATGAAGACTATGAGGGAGCGCAAAACGAAGAAGATTAGAGTTGGAAATGTGTATATAGGTGGAGATTCAAAGATAGCAGTACAGTCGATGACCAATACAGACACAAGGGATGTAGAAGCTACAGTAAATCAAATTCTTCAGCTAGAAAAGGTAGGGTGTGACATTGTAAGATGCGCAGTCCCAGATATGCAAGCGGCTGAGGCTGTTAAGAACATAGTGAAAAGAATTCACATACCACTTGTGGCAGATATTCATTTTGACTATAGGCTAGCTTTAAAATCTATTGAGAACGGGATATCCAAATTAAGAATTAATCCAGGTAATATTGGAAGCCGCGATAAAATAAAATTAGTCGCAGAAGCAGCTAAAGAGAATGGCATTCCCATTAGAATTGGTGTGAATTCAGGATCACTAGAAAAAGATATTCTTGAAAAGTATGGTCATGTATGCGCGCAGGCACTAGTTGAAAGTGCGTTAAGACATGTTAAAATACTTGAAAGTTTTAATTTTTATGACATAGTTATTTCTATAAAATCGTCAGATGTGGTCATGATGATTGAAAGTTACAAATTATTATCAGGTAAAGTAGATTATCCGCTACACCTCGGTGTTACTGAGGCTGGAACTACATGGAGAGGGACAATAAAATCAAGTATAGGTATTGGGGCGCTTTTAGCTGAGGGGATTGGAGATACTATAAGGGTGTCACTAACGGGGGATGTAGTAGACGAGGTTAAAGTCGGCATAGAAATCCTGAAATCCTTAGGGTATATAGATGATGGAATTAAATTTGTATCATGCCCAACATGTGGTAGAACTCAAATTAATCTTATTAAAATTGCAAATGAAGTAGAAAAAAGATTAGAATGTTGCAATAAGAACATAAAGATTGCAATAATGGGATGTATCGTTAATGGCCCCGGTGAAGCAAGAGAAGCTGATATTGGCATAGCCGGAGGTAACGGAGTTGGTCTCATATTTAAAAAAGGTGAAATAATTAAAACCGTTAAAGAAGAAGATTTAGTGGAAGAACTTATTCGCGAGATAGATAAATTATAGGCACATTCAAAGTTATTTTAACGACATTTCAGAAGGAAAGTCTCCTACTTCTATAAGTAGGAGTTACTTACCCTAACAAATAGAAAACTTAAGTTGGAGTATAAATTTCCTTGTGAAGTCGTTAATGCATCTTCTACGAAGATGTTGCAGCGACCCAGGAGATGATTTCATGTGCCTAAAATGTCTTATCAGGAGGAATATTAATGAATGTAAATTTAGCTGAAATGCTGAAAAATGATTTTAACTTAAATGAAGAAACATTAGCAGCTGATATTAAGGTATTGAGAGTTCAATACCTTAAAAAAAGCAATAAATTAAGGGTGTTAATCAAATCTTTAGAGGATATAGATGATAATAAAAAGCTACTAATCAAAAATATTATTTCAAAACGAGTAGGTAGTTTTGAGGATATACAGTTAATTTGCTACAAAGATGTGTCAAATGCCACTATAGAAGATATAAAAGATAAGTTTTGGGTAGATGTTGTAAATGTAATAGCTACCTCACAGCCGTCAAGTAAGGATAGTTTACTTAAATCTTCTAGAATAATTGAAAACGGCACTCTAAAAATCCAGTGTGGAAATGATTTTATGTGCAAAATTTTAAGAGATAAGAACATAGAAATTCTTATAAAAGATACTATAAATGATATGTTTGGAGTTAGTTCATTAGTGAAATTGGAACATAACAGTAAACTTTCTAAAGAAGATTATTTTGGTAAAAAGGAAAAAGAAAATGAAGTTATTATAAAAGAAATTATTAAAAATATTAATATAGAAAAGAAGGACAAACCTCAAAGTAATAATCAAAATAATGATAAAACAAATAAATTTAGCAAACCGGGCTACAGAAAAGATGAAGCAGCGGATGCAAACACTATAATGGGAAGAAATATAAAAAGTGAGACCATAGCGATAGGAGAGATAGATGAAGCTTCAGGAATAGTCTGTGTCTGTGGAGATATCTTTAAAATTAAAATAATTGAAACAAAAACGGGTAGAATAATCATTACATTCTATATTACAGATTATTCAAGTTCAATTACAGTGAAATGTTTTCCAAAGCCTAAAGATGTAGAAAAGATAATGGACGAAATTAAAGTGGGACTTTTCTGTAAGGTGCGAGGAGAAGCAAGTTATGATACCTACGCAAAAGAAGTTGTTGTAATGGCTAGGGATATAATTAAACTTAAGAAAATAGAAAGAATGGATACTGCGCAGGAGAAAAGAGTTGAACTTCATTTGCATACACAAATGAGTGCAATGGATGGGATAAGCCCTGCGGCTAAACTTGTAGAAAGAGCGGCTAAATGGGGGCACTGCGCAGTAGCGATAACTGACCATGGCGTGGTACAAGCTTTTCCAGAAGCTATGGATGCAGCTAAAAAGAATAAAATAAAGGTTATATATGGTGTAGAGGGCTATTTAGTAGACGATGGAGTACCAATTGTTATTAATAGTAAAAATGAAAATATAGATGATTGTTTTGTAGTTTTTGATTTAGAAACAACAGGGCTTTCTAGTGAAAATGATAGAATTACTGAAATTGGTGCAGTTAAAGTTGAAAATGGGAAAATAGTAGATAGATTTAATGAATTTGTAAATCCGGGGATAGACATACCTTATAAAATTACTGAACTAACTGGAATTACAAATGATATGGTTGCAGGCTCTGCTTCTATTGAAGAAGTGCTTCCTAATTTTTTACAGTTTGCACGTGGTAGCGTAGTGGTAGCCCATAATGCTGACTTCGATACATCTTTTATCAAAAAAAATTCAGAGAGGTTGAATTTGAAGTTTGAAAATGCAATTATGGATACAATTCCTTTAGCTAAATATTTACTTCCAGACCTTAAAACATTTAAGCTGAATGTAGTAGCTAAGCATTTGGGCATCACCCTGGAGAACCATCATAGAGCTGTAGATGATGCTAAAGCCACAGCGCAAATATTATTACATTGTTTTGGTTTACTTAAAGAAAATAACATTTTTGACTTAGATACTTTAAACAAAGAGTTTTTAGGTGACTTTAATATAAAAAAGGCAAATACTTATCATGTGATTATTTTGGCAAAAAATCAAGTAGGTCTTAAAAATCTTTACAAGCTTATTTCAGCTTCCAATTTAGAACATTTTCATAGAAGACCTAGGCTTCCTAAAACCTTAATTGAGAAGTATAGAGATGGTCTTATAGTAGGATCAGCCTGCGAAGCTGGGCAAGTGTATAAGGAAGTTCTACATGGAAAATCGGAAGAAGATATTAGGAAGATTGTGAAGTTCTATGATTATTTAGAAATACAACCTCTACTAAATAATAAATTCATGATTAAAAATGGCACAGTAAAAGATGAAAGTGAATTAATGGATATTAATAGAAAAATATGTGCTATAGGAGAAAAAAATAATTTGCCTGTAGTTGCTACAGGTGATGTACATTTTTTAGAAGCTTCTGATGAAGTTTTTAGAAAAATTTTAATGGCTGGCAAAGGTTTTTCAGATGCAGATGATCAACCGCCACTATATTTTAAAACTACTAATGAAATGTTAAAAGAATTTTCATATCTAGGTGAAAAAAAATGCAGAGAAGTTGTAATTGGTAATCCTAATAAAATTGCTGAAATGGTAGAAGTTATAAAACCAATACCAGATGGAACTTATACCCCTAAAATAGAAGGTGCAGAAGAGGACATCCGCAAGATGACATCAGATAAAGTTCATTCAATATATGGAGATTCCTTACCAGAGGTAGTTGAAAAAAGATTGGAGAAGGAATTAAATTCTATTATAAATAATGGATATGCTGTACTTTACTTAATAGCTGAAAAATTAGTAGCAAAATCAATTGCTGACGGTTATTTAGTAGGGTCGAGAGGCTCAGTTGGATCTTCTTTTGCAGCTAATATGTCTAATATAACAGAAGTAAATGGGCTTCCACCTCATTATGTATGTCCTGATTGTAAAAAGAGCGAATTTTTTTTAGATGGATCTATTGGTTCGGGTGCTGATTTACCTGATAAAGAGTGCCCAAATTGTGGTGCACTATATAAAAAAGATGGTCATGATATTCCATTTGAAACTTTTTTAGGGTTTGAAGGAGATAAAGAACCGGATATAGATTTGAATTTCTCAGGTGAAAATCAAGCAGATATACATAGGTATACAGAGGTGTTGTTTGGAAAGGGGCATACCTTTAAGGCTGGAACAATTGGAACAATTGCTGACAAAACTGCTTATGGTTATGTGAAAAAATATTTAGGAGAAAAAAACGTTATGGTCCCTCAAGCTGAAATAGAACGACTTGTGCTAGGGTGTACTGGCGTTAAGAGAACCTCAGGGCAACATCCAGGTGGAATAATGGTTGTTCCAAGTGACAATGATATACATAATTTTTGCCCAGTACAACACCCTGCTGACGATCCAAATTCAGATATTATTACAACTCATTTTGATTATCATTCCATAAGTGGAAGGCTATTGAAACTGGATATTCTTGGACATGATGATCCTACAATGCTTAAAATGCTTCAAGATTTAACTGGACTCGACCCTATAACTATTCCACTATCAGATCCGAGTGTAATAAGTTTATTTACATCTCCTGCGGCACTGGGGCTCACCATTAAAGAGTTGGGCTGTGAAGTAGGAAGTTACGGTGTTCCAGAATTTGGTACGAAATTTGTTAGACAAATGCTTTTAGATACACAGCCTAAATCTTTTTCAGACTTGGTTAGAATTTCTGGACTCTCTCATGGTACTGACGTATGGATTAATAATGCACAATATTATATTAAAGAAGGATTTACTACACTTAAAGATTGTATTTCTACAAGAGATGATATAATGGTTTATCTAATGCAGAAAAATCTTGAACCTAAGACTGCTTTTACTATCATGGAGAAGGTACGAAAAGGTAAAGGGCTTACGGAAGACGATGAGAAAGTAATGAGAGAGCATGACGTGCCAGATTGGTATATAGGGTCATGTAAAAAGATAAAGTACATGTTTCCTAAAGGACATGCAGTTGCATATGTAATGATGGCGGTAAGAATAGCATATTATAAGGTTTATTACCCAAAGGAATACTATGCTACTTTCTTTACTATAAGAGCAGATGACTTTGATGCTAATTTGATTGTAAAAGGTGAGAGTGCTATAAGTGCTAAAATGGATGAACTAACAGCTCTAGGTAAGGACATAGGTATGAAAGAAAAAGGACTTCTTACAGCGCTGGAGTTATCTTTTGAAATGTATAAAAGAGGGATAAAATTATTAAATGTAGATCTTTATAAGTCTGAGGCAGTTAAATTTACAATTGAAGATGACGCGATAAGGCCTCCACTAAGCGGGCTTGAAGGTGTAGGTGAAAATGCCGCTAAAAGCATAGTTTTGGAAAGACCTGAAGGGGAGTTTATATCTAAAGAAGATTTGAGAATTCGCTGCAAGGTTTCCAAAACAGTTATTGAGTCCTTAGATAATCATGGGTGTTTAAAAGAACTACCTGATACAAATCAGTTGTCGTTTTTTTAGCTAAATGCAATTAACCCTTGAAATAGCAAATTTTATATGATAGAATAATATATATTAGTTACCGTTGGTAATTTTATTTCAAGAGAGTAGGCTCGTCCTACTCTCTATTTATTGAAACGCAACTCATGGTTGCGTTTTAATTATAATATTACGATTAATTATGTAATAATTGTAGAAAATTTTTATAAAAGGAGGGTGTTAAAATGAAAAATGCCTTGTTGCAAAAACTTAGAAAAATAATTCAACCAATAGCAGAAAAAAATAATTGCGAATTATATTATTTGGAGTATGTAAAAGAATCAGGAGAAAATTTCTTGAGGATTTATATAGATAGTTCTAATGGGATATCGTTAGAAGATTGTGAAAAAACAAGTAGAGCTGTAAGTGAAATATTAGATGTAGAAGATCTAATAACTGATAGTTACTGTTTAGAAGTCTCCTCTCCAGGAATTGAGAGAATTTTATATGATGACAATCATCTGAAAAAATATATAGGCCAAAACGTATTAATTAATTTAAATAGTCTATATGAGGGAACAAAAAAAATTGAAGGCAATTTATTAGGATTTTCGGATGTGCAAATAGAAATTGAATATGATGGGAATAATATATCTATTCCGAAAGAAAAGATTTCCATTGTGAGTTTGAAACCGGTGCTGTAAGGAGGAAGTTAAAATGAATCAGGAATTTATTGAAGCATTGAGAGAAATTGTAGAACAAAAGGGAATCAGTGAAGATTTACTTTTTGAAACTATTGAGGATGCATTAGTTGCAGCATATAAGAAGAATTTTGCTACTCTATCTAATAGTAACCAAAGTGTAAAAGTGTCAATGAATAGAGAAACAGGTGAAATACATATTTATGGTCAAAAAACAGTTGTAGAAGAAGTATTTGAGGATGCCAATGAAATATCACTAGAAGGAGCTAAAGAATATAGCCCTAAATATCAAATTGATGATACTGTTGATATTGAAGTTACTCCAAGAAAATTTGGAAGAATAGCTGCACAAGCTGCAAAACAAGTGGTTATTCAAAGAATTAAAGAGGCTGAAAGAAATATAATTTACAATGAATTTATAACCAAAGAATTTGATATTATTACAGGAAGTGTTATAAGGAAAGATAGAGGAAATGTATTTATAGATTTAGGTAAAATTGAAGCTGTGCTTGGAGCTAATGAACAAATGCCTGGCGAGGAATATAATTTTAATGAAAAGTTGAAACTATATATTGTTGAAGTTAAAAATACTACTAAAGGTGCTCAAGTAGGAGTATCAAGAACGCATCCAGGTCTTGTAAAACGATTATTTGAATTAGAGGTGCCAGAAGTTTTTGGTGGAGTGGTTGAAATAAAAAGTATTTCAAGAGAAGCAGGATCAAGAACTAAGATTGCGGTATATTCAAACGATGAGAATGTTGATGCTATGGGAGCTTGTGTTGGGCCAAAAGGTATCAGAGTTCAAAATATAGTTAATGAATTAAGAAATGAAAAAATTGATATTATTAAATGGAGTAAGAAATCTGAAGAGTACATTTCAAATGCGCTAAGCCCTGCAAAAGTATTGAATGTAGTAGTTGAAGAAGTTTCTAAATCTGCAAAAGTTATAGTGGAAGATAATCAATTATCATTAGCTATTGGAAAAGAAGGTCAAAATGTTAGATTGGCAGCGAGATTAACAGGTTGGAAAATTGACATAAAAAGTAGAACACAAGCCCAATATAACATGGAAGATATTGAAGATATTGAAGATATTCAAGTTATTGAAAATGAAAATAAAGTAATTGAAACCATTACTGAAGAGTAGGTGATAGCTTTATGAAAGTGAAAAAAATACCTCAGCGCATGTGCACAGGTTGTATGGAAATGAAATGCAAAAAAGAATTATTACGCATAGTTCATAGCAAAGAAGGCGAAATTTCTATAGACTTAACAGGAAAAAAACCAGGTAGAGGCGCATATGTTTGTAAGAATATGGAATGCTTTGAAAAATCTTTTAAAACAAAAAGATTAGAGCGAAACTTAGGTGGAAAAATAAGTGAAGAAATTTATGGTAAACTAAGGGATAAGATAAATTACGAGGATGAGGTAAATCATGAACAATAAATTTTTTCAATTTTTGGGTTTAACTAAAAAGGCAGGCAAACTTATTGAAGGGTACAATCAATGTGAAGATGCACTATCACACGGGAGAGGGACCCTCATAATTTTGTCAGAGGAGAGCGCTACCAATACTAAAGATAAATTTAGAAGATTAGCTATCAAAAGGGTTATACCTCTTATAGAAGGAATATCCAATGAGACTTTAGGCAAGTGCTTAGGTAGAGCAGAAATCAATGTTTTGTGCGTAAATGACAAAAAAATGAGTAATAAGCTATTAAGCTTATGGAATGAAAATGATGAATAAATTAAATTTCGGGGGTGAATGATTTGGCAAAAGTCAGAATATATGAATTAGCAAAAGAGTTAGAAGTGTCAAGTAAAGAATTAATTAATGTACTATTAGAAGAGTTTAGTATAAAGGCCAAAAATCATATGAGTGTGATTGAGGAAGAAGATGCTGAGTTAATAAAGGAACTTTATAGTGATGAAAATTCAGGACTTAAGGATAATAAAAATGAAACAGTGGAACACTATGAAAACTTAGCTAATGAAGATGCTAATAAAGTTGTTATTAGAAAAAGAGGTAGAAAAGGTAGAGATGAATTAGGAAGCGGAAACAATGCGGTTGAAGCAATAGATGATGAAGTTGTAGTAATCAAAAGTACTATTACAGTTAAAGACTTAGCTGATACGTTAAAGAGACCTTATGTAGAAGTAATAAAACAACTTATTTTTATAGGTGTTATGGCTGGGATGAATCAAGAAATTGATTTCGCTACAGCTGAAAAAGTAATAGAAAAATATGGTGCACTTGCTGTACTAAAAGATGAAGAAGAAGGAAAAATTGCTGATGAAGAAGACTTCGGAAATGTTGAAGTTGAAATAGATACAGACAAAAAACCAGCAGTTGTTACAGTTATGGGTCATGTTGATCACGGCAAGACATCGCTACTTGACTGTATTAGGAAAGCTAAAGTTACAGAAACAGAAGCGGGCGGAATAACACAACATATAGGTGCATATACTGTCGATATTAATGGTGAAAAAATTACATTTTTAGATACACCTGGTCACGAAGCTTTCACAGCAATGAGAGCAAGAGGTGCCCAAATAACTGATATAGTTATACTTGTTGTAGCTGCAGATGATGGTATTATGCCACAAACTGAAGAAGCTATAAATCACTGTAAAGCGGCTAAGGTACCAATGATAGTAGCTATAAACAAGATAGATAGGCCAGGAGCTAATGTTGATAAAGTTAAGCAAGAATTAACAGAACATGGACTTGTAGCAGAAGATTGGGGCGGAGACACAATTTGTGTTCCAGTATCAGCTCATACTAAAGAGGGTATAGATACTTTGCTTGAAATGGTAGTGATTACAGCAGAAATGTTAGAGCTAAAAGCAAACCCTAGTAGACTTGCAAAAGGAACTGTAGTAGAAGCTAAACTTGACAAAGGTCGCGGACCACTTGCTACTTTACTCGTGCAAAATGGTACACTAAAAGCTGGAGATTCTATAATTGTTGGTTCAACTTATGGAAGAATAAGAGCAATGTTTGATGATAAGGGTAACAAAATAAAGACAGCAGGACCTTCTATACCAGTAGAAATACTTGGATTATCTGAAGTTCCAGCAGCTGGAGATAGATTTAATGTAGTTAAAGATGAGAAAACTGCAAGAAATATGGCAGAAACTAGAAAAACAAATTTAAGAGAAGAACATTTTGAATCTAGTAATAGAGTTTCCATGGAAAACCTATATAGCCAAATACAAGAAGGATCTGTTAAAGAACTTGGTGTAATTGTTAAAGCTGATGTTCAAGGATCTGTAGAAGCTGTAAGACAATCTCTCGAAAAATTATCTACTGATAATGTTAAAGTAAGGGTTATCCATTCTGGAGTTGGCGCTATTACAGAAACAGATGTTGTACTTGCAGCAGCTTCAAACGCAATAATTATAGGGTTTAATGTAAGACCAGATAATAATGCTTCTTTAATTGGTGAGAAAGAAAATGTAGAAATTAAAACCTATAGAATAATTTATGACGCTCTTGATGATATAAAAGATGCAATGGTTGGAATGCTCGATCCTGTATATAAAGAAGTTGTCTTAGGTAGAGTTGAAATAAGACAAATATATAAAGTTTCAAGTGTAGGAACAATAGCAGGGTCTTATGTATTGAACGGTAAAATCACGAGAAACAGTAGCGTACGAGTACTTAGAAATGGAATAGTAATTACTGAATCAACTTTAGCTTCCTTAAAAAGATTTAAAGATGATGCAAAAGAGGTCGCTGCTGGATTTGAATGTGGATTAAGTGTAGAAAAATTCAATGATATTAAAGAAGGCGACATTATTGAAGCATTCATAATGGAAGAAGTAAAACCAAAATTAATATAAGTATAAGGAGTAGTGAATTGTATGGTTAGTTATAGAAATGGTAGAATAAATGAAGAAATTAAAAAAGATGTAAGCAATACAATTCAAAACAAAATAAAGGATCCAAGATTAAGTGCTATGGTAAGTGTAACAAAAGTAGACACAACAAAAGACCTAAGCTATACAAAAATTTATGTTAGTATATTTGGTGACAAAAATGCTAAGAAAGAAACACTTCAAGCACTTAAAAGTTCAACTAGTCTCATTAGAAAAGAAATAGGGAGTCATGTTAAGTTAAGACATGTTCCTCAGGTTATTATAGAGGTAGATGAAACTATAGAACGTGCAATACATTTAGAAGGCATTTTTAATCAAATAAAAGAAAAAACTAAGAATGATGAAGATATAAATGAGGAAGATGGCAACGAAAAAGATAACAATGAAGATTAATGATATTGTTACCAGAATTAAGTTATTCAAAAAAATTGCTATAACTTTTCATACTTCACCAGATGGTGATTCAATTGGTAGCGCATTAGCGCTGCTTATTGGTCTTAGAAAATTAAACAAGGAAGTATATATAATTTCAAAAGAAGTTATTCCGCAAACTTTTTTATTTTTGCCTTGCTCTGATGAAATTAATGGTGAAACAAGTCAGCCGTTAAAGGATACGGAATGTGTAATAGTGTTAGATTGTGGTGATTTTAAAAGAATTAATGCTAATTTATGTATGCAAAACAAAAAGTTTGAATTAATAAATATAGATCATCATTTATCTAATGATTTATATGGAGATTTAAATTTTGTCGATACAAAATCTTCTGCAGTGGGAGAAATTGCATACGAAGTTCTTAGACTTCTCCATGTAGAATTAGACAAAGGAATAGCTACATGTTTGTATACTTCCTTAATTACAGATACAGGCTGCTTTAGACATTCGAATACCACAGCAGTAACTCATGGTATCGCTGGTGAACTTATAAATACAGGTATAGATTTCAGTAACATCCATAGAAAAATTTTTGAAAATAAGAAATTTGAAAAGATAAAATTTTATGGAGAAATTATTAGTGATATGACAGTAGAACTCAATGGTAAAGTCTGTATTATGCATATATCTAAAAATGTACTTGGAAAATTCAATTTGGCGTCCTCGGATACATCAGATGTTATTACTTTTGGTGATTCAATAGATACCGTTGAAGTTACTATTCTTATAAAAGAAGCTGAGAATGGTGTTAAAGTAAGTTTAAGATCTAAGTCTTTAGTAGATGTTAGTAAAATTGCAGAAGGTTTTAGTGGTGGAGGTCATATTAGAGCTTCAGGTTTTTATGCAGAAGCAAATTTTGATGATATTAAAGTTAAATTAATAGAAATTTTAGAAAAAGAGTTGATGAAATGAACGGTATATTAAATGTATTTAAACCTACCGGAATTACTTCTTTTGATGTAGTACGTAAAATAAGAAAAATCAGCAATGTAAAAAAAGTAGGCCACGCTGGCACTCTAGATCCTGAGGCTAGCGGGGTTTTACCTGTTTGTATAGGAAAAGCAACGAAGGCTATTGACTATATAATGGGTGACTTTAAAATTTATGAAGCTGAATTAAAGTTGGGAGTTATTACAGATACATATGATAGAGAAGGTAAGATTCTTAGTGAAAGTGAAGTTAATGCAACCGAACAAGAAATTATTCGCGCTATTAATTCATTTATAGGTGAAATAAAACAAATTCCTCCTATGTACTCAGCTCTAAAGGTTAATGGGAAAAAACTTTATGAATTGGCAAGGTCTGGAATAGAAATAGAGAGAGAAGCAAGGACTTTAGTAATTTATGATATAGATATTATTGATATTAAAACACCTTACGTAAAGTTTAGGGTTAAATGCTCTAAGGGTACATATATTAGAAGTCTATGTTATGATATTGGGCAATTATTAAAATGCGGTGGTATGATGTGGAATTTACAAAGAATTGCTACAGGGCCATTTCATATTGAAGATGCTATAAATATTGAAGATTTAAACGAGGAAAACATAAACAAACATGTTATGCCTATAGAAAAGATTTTTCAAAACAATAGTAAAATTACCATAGAAGATAGATTTGTTAAATTCTTATTAAATGGTGTTGTAGTAAAAGATAGAGCACTAACTCGCAAATTTGAAGTTGATATAATATATAATATATATAATAAAGATAATGACTTTGTTGGAATTGCACATAGAAGTAATGATAGTGTTAAGCTAATAAAATCATTTATATAGGAGTATATTAAAATGTTAGTTATAAAAGATAATTTTAAAACAAAACTTAAAGAACCAACGTACATTGCTTTAGGAAGTTTTGACGGCATCCATTTAGGGCATATGTCTCTTGTAAATAGAACAGTAGTATTAGCAAAAGAAAATAATGCTAAAAGTATGATTTGTACCTTTAAAAATCATCCATTGTCTGTTATTAACAAGGAAATTTGTCCAAAGTTGATAATGGATAATGACACCAAAATAAATTTGTTAAAAAACACTGGTATTGATATTGTTAACTTAGTTAATTTTAATAAAGATTTTATGAAGATAACTCCGGAAGAGTTCATAAAAAATATGGTGAAGTTTTATAATGCAAAGGGAATAGTTGTTGGTTTTAATTATAGATTTGGATATAAAAATTTAGGTGATGTAGAAATGCTTAAAACATATAGTAGTATTTTAGGATATAAACTATATGTTTGTGAAGCCGTTAGTATTAACCATGAAATTGTAAGTAGTTCAAAAATACGCCATCTAATAGCGGAGGGTAATATCACTAAAGCAGATGAGCTTTTAGGACGACCACACACTATTAGTGGGAAAGTAATTAAGGGAAAACAATTTGGGAGAACTATTGGGTTTCCAACTGTAAATTTAAATTACAATAAAGAGTATATCATTCCTAAGGGAGGGGTGTACTATACTTTAGCGGAGTATGATAATAACTTTTACAGAGCTATAACCAACATAGGTTACAATCCTACTGTAGAAGGTGGCAAGCTATCAGTAGAAACGCATATTTTGAACTTTGATAAAAAAATTTATAATGAAATAGTTAAAATTTATTTTATAAACAGAATAAGAGATGAAGTTAAATTTAATTCTATTGATGAATTAAAAAAGCAACTTTTAAAGGATAAGGAATATGCAATAAATCAAAAAATAGAAAAATAAGTGCTAAGATGTAAAAATTAATTTACAATTTAATCTTAGTTTGTTATAATTGATTTGAACCTTATGCTAAGTTCACCGAATCACCAACGGTGTACTTGGAATATGGGGATTATATTCGGAGGTGTTGTAAAATGCAAAAAGCTAAAAAACAAGAAGTAATGTTAAAACATGCAAGACATGAAGGAGATACAGGTTCTCCAGAAGTGCAAATCGCACTACTTACTGAAAGAATTCAAGAGTTAAATGAACATTTGAAAATCCATAAAAAAGATCACCATTCAAGAAGAGGTCTATTAATGATGGTTGGACAAAGAAAAGGTATGATCGGTTACTTAAAGAACCAAGATATCGAAAGATATCGTGCAATTCTTGCAGAACTCGGACTAAGAAAATAATTCAGAGCGGCTTAGCCGCTCTATTATTTTAGATTAGGGGAAATATATACAATTAGCTAATAATATTAGTGCAAATTGAAGGGAGGCAAATATATGATTCATATTATAGAAACTACTGTAGCAGGCAGAAATCTTAAAGTTGAATATGGTAAAGTTGGAATGCTATCAAACTGTGCAATAGTCATGAGTTATGGAGAAACAGTAGTTTTAATTAATGCAAATGCATCAGAAAAACCAAGGGATGGTATTGATTTCTTCCCACTAAGTGTAGAATATGAAGAAAGACTTTATGCTGTTGGTAAAATTCCAGGGGGATTCATAAAGAGGGAAGCAAGACCATCAGAAAGAGCAATTTTAACAGCAAGAGGTATTGATAGGCCATTAAGACCATTATTCCCTAAAGGCTATAAAAATGATGTCCAAATTGTTTGTACAGTAATGTCAGTTGAACAAGATAATTCACCTGAGATACTTGCTATGAACGGAGCGTCACTGGCATTATGTTTATCAAGTATACCTTATACGGATGCTGTTGCAACTGTTTCAGTGGGTTTAATTAATGGTAAATTTATATTGAGTCCTACTGTAGAAGAGCGAAGTGCTAGTTCTATGAAACTTACAGTTTGTGCAACAAAAGATAATGTAACAATGATAGAAGCAAATGGAGACGAAATACCTGAAGATGTAATGATAGATGCAATTGACTTTGCTTTTGAAGCATGTAAAAAAATTGTAGCTTTCCAAGAAGAAGCTGTAGCTAAGTTTGGAAAGAAAAAAGTTATACCTTTATTAAATAAAATAGATGAAACTCTCGAAAGTGAAGTAAGAGAATTTTCAGTTGATATGACAAAAACAGCAATGTACATAATGGATAAAGATGAGAGAAACAAAAAAGTGGACGAAATTAAAGAAAAAATAAGTGTTGAATTTAATGAAAAATACGCAGATAAAAAATCAGATATCGGTGAAGTTTTCTATAATATTCAAAAAGAAATAGTTAGAAATATGATGTTAAATGAAAATAGAAGACCAGATGGAAGAGCTTTTGATGAAGTTAGACAAATAAGTTGTGAAGTAGGAATACTTCCAAGAACTCATGGTACTGGTTTATTTACAAGAGGACTTACTCAAGTAATGGGAGTTGCAACACTCGGAGCATTAAAAGAAGCCCAGATACTAGATGGAATAAGTACTGAAGATACTAAAAGATATATGCATCATTACAATTTTCCAGCCTATAGCGTAGGAGAAACTAAGCCAATGCGTGGACCTGGAAGACGTGAAATTGGTCATGGAGCACTAGCAGAAAAAGCAGTAGAACCACTTTTACCATCTATAGAAGAATTCCCATATGCTATTCGTGTAGTGTCAGAAGTATTAAGTTCTAATGGTTCAACATCTCAAGCTAGTGTAAGTGCAAGTATTTTAGCACTATTAGATGCAGGGGTTCCTATTAAAAGACCTGCTGCGGGTATCGCAATGGGGCTAATTACAAACGCTGACTTATCTAAAGAAAAAGTATTAACGGATATTCAAGGCATAGAAGATTTCTTTGGAGATATGGACTTTAAAGTAGCTGGAACTGTTAAAGGTATTACAGCTATACAAGTTGATACAAAGCTTCATGGATTATCTAATTATTGCATTAAAACTGCAATTATAGATGCAAAAAAAGCTAGACTTCATATAATAGAAAAAATGAACGAATGTATACCGCAACCAAGAAGTGAAATGTCACTTTATGCTCCTAGAATGTATGTGCTAAATGTAGCACCAGACAAGATTAGGGACGTAATAGGTAAAGGCGGAGCAACTATAAAGAAAATTATAGCAGAAACCGGCGTTAAAATAGATACTAATGACGATGGACAAATTGTAATTATGTCGAGCGACAGCGTTAGTGCCAATAAAGCAGTAAAAATTATCGAAGAACTAACTAAATCTGTTAAAGTAGGAGAAATATATTTAGGAAAAGTAACAAAAATTGCTGCTTTTGGAGCTTTTGTTGAAATACTTCCTAATAAAGAAGGCCTAGTGCATATTTCTAAACTTGATTTTACAAGAGTAAATAAAGTAGAAGATATAGTTTCAGTTGGTGATGAAATATTAGTAAAAGTAATGGAAATAGATAATCAAGGAAGAGTAAATCTTTCGAGAAGAGATGCTATGAAAGATAGCGAAAATGAAAATGAAAACAAAGATAAAGAATAATAATAGAAGGGCTTAGATGCCTTTTTATTTTTTTTAATAATATTGCCTTAATATGCACATAGTAAATATAAATTCTCATTAAGGAGAGGCGCATATGTATAATTTGTTTAAGTTAAATAATGGGTTAAGAGTTGTAGTGGAAAATATTGAGTATGTAAATTCGGTTAGTGTAGGCTTATGGGTAGAAAATGGGTCAAGAAATGAAAATATAACTAGCAGTGGGATATCACATTTTATTGAGCATATGCTCTTTAAAGGAACGTGTGATAGAACTGCAAAACAAATTGCTGAAGCGATTGAAGATGTTGGTGGTCAAATAAATGCCTTTACAGGTAGGGAAGCTACATGTTTTTATATAAAAGCATTAGACACTCATTTAGAACTATCCTTAGATATTCTTTCAGATATGATTTTCAATAGTAATTTATCAGAAGATGATATTGAGAAGGAAAAAGGCGTAATTGTTGAAGAAATAAATATGAGTGAAGATTCGCCAGAAGATGTTTTAGCAGATTTACACACAAAAGCAATCTGGGGTGCAGATTCTATTTCGTTACCGATTTTAGGAACGATTGATACTGTAAAATCTTTTAGTAGAAAAATGATAGCAGATTATATTGACTCGCATTATATACCCGAAAACTCAGTAATATCTATTTCAGGTAAATTTGACATGAAAATGATAGAAAGTCTTGTTGAAAAGTATTTTGGTAAATGGCGTTGTAAAGACAAAAATATTACTAAATATAGTAGCCCTGAAATATTAAATCAACATTATTTCAGAAAAAAAGATATTGAGCAATTCCATGTGAGTCTTGGAATACCTGGTGTAGGTCTTGGAAATGATGATACATACACGTTAATCTTACTAAGCAATATATTAGGCGGAGGAGCATCCTCAAGGCTATTCCAAAAAATCCGTGAAGAGCTAGGTTTGTGCTATTCAATCTACTGTTATATATCTACGTTTAAAAACACAGGAGTTGTAAGCGTTTATGCGGGACTCAGTCCAATGAACGTGGAAGTTGCTATTAATGCAATAAAAGAAGAGGTTAGTAAATTCGCTAAACTCGGAATTGACAATGAAACGTTAAGTAAAGCTAAAGAGCAGTTAAAGGGTAGTTATATCCTAGGGCTTGAAAGCACAAGCAGTAGAATGTTTAGTAATGGGAGATCAGTAATGTTTATGAACAAAATTAATACGCCAGAAGACGTATTGCGAAAAATCAATGAAATAGACATGGAAAGGGTAAATTCTGTCATGCAAAAAACTTTTGAAAAAGGTATAATAAATTCTGCATATGTAGGAAAAGAAAAAGAGATGCTTAAAAAAGTTTTTAAAGGTAATATTATTTCTATGGATAAGTAAATTTATCTATAAAAATGTAGAAATTATGCATAAATCCTTAACAGATTTCATAGTATTTTATGAGAGTTGTTAAGGAGATGATAATATGGAAGATAATATAAAACTGTATAGTGAAATGGAAAGATATGAAATTATCAATATCAATGATGGTGACAAATATAGCAATTTAGGTAATAATGATGTAGTTATTGATGAGAATGGGCTTTTAAAATTTTTAATTATAAATGAAGGAAGCTCTAAATTTAGTTTTTTAAAAAATAATGATATTATTGAAGTACCTTGGGAATATGTTAAAAAAATTGGTTCCAGAACTATAATAATTGATGTTGATAATGAATTTTTAAAAAAATCTCATATATAATTTTGGAGGACAGAAATGAAGATATTAGTGCAAAAGTTTGGAGGTACATCTGTTTCAACAGAGGAAAAGCGGAAGCTTGTAGTAAACAAAGTTTTAAATGCAAAGGTTCAAGGATATTTTCCTGTGGTAGTAGTATCTGCAATGGGAAGAAAAGGTGAGCCTTACGCTACAGACACATTGCTATCTTTGGTAGATGATAATTTCAAAGTAGCAAATCCATTAGCAATAGATTTGCTAATGAGTTGTGGTGAAACTATAAGCACTGTAATAATGTGTAGCGAACTAAATAATAGTGGAATTGATGCTGTGCCTTTAACTGGTGGACAAGCAGGTATAATCACAGATTCTAATTATAACAATGCAGCAATACTTAATGTGGACACAAAAAAAATATTGGATATTTTACAAAAAGGGAAAACCCCAGTAGTAGCAGGATTTCAAGGCATGGATGAAAATGCCTATGTTACGACTATTGGGAGAGGTGGGAGTGACGTTACTGCTGCAATACTAGGGGCAGCACTTAAGGCCTCTCAGACTCAAATATACACTGATGTAGATGGGATTATGACAGCGGATCCAAGAATAGTTTCTGAAGCGACTTTAATAAAAAAAATAAGTTATGATGAAATCTTTCAATTTGCAGATCAAGGAGCAAATGTTATACACCCAAGGGCAGTTGAAATATCTAGAAAGTATAATATACCATTAGTAATAAAAAATACTATGAATGATTGTGATGGAACAGTAATTAGTAATTTGGGAAATGAAGGTTATGAAAATATAATTACAGGTATTACGCATATGAATAATAGAATTCAAATAAAAATATGTGAAAATTCAGGTTCTAGTTATGATGATATATTTGATATTTTAGCTGAGAATCTTATAAGTATAGATCTTATAAATATTTTTCCTAAGGAAAAAATATTTACTATTGATGAAAAAGACTTTACTAAATTTGCTGATTTAATAAGAGACCTTAATATGTCCTATTCATTTGTGAAGGATTGTAGTAAACTTTCAATTATAGGTTCAAAAATGAGAGGTATGCCTGGCGTTATGGCGAGAATACTTAAGGCGTTAACTAGAGAAAATGTTGAAGTACTGCAAACAGCAGATTCTAATATGACTATATGGTGCCTTGTAGAAACAGGATATGTTGAAAAAGCAATTAACGCTCTACACAGGGAATTTAAATTAGGATAAAAAATGTATATAGTTTCTCTTAATGCACAAAATAAAATGGATTAGGAGGAATGAAAATGTTGAAAACTGAAAAAAACGTAAATGAACAGGTTGAAAATATTAAAGAACTGGGAACAACTAACATCCCAACTCAGGATACTAAAATTCAGGTTTTGTCTATTATAGGTCAAATAGAAGGACACATGATGTTGTCCCCTCAAACAAAAACTACTAAGTATGAACATGTTATTCCAGAGCTAATTGCTATGGAGAGGGATGATAAAGTAAAAGGTATTCTTATAGTTTTAAATACTGTAGGAGGAGATGTGGAAGCGGGTCTTGCAATAGCAGAGATGATTAGAAGCCTTAGCAAACCAACTGTATCACTTGTAGTAGGTGGAGGCCATTCAATAGGTATACCACTGGCAACAGCAGCTAAGTACTCATTCATTTCCCCATCTGCAACTATGATAATTCATCCTATAAGAATGAATGGTCTAATAATAGGGGTACCTCAAACTTTTGAATACTTCAATAAAATGCAAGAAAGAATAACAGAATTTATTATTAGAACCTCTAAGATTGATAAGGAAACGGTAAATAGATTAATGCTTCAAACTGATGAGCTTTTAAATGATATGGGTACTATACTTATAGGAAAACAAGCAGTTGATAATGGGTTAATAGATGAGGTTGGTGGCATTAGTGAGGCATTATCAAAATTAAACGAAATGATAGGTTAAAAATAAATTAGATATAAACAGGTTAAAATAGCCTATTTATGTCTATTTTTAATGATTTGTTACTATGACAAATATAATCTAATAATTTTTTTATATAACTAGTTTAAAATTGATTTATAAATCTATTGAAAGTTAGAGGAGATTTCTAAACTTTGTAGAAATAATAAGGATAGAGGTGATACTTTGGCTAGAAAAAAAACTAAAACTAAATCTAAAGTTGCAAGTAATGTAGATGCTAATAGTGAAATTTATGGAATTATTTTAATAACAATAGGCATATTAATTTTATTAAGTATCTTCTCAACTAGGGGTTCAAATTCTAATTCCATATCAGGTATGATAGGTAATCTGATTAATCATGTGCTTTTTGCAATATTAGGAGTGGGTGCATATCTTTCGCCGTTCCTTATAGTATTTATTGGTATTTGCAAAATCGTTAAGAAAGGTAAGATAAATTTTAGTAAGAAGTTTTGTGGAATAATACTTTTTATAATAAATACACTATTATTTATACAAATGTTATCTTTAAATAAGTATTACACTAAAGGAGATTTTTTGCTCGGAATAAATAAGATATACAATTCAGAAAGTGTACTACATGGTGGGATTATTAGTTATTCAATTGATGTACTATTACATACACTATTTGGAGCTGCGGGTAGCTATATAATTTTTATTGCTATTTATGTTATATGCTTTATTATAATATTAAACGTATCGCTTAATGATGTCTTTTTTTATTTAAAGGATAAATTTATTATTAAAAAGACTGCGAGTAAAAATGATAGTAAGGATTTATATATAGAAAATAATGATAAGCAAGAAGAATTAGTAGTTCCAAATGGAGAAAAAAATAAATTTATTAAAGATATTAGCAGCAATAAAATTAAAATAATCGATTTTATAAAATCAAATGAAATTGCTACAGATGCGGAAGGATTAAATAAAGAAGAAACTGTTAGTGGTGTTAGGAATGACAATGCACGTACTTTAAAAGAAAGGCATATAGATAATTCTATCAACCAAGAGTTGGAGAAAGAAATTCAATTAAATAGTGTAAATTCAAAGCCAAACTATAAATATGAATACCCCACTGTAGATTTATTAAATGAAAATAATACTTCCAAAATGAATAAAAACGATAAAAAAGAATTGCTTAATAGTGCCAATAAGCTACAAGAGACACTAAGTAGCTTTGGAGTTGAAGCAAAGGTTATTCAAGTTACAAAAGGACCCTCAGTGACAAGGTTTGAACTTCAACCAAATGCTGGTGTTAAGGTGAGTAAAATTGTAAATCTAGCAGATGATATTGCACTGAATTTAGCTTCTTCCGGGGTAAGAATCGAGGCACCGATACCTGGTAAGGCAGCTGTAGGCATTGAAGTACCAAATAAAGAGTTAAGCGCAGTATACTTAAGAGAAGTAATAGAATCTAATGAATTTTCAGCTTCAAACAAAAATTTATCCTTTAGTTTAGGAAAAGATATAGGCGGTAACTGTGTTGTTTCGGATTTAACAAAAATGCCACATTTGCTGGTAGCAGGGGCTACAGGCTCTGGAAAAAGTGTTTGTATAAATTCATTAATAATAAGCATACTTTATAAGTATTCTCCAGAGGAGGTTAAGCTATTATTAATTGACCCTAAAGTTGTCGAATTAAATATTTATAATGGGGTACCTCATCTATTAATACCAGTTGTAACAGATCCCAAAAAGTCTGCAGGTGCTTTAAATTGGGCTGTAAACGAAATGTCAAGAAGATACAAGAGTTTTGCTGAAAACAATGTGCGAAGTATAGAAGGATATAATGAATTAGTAAATAAAGGCATTGTTGAAAATAAATTGCCGTGGATTGTTATTATAATTGATGAGTTAGCAGATTTAATGACGGTCTGTGCTAATGATGTAGAGGAATATATTGGAAGACTTGCGCAAATGGCAAGAGCGGCAGGAATGCATTTAGTAATTGCGACGCAGAGACCATCAGTTGACGTTATTACGGGTGTAATAAAAGCCAATATACCTTCAAGAATATCTTTTGCAGTTTCGAGTCAAATAGATTCAAGAACAATTTTGGATTCCTCTGGTGCAGAGAAATTACTTGGGAAAGGTGATATGCTTTTTTATCCGGTTGGAGAGGCTAAACCATTTAGAATACAAGGAGCTTTTGTGTCAGAAGAAGAAGTTGAACGAGTTGTTGATTTTATAAAGAATCAGACGACAGAAGTAAACTATGAAAAAGAAATAATAGATGAAATAGAGAGTAGTTCAAATAATAAAAGTATTGATGATGATATTGATGAATTATTAAATGAAGCAATAAGAATAGTAGTTGAAAATGGACAAGCATCTACTTCCTTATTGCAACGTAAGCTAAAAATAGGGTATAATAGAGCAGCAAGAATTATTGAACAAATGGAGGAACGAGGGATTATATCAGGTAGAAATGGAAGCAAACCTAGGGAAATATTATTAAGTGATAGTGAGTTAAAGGAACAATAAAAAAAAAATGTAAGAATAATTGTAAATACCCTTGTTTAATTTGCAAATCACATTTACAATAATTTATGGGTACAAATGTAGGAAGATAAAAATAATTAGCTATTATTTACATAAAGAGTCAAACAAGTAGTATGATATTTGGTAAATAGGAGTTACTCAGGTTGATAAACAAGGAGGATGACTGGTGGAAAAATTAAAAGTTGGAGTTATAAATTTAGGCTGTGATAAAAATAGAATTGATAGTGAGATTGTAATAAGCAGTTTAAGTGGGAAATATGATATGACAAATGATCCTAAACTAGCAGATATAATTTTAGTGAATACTTGTGGATTCATAGAATCGTCAAAACAAGAATCAATAGACACTATTCTAGAAATGTCAGAATACAAAAAGAAATATAATTGCACAGTATTGATTGCGACGGGTTGCCTTACTCAGCGTTATGGGTCGGATCTGATTGAATTGATGCCAGAACTTGATATAATCCTCGGTGTTAATGATTATGACAAGTTAGTAAGTAGTATAGAAGAGGTTCTTTTAAAAAATATTAAAGTACAACATTGCACTTATAGTGATGATAATATTAATGAAGGACAAAGAGTATTAACTACAGAAACATACTCTGCTTATATTAGAATTTCCGAGGGCTGTGATAATGCTTGTGCATATTGTGCAATACCAAATATTAGAGGAAAATATAGAAGCAGAAAAATGGAGAACATAATACAAGAGGCTAAGGATTTAAGTGAACATGGTTGCAAGGAAATTATTTTAGTTGCTCAAGATACCACTAGATACGGGATAGATTTATATGGTGAAAAAAACCTACATAAATTAATAAGAAAAATTTCTCAAATAAGTGGGATTGAATGGATTAGAGTACTTTACTGTTATGCAGAAGAAATGACGGATGATATTATTAATGAAATTTCTTTAAATGATAAAGTTTGCAAATATGTAGATATACCAATTCAACATATAAGCGATGATCTTCTTAAATCCATGAAAAGGAAAGGAAGAAAAAATATCATAACAGAAAACATAAATAAGATGAGGAAGGGTATTAAGGGATTAACCCTTAGAACTACATTAATCGTTGGATTTCCAGGAGAAACGGAAGAAAATTTTGAAGAATTGAAACAGTTTATTAATGAAACTAAATTTGATAAATTGGGAGTGTTCAAGTACTCAATGGAAGATGGTACTGCAGCTGCAGAGATGAAAAATCAAATTCCAGAAGAAATAAAGGAAAAACGTGAAGAAGAATTAATGATTGTGCAACAAAATATATCAAAAGAGATAAATAGTAAAAAAATAGACAAAATTTACAAAGTTTTAGTAGAAGGATTTAATGGTAAAACTTATTTTGGTAGAAGTTATGAAATGGCACCAGAAGTTGATGGAACTATTTTCTTTGAATCTGACAAAGATTATAATAAGGGAGAATTCGTAACAGTAAGGGTTACCAAAGCGTTAGAATATGATTTAATAGGAGTTGTGTGCTATGAATCTTGCAAATAAACTTACAATGATTCGAATTTTTTTAGTACCTATATTTTTAGTGTTTATGGCGGTTAAAGGAATACCTTATGGAAGAGAACTGGCGACAATTGTTTTTATAGTAGCATCTCTCACTGATAAGTTGGATGGCTATGTAGCTAGAAGCAGAAATCAAATAACTAATTTCGGAAAATTCATGGATCCTCTAGCAGATAAACTTTTAGTAACTGCTGCACTTGTTTCATTAGTGGAGCTTCAGATTGTGTCTAGTTGGGTAGCTATGATTATAATTGCTAGAGAATTTGCAGTTTCAGGACTTCGAACAATAGCTGCTTCAGAGGGAAAAGTAATTGCGGCTAGTAAATGGGGGAAACTTAAAACCGTTATTCAAATAGTAGCTATAATTACAGCATTGATAAATTTATCTTACGCAAATACGTTATTAAATGCGTTAACCAATATTTTCATGGCTGCCGCAGTAATTATTACAATAATATCTGGTGTTGACTATTTTGTAAAAAACAAAGGTACAATTAGAGTCGATAAGTGATTAAATTATTAGAGTTTGTTAATAATACAAATAAAAGGATTTCTTTAGTAAATGAAAATGGCAGATATTGCTTTGTATGTTGACCATATAAAATAAATGGTGTATACTTAAATTCAGAACAAACGTTCGTCGAAAAAGGATGGTGAACCCGCAGGGGAAATTTATGAATAATGAAAAATTAAAAGCGCTAGAAGTAGCTATGGGTCAAATAGAAAAACAATTCGGAAAAGGCTCTGTAATGAAACTTGGAGAAAATAGTAAGTTAAATATAGAGGCTATTTCCACTGGTTGTTTAGGACTTGACATAGGCCTAGGCATAGGTGGTGTACCTAGAGGAAGAATAATAGAAGTTTTTGGACCAGAATCTTCAGGTAAAACTACAGTTGCACTTCATATAGTTGCAGAAGCTCAAAAAAATGGTGGTACAGCTGCATTTATAGATGCAGAGAATGCTTTAGACCCTGAATATGCTAAAGCACTAGGAATAGATATAGAAAATTTAATAGTATCACAACCAGATACTGGTGAACAGGCGTTAGAGATTACAGAGGCTTTAGTTCGCTCTGGGGCTATAGATGTTATCGTAGTGGATTCGGTAGCAGCTTTAGTGCCTAAAGCTGAAATTGAAGGCGAAATGGGAGACTCCCATGTAGGACTCCAAGCAAGACTTATGTCGCAAGCTTTAAGAAAACTTGCGGGTTCTATAAATAAATCCCAATGTGTTCTTGTATTTATAAATCAATTAAGAGAAAAAGTAGGAGTAATGTTTGGTAACCCAGAAGTAACCCCTGGTGGTAGAGCGTTGAAATTTTATGCATCTGTTAGACTAGATATTAGAAAAATAGATACAATTAAACAAGGCGATGAATTTATGGGTAATCGAACAAGAATAAAAATAGTTAAAAACAAAGTAGCTCCTCCATTTAAGAAAACTGAATTTGATATTATGTATGGTCACGGCATATCTCGAGAGGGCGATGTTCTAGATATAGGAGTTGTAGAAGAGATTGTACAAAAAAGTGGAGCATGGTTCTCATATGGAGATATACGACTTGGACAGGGAAGAGAAAATTCAAAACAATATTTTAAAGAAAACCCTTTGGTTATGTTAGAGATAGAAAACAAAATTAGAGCAAAACATAACCTACCATTATACAAGAACGCAGAGACTAGTAAAAAAGAAGTTAGCAAAAAAGAAGCAAGTAAAAAAGAAGCATAAAAGCAAGTTTTTACTTGCTTTTTTTCTTTAACTTATAATTAAGGAATATTATTATGGTATCAGGCATATGCATTCTATGATGCAATATGCTAAAGTTTATCATAACTACTATATAATAGTAAGAATAAAGACTTATTTAAACGTTAAAATCTTGACATTAACTGAAAAGTAATATAAAATAAATACAAATACTGGTTTAGTATATTTAAATTGTTACCAATTAAATATAGCACCTTTTCTAGCTTTCATATTTACTCTTAAATAGATTTGAAATAAGCAAAGGAGGTGTTGATAATCAATGGATACTAAAAGTCAAACAATGCTCATAGTAGTTTGTGCTATTTTGGTTGTTGTTTTAGCATGTATTTTTGTTATAATTTATATTAGAAAAAATATATCTCAAGCAAATATTTTCAAGGCCGAAAAAGAAGCTAAAAAAATTATTGATGAAAGTGTAAAAGATGCTGAATCAAAAAAGAAAGAGGCTATTTTAGAAGCCAAAGAAGAAGTTCACAGACTTAGAACTGATTTAGAAAAAGAATCAAGAGAAAGACGTAATGAAGTTCAAAGGTTAGAAAGAAGAAACATCCAAAGAGAAGAATCATTAGATAAAAAAAGTGATGTGCTGGAGAGAAAAGAAGAAAATCTTAATAAAAAACAACAAGAAAGTGAAATGCTAGAAGCAAGTGTACAAGATTTATACACAAAGCAAAGAGGAGAATTAGAAAGATTATCAGGGTTGACATCTGATGAGGCAAAACAAGTTTTATTAGATGAAATTAGAAAAGAAATTAAACACGATGCTGCAATTATGATTAAAGAAATTGAAACTAAGGCAAAAGAAGAAGCTGATAAAAAAGCAAGAGAAATTATTACTTATGCTATTCAAAGATGTGCAGCCGATCATGTAGCAGAAACAACAGTTCATGTGGTTTCGCTTCCTAATGATGAGATGAAAGGAAGAATAATAGGTAGAGAGGGTAGAAATATTCGAACTCTAGAAACGCTTACAGGAGTAGATTTAATAATAGATGATACACCTGAAGCAGTAATTCTTTCAGCATTTGATCCTATAAGGCGCGAAGTTGCTAGAATAGCACTTGAGAAACTAATAGTGGATGGAAGAATTCACCCTGCTAGAATTGAGGAAATGGTAGAAAAAGCTAAAAAAGAAGTTGATAGTGACATAAAAGAAGAAGGAGAACAAGCAACTTTTGAAACAGGAGTGCATGGACTTCATTCGGAAATTATCAGGCTGCTTGGAAGGCTTAAATACAGAACCAGTTATGGTCAAAATGTATTAAAGCATTCTATAGAAGTTTCATATTTAGCTGGACTTATGGCATCTGAACTTGGAATTGACCCAACACTCGCTAAAAGATGCGGTCTACTTCATGATATAGGTAAAGCTGTAGATCATGAAGTTGAAGGTCCACATGCGCTTATAGGTTCAGAAATAGCTAAAAAACACCATGAGTCCTCTATTGTAGTAAATGCAATTGCAGCGCATCACGGTGACGTTGAGTTAGAATCCCTTGAAGCAATACTAGTTCAAGCGGCAGATGCTATATCAGCGGCAAGACCAGGTGCAAGAAGAGAAACTTTAGAAGCTTATATTAAAAGATTGGAAAAATTAGAAGAAATTGCAAATTCTTATGAAGGTGTAGAAAAGTCATATGCTATTCAAGCTGGAAGAGAAGTTAGAATTATGATTAAACCAGAAATAATTGATGATGCAGGTGCTGTTGAAATGGCAAGAAATCTAGTTAAAAGGATTGAAAATGAACTAGAATATCCTGGTCAAATTAAAGTAAATGTAATTAGAGAAACACGAGCTATTGACTATGCTAAATAATTAAATGTAAGATTAAATCCTCTTGAGATTTAGAATATTTCTAAACCCTAAGAGGGTTTTTTTATTTCATATTACATATTATTTGGAAAAATATGTAATGTGGAATCAGGTTGCTTCATTTACATCACAAAAAAAAAGTGATATATTAGTATCATAAGAATTAAATTAATATAAGTATTGGGGGTAAGAAAAATGGTATTATCTAAAAAAGCAAAGCAAATAACAACATCTTTAACACTAGATATAACTGCAAAGGCTAAAAAAATGAAGGCTGAGGGCATAGATGTCATAGGATTTGGTGCTGGTGAACCTGATTTTGATACACCCAAAAACATTCAAGAAGCAGCTATAAAAGCAATTAAAGAAGGCAGGACAAGATATACAGCGGCTTCAGGTATTATTGAACTAAAACAGGCAATAATTGGAAAGTTAAAGAGAGAAAACAACTTAACTTACACACCAGCTCAAATTATAGTTTCAGCTGGAGCAAAACAATGCTTAGCTAATGTATTTCAAGCTATTTTAAATCCAGGAGATGAAGTTTTAATTGGAGTTCCATATTGGGTAAGTTATCCAGAATTGGTTAAATTAGCAGATGGAGAACCTATCTATATAGAAACAGAAGAAATTAATGAATTTAAATTAACAATAGCGAGCCTTAATAGAGCATTAACGCCTAAATCTAAAGCAATAATATTAAATAGTCCCAATAATCCTACAGGTACCGTATATTCAAAGGAAGAACTTATGGAAATTGCTGATTTTGCAAAAATAAATAACTTAATCATAATATCGGATGAAATTTATGAAAAATTGTTGTATGGTAGTAATGACCATATTAGTATAGCAAGTCTTTCAGAGGATGCTTACAGAAGAACTATCGTAATCAACGGCCTTTCTAAGGCTTACGCTATGACAGGATGGAGAATAGGATATGCTGCTGGCAGCACGGAAATAGTATCGTTAATGTCTAATATTCAAAGTCATACTACATCAAATCCCAATTCAATTGCGCAATATGCGTCAGTTGAAGCTTTAAATGGAAATCAAGATGATATAGCTAAAATGATTGGACAATTTAAGCTAAGAAGAGATTATATGGTGGAAAAAATTAATAGCATTAATAATTTATCTTGCATAAAACCTGAAGGCGCTTTTTATGTTATGGTGAATATAGGGGATGTTTTAAATAAATCAATCGACGGAAAAGTTATAAAAGATTCGATTGCTTTTTCAGATATTTTACTTGAAAAAGAAAAAGTTGCTGTTATACCAGGTATAGCATTTGGAGTAGATAATTTTATAAGATTGTCTTATGCTACTTCTATGGAAAATATAAAAATTGGACTTGATAGAATAGCGAGGTTTGTTGAAAATATTTAAAATTGATTTACATGATTTTTAATGATATTATAATAGCATGCGTTAATAGATAAGATATTTTATATTATCGCATGCAATAATAAATAAAGTATCGAGGTGAAGTTAATTGGTAACAAAGGAAGTTCTCGTTAGTAATTCTAAAGGATTGCATGCTAGACCAGCTACATTATTAGTAAGAAAAGCCGCGTCTTTTAAATCAGATATAGGTATAGAATATATGGGCAAAAAAGCTAATATTAAGAGTTTAATAGGCATTTTATCTCTAGGAGTCGGTCCTAATACAACTGTAAACGTTATAGCTAATGGTGATGATGAAAAATTAGCTTTAGAAGAAATAGTAAACTTAATTAATGATTTAGAAGAATAATTATAGCCTGTATATTTTAAAAAGCTGCTAACTTACTGTTTGCAGCTTTTTAAAATGTATAGAAATTTAAAAAATATTAAAGGGGAATACATATGATAAACAATATTACACAATTCAACTATAATTCAGATTTGACTTTAGATAACAAAAATTTTATATGGTATTTTCTTGAAATCAAGTCTAGAAAAAGTAAATATACTGCTAAAAGCTATGAACGAGATATAAAAGATTTTTTTTGCGTAAGTTCTATTTATGACATAACTATAGAAGATATTAAAAAGGTATCTATACTACATTCGCAAAATTTTATAATGAATTTAATGAATAAAAATATGTCCTCTGCTACTATAAACAGGAAAATATCATCATTGAGTGCTCTCTATAAGTGGTTATTAAAATATCAAGATAATTCTACAGGCATTCATATAATTAAATATAATCCTTTTGGAAATTTAAAAGAAGAAAAACCAGTGATAAATAATAAGGAAACTGAGTTTTTAACAAAAGAAGAGTGTAAAGTCTTATTAAATAGTATAGATACATCCACTATATTAGGACATAGAAATAAAACTATATTAGTACTTGCTTTAACAACTGCTTTAAGAAAATCTGAGATTATAAATATTAAGATAAAGCATATTACAACGCATACAGGTTATGATGTAGTAAAAGTAATAAGAAAAGGCGGTAAAGAGGATATAGTAAAAATTCAAGGGAACGTTCTTACTATGATAAATGAATATATTAGGTTGACTAAAAGAAATAAGTTATCTAGTGGCGAGGAGTATTTATTTATTGGACATTCAACTAATGGGAATAATAAAGAAAAATTAGATGCAAGCACTTTAAATTACATGATAAAAAGAGTATGCAAAAATGCAGGTATAGATAAAGATTTACGAGTTCATTCTACCAGGCATACAGCTATTACACTAGCAATTTTAGCAGGGGCTACAGTAGAGAAAGTTAGGGATTTTGCTGCACATAAAAATCTAGCTACTACTAATAGGTACATTCACTCCGTAGATAAGCTGAAAAATAATGCTGGAGATTTAATTGATGTATTTTAAATTGAAGTATCGGAAAGGGTTAGCGTATATTGAAAATAATGATAAATATGGCTATATGGATAGCCGAAAGCATTAGGATGCAATTATACCTTTAACTTGGTTTTGTACCTCTAAGAAGGCATAAGGTTGGTTTAAACATGTAATAAGTAGGGGTTTTAAATAAGGAAGGCAATTTTGTTATAAAACATTAATTAAATATGTTATATAAATCACATCTTATACTTTTGTATTTAGATATAATATAGTATATAAATTATTAAGGTGGTTATAAATATGAAAAAGATTGCTGTATTAAGATGTTTTAAAGTTTCTAGTAAATGCTCAGGTTCTGGTTGTATAAAGGCATTTAACAATAAGACAGCCTCATTCAATGATTATGATGCTAGTTTAGACATGGTAATGCAAATACCATGTAGCGGATGTAACGCAGATTCATTAAAAGAAATGCTTAATTCCTCAGAGGAATTAAAAAAACAGGGTGTAAGCAGTATACATTTATCAACATGCATTAGAGCAACATGTCCTTATTATAATGAATTTGTTAAAGGACTTTCAAAGGAATTTGAGGTTGTTGGATACACTCATGGGAGGAAAAAATAGGAGGTAAATATGAAAATCGGATATGCATGCATACCACTTACAACAAATGCAAGAACAAATAGAAGATTAACGCTCAAAAACTTTTCGGAAGAAATGTTTTTAGAAATATTAGAGCAAAACTTAATAGATCTAAGAGGAATATTAGAGAATAATGAGAAGTATAACATAAAGTTATTTAGAATAAGTTCAGATATAGTTCCATTAGGAAGTCACAGTATTAATGAAATTCCATGGCATAAACATTTTCAAAACGAATTAAATGAAATAGGCGAGTATATAAAAGAATATGGCATGAGAGTGTCTATGCATCCAGGTCAGTACACAGTACTCAATGCAGAAAAAGAAGAGATTGTAGCAAAAGCAATTAAAGATTTGGAATACCATGCTAGATTCCTTGATTCATTAGGTGTGGATTCAAGCAATAAGATAATACTTCATATTGGTGGCGGTTATGGTGATAAAAGTGCTGCTATGAATAGGTTTATTGAAAATTTTAAAAGATTATCATCTTCGGTAAAGGATAGGCTCGTAATTGAAAATGATGGAAAAATATTTAATATTGATGATGTACTTTTAGTAAGTAAGGAAATTAATATACCAGTAATATTTGATAACCTTCACCATCAGTGTAATCATGAAATAGAGGTGCCTATAAAAGAAATAATGAGGAAGGTAGCTAAAACATGGCAGAAAAAAGATGGTAATATAAAAGCCCACTATAGTCAGCAAAATTTGCATAAACAGATAGGGGCTCATTCAAATACGATAATAGTTAAAACCTTTCTAGAATACTATGATGAAGTTAAAGAATTTAATATTGATATTATGCTAGAGGTAAAAGACAAAGATATTTCGGCTATAAAATGCAATATTATAATTAACAACAGGGATAAGAAATCAAAGGCTGGAATTATAGAAAAACAGTGGGCTAAATATAAATATGTATTAATGGAAAGAAATTATAAATATTATAAAGAGTGTAGTAAATTGATAAAAGAGAATTGCAGTATTGAGGAATTCTATGAGTATACGGATGAAATAATAAATTTTGATGTAGAGAATGGAAGTTTTGTAAGTACTGCAGAGCATGTTTGGGGATATGTTAAAAATGCTGCTTCGGATAAAGAACTAACTCATTTTAAAAAAATCCTTTTAGATATGGAACATAAAGAAAAGGTTAAGCTTTATTTGAAAAAATTAAGTGTTAGATATAATGCTGAATATATACTTAATTCCTATTATTTTTATTATTAATAAAGATTGTTGCAAATAAAAAACGCCATATGGTGTTTTTTATTTGCAATTTTTTATATCAAGAATTTGTTTGAATAAACTATGAATATAAAATTTCTGGATTAAATCATCTCCTGCGGAGCTGCATATTAACGACTTCAGAAGTATATCCTTTAATAATCCTTGTTAGTACTAAATAACTAGGGGTATTGCTCGCAAATTTCTTGATTTTGATACTCCAAAAGGGGGGCCGAACGTTAAGAATATTATGAATTAATTTTGGATTTTGCGAACCAAGTTATAGATATAAAATATCCTATTATCGGGGAAACTCCGTATCCCATCAATGGAACTGGAAAATTTCCAAATAGAGTAGAAATTAAAATAATTATAAAATACATACCAATGCTTAGTGATAACAATTTATATTTTTTTGGTGAAAAAAATATAAATGGCAATGGCAATATTACAAGAGAAATAACCCCTAAACTAAGCCATATTATTCCCATACTCGCTACCAAACTAACTATATTTTCAACATAAGATACAGGTTGTAATCCATCTAAAAACACCCATGAAATAATAATCAACGCAGAAAGTAACACTACAATACAAGAACGAAAAATATTGTTATTAATCTTATTCCATAACAACATTATCATTGGAATAGCAAATGCAGTTAGCATAGAAGCATCAGGTTGTAAAGCAAGCAAAACTGATATAACTATTGTAATAGCAGCTGAAAACCACCAATCTCTTATTTGTAACAATTCCCATAGATTTATAATTATAATAGGTAGGACAATAACTGCAACGTAAAACTTAATTGGCCCAACAGATACCCATCTATGAACGCCTTCTATTCCTGAACTAATAAAAGTTAGAAATAAAAGAATAACTGCAACTATAATAGTAGTGGTATTAGTGCTTGCATTATTTTTAACTTTAGATTTTTTTAATAGTATAAAGTATGAAATTATTCCAGCTAATACTAAATAAAAAATGTTTTGAACAAAAATAGCAATTGGTACTTTAGTGGTGTACATTGCTATCCCTCCAATAGTTATTGATGGTACTGCCATCAATAACGGTATAAAATTCAATAACCTCAATTTTTTTTTTTCATTTTTAACTCCTTACCAAATAAATATTATTTTGGAATTTATATTAATGAATGATAAAATACAATCCTGAATTAACTGATATGAATATATTATTAGAATTATTAGGTTTAATCTCTCCAAAGTATTTATAAATTATTAGTTTTACTTATTTCCTCTATTGATTTGTATAAAGTTGGCTTTGAAATATCAAACATACTGCAAATAACTTTAACTGTTGTTTTACTTTATTATTATATCACTTAAGATATAATAATATCGGATAGTTTACACGATATCAAGTTCAGATTTAGAAATTGTTAATCCTAAATATTTTTAATTAAGTCCCAGATTAAAGTACAAACTAAAAATTATGACTTCTACTTTCGAAATAAAAGGAAAATACATATAAAAATAGAATGTAAATATGATAAGTAATAGGGGGGAATTATAAATGTCTTACAATATTGAAATAATTAGAAAAAATCAACATAAAACAAGTGAATGGTCTGGTGGTACAACAACAGAGCTTTATATTTATCCTAATGATTCACTATATGGTAATCGTAATTTTAAATGGAGGCTGAGTTCTGCAAAGGTTGGAGTAGAACAATCTACATTTACATCTTTACCCGGAATATCAAGGATTATTATGATTATTGAAGGAAAACTACTTCTTGGCCATGAAGGTCATCATAATGCTGTGTTAAAAGCATTCGAGCAGGATAGCTTTAGTGGAGAGTGGAAAACAACAAGTTTTGGTAAAGTTGTAGATTTTAATTTAATGATGGCACAAGGCTACACGGGGAGATTAGAATCAATTTCAGTTAATAAAGGGGAGTTTAAAGATATATTGTTACACAATAATATCAATGATGCTGAAAAATCTCATCAAATCACAGAAGCATTTTATATAGTGAAAGGTGATGTAGAAATAGCTACAGAAACAAAGGAAAAAATAAATCTTAACAAAGGTGATTTAGCATTAGTAACTACAACAGAGAAAGAAAACAATTTAGAACTTAAGGTTTATAGTAGCAGTCAGGAAGAATCTAAAATTATAAGAGCTTCTATATTTTATTGTGAATAATTTTAAAATTAATATATATATAAATTGGATGTGGTAAATTGAAGAAAAATAACTATCCGTTTTTAGAATTAATTAAATATATAGTATATTTTTTAGTAGCGCTTTCAGTTGTTATGACCGGTGAATATTCTATGAATATTATGACTAAATTCATTATTTGTATGCTGCTATATATATTGAATACTCAGATAAGAATGTATTTTTTATATAAGAAAAAATATGCAGTGATAATTTCTCTTTTTATAGATTTAGTATTAATTTCTATAATCTATTATAGTTTTGGTGGGTTTATTTTTATATATTATTTCATTTCAGTTTTGGATGCTGCTTTGATGCTTCCTAAAGCATATGCATACGTAGTTATTTCATTTTTATATGCAGCGGTAGTATTTCAAAGTAGTAAACCAGTTTATGGTAAGATGCAGAATTATATTTTAGTTAATGTGATTTTTAATACGGTAATTGTAGTTATATTTGGAGTCTTGGGAAGATATATTGCAGAAGAAAGCGAGAGGAAAAGTGAAGCACAGCACTTATATGATAAGCTACGAATATCAGAGGAAAATTTAAAAGAGACCTACGAAAAATTACAGCAGTATTCAAATACTGTGGAAGAACTAACTATTTTGAGAGAAAGAAATAGAATATCGAGAGAAATCCATGATTCTGTTGGTCATACCTTATCTACACTGCTTATTCAGCTTCAAGCAATTCCTTATGTAATGAAAAATGACCAAAATGAAGGTGAAAAAATGGTGAGTAATTTAATCCATTTCACTAAAAATGGAATTGAAAATGTTAGAAGGGCAGTAAAAGAGCTTAAACCAACAGATTTTGACAGTTATCAAGGGGTTTTTGCCCTTCAAGAACTTACTTCTAATTTTGAAAAACTTAGTGGAGTTAAGGTAAGTTTTATTGTTTCTAATGAAAAATGGACATTGAATGGAGATCAGAGCTTCACTTTATATAGAATAGTTCAGGAAGCACTTAATAATTCACTTAATCATGGTAATGCATCTAGTGTGATTATATCACTTCAGTTTTTAGAAGATAGGTTATATTTACATATAAAAGATGACGGAAAAGGCTGTCTTAAAATTAAAAGTGGTTTTGGATTAAAGGGTATAGAACAGAGAGTTAAAAGTCTTGGGGGAGAAGTTAATGTTCATGGTGATAAAGGCTTTGAAATTAGTATGTCCATACCAAAAATTGAAAGCTTTATAGAATAACAGGGGGCAGGAATTTGGAAAAGATTAATATAGCAATTGCAGATGATGAAGTACTTATAAGAGAAGGATTAAAGATTATTTTAAGCTCTAATTTAGAAATAAATGTAGTGGGGTTATGTGGTAATGGAGAAGAAGCTCTAAAATTATGTAGAAATGAAAAAGTAGATGTAGTCCTAATGGATATAAGAATGCCTTTGTGCGATGGAGTTATGGGTACTAAACTTATAAAAAGTGAGTTTAAGGATATAAAAATTCTAATACTAACTACATTTAAAGATGATGAGTATATATATGATGCTATGAAGCATGGTGCAAGTGGCTATCTTCTAAAAGATACATCCTATGATATTATTATGGATGGCATTAAAAGTGTGTATAGAGGCAATGTAGTTATGCACCCTGAGGTAGCAGCCAAAATTATAAATAATACTAAGTCCAATTCCAAAAATACACTAAGTAATATTATGGATAAATATAAGCTAACGTTAAGACAAGTAGAATTTATAATTGGGATAGGAACAGGGCTTACAAACAAAGAAATTGCTAGCAATCTTTTTGTTACAGAGGGAACAGTAAAAAATCACATTACAGAAATACTCTCAAAGCTTGAATTAAGAGATAGAACTCAAATAGCAATTTTCGCACTTAAGAATTCTTTAGTGGATTTTTAATTTTATGACCATTACTTAAGAACATGACTTAAGTAATGGTCAATTTTTTATAGTCATTACTTAACTCAATTGCTATAGATACTGGAAATTTATATAATATAATTATAAGCAAATTATTTAAAGGAGTGTTGAATTTGTCAATAATTGAGATAAACAATGTAACAAAAAGATATGAGGATAAATTAGCTGTTGATAGTATAAATCTTAATATAGAAAAAGGGGAATTGTTTGGATTGGTTGGACCTAATGGTGCTGGAAAATCCACTCTTATTTCAATGATTTGTGGATTATTAAAAGCCGATAGAGGTGATATAAAAATTTTTGATAATTGCATAAATAAAAAACCTGTAGAAGCTAAAAGACACATAGGATTTATACCTCAGGAAGTGGCACTATATGAGAATTTAAATGCATATGACAATCTTGTATTTTGGGGTAGCATGTATGGATTAAAGGGAAGCACGCTTAAAAATAGAATTAAGGAGGTTCTTGAAGCTACAGGACTTACTGAAAGATCAAAGGACAAAGTAAAAAAATATTCGGGAGGTATGAAAAGACGTCTTAATATTGCAGCGGCAATAATGCACCATCCAGATATTATCATTATGGATGAACCAACAGTGGGGATTGACCCCCAATCAAGAAATCATATACTGGAGTTTACTAAAAACTTAAATAGTGAATATGGGACAACTGTTATATATACAAGTCATTACATGGAAGAAGTAGAGAGTTTGTGTAATAGGATTGCAATAATAGATGAAGGCAGGGTTGTTGCTAGTGGTACTAAAGATGAAATTAAGAGAATGGTAACAAATGAAGAGAAATTAGAAATTATTGTAGAGAATTTTAAAGAAGAAATCATATTAAAATTGAAGAGGATAGAGGGGGTTAAGAGAATAAAATATAGTGATCCGTTGCTAATTTTCACTGTTGAAAATTCGCAGAGGAATCTTCAGGATATTATTATAATCCTTATGTCTTCATCCGTAAGAATAAATAATATAAGTGTTGATTCACCAAACTTAGAAACTGTATTTTTAAGTTTAACTGGAAAGAACTTAAGAGACTAAAAAATGTGGAGGTGGGATAAGTGAAAATATTTAGGATATTTATAAAAGACATCAAGGTATTTTTAGGAAATATAAAATTCTATGTACTTATATATTTGATTATGCCTCTTTTATTAGGAGTTCTTTACGGTATGATGTATGAAAAACAACTTAATCCAGATAGGCATATTCCTATAGTAAATGTAGCCTTAATAGATATGGACAAAAGCTCATACACAGCTCCTTTAAAGGATATTCTTACAAATGATGATATGAAAAAATTTGTAGAACTTAGCCAGACACCTGATATAGATGAAGTAAAAGCTAATCTTCAAAAAGGAAAGCTTAAGACTGCCATAGTGATACCAAAGGGTTTTTCAGAAAAGGTTGAAAAAGGTGAAACTGTTAATATAAAGGTTTTAAAGGCCTCCTCCTCTGGTGTTGAATCACAGATTATTTTTGATATAGTAAATTCTTATGTGCAAGTACTTAATAATAATGTAAATATATTTTCTGCAATAGACGGGAGTGTTAATGATAAAACTTCTATAGACATGTTGAAAGAAGCAGTTATAACTCAGACAATCACTTTAAATAGTGAAAAATTTATAAATACAGTTAATATAACTAAAGATAAAAAGCTTAGTGGAAAACAAATTTTTACAATCTCAATGTTAGCATTCATTAGTCTTTATCTATCAGTAATAGGAGGACAAAATATGGTAAGGGAAAAAGAAGATGGCACATTTGCAAGATTAAGATCTACTACTTTAAGTATGAAAAATTTGTATGTAGCTAAAATATGTTTTGTATTTTTTATAACTCTAGTGGATATTACATTATACATGGGCATTTGCAAGGTCATTGGAATAAGCGTTGGGGACAGTTATGTGAAGCTGATTTTAATTAGTATTCTACACGCCTTTGCTATAACAGGTATTAGCGCTTTCATAATGAACCTATATAAAAGCCAGAAAAATTTAAATGCAAGCTTTACAGCAGTAATTATGGTATTTGCTATGCTTGGTGGAAGTTTTTATCCACTTGAATATACTGGGGAAATCATGAGGAAAATTGCTAAAATCACTCCGAATTACTGGATTCAGGATAGCTATAATAAAGTAGTGCTTGGAGGAAGCATAAAAGAGCTAACGGTAAATATTATAGTACTCTTAGGTGTTGGAATTTTAGGAATAGCTTTTGGTGCATTTTTCATGAGAAAAAAAGAAGGGAATAATCTATTTAAAACATTAAACAAGGGAGAAAAGGTTCAGATATAGTAAAAAAATTTAAGTGAATTTATTGTTATGATTAAGGAGGCGACAAGAATGCAGGTTATTCATATGGCATTTTTACATTTAAAAAGAATGTTAAAACAGAAAACACCCATATTTTCAATGATTTTAATACCGGTTTTAGTAGTAGGTGCAATTGTATACTTTACAAGAGATTCTAAAGATTCATTTAATGAGACTGTTGATATTACAATAGTTAATAAAGACAAGGGAAGCTTAGGCAATAAACTTATAGAGGAATTAAAAACAGATAAAAATTTTAAAATTAAAGAATCAGACCTTGCAGAGGCGCAAATAAGAATAAAACAGAATAAGACAGGAGTAACTTTGGTTATACCTGAAATCTTCACGGAAAATTTAGAAAGTGGTAATTTAAAGAAATTAGACATAATGAAATTGTCAGATAGTAATATGGATATTATTATTTCTAAAAAGGTAAATAATTTTGTAACTCAAAGACTTCTTTCAAATAAAGTTATATCCGTTATAAAACAGAATGATATTGTGATAAATAAAAGCTATGGTGAAATTTCAAGGAAAATAGATACGTCTTTAAGTAATAATCCGGTAAAAGTGGAGCTAGAAGAGATTAAAAAGGATGGAACGCGTACTTTATCAGGTTCATTATCTACAAGTCTTATAATTAATTTTCTTATGTTCTCAATGATATACATTGTCATAGAAATGGTTGAACTTAGAAATAATAAAACCCTAAGAAGAAGTATTTCTACGCCAAATAAAAATGGTAGCATAATAGGCTCTGTGCTTTTAGCTATGCTGTTCTTATGTTGGATTCAAATAGGACTTATGGTAACAGTAACAAAATATATTTTTCATATATATTGGGGGAAATCAATGCTTGCAGTTTTTCTGATATTTACTATCTTTATAGTGGTTGTTTTAAGTCTTGGATTATTAATATCAAGGTATGCTAAAAATCAATCTCAGGCTGTTGGTATTGTTAATTTAGTAGTAACCCCAACATGTCTTATTAGTGGAACATTTATGCCACTTGAATTTCTTCCAGCAGTATTTAAGAAAATATCTTATTTTACTCCGCAAAACTGGGCACTGTCTGCACTTAGTGATGTGGCATTAAAAAATAGTGGTGTTATAGATATCCTTCCAAAGTTAGGGATCTTAATTCTGTTTGCACTTGTCTTTTTCACAGCAGGATCAAAATCATTAAAGGAAATGGTTGAAGTATAAGCACACTAATATTTAAAAGAATAACAAACATTTGTTTGTATAAAACCTCTTCTTATTGTCAATAATTTTAAAAAGTTACTAAATAAAAAGGAGAGATATTATATGAATAATGTATCAATAATTGGAAGAATAACAAGAGAACTGGAACTTAAGAGTTTTAATGAGGGTAAAGGGTTTTATACTAGATTCACATTGGCAATTAATAAAGTATCACATAAAGATATACAACCTGAAGCTGATTTTATAAACATTGTGGCATGGAATGGAATGGCAGAGACGCTGTGTAAATATTTGAAAAAAGGAAGTCAAATTGCTATAACAGGTAGACTATCTAGTAATAGCTACACAGATAAAGATGGAAATAAAAGATATAGCATAGAAGTTGTCGCAGAAGATTTTAAATTTTTGGATAACAAACAGCAAATAGTATAAATATACTTCTGAGGTCGTTATTGCATCTTCTATGAAGAGGTTGCAATTCAAAAGGGGATGATTTAATGGAAAGCATTGTTGTAGCGGGAGGATGTTTTTGGGGTGTAGAAGCTTATATGTCAAAAATAAATGGTATCGCCCAAACTAAGGTTGGATATGCTAATGGTACAAAGAAGGAACCTACATACGAAGAGGTTTGTAAGGCAAATACTGGACATACAGAAGCCTGTTTGATAAGCTATGATGAAGGTGTGATATCTCTAGAAAAAATATTGAATAAATTTTGGGGAATAATAGATCCTACTGTTTATAATAGACAAGGAGCTGATATCGGTCATCAATACAGAAGTGGTATTTATTATACTGATAAGAAAGATTTAGACATTATATTAAGAACAAAGGATGAGGTCCAAAGTAGATTGGATAAGCCGATAGTTACAGAGATACAACCTCTTTCTTGTTTTTATGATGCTGAAGATTATCACCAAAAATATCTACAAAAAAATCCAGGTGGTTACTGTCATATCAATTTAAATGATGATTAAGTTAAATTAATTGATTCTTAAAAATTCCTTGTTTTTTCAGGGGATTTTTTTTGCTTATTTGATATTTTCAATAGCCATTTTATATAATTAGACATATAATGATATTAAAATGCTATGAGAGGGAGGATTTATTTGCCAAATAAAAGATTGCTTGGTAATTCTGAAGATATTATAAAAAAGCGGCAATTATTTGTTTCAAAGGGTATTTTAAATAAAAATGGACTTCGAGATATTATCTCAAAGTCTTGGGAACGAAGCAAATTGAATGATATAGATCCATTTAAAAAGGATTTTACAATTGAACTTACGCAGGATGATCTAAAAAATAAGTATAAGGAATTTATGCCTCTATTACAGACAGCTAAACCATTTATGCAAACACTGTACAATCTACTACAAAATTCTGATTTTATGATTCGTTTAACAGATAGAGATGGATATGTATTAGATCATATTGGAGAGGATAGCTTAATGCGGCAAAATAAATTTCTGGTATTACAAGACGGATATAATGTAAAAGAAGAAGTAATAGGCACTAATGCAATTGGTCTTTCATTAATAACTGGTGAGCCAATACAAGTACTTGGTGGCGAACATTATTTACATGAGTATCATAATTGGACTTCATCTGCATGTCCTATAAAAAATGAAAAGGGAAAAGTTTTAGGGGTATTAAGTATTACAGGTAATTATGAATTTGTACATCCACATACGTTAGGTATGGTAGTAGCCGCAGCAAAGGCTATAGAAAAAGAAATGAAGTTAGAGTATTACAATAAAAAATTGAGAATAGTAAATGAACAATTTTACCAAATTACAGAATCAATTTCCGAGGGCATTATTAGAATAGATAATCAAGGTGATATAATTAGTATGAATAGGTTTGCAAGAAAACTCTTGGGATATAGTGGGAAAGATGTACATAATATTCACATAAGTAATGTTTTATATACTAATAGTGGTAAGGATATTATAAATGTTATGAATAATGGAAAAGAGTATCAGGAGGAAGAAATAGATTTTACTACAAAAATGGGTAGAAATAAAACTTGTATAGTTAACGTTACCCCCATAAAGATTTTTAGCTCTAGTGACTTAGGTGGGGTGCTAATTACTTTTAAAGAGAATAAAGCAGTTCTAAGTATGATTAATAAAATTGTTGGAGCTAATGCAAGATATACCTTTGATGATATATTTGGAAAAAGTCAAAGTATAACCCATTCTATTAAATTAGCATCAATTGCGGCTAAGACTGATGATACTATACTTTTACAAGGCGAGAGTGGCACAGGCAAAGAAATGTTTACACAAGCTATACATAATGCTAGTAGAAGGAAAGATAGGCCCTTTGTATTTTTAAATTGTGGTGCTATTCCTCGTGATCTAGTTTCTAGTGAACTCTTTGGGTATGTAGAGGGGGCTTTTACTGGAGCTAAAAGAGGTGGACATCCAGGGAAATTTGAGCTCGCAAATGGCGGAACAATATTTCTTGATGAAATAGGCGATATGCCCTTAGACGCTCAGATAAGTTTACTTAGGGTTTTAGAAGACCACATGGTAGTAAGAGTTGGAGGACATGATGTTATACCAATAAATGTTAGGGTTATAGCAGCTACTAACAAAGATTTAAAAAAAGAAGTTGAACTAGGAAAATTCCGAAGTGATTTGTTTTATAGGATAAATGTTATGCCAATTTATATTGCTTCCATTAGAGACCGAAAAGAGGATATTAAGATATTTATTGATTATTTTTATGAAAAATTCAGTGAATCTAATGAAAAGAATATAAAAGGAATAAGTGAAAGCTTTTATAAAAGTATGATTAATTATAATTGGCCCGGAAACGTTCGGGAATTACAAAATGTTATGCAACTTGTATTAAATGTAGCTGAAAATAATAGTGTAATTACAAATAAGAGTTTGCCAAGTTATATAAATGAAAAAGAAAATGTTGGAGAAGTAAGTGGCGCAAAGCAACTACTTACATTAGAACAAATTGAAAAAGATGCTATTATGCAAACATTGATTAATGTAAATGATAATATGGCAGCAGCTTCCAGAATATTAGGTATAGGGAGAACCACATTGTATAGAAAGATGGAAAAATATAAGATTAGTTAAATAATCACCTGCGGTTCTGTAATAAGTTGAATTTCTACACCAATAATGATTAGTGTAGAATAGAGTAACCATTACCAGTTAATATAATTATAAAAATCGTATCAATGTGGCACAAGTGTTTCAAAATGGTGCATGTAATCGTTAGCTATAATAATATAGTGTATCGTATTGGTACGATTTTAAATAAGGTGCTTTTATGAAAAACAAAAATTTTATTTAAAATAAAAAAATGAAGTTTATAAACCGTTGAAAATCAATGGATTATAAACTTCATTTTTTTGTCAAAGAAAATTTGGCATGTTTATTGCTAATTGAATATATAAAGAAACTAAGTGAAAATTTATAGGGGGATTTTTAAAATGTATTTTGGAATTGTATATTTATTATTTTGGATCATTCTATCAGCAAATGTGAAAGTTGAAACTATTTGCATTGGTATAATAATAAGTTTATTAGTTAGAAATTTAAATAAAGATTTGATGTGTAGTAATAGACGAGTAAATTTCAAGAAAAGCACTGGAAAATGGTTATCTTACACTATTATATTGATAAAAGAAATAATAGTGTCCAATTTTAGTGTGGCAAAAATAGTTTTGAGCCCTCGAATAGTAATATCGCCACAGATAGTAACAATTAACACAAAAATAAAATCTGGGTTTCTTAAAACAATTTTTACTAATTCTATAACATTAACGCCGGGAACCTTAACCATTTCAATGGATAGAGATAAAATTACTGTGCATTGTTTGAAAAATGAATTTGTAAATGGGCTAATTGATTCAGATTTTGAAAAAATAATTTTAGAAGTTGAGGAAGACATTTATGAGTAAACTATTGATTTTTTCTATTTTATTTTTAGCGGCTACAATTTTTTTATGTATGTTGCGAGCGATTAAGGGGCCAAGTGCAGCAGATAGGCTTATTGCTATTAATGTTATAGGCACTAAAACTATTGTACTTATTCTTATAGTTTCATTTTTACTTAATGAAACTTATTTTGTGGATGTAGCAATAGTATATGCTTTGATTAGTTTTTTATCTTCTATTGTAATAGCTAAATTTATTGGAAATTCAGAAGGGAGAAATATATGAGAGAGTTGATTGTTGCTATTTTTCTTTTTGGAGGGTTATTCTTTTTCATGGTTGGAACACTAGGAATTATAAGATTTCCAGATGTGTTTACAAGAGCCCATAGCGCGGCTAAATGTGATACCTTAGGGGCTATATTATGCCTATCTGCATTGGTAGTATTAAATGGATTAAATATGGTTAGTTTGAAAATTGTATTAATTATTGTATTTGTATGGATTGCGAATCCAACAGCTACACACTTAATTGCTAAGGCTGAGTATACCCGGCAAGCGTCTCTTGCGAAAATAAATGGGGTGAAAAAACATGAAGATATTTAGTTTGATAATGCTGATGTTCTTAATAGGCTCTGCTGTAGTCGTTTCTACTATAAAAAGTTTGCTTGGTGCAATAATAGTATTTATGGTTTATAGCCTTATCATGACAATTCTATGGCAACAGCTAAATGCTCCCGATTTAGCAATAACTGAAGCCGCAGTTGGAGCAGGTATTACTACAATTTTATTTATACTTACACTAAAAAGAGTTAAAGGAGTAAGAAAATGAGAAAATTTTTATCTATTGGGATTACAGCAACTCTAATTATGATTTTACTTTTGGGAGTTAATGAACTCCCCAAATTTGGACAATATGATAATCCCGCCAATAATGAAGTTGCACATTATTATATAGAGAAAACAACAAAAGAAACTGGTGCAATGAACATTGTTACAGGTATTATTTTAGATTACCGTGCCTTTGACACTTTTGTTGAGTCAAGTGTATTGTTTACTGCTTCAATTATAGTTTTGTTACTTCTAAAGAAAGAAAGGAACCCTAAGGATACAGGTACTTACGAAATCATTATAAAAAGTACTATTTTAAAAGAAGTAAGTAAAGTGCTAATACCTTGCATTCAGATTTTTGGGATTTATATAATTTTTTATGGACATCTAAGCCCAGGTGGGGGATTTGCAGGTGGAACAATTATAGGCACAAGTTTCATCTTATATAGAATAATTTATGGTAAAAAGTTTACAGATAAAAAATTACCATACGCAAGATTAATAACCTATCTATGTGGAGCAATTATGTTTTATGGGTTATTAAAAGGGTATAGTTTTATAACTGGTGGAAATCATTTAGGGCTTCCGCAGCCTAGTTTAGGAACACCAGGCAATATACTCAGTGGTGGATTTTTATTGCCACTTAACATATTAGTAGGAAGTATTGTAGCGATTACTATATACTTTTTTTTCAATTTATTTGACAGAGGGGAAATTTAATTATGGAAGGATTAATAAATAATTATTATGAGACTGGCGCAATCATACTGTTTGGAATTGGTTTTGCAATATTATTATTGCATAATAATTTAATAAAAAAAATAATTGGTATGAATATAATGGATACAGCAATTTTTTTATTTTTTATTGCAAAAGGATATATTTTAGGTAAAGATGCTCCCATTATTATAGGGGCGCATAAAGGAATTCAAGGTTACATCAATCCTGTTCCATCTGCGCTTATGCTTACTGGGATAGTTGTAGCAGTCAGTACAACAGCATTTGCCCTTGCACTAACAGTGAGGTTGTATGAAGGATACGGTACCATTGAACTAGATGAAATTATTAAGATGAGGAGTGATTAAAATGAGCCTAATCGAGAGTTTTCCACTTACAATTATATTGATATTGTTCATTTCGGCATTTATAATGCCTTTAATTAAAAACACAAAGATTGTTAAGGGTATTAGTTTAATATCAATGACAATAGTAATGATTTTAGCAGTGATAAATTTAATCTTTGTTATTAACAAGGGAGGATATTTATATAGAATTGGACATTTTAATGCACCTTATGGAATTGAATTCCGCATTGGAATAATTGAGGCTATAATGGGTTTGGTTTTTACATTTGTTTCACTTATGATAATTTGGTATTCAATTTATAGTATAGAAAAGGAAATCAAAGAATCAAAGGTAGCTTTATATTATTTACTTATAAACATTTTAATAGGTTCCTTACTCGGCGTAGTATATTCTAATGATTTGTTTAACTGTTTTGTATTTATAGAAGTAGGAACACTTGCGTCTTGTGGCACTATTATTGTTAAAGACAAAAAAGAAAACATAAAAGCCACTATGAAATATTTAATTATGAGTTGCATCGGATCCGGCCTTGTACTTATGGGAATTGCTTATTTGTATTCAATGACTGGGCATTTGAATATAGACTACATTCATGAAATATTAATTAAAAGCCACTTAAATTATCCAAATGCAGTACTGATTTCTATAGTTTTATTTATTGTTGGTCTTGGAGTAAAAAGTGCTATGTTCCCACTTCACAATTGGCTACCAGATGCCCATTCAAGTGCACCTACCTCCTCAAGTGCACTTTTATCTTCTTTAGTTTTAAAGGCATTTATTTTACTTTTAATTAAAATATTATATAGACTTTATGGAATAGAAATAATTAAGTATTATTCTGTTTTGAATATTATACTGATATTAGGTAGTTTAGGAATGATAATGGGCTCAGTTTTTGCTATCTTTCAAAAAAATATAAAAAGAGTTATAGCATATTCTACTGTGGCACAAATGGGGTATATATTTCTTGGTATAGGTCTTGGAACTGATTTAGGAGTTTCCATTGCTATATTCCATATTATTGGGCATTCGGTAACTAAATCAGCTTTGTTTTTATTAGTTGGTGGAATGATAGAACAAACAGGACATAAAACATTAGAACATTTAAAGGGAATAGGGAGAGAAATGCCACTAACCTTAGGATTATTTTCTATGGGTGCACTATCTATGATAGGAATTCCGATATTGCCTGGATTTGTAAGCAAGTGGCACTTATCTTTAGCATCTATAGCATCTGGAGATACAATTTTAGTAGCGGTTATATTGCTTAGCAGCTTATTAAATGCAGTATATTATTTTCCAATCATAATAAATGGATTTTTTGGAGAAGAAAATTTACAAGATAAAGTATATAAATCTAAAAGCAAACCTGTAAAAGAATTGATGCCTGTAATTTTTCTAGTGATTTCAATGGTTTACGTGGGATTAACATCTAGTGGTATTATAGATTTAATTAGCCTAGGACTTAAGTAGAGGAGATGCTTCGCAGTTGAATAATATCACAATAATAATACCAATTTTATTCCCATTTATATTAGCAATAATTATGGCAACAATAAAATTAGATGAAAAGAAAAGAAATATTTTTGTTAGTATGGGCGTTATATTAAATTTTATTTTTCTAGTTACTATATTTTATGTGTTTGGAGAAAGTAGAACTCATCTATTCAAAATAAATGAATTTCTAGATATTTATTTTAAAATAGATAAGTTAAGTATATTGTTTTCTTTATTAGTTGCAATTTTATGGATTTTCACTGCTTTCTATGCCATAGAATATATGAAACACGAAGGCAAAGAGAGAAAATTTTATACTTTTTTTCTTGCAACACTCGGTGTAACCATAGGAATTGCCTTTTCGGGAAATCTTATAACACTTTACGCTTTTTATGAATTTCTTACATTGTCAACCTTCCCGCTTGTAATTCACACTGATTCAAAAGAAGCGTTAAAAAGCGGGAAAAAATATCTGATATATTCATTTGTAGGAGCCACATTGGTTTTGCTTGGAATGATTTTATTATTCAGCATTACGAAGGATACAACATTTGATGCTCATGGTATTTTGCCAGCACTAACAAATGATAATAAAAACCTATATTTGGTAAGTTACGTTTCCATGTTTTTAGGTTTTGGAGTTAAAGCGGCCCTTGTGCCATTCCATTCATGGCTACCTGCAGCAATGGTTGCTCCAACTCCCGTTAGTGCACTGCTTCATGCAGTCGCTGTTGTAAAATCGGGAATTTTTGCTATTATACGGATGAGTTATTTTATCTTTGGGACAGAAATAATTAGGCAGCTCCATATAAATATATTTTTAAGTATTCTGATAGTAATTTCAATTTTAATGGGTTCATTCTTAGCATTACATCAAGAAAATTTAAAAAAGAGGTTAGCTTACTCAACCATTAGTCAATTAGGATATGTATTATTAGGCGTGGTTCTTTTAAATGAAGATGCATTTGTTGGAGGTCTGCTTCATTTAATTAATCATGCAGTAATTAAGATTGTTCTTTTTTTCTGTGTTGGAGCGATAATGTACACTACGGGGAAAACAGAGATTAGTCAGATTAGAGGTATTGGCAAACAGATGCCAATAACAATGGGGTGTTTTAGTGTAGCTGCAATATCACTTATCGGAATTCCACCAACAAATGGTTTTGTTAGTAAGTGGTTTCTAGCTCAAGGCGGACTTACAGAAGGGAAAATGGTTTTTCCTGCAATATTGCTTATTAGTGCATTATTAACTGCTTTATACCTTCTTCCAGTTATAAAAGAAGCCTTTTTCAAAAAAGGGGAGAACACTATAGTTAAGGAAGCACCAATAAAAATGTTACTACCCATAGTTATGATAACCATTATAATTGTTTTACTTGGATTATTTCCTAATATGCTTATCTCATTTATTCAGAAAATTGCTAGTGAGGTAATTTAAGAAAGGAGGGTATTATATTGAAATCCACTACGTATTTACTGTTTATTCTGCTGTTCCCACTTATTAGTTCTTTAATAGGCTACATTATAGGCATGAAAAATGAAAAATATAGAGATATCTTTAATATTGTAATGACTGCCATTGTATTTGTGGTTACTACTATATTATATAAATATGTTGTAGTACAGCCAATAGAGCTATCTATACCTTATATTATGGGTACAGGCCTTCATTTAAAATTGGATATGTTTAGGTATGTTTTTGTCTGGCTTACAGCTATGATATGGTTTTTAACTACAATATATTCAACACAGTATTTAAAAAATCCTAAAAATAGGAATAGATATTATCTGTTTTTTATGTTAACTCTAGCGAGTACTATTGGAATTTTCATATCAGAAAACTTCTTAAATTTGTTTACTTTCTTCGAAATTATGTCGTTTACATCATATGCTTTAATAATTAACGATGAAGATGATTATTCGCATGATGCAGGAAATACTTACATTATAATGGCAGTAACTGGTGGTCTTATTTTGCTTATGGGATTATTTTTGCTGTATAATTATACTCAAACATTAGATATTAGTGAACTTAGAGCTTGCGTAAGCAAGTTAGGTGATGTAAAGTATCTTATCGTAACTCTAATTATTATAGGGTTTGGTGTAAAAGCAGGAATGGTACCATTACACATATGGTTACCGAAGGCATATCCTGCAGCGCCAACGCCTGCAACTATTGTTTTATCTGCAGTTTTAGCGAAGACCGGTATATTTGGAATTATATTAACTATTGAAGTAATTATGAGTGGAGATTTTATGATTTCAATTATTATTCTAGTGATAGGTCTTCTAAATATGTTCATTGGTGGTTTTCTAGCCATGATGCAGAGAAACATAAAAAGAATTCTTGCATATAGTAGCATGAGTCAAATTGGCTATATTCTTGTTGGAATAGGATTAATAGGGGTTTTGAAAGAGCATAGAACTATAGCTATTTATGGTACAATGTATCATGTTATAAATCATGGAATTTTTAAAGCCTTATTATTTATGGGCACAGGAACCATATATTTGGTGCTAAATGAGGTTAGCATAAATAAAATTGGTGGCTTTGGAATTAATAAACATGCATTAAAGATAATGTTTTTTATAGGCGTTCTATCGGTAATAGGGATGCCTGGTTTTAATGGATTCACTAGTAAAACAATGCTGCATGAGGCACTTATCGAAGCGGAGCATATGTATGGGGGGGTGTTTTTTAAAACATGTGAAATTGTGTTTATAATAAGTAGTAGCTTTACTGTAGCCTATTTACTGAAAATATTTGTAGCTGTATTTATAGAAAAAAGCAATCAAAATATTGAAAAGGTAAAGGCAAAGATAACTAAAATGACACTTTTACCAATGGTTATATTTAGTTTAATGAGTATTTATATTGGACTTAATCCAAGTGTAATCTTACATGTGCTAGATAAAGCTTTAAAGCCATTTGGAAATGCTGAGCCAATAGCCGTGGATTTCTACACTTTAAATAATATTAAAAGCTCCTTTATAATAATATTAATTGGTATCGTAATTTATATGGGATTTATAAGAAAAGTGTTAAAAAAAGGGGAAGGTACTAATTGGTATTATGTGAACCCAACTTTAAATTGGATAAGTTTAGAAAAACATATATATAAGCCTCTAGGAAAAGGTATTATTTTTATTAGTTGCTTTATTTTTCATATAATTGATCGCTTAGTAGTTAACAGTGTTACTTTTATAGGGAGAAGTATTGATTCAATTAATAAAAGGGAAATCGATTATGGAAAAGCTATTATAAGAAGGATGAGAAGCGTATTCATCAATTTATTTAATACTCAAGATATTAATAATTGCAAAATTGAGATGGCAGAGGAAAAGTCAGAAATTATAAATGTAAAATCAAAAATAGAAGAAATAGGGTATAACATGAATAGTTTAACTTACTCACTATTTATATTTGGTATATTACTCGTAGTGTGTTTGTTATTTTTAATGTCCTAAAAAAAGCAAATGTTAATTTGCTTTTTTTTAAAATATTTATAATTTGAAACTATTCTTATAAATATTTAGTATATCTTCTCGCTTTACAGGTGTGGGATGATTTTTTAACTTATTATTGTTTAAGGCCATTTTGTCACTATAAGAACATACGTCTTCATAAGTTACACTATTTACATCACCAAGCATAGAGTTTAGAAAATAGCCAAGTTCATCTAAATTCTCTAGGGTTAATAGATATAAAATCTTTTTAACTTTACTTTTATCATCGCAAAATTCTAAATATGACTTTAAAAGTATTCCATTTGCTTTCCCATGAGGTATATTATGAAAATATGTAAGAGCATAACCCATTCCATGTGGAAGAGATGTTCCAGATTGCGCTATAACCATACCAGCTAAAGTAGAAGCTACCATTAGTTTTTTTCTTATAGTGTAGGTGAAATCCTTTTCTTTTATCATATTTAGACATTCACCAAATAATTTTAATCCCTTTTCTGCTAAAGCATCACTTAATATACTTGCGTTTGTTGACAAATATCCTTCTATTAAATGTGATAAAGCGTCTACTGAAGTATTAATAGTTATTTTTTCTGGTAAAAACATTAGATATTTTACATCCAGCAGAGCATATTCAGGAAATATTCTTTGACATATACCATGCTTTGTTTGTAGTTCATTATCTGTAACTATAGAATAAGGAGTTGTTTCAGTTCCTGTTCCAGCTGTTGTTGGCACGGCAATTATAGGTATAGATTTTAAATTTGGGCTTTCAAATAAATTACATATTGTATCATTTGGGTTATTTATGAGCACACCGGCTGCCTTTGCGGCATCAATGGGAGATCCCCCTCCGATTCCAATAATGAAATTAGATTTTTGTAATATTCCAAGTTTTGCAATGGCTTCTACAGTTTCTAAAGAGGGATTTTCTTCTACATTATTAAAAACATCATATTTAATTCCCTCTTTTTTCAGCGCATTAGTAACATCTTTTAATGAACCATTAGTGATTGAAGAGGTTTTACCAGTAACAATTAAAGCTTTTTCTCCATAATTACAAAATAAATTGCTATTTTTTAGTACTACGTCTTCATCTAGTAATATTTTTGTTGGCATGTAGTAATTAGTAAAGTTCATAGTATATCCTCCTTTTATAATAATATATTTTGTGTATATTATAGCATTAGATACATCAAAATAAAAACAAGTCAAATCTATTAGTAATTGAAGTTGTTAATAATGCAATATATTTTCTTGGAAATATATTGCATTATTAACGGTGTTTGTGTTTTAAAATGAAAAATAATTTTTCAACAATTGATTTTTTATTAATATACTATATAATTATCCGTGAAGACTTATTTATATATATATTAATTTTAATTTTAAATCAATTTTATTTCATAATAGATTATGAAATGTGGTTAGAAATATTTGGTGAAAAATACATTTATAGTGATATTCATTTATTAAGTGGAATTTAGCTTATGAAATTTTTTTAATAGGAGATATATATTTATACAGTGACTAAAATAATATTAGGAAGTGATATAGTGGAAGAACGATTGCAAAAATTCATGGCGAGCTGTGGTGTTGCTTCACGAAGAAAATGTGAGGAAATAATTACAGCAGGAAGGGTAAAAGTAAATGATTTAATGGTTACAGAACTTGGTCATAAAGTTGACCCTGAAAAAGATAGGGTACATGTGGATAATAAAATTATCAATATGGAAGAAAACAAAGTTTACATTGCACTAAATAAACCAGAAGGGATAGTATCTACTGTAAAGGACGAAAAAGAAAGAAAAACTATTCTAGATTTGGTGAAGGTAAAAGAAAGAATATATCCCATAGGACGGTTAGACTATGATACATGCGGTTTAATTATATTAACGAATGATGGAGATATCTATAATAAGGTTATTCACCCAAGACAAGCAATCAACAAAGTTTATTTAGCAATACTAGAAGGATGTCCAAATGAAGAAGAAATATCTAAGTTCTGTAATGGGATAGATATTGAAGGATACATTACAGCGAAAGCGGATCTTCAAATAAATAAGAGGGTTGGATTCAACTGCAGGGTTACAATTACTATACATGAAGGAAAAAATCGCCAAATCAGAAAAATGTGTGATGCAATAGGACATCCAGTTATTGCATTAAAAAGAGTTTCTGTGGGCAATATTTTATTAGGCGATATGGAAAAGGGTTCATGGAGAAACTTGACTGAAGATGAAATAAAATATTTGAAAAATCTATAATTAAATGATGCATTTTATGTGGGACATGAAGGAGTTTTTCATTTTATTTGGTTGGAATTAACATAGAAAGGATTGAGTTAGTTATGGAAAACAGCAAACAAGATTTAATGAGGTCTATTCAAATCAAGTTTCCACGGTTAAGCAAGGGGCAAAAATTAATAGCAGAATATATTTTAAAACACTATGATAAGGCAGCATTTATGACCGCAGCCAAATTAGGTACTAGTGTAGGAGTAAGTGAATCTACTGTTGTAAGATTTGCTAATGAGTTAGATTTCACTGGTTATCCAAAACTACAGAAAGCTCTTCAAGAATTAATTAAAAACAAACTAACTACCGTTCAAAGAATTGAGTTGTCTAACGACTTCATTACGCAAGAAAATGCATTAAAAGGTGTATTAAAAGCTGATATGGAAAATATTAGAGCTACTCTGGAGAAGATTAATTATAAAACTTTTGAGGAGATAGTAAATTCACTATTTAAGGCTGAAAGAATATACATAATCGGGCTTAGAAGTTCATCTGCATTAGCAGAATTTTTGGGTTTTTATTTAAATCTTATTTTAGATAATGTTAAGGTTGTAGCATATGGTGTCAGCGATATATTTGAGCAGATGCTTAATGTTAATGAAAAAGACGTAGTAATTGGAATAGGGTTTCCAAGGTACGCAACAAGAACAGTTGAAGCTTTGGCTTTTGCTAAAAGTAGAAATGCTAATGTTGTAGCAATTACAGATGGTTTATTATCTCCACTAGCTGCTAAAGCCGACTATACATTAATAGCTCAAAGTAATATGGCTTCATTTGTTGATTCTTTAGTAGCGCCACTCAGTGTAATAAACGCATTAATTATTGCTGTGGGATTAAGAGAAAAAGAAAAAATTTCAAGGACATTTTCTAATTTGGAGACCGTATGGGAAGAATATCAAGTTTATTCTTATAAAGATAAAGATTAGGATGATTAGTATGAGATAAGTGGATATAAATATTTGCTTTTTATTTTAAAATATAATTATAATTCTTTAAATGAGGAAGAAATAGTGCATACTATAAATTATGTGCAAAGTAGTAGCAATCTAATATATATATACATACATATATATATTAAATTCAAATAAAACATTAATTTAAGGAGGAAATAAATTATGGAAGTAAAAGAATATATAGAGCAAGTATTAGAAAATGTTAAAAAGAGAAATCCTAATGAACCTGAATTTTTACAAACAGTTGAAGAAGTTTTAGGATCTTTAGGACCAGTTTTAGAAAAACATCCAGAGTATATTGAAGCAAACCTTTTAGAAAGATTCTGTGAACCTGAAAGACAAATGATGTTTAGGGTTCCATGGATAGATGATGCAGGCGTTACACAGGTTAACCGTGGTTTTAGAGTGCAATTTAATGGATGTATAGGACCATTTAAAGGCGGTTTAAGATTTCATCCTTCAGTTTATATTGGAATCATTAAATTTCTAGGATTTGAACAAGTGTTAAAGAATTCATTAACTGGACTTCCAATAGGTGGAGGTAAAGGTGGTTCTGATTTCGATCCAAAAGGGAAATCAGATGCTGAGATAATGCGATTCTGCCAAAGCTTTATGACTGAACTTTACAGATATATAGGGCCAGATGTTGACGTTCCAGCTGGAGACATTGGTGTTGGAGGACGAGAAATTGGCTATTTATATGGACAATACAGAAGGATTAAAGGAACTTTTCAAAATGGAGTTATTACAGGAAAAGGGTTAGCGTATGGCGGAAGTTTAATAAGACCACAAGCTACAGGTTTTGGGATAGCTTATTTCTGTGAAGAAATGCTTAAACATGAAGGGCTAGATTTTAAAGGTAAAACAGTAGCTACTTCGGGTTTCGGAAACGTTGCTTGGGGTGTTTGCACAAAAGTTGCTGATTTAGGTGGTAAAGTAGTTACACTTTCAGGTCCAGACGGATATATATACGATCCAAATGGAATAACAGGAGAGAAAATAGATTACTTAGTTGAAATGTTAAGGGTAAATAAAGGCTCGAGAGTTAAGGACTATGCTGACAAGTATGATGTTGAATTCCATGCTGGAGAAAAACCATGGAATGTAAAAGTTGATATAGTAATACCGTGTGCTACACAAAACGATATCAATATAGAGCATGCTAAACAAATAGTCGCAAATGGAATAAAATTTGTTTGTGAAGGTGCTAACATGCCATGTACTAACGAAGCAGTTGACTACTTCTTAGAAAAGGGCGTTAATGTAGGACCATCTAAGGCTGCAAATGCAGGCGGAGTTGCTACATCAGCACTTGAAATGAGTCAAAATAGCATGAGACTATCATGGACGGCTGAAGAAGTTGATGAAAAATTACATGAAATTATGATTAATATATACAAAAATTGTAAAGATGCTTCAGAAGAATTTGGATTTGGTTATAATCTAGTTTCAGGAGCTAACATCGCAGGATTTGTTAAAGTTGCAGAAGCAATGCACGCACAAGGAAATTATTAATTCTTACGTATATATTTCAAAGAGAATCCTTTTAGGGGGATTCCCTTTTTTATTTTTTTATTTTTTAGTTATATAAAAGAGTGTGATATAATAGAATGCATATATTTATTTGAAATACGGTGTTTATTTTTAAATGAGGTTGAATAAATTAATGTATTATATTAATTTATAATTGTAAGTATTATAAGGGAGTGATTAGGTGGCAAAAGTAGTTATTATTGGAGGAGGACCAGCAGGTATGATGGCAGCTGTTACAGCTTCATCAAAACATGATGTGGTACTCATTGAAAAAAATGAAAAATTAGGAAGAAAACTTTATATAACTGGGAAAGGTAGATGCAATATTACAAATGCGAAGGATATTGGTGATTTTTTTGAACATATACCATGTAATCCTCATTTTTTATATAGTTCTTTATATTCCTTTACTAATGAAGATACAATGAATTTTTTTAAAGAATTAGGAGTTAACCTTAAGGTTGAAAGAGGAGATAGAGTATTTCCGCAGTCAGATAAGTCTTCGGATATAATAAAAGCGTTTAATATGGAATTAAAAAATAAAAATGTTAAAGTGCAATTAAACTCAAAAGTTAAAAAGTTAGTTAGGGATAATCAGAAGATTGTCGGAGTACAGCTTGCTGATGGAAGTTATGTTTATGGAGATTACTTTATATTATGTACCGGTGGTTTATCATATCCACAAACGGGATCATCTGGTGAAGGTTTATCTTATACTCGTTCTTTAGGACACAATATAATTAAACCTAAAGCATCACTTGTACCAATAGAATTTGATGAAACGTGGGTTTCGGATTTACAGGGTCTCTCTCTAAAAAATGTAGAATTAAAAATTACTAATAGTAAGAATAAGAGTCTATATAAAGAGTTTGGGGAAATGCTTTTTACCCATTATGGTGCTTCAGGACCTATTGTATTAAGTGCAAGTAGTTTTATAAAAGAAGGAGAAAAATTTAAGGCTGTGATAAATCTTAAGCCAGCATTAAGTGAAGTTGAACTTGATAAGCGAGTTCAAAGTGATTTCTTGAAATATGCAAACAAAGCTTTTAAAAATTCATTAGATGATTTACTTCCTAGAAAAATGATTAATACGATAATTCAACTATCTAATATTGATGAAGATAAAAAAGTGAATTCTATTACTAAAGAAGAAAGAAAAACCGTAGTAAATTTGCTTCAAAATTTAACGTTTAATATTAAGGGCCTTCGCCCAATAGAAGAAGCAATTATAACTAGTGGTGGAGTAGATACTTTAGAGATAGATGCTTCTACCATGAAATCAAAAAAAATTGATAATCTTTATTTTGCAGGTGAAATGATAGATGTAGATGCATATACAGGAGGTTATAACCTTCAAATAGCATTATCAACAGGGAATTTAGCTGGGAGTAATGTAGGGGAAAATTAATGCTACTTCCAGTAGCAAATTAATGCTATTAAAACTAGCAGTTTTATAAACGAGGGGTGAAGAGTATGGGAATTTCCGTTGCCATAGATGGACCTGCAGGTGCAGGTAAAAGTACTATAGCTAAAATGATAGGTGAAAAATTTGGTCTTATGTATATTAACACGGGAGCAATGTATAGAGCAGTTACTTTAAAGGCGATGAATGCAAACATATCAGAAAATAATGTAGATGATTTACTTAAAATGGTGGAATCTTTAGAAATTCATTTTGAAGAAGAACGTCTATTTGTTAATAAGGAAGATCTGACATATATGATAAATATGCCTATTATAAGCAACAATGTTTCAAAATATGCAGCTATTCCTGAAATCAGAGAAATACTTGTTAAGCTACAACAAAATATAGCCAAAAAATTTAATGTTATTATGGATGGACGCGATATTGGTACAGTTGTACTTAAGGATGCTTCTTTTAAATTTTATTTAACTGCGAGTAGCGAAGAGAGAGCGAAAAGAAGATACGAAGAATTAATTTCTAAGGATATAGAAGTTGATTACAATACTATTTTAAAGGATATTATAAAAAGAGATTATGTTGATACACATAGAGAGACTAGTCCACTTATAAAAGCGGAAGATGCTATAGAAATCGATTCTTCTGATTTAAGCATTAATGGAGTAGTTGAAACAATTGTGGAATATATTAATTTGAAAATTAAGAATAGTTAATTCAATATTTTTTATAATGCCTTATATATGGAGGTGGCAGTATGAGAAAAATAACACTAGCAGATTCAGCTGGTTTTTGTTTTGGAGTTAAACGAGCTGTAGATACGGCTTTAAATATGAAAGAAAAATACAATAATGAAATCTATACACTAGGGCCACTTATTCATAATACTGATGTTGTGGATTTTTTGAAAGAAAATTCAATATTTCCTATAGAACTTGATAATATTTCAAGATTAAAAGAAAATGATACGATTATTATAAGATCGCATGGAGTATCTGAAAAAACATTAAATATTTTAAAAAAAACCAGCCTTAATGTAATAGATGCAACATGTCCTTATGTAACCAATATTCATAAAAAGGTGAAAAAATATTACGATTTAGGATATCATATAATTATAGTTGGAGATAAAAATCATCCCGAAGTTATTGGAATTAATGGATGGTGTAATGATTCTGCAGTAATACTTAAGAGTGGTACGGAGCTCGGTAATATATCAAATAAAGTATGCGTGGTATCTCAGACAACAGAGAGGCAGGCTACTTGGGAGGATGTATTAACCAAGGTAATAAAAACCTGTAAGGAAATAGTTGCGTTCAACACTATATGCAGTGCAACTGAAGTACGCCAAAAATCCGCAGAAGAACTTTCAATTAAAGTTGATGCTATGGTTGTTATTGGTGGTTTTAATAGTTCCAATACTACAAAGCTGTATGAAATATGTGAGAAAAATTGTGAAAATACAATACATGTAGAAAATTTATTAGGTATTACTGATGAATTTATAAAAGATAAAAATGTTAAGAGTATAGGGGTCACAGCTGGAGCCTCAACACCGGATTGGGTTATTAAAGAGGCAATTTTAAAAATGAAATAATAGATTATTGAAGCATAACATTTTCTTTAAGAAAATTTCTCGTAAAAAACGTGTAGCATAAAATTATGCAAGCACGTTTTTTTATAATTTTTACGAATTATTGAATACTAAATTAAATTAGCTAATATAATTTAATAGCACTATTATGGGAGAGAGAAAATTGAAAGGTAATGCAAGAACAATTGAGCACTTAAATATAATTACTAATAAAAAGATGCAAATATTAATAAATGTAGTTAGGAAGTATAAATTAGAGTTAATAACTGCTGAAAAAGTTAGAAGTGCATATAAGATTACAACAGATAATGGTGATTTCTGTTTAAAGAAAATGAGGCATGGAAGAAGTAAGGTTAAAAATGGTTGTATTTTAACAGAAGAACTACTACTTAATAACTTTACCAATACACCTAAATATTTTAGAACAAAAGACGGAGCTTTTTCCGTAAGCTATAAAAAAAATATATATTACTTAACAGAATGGTTAGAAGGCTGTGAATGTGATTTAACTGATATTGATGAAGCTGTGAGTTGTACAAAACTCTTAGCACAATTTCATAACGTATCAAATAAAATTGACCATAATAAAATCCATATACCAAACAATTTAAAGGATTGGCCGAAAATTTTCACTAACGATTTAAATGATTTTAAAAGATTCGAAAGAATAATTACTAACAAAAGGATAAAAAATGAATTTGATATTCATTTTCTAGAAAATATTGATAACTTTTATAATAGAGGTATGTCTTCCGTTAATATTCTAAATAAGTCACAGTATTATAAATCATCAAAAATAGCAAATGATAAGAAAATAATATGTCATAATAACTTTCGTTATCACAACATAATTAAAAAGGATGGAGAGTACTTCATAATTAACCTTGATAGTATTATGAGTGATTTACAAATAAGTGATTTAGGAAAGCTTCTTCGGAGATTGATGTTCGAAAAAGCTTATGGGTGGAATTTTAATTTTGCTAAAGTTCTGATTGAAGCATATAATTCTACTAATAAATTAAGCAAAGAAGATTTAGAGATAATGCTTGCCTTAATAATATTCCCTCATAAGTTTTGGAAGTTAGCGAAGAAAAGATATATGAAACAAAAAAAATGGTCTGAGACTAAATATTTGAATAAACTTAATAAGATAACATGTCACAATGAAGCTCAAGAGAAATTTTTTAATGAATATTTAAATTTTTTAGAAGAATATTCATAAATTATAAAAATTCATTGTAAAACTATTAATAATAGATTTATAATTATAAATGTATTAAAATTTTATAAATAATCAAATTTATTTAAAAATAAATATTAGTGGAGTAAAGTTAAATGTATAAATTAATAAGTCTAACTTTGAAAAATATTGAAAGTTTTAGAAAAATTAGTAAAATTAATACTAACTTTAGTTTATCGAATAAAGATTTCTTTGAACAGTATGATAATAGTAACATTATTCAAAAATTGTTTTTAAGAAAAACTGTAAACTTATTATTAGAAGAAAATAATTATATAGGTTATATATGGTTTGAAAAACATACTAAATATCATAGTTCCATTAATTCAATAAATGTAATAGAGGATAATAATTTAGTCTACTGCTATAAAATTTTAATTAGTTCACTGGTAAGTAATAGTTTGATAACTTATGAATGTGAAGATAATGGAATAAACATAGATATTTTAAATAAGCTAGGGTTTACTAGATTAAAGGGAGTTATGGAACTAGAACTAGAGTGTAAAGAATATTTTAATGCCCTTGTTCCTAGTAATATTACTTTTTCTATAGTAAAAAAGGGCAAAAATGAAAAAGAACGTTGTTTATTACAAAATGAAATATTTAAAAATGATGATAGAATTCCGATAAATGTAGAAGATATCTATTATGATGAAGCACAGGAATATTATTTTAATGAGGGCGCAATATTTATTAAACTAGATAATATACCCGTTGGATATGGTCAAATTATAGTTGAAGATAAGGCAGCAATCATAGTAAATTTCGGAATAGTAGAGAAATACAGAAAAGAAGGATATGGGAAAGTGCTTTTAAGGCATTTGCTTAATATAGCTATGGATAATGATTTTTCTAAAGTCTCACTTAAGGTGGATTCTAATAATGTTTTCGCTTTAAAATTATATATTTCATTAGGTTTTAATATTAAAAAGGAAGTTTATACTTGGAAAAAAACCAAAGCTTAAGAATGCATATAAAAAGTGATAGAGGATTCTATCTCTTTTTATATTTTATCCTCAATATCAGAAAGCATTTTTATTTTTGTTATAATAAGGAATTCTCACTAATGGAAGTGGTGGATATTCCTTCTGAAATGTCGTTATACTGGTTTAGTACAATTTCAACAGGAACATAGGATGCTTTTATATTTAGCATATTACTATGGTTACACATACAATAATAACTTCTATCACCTATGCAATTGTATTGTAAACTCGTATCTTTTATAGTCTCTTCTTTTTTTGCATCATACATATAAAATCACTCCTTTTAGGTAGGTTATCCTAAAAACAGAAATTTAATCTAGAAATCAAAAGCAAATATAAGTGCTAATTAAAGAATCATAATATGTAATTTTTTCTATATTAAAATAGAAAATCAACCAGTAAGAGTATAATCTGATTCGTATATATATTTAGAATAGATTAATTATATAATCAATTATTAAAAATGACTTTAAAAAAGCTTTCATATTATATATAATGGTATGTATTAATACTTTTTTTTATAAAGGAGAATGCACTAATGAATAAAACACTTAATTATTACATAGAAACATGGGGATGCCAAATGAATGAGGAGGACTCTGAAAAATTATCTGGTATGCTAATACCTGTGGGATATAAAAGAACTTTGGATAAGGGAACTGCTGATATAATTATATTCAACACTTGTTGTGTTAGAGAGAACGCAGAGCAAAAGGTTGATGGAAATATAGGTGCTTTAAAAACAATGAAAAAAAATAATCCAAAGCTTATAATTGCGATTATTGGATGTATGATGCAACAAGACGGCATGGCGAAACATATAATTACTAAGTTTCCATTTGTAGACATTATTATCGGGACACACAATGCTCATAAATTCCCAGAGTACTTAAAGAGAATACAAGGCGGAGAATCATCTATCGTTGAAATTTGGGATAAAGAAGAAAATATTATAGAGGGAATTAAAATAGATAGGGGAAATAATCTAAAAGGTTTTGTTACAATTATGTATGGTTGCAACAATTTTTGCACTTATTGTATAGTGCCTTATGTAAGAGGACGCGAGCGAAGTCGAAAGCCTGAAGAAATTATTAATGAAATAACAGCTATGGTTGCACAAGGGTACAAAGAGATAACCTTACTTGGTCAAAACGTTAACTCCTACGGTAAGGGATTAACTCCTGAAATAAATTTTGCACAGTTACTTAGAAGAATTAACAATATTGAAAATTTAGAGAGATTAAGATTTATGACATCTCATCCAAAGGATTTATCAAATGAAGTAATGCAAGTGATTGCTGCGGGGGATAAGATTTGTGAACATGTTCATTTACCAGTACAATCAGGTTCATCTAATCTTCTAAATAAAATGAATAGACATTACGATAGGCAGGAATATTTGGATTTGGTTAAAGATATTAGAACCACAATACCTAATGTAGGAATAAGTACAGATATTATCGTTGGATTTCCTGGAGAAACAGATGAAGATTTTGCAGAGACTCTAAGCCTTATGGAAGAGGTGAAATTTAATTTAGCATTTACGTACCTTTATTCTAAAAGAAAAGGAACTCCAGCTGATGAAATGCTAGACCAAGTGCCAGATGATGTTAAGCATGAAAGATTTAATAGATTAATTGAAGTTGTTAACAGAAATTGTGCAGAAAGAAACAAAGAATGTGTAGGTAAAATAGTAGAAGTATTGGTAGAAGGGTATAGCAAAAATGATAAAAATAAATTAAGTGGAAGAACTAGAAATGGGAAATTAGTGAACTTCGAGGGAAACGATAAAGCTATTGGAGAGCTCGTATCAGTTCAAATAACTGAGGCACACTCTTTTTCACTTTTAGGTGAAGAAATATAAGGTGCATGAGAATAAATGCACATTAGGGGCATGAAAGTAAATAACAAGTCACTAGGATACTGACTTGTTATTTACTTGAATGTCCCTTATATAAAAATTAACAATTATTATTTACTTACAGATGAAAGCAAGGTGGTATGACAATGGCATTAACTCCAATGATGATACAATATTTTGAAATAAAAGAAAAGTGCAAGGACTGTATATTGTTTTTTAGATTAGGTGACTTTTATGAAATGTTTTTTGACGATGCGCAGGTTGCATCAAAAGAATTAGAATTAGTCCTAACAGGACGGGACTGTGGCCTTGAGAAAAGAGCACCTATGTGCGGAATACCGTACCATGCTGCTAACACCTATGTAGGAAGGCTAATTGCAAAAGGATATAAGGTTGCCATATGTGAGCAAGTGGAAGATCCAGCACTTACAAAGGGCATAGTTAAAAGAGATATTATTAAAATAATTACGCCGGGAACTTACACTGATTCCGGTTTTTTAGAAGAAACTAAAAATAACTATATTATGAGCATTTACATTGACAGAAAAATTAACTTCTGTGGAGTGTGTTTTTGTGATGTATCAACTGGTGAATTTACTTGCACAGATACTAAATTTAACATTGTTACTATATTAGATGAAATTTCAAAGTTTAACCCAAAAGAAATTATTGTGTCAGAGGATATATCTGAGGAGATACTGCGCGCTATAAAAGAAAGATTTAATGTTTTGTATTCGTCTTACCCAAATGAGTATTTTACCCTGAAAGACGAAAGTTTAATTACAAATCAGTTTCATAACTTTTGTGAGAATACATTCACACAAACTTTAATTAGCAGCATTTCAGGATTGCTTAGTTATATTATGGATACACAAAAAAAATCACTTTCTCACATAGATACTATAGAATATTATGATATTTTAGATTATGTAAGTTTAGATGCAAATTCTAGGAGAAACTTAGAACTCACGGAAACTTTAAGAGATAAGACAAAGAAGGGCTCTTTGCTTTGGGTATTAGATAGAACTAATACTGCCATGGGAGCTAGAAGGCTCCGTAAATGGTTAGATCAACCTTTAATAAGCAAGAGCTTAATAGATGAAAGATTAGAGGCCGTAGAAGAACTAAAAGGTAATACTACCTTCCACGAAGATTTAAAAGATGTGCTCGTGGATATTTATGATATAGAAAGACTTGTAGGGAAAATTTCTTCAAAGAATGTTAATGCAAAAGAATTGATTTCTCTTAAAAATTCTATAGGGAAAATACCAAGGGTTAAATCCATTTTAGCAGGACTTAATAGTAAATTAACGAAAAAAATATATTTAAACTTAGATGATTTGCAAGATATATACAATACTTTAGATAATTCTATTATTGTAAATCCATCTATTTCTATTAAAGAGGGAAATATTATTAAGGAAGGCTTTAATAGTGAAATAGATGAGCTAAGGCAAGCTAAGGCCCATGGCAAAGAATGGATTGCTACATTAGAAAATGATGAAAAAAGAATAACTGGAATAAAGTCATTAAAAGTAGGGTATAACAGAGTGTTTGGTTATTTTATTGAAGTAACCAAATTAAATATTGGGTCAATTCCGGAGGGAAGGTACATAAGAAAACAAACCTTGTCTAACGCGGAGAGATACATTACTCCTGAACTTAAGGAAATGGAAGAGAAAATTTTAGGAGCACAAGAAAAATTAGTCAATATCGAATATGAGGTATTTACAGGTATTCGAGAAGAAATTGAAAAACACATAGAAAGAATGAAAAATACTGCAAAGTTAATATCAGAAATTGATTGTTTAAGTGCCCTAGCTACAATTGCCCTTGAAAATAATTATACCAAACCTAAAATAAATACTAAGGGTATTTTTAATATAAAAGGTGGGAGACATCCTGTAGTTGAAAAAATGATGCCTACAAATACTTTCATTGAAAATGATACATGCATGGATGCTGTGGATAATCAATTACTACTAATAACTGGACCCAATATGGCGGGTAAATCCACCTATATGCGTCAAGTCGCATTAATAACTATTATGGCTCAAATAGGAAGTTTTGTTCCCTGCATAGATGCAGATATATCCATATGTGATAAGATATTTACGAGAATAGGAGCTTCAGACGATCTTGCTGCGGGTAAAAGTACCTTTATGGTTGAGATGTGGGAAGTATCCAATATATTAGAAAATGCAACCAATAAAAGTTTAGTTTTACTTGATGAGGTAGGACGTGGTACTAGTACTTATGATGGACTAAGTATTGCCTGGTCAGTAATTGAGTATATTTGTAAGAATTCTAATTTAAGGAGTAAAACTTTGTTTGCTACCCATTATCACGAGTTAACAAAACTTGAAGGTATGATTAAGGGTGTTAAAAATTATTCTGTAGCTGTAAAAAAGATTGAAAATGAAATTGTATTCCTTCGGAAAATTGTTCCCGGTGGAGCTGATGAATCCTATGGAATAGAGGTTGCAAAGCTTGCAGGTCTACCAGAGGATGTAATAAATAGGGCAAATGAAATTCTAGCGTCACTAGAGAATCTTAACAATACTACGGAAATTGACTTAAGAAGCAATGAATTTTCGGAAATTAAACGACCTAATAAAGCTAATAATAAAAAAGATATTGAAAATATTGTGGCGAAAGAAGCGGCTGTAACTTATGTACCGAAGATAGAAAACGATGAAATTACTCAAATTAATTTTACAGACATAGAAAAGGATAATATGTTAAAGGAAATTAAAAATATAAATATCCTTAATCTAACACCTATGGATGGGTTTAATAAGCTATACGATCTAGTTAATAGGGCTAAGTTGCTATAGTGATAGGCGGGGGCTATAAAAATAGCTAAGGATGTGAGTTGTCATGAGAATTAATATGTTAGAAGTTGAAACTTCCAATAAAATTGCTGCAGGTGAGGTTGTAGAGCGGCCGTCGTCTGTAGTCAAGGAGCTCGTGGAAAACAGTATAGATGCTGGTGCTAAAAATATTAGCATAGAAATCGTTGATGGTGGTCAAAAAACCATAAAGATAACTGACGATGGCACTGGAATACATATAGATGATATAGAAAAGGCTTTTTTGCCTCATGCTACTAGTAAAATAAAATATGTTGAAGATATTTATAAAATACATACGTTAGGGTTTAGAGGAGAGGCATTACCGAGTATTGCGTCTGTATCCCGTACTACATTAAATAGTAGAACTGAAGAATCCTCATTTGGCAAAGAGATATCTCAGTCATCAGGAGATATACTCTACGTTAAAGAAGTAGGATGTAATGTTGGTACAACAATAGAAGTTAAGGATCTGTTTTTTAATGTTCCTGCAAGGCAAAAATTTTTAAAAACGCCTCAAAGAGAATCGGCTTTAATATCAGATATTATAGGCAGGCTTGCATTAGCTAACAATGAGATTTCTTTTAAACTACTAAACAATAGTAAAAAGGTTTTGTCTACATATAGTTCTACAAATCTTTGTGATACTATTAGATATATATATGGTAAAGAAGTTGTAGATAATATTACTAGTTTTGAAAGGTATAACGATATAATGTCTGTTCATGGATATATCGGTAATGCACAGATAAGTCGTGGAAGCCGAAATAGACAAAGTATTTTTGTTAATAAAAGGTATATTAAAAGTGGTCTAATTACAGCGGCCGTCGAAAATGCATTTAAATCTTTTTTGACTGTTCATAAATTTCCTTTCTTTGTTATATTTTTAGATATTTTCCCTGAGTATATAGATATAAATGTTCATCCACAAAAAACTGAAATTAAATTTCAGGAGGATAAAGCTGTATTTAAAATTGTTTTTGACGCAGTGCATACAGCAATTGCTGATAGTTTAAGAGGCAATTTTGATATACCAGAAGGCGATAAAGCAAATAGCAGTGAGAAAGAAATTGAAGAAAACACCTTAAGAAAAGAAATTTATGATTTTAACAGGACGGTAATAGATGAAAAGGATAGGGAAGAACTAGAAAAGAGTGTTCAAATCCCAATAGATTTTAATTATAAAACATTAAACAATGAAACGGATAATTTTAAAGAATCATCTTATACAAATGTGAGTGATCTAAAAGTTACAAGTAATTATGGTAGTGAAGCTACTAATGAGTTACAAATCGCGCGGGTAAGTGAGAATGTTAAAGATAGTAATATAATTAATTATGAGACGGGTGAAATCACATCACCAAATGAAGTTTCTAAAATTTCAAAGTTTCCAGAGCTTCGAATTATAGGACAATTCAATAAAACCTATATTTTAGGTGAGGTATATAATGAGCTTTACCTAATTGACCAACATGCAGCTCATGAAAAAGTATTATTTGAAAAATATAAAAAAGAAATTACAAATTCCGAGGTGCTATCCCAAATTTTACTTACGTCAATAGTAATAGAGCTTAATCAAGATGATTACACTTATTATATTGAAAATGAAGCAGTGTTTAAAAATTCTGGTTTTGACATTATTGAATTTGGTGAAAACACAATAAGTATTAGGGAAGTTCCAATAATACTTGGTAAACCGGATATTAAAAATCTCTTTAATGAAATATTAGATAATTTAAAAAACATGGGCAGTGGTAAAACTGTAGAAGTTAAATATAATCGTATAGCATCTATGGCATGTAAAGCAGCTGTAAAAGCAAATAATCAGCTAACGGAGCTTGAAATGAACAAATTAATTGATGATTTAAGATATATTGATGAACCTTTTACTTGTCCCCATGGAAGACCTACAATAATAAAAGTTACACTTAATGAACTTGAAAAAAGATTTAAAAGAATACAATAGAAAAAAGGTGGAAACATGAAAGATTTATTTATTTTAGCAGGCCCTACAGCTGTAGGTAAAACAGAAATCTCTATAAAACTTGCGCAAAAGCTAAAGGGAGAGATCATATCAGCAGATTCAATGCAAATATACAAATGTATGGATGTTGGTTCTGCTAAGATTTCATTCGAGGAGATGAGGGGAGTTCCTCATCATCTAATAGATATAATAGAGCCTAGTGAAGAGTTTAGTGTGTCTGAGTTTAAAGAAAGAGCTGAAAGTGCTATTGAAGATATAAGTAATAAAAATAAACTCCCAATGCTAGTTGGTGGAACTGGGTTTTACATAAATTCGTTAATATACAACTATAGCTTTGCGCGTACCAACAAAGATGAAGAGTATAGAGAGTATCTTACAAAACTTTCAGATGAAAAAGGAAACGAATATGTACATAGCTTACTTAAAGATATTGATGAGGAATCTTACAATAAACTATATCCTAATGATTTAAAAAGGGTTATTAGAGCTTTAGAAGTGTACAAAGTAAGTGGTAAACCCATGAGTGAGTTTAAATCAGAGCAAAATATTTTGGATATTCCTTATAATGTACATTATTTTGTACTAAACATGGATAGACAAAAATTGTATAATAGAATTAACCAACGCGTAGATATAATGTTTGAAAATAATTTAATAGATGAAGTTATAAAATTAAAAGATATGGGCTACAATTCAGATATGCAGTCAATGAAGGGTATAGGATATAAAGAAGTGCTATACTATTTAAATGGTGAAATATCTTTAAATGAAGCTATAGAAATGATTAAACAAGGAAGTAGGAATTATGCTAAAAGGCAGCTTACCTGGTTTAGAAAAGATCCAAGAGTAACTTGGATTAATAAAGATGATTTTAGCAGTGATGATGAAATTGTAGAATATATTGCGGATATGAGTAAATTATAATAAATATAAAAGAGGTAAATAATGATTAATGAAAAGAATATTAAAACTTTAGGAACACATAATGGAAAATTTCATGCAGACGATGTTATGGCTACAGCTATACTTAGTCTACTACTAGGGGATATAAAGGTAACAAGAACAAGAGATGAGAATATACTTAGAACTTTAGATTTTGTATATGACATAGGCTTTGGAGAGTTCGACCATCACCAATTAGACAAAGAAATAAGAGAAAACGATGTTCCATATGCTGCTTGTGGTTTGGTTTGGAGAGAGTTTGGGTCAAGAGTAATACAAAAGTTTAATTCTGAATTTGATGAAGAGGACATAAGATCCATTTTTGATTGTGTTGATAAAAATTTAGTTCAGGGTATTGATGCTACAGATAATGGAATAGATATAAAATCAGAAATTAATGTAACTACAATAAGTGATATAATCCAAAGTTTTAATCCTGCATGGGATTCTGATGATTCAAAAGAGGAGGCATTCGAAGAAGCCGTCCGGTATGCTACTGAGGTTATAAAAAGAATAATAAGCAGACAAGTTTCTGTTATAAAAGCAAGGGTAATAGTAGATGAAGCCTTTCAAAATAGAAAGACTAACGAAATAATGGTTTTAAAAACCGGTTGCCCTTGGCTTAAACAGTTACTTAAAATAGATATAAATAATGAAATATTGTTTGTTATTTCTCCAAATGATAATAATGCAGAGTATAAGATTCAAACTGTAAAGAAAGCCGTTGATACTTTTGAAGCAAGAAAAGATTTATTAGAATCGATTAGAGGAAAATCAAGTGAGGAAATAAATTCTATACTTAAAATAGATGATGCTATTTTTTGTCACAAAGCAGGGTTTATAGCATCTGCTAAAAGCTTGGAAAGTGCTATGAAAATAGGGGAATTATCTATTTAAAACTGATATAAGGAAAATAGATAAAAAGGGCCATCTCAAAATAGAAAGTAATTTCTATTGCGAGATGGCTCTTTTTTCTTTTGGTGTATAATTTAAGTATGATTAACGTATACCCTCATATTTTCTTAGAAGCTTAACGAATAACTCAGGAACTTTTGCCATGTTTTCTGGAGTTTCTACGAATGCGATACGCATCTGAGTGCTTCCTGGATTAGATTCGCCTGGTTTAATGTCATAGAAACCTTTCATAGGTGCTACCAGAAGAGTTGTTTCCACTCCGTGGAAATCCACTGAGCCTTCTTGGGCACAATACATAACAAATTCGATTGAATCAAATCCTGGTTTTACAACATTTCTAACGTCAACTACTGAGTATATAGCTGCATCAGGGCTAGAAACAATAAGACCTGGGTCCAGTTTCTTCATACAACTATAGAATTTAAACAAGAGTTTTTTGTAATACTCACGGAGTCCTATACACCATTCATCAAGCTGTTCTTTGCTTTCATGAGCTAGTGCTCCGAAGATATACTGACCTATTACATTGGCGCAAAGGTTAGCAGTATATTCAGCTACTGATTGAGTATGGAACTCTTCATTATCAGTGATTAAAGCCCCTATTCTTAAACCACAGGCACTCCATATCTTTGATGCGGTATCGAGACTTATTCTTCTGCCCTCTATGCCAGGTACATCTGCATCAGTGATTCCCCAGATACTTATGAGGTCACTGTTGACATAATATAGTTCACGATAAGCTTCATCGCTAATCATCCACATATTATATTTTACGCATATTTTAGCAAGTTCTTTAAGAGTTGCATAGTCGTAGAGCTGCCCTGTAGGATTGTCGTAAGGGATTACAAGAAGTGCTCCGGGATTATTCTTTTTAATAGATTCTTCAATTTTGTCTAGTTCTGGAAGGCTGAACTTGCCATCATCGTCTAAATGACGCTTTACTGTAACAGTTTTACGGCCAATTCTTTCTGCAAAAGAAATATAATTTGTATAGGCTGGGTCAATCATCATAAGAGGTTTATCATCAGTGCCGGAAGCTCCGCAAACACCAAGTAATAACATCTCAATACCAGTGGATCCACCATCGGTTACCTGAACAAATAATTTGCTAGTATCAAACCCTTGGCAATTGAGAATGTTTTTAAATGCATCCTGAGCCTCGGCTACACCGGCAGTACCTGAATATCTTACAGTACCCTTTGCAAATGGGCTTTCAGGTGAATCCAATGCAAACATTCTTTTCTGCATAGCAGGATTTGTTGGTAGGGAAACGTTTCCAATCGCTACGTTGACCAACTCAGGTTTAGCTTTACGCTCATTAAATTTCATTTGTCCAATTCTTACGGCTGATGGCATCCTTTTCTTAAAATGTTCCGATATTACTGGTTTATTCATAAAAAATACCCCCTAAAATTATAATTTATAAAATATTTAGCTTCTAAGAATATTATAACAGTAAAGTCAAATAATGAATGTAATTATGGTGCGATTAAATTTACTATCTGGTATTAGGATCGACTTTGAGGTGAAAGTAAGTATATATCCAGGAAAGTGACTAGATTTTATGTGATATAAATTAGAATCATTAAAAGATGTAATTTTTTCTCCATTGTTAATGTTATAATACTTATTGAAAAAGTTTAGAATGTAAGGGTGTTTATGTTTAGTATATAAAGAAAAACTATGTGCATGTACATAACTGACAGTAAATTTTCGCATAATATTTTCTATGGTATTCCATAGGTTAACAGGAGCTACTAAACTGCTTAAAAAAATCTAAACAATTTTAAACAAAAGTGAACATATTTAGTTGTTCATGCAGTGAACGTTGCTTTCAAGCTTAAGTGAGTGTAGCATCTGAAAAGATCGTAGCACGATGAACTACGTGAAATGACAGGTTAAAGACGTACCTTTAGATGTACTTCAGTCTGATGCTCTACGATAATGAGGAGGGAAATAATCGAAGGTTTTGCTACGGCTTAATTACGATTAGACACACCGAAATTCAGTGCACCATCATTTTACATTGGCAAGAAGAAAAATTTCCCGTAAGGAGGTTGACTAGAAATGGTCGAATATTCATTTGTACTGGACTTAGCTGGCAACAGACTAAGCCCATGCAACAAAAATAAAGCTTATTACCTTATTAGAAATAAAAAAGCCAAAATGCTTAATAAATTTCCGATGGTAATACAATTGTTTAAAATAGTTAAGGAGAATAACAATAATAAAACTAAAACCTATCTTGGAATTGACGATGGGAGTAAACATGTTGGGCTAGGAATAATTCAAGATTGTAATAACAAAGTAAAACCAATTTTCAAGGGGACTATAGAACTTAGAGATGACGTTTCTAAAAAAATGGCTATAAGAAAAGGGTATAGGACATATCATAGATATCATAAAAGGTATAGAGAAAAGAGATTTAATAATAGGCAATCATCTAAAAGAAAAGGTAGACTTGCTCCAACGATAATGCAAAAGAAACAATCCATTTTACGAGTTGTAAACAAAATAACCAAATGGATTAAGATAGATTCGATATATTTAGAAAATGTGTTAATAGACATACGAGTTCTAACTGAAGGTAGAAGTCTATACAAATGGCAATATCAAAAATCTAATAGACTGGATAATAACATTAGGATAGCGGCACTCATGAGAGATAACTTTACTTGTGTTGATTGTGGTTCTAAAGAAAATTTACAAGAACACCACATTAAACCAAGACGTGCTAAAGGAGCCGACAGCATACATAATGTTGTAACATTATGCAAGTCCTGTCACACAAAAACCTTTGGCAGAGAAATCGAGTTAATAGATCAATATTTAGCTATAATAAAAGGTAGAAAATTAAATCTTAGTGATGCATTGCATGTTATGCAAGGTAAAAAAAACTTACAGACTGAACTTAAAAAAATAGCCCCATTATATTTAACTACGGGTGGCGATACTGCAAACCATAGAAATGATTGGGATATAGAAAAAACACACTCAAATGATGCTTTAGTTATATGTAACGTAGATATCAAAAAAAATAATATTGATATCAAAGACTGGCAAATATCACCTTTACGTAAAAAATCTAAGGGTGACGCAGAGCTAATTGTAAAAGGATTTAAGCATAGAGATTATGTAAAGTATACCAAGAAAAATGGAACCGAGTATATTGGATATATTACAGCATTATACCCAAGTAAAAATCAATTTAACATGACACGAACAAATGGTGAGATATTAAAAAGATATGGTCTAAAAAGCTTGAAACTATTATCGAGACCAAAATGTATACGGTGGATATAATATTAAAAATAAGGAGGTGAACTGGTTAATTAAGTCAAATGTATAATTATGTTCAGATTTAATTAACCAGGATAAAATTTTGTATAAGAAAATAGGACCCACCTTTGATTATAAAACAAAAAAAGAGTTTCCAAGTAAGTTGATGGATTGGATTGGCGATGTTTTTTACGATATTCTTCCGGAACACGGATATGAGATACGTGATGAGCAAATATATACTGCTTTTCAGCTTGCTGATGCAGTTTGTAATAAAAAAGTTCATCTGGCTGAGGCTGAGGTCGGTACCGGAAAGACATTCGCCTACTTACTCACTGCAATTGCCTACGCTGGTTTTAGCGGAAAACCTGTAGTAATTGCATGTGCCTCAACAGCACTTCAGGAACAGCTGGCAGGGCCAAAGGGAGATATTCAAACACTTTCCCGAATACTGGGATTAGAAATAGATGCGCCAATGGCAAAGGATCCTCGTCAGTATGTTTGTGATGAGAGAGTTAGTGGAATAGGGGGAATGTTTGGCGATGCGACAGCCTCTGATGAGATTAATCAATGGTTAGCCAGGACTACAAAAGGTGAACGCTCAGAAATGCCGCATATATCCGATAGTGTATGGAGACAGATTGGATGGGATGAGACTATGCCCTGTGATGCCTGTCCCAGAAGAGGCTTTTGTAAGCTTGTTAAGGTAAGGGAACATTACAGATCTTCCAAGGATTTAATTATCGCTGATCATAATATCTTTTTTCAGGACCTCTGGACAAGGGATGAAAGAATTGCAGACGGTAAAATGCCTATGCTTCCAGATTACTCGCTGGTGATTTTTGATGAAGGGCATAAAGTCATACTGCCGGCAGCCATGGGTGCTGGAAGACAAATTCATAAAGAGGATATTGATAATATTATCCTTTCGATAGAGGAAATCCAGGGAGCAAGAACTTCACTGGTTGTAAGTGCAATTGCCTTGGACCAGGCCAATTCTAACTTTTTCGAAAAACTTAATCAAAACGTAATAGATGATGAGCAATCAGAGCGTCTGGGGGTTCGCACCGATGATATACTTCTGAAAGCAGCTGATACTTTTCATAAGGCACTAGATCGGTTGCTTTTAGATATACAAATTGAGGAAGAGCTATACATAGACGCGCTACCGGAAAGCACGTTACATACCTTTGAAATTCAAATAGAACTATCAATTACAGCCTTAGCTAGGTTTGGTAGGAATAAAGGTAGAGAGGTTATTACTTGGGTAGATAGGGCAGACGGCAGCTTTTGGGTAGTTCCGCGGAATTTGAGCAATATGCTAGATAAACACTTATTTTTGAAAAAATTGCCTGTGGTGTTTACTTCAGGAACTTTAAGTGATAAGGGGGATTTTGGTTACCTTATGAGGACTCTTGGCTTAAAAGATCCAGCAATATCAACGGTTGGAAGTCCCTTTGATATTGAGGAACAGGTGGTGGTTTATTTACATCAGCCATCCTTTGAGGCTACTTCCAGTGCCAAGTTTTCACGCAAAATCAAACAATTACTATGTTTGCTGAAAGAAAATGGAGGAAGAGCGCTGATACTTGTTAACTCTTTGAAGGAAGTCAGGAAAATAAGAAATGAAATTAGTGGCTATGAGTTACCTTTTGAAGTTTTATGGGAGGATAAAGGTGAGCGAGGACATCTTGTCCAAAAGTTTCGTGCGGAAGTTACATCTGTATTAGTAGGTTCTACTTTTTGGGAGGGAATTGATGTGCCCGGGGAGTCTTTATCTCTCGTTGTAGTTTGGCAGCTTCCCTTTCCTTCCTTAGACCCTTTGATTGAAATGAGGCGCAAAGAAGCAGAAGAAGAGGGGATGAATCCACTTATAACCGTTGATTACCCTGAAATGGGATTGAAGTTAAAACAAGGTTGTGGCAGATTAATTAGAACTAAGGATGACCGTGGAGCAATAGCTGTCATGGACCAAGTAATAGGAACCCCATGGGAAAAGGTGGTTATGAGGGCTCTACCTAGAGGATCGAAAATCAAAACTTTGGAACATAGGGATATTTAAAATACCACACCTTCTTCAACAGATTCAACACAAGGATCTAACCAGAATTGCGCTGAACAACTATGCGATTTATCGGGTACAGAGTAGAAGATAGTAAGGTATATCTCTAAGATTGGATCTATTACCATTCGTGCTTATGTTCTTAAGAAATAAGCCAATGATATTAAAAGTGTCATTGGTTTATGTTATAATTTTTTTGAGTTAAGGATGTGTATTAAGTGAAGAACTTATAGCTAATTATGGGAAAGGATATAGTCAAGCAAATTTATTTAATATGCTTAGGTTATACGATATATTTTAAAATCATATCTTATTTTTTATAAAAAATATAACTGAAAAAGAGGTATAAATTATGATAAAACCAATTGTAAAAGATATATTGTTTTTAGGACAAAAATCAGAAGAGGCAACTAAAAATGATATAGTAGTAATTGATGATTTAATAGATACATTAAGTGCAAACTTAGAGCATTGTGTTGGATTGGCTGGTAATATGATTGGAGCAAAAAAGCGTATATTGGTATTTACTGTAGACAACCTTATTGTGCCTATGATAAATCCAGTTATATTAAAAAAAGAAAAGCTTTATGAAACAGAAGAAAGTTGTTTATCTTTAATTGGCTTTAGAAAAATGAAGAGATATGAAATGATAGAGGTGGAGTATCTTGATAGAAATTTTAACAAGCAAAAGCAAGTGTTTAATGGGTTTACAGCACAAATAGTTCAACATGAAATGGATCATTTTGAAGGTGTAATAATCTAATTGAATATTTGAAGAAGCAAAAAAATGTACAGGCAGCCTATTTGCAACTAATGGTAAAGGAAAGTGAACAGAGTTATTTAGTAGTAGATTTTATGGGTTATAGGAGAGAAATATTTGATGGAATAAGTAATGTTGCAATGAGTCACTTAAAAGGTATTTTTATTGACTTGGTACCCTATGATTCTGAGTTTGGAAGTAGTACGCAAATAATATTGAACCATTCTATAAAAAGAAAAAATTTGGATTTTTTTAAAATAGAAATGCTAATTGTAGAGTTTTACAGTAAAGTAATTAAATTATTTCTTATTACTCAAATACCCATTAGGCTAATAATGGGCAGTCGAAAAAATGTGTAACACTTTATATGTGTACTGGGTATCAACGATATCTGAAGACATTTCTCAGTTAAAGAGTTATGTCAAACTTGTTAAAAAATGCGTCACAGTTGATTTAATAATAAAAAATGTTATAAATTTTTAAAAACAATATTTAATGATATTATATTCCTAAACAATAAAATTTAATAGTTAACCAGATTAGGGGGTGCGTTATGCCAAAAAATGACAATATGCTAGCAATTTTATGGATGCTGAATTCAGGTACAAAAATAACTGCAAAGCAAATATCCGAAAGGTTAGAAATAAACATACGATCAGTTTATCGTTATATGGATGCACTGTGCGTTAGTGGAGTGCCAATAATATCGGAGCCTGGTCATAACGGCGGATATAGTTTGCTTAACAATTTTATCCGAGCACCCCTGTTTTTTGATCTTGAAGAGAAAAAATCACTTTTGCATGCTGCTGTTTTTGCAATGGAATCAGGATATCCTTTTATGGAATCATTAAATAGTGCAACATCAAAGTTAAAGATGTTTTCGAATCAAGAACAAGAAAAAGTTCTCAATCGTCATTTAGTTGGATTTGAAGTAGTGAGCCGTATTTGCGATCCAGCTGTCAAACCTATATTAATGGAACTCGAGCAAGCTGTTGCAAATGAATGCTCTATGGAAATTGAATACTGTACAGGTTATGAAGGGCATCCCAAGCATAGGGTTGTTGACCCCTATGGGATGCTTTACTGGAACAATAAATGGTACGCTATTGCATTTTGCCATCTTAGGAATGAAATTCGCAGCTTTAGGGTAGATAGAATAATAAATATTATAAGCACTAAAAATACGTTTAAGCGTCCTGAAGCTTTTTCGGCACGTGAGTTTTTTACAGAAAGCTTATTATCGAATATAGAAAGTAAAGTAGGACTTTGCACTTTAGTAATTGAGGGCAAGTCAGAAGCATTGAATGACCTTTGTGCACATTGGTTTTTAGGATATCATCTGATAGAACGAACTGAATGCAGAGCGAATTTTTTAATGGATGAATACTCAATCCATACCTATGTTCCTCATATTCTACTTCCATATGGTAAATCAATAAAGGTGCTTGAACCAAATAGTTTTAAAGCTGCTATGGCATCAATTCTTAAAGATTTGCTGGACTATTATCTCCACTGACTGAATTTGTCAGTAAAGATAATATATAATTGATTAAGATGGAGCTTGAAACCATCCTGTGATAAATAGTACTAATGAAATGAAAGTGGAGGAATAGAAAATGAAAAACAAAGTATATCTTTATGTATTTGATACAATGGCAGACTGGGAAATAGGTTATTTAAGTACTGAAATCAATTCGGGAAGGTACTACAAAAAGGGATTAATGCCTCTAAAAATAGTAACTGTAGGAATTAACAAGAACCCTATTACTACAATGGGAGGTCTAGAAATATTGCCAGAAATTGAACTTAAGGAGTGTAGTATTGAAGAGACAGTTGCTTTGATTCTACCTGGTGGGAATACATGGACAGAAGCAATTCATGCTCCCATTATAAGAATGGCTGAAGAATGTTTAGAGAAAGGTATTGTTGTAGGGGCAATTTGTGGTGCTACAATAGGACTTGCTATGGAAGGAGTATTAAATAAGCGAGCCCATACAAGCAATGACCTGGGATATCTTAAAATGGTCTGTCCAAGCTATGCAGGAGAAAAATATTATAAGCAAGAATACGCAGTAACTGATAGAAGTTTGATTACTGCCTCTGGAATAGCTCCTCTTGAATTTACTTTGCACATATTGAAAATTCTAGAGGTGTTTTCACCACAAACCTTAGATTCTTGGTACAATCTTTATAAAACTCAAGATGCAAAATATTTCTTTGAGTTGATGAGCTCGATTCAATAGTAGAAAATTGAGTGAATCAAAGTTATTTATATAAATATAAAAGTATAAAGCCAAATGCGGAGTTGGAGATTATTATAGATTTGCAAGTGAGTCTGTTTCAAAGTTTATGTAAACTTCCAGGATTGATATAGAATAAATATAAGTCATGGAGTTTTTTCATGGAAAGAAGTTAATACTACTCTGAAAGCTTATGAACCAAATATATCTATGATTCTTCAAAGGTTAAAAGAACGCTATAAGGGGTAGAGCCAACATTTCTCTTATTCACACCAACAGGAACAAAAAACGACTATAAATCAAGTAATATCAAGAAAAATTCTATTATATTATTAGCAATGCAAATACTCACTACCAATCACGAGAACTTAAATTGTTGATAGAAAAAATATCGAAAGCCATTAAGGAAAAAAATATTTAATTCACTATGGAAGATAAGTATTATTTCTATTAAACCATGTGTCATATTCTTCTTATAGTACGTCATAACAGCCACAAAATAGTAGTTCCATTTTTGATTTATAGTTCATCGAAAATGCTGTCTTGTGGCTGTTTTTTGCACGAATCGTTGCCGTACCCCGTATACATTTACGTAGGGTTTTTGCTTTCACAGTTACATCTTACAAAAATATAGCAATACAATTTCTAAAATAACCTTGTTTTTTAATTTTTTAAGTCGATATATATCATAGGACGGTTATATTTCTAATAAGTTTTGTTAGTCATTACATTTGAAAAGAGGTTAATAGGAGTATTTCAATATCAGGTTCAAGCAAAATACAGTCTATTAGCTTTAATAATTATGATATGATTAAATATATATTTTATGATAAATTTATAAAATATTGCGGTGCTATGAAAATTTATGAATTAATGATAATATTTATTGAGGAAACGTAATAAAAACAAGGGCTTAATAATAATGAAAGAATTATAGAGGGGTGTAATTATGTTCAGAGAAATGAGAAGAAAAAAGCAGTTATTGTCCAAAGAAGAAACAATTGAAATTCTACAAGAGTGCACATCTGGAGTTTTAGGTGTAACAGGCGATGATGATTACCCATATACCGTTCCCGTAAGTTATGCTTATAAAGACGGAAAACTCTTTTTTCATGGTGCAAAAGAAGGGCATAAGATTGACAGCATAAAAAGGAATGATAAGGTGACATTTTGTGTCATAGAAAAAGACGAAGTAATACAAAAAACTTTTACTACCCATTTTCGTAGTGTGTCTGTTTTTGGTAGAGCAAGGATTCTTACAGAAGATGACGAGAGGAGATATGCCATTGAAAGTTTAGTTGAAAAGTATTCACCTGACTATATTGAAGAAGGACAGCGAGAAATTGAAAGTGAATGGAATAGAGTATGTTTACTTGAAATCAAAATCGAACATATAACAGGTAAAGCAGCTATAGAAATTGTAAATAATAGGCAGAATTAGGTCGCAATATGCTTCTAAGTAGTCACAAGTAAACCCATACCTAATGATATGGGTTTACTTTATTAAGTGTATATGGAGGTGTGTAATGAAACTAACGGCACTTATTGAAAATAAAGCTACTGGTAATTTGAGTGGGGAACATGGACTTGCTGTTCATATCGAATACAATGGAAAACAGTATCTTTTAGATACTGGTGCATCAAATAAGTTCCAGAATAATGCCAATAAACTAGGCATAGATTTAAAAAATATTGATACTGCTGCGTTATCACATTGTCATTATGACCACTCTGGTGGATATGTTGGATTTTTTTCTGAAAACAGTAAAGCAAAAGTATATCTCCAAAGCGCAGCAAGGGAACTGTATTATGCCAAACTAGGATTGATTAAAATATATAATGGTATTCCACGAGGCATTTTAGATACATATAGTGACCGATTTGTCTTTGTAGATGGAGATTATGAAATTGATGAAGGTGTATGGTTAATTTCTCATAAAACGATTGGGCTAGCAGCACGGGGGAAGAAAGCACATATGTATCGAAAAACAGAAAAAGGATTTGTTACCGATGATTTTCAGCATGAACAAAGTTTGGTGTTTGAAGTAGAGAACGGTTTAGTTATTCTAAATAGTTGCTGTCACGGGGGCGTTGATAACATTATTGAAGAGGTAATGGAAACGTTCAACGGAAAGGAAGTTCTGGCTATAATCGGTGGTTTTCATTTAATGGGGATTATAGGCACCAAGTCTATGAGTGGAAAACCGGAAGAGGTTAGAGCATTAGGAAAACGACTATTTGATTTGAATGTAAAGCATATATATACTGGTCATTGTACTGGTAATCCTGCTTATAAGGTATTGAAAGAGAAACTGGGAGAACGGTTGCAATATTTTAGTACGGGAACCACAGTTGAACTATAAGATTATGAGCAATAATGTGAAGCTGGAAAAATGAACACTTAATTGATGAGTGTAGGGAAAAAGAATAACGGCGATACGTCGAATTTGTAGAGTTATGCGAAGTAAGGTTAATTTATATTTTATGAGGAGGAGTTCATTATGGCTGATTTAAAAAAGAGTAACGATAGAAAAAACATCAATGAAAACAAAAAGAACTCTAAAAATGGGTCTTACCTTGCTATTGGGATTAGTCTCGGTGTTGTATTTGGATTATTAATTAATAATCTGGCTATTGGTATTGCTATAGGGGTTGCTAGTGGAGCAGCAATAGATGCGAAAATAGCGAACAAAAATAAGAAACAACAATAAAGTTAATAAGTATAATCCGTAATTATAGTTAATTCATACTTTTTTTATAGTGTTAACTAACTAGAGTAAAAAACACTCTAGTTTTATTTTATTTGAGAGTATCTAAAATGGTCGTTTATGGTCTCTTTTATCCATATAATTCCTTAACGTTGGTTTTGTCGGATTATCTATACTACACCACATAGAAATGGCTTAGACAATTTAGTTTTTTGGCTAATAATATATTGTGTTAAATAGAATATTTTAAGAGAAGTTGCTCTAAGGGTCTGCTACTTTTTGAATACTAAATGTTGAGGAAGATAAGATATAAGGCAACATAACTATTGAATTTGGAAATTGAATAATCCGGTATTAAAAAATGAAAATATTTACTATTATAGGAATGTAGAAATATGTATAATATGCTATAATTTCTATAGAGTTAGGTCGAAGGTGTATAAATTAGTTACTACTATAGAATCTATACTATAAATAAAAAGGGGGCACAATATGTCAAGGGAAAATAAAGTGGACAAAGGTTTTGAACCTAACGATAATGGCTGTAACAGCGGACTTTTTTCAAAAGATGGGTGCAGAAGTAAGTAAAGGCTTTTATAAAAAATATGATGAAAAAGATGAAAACGGAGAAATAAGTGTTTGTACGAGAAAGGCGTGGGAAAAGGTATGGTCTGAGCATAAATCGGGCGATATACATAGAACCTTTACAGCAGATTTTGAGAGCACTGTTCCAAGTGAATATACGAAAGATGGCAAAGCACATTGCTATTTGTATGTTGCAATTCAGTAGATTTAGAAAACATAAGTGGGATTATGAGAAATGTGTAGCGTGTGTACATGGTGACATGAATAGTTGTAAATAAATCTGAAGAAAGTAGGTATGTATTATGATATCTGAAATTCCCATACCTAAAGGAGTGGGCTTTTCGCCAAACAATTGTAAATTAAACAATGATGAAATAGAAATTCACATTGAAGAGCAAAAGCAGTTCGCAGAATAATAAATACGCAATTTTTTTAACTGCATCACAATGTTTATTTATAACGAAGCTAATATATTTATTAATAGAATATTTTATTCATATAGAAAGAAAAGGAGAAAATTAAATGGAGTTAAGTACAGAACGTTTAAAAATTATACCTTTGACACTTAATCAGTTTAAATTATTGCTTGATGGAATTGATAAAATGGAGAAGGAGTTAAAGTTAAGTGCTTCAAATGAATGTTTAGATGGACATACGCAAGAAGCAATGGAGGGATTATATCAAGAAGCTGTAAAAAATAGAGATAGGTATTTTTGGTATACAAATTGGCAGATTATTTTAAAATCAGAAAATAAGGCTATTGGTAGTGCTTGTTTTATGAAATGTCCAGATGAAAATGGTGAGGTTGAAATAGGATATGGTATCAATAGTACTTATCAAAATAATGGGTATATGACTGAGGCAGCACAAGCTATTTGTGAGTGGGCTATTAGTCAACATGATGTTTCTATTATCATTGCAGAAACAGAAAAAGACAATATTGCTTCACACAGAGTTTTGCAAAAATGTGGAATGGAAAAATATAAGGAAACAGACGAGGGAATTTGGTGGCGTATGAAAGGTGCTGAATAATATAATATTTAATAAAAGGTAAAATTGAAGTTACAGTTTAGCGAGGAGTGTTTATTATAAAAACTAAGGAATTAACTATAGCAGCCTTAGTCATGGCGATGTATATAGTAATAATGTATTTAACACAAGGGTTTTCATTCGGACCTTATCAAATAAGGATGGCAACAAGTTTATATGCTTTAGGGTATATATATCCATTCTTAATAGTTCCTATGGGAGCTGCAAATTTATTAAGCAATACATTAATGGGTGGATTAGGAGTATTCGATATGATAGGTGGAACAATGGTGGGGATCATAACAACAACATTAATATATCTTATCAAAAGATTTAATTTAAATAAGTGGCTGATTGTTGTTCCAATAGTATTTATTCCAGGCTTATTAGTACCTATATGGCTTTCATATCTATTACATATACCATATTTCGCATTAGCCATTAGCCTTTGTATAGTTCAAATAATACCCGGTATAGTAGGCGTAATTTTAATAAAAAGGTTAGAACGTAATACAAAAATAGTTCCTCATAACCAAATGTAAGAATTATTAAAGAGATAGATTATTTGGGCAGGTTGTGTCTATAATGGCAAGATGAATACTTAATTGATTAGGGTAGGTAATATAAGAAGCATCCGAAAGATCATGGTTATACAAAGCTATCCCTCCGTTAAAGAATAACGGCGGATATGTCTAACTTGTATAATAAGACTAAGTTTAGGTTAGGAAAATTTTTAGGGGGAGTGGTATACAGGTGAAGTTTATAGACATGGAAAATTGGGAAAGAAAAAATCATTACAATTATTTTAAACAACTTTATTATCCTCATTTTAACATTTGTGGGAATGTTGATATTACTGAATTTTATAGATTTATTAAGGAAAAAGATAATCCGTTTTTTATATCAATGTTGTATGTTGTTACAAAAACAGCAAATAGCATAAAGGAATTTCGTTATAGGATAAGAGAAGATAAAGTAATTGAACATGAAATGGTCAGTCCGTCTTTTACAGTAATAACTTCAAATGAAATATTTAGTTTTTGTACAGCTGAATTTATAGATGGATTTAAAGAATTTAAGATTAACACATCAAATGAAATAGAAAGAACAAAAAATAATGTAAGTATTGGAAATGAACCAGGTCGTGATGACCTTATAAATACTACAAGTATTCCATGGGTTTCATTTACTAGTATAACTCACCCAATTCAAATGAACCCTGTTGCTAGTGTCCCAATAATAGCATGGGGTAAATACTTTGAGGAAAATGGAAAGATAAAGTTACCACTATCTGTTCAAGTACATCACTCACTGGTAGATGGCGTACATGTTGGACATTACTTTAATAAAATTCAAGAAATTTTAGATAATCCTGTAAAGTATTTATAATATTTGCCTTTAGAAAAAATAATTTTACATTTATGCAGTTGGTTTTCAATGTTCTTAAAGTTCGTCTATAATGATACACTTCTTTTTTTTTGGTAAATTATCCTTTATATAATTAATATTCATTACAATAGATATGATTATAGATGCAAAAACTACAACTACGACTAAAGGTTGTGCCGTACCATCTGAATTGAACATAGGTATATAAACATATTGAGATAGAACAACAAATATAAAAACGCTAAAGTTGTGTAACATATGAAAAATAATACAGTTTACAATATTCTTGGTTTCTATATATAATAATGCACTTAACACACCCATAAAAAACCTACCTATAAAGTTTAAATCAAAGTGTACTATTGCAAATATTGTCGCAGATATTAAGATTGCAAGTCTGATACCCGTATTTAAACGTTAATTTATTTAACAATACCTCTCTAAAAAACAACTCCTCAATTATTGGCGCTGTTGTTACACCAAATATTAAATAGCTTAAAGTCAGACCTGTAGCAGTTACATGTGTACCTACTAATAAAATAAGACCTACTCCAATGTAAAGACCTATATTCAATAGGTATAATCGAGCTATCTTTTTATAACTTATTTCTTTAATGCAACTAACTAAATCGTTTTTCATTGCATTGTTACCTCTAAATACCAGTAGGCTAACAAAAACTAACAATATAATATTTAACATAATTTCAGCTACGTACTTATCTTTCAAATATATATTGTCAATAATAGGTATCTCTAATAATAAAAAAGTTAAAGACCAACATAAGTTGTAATAAGTAAGGACGGCGAATTAATTCAAGTTTGCATTATATTTATTTAATAAATGTATCGAACATCCATATTAAATTTTTCATTCTCTTCAAATTGCGGATAATGAGCTGATTGTTCAAAGACAATAAATTCTTTTTTATCCGTTTTAATCATATCAAAATATTTTTTTGCTGCACTAGCTGAAGTCATATAGTCATATTTACCCATGATGAAATAGCATGGTAATTTAAGTTTTGTTACTATAGTTGGTAAAGGATTTTTTAATAAATCCTTTACCAAAATCTTTTGAGATAAGGATATCCCATAGTCATAACGGATAACATCTAGCAAGTTATACTCACTACTGAATAAAAAACCTATACTATTATTATCGGGGGCATCAATAAGTCTTGAAGCCCCACCATATTTAATAACATAAGATCGTGGGGTATATATATTGCCATTTTTGATTTCTTTAGTTAATCCTTGTAGATACAAAACATCATCTGTATTGGCAGCATTTTGAGCTTGATTAATACAGTAATTCAAACTGTCGATCTCACTTTCTGTTGTATCGCTCATCTGTCCAATGCCAATATATGCTTCATATTTTTCAGGAGCTTTATAGGCAGCTTGCATTGCAATATATGTACCAAAAGAATGACCAATCAGTATACCTTTTTTTTGCCAAGACGTGCTGAGATATAATCCGTCATATCCAATAAGTCCTTAACCAATAAGTCTGGTGAAAGGTTCGAATAGTCCTCAGAAAGATGATATGATTTTCCACTAGCTCTTTGGTCGTAATTAACAACTGTAAATTTGGTTTCCAATAAATTTTGGTATTTATCAGCATATGGTATTTCCGGACATCCAGGTCCTCCATGTACAAAAATAATAACTGGATTAGTCCTATCATTACCGCGTATCATAATTTCATGATTACTTCCATTTATCTTTACTTGTTCTAATACACTTATACTGTTTTTACCTTTTATATGCGGAGTCCATGTAGGAAAGAGAAGTGCCATTATTGGCAATACTATAATAATTACTCCGATATGTATATAAATTTTCATCAATTTTTTTTCATTTTTCATCTAAGATACTCCTTTAAAATTGCTAAAGTTATTAATTAGTGTTCAAATTTTTAGAACTTTTATTTACCGATTTCATAATTCCTGCTATTGCAAACGACGCAGTCATTCCAAATAACAAAATGAATATAATCATATGTATATTCCCATTCATATATTCGTCACTCCAATCATGAAAATTGTATTTAAATCCAAATACAGAAGGTTCAAGCCCCAATACCATATTTATCAGACCTTGTATAAAAAATTCAAATACAGAAATTACAGCGAAACATCCTGAAGTCTTCAGTAACCCATTGATTCTAGAATATCTAATAATAAGCATCATACTCCACAGAACAATCAGACATAATAACGTAATCGGAAGACCCTTCGTTAAAAACCATCCTCCGCCTGTATACATATCGCATACAAAAATCAGTAATAATAGTAACACGGTATCTACCATAAAACACAGCAATACTTTTTTATTTGCCAAGGACTCCGGAAGCCATATGCGATTTAGTATAATTGGTAGAAAAACAACCGTCATACCAAACAGCAACGGTATAAATGTCACAAAGAACCAGTCTCCATCCGTATAAATGCAGCAAGTCATCAAAAGAAGAACAAGCGAAGTAAATAAAACTCCTAGCGTGATCTCTCCACGATACTCAGTCACCAAAACAGGCAGCAGTGTTAACGTAAATGCAATCAATTCTGCAGCCAGCACAATAAAAAACCACGACAACATATGTTGAACAGCCAGATTACATATAAAACATACTAATAAAGATATTCCATACACAAAAAATAACGTATATTTATATCTGTTTACTATTTTTATATATTTTGTGGCTAATTTTTCTGTAGCTCTTGCTTGAAGGTCTTCACTGGCGGTCAACAGTTCATGTTCGTTAATCTTAAGCACCTCACAGATATCACTTATAAGGGTGATGTCAGGATAAGAGATTCCCCTTTCCCATTTTGAAACTGCAGATTCTGTTACAAATATTTTCTCCGCGAAACTCTTCTGAGTCAATCCTGCTTCTTTCCTTTTTTGCGTAATAAATTCACCAAATGACTTTTTATCTTCCATAGAAATTCCTCCTAGTATTTTTTCACTTCCAATACTATACTTACCATTTCCCTATGTCAACGAAACAGCCCGATTTAGCAACTGGACTATCAAGCCAGTCGGCTACAACACTGCATTTACAGGCATCTTTTCTATAAGAATACAATTGAAGATGTGTATTTATCTTCAACGTACAACACACTGTGTGTAAAGGGAGTATAACTAATAAAGCTAAAATATGTTCTTTTTAAAGTATCAAGGCATGTGGAGTGCTGTTCGCTACCCGTAAGAAAATAGAGGTATGATAATTAGAAAAAGATAGTAAAAACTTTGTTATAAGGTTTTGCTATCTTTTTTGTTAGGCTAGTAATTTAGATGGAGCGGTTTTAGTTTAAATCGTAGATAGAAGTAAAAGAAATATTAAAGGTAAAATAAAGAGATTATGATAAAATTTGTAGTATAATTAAGGTATATGTTAATTGATGAGGGTAGGGAATATTGGAGTCGGCTGAAAAGTCATGTTTTACAGACATTTCTCTTCGTAAAAGACCGGCGATATGTCGAACTCGTAGTTTAATACAAAGTAAAGATTATTAATAAAATGTGAGTATGGAAGTGATAAAAATGATAAGGCAGATAGAAAGAGATGAGATTAAAGTATGTGTACAAGTAATCAGAAAAAGTTTTGGAACGGTAGCACAAGAATTTAATCTTACAAAAGAGAATTGTCCAGGGAATGCAAGTTTTATGAAAGTTGAAAAATTATATAAGCAGTATGATGAAGGTCGACCAATGTTTGCGTGTCTTGATAATGGTATCATTGTAGGTTATTTTTCGCTTGGCAAGAATGATGGTGGGAGTTTTGAACTGAATAATCTTGCTGTATTGGTAGAATATCGCCATAAAGGTTATGGCAGAGAAATGATTATTTTTGCAATGGATAAAGTCAGAGAAATGGGAAGTAATAAAATGACTATTGGAGTAATTGAAGAAAGTACGAAATTAAGGAATTGGTACAGTGGGTTAGGATTTATACATACAGGTACAAGAAAGTATAAACATTTACCTTTCACAGTGAGCTTTATGAAAATTGGACTTTAGACTTCTATAGTAAGAAATACTTCAAATTACGCTTCAGGAAATATGAGAGGAAAAGCTTTGAATTTCTTGGATTTGAATTTCGATGGGGAGTTTCTCTTAAAGGAAAAGATACAATAAAAAGAATAACTAGTAGGAGCAAACTAAGAAAATCAATAAAGGCGTTTATTTATGGTGTAAACAAAATCGTTATAAGAGAATTAAAAAGATAGTGGCAATGTTAAATTCTAAATACAGAGGATATTTCAACTATTACGGAGTAATAGGAAATAGTAAGGGACTTAGTGAGTTCTATGGACCATCCCTAAAAATATTGTATAAATGGATGAATCGTAGAAGTCAAAGAAAGAGTTTCAACTGGGAAGGGTTTAATAAAAAGATGAATTGGTATCGACTAATTAAACCTAGAGTATTGGGAAGAGCAGAAACACAAATGAGAATCGAAACCTGTTTTGATTGATTTGATTACGGAAGCAAATATATTTGAAGAGCCCGGTGCGGTAGTTCCGCACGCCGGGATCTGTACGGGGCGTACTGGGTGACTAGTACGTTTACCGTGACATTCTACGATAAATGAACAAGTGTATAAAATTGCGTATTATTGGAGGAGAAATGAATATAGGATTGGTTAGACATTTTAAAGTTAATTGTTATACAAAGATGTTTATGACATCAAATGATTTTAAGCAATGGGTAAAACAGTATGATAATAGTAATGTTATAGAAAATAAATTTAAAATAGGAAACATAAAATGGGACAAATGTTTTTCAAGTGATTTATCAAGAGCCATTAAAACTTCACAATCTATTTTCAAAGGTGAAATAATAAAAACTCAATTATTAAGAGAAGTGCCTATGGCCCCGATATTTAATACCAATATAAAAATACCTTATATATTTTGGTGTATAAGTGGAAGATTTGCCTGGCTTTTTCAGTGCAAATCTCAAATAGAAAATAAAAAAGATACTCAAAAACGAGTGAATGAGTTTTTGGATAGTATTAAGGATGAATCAAATAACAATATATTAATTGTTTGTCATGGTTTCTTTATGAACACATTACAAAAGGAACTTAAAAGTAGGGGTGCTAATGGACAAAATATAAAAAGACCTAAAAATGGTAAATTATATTTATATAAAAAATAATTAATTCGAATTTTTTTAAATTACGCCAAGAAATAAATACAAAAAGTATGTGGTAATAATTATATTATTAAATATATACTTTAGGTTGTAATTTTGTGTGGAGTTAATAATTATGAAGATATAAGGAGAATAAAAATGATAGATTTATTTAGAGCATTTTCTACAACAGAAGATTTTTTTTATGACGGTGCATTTATTGCTAAAGCAAAATATCAACGTTTTAAGCTAAAATTAAATGAAGAAACTTATAGAAATGAAGTTGTAAAAAGTAATAAAAGGCTTTGTATAGCCAACTGTAGTGGATATATTGAAAATGAAATTGCAGAGACATTAACAGTATATTTAATGATGAATGTAACTGTTAAAGAATCTGTTCAAACAGAAACTATTCAAGACGGGGAGACTTTATGGCGTAATTTCTCAAAAGAAGAAATCGCAGATTTTAGTCATCTAACAGGAGATACTAATTCTATTCATCTTTCTGAAAATCCTGTTGTGCAAGGCTTGTTTATTTTGAAAGAACTTTGTAACAAAACTCAAACAAATAAAATAGAAGTAAAATATATTTATCCTGTTTATGGTGATAATCCAATTTATTTAAAACATGAAGGAAATCTTACCAAGGGTTTTAGTAATGGTATATTATGCTTTCAAGCAACCCTATTTTAAAATGTTTTTAATTCGTAGTTTTCATAAAGTTCGGTGCGACAAGAAGTCGCTAAATAGTAGTGTTTCGTGAGAAACTGCGTTAGTTACTAAACGTATCCCCGCTCGAAACTGCACTCTGAGTAATCGGTTTGTAGGTTTAATGAGAAGAAGAAAAAGATAAAGTCAGAAAAATTGAAAAAGAACTTAGATTCAAAGAAAAAGCTTTAGCCGAAACAGCGGCACTTTTAGTACTAAGAAAAAACGTCCATGCGATTTTGGGGGACCAAGAGGAACACTAATCAGTGCCTCAGATCGCATTAAAGCTTTAAAACTGATTAATGAAGCGGTGCAAGCTGGTGCTCGGGTGAGCCCATGCTGCAACGAAGTTGGAATATCGACTAGGACCTATGAATGATGGTCGCTAACGCCAGAATCCACGGAAGATAAACGTCCCATAGTACATAGGAATCCCCCTAAAAACAAGGTTAGTGATGAAGAAAGAGCTGAGATTCTACAAGTTATAAATAGCCACGAGTATGCTGATTTAGTACCTGCACAAATAGTTCAAAAGCTTGCTGATCAGGGAATTTACATTGCTTCAGATGGTTATGAAGTTTGGGAAACAGAGAATGCAGAGTATGCCCAACTCCTTGTTAAACGCGCCATTCTTTCTCAGAAAATATCAGGTAAGCCTCTTATACTTCACTCTGATAATGGAAGTCCTATGAAAGCTGCAACTTTCCTTGCTGCATTAGAGAAACTAGGGGTTCAGGGTTCCTTTTCAAGGCCTAGAGGATGCAATGACAACCCTTACTCGGAATCATTATTCAAAACAATGAAATATGTACCTTCATTCCCTAATGCTGGTTTTGTAAGCATTGCTGACGCAAGAGAATGGGTGACTAGGTTTGTTTACTGGTACAACCATGTTCATATGCATAGTGGCATCAAATATTTGACCCCATACCAGCGCCACCACTATAGTTTAGATAAAAATATCATAGAGAATAGAAAAAAAGTGTATGAAATGGCAAAGAGGAATCATCCTGAAAGGTAGAGTAGGAAAATCAGAAATTGGGATTTGCCAAAATATGTGGTATTAAATCCAATAAAGGAAGAAGAGCTTGTTTGAATAGAGAAGGTATCTTCATAAAAAGGTTAAAAATAAAAATTACGACAACTATGTTGACGAACTCCGCTATCACTTTATATTGTTAACATCCTTTAAAATTTTCTCAAGCTTTTCGATTGCTACAATTCGTTCGTTACACTTCTTGCTATCTAAACATAGATCAAAGCCTATTGACCTATATGCACCTTCCCTAGTTGTTTTGCAGATAGGTGAAACAAAGTTTACTTCATTTTCGCCAGCCGAGTGATTGCAAAGCACACATCTATGAGCGTTATTGGAACCATTACTTGAAATGCTACATGCCATACCTATAAGTTTACCATCCATATTATAAGTTACAAATAATTTTCTGATGGAGTTATCAATCCAACCTAAATATACATTCTTTGAATCCTGTGCATTTAAGTTAGGTAATTTGAATTTCTTTTCCTTTTTAAATAATCTACTAATTTGTGCATTTGTAATGTTTGGCATTCCATATACATATTCATTCAATTCAGCTAAATATTTATCGATGTGTAAGGGGGTGGTTATTTTACTAATATCAAGTAGTTCTTTTTCTTCCTCGGATAAATTCGTGAAAATATTTAATATTTGAAGGTGTTTATATGCTTTAGTAACTTCAATAATATTAATATCTAGACAAACTCTGAAAGCATTATTTAAATCATATAAGCGCTTTCTTATATAATTATACTCATGTTTTTTAATAAAAGCTTTCATAAAATCTAGCACCTCTTTTCTAAAAAATTTATTTTTATTATGGAAGTAAATATAACATTACTTCCAGGTTCATTTTACCATAAGTCCGCTAACAAAAAGATGACTATTATTACTCCAAATGAAAGTAACAATAATCATCCTGATTTAAAATGTACTTCATATTCACAATGATTTTCTTTTGAACCTTGTCTTAAATTAGAAATGATAACTTCTATTGGATTGGCACAATGAAATCATAACATAGTTTAAAAGAAACATTCAATCTAATAAATAATTCTGTAATGATTATGAGCATAGAAGTTTTACTCCCCAGATTTTATGGTTTTAATTGAAAACTTTAAGAAAAGATAGTATACTATAAATATTATTTCTTAATATAATTAGAAGTTAGTATTTATGGAAGGTGTGAACAGTATGATTTACAAAAATGAATTAGGATTAAAATCAACTCCTTGCGAAGGCCATAAGAACTAAATCGGCTATGCTTTGCTTGGAGATTATTTGTTAAAATAGTTGATGTTGAATTATATGGTCTTGCTAAGCTCTTTTTGATTTATATTAGAGGGCTTTAGTTGTGCGCAATTATTCAGCATTAGGTGATTTAACAGATAATTTCATACATTCATTCCTTCCTTTGTATAAGAATGGAAACTGTTGCAAACGTAGTTTTGTAACAGTTTTTTTGGTCTTTGCTTCAACAAAAATAATTTTTTGGAGGAGTAAAGATATGAAATATAGTAATGCATACAAGGTTTTACCGATTGATATAGTAAAAGTTATTCAAGAATATGTGGATGGGGAATATTTATATATACCTAGAAAAGGAGAAGAACAAAAGAAATGGGGAGAACAAAGCGGCTCAAGAGATACTTTGAAAAAAAGAAATGCGGAAATTTATTTAAAATATATAAAAGGTTCTGAAATTTTAGATTTAGCTCAGGAATACTATCTTTCGGATAAAAGTATAAGAAGAATTATTACTCAGCAAAAGAAGATTACACTCGAAATTAATGCAGAATTATAAACGAGATCGAAATCGCCCTTTGATCATCAAATAATAATGATATGATAAAAATAAGTGTGTGTTCAGAAGTGAGAAATTTTATTTTAATGTTTAAACATCACTAGATGAATTTAATAGCTAAAGTATAAAGGGCTACTTCAAAATAGGTTTTTAATTATTCTGAAGCAGTTCTTTTTTAGACTATTAAAAGTCTAAGTTATAATCGCTACGGTGAACTTCTCTTTTGTATACCTATTTACCAAATTAAAGAATATACTTTTATAAATTAGAAAAAGCTGATTTAATAATAGTATACTCATTAATAAAAGGGACAAGGGGACAGTGGATATATGTCAATATCTTAGACATAAAAAGTTGAACTTTTTATGAAGCCTTTTTAGCCAAATCTTCACACTGTTGAGGCGTAATATACCCAATACTACTATGTATCCTTTTTATATTGTACCAAGCTTTTATATGTTCAAATGTTCCTAATCTTGCAGCGTCATAATCAAAATATTTAACATGGTAAACCTCTTCTTTTTTCAATGAGGCATGAAATGATTCAATGCAAGCATTATCATATGGGCAACCATTGGCACTAATTGAGAGTTTAATAATTTTAGTGCTATTTATATATGCTTTAAAAGCGCAGCTTGTAAATTGGCATTCCAAATCGCTATGAAGTATTAGCGTCTTGGTTGGCTTTTGTAGCGGTATAGCATTTTAACAGTCTGTAGAGCTAATGTAGTATCAATGAATTTAGACATAGCATGACTTATTATTTTCCCGCTATAAAGATCCATGACCGATGCTAAGTAGCACCAACTGACTTCTGAAAGTAGCAGTCTAGATGCAAAATGAGGAAAATAGCCAGGAAGCCTTGAAAGAGTGGTCTACAGATAGTATGCAAATGGAGTTGAAATGATTTGAAATTTAAATGTAAAATGTAGCCTAACAGTTCTGTTAGGCTACATTTTCTATTTATCAGCATACTTATCGGAAGTGATTCAAAATAATAGTTGTTGATGTTGAATAGTACTTGAAATCTTTTCTAATGAGTATTGAGACTAGGTTTATTATTAGTAATAGAAACTAGTTTAAACAAAAATAATTTTATAATAATTATTCTACGATACAATCTTCAGGCTCTTTATCGTTCCTCAAACATTTGAATACGGGTTGACGCAAGGAACCGTTTGCTGTTTTCATCATATATTTTACGGTGCATACAAGCCTAGGTTGTATCCACACTGCATTATCGTTTCCAGAAGGCAAATCAGTAAAAGGGTGTGTGATTATTCCGGGCATGGATTTTATTAATTGAAAGTCTCCGGTCGATATTCCCAGGGTGACATGGCCTTTGTATACCAACCCTTTGCTTGAATATTGACCAAGTACAATGCTGATTACACCGTTTTGCTTAAAAATGAAACCACACACTATAAAATCATCATCCAGAAGATTTTTAATTTTAATCCAATCCTTAGTGCGTTTGTCTAGATAATATTTACTATCCTTACTCTTAGCTACTATGCCCTCCAATTCATTTTGTTTAGCAATCTTATAAAATTCAACCCCTCGCTTCTCAATATATCTAGAAATAGCAATGCGCTCATTTTCATTAATAGCTTTTTCAAGTAGCTTTTTCCGCTCCATCAATGGCAAATCTGTAACCTGTTGATCATCATAGTAGAGAATATCAAAGGCTGTGAAACTGGCTGGTAATTTAGATGATGCAAGTTGTATTTTGAAGGTATTTGACATCAGAGATCGCCTTTGAATTTCATAAAAGTCTGGTTTGCCATCTTTAATAACGATTAACTCACCATCTAAAATGCAACGGTGATTTATCTGCTTGTGTATATTCGACAATTCTGGTACCTTTACAAGCATCTTTATATTTCGTTTGTTACGTAGTTCTGTCATGTCCTTATCTAAATAAGCGATACATCGTTCACCATCAAGTTTTAACTCATAAATATAATTAGGGCTGTCAAATGCCTCTTGTATTTCACCGATTAACATAGGCTTAATGTTTTTATTATCAAACAAATCCATTATGCACCTTTTGGAGTTCTTTTACGTTTTTCTTTATTTGTTGGAGTTTCTTTTACTTTATTTTGCTCGATGCTTGCTTTTAATGCGTCCATAAGATTAATAATATTACTTGGTGTCTCGGGTTTGGAAGCAACGATCTCTTGACCAGATATTTTAGTTTCCAGTAACTCGCGTAACTTTACCTGGTACTCATCCTTATATTCTGCCGGATTAAAAGGAGTGGCCATTGAATTAATTAATGCCTTTGCCATAGTAATCTCAGCATCTATTATTTCGGGTTTATTATAAGATTTGGGAAGGTCTTTAATCTCATCTTCATAGTACATTTTCGAGATTAGTATTCCATCCTCACGTGGGATTATAGCGAGTAAGGTCTCTCTTGTACCCATTACAGTTTTGCCAATTGCAATTTTTTGCTCGCTCATAAGCGCTACACGCAAAAGTTCAAAAGCTTTATCACCGCCAGCCTCAGGAATGGCTTGATATGTTTTGTCGTAAAAAATAGGGGAGATTTGATTAAGTTGTGCAAAGTGCATTATCTGTATTGATTTTTCTTTTTCGGTTTTGATTTTTTCTAAATCATCATCGGTTATGACTACATAATGATCTTTGTCATATTCATATCCTTTGGTAATATCTTTAGTTGTAATTTCCTTGCCGCAATGACTACATGATTTTTTGTATTTTATTCTTGAATTGTCATCTTTATGAAGTTGATTAAAATGTATGTCGTTATCTTGTGTTGCGGTATACATGGATATTGGTATAGCAACAAGGCCAAATGAAATAACTGTTTTATGGGCTATAGCCATTTTTAACACCTCACTTTTTTAATAGTATAACCATAACTTAACTTATTTACTATTTGTTTTCCCACCAAATAATCTATTTAAAATATATATTACAAAATAAGTATGCAAATTTGTTTACTATATCAAAGGAAGATTTAAAACTGGGTTCTTAAAATAGCTATGAATAGCTGTAAAGATTATTGGAAAAGTGCCTATATTAAAAATAATATACTTCAAGATTTTAAAAATGGCTTAGGGTAGTTGACATTAATTTTAAATGAGCAATCTGTTAGCTAACTCGCTCGTTTATAGATATATCGATTATTTGTAAAAAATTTATTTAAATGATGAAAAATTAACATAAAGATGGTACAATTTTAGTAGCTATTAAATTGTTATTTACTTAAGACCACAGCTTCGCGAAGACGATTTAATATACCAAGGGGGATTAACATGGAAAAAACAAAAGGAATTTTATATATTGTTTTATCTGCAATTGCTTTTGGGTTTATGCCAATACTCGCAAAATTGTCATATAGGGGAGGGGCAAATACATATACCACATTAGCGCTTAGGTTTTTTTTTGCGTCAATTATGCTATTATATTATTTGAAATATAAAGGTATATCTTTAAAATTAACTAAAAAACAATTATTTTTAGTATTAACCACAGGTATGTTTGGATATTCACTTACATCTTGTAGTTTATTTATGTCCTACAATTATATAAGTATTGGATTGGCGAGTATGATTTTATATACACACCCTGCTATTATTACTTTATTGTCATATATGTTTTATAAAGAAAAGATAAAAGCTAGAAAAATCATTTCTTTAATTATTTCCTTAATAGGTATTTATGTTTTAATTGATAAGGGAAGTGTTAGCTTTAATTTAAAAGGAATAATATTGGCAGCTATGGCTTCGCTGCTATATTCAATATATGTGCTAGGAGTATCTCTTAAAGAAATTAAAGCTATCAACAGTTATGTTTTAACTTTTTATATCTCGTGTTCAGCTGCTGTTATTATGTTTATAGCAGCAATCACTACTGGTAATTTTAACATGCATATTTCCTTTTATGCACTTGTGGCAATTTTATTATTAGCATTCATATCTACAGTGGTGGCTTTAATGGCATTCTTAGAAGGGGTTAGAATAGTAGGGCCTTCTAATGCTTCAATTCTTAGTACTATTGAGCCTATAGTTGGGTTAATACTAGGAATACTAATTTTAAGAGAACCTATATCAGTTAGAATTGTAATTGGAAGTATATTGATTATTATGTCAGTCGTGATATTAACAAAAGAATAATTTAATTATATAGAATGGAGATAATAAATGCTTGACTTGTTAAAACAGAAAATATGTGAATTACATAATGTTATTTTAAGCCCAATAGATGATATGTTCAAAATAACTGCTTTAAAAAATTATAAAAGGGAAATAGAAGGAACACAGCAAAAAAGTTTTGGTGAAGTTTATTATGAGTTTATTAAAAATAATAAAGAAAAAGGCACAGTATACACTCCAGAACCTATAACTTCTTATATGATAGAAAACACCATAAAAGCAGAACAGATAATAAAGAATCCGTACATAAAAATTGTGGATCCATCTTGTGGAACTGGCAATATATTAATTTGCTGTTTTAAATTTCTTAGAAATTTATATAAGGATAATTTAAACCTAATAAATGAGAAAAATGGGTTGAATTTAAATGTTCAATGCATTGATGAACATATAATAACACATAATTTGTATGGCTTTGATATTGATGATATAGCTGTGAAAATCCTGATTATAGATTTATATGATTTAAGTCAGGGGAGCATAGCCAGTAATGTTGTTAACAAGGATTTTTTATTATATGAAAGTGAACATAAATATGACGTGTTCATAGGAAATCCACCCTATGTGGGTAAAAAATCTATAGATAATGAATACGCAGCTTATTTAAAAATTCGATATAAAGAAGTGTATAGAGATAAAGGAGATCTATCCTATTGTTTTTTCAAAAAAGCATTAGAAGACTTAAACGAGAAGGGAAAGCTGACTTTTATTACTTCGAGGTACTTTTTAGAATCACCTAGTGGAGAGGATTTAAGGAAGGTTTTAAAAAAACTATGCACGATAGACAAAATTATAGATTTTTACGGGAGAAGACCATTTAAAAACGTAGGGATAGATCCTGTAATAATGTGTATAACGAATTGTCAAAATGATGATAGTAAAATTGAAATTATAAAACCTTCTAATGTAAAAAACAAACATAAAAAAGAATTTTATAACAGTGTATTTTTAAAAAGTGGGAATGAATTTAATAGTTTTCTTCTTAATAAAAGTCAATTAAATGACAAGGGTTGGATTCTAATAGATAAAAAGGATAGAAATATAATAAATAAAATAGAGCAAAGAAGTTTTACTCACTTAAGTAATATTTGTAATAGTTATCAGGGAGTAATAACTGGGTGTGACAAAGCGTTTGTAGTAACCAATGATATTGCTCTAAGGAGAAATATTGAAAAAAATATAATAAAACCTTGGATTAAGAGTAGTTACATAGAAAAAAATGAAGTTTCAAGACAAGATAGTTACATAATATATTCAGATTTAATCCATAACACGCATGATTATAATAATGCTATAGCCTATATTGAATTGCAGAAGGAAAAGCTACTAAAAAGAAGAGAATGCCAAAGGGGTATTAGAAAATGGTATGAACTTCAATGGGGTAGAGATCAAAACATATTTGAAGGCGAAAAAATAGTTTTTCCATTTAAGGCAAGCAGTAATAGATTTGCTCTTGACAAGGGAAGTTATTTTAGTGCGGATGTATATGCATTGATATTAAAAGAAAATGTTCCGTTTACCTATGATTTTTTATTATATCTATTAAATAGTAAAATCTATGAATTCTATTTTAAGACCTTTGCAAAAAAACTAGGTGAAGATGCTTATGAGTATTACCCAAATAATTTAATGAAATTATGCATCCCAATTATTATAGATTTTAAGGGTAAAGATGAAAATTATTTATATGATTATTTTCACTTTAGTGAAGAAGAAAAAAAGATTATACTTGGGGAAGTATAATCTTTTTTTGATGGAAAAGTTGGCATATATCTTGCTGTATATAAAATAAATTATTAATATTTAGGAGGAATTATTGTGAGCAATTTGGAAAAACTAAACAAGGTGTTATGTGATTTATTTGATTTCAAAAAAGTAGAGGACATAAATGATGATTTTGGACCAGATGAAATAGAATCTTGGGATTCTTTAGGCCATGTAGAACTTATAACAAGTTTAGAGGAAGTTTTTGATATAGCTTTAGATGTAGTGGATATCTCCAGAATGTATACCATAGGTGATATTAAGAAGATAGTTGAAAAATATGGTGTTCAGATATGACATTTACAGATTATGTTTTTGAGTTTTCATCAAAACTGGATAAAACTTCTGTAATTTTTAAAGATAAAATAAGTTATGAGGAAATTTTTAAAAATGTAAAAAAAAAGCTTCTTTTATAAAAAGCAAGAAATTTTTTAAAAAGGATGCTGTACTTCTGGTTTCAGAAAATTCTGATTTTTTCATTGAAAATTATTTTGGAATAATTAAAAGTGGAGCTATTTGTGTTCCTATTAACCCAGCTTTAAGTAGCAATGAGATAAAGTATATTGTAGACTCTCTAGATATTAAGCTGATTTTCACTCAAAATAAATTTATTGAAAAAATAAAGCAATTGGTTCGTGAAGACGTTGAAATTTATACAGATATCATTGAATGTAATTTTACTTATGCACATGAAAACAATTATAGTGAGGATATAGATATACAAGAAGATGTGGCTGTAATACTTTTTACTTCCGGTTCCACAGGAAATCCTAAAGGGGTAATGCTTACTCATTATAATCTGATGTATAATACAAATTCTATAATAGAATACCTGAAACTTACAGAGCGAGATAGAGTGGAAACAGTACTTCCTTTTTATTATTGCTATGGGACTTCAATTTTGCATACACACTTTAGGGTAGGGGGAAGCCTTGTAATTAACAATAAATTTATGTTTCCGCAAACAGTTGTTGAGGATATAAATAAGTATAGTTGCACAGGTTTTTCAGGGGTCCCTAGCACTTATCAAATACTGCTTAGAATGACTGATATAAAGAATACTAAACTTCCAACCTTAAGGTACATAACTCAAGCTGGGGGAAAGCTCTCAGAGAATTTTATTAAACAGCTTATAGGTATTCTAAAAGGAGTAGAAATTTTTATAATGTATGGTCAGACTGAGGCTACGGCAAGGTTATCATATTTACCGTCATATTTAATTAATGAAAAGATGAATTCCATAGGACGTGGAATTAAAGGAACGGAGCTTTTGGTTTTAAATAGTGAAGGAAAGCGAGTGAAATCTGGAGAAACGGGTGAGGTTGTTGCCAAGGGTGGAAACATAATGAAGGGATATTTTAATGATAAGGAAGAAACGGATAAAGTTCTAAAGAAAGGATACTTATACACGGGGGATATAGCAAAAGTTGATGATGACGGGTATATATATATAGTTTCAAGAGAAAAAAATATTATTAAAAGTGGTGGGATTAGAATAAGCCCTAAGGAAATAGAAGCCATAATATTACAAATTACAGAGGTAGTGGAATGTGCAGTTATTGGAGTGGAAGATGATATTTTAGGAGAATCAATAAAAGCCTTTGTAGTATTAACAGAAGATAACCACTATATGGATTTTAAATATATATTAGACTTTTGTAAAAATCAGTTACCATCATATAAAACTCCAAGGTATATAGAATTTTTAAAAGAACTTCCCAAAAATTCTTCTGGCAAAATTTTAATAAAAAAGCTCAAGGAGCTTAAGTAAAAGAAATAGTAAGAGGGTGAAGTAAGTGGAGGATTTAGAATTAATAGATGAACTAGTGCTTGGAGCGCAGTTTAATATAGAGCTGAAAAAAAAGGAAAAGTTGCTTTTAAATATTATGTTACCTCAATTAGAACACAATAAGGAAAATTTAAGTATAAAAGCTATGTATAATAAATTAAATGTAGACATTAATAAAATTAAAACGTTAGAACAGGTACCATATATCCCTGTAAATATGTTTAAATCTTTCCATCTCAGAATATGTAAGGAGGAGCAAGTAGTTAGGGTGTTACAATCTAGTGCTACCACCACAGGAGTTCCTAGTAAAATATATTTGGATAAAAAGACTTCAATAAGACAAACGCAAGCTTTAATAAGTACGTTAACAAGTTTTTTAGGAAGAATGCGAAGACCGATGCTTATTATAGATAACGCAGACAGTAATAAAAGAGGGAATGGAATGACTGCACGTGGTGCTGCTATTAGAGGGGTAAGCACTTTTGCGAGCAAGATGTTTTATATTATGGATAAAGAAGAAGGGGAACTTAAATTAAATATAGATAGGCTTCGCGACTTTGAAAGAAAATATAAAGATGAGGAAGTTTTAGTTTATGGATTTACTTATATAGTGTGGTCGAAATTTTTAAAAGTATTAAAGCAGGAAGGAATAAAATTAGACATGCCAAAGTTAAAGCTGTTACATAGCGGAGGTTGGAAAAAACTTATTTCTGAAAAGGTGGAAAAGGAAGTGTTTTCAGAGACTGCTGCGCAGATATTTAACACAAGTAAAGATAATATTATAGACTTTTATGGAATGGTGGAACAGTTAGGAGTAGTTTTTATTGATTGCCAGTGTGGGCATAAGCATGTACCAAATTTTGCAGAGGTTATTATAAGGGATATACAGACTTTAGAAGAAGTGAATTTTGGTGAAGAAGGGCTTATAGAGGTTATGAGTGTTTTGGGCTCTAGCTATCCATCGCAGGCTATTCTTACTGAGGATATTGGGAAATTTATAGGCGTGGATGATTGCCCTTGTGGTAGACGAGGCAAGTATTTTAGATTTAAGTCACGAGTAGACAAGGCTGAAATTAGAGGCTGTGGAGATACATTTGCAGAAAGGGAGGTAGGTAAATGATAAATTGTTACGAGCTAAATGGAGAGTTTTATGAAAAGGGACTAAAATTTGAGGACTTTCATGAATTAGAAACTTGCTTAAATAAGAATTTCAATAAACTTCATGAATTCCCAGTGCAAGTTATAATACTTATTATAAATGAATATAGCAAGAGAATTGCAATAAACAGAGAAATATTAAGAATGGAAGGGGTTCCGTTCTTATGTTTTTATTTAAAGAAAATAAATATGGAAAAACAGTTAAAACTTAACTTATCAAATATTGAATATCTAAATAATTTTGTGCAGGTAGAGAATGAAAAATACATCAAAGCACAGCCAAAGGGTTTAGTGTGTCATTGGATGGCTGGGAATGTACCTACCCTAGGTATCTATTCAGTGATTCAGAGTATAATATGCAAAAATAGTAATATCCTAAGAGTATCTAAAGAAAGTGTCAGTACAGTATATGAACTATTAAAACTTTTGGACAATATTGAGGTTGAGTATGGCGGGGAAGCTTATTCTTCTAAGATTATATTGAAAAATATTGCCCTTGTTTATTTTAATAGTGGCGATAAGTATCTTAATTCTCAAATGTCTTTAAAAGCCGATGCACGAATAGTTTGGGGTAATAAAACAGCAGTAGATGCTATTTCTCTTTTACCTAAAAAAACTACTTGTAAGGATTTAATTTTTGGGCCTAAGTATTCTTTTGCAGTTTTTGATAGATCAGCTATTGAAAGTGATGACTTTGAAGAATACTTAGAAAATCTGGTTACAGATATAATTGCATTTAATCAAAAATCATGTTCTTCACCTCAGGTATTGTTTTTAGAGAAAAGTAAACTAACTGTAGAAGAAATAGCGAAAATATTAAGTCGGAAATTTGAGAAGATTACTAAAAGATATACTAATTTAGATTTAGAGGAGGCTATAGCTGCTAAAATAATTAATAAAAGAGGTGAATATCTACTAAGTATCAATAAGCTTACTTATATGAGTAAGGGACTTCAATATACAATACTAATTGATAGTGAAGTAAAGCTTGAAGAAGCAATTACAGGACGAACTATATTTATAAAAGAGGTGGATGATATATTGGATGTATGCCCTTTAATTACTAAAAACATACAAACCATTGGGATAGCCTCAAAGAATAGTAATAAGACTTTAGAGTTTGCAGATAGAGTGACGACTTTTGGAGTAGATAGAGTTGTGAAAATTGGATACATGAATTTCTATGATTCTCCATGGGATGGAAGTTTAATAATAAGCGAATTAGTTAGGTGGTGCTCCCTTAATACAAAGGGAATGATTTAAATCCTATTTTGCAATGGGGGGGGAGAAAATGGCAGATTTTAAAAGTTTTTATGTAGGTCAAAGCGAGGAGTATATAAAGAGATTTACAGAGGCTGAAGTAGAATCTTATGCAAGAATTACTGGAGATTATAATTATGTGCATATGGATGAGGAAAAAGCTAAAAAATCATTTTTTAAGGGTAGAATCGTTCATGGACAATTAGTTGGAGGAATGATTTCAGCTTTGCTTGGAACAAAATTACCTGGAGGCGGTAATATATATTTAAGGCAGAGCTTCGAGTTTTTAAAACCAGTAAGAATTGGGGATACAATCAAAGCGAAGGCTATTATAACTAAAATAAATGAAAAAAAGAAAATACTATTACTTGACACATTTTGTCTAAATGAACAAGACGAAATAGTTATAAAGGGAAAAGCTGAGGTTTTAGTATTAAGATAATCTATAATTGAGAGAATGGCATAACATATATACGTTTTACTTAAAACAGTAGTTGAATAGTCACATTAAATTATGCTTTTTCTGATATAATAAAATTAAGCTATGTAATCTATAAATAATGAATAGCTTAATTTTTTATAGATTGAGAGGTGTTTTTATGAAAGTAAGGGATGTTATGATAAAATGTGATTTCATACTTAAAGAAAATAATACTTTTTATGAGGCGTCGCAGTTATTTAGTAATAATGAAGTTGAAGTTATACCTATATTAGATGAAAAAGAAATTTTGGTTGGTGTTATAACGAAAAATGACATAATTAAGAATTTTATTGAGGGTACAAGCCCTAATATATGTATTAAATATCTTTCACGTGGTAAAGAAAATATTATCAATGAGGATGATAAAATACAGGATTATGTTGATGCGAAGGAAAGTTATTTGGGAGTTGAAAATTCAGTTGGTAAATTTGTTGGCTGTTTTAGTGTGAATAATATGTTAAAGCGAGGTTTTGATAATCAATCAGAAAAAATAAGTGAGCTAAAGCAAAGATTAAATTGTACGGAAGAATGTGGCAATGCAATCCTTAATTGCACAGAATTAGATGCAATTATTGAATCGTCATTTGATGGTATTTACATAACCGATGGTAAAGCTAATACGTTAAAGATTAATAAATCTTATGAAACCATAACAGGTATACAAAGAAAAGGTATGATTAATAGGAATATGTATGAACTTGAAAAAGAGGGATACATATCTAAATCAGCTACTCTTATGGTATTAAAAAATAGAAAATCTAATACCATTGAGCAGGAATTTAGTACTGGTAAAAAAGTATTGGTTTCTAGTAATCCTATATTTGATGATAAGGGTAATATAAGCATGGTGGTTACAAATGTACGAGATATAACGGAATTATACGAATTAGAAGAACAGCTAACTAAAAATAGGAAGCTTACAGAAAAGTATTATTCAGAGATAGAAACTATGAGAATTCAATATTTAAATTTGTCAGATATGGTTGCTAAGGATAAAGCGATGATAGATTTATTGGAGGTTGCTAAAAGAGTAGCTAGTGTGGATACTACTGTTTTAATATTAGGAGAAACTGGAGTTGGAAAGGAAGAAATCGCTAAGTTTTTACATAAAAATAGTACGAGACAGAATAAAAATTTTATAAAAATTAATTGTGGAGCAATCCCTCAAAATCTTATAGAATCTGAGCTCTTTGGATATGTAAAAGGGGCGTTCACAGGGGCTAATAAGGAAGGCAAAATGGGACTTTTTGAAGTAGCAGATGGAGGTACAGTTTTTTTGGATGAAATTGGAGAACTTCCTTTGAATATACAAGTTAAGCTACTTAATGTACTTCAAGAGGGCGAAGTGGAAAGAGTGGGGTCGGTTAAATCAATTAAAATTGATGTAAGAGTATTAGCAGCTACTAATAGGAACTTAGAAGATATGACTAAAGAGAAATCATTTAGATCAGATTTATATTATCGTTTAAATGTGGTCCCTCTTACTATCCCACCACTAAGGGATAGGAAAGAGGATATTGTTCCTTTAGTCCAACATTTCTTATCTCAATTAAATAAAAAATATAACTTTGAGAAAACTTTCACGATTGAGGCGATGAATACACTTTATAATTACAGTTGGCCGGGTAATGTCCGTGAACTTAAAAATATTGTAGAAAGGGTTATAGTGATGAGTAGTAGTGATAAAATATTCCAAAGTGATTTGTCGATTAAAACCTCTTCGAATGTTATGGAGAGAAATATTGAATGCGGGGATGCATGTAATTTAAAAGAGGCAGTTGGAAAAGTTGAAGCTAAACTTATTAGCCAAGCGTTTGATAATGCTGGTAATGTCAGGGGTGCTGCAAAAATACTTGGAATTGATGCATCTACTTTTGTTAGAAAGCGTAAAAAATATTTTGGAAAAGAAGCGTTGCAAAAATGAAACGTGTTGCAAAAATGCAAAAACAAGTAATTACCTTCTAAATCTCATATAGTATGCACGAGTTTATAGAATTCTGTCGGTTGAGTTTCTAATATCTGTTGCCTTTATGCAACAGATATTAATAAAAAATAATATATTTGTGATTGTTTTCACAGATATATTATTTTTTTTATAAATATATCTGTTAAAACAATCACAATAATTCATTAAAATACATTAATATAATAGTATTTAAGAAAACATATCACATATTTGTAACTTTGGCACAGGTATTGCTACATATGTAAATGTAAAGTTACATAAAATACACATGTGAGGGGAATGGTTTTAATGGGATTAATGACTGGCGAACAATACGTAGAAAGTCTTAGAGAATTGAATTTAAAAGTTTATATGTTTGGAGAAAAAGTAGAAAATGTAGTAGATAACCCTATAATTAGGCCTTCAATGAATTCAGTTAAAATGACTTATGATTTGGCACAAATGCCTGAATATGAAGATTTATTGACATCTACTTCAATAATTACAGGTGAAAAAATTAACAGATTTGCTAATATACATCAAAGCACAGAGGATCTAGTTAAAAAAGTTAAAATGCAAAGATTATGTGGACAAAAAACCGCTTCATGCTTCCAAAGATGTGTTGGCATGGATGCATTTAACTCTGAATATAGTACTACTTATGAAATAGATAAAGCTTGTGGAACGGAGTATCATGAAAGATTTAAAAAGTTTTTAAAATATATTCACGAAAATGATTTAATAGTAGATGGAGCAATGACAGATCCAAAAGGAGATAGAGGTCTATCAATATCAAAACAAGAAGATCCAGATATGTATCTTAGGGTAGTTGAAAGAAGACCTGATGGTATTGTAGTCAGAGGGGCAAAGGCTCATCAAACTGGTATATGTAATTCTCACGAAGTTTTAGTTATGCCAACTATTGCTATGAGACCAGAGGATAAGGACTATGCAGTATCATTTTCAGTGCCAACAAACACAGAAGGCATTATTATGATTCTTGGACGTCAATCCTGCGATACAAGAAAAAGTGAAGAAGGCGCAGATATCGATGTTGGAAATTATAATTATGGTGGAGTAGAAGCTTTAACTATCTTTGATGATGTATTCGTACCAAATGAACGAATATTCTTAAATGGAGAAACAGAATTTGCAGGTATGCTTGTTGAAAGATTTGCAGGATACCATAGACAAAGTTATGGCGGATGTAAAGTTGGCGTAGGTGATGTGCTTATTGGCGCTACGGCACTTGCAGCAGATTATAATGGAACTAATAGAGTATCACATATTAAAGATAAATTAATAGAAATGACTCACCTAAATGAAACACTATACGCTTGTGGAATTGCATGTTCTGCAGAAGGTCATAAAACTGAATCAGGTAATTATATAATAGATTTGTTACTTGCTAATGTATGTAAGCAAAATGTTACAAGATTCCCATATGAAATAGTAAGACTTGCTGAAGATATCGCTGGAGGATTAATGGTAACTATGCCTGCAGATAAAGATTTTAAAGATCCAATAACCGGACCTTATCTTGAAAAATATTTAAAAGGTGTTGCATCTGTTTCAACTGAAAATAGAATGAGAATATTAAGATTAATAGAAAACTTAGCACTTGGAACCGCGGCAGTTGGTTACAGAACAGAATCAATGCATGGTGCAGGTTCACCACAGGCTCAAAGAATAATGATAGCAAGGCAAAGCAATTTAGCCCATAAAAAGGCCTTAGCAAAAGTGATAGCTAGAATAAAAGAATAAATTATTTATAAAATACATTTTTCATAATATGAAAACCTTAAATATATAAGGGGTAACCCACCCCGCATATATTTAAAAGAATGGAGTGACGTAATGTTTGCTGAAATTGAAAAAATCCTTGAGATGAATGTCAGACCAAAGCTAAAAGATCACTATGGAAATATTGAACTTGTTAGCTACGACGATGGAATAGTTGAGGTTAAGCTTTTGGGGCAATGTAAGGGATGTTTATCTGCAAAATTTACCATTGAAGATGTGGTTGAAGTTGCACTTAAAGAAGCAATTCCTAGCATTAAAAAGGTAATACTTAAAAATGAAGTAAGCGAAGAGTTATTAGAACAAGCTAGAAAATTTTTAAGTAAGGGTAATAGAGGGAATTAATGAAAATTGGTATTAAATATTGTGGAGGATGTAATCCAACTTATGATAGGCCAGGGGTAGTGTCAAAATTAAAGAAATATATTGGCAAAGCGCACAGTATTGAAACGGCAAAACACGGGATTATTTATGATGTGGTTGTTATTTTATGTGGATGTACCAGTGCTTGTGCGAGTCACCAAAATCTTGAAGCTAAATATGAAAAAGTATATATAACTTGTGAAAACGATAACAGAAAATTGCTTAATATTATAGACAAAATCAAAGTTTTGTAATTGGGGAGAGTGATAATTATGAACTTAGAAGAAATTTATAAATCAAAGGTTATTACGGCGGAGCAAGCAGCAGGGAAAATAAAGTCAGGAAATAGGGTAGTTACAGGACATGCTTGCGGAGAGCCAACAGATGTTATATCTGCAATGGTAGCTAATAGTAAGGCTTATGAAAATGTTGAAATCGTACATATGGTGGCAATGAGTAAAAGTGAATATGCAAAGCCAGGCATGGAAAAACACTTTAGACATAACTCATTATTTGTAGGGGGAACTACAAGGGAGTCAGTAAGCTCAGGAAGAGCAGATTTTACACCATGTTTTTTTTCTAAGGTACCTGATCTATTTAAAAATGGTTATCTACCAATAGATGTGGCAATTGTTCAAGTTTCAGCACCAGATGAGCACGGTTGTTGTAGTTTCGGTGTATCTATTGATTATACAAAGACTGCAACGGAATGTGCAAAAATGGTAATTGCAGAAGTAAATAATAAAATGCCAAGAACTATGGGAGACTCTTTTATACATATTTCTGATATTGATTATATTGTAGAAGTAAGTCATCAAATAATAGAGCTTAATCCTCCTAAAATTGGAGATGTTGAGAAAGCTATTGGAGAGTATTGTGCTTCTTTAGTTGAGGATGGTTCCACACTTCAACTTGGAATAGGAGCTATTCCAGATGCAGTACTTTTATTTTTAAAGGACAAAAAAGACTTAGGCATACATTCGGAAATGATTTCAGACGGAGTAGTTGAACTTGTTGAAACAGGAGTTGTAACAAATCAGGCTAAGACAATTCATCCAGGGAAAATAGTAGTAACTTTCCTTATGGGAACCAAAAGACTTTATGACTTTGTTGATAATAATCCAATGGTTGAAATGTATTCTGTAGATTATGTAAATGATCCGGTTATAATTTCGAAAAATAATAAAATGGTTTGTATAAATTCTGCTATTCAAGTAGATCTTATGGGACAGGTCAATGCAGAAACTATAGGTTTAACTCAGTTTAGTGGAACTGGTGGACAAGTTGATTTTATTAGAGGTGCAGCTATGGCAAAGGATGGAAAATCTATTATTGCCATGCCGTCTACAGCAAGCAAAGGAAAGATTTCCAGAATTAAACCAATGCTTGATGAAGGAGCAGCGGTTACAACTTTGAGAAACGAAGTGCAATACGTAGTTACTGAGTATGGTATTGCAGAGCTAAAAGGTAAAACATTAAGAGATAGAGCAAGGTCTCTCATAAATATTTCTCATCCAGACTTTAGACCTTCACTTATGCAAGAATGGGAAAAGAGATTTAAAGCCAAATTCCAAAATTAAATGCAAATTATAGGGGGAAACAAATGAGGAAAGGTTATGTGTATATTATTCTAACTGCTCTACTATACAGCACTCAGGAAATTGCAAATAAAATGCTAGTAAAAAATGGAATGGATTCATTTCAAATTACATTTCTAATATTCACAATCGGCGCAATACTATTAACTCCATTTGCAATAAAAGATATTAAAGCTAAGAAGTTAAAGCTTGGTATAAATGATGTTGGCTACTTTGCATTAAATGGTGCACTATGTATACCCATCTCAATGGCGCTGTTATCATTTGCAGGTAAATATACTCTAGCTTCAACTTCAGCGGTTATATTTAGTTCAAATGCGATATTTACAGTACCCTTTGCTTATTTAATTTTAAAAGAAAAGATTAATAAAGCAACATTAATATCTCTTTTGGTAGGTATTTTAGGTGTTATTATAATTTTCAATCCATCAAAAATGGTAGCAGGAATGAATGGTGAATCTTCTAATTTGTTAGGAATAACACTTGCATTAGGTGCAGCTATAGCCTGGTCGCTATTTACAGTAATTAGCAAAATTAGAATAAATCAATACGGTGGTTATGTATTTAACTGTATAGCATTCTATATTGGAGCATTCTTTGTATTAATAATACTTTTAGCTACAGGAAGACCTATATTCAAAGGAATTGATGGTAATGCAGGTTTAGTACTCGTGTACATGGGCCTATTTATAAAGGCACTTGGATATGTATTCTACCTTGGAGCAATAAGGTTAACATCAGCAGTTACAGCATCCTTAGTATTTTTAATAAAGCCTGCTTTAGCTACTATGCTTGCTGTAATGATACTTGGAGAGAAGCTTGAATTAAATATAGTTATAGGAATTGGATTTATTATTGTGAGCTCGTATATTGCATTTAAATCTAAGCGAGCTTCAGAGATTTCTCAAGTAGTTACTAACTAAATACTTAAGATAATCTTTTACATTTAATATAAACTGGAGGTGTAATTTTGGAAAATGCAAGAATAAGAAGTCAAGAAGTTATGAAAAAAGTAGTTTCTGCGCAGGAAGCAGCGGGTCTAATAAAAGATGGAATGGTAGTTGGAGTAAGTGGGTTTACTCCATCAGGTTATCCTAAGGATGTTCCTTTAGCTCTTGCGCAAAGAGTTAAAAGTACTGGCGAAAAAATGAAACTCACATTGTATACAGGTGCGTCTGTTGGTGCAGAAATAGATGGAGCTTGGGCTGAGGCGGGTATAATTTCAAAAAGAATGCCCTATCAAACTAACAGCAATTTAAGAAACTGCATTAATAAAGGGCTTACAGAGTATATTGATATGAATTTAAGCTGTATGCCTCAATTTGTAAATTATGGATTTTTACCTAAAGTTAATGTTGCAATTATAGAAGCTTTGGCAATTACGGAAGAAGGCAACATAATCCCTACAACAGCAGTGGGGAATGCAGCTACTTATGTGGAAAATGCAGATATGGTTATTATTGAAGTTAATGAAAATCAGCCATTGTCATTAGAAGGTATTGCAGATATTTATACGTTAGAAAATCCTCCCTTCAGGAAGCCAATTCCAATAACACATCCGGGAGATAGGATTGGAACAACTTATATACCTTGTAAACTTGAAAAAATTGCTGCAGTTGTGATGACAAATACATCTGATAAAACAAGAGCGTTAAAACCTATTGATGAAACTTCTAAAGCAATTTCAAAAAACTTAATAAATTTTCTTGAAAATGAAGTTAAAGAAGGAAGGCTCCCAGAAAATTTATTACCTTTGCAATCAGGAGTTGGGAATGTAGCGAATGCAGTGCTTGCAGGACTTTGTGAAACTAATTTGAAAAAGCTTACCTGCTATACAGAGGTAATACAGGATTCTATGCTTGATCTTATAAGATGTGGCAAAGCAGAAATGGTTTCAGCTACAGCATTAAGCCCTTCACCAACTGGAATGGAAGCTTTTAGACGTGACGTTGGCAGTTTAAAAGATAAAATTGTATTGAGGCCTCAGGAAATAAGTAATAATCCAGAAGTTATTCGAAGGCTTGGAGTTATTGCTATGAATACAGCTTTAGAGGTTGATATATATGGTAATGTTAATTCAACTCATGTTATGGGTACAAAGATGATGAATGGAATAGGTGGCTCTGGAGATTTTGCAGGAAATGCTTCTTTAACCATATTTACAACAGAATCTATAGCCAAGGGTGGAGATATATCTTCAATAGTTCCAATAGTTTCGCATGTAGATCATACAGAACACAATGTTATGGTAATTGTTACTGAACAAGGCACCGCAGATTTAAGAGGTAAGAGCCCAAAGGAAAGGGCAGTTGCGATTATTAATAATTGTGCTCATCCGGACTATAGGCCACAACTTTTGGAATACTTGGAGAAAGCAGAATGTTGTGCTGGAAAGCATACCCCTCATGTGTTATGCGATGCGCTATCCTGGCATGTAAGGTTTATGGAAACAGGTACAATGAAGATGAATAAAGAATTATAAAATGTATTTTCGTTAAATAATATGATAATCTAATAGTAAGTTAATATAAAAAAAAATATAAATATATAAAACAATATAAAACAAATAGGAGGAAGATAAAATGGATAACAAGGCATATATAAATGAAATGATGATTAAGGCAAAGACAGCTCAAGCAGGTATTGCAAATTATAATCAAGAACAGGTGGATGATTTAGTTAGAGTTATTGGTAAGGTTATATTTGATAATGCTGAAATACTTGCAAAAGAAGCGGTAACTGAAACAAGAATGGGAGTTTATGAAGATAAGGTAGCTAAGAACATGGGTAAGTCAAAGACTATATGGAACAGTTTAAAAGGTAAAAAATCTGTAGATATCATTGGAGCAGAAGAAGGAAAAGAAGGAATAGTACTAGTTGCTAAGCCAAAGGGAGTTATAGCTTCTATTACACCAACTACAAATCCAATAGTTACACCTATGTGTAATGCCATGTTTGCATTAAAAGGAAGAAATGCAATTATTGTTGCTCCACACCCAAGATCTAAGGATTGCTCAGCACATGCTGTTAAACTAATGAATGATGAATTAAGGAAACTAGGAGCACCAGAAAATTTAATTCAAATAATATCAGAACCATCTGTTGAATTAACTGGAGAATTAATGGCAGCTGCTGATACAGTTGTAGCTACTGGCGGAATGGGAATGGTAAGGGCTGCTTACGCAAGCGGAAAACCAGCATTCGGAGTAGGAGCAGGAAATGTTCAAGTTATTATTGATAGAGATTATGATTTTGATAAAGCCGCTAAAGATATTATAGCAGGAAGAAAGTTTGATAATGGTATCATCTGTTCTGGAGAACAATCAATTATTGCTCCAGTTGAAAAACATTCTGAAATAATGAAGGCATTTGTTGATAATGGTGCATACTACATTGAAGATGAAGCAACAATTGATAAGTTTAGAAAGGTTATGTTCCCAGGTGGAAGTATAAATGGCAAACTTGTTGGTCAATCAGTTCAATTTATTGCTGATATGGCAGGAGTTATGGTTCCTGAAGATACTAAAGTAGTTATACTAAAAACTAAAGGAATAGGATCACTAGATGTACTTAACAAGGAAAAAATGTTCCCATTTATGATCACAATGACTTACAATACTTTTGAAGAAGCAGTAGAACTAGCTAAAACTAACCTTTTATATGAAGGCGCAGGTCATACTACAGCGGTTCATTCAAATGATAATGATCATATTGAATATGCAGGAAAAGAATTACCTATAAGTAGATTAGTTGTTAATCAAACATCATCAACAGGAGCGGGTGGAAGTTTCAATAATGGATTCAATCCATCTACAACTCTTGGCTGTGGATCTTGGGGAAATAATTCAATATCTGAAAACTTTACGTATTACCACTTAATAAATATATCAAGAATAGGATATTTCAATAAGGATGCTAAGGTTCCAACTATAGAGGAAATTTGGTCAAAATAATATAGAGTTATTAGGTTTCAATTTATGTTGAAACCTAATTTCCTAAATTAAATTAAATTAAATAGGAGGTAAAATAATGAAATTATTTTCAATTAAGTCACAAATTCATAAGTTTGATACAGCAAAGGATTTTGCTGAAACCTTTAATATCGGTGAAGGAGATTTTGTATTATCAAATGAATTTATATATAATCCTTTTTTCGGAAGCCTAAATCTTAACGCTGAAGTAGTTTTCCTAGAAAAATATGGAGTTGGAGAACCTTCAGATGAAATAATTGATGCAGTTCTCGCTACTATTAAGGGGAAAACTTTTAAAAGGATTTTTGCTGTTGGTGGCGGTAGTGTTATTGACATAGCAAAGCTTCTTGTAATAAAAGGTGATAATACAGCATTAGATTTATTTGAGAAAAAAGTTCCACTTATAAAGGATAAAGAGCTTATAATAGTTCCTACAACTGCTGGAACGGGTTCAGAAGTTACAAATTTATCTATAGCTGAAATTAAAGCTAAACATACAAAAATGGGCCTTGCTACAGATGAATTATTAGCTGATCATGCAGTACTTATTCCAGAACTAGTTAAAGGACTACCATACAGATTTTTTGTTGCTAGTTCAATTGATGCGTTGATTCATGCTATTGAGTCCTATGTATCTCCAAAATCTAATCCATACACAGAATTATTTAGTGTTAAAGCAATGGAATTGATTTTAAAAGGATACGTTCAAATAATTGAAAAAGGTGAAGAATACAGAAAAGAAATAATTGAAGATTTTGTAATAGGTAGTAACTATGCTGGTATTGCTTTTGGAAACACAGGAGTTGGTGCTGTTCATGCACTTTCTTATCCACTTGGTGGAACTTACCACGTTCCTCATGGAGAAGCAAACTACCAGATGTTTGTTGAAGTATTTAGAACTTATAATAAGAAAAATCCAAATGGTAAAATTAAAGATATTAAAAAAATACTTGCAGATATTTTAAATGTAAATGGTGAAGATGATGTATTTGCAGCACTTGCCAGCATACTTGATAAATTATTAACTAGAAAACCTTTGAAAGACTACGGTATGAAGGTAGAAGATATTGAAGGCTTTGCGGATAGCGTTATTGTAGGTCAGGCAAGACTTTTAGCTAATAATTATGTGCCTTTAAGCAGAGATGAAATTAGAGACGTTTATAAGAATTTGTATTAAAATATAAGGAGAGAGGGTTAAACCTCTCTCTTTATAGTATATGATATACAATATAAAATTAGGAGGTATTCCATGTCGAATTTAGATTTTATTTATAAAAGACACAGTATACGAAAATTTAAGGACGAAGTTATTCCTATGATTGATTTAGAGGAGATTATTAAAGCGGCTATTCACGCTCCATCGGGTAAAAATGTTCAGAATTGGCACTTTGTAATAATTAGAAATAAAGAAAAGATAAATGAAATTGTAAAAGTCGTGGAAGATAAAAATTCAGAAATAGCATCTAAAATTGTAGATGAAAATATTAAGGCAATTTTCACTAAATCTTTAAAATACCATATTGCATTTAGGAATGCTCCTTGCTTAATTCTAGTATATGCTGGAAATTATAAACCAACAGGATTTGAAGAATTTAAGGCCATTAATGAAAGCGCAGATGATATACAAGAACTTTTTAATACTGCACCAGGAATACAGGGAGCATCGGCCGCAATGGAAAACTTATTACTTGCAGCAGCGAGTCTTGGCTATGGCACATGCTGGATGACAGGTCCAAATTATGCTGCAAAAGAAATTGGAGATGTGCTTAATTTTAAAAAAGAAGAATATTCATTAATGGCATTAACCCCTATTGGATTACCATTAGAAGAGGAAAATAAAAGCCCTCGTAGAAAGCCTGTGGATGAAGTTATTACAGTTATACTCTAAAAAATTCTTATTGATGATACCAAAGATTTTTACTAAAAATTAATGAATAGAAGCAGGGTGATTTTGTATTTAATTATCTTGATTCTATTTATTTTCATGTTCTTGGGTCGCGCTTTTTTAGATGAAATGCTGAATTTCTTTTAGGTATACAAGTTAAGATACTTAGTATATACTAAATAATAAGATATATGTATTATACAGCGATTTATAAATTTTTTTGCTAATATTTGTGAAAATAATCACAATAATTCATTGAAATACTAAGAAAAATGCATTCAGACATATTAAAATGACAGTGGTTTTGGTAACGATTTCTCACTAAGTGAAAGCTATATTAAATTAGATAATATATAGTCAAAACAAAAAAAATATAATTTAGGATAGTAATAGGTATGAACTTAGAAGATATTTACAAATCAAAGGTCATTACGGCAGAACAAGTGGTAGGAAATAAAATCGGAGGTTAATTTATGTCTATTAAAAAAGAGTTTGTGAAAGAACAACCATATATACCTGCAGGTCCTTTTAAGATAAGAATACCTGGAATTCACTATAAGTTTCAAATGGCAGATTATATTCAAGGATTACTGATGTGTGCGGTTTGTCTTGGAGCTATTCCAATGCTCCAGGAATTTTTAGGAATGCCTTTTGAAGTAGCAATGGCAGTTGTTGTGTTAAATGGTATATTTTATTGTGCACATGTATTTTTAGGGGATCCAGTTGTGCCTGGGTGGGTTACACCAGCCATTCCACTTCTCATTCTTTATGTAAGTGATTATGCCATAGGACCTGAAAGAATACAAGCATTAATTGCATTTGAAATGAGTCTAGGAGCTTTAGCATTATTATTAGGTGCTACAGGACTTGGTAAGAAGATAGTTCACATTGTTCCTAATGCTATGCAGTCCGGCATTATAATTGGAGCTGGTATTGCAGCTGTAAATATTATATTTGTAAAAGGTGCTCGTTTTGATCAATTTCCAATTTCTATTGTTGTTTGTGTAGGGTTAGGTTTCTACCTTTTATTTTCAAATCATTTTAAAAGTATTAGCAATAAAAATAAAATTTTAAAAGCAATATCTAATTTAGGCATACTACCAATTATAGCACTTGCGATAATATTTGCGCCTTTAGTTGGGGAAACAGCTTGGCCTAAGGTAGAATGGGGTATAACAAAACCAGCTTTTGGAGTTTTATGGACACAATGGACCCTTTTTTCTAAAGATATAGGGTTTCCTCCAGTCAAAATGTTTATAAATGCTCTACCGATGGTTATTTCTGCATATATAGTTTTATTTGGTGATATGATACAATCTCAAGCGTTAATAGGAGACTGTAAGAAGGAGCGACCAGATGAACTTATAGATTACAATCCGAACAGATCTCACATAATATTTGGTCTTCGTAACATGCTAATGTCTGTAATAGGACCAGATCTTACAATGTGTGGACCACTATGGGCAGCAATGCAAGTTGTTATTTGTGAAAGATATAAACATGGCAAGGAGTCTATGGAGTCGATATTTGGTGGAGCGGGTTCCTTCAGATTCGGTACGCTTACTGGATATTTACTCTTACCAATAGTTTCCCTATGCAAACCTATCTTAGGAATTGCACTAGCATCTACAATGCTAATACAGGGGTATGTTTCTATAAGGGTAGGAGTTTTGAAGGCGCGTACAGCAAATGATCTAGGTATTGCAGGTGTTATGGCTGCTGTAGTTGCAACAAGAGGGGCAGCTTGGGGATTAGCAGCAGGCATTGTACTTTGTATAATCATTCAATCAGGAAATAAACCAAAATTTGATGTTATGCTGTTTGAAAATGAAGAATTGGAGGCATAAGCAAGAGAAAGACTTTTGAATAAAAGGAATAGAAGCGAGGTGATTTTACATTTTATTATACTGCTTCTATTTATTTTATGTTTTAGTGCCTTTTTTATTTTGTTAAGTTTTGTACAAAATAAAAAAGGCTAATAAGAGTTATGAAGTTTCAAACTGATGTATTTTAATAAATACATGGGAAATATGGTTATAGATATAATTAAAGAACCTTATTTAGGTATACAAGTTAAGAGAATTAGTGTATACTAAAAGAATAATAAGTGGAAAGATAAGCCAATTAGAATTGGTGTGAAAATGAACAAGTTTAAAAAATGCAGGAAGAACAATAAATATTAGTATATATATTATGCAGGAGTTTATAAATTTCTGTAAATTCGCTTTCTAATATTTGTGAAATAAATCACAATAATCCATTGAAATACTAACAAAAATGTGCTAATACAAATTTTAAGAAATATTATAACCTTATTTATAACAACGTTTCCTTAAAAACTGAAACTATGATATTAAAATATTTAATATATAGTCAAAACAAAAATTTATAATTTAGGAGAGTGATTGGTATGAACTTAGAAGAAATCTATAAATCAAAGGTGATTACGGCGCAGCAAGCGGCAGGGAAAATAAAGTCCGGAAATAGGGTAGTTACAGGACATGCTTGTGGAGAGCCAACAGAGATTATAGCTGCAATGGTAGCTAATTGTAAGGCTTATGAAAATGTTGAAATTGCACACATGGTTCCTATGGGAAAAGCTGAGTATACTAATACTGGAATGGAAAAACATTTTAAGCACAATGCTTTATTTGCAGGTGCTCCTACAAGAGAAGCCATTAGAGATGGAAGAGCAGATTTTACACCTTGTTTTTTTTCTAAGATACCTGAGCTATTTAAGAAGGGCTATCTGCCAATAGATGTGGCAATTGTTCAAGTTTCAGCACCAGATGAACACGGTTATTGTAGTTTCGGTGTATCTGTTGATTATACAAAGACAGCAACGGAATGTGCAAAAATGGTAATTGCAGAAGTAAATAATAAAATGCCAAGAACTATGGGAGACTCTTTTATACATATTTCTGATATTGATTATATTGTAGAAGTAAGTCATCAAATAATAGAGCTTAATCCTCCTAAAATTGGAGATGTTGAGAAAGCTATTGGAGAGTATTGTGCTTCTTTAGTTGAGGATGGTTCCACACTTCAACTTGGAATAGGAGCTATTCCAGATGCAGTACTTTTGTTTTTAAAGGATAAAAAGGACTTAGGTATACATTCGGAAATGATTTCAGACGGAGTAGTTGAACTTGTTGAAACAGGAGTTATAACAAATAAAGCTAAGACACTTCATCCAGGGAAAATAGTAGTAACTTTCCTCATGGGAACTAAAAGACTTTATGACTTTGTTGATAATAATCCAATGGTTGAAATGTATTCTGTAGATTATGTAAATGATCCGGCTATAATTGCAAAAAACAGTAAAATGGTCTGTATAAATTCTGCTATTCAAGTAGATTTTATGGGACAGGTAAATGCAGAAACTATTGGATTAACTCAGTTTAGTGGGACAGGTGGACAGGTTGACTTTATTAGAGGTGCAAGTATGGCAAAGGACGGTAAATCTATCATTGCAATGCCTTCTACAGCAAGCAAAGGAAAGATTTCAAGAATTACGCCTTTGCTTGATGAAGGAGCAGCGGTTACAACTTTGAGAAACGAAATACAATACGTAATTACTGAATATGGTATTGCGGAGCTAAAAGGTAAAACATTAAGAGATAGAGCAAGGTCGCTCATAAATATTGCTCATCCAGACTTTAGACCTTCACTTATTGAGGAATGGGAAAAAAGATTTAACTGTAAGTTTTAGTAAAATATATAATAAACACTAAAGATATAGTAAAAAGAAGCAGTGACTTTGTATTTAGTCATCCTGCTTCTTTTTATTTTCATATTTTACTGTAGTATCTAATAAAAATGGGTATAACATAAAAAAATGAAAAAATATTACATAAAAAAAGAAGGAAAATCATGTAAGTTATAGAATATAGAATAAAGGTACATTATTTAAGCAATACTGAAAAAATATTTTAATTTAAAATGATTTGGGGGGAAGAAAATGCATTTAAATTTTGAAAATAGCGAGGACAAATTGATAGTTTACATGTTTGGAGAACTAGACCATCATAGTGCTGAAGAAGTAAGGAACATTATAGATGATCGTTTAGAACGAGATAGCTACAATAAATTAATTATGGATTTCAAAGATGTGACGTTCATGGACAGCTCCGGTATTGGTGTGGTCATTGGAAGATACAAAAAGTTACATATGAAAAATGGGAAAGTATGCGTAACTAACATTAAATCTTCAGTAAAAAGAGTATTTGAATTGTCAGGAATGTTTAAGATTATTATGTCATATGATGACGTTGAACAAGCTGTAAACAACATTTAGTGGGGGGATTAGTATGTGTTACAATAGAATTAAAATTGAATTTTTAAGTAAATCGCAGAATGAAAGTTTTGCAAGAGTAGCAGTAGCAGCATTCGCTTCACAATTAGATCCTACAATTGAAGAAATTACCGACGTTAAAACAGCAGTATCAGAAGCAGTTACTAATGCAATTATTCATGGATATGATAATGAAGAGGAAATGATTAATATAGAAGCTATTATTAATGGAACTGAACTAACAGTGATAATAGAAGATGTAGGAAAAGGAATTGACAATTTAGAACTCGCTAGGCAACCATTATATACTTCCCGCCCAGATTTAGAGAGGTCAGGTATGGGTTTTACTGTAATGGAGACTTTTATGGACAGTTTAGAAGTAAAGTCTGATAAAGGTAGGGGAACAAGTATAATAATGAAAAAAATATTTAATCCTTTAAGTTAGGTGGAATATTATGGATCAAAAAATAGTAAGAAAAGAAAACTATACTTATGAAGATAATATGCAACTTATTCAATTGGCTAGAAATAAAGAACCGGGTGCATTAGATACGTTGGTGGAAATGAATTTACCATTAGTTTCATCAATAAGTAAAAAATTTCTTAATAGGGGATATGAGTATGATGATATATTTCAAATTGGATGTATTGGCTTAGTAAAGGCAATTAATAATTTTGATACTAAGTATAATGTGAAATTTTCTACATATGCCGTACCTATGATAATGGGAGAGATTAAAAGATTTCTTAGAGATGATGGAATTATAAAAGTAAGTAGAAGCGTTAAAATTACTGCAAGACAATTACATTATGATAAAGATACTCTAACCAAAGAATTGGGGAGGGAGCCTACTATTGATGAACTGTCGGTTTTTTCAAAAATTGAAAAAGAGGATATAGTATATGCATTAGAGTCTGCTAGCAATATGCTGTATTTATTTGATACAATACACCAAGATGATGGTGCCCCAGTACTATTAATAGATAAATTAAGTGAAAAATACGAAGAAGATAATCAGGTTTTAGATAAAATTTCCCTTAAAGAAGCACTTAGAAAACTTGATGCAAAATCAAGGCAAATAATTATGCTCAGATATTTTAAAGATAATACACAAATTCAAGTTGCAAAAATGATGGGGATTAGCCAGGTACAAGTATCGAGAATAGAAAAAAAAGTTTTGAAAATAATGAGGGAAAAGTTGATCTAATAAAAGTGAGTGTATAAGATGAGATATAAATAAGGAACTTCAATTTTAAATTTTGAAGTTCCTTATATATAAATTCGTCTTATTTTTTTTGACTAAAAATAATATTAATGCAAATACTAACATAAAGAATTAGCATATTATATTTGCATAATACAATATAATAAATGATTAGTAGTGACTATTAAAAGCGACAAGGAGGACATTTCATGAAAGTGGAAGAAAAAACTATAAGAAAAAAATTTGATAAACTTAATTCTAATAACATCCCTAAACCTAATTTAGGATTGCATTGTTTTAATGCTTTTTGGGTTGGAGGCTTAATATGTGTAATAGGACAATTTATCAGTGACATTTTTTCTGGAATTGGTATTCCTAAAGATGAGGTAGGCACATATGTATCTATAGTTATGGTTTTTCTGGGAGCTGTGCTTACTGGCATAGGGGTATATGATAAGCTAGGTGATTTTGCAGGAGCAGGTTCTGTTGTGCCAATTACAGGGTTTGCAAATTCAATCGTTTCACCAGCAATGGAATTTAAAAAAGAGGGTTTTGTTTTTGGTGTTGCAGCTAAAATGTTTACTATTGCAGGGCCCGTTTTAGTATATGGAATAGGGTCATCTGTAATTGTAGGAATTTTATATTATTTTTTAAGGTGGTGATTTAAAATGGGTAGAAGAATTGGTCTTCAAACAGTAGAAATCGAAAGTAAACCTAGAATTATCAGTACATATAATATAGTTGGGCCTAAGGAAGGGCAGGGACCATTAAAAGAGTATTTTGACCGGATTTTAGAAGATGATCTTAATGGAACTGAAAGCTTTGAAAAAGCTGAAACTAGTTTATTATATACTGCTGTATCAGAGGGCATAAAAAAAGCAAAACTAAAAGAAGTTGATATAAATTATCTACTAGCAGGTGATTTATTAAATCAGTTATCTTCTTCATGTTTTGCAGCTAGAGATTTGAATATACCATTCCTAGGACTTTATGGAGCTTGCTCAACTATGGCAGAGTCTTTAAGCGTTGCTTCAATGATAATGGAGGGTGGGCTGGCTAATTATGTTATAGCAGCTACTTCATCACATTTCTCATCAGCTGAAAGGCAATTTAGATTGCCACTGGAAATGGGAAGTCAGAGAGCTCCAACAGCGCAATGGACCGTTACAGGTGCAGGAGCAATGATTTTGGGGAAAAAAGGTAAATTTCCATATGTTACCCATGTTACAACTGGAAAGGTCAAAGATTATGGAATAATTGATGTGAATAATATGGGAGTTGCAATGGCGCCAGCGGCTGTAGACACTATTAAACAACATTTTATGGACACGGGTCGAAAGCCTTCGGATTATGATATTATAGCTACTGGAGATTTGGGCATTATAGGAAGAGAATTTACAGAAAAACTATTACTAGAATATAAGTACGATATGAAGGGTCATTACATTGACTGTGGTGAGGAAATTTTCGATGCGCAGACCCAAGGAACTAATGCGGGTGGTAGTGGGTGTGGATGTTCTGCAGTGGTTGCAACAGGGTACTTACTAAAAAATATGCTAAAGGGAAAATTTAAAAGAATACTACTAGTTTCCACAGGTGCACTTTTAAGTTCAACTTCACCGCTTCAAGGAGAAACAATACCAGGAATTGCTCATGCCGTTTCAATAGAGTTTGGGGGTGAATAAATGAATAATTATATTATGTCTTTTATAGTTGGAGGGATAATTTGCATAATAGGTCAAATACTTATGGACACTACTAAATTAACTCCAGCTAGAATACTAGTTTTATTTGTAACTGCTGGTGTAATATTAGGTGCATTAAATATATATGATGTGGTGATAAAATATGGAAAAGCAGGTGGAAGTATACCTCTTCCTGGGTTTGGGTATAGTTTAGCTAAAAGTGTAATGAAGGAAGTAGATGAAGTTGGTATTATAGGAGCATTTACAGGAGGTATAAAGGGTACTGCGGGCGGTATTACTGCTGCAATTTTCTTTGGATATATTATGGCGTTGTTATTCAATCCTAAAACTAAAGGGTAATAAAAAACTACTATCAAATATTTGATAGTAGTTTTTTATTTATGTGTTAAGGCTTAGTAAAATAGTTACCTTTAGTTTTAGGAATGCTAGCTTTAGGAGTGGCAACTGGGGGGAATATACTATTATTTGAAAAGGTGTCAACTGCTGTTGGTAATACATAAGCAGAGTCCTCTAGAAATACATTAGGTGTATAATTTCTCTTTATAAAAACTTTTGTTTCAATTTTTCCAGGTGGCGTAAATTCTGATGCAAGAACATATTTACCACTTGGGTCTTTGATAACCTTAGCCAAAACATGTATGTTATCAAGGGATGTAGGTTGAGTTCCATCAATAAATAGTTCTGAGTAAACTCTATTGCCTCTTGGGTCTGCATAAGTTAAATCAGTAGGTATATCACCTGAATCTTTTGATACGGAATAGGGAGATATACCAGAAGGCATTTCTAAGTTTTTCACTGGAAGAGACGTATGGGCTTTTTTCATAATATTTCCCCATAGTGAAGCGGCATCATTACTTCCAATATTTTTAAGTTCATCTCCCTTATCGGTTCCAATCCAAACAGCTGTAGAGTAATATGGAGTTAAACCAACAAACCACAGATTCTTAGAATCGGAAGAAGTACCAGTTTTACCTCTGACTGGCATGTCGCCAAAAACAGCATTTGTTCCAGTACCACCAGGACTTACAGGTCCTTTTAATAAATCATATATAATGTATGCACTTTGAGGAGATAAAACAGGTTTTGTTTCAAGTTTTGTTTCAAGCAATACTTTACCAGATCTATCGACTACTTTAGTGTATAATCTGGGAGTTGTACGTAGCCCATTGTTACCAAAAACACCATATGCCGCTGACATAGTGAGAGGATTAGTGCCTTTATAAGTACCACCATCTAATTGTCCAAGGGCCATAGCAGATATACTATTCTTATCTTGGTCATCTAACTGCAACCCAAACTTTTCGCCATAAGAAACGCCAGTCTTAAGACCAATCATATCCTCAATTTTAACAGCTGCAACATTAACAGAATATTTTAAGCAATCTCTAAGAGGTAAATATCCCTTATATCCAAGCGGGGAATTTCTAGGATTATAAGGAGGTGTACCTGGAGCAGAATATTTCTTGCCAATGTCTTCAGGTATAGGTGAATCTTCAATAATAGTAGAAGCTGTAGCTGTTTTTGAATCGATAGCTGGACCATATACGGTTAGTGGCTTAATGCTTGATCCAGGAGCCTTTAAGTAGTCATTCGACGCACCTCTGTTATAAGACATAGGAACTTGGTCACCACGTCCACCTATAATAGTTTTAACTTCACCTGTATGATAATCTGTGATAACACAGGCTGCCTGGAGGCCTGCTTGCGTTGATTTCATAGGATCATCAATTAGTTTCTGTGATGCATTTTGCATATCTCTATTCATGGTTGTATAAATTTTTACACCATCGTACATAAGCATTGAATATGCTTCCTTTTTACTAATATTATTTTGTTTCATTAAATCCTCAGCAACCTGTAGGAGTACAGGTCTTGAGAAGTACTCATAGTTCATTTTGTTTGCATCTTTTTGTGAAAAACTAAAATTTAAATCTTCAGCCATAGCTGAATCAAATTGTTCTTTGCTGATTTTGCCACTATTGTACATGTTATCAAGAACGGCTTTTGTTCTATTTGAATCAAAAGCTTCTTTATTTTTATTTGATTTAGATGCCAAATTATATGAAACACTAGGATTTTGTGCAGCGCTAGCAAGAAAAGCGCATTGTTTTAAGGTCAAATCTTCAACAGATTTGTTAAAATATTGATGAGAGGCTGCTTCTACACCATGAGCATTTCCTCCTAGAAAAATAGTGTTCATATAAGTCTCTAAAATTTGAGACTTGGTCAAAACTTTTTCAATTTGTAAGGATAAAGACATTTCTTGAATTTTTCTCTTTATAGAAGTTCTGTTTTCCATAGAATCTTCTAAAAACACTCTATACTTAACTAATTGTTGAGTTATAGTTGAAGCGCCCTGGAGACTTTGACCGCTACCAGCTATTTTTATCTTTATATCATTAAAAATAGCACCACCAAGTCTTTTTAAGTCAACACCTGGGTGTGTTTGAAATCTAACATCTTCAATACTTATAAATGAATCCTGAAGGATGACCGGAACTTTATTAATAGGTACATTAATTCTTCTTTGTGAAATAACATATTCATCCATAGTCTTTCCAGAATCGTCTAATAACATTGTAATCTCATCCAATTTTAAAAATTCATTAATATCTAAGATAGGAGCTGTCTTAATCATAGCTAGAACTGCTCCTCCAATAACTACACTGCTTACTAAAGCTATAATTAGAAAAGTAAAAACAAGGGTTCTAAAAACATGTTTCTCAGTTTCTTTTTTCTTTTTTTTATTAGGTTCTTCTTTTTCCATTAAGTATCCTCCTTGCATTTCTCAGGAGCTGAAAACACTTATTAAGTAGCTTTCCGCCTTCTAAAAATTCATCTTGTTTAACTATAATTAGCTTTTAATATTATACCATATAATCATGGTATTTATTTGAATGTGGCTTAATATAGAATATTGAGTTTGAGTTGGATATTTAAATTCTTTACCGTAAAAAAGTTACATATAATAGCATATAACCTTAGATGGAGGTAATAAATATCAAAAATAAAATTAAAGTTAGGATATTAATAATTATAGCCATAATTATGATAAATTTTACAATATTCATATACATTTTTGGTAAAACCGTAATGCCAACGGTAATGGCGGTAGCGGATGCGGAAATGAGAGCAAAGGCTACAGAGATTGTAAATAGATCAATTATTAGTGAATATTCCAAGCAATTTAACTACGACCAGGTTATAAGAGTGGATAAAGATTCACAGGGGAATATTGTAATGCTAAAAGCGGATACTCTAAAAATGAATAAAATAGCATGTGATGTTGCTTTAGAATCCCAAAAGGAACTTATGAAATTGGGGGAGGTTGGTATGAAAATCCCAATAGGTTATATAACAAGAAATAGTATTTTATCTTATTATGGCCCTAAAGTAACCATAAAAATGCAGCCGATAGGCCATGTAGAAACTAAATATTCTTCTGAGTTTGAAAGTGCAGGTATAAATCAAACAAGGCATAAAATTTATGTTAAAGTAAAAACTACCGTTAAAGTAATTGCGCCTTTAAAAAGTAATGATATCGAAGTAGCTAATGAAGTACCAATTGCTGAAACTATTATAGTGGGAAAAACACCTAATACTGCAGTTCAATTAGATTTAAATGGTACAGATTTTAAACTGGGCAATAGTGGTAGTGATTAACAAAAATATAAAAAATAAAGTACGCTATTAATAATAACGTACTTTATTTTTATAAACTAACAATATGTATTTAAGAAGTATTGAAAAAGTGAGTTATTAAATAATCTCCTGCGGAGCTGCAATATTAACGACTTTCCCTCTGAAATGTCATTAATATGGACTTCTCTGATATAGAAGGTTATTAGTCTTCCCAATTAAATACGTATGGTATATTCCTATAGTAATCTCCGTAATTCAATCCATACCCAACTACAAAAAGATCTGGAATTTCAAAACAACAATAATCAGGTGTTATCTCAATTTTTCTTCTAAGTGGTTTATCTAAAAGAACGCAAGATTTAACGCTGGTGGCACCTAAAGACTTAACGTGAGCCACAACGAAATCCATAGTTATTCCAGTATCAACAATATCATCTACTATTAATACATCAAAACCTTCAATATTGTCAGGAATATCATTTATAACATTAATTGATCCACAAGACTCTTCACCATCACCATAGCTTGAAGTTGTCATAAATCCTATTTTTGTAGGCACAGTAATTTGACGCACAAGGTCTGCGGTATATATAAAGCTACCTCTTAATAATGAAAGAATATATAATTTTTTTTCGCAATAATCTTTCGAAATCTCAGCACCAAGTTGCTCTATTCTTTCATCAATTTGGTCTTTAGTTATAAGAATATTTCTTTTTTTATTATCCAATGTTAATCCCACCCTCTATATATATTTACATTAATGCTTTAATGGTATAAAATTATATGAAAGTTGTCAAGTATAAGTATAAGGATACTTGTTAAATATTATTAGAATGGAGTGATTTACGTTGATATATGGAAATATTGGTGGAGTTAAAAATTCAATTTTAAATAAATTGGAAAATGCTTGCGATATAACGGTTTCCAAAGATTGCATTTTGTCTGAAGAATTGGTAGACATACTAGTCGAGGTAACAAAAGATTTGGATAGAGAAATTAGCGCTGCAATTGATAGAAAAGGTAAAATAATTAGTATGGCAATTGGTGATAGTAGTACAGTGGAATTGCCTATAATCGATATAAGAGAAGGTCGATTATCGGGGGTTAAAGTAGTACACACTCACCCAAATGGTAATTCTAGGTTATCTGCGCTGGATATGTCAGCTTTAACAAAATTAAAGTTAGATTGTATAGTAGCTATTGGTATAGGAGAAAAAGAGAATTTAAAGTATAACATAGGTTTTTGTGGAATAGAAAAGAGCATTTTAATAGAAGAAGAAATAGGACCAATAACTATAAATGAAGTAATGGAATATGATATTTTAGACAAAATTAGATATATTGAAAAATTAATGAAAACAAGTGAAATTGTTGAGGATGATGCAGAACGAGCTATTTTAGTAGGAATAGAAAGTGAGGATGATTTAGTAGAACTTGCAGAACTTGCAAAAGCGTGTAATGTAGAAACTATAGATACAGTACTTCAGAATAGACATAAAATAGATTCGGCTTTATATATAGGTAGAGGTAAAGCAGAAGAGGTAGCTGGTCTTAGGCAAGCAATAAGGGCGAATATAGTTATCTTTGATGATGAATTATCAGGCTCTCAAGTTAGAAATTTGGAGGAAGTACTTGGATGTAAAGTTATAGACAGAACTACACTAATACTAGAAATATTTGCACGAAGAGCAAGAACTAGGGAAGCGAAAATTCAAGTTGAACTTGCACAATTAAAATATAGATTACCACGTTTAACAGGACTTGGGACTATACTTTCAAGAACAGGTGCGGGAATTGGAACAAGAGGACCTGGAGAGAAAAAATTAGAAATAGATAAAAGGCGAATAAGGGAAGGTATCTATGAATTAAATAAAGAACTCGAAAAAATAAGAAATACTAGAAATGTGCAAAGAGAAAAGAGAAGTCGCGATAGCATTTCAAAAGTATCTTTAGTTGGATACACTAATTCTGGAAAATCAACACTTAGAAATGCATTATGCGATGTAGCAGCATTAAAAAGTATTGTGCAAAAAGAAAAAGTGTTTGAAGCAGATATGCTTTTTGCAACTCTAGATGTAACAACAAGAGCACTACTATTGCCTGATAATAGAGTGGCAGCAGTAACTGACACAGTGGGGTTTATAAGGAAACTTCCCCATGATTTAGTAGAGGCCTTTAAATCAACCCTTGAAGAAGTGGTATATTCAGATTTGTTGCTGCACGTGGTAGATGCATCATCTGAAAACGCAGTACTACAAATAGAGGCTGTAGATGGGGTTCTAAGAGAATTAAACGCAATTGATAAGCCAACAATATTGGTGTTGAATAAAATTGACAAAGCCTCACAAGAAAATATTTTGAAAATCAAAGAAAAATATAAGAATTTGAAATCAATTGAAATATCGGCTAAAGATGGTACAAATTTGGAGGAACTTCTAAAAGAAACTTGTAAAGACCTTCCATATACTCTTAAAAAATTTAAGGTGCTTATTCCATATACTGATCAGGCAATAGTGGCATATTTGCATAGAGGATCAAAGGTTGATACAGAAGAGTATATTGAAGAAGGAACGCTTATGTCAGTACAAGGGGACGACGAAGTTTATAATAAGTGTGAAAAATATATTTTAGTGTAGTTGAAATTTCTTTTTTATAAAAAAATCTTCATAAGTGTAATAAAGTCAATGGGCATCTTATATAATTTAATATTAGGTCCGAAGCATTTATCAAAGAACTTAGGAGTAGATATGGGAGAAGAAAAATCAAATCCAGATAATGAAAAGAGAAAAAACAAAAAAATAAATCAGTATAACGTCAATAAACTAATTAAAAAAATTATAAATGATATTAATGAACAAGATAAGGTACCCAATGATGGTCAATTTGATACCTGTGACATATGTGACATATCCAATAATTTTGACGTTAAATCATTAGCAGATAAGGTTGTAAATATAAATGTTTTAAGATTCGAATTAGATAGATTGCAACTAGATTTTAAAGCAAGTGCGTATTTTGAAAATGACATAAGACCGTTAATAGACACTCTATATACATTAGGCCTTGCATCTATTAATTTTTCAACCGCTGCAAGTAATATGTCGAATACAAATTTTGGACGCAGTTCAGAAATAAAAAATGCTCTAGGTTTAGCTGAAGACGTTAATGAAATTTCTGAAGATTTAATTAAAGTGTTAAGATGTAAAGTTGATAACATGCTGAAATTATCAAAGCATGATTGTAAATAATTTTCATAATGATAAGGAGAACAGGGTTATTAATATTAAACTTGATTCTCTTTATTTTTTTATTAGAAAATTATATGCTTTTCTTTTTTTTATTAAGATTATTATAATAAAAACTGGTAAAAATAGATATGATAATGAATTTGGAGGTAATATCATGAAAAAAATATGTCCTGTTTGCAATAATTTAGAAAGGAATATTTGTAATTGTGAAAAATGTAGTGCTATAATGAACGATAAAGGAATAATACAAGAATTTTATGATGATTATACTGCTAATATGGAGATTGATGACAAAGATCAGTTTTGTGTTCATATATATCAGTGCAGTAATTGTGATTTTTATGAGAGAATTAAAGTTAATAAAATATTCATTTAGGAATTTGATTTTTAAGACACCTAAACATATTTTAAAATTATAAGGCACATAAAAACTTGGGGGAGGCAAGGAAATGATGAAAACTATTTTGCAATATCAGAAAGCTTTTAATAGTGTAGTAGATAGAATAAAAATCGACGAATCTGTTTTATCAGTAATGGTTTTTGGAAGTATGGTAACAGGCGATTTGTGGGAAGAATCAGATATTGATATTTTCGTAATTGTCAGGGAGAAATTCAGTGAGATTAGGGACATATATGCACAAGAGAAGGGTGTTCCTATTCATATTAAACTCATGGGTAAGGAAAAATTCATACAACTTTATTCTGATAATCTAAAGGGCGGATATATACATAGAATTTTCTCATCCTCAAGACTTATATTCTCAAAAGATATGGATATAACAGTAAGGTACGACGGTGGTAGATTTTTCCCGGATGTAGATAGAGAGCGATGGGGAATGTGTTTCCTAGGAAAACTCTTAAAAGATATTGGCGTATGTAAAAAATATTTATCAAGTGATGGTGTATATACGGCCTATAGTACTGCGATAAGATGTATAGAGAAGTATTCAAGATTATTTGTCAACTCGTCGGGATATATGATTAGTAAGGATGTAATGACTATGGCGCTTAATTTAAATGAAGACTTTAAACTTTGCGTTGATAAATTGATTTTTGAAAAATCAAATACAGTGGAGACAATTCAAGAAACTATGACATTTTTAGAACAAAGCATAAACTCAAGTATTAAGAGTAATTGTAGCCTGCTTTTAAACTATATGAGAGAAAAAGATAAGTTTTTAAGTGCTGAGGAAATTATGACGGAGGATTTGTTTAAGGATTTTGATATAGAAATGGAAGAGTTGCTTAATAAACTATGGGAAAGAAATATTATTAAAAAGGAAATTAGGGATTTTAAGATAAACAAGGATAAAATCTTATTTAATCAAAATGTTTACTTTGTTTAACATTTTCGGGATAGATAGGTGGAGATATGCATAAGTATGAAATTAAATTTATCTCCGAAATTCCTAAGTATATAGAGATATCAAAGCATATAAAAAAAATGATTGATGAAAATATGGTTGACGACGGTGAAAAATTACCCTCAATAAGGAAATTATCAAAACTGTTGGTGGTTAATGATGTTACCGTAGTTAGTGCTTATAAAAAACTTGAAGCTGAGGGCTATGCGTATCAAAAGATGGGGAGCGGAACTTACGCTAAACGAAGGGATACAAACAGTAAGTTTAAAAAGGAATATTCTAATACCTTAAAAAAAATTTCTGGTCAAGACCTAAAAAAATATATAGATTTTACAGGAGAAATTACAAGTAGTGAATATTTCCCTGTAACAGTCTTTAAAGACGTATTAAATGAGGTATTAGATAGAGATGGCACGGAAGCATTTGCCTATAAGGAATCTTTGGGGTATGAGGGACTTAGAAATAGTATAAGTAGTTTTTTTTGGGACAATAAGGTAAACACTGAAGATATATTGATTCTCTCAGGTGCGCAACAGGGTATTGATATAGTTTCAAAATCTATAATAAATGTTCATGATAACGTTGTTGTAGAAAAGCCGACCTATGGTGGGGCACTAACGGTCTTTAAATGGAGAAGGGCAAATATATTTGAAGTTGATATGTTAGAGGATGGTGTGAATTTACTTCAATTTGAAGAGATACTGAAAAAGAATAGGATAAAATGTTTTTATGCCATGAGTTATTTTCAAAATCCTACAGGGGCCACCTATAGTTTGGAGAAAAAGCTAAGAATATTAGAACTCGCAGAGTTATATGATTTTTATATCGTTGAAGACGATTATTTATCTGAACTAATATATGACCAAAAGCAATATAAGAGTTTTAAGAGCTTAGACATATTTGATAGAGTTATCTATATAAAGAGTTTTTCAAAGATATTTCTACCAGGAATAAGGCTCGGATACATGATATCACCAGAGAAATGCAAGGAGCATATTCAAAATTCCAAAATTAACACAGATATATCAACTTCAAGTCTTATGCAACGTGCTTTAGATTTATATATAAATAAGGATCTTTGGAAAGAACATATAAGTCGTCTAAATATGGCTTATAAGGACAAATATAACTTTATGATAACTTGTATAGAAAAAAACATGGGTGCAAAGGCTAGTTGTTATACCCCTGGAGGGGGAATTCATTTTTATTTTAAGATAGCTACTGGTTTGAAGATTAATTCCATGGAATTGTTTTATTTGTGTAAGCATAGAAAAGTTTTAATAACACCAGGGGTTTTATTTTATAAAAATGCTAAAGAAGGTAATGATTACTTTAGATTAAGTTTTTCAGAAATAAGAAAACCAGAAATAGAAGAAGGAATTAATATTATTTCAGAGATACTAAGTGGAAAGTAGAAAAAAATGGCTACAAGGTAAGGAGAGGAGCTTTTGAAAAAGGGATTAGTGGACGTTGATTGGTTGTGCATTAGTAAATATTCTAACGAAGAGATATCTTATTTCTTGTTTTTGGAAGGGAAAACTATGGAAGCCATATGTAAAATTAGAAACTTGGATAATGCCATTGTGCAAAAACACATTATAGATGGTAAAATAAAATATAGATTTTTAGTGCATAGCAATGATACTGATGAGCTTTTTAAGAGTATTGCTAAAGCAGGAAAAGAGGATAAAATTTATTTCTTGAATTCAATGGAAGAGGATAATAAAAATAAATTAACGCAGCTAATAAAAACGAGTTATGTGGAGATGCACCCTAAAGATAAAGAAGTCGCAGTTTGGATATTAGGAGAATTAAAGGAAAAATCTTGTTTAAACATTTTAATCAAAGCTTCCGTGCATAAATTCTTAAATGTACGGAGAATGGCAGTTTCAGCTATGGGTAAAATGGGAGATGCGAGAGCTGAAGGAGCATTACTTAGAGCCTTAGAGGATGAGAATCCACAAGTAATAAGCTATGCAATAAAATCTCTAGGTAAAATAAAAAGTGAAAAAGCTATTACAAAAATAAAATACATATATGACAACACAGAAAAAAAATACATAATTGATGCTGCTGAGAGGTTTTTATTACTAATGGAGCAAATATAAATTAGAGTGGGATATTAAATTTTTATTTGGAATATTCAGTAATAGTTGGGAGAATTGAAATGGGTTACTTTACAATAAAAGATGAATCAATCGCTGAATTTAAAGAGAAAAAGTCCATTTTTATTGGACATGGAAAAAGGGTTGAAAGCGAAGATGAGGCTAAGGAATTTATCCAAGCGGTTAAAAATAAACACAAACAAGCAAGACACAATGTTTATGCCTATATAATTGGCGAAAACAGAGGGATACAAAGGTATAGTGACGATGGAGAGCCTCAAGGTACGGGAGGAATTCCTATGCTAGAAGTTTTGAAAAAAAGTGATATTACAGATGTAGCGGTGGTAGTTACCAGATATTTTGGAGGAATTCTTCTAGGCACTGGAGGCCTTGCAAGAGCATATTCGAAAGGTGCATCACTAGCTATTAAAGAGGCAGGGGTAGTGGAAAAGGTTGAAGGTATTTCAATAGATATACTAATTGAATACGATTTACTAGGGAAGCTACAACATGTCTGTGCTAAAGAAAATTTTTATATAGAGAACGTAGAATATACTGACAAAGTGAGGATTAAAATACTTTGTCAGTTTAGTAATCTAGAAAAATTAAGGGCAGAAATAACCCAGGTTACTTCAGGAAAAGCTCTGTTTTATGAAGAAGATCCAAAAATGTACTTCAAATTAGAACATAGATTATATGATAGTGAAATTATAAACTCTATCCTTTAACAATATTTCAGCTCCGCAGGAGATGATTTAACACATGTAAGAAAAGTATATATACTTTTCTTCAGGTTGTTTACAAACCCAGTATAATTTTTTTATTATACTGGGCTTTTTACATGCAATTATGCGATAGCGCTTTGAGTTATGGATAAATTTAAAATAACAACTATCTTCTTAGTTAGAAAATCAAAAAACAGTAAAGATAGCAGGCTAGCTATCTTTTTCATATTCTGCACTGCTGCTGTAAGCAGACACTGCTCTTGCACATTTTCTAATCCACGCATATGGCAATAGCGAAGCCCATGCAGTTGTTTTGAATCTGCGAAGCTTCGCTCTATAGTTTCTTTTCTTCTTCTATATATATTTCTGCCTTTATCTGTTCTGGTGAACTTTACAACATCTTCTTTATACGTTTCCCAAACATGTCTTCTAATAGTTTTAAACTTGCTTTTTGCAGAAAAGCATTGAGCTCTATTTGGACATATCTCGCAATATTTTGCATTACCAACATATTCTTTATATCCTTCTCTTGTTGTCGTTTTATAATGTAAAGCCCTTAAGTCAGGGCATACGTAAATGTCCTGTTCTTTAACATATTGGAATTTATTTTTTGTGTACATTCCTTTTGTATGTGGAGACCTACGGTATCCCATTACAGATTTTAATTCCCTCTCATATAGTTCTTTACATATAAGATTTGTAGCATAACCAGCATCTGCACCAACATATTTTGTATTAAAATTAAACTTTTTTATTTGCACATCTAATCTATCGATATAAGGATCAACATCATTTATGTTTCCAGGAGTAACATACACATCAGTAATTATATTATGTCTGCTATCGACAGTTCTGTGATCTAAATATGAGAAGCCTTCCGGCTTGCCATCTCTCATCATATATCCACTGTCGGGGTCGGTTGTGCTAACTTTAGTTTCTTTTATTTTGGTAACAGGTTCTTTTTCCTTTAAAGGTTTTTTACCATGGTTTATTCTATCTTCTTCCACTGCTTTATTAAGTTCAGCTACATATTCTTTCGGCGTTTTTTCAACTTCAATTTTCACAAGCTTTCGCTTATTAGCATTTGCTTTTAGGTGTGTAGAATCTGTGTAAAGTATTTTACCGGTTACCATCTTAAGATTTATAGCCTTAAATACTACTTCGTCAAATATTTTTTGAAACACATCTGTACCTTTAAACCGTCTACGTCTATTTTGGCTAATTGTTGAATGATCTGGAATAGGATCAGTAAGACTTAGTCCTAGAAACCATCTATAAGCCACATTTACTTCAATGTCCTTTACAAGTTGTCGTTCAGATTTTATTCCAAATAAGTACCCAATAAACAGCATTTTAAAAAGTATAATAGGATATGAAGATAGGTAAGACTCTGATATTACTACCTCGGTCTTTTCCCCCTTCCCACACTGTACGGGCGACTTTCATCGCATACAGCGTTCCAACGTCTGACAAACTGAAAACTCAAATATATTTATAACCACTTTTGAAATCAAGTTTTTTTTTTTTTTTTTTTTTTTTTTTTTTTTTTTTTTTTTTTTTTTTTTTTTTTTTTTTTTTTTTTTTTTTTTTTTTTTTTTTTTTTTATAGCAAACTTATCAATTCTTCGACCCTTTTATGATACTTCTTTCCAACCACATCATATAATTTTGCTCTATTATTACTATGTAGTATGATATGTTGCTCCTTACTTAGTATGCATAGATTATTATAATCGTCTTTACCACCCTTATTACAAGGCACTATATGATGGCAATGATAATCTTCTACTGGAACTACTTCCCCAGAGATATGACTCAATCCATGTAACGAACTATATTTACTAATTCTAAATTGACTAAATCTACTTGCCTGACGAGATAATTTAGCACTCTCTACAAGGTACTTAATATCATTAAGAGATACACCAGGCTTATGGTTTTTCTTTTCACCATAATCGTACGGATTGATTCTACATATTTTACCTTTTATTGCACTCACTAATTTATATTCCCAATTAGCCCATTCTATATGAACAATTGGTATATCATACAACATGTAGTATCCTGTTTTACCCCAACTTTTATATGTACCCTTTCTAAAATTATTCTTGATTTTTTGTTCTGTTATAAACTTAATTCGACCTTCCATTGTATTATAAAACCTTTTGTAAATTCGCCATCCTAACTTTCCAAAACATTTATTAAACTCATTCATACCTTTATAGTAATTATGTAATCCTATAATATATACATTCCAAGCCATGATGTTCTCATAACTAGGTATTTTTTTAATATCATTAAGTCTTTTACAACATTCTTCTACTATTAAATTCCCCTTATCCTTTGGTAAGCTGTTAATTACCATTAGCTCCTTACCATTTCTTATTCTACTACGTTTTTGATAAAGCTTAAAATTATAGCCCAGATATTTCATCTTTTCTTTCTTTAAATCATAAATTTTAGTTTTATCTTCATTAATAATAAGTTTCATATTTTTTGTAAGATATTTCGTTACACTATATTTAAACTTTTCAGCATCACTCTTACTCTTACATAAAACTAAAATGTCATCAGCGTACCTTACATGGATACCAATTTTCAAATTAGTTCTTCTCATATTTGAACGTCTATTGTCTATATTATGAAACTTATTAACACTTTTATCATGCCAATCATCACCCTGATCTCGCAACCATACATCAAAACGATGAAGGTACACATTTGATAATAATGGTCCTATAATACTACCTTGTGCAGAACCCTTCGGGTCATAGATTTTGCACCCTGCTTCTAGGTAACCTTTCTTAATAAAACGATAAATATAGTTTAATATTACTTGGTCATGTATTCCCATATGCCATAGTTCCCTATACATAATATTAGGGTCTATAGTTCCAAAATAATCCTTCATGTCTACAGATAAGACATATGGCATAACATTAGTTTGGTTTTTAACTTTTGCTATTGCATTATGTGTTGATACTTGCTCCCTAAATCCAAAGGAACTAGGAACAAACTTAGTTTCACAGTACGGGTCTAATACTAGCTGAATACACTTCTCAACAAGCTTATCCCAGATTGTGCATATGCCAATAGGTCGTTTCTTACCATCACCTTTAGGAATATAAATACGTTTAACATAATCCATCTTTTTATTAAGTAAACGGTCTTTTACTATCATACCTAACTCAATAAAATTCGTTTTTGCTATGGTATCATAATTAGAACCATCTGGTCCTTTTGTCATTCTTCCTTTACCCTTGCTAAGTTGACGTACTGCTAGCATAACATTCTCTTCGGAATAAACTAAAGGACTTAAATTACGCAAATCTATATTTCCATTTTTAAAATCTTCAAATCTCTGTTTCATATCTATGAAGTAAATATTATTTATACTCGTTAGTCTGACTCTCCTCATTTCTGTACGAATAGTCTCTTTCATCTAATTTGGCGAATTAGAAATTTACAAATTATTTTATATACATCACACGTCTAAGGCTCTTTCCTCTCCTATATTTCTTAATATAGGATACTAACGGTACTACAGCCTCGCTGTTAACCCATTCATAATCTTTATTGATTTACCCTTTCGGTGCAATCAGTCCCCAATTATTATTACACGGAGTGTAATTAGGTCAATCACCTTTCCCAATATTTTCGCTTTATATATCATACTTAGGTCTCCTCTATATTCCGTTCTTTTCAGTTCTTACCTGGATACGTCTCACACGCATTCTCCAACCACCATAAGGTCGTCCCCCTTCTGCACGCGTAGACATACATTGAGGTAAAAAAATTTTTACACCCTCCCATCTGAACTAGGGATAGGGATTATCTGTTACGAAATTTAAATACAAGGAAATTATAACCATATATGACTGGACCCGAAGTGTAGCATTACTGCCAGTGTCTCCGTCTTCACCTATGCTTCGCAACGTTACATTACTGCAAGGCTGGCAGGAGTATTAGTCAGACTCAGTATCCATAAGATATTAGGCTCTCATGCTGGTCTCGAAAATATTAGTTACCTACAATAATAATTGTAGGTCTACAGCAGTGTTCACTCTACTACGAGGATATTATGCTGTAATTAAGGTCGCACCTACGCCAGGTCTTCCATTATCTAAGCAGTAATATTTTTTAGTCAGTTCTCTTATAAAAGAGAAATCCATGTATTTATCTATATTTCTCAGAATATGGTCTTTAGGAACTAAATCTTCTAAATACACCATTTCTAGTTTTTGTTGTGTGAAGTTCTTTTCATTAATCATAATAATGCCCTCCGAATTATAAAGTTTGTATACTATATATATTCGACATTGATGTCCTAAAATCCTTTTTGAATATGAAAAAAAACACTCCAATTTTAAATTAGAGTGTTTTACATTTTATGTTTGTCAACGGTCTGAAGAAAAGTATATATACTTTTCTTTTTTTATTTGAAAAACGCTTTATTTCTATGATATAATGGGAATGTAATGTATTTAAAACCAATTGATAGAAATATTGGTATTTATTAGAGAAGGTTAGAATATTTCATATGAAAAATAGTTAGTTGGGGGGGATATCAAATGTCAGGACATTCAAAATGGCATAACATACAACAGAAAAAAGGTAAGATTGATGTTATAAGAGGTAAGGTATTCACAAAATTAGGTAAAGAAATAATAATGGCAGCTAAAAATGGTGGGTCTAATTTAGATATTAATGCTCATCTTAGAGATGTAGTTGCAAAAGCTAAATCTAATAATATGTCTCAAGAGACAATAACTAGAGCAATAAAAAAAGGTGCCGGAGAGCTTGAAGGCGTAAACTATGAAGAAATAGTTTATGAAGGCTATGGAGCAGAAGGCGTTGCTATAGTAGTTAAGACGCTAACGGACAAGAAAAATAGAAGTGTGGCAACTGTAAGGCATGCTTTTGATAGACATGGTGGAAACATGGGAGCGGCTGGATGTGTAAGCTGGATGTTTGCTAAAAAAGGACAAATCATCATAGAACGAAATGAAACTATGGATGAAGATGAGATAATGATGGTAGCATTAGAAGCGGGTGCAGAAGATTTTAATGCAGAAGAGGAAATGTTTGAAATAATTACAGCTGCAGAAACTTTTGGAGCTGTAAGAGAAGTGTTAGAAACAGCGGGTTTTGAATTTGCTTCTGCAGAGGTTACAATGATACCAGATAACATGATACCTATTAGCCTGGAAGGCGCCGGTAAAGTGCAAAGACTTATAGATGCGCTTGAAGATGATGATGACGTACAGGACGTTTATCACAATGCAGAGTACCCTGAGGAATTTGAGGGATAGATGGTTTGCAGGCAATCGCATTATGGTATACGTTTAAATAAATCGTTCTATGATGGCATACGAATAAGCTGATGTATCTAAGTTATAGACGTACCATTTGAACACCTTATTATATTGATAATTTCAATATGAGAGGGTGTTTTTTTGTGTTAATAAATGAAGTATTAAAAGAATTTATATTTGATTGTGAGATAAGAAAAATTAGTCCAAGAACTTTGAAGAGTTATAGAAATAATAATCAGAGGTTTTTTAATTACATAGAAAAGGAATTTAATATTACTGAACTAGAGGAATTTTCTCATTTGCATATTAAGAAATATTTTCGCTTTTTAATAGATAAAGGACTTACAGAAACTTATGCAAATGGGATTTTGAAATGTATGAGAGCGTTTTTTGTATACTGTATTAATGAGGAGTATGTTACTAAAAATCCATGTTTGAAAGTGTCATGGCAAAGAGAACCAAAGACGTTAATAAATACATTTACTGATTTGGAAATAATAAATATGGTAAATGCTTTTGACTATTTAAATTATTTAAATGCAAGAAATAAAACTATCATAGCTTTTTTAGTTGACACAGGAGCAAGAAATGCTGAGACTTGTAGTATATTAAAAATTAACATAAAAGACAATTATGTTTTAATTCAAGGAAAAGGTAATAAGCAAAGGCAAGTTGGTCTAAGCCCACAATTAAAAAAAATTATGATGAAATATAATAGGATTAAAGAGTTTTATTTTAAAGACAAAAACATCAATTGTGATAACTATTTTCTATCAAATACAGGCAAAAAACTTACCATTGAAACTATTGAAAGAGTTGTAAAAATGGCAGGAAAAATAGCAGGAGTAAGGGAAGAAATAAGATGTTCTCCTCATACAATAAGACACTATTTTGCTCAGAAACAATTACGCAATAAGTTAGATATTTACAGTTTATCTCGTATTCTTGGACATGAGAATGTCATGATTACAAAGATATATTTACAATCAATAAAGGATGAAGAAATAGTTGCTATGTCTATAAAAACTTCACCATTGACATCACTAAGGGGAGGTAAGTAATTATGACTAATTATACAATTGTAGATAATAATTTAATAACAGATGCAGACCTTCCCGACAGTGCTTATAGGCTATATAATCTAATGTTATCAATGTGTTATGGAGAAAAAGACACTATTTACCCATCTATTGCTTACCTTGCTGAGAAGCTTAATAAAAGTGTTAAAACTATAGGTAGAAATCTAAAAATACTTAAAGATAGAGGGCTAATTATATCCCGGCGGCGAGGGAGTATATCAAATTTATATACCTTAGTTAAAAAAACTATGCAAGTAAAAGCTGAAAAGTTAGTTAATAAAATCAAAAGTAAGTTTGTTAAGCCTAAATTTACTAAAAAACCTAGCACTATCTGTGATTACGACCAAAGAACTTATGATTTTGATGAATTAGAGAAGAAACTGCTAGGGTGGGATTAAAATAAAAAAGGGCTTCCTTAAAATAAAGGACACCCACGAAAGAAGTAATTAATCTGTACGCTAATATAGATTAATTTAGACTCAAAACTAAATACACAACTAACAATATTATAACCCTTATTTTCAAAAAATAAAAGATAATTAGGTTTATTTGTTATGTAAAATTTTAGACATACAGATATGTAGGTCTTTTTGTTGTGCAAATAATTAGATTTAATTAATATTCACTCAGATAAAATAGTGATTTTGTAAATAATGAATACTAATTAAAGGTAATTATGATGAACACGTTAACTAAAATATGTAAAATAAATAGTTATACAACACGATAGGACATTTAGTATATATTTAATAGGGCTATTATTGTAATAGAGATAAGACAAGTATTACAGCCAAAGAACTACAAGCTAATAACTAATTTAATTAATACCTATTAGGGATATGATTATCTAACATTTAAGCCTTTTAAATCAAAGGGAAAAGATACTTGAAATTGAATTAAGTTATATTTATTAAATTAGGCTAGTATATAACATATGAACAAATAATTAACATAAAAAGAAGGATATATAAATATTTTGTAGAATTAGTAAAATAATAACAATTTAGGGGGGGCAATGTGTGAAAAAGAAAACAATATTAATATTCAGCGTTATGTTGTTATCAATTATGATGTTTGGATGCAGCAATAAATCTAATCAATCATTAGCTGAAACTCCAACAGAGACTACTACTCCAGTAGAAACTACTGCTGAAATAGAAACTGACTCTACGGATGCTTCAATTAATGAATACATGAAAACAAATAATGTCACATTAAAAGCAAAAGATGTCCAATTTGATATGAATAATAATTTAAATAAAAAATTTGCAATAGAAGGATTAGCTACAATAGATGATTATTATAACTATGGATATACAGATGAAACGAATTATTTTTGTATTAAAGTAAATACAGATGATACTCCATCAAATTCATGGTATTTATATTGTAGTAGAACCTCTTTTACAGAAGTATTTGATTTATTAAAAGAAGGAAATAATGTGTATATAACAGCTACCTGTTATATATCCTCAAATGTATTTAAACCTAATCAAGGCAATATGGCAGAAGTTTCAAGTATGGAATGGATCACTAATTAATAAATATATTCATGGAAAGAGGGGGAGTTATTTTGGAAGTTGGCATTACTATACTTGTTTTATGTGTAATAGTACTTGTTATATGTAGTATTTATATTATAGAAAATGGAGGGAAAATATCAGGGAAGGATGTTATCTGTCCGACATGCAAAAGTACAGTCCACATTCCAGGTGATGGTGAGTATAATTGTCCGAAGTGTAATAATGACTTTTCATATGGACAACATAGTGGAATATCAGTTATCTGTCCGCATTGCAGAAAAAGTGTATTTGTTCCTAGTGAAGGAAGGTATACATGTCCTAAATGTTTTATTGGATTTACTTATGGGGAGCAAAAAAGCGATACAATTCATACAGAATCAATTCAAAATACTGATTATAACAAATATTATGACGTACTTGGATGCAGCTATAATGCTAGCGAAGATGAAATAAGTAAAAAGTATAAAGAAATGAGTATGAAGTTTCATCCCGATAAGATAATGTCTAAAGATTTACCCGAAGAACTTGTTCAATTATCAACTCAAAAATTTATTGAGATTCAAGAAGCATATGAAAAGATAAAAGCCTCAAAAATTGATTTATCTAAAATATCAGATGCAAAAACAGAGTATCTAAAAAAATGGGGTTTAATAAAAGAGGATGTAAAAACTAATTATTCTATGGTTTTATATTATAAATGAAATCCTTTAATTGATGCAAACGGCAATTATTTCAATAAACCATTTTATCTATGGGTAGATAATAATATTGTATATTTATTAGATGTTGATTTCATTAATAGTATTGGTTTATTTAAAATTGATATTAGAGATGTAAATTCATATAATTTAACATGTGGTGAAAATAAAGTAACATTTATTAGCTTAAACCACAATAATGAAATACATACTGTTGGTGTAGATTATACGGTATATGACATTTTGTTAGAAAATTATCCGACAAAAGATTTAGAGTATATCAATCAACAGAAAATAGTATAAAGAATATGAGAATTGATTTATTAAAGGAAATACTATTCTACCTAATCCTTAAAAATAATCGTCATAGGCTCTCTAACCACTCTATAAATATGTTATATAGGTGCTACTTTACTCATATATCTTGTAATATCCTATAGGTGATTATGACTGGAGCGTCAATAACAGATTTTTAGAAAATTTATTTACTAGGAGGAAACAATACATGAGAAAGAAAATAATATTAATAATCGGGATTATGTTATTGTCAATTGTGATGTTTGGATGTAGTAATAATGATATAAAAACACCTGATACTTTAGAGTTAAAGGATGAATATAAAAAAGATGTAAGTGAAGAATATATTAAAAGCTTTAATGAATGTACTTCATACGCAATTAAATTATATAAAAATATTGATAATACAACAGAAGAAGATATAAAAAGGATGCAGAACTTAACGGCCACATTACTAGAAAGTAAAAGCGGCTCAGAATTATCAGAGTCAGAAATGTTAATAGGAAAGAAAATTACAGATGTTAATAGTGAAATGGTGTCTTATTATTTAGGCAGCGACAAGAAAGAAACAAAAGCAAAATTGAAAACAAATATGCAGAGTCTTTTAGATTTATATAAATAATCGTGTAGAACGGATTTTATAATCCGTTCTATTTTATGTGTAAACCTTCAATCATGTGGAACCCTCCGTCAAAGAAGGAGTATATGTTTATGAATAACTTTATACAAGAAACAGTTTCAAGAGAGATTTTAGTAGCCCAAAGAGATGCGAGTGTAATAAGACAGTTCTGTGCAACACAATATGAGGGAGATATATTAGGTAAAGGTACTTCAGTAAAGGTTAATATCATGACTCCTGCTACTCTAAAAGATACAGCAACTAATCCAGTATCAAGAGATGCAGATGGTATGGATACAAGTTTTGTAATGGTAAAACTAGAACAAGACAAGAACTATAAATTTGAAATTGAACACAAAGATATAGCTGAGGGTATGCCAACAGGAATGTTTGCAGAAACACTTACAGATATGGGTATGCAAATTGCTCTTGATGCTGATAAATTGGTATTATCTAAATACACAGAAGTATTAGCAGCTAACATAATTCCAAAAACTACAGTTGATAAAACTAATATATACGATTATTTAATAGATCTTGATGTTAAAATGGACGAACTTGAAATACCTCAAATGGGTAGAATAGTAGTATTACCTCCAAGAATTGCAGGACTTTTAGCTAAGGATGAAATTATAAGAACAGCTAAAGAACAAGACATGCCTTTAGGTTATGTTACAAAAGTTGGTAACTTAACAATTGTAAAATCTAACTATGTAGCAGTGAAAATGGTGGCAGAAGTTAAAGACTCTTTTGAATGTTTAGCTTTTGTTGCTGGTAAAACTTTTTCTCATGTTAATGGATTCTGTGAAGACAAAGTAGTAGATGGCAGTGTAATAACAACAGGCTTTAAGGACATTGCAATGGGTCAAGTAATATCAGGTGCTAAACTTGTTATGGCTAAGTATGCTGTATTATTTGAAATAGCTTATAAATAGGATATATCATCAAGGGTGCTTGTTAATCAAGTGCCTTATTTTTTTTAATAAGGAGTTGAAAAGATTTGTTATTTTTAAATAAGAACACAGGTTTAAAATGGGAAATTAATAATGAGGAACATCAAAACAGACTTAAAAATGATTCGGATTATGAAGTTGTTGAAGCTATCCCAGAAGAGCATATAACTTTAGACTTAGATACTTTAGAATATAAAGAACTTCAAGCAATTGCTAAAGAAAAAGGCTTGAAACATACTGGAATTAGGAAAGACGATTTACTGAAATCCTTAAAGGAAGGTGAGTAAATGGATATATTAGCAATGCTAAAAACTTTATTGAATATAGAATTAATAGATATTTCAAAAGATGAAATTCTAAATTATATGTTAGAAAATAGTAAAATTAAAATAAGCAGATATTTAAGAGTTTTATATACTAAAGGTGATGTGATTTTTGAAACAAATTATTTGAATGTAATAGTTGAACTAGCAAAATATGATTATAAAAATCAAAAAGCTACAGGCATAAAGCAATATACAGAGTCTAAAAGAAGTGTAACCTATAGAGATGCTATTGATTCAATTCCAGGAATATAGTGTAGTTAATTAGACCGTGTTTATAGTATTCTATGATACATTCTTATATAGATATAAAACGATAAGTATTAAATATATAGTTTGAAATATTATAGTAGCTATAGTAAACTATATGTAGAATATAATCGAATTATAGGAGTGTATATAAAAGTATGGAAGTAGTAAAAGTAAAAACAGAAGATGGTAAGGAAAGATATTTTGTTGCAGATGATAATGGATTGCCTATAGAACCAATATTAAAATTTATTAGGTTTAAGGATAACACCAATTTTGCGAGAAATACTTTAAGAATGTATTGTCAGCATTTAAAGTTGTACTTTGAATATCTACAACAAAGAGAATTAGATTTTCAAAAGGTAACTATTGATGACTTAGCTTTATTCGTGAACTGGTTACAGAATCCTTATAAGAGTTTAAAGGTAATTCCAACGCATCAAGTTGATGAAGCAAGAAGTCCAAGAACAGTAAATATTATAGTAAATGCAGTTTTATCGTTTTACGACTATATTTTAAGACACGAGGAATATAGCAATAACATTTCAGATAGACTTAAAAAGTTTGTATCTACTCCAAGTAGAAACTTTAAAGGTTTCTTATATGGAATAGCTCATGAACAAAAGAAAGTTTCAAGTAATATATTAAGATTAAAAGTCCCTAAGTCTAAACCTAAAACCATATCTAAGGACGAAATAGGAACGCTCGTTAGAGCTTGTAATAACCTTAGAGATAAGTTTCTATTAATATTGCTATATGAAACTGGAATGAGAATAGGCGAAGCCTTATCGTTATGGATTGAAGATTTTGATATAAGTGACATGATTATAGACCTACAAGATAGAGGCGAACTTGAAAATAACGCAGAGATTAAAACAGTGTCAAGTCCAAGAAGGATTGATATATCACAGAATTTAGCCGATACGTTTATGGAATATATAGCTGAATATCATACCGAAGAAGTTGAAACTAACCATATATTCATAAAACTAAGTGGTGAAAACAAGTATAAAGCTATGCATTATGTTGATGTTGATAATTTATTTAGAACATTAAAAAAGAAAACTGATATATATGTTACACCCCATATGTTTAGGCATACATCAATAACTACTCTTAGAATGGCGGGTTGGCAACCAGAATTACTTAGAATAAGAGCAGGACATAAAAATATTTATACTACTATGAATACTTATATTCACCCTTCTGACAAAGAAATAACGGAAGAGTTTAATAAAACTCAACCGAATTTGAGATTAGATATTTACAATGAAGGGGATGAATAAGATGAAAAATTTACAACGGATAAAAGGTAATCAACAAAGTAAGTATGATGAAATAATTGAGTATTTGAAGCAAGATAATGGATATTGGCTAGAGAATGATAAATGGGATTTAACAGAAGAATTTTTTGTAAGAAAAAAAGTTTATACTTCAAGATATATTGACTTTCTTTCTTTTAAAAATGAGCTGATAAAGAATGAAATTAAATATTATGTGTTATTTAATTTTAAGGAATATCATCTTAAAAAATCACAGTTGTTAAATATAAGTTATAGGTTAAATCCTATGGCAATCTTTATTGAAAAATCATATAAAGATATAAATAGTTTTAATATGATTGAAGATAAAAACGCATTGTTAATAAAATGGAAAAGCCATTTATTAATATCAAATATAAATACTGATAATAGCTTAAATATTTGCAATTCCATATTAAGCTCTCTATACGATTTTATTAAAGATTTTTATGATGATAGAGAAGAAACCGAAAAAGATATATGGTATTCAAAGAATATTAGAGGTGCTAAAATACCTGCAAGTGGTGCTAATAATGCAATAAATAATCAACTTAATTTTAATAATATTCCTGTTTATTATGGAGATATGGTCAAACGATATTTTAAAACTATTATAACTAAAAAGAGTTGGAATCATTGTGTTCAGATTACAAATAATTTAAATTATTTCTTTAATAAGTTTTATTCCAATGGATATAAAAATGGATTTATGGAAAATTTATCAAGACAAGATATAGAAAACTATTTATATTGGTTGGGCAATGATTATAAAGACAAAAACCCAACATACAGATGTAAATTTATATCTTATATTAGAACATTCTTAGAATATATTCAAATGGCTCAATATGATAAAGCTCCTAAAAAAGAGATATCATTTTTAATATTCCAAGATGATATTCCTAAAAGAGAATTAAATAAAGATGAAGTTAAGAAAGCTAAATTTATCCCAGAGCCTATATTAAAACAATTAGATAATAACATTATGGATTTAGATAGACCGCAGTATATATCTATTTATATTCTCCTTAGAGAAACAGGATGGCGTGGTACTGATATATTAAATCTTAGATATCATAATTGCTTAGAACAAATTTGGAATAACAAAGAGCAAAGCTATAACTACTACTTATGTGGTGAAATAACCAAAACAGATATAGCACTACTTAAAATACCTATAAGAGATAAAGTTGCTGAAATGGTTCAAAAATCTATTGATAAAGCTAAGGAGTTAAGTACAGAAGAAAATAATCCAAAGAAGTATTTATTTAATACTTATGAAGGAAAGTTAAAAGGAAGACCGTTAAACAAGGCATCATTATTAATAACTATTAAAAGGCTAATTGAACAAAAAGAAATTAGAAATATTAATGGTGAGTTATATCACTTTAGACTACATTCACTAAGACATACAAGGGCTAAGGAATATGTAGAACAAGGCATGGGAATAAGTATTATACAACAGATTTTAGGACATCAGAGCATTCAAATGACAGTTCATTATGCTACTGTTAGTGAGAATATGCTTTACGAGAAATGGAAGAATACCGAGGATTTAGAACTCTTTAAAGTAAATACTGAAACTAATGAACTTATAGAGGTAGATACATCAACTGACGCAGGAGAAAATCTTATTAGATATGAATATGTTAAAAAGAATTTAGACGCTGTAAGAGTACCATTTGGAGTATGTTTTAAAGCTTCTAAAATCCCTTGTAAGCAACAAATGAACCATTGTTTAACTTGTGCAAGTTTCTGTACTACTACCGAAAATGTCCCCGAATACGAGGAAGAAATACTAAAAGTTAAAACACAGATTGAAGTTAGTGATAAATTTGGCAGAGAATTATGGTCAGAAAAGAATAAGCAGTATCTAAATATATTAGAGAAAACATTAGGAAAAGTTAAAGAACAAAAGTTGGTTCATAAGAACGGTAAATCAAGGGAGGATTCATAATGGCAGACCATACTAAAGGATTAAAAGAATATGCAAAAAATAAAAGTAAGATTACTTTGGAAAAGGTGGATAAAGCCATTAGGGAACTTTCTTTGACTGAACAGAAAATCAACTTCAATAGTGTTTCTCAATTAGGTGGGATTTCTAAAACTTTTCTTTATAATAATGAAGAGACTAAGAAAAGAATTGAGGAACTTAGGGATAATCAAACGAGTAGGACTATGAATCAAAGAGCTAAATATGATAAAACAGCTAAATCTAAAGACATTATCATAATGGCTAAGGATAAAAAGATTAAAGAACTTGAAGAAGAGAATAGGAAGTTAAAAGAGCAATTAGAGATTCTTAGAGGTAAGTTATATGAAAAATTATAAACTACATTGTTTATATGTAGTTTATGTGCAAACATAGCTATGACAAGAGGCTTACTATCTTGTACACGAGATATTTCCAGGAGAAATAAAAGCAATGTTACCTAAACCATCAATAGTTATGTTTTAAGGAGGGTGCAAAAATGTTTGATGATACAATTGTAAAAATACTAGGTAGTTCATATACAAATACACTTATTAAATCTACCTTGTGTGATTTTCAAGATCATACAAGCACTATAAATAAAGAAGGCTACGACTATAAATGCACAAAATTATTGTTTGTAGATTATATCGAACCACTTATGTATGAGAATTTTTATCTTAATATTGATAATGTAATTTATAAAATAATTAAGGTGGATACATGCTCAGATCATATGGAAGTGTATTTATATTTTATGGATTTAAAAGATATAAAGGTTAATGATATAGATAAAAAGGCATTGATTCAAGAGGATGCAGATAAAGTAATTGATTATAAAACTATCATATCAGACTTTGTTATTAATACCGGGGATCTAATTCAATATCAGGATGATGACTGGTTAATCATTGGTGAAGTATCTAAAACTGATACTATATATAAAGCTACAATGAGGAAAGCACAACACACTCTTAAGTTCTATGTAAAAGGTGAGAGAGTATTTGAGGCTCCTACAATAGTAGAAATTTCAACTCAATCTATTAATGAAGGTAAAATTATATCCACAATAGATGGGAAAATAGAATTATCCATAAGGGACATTGCACCCCATAGGAAGATTACTTATAATAATCGTTTAATCCTCATGGGTATTCCATGGGAAATTGAGGGGTACACAAGAGAAACACATGGATTAATACAGTTATATTGTAAGAAAGGACAATTCATTACAGATGATGATAAGGCTTTAGAAATAGCCTTTAATGATACTTGCAATACAGATATTCCAGAAGATCCAGAAAGTCCTCCAGTGGTTTTAATACCTTATTCTATTACTCCATTAGTTGATACAATAACACTTGAGGCAAAACGTACTTTTAAAGTTATAGACAATAACACTAATTTAGAACCTGTAAAAGTATTTACATTCACATTAGAAAAGGCTATTGAGAAGAATAATATAGATCCTAATGTATTAATAACTTTGATAGATAATATAACCAGTACAAGTTGTCGATTAGTAACTAATACAAAGGTTAAAGGATATTTTTATTTTGTTGCAACTTGTGGGGATATAATCATAAAGAAATTATTAAGAATAAAAGGAATGATGGATAAATAAAGGGGTAATTGGATGAGTAAATATAAAGAGATGAATAAATTTATCAAAGATATTTCAAAGATGATATGTGAAAATCAAACGATATGCAAATTATTATACTATAATACACCAGATGCATTAGATATGCCGGATATAGAAGATGCAGCATTATTAATTAACAAGAATATATTATTCTGTAACTCCGTACCTGGTGATGATGAAGCTATAAGTATATTGAGTATTGTTATGACAAACATTGAAAACGATGGTAAGAATCCTTATATAAGAGGTTATAAAATAGTGTTTACAATATTAGTACATTCCTCCTTATACGTGTTAGATGAAGGTGATTTAAGAGTTGTAGGGATAATGAGTGAACTGGATGATATGTTTAATGCGATACATAATAGCAGTAGTCCCGATAAGATGAAAAGGCTTAGAGATGAAGGAGCTCAGCATACATGGGCAAGTAAGAATTATAATGGATATAGTTTAATTTATAGTACATTTAATAGGACATAGGGGATTGATTTCCTTTATGCCCTATTTTTCTTTTTGTAAAGTATAAGAGTAAGAACAAGGAAAACTTATGGTATTTACTGTCTTATTTTTTGTTATTAATTTTAATGAATCCATTACAATATATGGTAAAATATTTGTATGGGATATGTTAATTTAAATAATGTATGTTTTGAAGAATTTATGTAAAATTATGAGAATGTGACTAAGAATTATGAAAAAATATATTGAAATATGGAGTATGAGGTGATAGAATGAGTGTAAAGATGTGGACAAGCAACAAGAAAGTATACAAGATACACATAGGGGGAATGGATATGGCAACAATATCATTTGACAGAGCAATAGTTTTAAATGATACTTCTGCTGAAGCACTGATAAAAAAAATACAATATGACAGAATGAATATGGCTATAATAAAAGATATTAATATTGAAAAAAAATTAGAAGAAGGTAAAAAGTTATTGAAACAATTATTCTCTCGTTAAAAGAAGCTTTAAATGAAGTTTCAAAAGAGGGAATAGCATCACAACTTAAAACTTTTTCTTGCCATAGGAATAAAGATGTTGAAAGCTTTTTAAAGAATACTGCTATTAGATTTGATGAAGCAGATAAGTGTAGGACTTATTTAATTGTACCAAAAGATAATCCACATGAGAAAAATGGTGATTTAAAGATATTAGGATATTTTTCAACTTCAACTAAATCTATAAAAATACCTAATACTTTAAGTAAAACGAAAACAAGACTTTTGGATGGATTAAATAAAAATGCCGAAGAATTAAAATGTTATCTAATAGGTCAGTTGGCGAAGAATGATACATATAAGGATTTAATTGATGGAAAAGAAATTTTAGATAGTGCTTTAAATATAATACAGAAGTGTTATGAGATAATGGGAATGAGAGTAGTTTTAGTTGAATGCGTAAGTAATAAAAATTTAACTGATTTTTATGAAAATAATAACTTTCAATTAATTGGATATGACGAAAAAACAGAACTTTTACAATTCGTAACAACATTAACATATCCAAAACCAGATGCAAAGAGTATCTTAGAATTAAAAGAAGAAAAGACAAGCTAAAACTAAGATGCGGGTCACTTACAGATTGTTAGGTGATTTTAAAGGGACTGAGCGATTAATTTCGTTTTAGTCCCTTTTTTTTCGCTAAACTATAAGGGGCGGTATTTTTACGTTTGAATTAATTTTATAATTATTGTAGAAAGCATGTACTGGTTTATGCCAGCACCATTCTTGTATATACCGATTACGGTTCGCAATTGAGAGTGAATGAGAATGAGAGTACGTGTGTTCGTATTATGTTGTCGTAATTTTTTACGGTAAATATGGTAAAGAATTTATATGTACGAGCAGCTACAAGTTTTAAACAAATACACAGATATTCCATAGTTAATTGACAAAATACGGATAATAAGATATTGTTGAAATAGGGAAATTTTACATTACAGTGAAACAATTCAAAAAGGAGAATTTGTATGGGTAATTTAATTAAATGTCCAATGTGTGATAAAGATATAAGCCCCAATGCAGTAAGTTGTCCTCATTGTGGTGAACCAATGAAAATACAAGAACAAAAGATAGAAGCAATTGAACAACCTACTTCTTATAATTTAGTTTTAGAAAGCACTACAAGTGTGATCAAAACAATTAAATTAATAAGAGTATTGACAAATTGGGGATTGAAAGAGTCTAAAGATGTAGTCGACAAAATGCCTTCTGTCTTTATGTTTGATTTAGATATTAATAAGGCCGAAAGTATTAAAAGTGGATTTAAAGATGTTGGAGCAGTTGTAAGTTTAGTGGGAAATACGGTTAGTAATAAACCTAATGAACCAATTAAAACACAGGTTAAATCAACTTATGTGGCTAAAGATAATTTAATTAAATGTCCAAATTGTAAAAGTGTCAAATGCAATAAGATTGGTTCCATAAGTAAAGCGGCCAGTGTAGGTGTATGGGGTATTTTTAGTTTGGGAAAATTAAATAAAACATGGGAATGTAAAAGTTGTGGATATAAATGGTAAGAGCTAAAAGGAGTATATGAGATTAAGTTCGTGTATACTCCTTTTTTTCGTTTTTTTATTTGGAGTAATGTATATATAATAGTAGCAATAAATAAAACTATCATGCTTAAAATTGATGTATACATTAATGAAGAGATTTTTGAAATTTAAATAAAGCAATGTATACCATCGTGAAACACTTGATTTTAGTCATTTTATAATGGTATACTATGATTACATGATGGTTTACGAATGAATTCCATGATGGTCTATCAATATAATAAGAGGTTACAATGATACCAGATAACATGATACCTATTAGCCTGGAAGGCGCCGGTAAAGTGCAAAGACTTATAGATGCGCTTGAAGATGATGATGACGTACAGGACGTTTATCACAATGCAGAGTACCCTGAGGAATTTGAGGGATAGATGGTTTGCAGGCAATCATCAGAAATTTAGATGTTTGTATAATGATATACATGTTACCGTAGAAAATTTAAGACAATGATATACTGAATTTAACCACTTTCAATAATAGATACACAATGTATCTGTTATTGGAGGTGTTTTTTTATTTTACAGAAAATATGGTGGTAAATATAAGAGGAATTTGTATAGTATCAAAAATAGTATATTTTAATTCAATTATCCTAATAATATAAAGAACAAATAATCTTAGGATGGTGTGTAAAAATGAAGAATGTAAAAATTGCTTCAACATTTATTATAATTAGTATATCTATTTTGCTATTTACTGCTTGTAATTCCATGAAGTCGCCGACTAATACTACTAAAAAAGCTATCCTTCCAACAGCAACAAAAACAATTTACTCTGACACTCTTAAAGGACTAGTTACGGCTAAGACAATAACACAAACCCAGTCAGATAAAGTAATGGAAGATGCAACAAAAAATGTGTCGCAAGTTAAAGGTAGTATTAATAGATTAGGTACATTAGTAGAAAATCGTGTAATTACTCAAATACAAGCTGATAAAATAAACCAAGAAATTGAGAAAGGTATGAAAGGTATTGAGGGTAAGTAGCTAAGGGTAAGATTACCCGTAGAATAATAGGGGAGCTTAGAGATGAGCTTCTTTTTTTGTCGTGCAAAAAGGATGGTAATATACGAGACCCTATGAAAGAGTGCTCTAATGTAATATTTATATCACATTAGAGTAAAACTTAGTGGGAGTATAAATCTCCTTCTGAAGTCATTAATATTGCAGATTCGCAGGAGATGACTTACACAATTAGAGTAGGAGAAATACTACTTTCGTTCTTTAGTTTGCAAAAATATTAGGTTTACTAAGAAAGTTGATAAATCAATTAACCAAATTTTTCATAATTATAAAATATTATGTAAATTATGATATAATATGGATATGTAAGAACGGATAAAAAATAATTATATACGAGGTGGATAAGATGAAGTGTTTTAATAATTTCTTAAAAAATATGTTAATTAATGATTTAGAACGTAAGGCATATTATGAAAGTAAGAAAATATTAGAAAAAAGAAAGCCTATTTATGTATCAAGACAAAAATGGTTAAATATCCGTAAAGTCGCTATAGATGAATTTGTAGGAGAAAACAAAAATCCTAGAAATATTAGAGAACTTGAATTTAGTACATGCTATAAATTTTTAAATAATAATAAGCCTTCTTATATTAATAACAATGAATGGGATTATATATTGAAAAAATCTACAGAGGTATTAGAGGAACAAATCAAAAAAATAGTTATGGAAATAAACTATTACAATGATTTTTCAGTGCTTTTAGGTTTGAATAAACCTCAAAATATTAAGCAAGATATATGGAATATAATACAGAATAAAATTTTTGATGTATTTATATTATTAAAAAAATACAATGCTAGTCAATATTATTTTAATACAGATAAAATACTGGATTTATTAAAAGAAAAAAAACAAAATGGAATGTTAGAAGATAAGTGGCTGGATTATTATAATTTCTTAAAAGAGTTGTATTTACAAAATTTATTAAGTAAATTATATTCTATAAAGTCTCCAATTGAATTTATAAATAATCATCCACTAGAATATTTGGAAGACAAAAAAATTTATGAGTTAAAGCATGAGGCATATAGATTAGAACTACTTGCCTTTAAAATACTTTGTTATACTAAAAATCCGAAAGAATTAATTAAAAAGGAAAAACCTGCTTGGATTAAAGATATTGATTTTAAAATAATAGTATTAGATTTAAAGGGTAAAATTGAGATTGACGAAAAGAGAGAAGAATACAAAGAAAAACTACAATTGATTAATGGAATTTTAAAATGCAATAAATTACAGATGGATAGACCGAAAAATATAAATGAAGAAGACTGGTCATACTTATTTGATCTAGATAAAAGTATAAAAGATAAAATTGATAATAACAAGAAAAATGATATGGCGAAAAAACTAATTGAAGATGAAGAAGAAACAAAATATATGAAAAAAATCACAAATATATTATAGGATAATAAATTAGTACAATATATATTCGAATAAAATTTGTTCAATGATGGTATAACACCTTAGTGTATTGATTAATTATTAATACACTAAGGTAGGTTTAATATTAAACACCCTGTGGTTAATTCATCCCTTGAGAAAAAGTCAAAATAACTCAAAATAAGAGCGTTACAGTATATACTGTAACAGGTGAAAAGTATCACAGTGATGGTTGTAGATACTCAAAGAAAAGTAAAATGCATATGAATTTGAATAATGCAAAAGCGGGATATGAACCATGTAGCGTTTGGGGGGCACCTCGTTAAGGAGTTGATTGTATGAAAATAATAATAGATAGATTTGTTGGCTGTTATGCAGTATGTGAAAAAGAAGATAGAAGTATGATTGATATTAAAAGGATTAAATTACCTCATAGCGCTAAAGAAGGAGACGTACTTAGTATTGATAATGGTTTGATTACTATTGATACAATGGAAACTAAAAAAAGAATCAGAGAAATTGAAAAATTAACTGAAGATTTATGGGAATAGAATTAATCAAGGTGTTCTTTTATGTTAATGAAAATAAATGAAGAATAACAGCACCGGGATTTCCAAAGTGCTGTTATTCTTCATTTATATTATAAAGTCTAAGATATACTCATCATTTAGACTTTTATATTTTTCTACAAGATCTTGTAGCGTTACTGAATCCATAACTTTATTAATTTGTTCATTAACCTCTTGCCAAACTAGAGTGTTTATACAAACTTTTATGGTTTTATCAACACCTAAGGCACCACCATCATCTCCAGTAATATCTAAATCACCTTCAAGGGTTCTTAAAACTTCACCTACTGTGATTTTTGATGCTTCTTTTGATAGGGTATAACCACCCTGGGATCCTCTTGCACTTTTTACAAGATTAGCCTTTCTAAGTACTGAGAACACTTGTTCTAGATAATTTTCTGAGATTGACTGCCTTTCAGCGATAACCTTTAAGGGTATATAGTCTCCAAATGAATGCACAGCTATATCAACCATTGCCCTTAAACCGTATCTTCCTTTAGTAGAAATATTCATGGTAAGTTAATTCTCCTTATCTACACTAAAATATACATATTATGCATAATATAATATTTATTCATCAAACTATATACTACTATATTGAAAAGAATAAGTCAACTTAACCATGCCACAACGACACTTTCTGGGGAACTATAAATTTTCGAATTCATTTAATGTCTTTAATTTGCTCTCAACTTTAGCCTTTTCACTTCTTATATTATCTAATTGCTGTATTAGTTTTTTATTTTCTACTTTTATGTTTTTGGTTGAATTGTGTTTAAGACCTGTTTCTGAAAGTTCTAATGTATATTGAATTTCTTGCTCAAGCTTGCTTTTATAAGTTTCCTCAAATTCCTTCTCTACCTCAGTTAATTCTTCATTTAAAGTTGTTTTCATACTATCAATAACCTGCCTAGTAACTTCTGATTTAATTTGTTCTTCAGTTTTCATGATTATTTACCTCCTTATAGTTTATTGTTTTAATATTTTTGTTAATAATGAACTCTAACTAACCAAAATTTAATGTTTTTATCGCTCCATCCAAGATCCCAAGGAACTTTATTTCTATCAGAATTATGACAGCTGACCAAGGAATATCCTCTTGAATCAGATCCTGTAACAACAGAAATATGAGTTATGTCATTTTTCTTTTCATAGGCAACAAAATCTCCTGGCAGTAGATTATAACTAGCTTTATATACTTTGTCATAGCTGCCATAGGAAATTATTGATGCTCTACCACTATATAGCATATAGTTTTTAAAACCATCCGCATTTAGCCAAGATCTTGTTGCTCCATTTTTGTCGTAGTTCCAAGCAGGATTTTTTCTGAATTTACTTCCTTCTAAAAGAATTTGTGATGCAAAGTTTGCACAATCACCACCTTCGGGATTATAATTTCTGTACTTTTTATTATACTTGTATTCGTATTCTGCAGTGCTTGCAGCCCCGCAATATTTATCAGCATATTCTATAGCACTTACTCTTCCTTTATCTATGGCAGATAGATCTCGTGCGCTTTGGGATAGTATAAATTTTTTTATAGAATCTGCCTTAATATTATCTAAGTTTAAAGAGTTTGCAAAAGGGTCTTTATACCATTCTTTAGAAATTACCCAAGAACCATCTTTACTCATAAGTTGTAAGTTGTGATAGGTTCCAATTCTAGACGTATTTTCTAGTCCGGGCTGATTTTCATATTCATATTTATATTCTGTGGAGCATAATAAATAAACTGAAAGATTATTATTGCTACCTTTAATATTTTTTACAATTACAGTTGGTATAATATGTGTAAACTTAACTCCTTGTTTTTCTGCCCAATTATTAATATACTCCATCTTTCTTTTTTCATATTCATATGCCCAAGTTCCATATTTTGTGTCCATATTATAAAGTGACTGTATTAATTTTAAATCACCGCTAAGTAGGGCTTTGTTTCTTATTTGAAAAATTTGATCTATATAACTAGTAACTTCTTTTTTTGAATCATCCGTAATAGCATATGTGTAACTATTGCTATATAACTGTATTAATAAAAGAAGTATGATAAATATAAGTAATCTACTTTTAGATAATTGTAACTTTTTAATTTTACAAAAATTCATAATATTATACTCCTATTATTTTATTAATGCATTGATTCTATCAATTGCATTCTTTATAGGCACTTGTTGCCATGGTGCACCTTCATACCAAGCATTTTTTGAACCTACATTGCCTGTAAAATAGCGAGCTTTTAAAATGATTTCAGGTCTATACTCGAAATGTAAGATATCAAAGTGTGACCATTTACCACCCCAAACAAAGCCATTATTTTCAAAAACTTTTACAAGCTCGTTCGGATATGAGGATAATCTGTTTTCACCTGCTTCTTTTGATGCCCATTTCCAATAATCACTTTTATCACTAGCAAGATCAATAGCAATACCAAAAGAATGAGGACTTAATCGATTTGTACCTGCAATTACGCGATAATTAAAAGTTCCACTACAGGGAAGAAGACATCTTCTTACATTTTGGTTTCTTTCTGAAAGAGGAATTAGCTCACTCATAACAGATTGCAGTGAATCGGATGCACTACTACTATTATTGAATTGAAAATTACTATAACCTACTTTGACTTTTGTAAGTTTGGATTCTACAGCTTTTTTTGAAGTGCCATAAACTTCTGATAATAAGTCGTAGGACCGAAAGCGACCAGGATCAAAATTAGACTCCATAATGCTTTTAACAGCAGAAAGGGGATAAATTTGATCTAACGTGTCTTGAAGATCTGGGTTTGATAGTTTTTCTTGTGAATTTTTCTCTTTCTTGTCATCATAGCATAATTTTTTTCCAGACTTCATTATTAAATATACGTGTCCATTATTTTCTTCAATACTTGTAATATATTCAGAATAAGCTATCATTAGGCAGAGTAGGTCTTGCTTCATTATTATGTTATACTTATTAGCGTTTTGATCTGTAAAAGTAAAATTTGTAGCCGAGGCTATTGTCATATTGCAAATATTAAGAAGTAAACTAACAAAAAGCGTGAAAGTAAAAATTTTGATTTTGATAATATCTTCCTCCTTAAAAAATAAATTATTTTAAGAAATTTTTAAAAAATATACAAGGATCAAATTACTTATTAATAATACTATTGGTATATATATTTGCCAATGTACTATTATTATATGTGTGGATATATTAACAAATTAAGTGAAGCTATTTCCAATAGAAATAAAATAATTATAAATTTTTAAAAAATTGCAAAAGGAGAGAGGTAGAAATAAAGGTACCACAAAGCGAACAAAATAGGCCTCAAAAAATTGACGCCTATTTTGTATTTTCCTATTTAGTTATGATAAGAAACATGCCACTTGTAAGCTGGATGATACCAGGTATTAACCATTTATAATATTGCCGCCATTTACATGAATAGTTTCACCGCTTATAAATGAAGAACCTTCGGAAGCTAAAAACACATAAGTTTCAGCGAGTTCTACAGGTTGACCTGGCCTTCCCATAGGAGTGTTGCTCCCAAATTTACCAACCTCATTTGCGCTAAAGGAAGACGGTATAAGAGGTGTCCATATGGGGCCTGGAGCCACTGAGTTAACTCGTATTTTTCTACTTGCTAATGAAAGAGCTAAAGAACGGGTGAAGGTAACTATTGCTCCCTTAGTTGAGGAGTAATCAATTAATGTTTCGTGGCCTTTGTAGGCTGTAACCGATGAAGTATTTATAATAGTAGCACCCTCTATTAAATGGGGTAATGCAGCTTTAACCATATAAAACATGGCAAAAATATTTGTTTTAAAAGTTTTCTCTAGTTGCTGCTTTGTAATATCTTCAATACTATTTTGGGGATGTTGCTCACCGGCATTGTTCACAAGAATATCTAATTTACTAAATTCTTTTATTATTTTATTTACAGAATCATTGCAAAAGGTATCGTCTCCTATATCTCCGGCAATTAAAATACACTTTCTACCCTTTGCCTCAATAAGTTTTTTTGTCTCTTCTGCATCTTCATGCTCATCAAGATATACTATGGCTATGTCAGCTCCTTCTCTGGCGTATGCAAGAGCAATTGCTTTTCCAATGCCACTATCGCCACCTGTAATTAAGGCAACTTTATTCATTAATTTTCCAGAACCTATGCAATTTAAATTTTCAAAAATAGGTCTTGGATTCATAAGCGTTTCTAATCCTGGTTGTTTATCTTGTTTTTGCTCAGGTACGTTCATAGGGTAATTAAAGTTTTCATTCATATAAATGTCTCCTTTTGTAAAAAAAATATTTTGTAGATATAGTTTGTGGTAAATTAACAGCTATATTCAACATTATTTATGGAAAATAGAAGAATAGCAACAAGAGTCGAAATATGTTATAATAAAAAAATATGAGTGCAACGAATAGTTGAATTAAAACAGTTATAAGATTGAAGTTGATATAAAAGAAACATATTTATTTATACATCATAGACCTACAAAGTCGGAGCTAAATGAAGAAAAATCAGCCTAAATATGCTCATATCACTAATAAAAGGGTGGTTTCTTAGATGCAATATAATCATGTAAGAAAGTTGTTGTTTCCAATTTTCGGGAAAATTCATAACAGGATATCAGTGATTTGTGACATTTAAAGTCAAAGACAGCCACTTCCAAAGGAGAAAAAAATGTTATTCGAAGACTTAAATCTTATTACACCAATAAACAAGGCTTTAAAAACTGAAGGTTATGTGCAACCTACGCCTATACAAGAAGCTGCAATTCCTACTATATTGGAAGGAAAAGACTTTCTAGGCTGTGCTCAGACAGGCACTGGAAAGACAGCGGCTTTTGCTATTCCTATACTGCAAATTCTTTGTGGGAGGCAAAAAGTTATAAAGGGACCTAAAAATATAAAGGCCTTAATACTCGCACCTACTAGGGAACTAGCAATTCAAATTGGAGAAAGTTTTACAGCCTATAGTAAACACATGAATCTTACTAGTGCAGTTATTTTCGGAGGCGTATCACAAAAAAAACAAACTGATGCTTTAAAAGATGGAGTAGATATTTTAATTGCCACTACTGGTAGATTACTCGATTTAATGCAACAGAAATACATTAACATACACCATGTGGAAATGTTTGTACTTGACGAGGCAGACCGTATGCTTGATATGGGATTTTTGCGTGACGTAAAAAAAATTATAGCGCAACTACCTAAAATTAGACAAACTATGTTATTTTCAGCGACTATGCCAACAGAAATCTCAAAGCTAGTTGATTCTATTCTTGTGGATCCAGTAAAAGTAGCAGTGACACCTGTTTCATCTACCATTGAGCTTATTGAACAATCAGTATATTTTGTGGATAAAAAAGATAAGAAACCGCTACTTATTCATTTGCTAAAAGATAAGTCCATAGTTTCTGCCTTAGTATTTTCAAGAACAAAGCATGGTGCAAATAAAATCACGAAGGACCTTAACAATGTAGGAATAGAAGCACAAGCTATTCATGGTAATAAATCTCAAAGTGCTAGGCAACTTGCTTTAAATAATTTTAAGTCGGGTATAACAAGAGTATTAGTCGCAACAGATATAGCAGCGAGAGGTATTGATGTTGATGAATTATCTCATGTAATCAATTTTGATTTGCCAAATATACCAGAGACTTATGTTCATAGAATAGGAAGGACTGGTAGGGCAGGACTTGGTGGAGTTGCACTTTCGTTTTGCGATGAAGAAGAAAAACCTTTTCTTAAGGATATTCAAAAGGTTATATCAAAATCAATACCAGTAATTGAAGATCATCCTTATCCTGCAAGTAATGAACCTGTAATAGCAAGTAATGATAAGGCAAATAAACCTTCAACAAGAAAGCCTCAACAATCAGGCAATGCTAGAAGAAATGGAAGAAATCATGGCGGGAGTCAGCAGCCTAAAAATTTTAGATCAACAAGATAAAAAACATAAAGCCAATGATTATATAAAATAATCATTGGCTTTACTAATCCATATAAAATATGGATTTATAACTCCGTATTTTAATTTTCATACGGAATTACTTAGTAGTCCCCATTTTTAGCCCCAGCAATATTGCCTACGCTTAAAATTACAAGTGGTTTACTTATTAACATAACTAACATCTCCCTTTTATAAGTTTAATGTTTGTTTGTCGACTACAATAATAGTATATCCCGCGATTAAAAAGATATACATGAAATTAAAAAAATGTAAGAAGATAATTTAAAATTATCTTCTTACATTTTTAGTTTATTAAAATTATTTTAAGGCCTTTTCAAATATACCATTAATAATATTTTTAGAGGCAACGCCTTCATGAACTTTAACTCCGTCAACATAGTACGTAGGGACATAATAGTATGTATATTGTTTTGCTATATCCGGTTGAAGCTCTTCATCAATTATTTTAATATCAATACCAGCGTATTCTGGATTTTGTTTTTTTATAGCGTCCATCCAAGTAAGTGCTTTTTTACAATATGGACACCATTCAGTTACAAACATAATTACAGGTTTCATTTATTATCATCACCAAACTTTCTTATTAGTATATATATTATACACCATTTTTCTTATTCTTCGTGTATTATAAAATTTTAAATTTAGTACATAGTAATTAATAGAAATAAGTTAAACAATTTGATATAATGAAATAGCCGAAAAATAATTTATTATAGCGAAAAAATTAAAATAATGTTTAAATAAATCTCAATAAATTTTAACAAAAAACAATAAAAAAGATGAAGGAGCGCCTTAAATGCAAACAATAACACAGTTATTTAATAGAAAAACCGTAGAGAAAATGCTATTGCTTTTAGCAATAATATTATTTGCATATTTAATAAGATCCATTTTTAATTTGATTCTATTAACATTTATGATTACTTATTTAGTGAATAGTCTACAAAGTTTATTAGTTAAGCAAATTAACAGAGTAGTAAAAGTAAATCCAACTATTATTACTATAATTATATATATGTTTATGACAGTAACAATAGTCCTTCTAGCAGTAAAATATATACCAATTGCTATTTCTGAAAGTATATCTATTTTAGGCAAGATGGAATATATTAATTTTTCTGAAAATACAAAAGGATTTACGAAGTATTTAGCACCGATGTTTAATCAAATTAATATTGCAAATTATGCTAAATCGGGTATTCAAAGTATTATGATTTTTGTAACTAATTTTGGAAAATGGAGTTTTAATTTTTTTATGGCACTTTTACTAAGCTTAGTATTTATATTAGAGAAGGACAGCGTGTTAAAATTTGTACATAAGTTTAAATATAGTAAAGTATCTGTGGCATATAATTATTTGAGCTATTTTGGTAATAATTTTTTAAATTCCTTTGGTAAAGTAATACAGGCTCAAATAATGATAGCCATTGCAAATACAGTATTATCAGTGATAGGATTAACTATAATGGGATTTCCGAAATTATTCGCTCTTGCATTTATGATATTTATTTTAAGTCTTATACCAGTGGCGGGGTTATTTATTTCGCTAATTCCCCTATGTTTAATTGCTTTTAAAATGGGCGGGTTAGTTAAAGTAATATTTGTGCTTATTATGATTTTTATAATTCATGCTATTGAAAGTTATATTTTAAACCCAAAGTTTATGTCTGATACCACCAATCTTCCAATATTTTTTACTTTTGTAACATTAATAGTGTCAGAGCATTTTATGGGAATTTGGGGTCTGCTCCTTGGAATCCCAATATTTATATTTATATTAGATTCAATTGGAGTAGAGTTTAGCGAAAAAACCATTCTAAAATTAAAGAAAATTAAAGAAAATTAAAGAAAGGCAGTGATTTTGTGACAATAGAAAATAAAGAATCTATATTAAAATGTCCCGTATGCAACTTAAGTTTAAAAAAGTATGAAAAACAATATGTATGTTTAAATAATCATAGTTATGATATAGCAAGTAAAGGACATATTAATCTTTTGCTTGCTAATCAAAAGAAAACAAAAGACCCTGGTGACTGCAAAGAAATGATGGAAGGGCGTAGAGACTTTTTAAATAAAGGGTATTATCACACTTTTTCTGATAAACTAAATGATGTAATAATATCAAATATAAATGGAAATAATATAAATATACTTGATGCTGGGTGTGGAGAAGGATATTTTTTATGCAGATTAAAGGAAGCCATACATAGAAAAGAAGCTAGCTACACCCGAAATAAAGAAATTGATTTTTTTGGCGTAGATATTTCGAAAGCTGCAGTTACTTATGCAACTAAGAGAGATAAAAAAATAAAATTTATAGTAGGTAGTAATTTTAACCTACCCATAATGCCAGGCACTATAGATATCATTATAAGAAATTTTGCACCCTCAGATGAGACTGAGCTTAATAGGGTTCTAAAGGATAACGGTAAGCTAGTTGTTATAACTCCTGGAGTTCAACATTTATATGGTTTAAAAGAAATATTATATGTAAATGCTAGAAAACATGAGGAAAAAGTAACAACATTTGATGGATTTAAGTTAACTCAGAGCGTGGAAGTTAAGTACAGCATCGATGTCGGAAATGCTGAAGATATAAAGAGTCTTATTGCAATGACTCCTTACTATTGGACTATTGATAATGCAATGAGAGAAAAAGCTAATGATACCTCAAAGCTATCAACTTTGCTCCATTTTAATATAAGTATATATGAAAAAAATTAACCGTATCCTCCATTTGAACTTCTTAGTTTTATTGATAATGCATGTAGGTTTTGGTAAAATCAAATTAGAACTAATGGAACTATATTTATAATGTATAATAAAATATATAGGAATAAATGTTATTGGGGGAGTTTGTGTGAAGTTTTATATCCGAGAAAAGATATTCTCAATAGGTGACAGTTTTAGTATTAAAGATGTTTCAGGTAATGATGTATTCAATGTAGAAGGAAAGATTTTCTCATTTGGAAATAAACTTAGAATTTATGATATGAATAATAATGAAATTATATACATTGAGCAGAAGTTATTTAAGTTACTGCCGGAATATAATATATATTTAAGCGGAAACTATGCTGCCAAAGTGAAAAAAGAATTCACCTTATTTAGTAATAAATTCCATATAGAAAGCGATATGGGTAATTACGAGATTGAAGGAGACTTCTTTGCTCATGATTTTTCAATAGTGAAAAATGGTAGTATAGTTGCGCAAATAAACAAAAAATGGCTTTCGTGGGGAGATACTTATGAAATTGCCATCAATGAAGAAGAAAATTATGCGTTTACCTTAGCAATGGTAATTGTAATTGATCAAGTATTGCATGATAATAAAAAATAAAATAATGGGTAAATATCATAAATATTCGATTTCTAGAAGACTTTTAAAAAAAACTTATTAATTTAATTAGAAATGATTTATTGATGTTATTTAAGATGATATAATGTATTTGATAAATAAGAAATTTGAGGTGCATCCATGACTAATGATGAAATGTATAAACGTATAATAGCTATGACTAGTGTTAAAACTGCAAAAAGCTTTATTAAGACTTGTGATATAAGTAAAGGGGACCTAGGCAAGCTTTGCAAGAAATTTAACATATTTGTAGAAGGTAAAGCTACTAAGGAAGAAATGATTGATAGATTTATAGGAGAAACCCTTGGGAAAAAATTAAAAAATAAGGTGATCAATAAATACAACACTAGATAAAAAATATTAAGTTTGTAAAATCACTGAAACATAGGGAGAACGGTATATATTTATTATACCGTTCTCCCTATATTTTGGTTACTATGGTAAATATAAAACCGCGGTTTTATTATGGAATCAGTAGGTGCAATAATTATTGTGTGCTTTTAAGTGATAATAAGTAAGAAATAAGAAATAAGGAAGACTATAAAGGAGCTGAGATGTATAAATAACTTTGTTTAATAAAATAATACTTATGAGGTGAGGATAATGGAGTTATTTATACCAGACATTGCATATATAGATCCTAAAGTTCTGAAATATGATGCAGCAAAAAAAGTTATAGAGCACTTAGAAAGCTTAAAGGTACCCATAGTTAATTCTAAAAGAGTAATAATAGATTGTGGATCACCTGAAAAAAATTATGCAATGTCTAAAAAGGTTGTTCTTTTTACGATAAACGGTCAAAAAAAATTATCGAGTTGCAAACCATCTGCTGATTATCAATTTTCACTATCAAGTTCATGCCCTGCAAATTGTGAATATTGCTATCTTCAGACTACTCAAGGTGAAAAACCTTTCATGAAGATTTTTATGAATATTGAAGAAATTTTAGAGAATATACAAACTTATATAGAGGATAACAAGCCGAATATTACGACCTTTGAATGTGCAAGTATAACAGATCCCATTGCGCTTGAACACTTAAGTGGGAACTTAAAAAGATGCATAGAGTTCTTTGGAGAAAGTTCCAATGGTAGATTGAGGCTTGTAACGAAATTTAATGATGTTGATCCATTTTTAAAGCTAAAACATAACAAGCACACAAAATTCAGATTTACTTTAAATTCGCGTTATGTAATAGATAATTTCGAACACAATACTTCTAGTTTTAAGGAGAGAATAGACGCAGTTAAAAAAATTGCTGCTGCTGGATATCCAATAGGATTCATAATTGCACCTATCATGATATATGATAATTGGCGTGAGGAATATAAGGAGTTATTTGAAACACTAAAAATAGCACTAGGTGATTATACTGGGGAAGTAAGCTTTGAACTTATTCAACATAGATTTACTAAAGCGGCAAAGGAGTTGATAGTTCAACGATTTAAAAATACTAAGCTTGATCTGAATGAAGCAAAAAGGCAATTGAAATGGGGGCCGTATGGAAAATTCAAATATGTCTATAAAAAACCAGACAGCGAGGATATTAAAAATTATATCTCAGAACTTATAAATAATAATTTTAAGCAGGCAATAATTGAATATTTTACTTAGTATTCTTTACCAAAGATAAGATGGTAGCATACTATTAAGAGTAGTGTTGATTTCTAACATAATAAAAGACTGCACTATTATATTATGAACGGCACCCTGCACAACGTGCAGGGTGCCGTTCACTTTTTTTAGATTCTGACTCTATAGTGTATATTGTATAATATTCGATAGCTTTTGTTTTTGTAATAAAATAAAAGCTATCGAATGGAGCGTGATAGTATGTCAAATTGGCGGATGCATAGAAATATCATCTTTGAGATAATTCTTTATAAGGAATAAGCTCAACAATAAGGTAATCACTTCTGCACACGGAATAGTTAACCAAACTCCTGTCATTTGCAGAAAATGCGGAAGAATGAAAATCAAAGGGATAACAGTAATAAAACCTCTTGCAAGAGAAACGGTAAATGCTTTTGCAGGTTGATTAATAGAAGCAAAAAATGAAGACGTTAGAATATTAAAACCCATGAAGAAGAAGGAAATAAAATACAGCCTTATACCTTGTGTCGCCATATCAGCAAGCGCAGCATTATACTCCTTGTTAAACAGTTGGATAATAACATTCGGGTAAACCGCCCCTGCAATATAGAAAGCGAAGCCAATACAAAATGCAAGTATCACAGCGTATCTGAATACTTTCTTTATATTGTCTTTATTTCCTGTACCGAAATTTATACTCAAAATGGGTTGTATACCCTGTGCAATACCAGTAAAAACAGCGACAACAATTAAAGCAAGGTTAGCGATAATTCCATATGCTGCAACGCCGATGTTTCCGATGAGATTTAAAATTTCAATATTGAATAAAAGTATAATGAGTCCTGAAGATACCTCGGTGAACAAAGACGGTAATCCGAGCGAAAATATTTTTTTTACATACTTCTTTTGTAAGGATGTTTTTACTAATTTAAAACGGTTTTTCTTCTGTATAAGATGGATAGACAGTATGCCAATACTTATGATAGGGGCAAGACCTGTCGCAAATGCGGCGCCGAACATACCAAGATTCATGTGAAATATAAAAATATAATCAAGAATGACATTGCCAAAGCTTCCTGCAAGCATGGCAATCATCGAGAGCTTCGGATTGTTATCATTCCGTACAAAACAAACAATCACAGTGTTTACCATAAAAGCACAGGAAAATAGCAGTATTGTTCTTAGGTATGAACTTGCCATTGGCATTACCTCTGCATCAGCACCTAGCAGTCTCGCAATATCACCAGAGAAGAATGCTCCGACTGCCGTAAATAGGAACCCAAAGGCAAGAGCCATATAGATGGTTTGCGTAAAGGTCTTGCTTGCATTTTTGAAATTTCCCTCTCCGCAGAGGATGGAATACCTTATGGCACCTCCCATGCCGAGCATTAAACCGATACCATTCACAAGACTATAAATAGGCAATACTAAATTCAATGCAGTTAAACCGTTATTACCCATATTTCTTGATACAAATATCGTATCTGCCAATATGTAGAAAGACAACCCTATCATGCTGATTACATTTAACAACACATATTTAAAAAATAATTTATTAATGCTTGTATTAGTTTTTGTTTTCATACTTTTACATATCCCCTTTTTATTAATTATTTTATGTTTAATGCTTGTATTAATTTTAGTTTTCATACTATAATCCTCCTAACAAAAAAAAGCATTAGGCGATTCATACCCTAAGACCTAACGGCATGAATTCCTAACGCTTATGATTTCAGTACATTTATCCGGTGACAAAAGTACCTAAGCAATATTTATTTAATCATATTATAATACTTGGAGTTTGTCAATGCGTTTCCATGCTTCAGTGTTTCTGTTTGTAAGAAGTTTTAGAGCTTGAATAATTAAGGAATTGTGCAACTTAAAAGCACAATTTTAAAGGGTTTATTGAAATTTCTTTTTTCATAAGTTCCAAGAATTTTTCTCTTGGAATATAAACTGCTCCTAAACTTTCCAAATGAGTTGTATGAACCTGACAGTCAATCATAGAAAATCCTTTTTCTTCCAATGATTTGCCTAGAGTAGTAAAGGCTACCTTAGAGGCATTATCCATAGTTGAAAACATTGATTCACCAAAAAAACATTTTCCTATACTTATGCCGTATAATCCACCAACTAACTTATCTTTGTACCAGGTTTCCACGCAATGGGCATAGCCGAGTTCGTGAAGCTTGCAGTAAGCTTCAATCATTTCATTTGTAATCCATGTACCTGTTTCTTTTCTTGTATTAGAACAATTACATATAACATCTCTGAAACAAGTATCAAAGGAAACCCTATATGTACTCTTTTTAAGTAGTTTTTTCATAGAATGTGAAATTCTAATATCTTTTGGATAAACAATAAATCTTGGATCAGGTGACCACCAAAGTATAGGCTCGTCTTCTGAAAACCATGGAAATATTCCATTAGAATACGCAAGTAGTAATCTCTCGGGAGATAGGTCGCCTTCAATGGCTAAAAGTCCATCCGCGTCGCTTAGAGATGGATCTGGGAATACTAAATCATTTGATAATCTATAAATCGTCATAATAAACTCCTTTCAAGGTATATATTAATATTGCAGCTCCGAAGGAGATGATTTAATTACATAAACTAAGGGTCTGTAAAATTTATTATATACTATCTGTCTCATTGATACATACATTTCACCTTTATGATTATAGGAAATTGATATTTAAGTTATATTTTTCAATTTATTGAATGAATACCCCCTTATATGGACATAATTTCAAATAAGGAGTGGTAATATGAAAAACAGAAAAATTTTATATTCAATATTTACAATAATTTTAATAACTTTCGTTGGTGCTAACTATTCTCTTAATCACTATATGAATAAAAATGATTTAAAGCTTGAAGCTTGTGGCAAATTGCCATATTTAAAATTCACTGCGAAAAGTATTAATGATAATGACAAAAATAATTTAATGCAAACGTCCGTGAATACTAAATTGGTTAGGGTATCTCAGGATACAAAATTTATGTTTAAGATTAGATATAAAGACAATGAAGTTAGAAATATGGTGCTCGAAAAACAATTTAATGGTTCGGATGTGCTAAACAAAAAAACACAGTTAGAACTTAATGAATTTTTTAAAAACCAAGGTTACACAGTTTTTAGTATGAGTAATGATGAAATAGTTTTTGTTAATAATAGTAATAGGTACAGTTACAATGCTAACAGGTATTTTTTGGGAGTATATGAGGACCTTGTAACAATTTATAAAACAGATGAAAATGGAGACATAACAGCTCATAAACTATTTAATTCAAATGTTTATATAGCAAATGGTAAACAGCAGAAATATGACTTTGAAGCTCGAGACAAAGGGGAATTACAATATGTCAAGATAGGTGATTTGAAAGAGAAAGATGGCTTGGTGGATGACCTAATTCGCGGTAGAAAATATAGTAAAGACAGTGATGGTAGTAAGGATGCGGAAGAAAGCGCCGAATATGAAAAAGGAGAATTTAAAACACCCGAAAAGGCTTTTGATTATGCTAGGGGTTTATTAAAGTCTTAACATCCTAATGTGAAATAAAAAAATATGTACTAAAACCTTAAGAAAAATGTATTTCTTAAGGTTTTTTGACTTATTATTTATTTTCATGCATCTTAATTATTGAATTAATACCGTTTAGGTGGTAAAGTGTTATGTAGCCTTTATAAAAATGTGATGATAGCAATTAATAATTTATATTCACGAAGAAAGCATCAAGGAGGAAATATATGTACGAATATATAAATGGAATTTTTGTAGGCATTAATAAGGACTATATTGTAGTAGATAATAACGGCATGGGTTACAAAATATATACCTCTGGAAGTACTATGGCAAAGATGCCCAAAACTAACGAGCATGTATTATTATATATAAAACAAATTGTTAGAGAAGATTTTATTGGACTATACGGATTTCTAACAAAAGAAGAGATAGAGATGTTTAGCCTTGTAATTAGTATAAATGGAGTTGGGTCAAAAGCTGGCTTATCATTACTTTCTATTTGCAGTGTTACAAATTTAAAATATGCGATTGTGTCGGGAGATGAAAAAACTTTAATACGGGCACCTGGAATAGGCAAGAAAATTGCTCAAAGAATAATTCTAGAGCTCAGAGAAAAAATTCATATTGAACAGTCAGCAGCTAACACTTTATCACAAATTTCAGGTAGTAATTTAGAAGATGATAGAAAACTTATAGAGGTTTTAGGAGCGCTTATTTCCCTTGGATATTCTGAAAAGGAAGCAGAAAAAGCATTAAAAGCTATAAGTAAAGAACAATCACTTGAAAATATGATTAAAGATTGTTTGAAATATTTGATGAACTAAGGTGGGAGTACACTATGGATGATATTGAGGAAAGAATTATTACTTCATCGGTCATTGAAGAAGATATGGAAGCAGAGTATTCGCTAAGACCCCAAAAACTTAGAGAGTATATTGGTCAACCAAAGATTAAAGAAAAATTAAATATATTCATTAAAGCAGCTCAAAATAGGGAAGAAGCTCTTGATCATGTGCTTTTATATGGTCCTCCTGGGCTTGGTAAGACAACACTTGCCAACATTATTGCAAAGGAAATGAAGGGTAACTTAAAAGTAACCTCCGGGCCCGCGATTGAAAGAGCAGGGGATTTGGCAGCTATTTTAACTAGTTTGAGCGATTATGATGTTATTTTTATTGATGAAATACATAGACTTAATAGAGCTGTAGAAGAAATATTATACCCTGCTATGGAGGATTATGTTTTAGATATTGTAATTGGAAAAGGAGCTTCAGCAAAATCTATAAGACTAGATTTGCCTAAGTTCACACTTATTGGTGCAACTACCAGGATTGGACTATTAACAGCACCTCTTCGTGATAGATTTGGTGTGCTAAGCGCCATGGAATATTATACGCAAGGTGAGTTAAAAGAGATAGTAATTCGTTCTGCATCTATTTTAAAAGTAGATATTACGGAAGATGCTGCAATTGAAGTTGCAAGACGTTCAAGAGGCACTCCGAGAATTGCTAATCGTTTGCTTAAGAGGGTTCGCGATTATTGTGATGTTAAGGGGAATGGAATTATTGATTTGAATTTAGCAAAGTCTGCTTGTGAACTTCTTGAAATAGACGACGAAGGATTTGATAGAATTGATAATAAAATGCTTGAAGCTATTATAGATAATTTTAATGGGGGACCAGTAGGCATAGAGACCTTATCTTATTTTATAGGAGAAGAATTAGGAACTTTAGAAGATGTCTATGAACCTTATTTAATTCAAAAAGGATTCATAATAAGAACCCCAAGGGGGAGGATGGCTTCTAATAAGGCTTATCAACATTTGAATAGGCCTTTTAAAAAATAGAATAAGCATAAAAATCTAAAACAATTCACAGTATTTAATGATGAAGTTTGAATGATTTTTGCTAAAGAAAGGATGTAGTTTTTTTGAAAGTAAAGGATTTTTATTTTGACTTACCAAAGGAGCTTATTGCTCAACATCCAGTTAAAAAAAGGGATGAGTCAAGGCTTATGGTAGTCAATAAAACAAATAAGGAAATACAGCACAAACAGTTTAAAAATATAATAGAGTATTTAAACCCAGGAGATTGCTTAGTGCTAAATGACACCAGAGTTTTACCAGCAAGGCTTTTAGGAATGAAAGAGGAAACAGGAGGTAAAATGGAATTCCTGCTCCTAAAGAGAATAGATGTTAATCACTGGGAAACCTTAGTTAAACCGGGTAAAAAAGCAAAGATTGGAGCTAGGTTTGTTTTTGGAAATGGAGAACTAAAGGCAACAGTCATGAGTGTTTCTGAGGGTGGAAGTAGAATAGTGGAATTTGAATTCGAAGGAATTTTTGAAGAGGTTTTAGATAAACTCGGAGAGATGCCGCTACCACCATACATAACTGAAAGATTAGAAGATAAAGAAAGATATCAGACTGTATTTTCAAGAGCTGCAGGATCTGCAGCAGCCCCTACTGCAGGACTCCATTTTACAGATGAGTTGCTAAGTCAAATTAAAGCTAAGGGTGTTAAAATTGTATTTGTAACACTTCATATAGGTCTGGGTACTTTTAGACCTGTAAAAGCCGCAACAGTGGAAGAACATGAAATGCATTCAGAGTACTATATGCTTAGTAGTGAAGCAGCAGCGATAATTAATGAAGTAAAAGAGACGGGTGGCAGAGTAATTGCAGTAGGTACTACATCTAATAGAACACTCGAAAGTATAGCAGATGATAATGGCAGAGTAGAGGAAAAATCCGGATGGACAGATATATTTATTTATCCAGGATATAAATTCAAAATTGTTGATGCAATAATAACAAATTTTCATTTGCCAGAATCCACGTTAATAATGTTAGTTAGCGCTTTTGCGGGCCAAGATTTAATTATGGGTGCATATGATATGGCAGTAAAAGAAAGATATAGATTCTTTAGTTTTGGAGATGCAATGTTTTTATATTAATTATTGTATAGAAAGTAGGGTAAATATGTATAAATTACTTAAGAAAAGTGGTAAAGTAAGACGTGGTGAGTTTACAACACCTCATGGAACTATTCAAACACCTGTATTTATGAATGTGGGAACTCAGGCAGTTATTAAGGGCGCTGTTTCCACTATGGATTTAAAAGAAATCAACTGCCAAGTAGAATTATCTAATACCTATCATTTGCACTTAAGGCCAACAGATAAGGTTATAAAGCAAATGGGAGGACTTCATAAATTTATGAATTGGGATAGACCTATTCTTACAGATTCCGGTGGGTTTCAGGTGTTTTCTCTATCTAAAATGAGGAAAATTAAAGAAGAAGGAGTTTACTTTAATTCACATATTGACGGGAAAAAAATATTCATGGGGCCAGAAGAAAGTATGCAGATACAAAGCAATTTAGGATCTACTATTGCCATGGCTTTTGATGAATGTATATCAAACCCATCTACTAGAGAATATGTAGAAGACTCAGTAGCAAGAACTACAAGATGGCTAATTAGATGTAAGACTGAAATGGATAGATTAAATTCTCTTGAGGGCACCATAAATAACAAACAGATGTTGTTTGGAATAAATCAAGGTGGTATTTGTGAGGATATCAGAACAGAACATGCTAAAACAATTAGTAAAATGAACCTAGATGGTTATGCTATAGGAGGACTTGCAGTAGGGGAGACTCATGAAGAGATGTACAGAATCATTGATGCAGTTGTTCCACACTTACCACAGGATAAACCAATATATCTTATGGGAGTGGGATATCCAAGTAATATTTTAGAAGCAGTATCTAGGGGAGTAGACTTTTTTGATTGTGTATTGCCAGCAAGAAATGGTAGGCACGGAAATGTTTTTACGAGTGATGGTAAAATAAATATAATGAATGCTAAATTTGAGCTGGATAGCGCTCCGATTGATGAAGGATGTCAATGTCCTGCTTGCAGGCACTATACAAGAGCCTATATAAGACACTTATTTAAGGCAAAAGAGATGCTCGCCATGAGGCTTTGCGTGCTTCATAATCTATATTTTTATAATAAACTTATGGAAGACATTAGGGATGCCATTGATAATGATTGTTTTGAAGAGTTTAAGGCTGAGAAACTTGCTCAGTGGAATGAGTAAATATAATTATTTACTATAATATGATTAACCTATAAATGTACTAAGGGATGTTGTGGTTCTTTAGGGATTAAGTTTATGGGAAATTATTTTATTATAAGTTTAAAAAAAATTTATTGAAAGGAGGGGAACATAAATGGGACAATTCGGTTCTTTAATATCTATAGTGTTAATGCTTGCGGTATTTTATCTAGTAGTATTTATACCAGAAAACAAAAGAAAGAAAAAATATGCTACACTTTTAAATAATTTAAAATTAAATGATGAAGTAATGACTAAGGGCGGTATAATGGGAAAAATAATCAACATTCAAGATGACTACATTATATTGGAAAGTGGTCCAGACAGAGCTAGAATTAAATTATCAAAAAGTGGAATAGGCACAGTTATAAATTTAAACAGTGATGAAGTAGTAGAGAAAAAGTAGAAAATTAGTAATAAACCCCCCTTTTTAATCATAATTAATACTATAGATTTCAATGAAAACAATATTGAAATCTATAGTAAGGGGGGATATACATGGAAAACAAAAAAAAATATTCTTATGCTGCAGAAGGAGTATTTAGGGCTGCAATTTTAACCTTAATTATATTAGTGATTTATTCTATAATAACAACCTTTTTACCAGCTAGCATGAAGGTAACATCCGTTTTTTACATTGTAATAACATTAGTCAGTGTGCTTTATGGATCTGTATTTGCTGCAAAAAAAGCTGGAGAAAAAGGTTGGCTAATGGGTATCATGGTGGCAGCTACTTACATGTTAGTTTTATACCTAGTTAAAGTAGTTGGTGGTGGAAGCACTGCTATAGGTATGAGGGAAGTAGTAAGAACAGCTTTAGCTCTAGGCACAGGTGCTTTTTCAGGAATGCTTGGAATAAATCTATAAGAATACTTTATTTAGCTAAGATATTATGATATAATTATGCAGAAACTTTACGATATGGAGGAATAATAATGAAACATATAAGAACTATAAACAAATCAAGCATTAAAGAAAGTTTGAAAAAACCAGGATGCAAAGAATGTGCTAATTCATGCCAATCAGCATGTAAAACTTCTTGCACAGTAGCAAACTTAGCTTGTGAAAACGAATAATATTAATGTGGCAGTAACTTAAGGTTACTGCTTTAAATTTGTTAGGAGGAATAAAATTGTCATTAATTCATAAATATATCCAAAATGGAGAATACTACGTAATAGATGTAAATTCTGGAGCGCTACATGTAGTCGATGAAATAGTTTATGATCTTTTAGATGAGGTTTCCCTTGGGGAAAAAGAAGAGTTAATAGAAAGTTTAAAAGATAAATATAATGTAGAAGATATTGAGGAAGCGTATAGTGAAATTCAAAGTTTAATACAGGAAGAAATGCTATACACAAAAGATTTATATGAATCAATTGCAAAAGAAAGTGGACAAGCGGAGTCGTACATAAAAGCTTTATGTCTTAATGTAATACACGATTGTAATTTAAGATGTAAATACTGTTTTGCTGATGAGGGTGAGTATCATGGCGCTAGAGAAGTAATGTCAGCGGAAGTTGGAAAGAAAGCAATAGATTTTGTTCTGGAAAAATCTGGAACGAGAAAAAACATTGAGATAGATTTATTTGGTGGAGAACCACTCATGGCTTTTGATATGATAAAAGAAGTAGTGGAATATGCTAAAGTGCAAGAGAAAAAATATAAAAAAAGTATAAGATTTACAATGACAACTAATGCTACATTACTTAATGATGAAATCATGAAATATATGGATGAAAATATGGGCAATATAGTACTTAGCATAGATGGTAGAAAATCTGTTAATGATAAGGTTAGAGTAAGAGTTGATGGAAGCGGTTCCTATGATAGAGTACTTCCTAACATCAAAAAAATGGTTGATATGAGAGATAAGTCAAAAGCTTATTATGCGAGGGGAACCTTTACCAGAGGAAATACTGACTTTTTTGAAGATGTAAAACATATGGCAAATTTAGGGTTTAAAGAAATATCTATAGAACCAGTAGTGTTACCAAAGGAACATGAACTTTCAATTAGAGAAGAAGATTTACCAGTCATTTTTGAGCAATATGATAAATTATATACGGATATGCTTCAGAGACATAAGGATGGAAATGAATTTAAATTTTACCATTTTAATATAGATTTAAAAGGTGGACCATGCGTCTATAAGAGAATTTCTGGATGCGGAGCGGGTCATGAATATATAGCAGTTACCCCTAAAGGAGAAATATATCCTTGCCATCAATTTGTTGGTAATAAAGATTATATACTGGGCGATATATATAATGGAATTACTAATAAAAAAATTGTGCAAGAGTTTAAAGAAGCACATATTTACAACAAACCTACATGTATGCAGTGCTGGGCCAAATTTTATTGTAGTGGGGGATGCCAAGCAAATAACTTTAACTTTAACGGAGATATGCATATTCCTTATGAACTTGGATGCAAGATGCAAAAGAAAAGGATAGAATGTGCTATAGCTTTAAAATCAAAAACTATGAATAAGTAGAATTATTTTGACAAATATTGACTAAATTAGTTAATTATAATATAATTCACTTATGAATATGCAGCGAAGGGGTGATAAAGATGAAAAAGAAAAAAAGTATGATGCTTTTTCTGACTAGTGTTTTAGTTGTGGGGGTATTGGCATTTGCAGGTTTCTATGGACTTGAAATAGGAAATTATAGGTTTAAACCATTTACTGAAACAATAAATAAAGGGTTAGATCTACAGGGTGGAATTTCTGTCTTAGAAGAAGTTCAAGGTGGGAAGGTTGATTCAAAAACATTGGACACAACAATTGAACTTATATCTATGAGAGTCAACAAAATGGGAGTTAGTGAGACACTAGTTGCCAAAGAAGGTGATAATAGAATTAGAATTGATATACCAGGAAAATTCGATTCTAAAGAAATTCTTGATACTGTTGCAAAATCAGGAGAGCTTAAATTTGTTGGTCCTGATAAAGTGACAATTCTTACTGGTAAAGATGTAAAAGATGCTACTGCATACATAGGTCAAGATAATAAACCTACTATAGGGCTTGAACTTAAGGAATCAGGGAAGAATAAATTTGCAGTAGCTACAAAGAAGTTTTTAGGACAGTCAATTACTATTTATATGGATGATGAGGTGCTAACAGATCCTACAGTAGACTCAGTTATAACAGACGGTAAGGCTATGATCTCAGGAACCAAGACATTAGAAGAAGCTACAACAAAATCTCAAATTATTAAATCAGGAGCATTGCCTGTAACTTTAAAAGCTGTTTCCGTTAAAACAGTTGGAGCTACTTTAGGTAAAAATGCATTGCCATTAAGTATGAAGGCTGGAGCTATAGGAATATTAGTTATATTAATATTTATGCTTTTATATTATAGAGTACCAGGTATGATTTCAGGTATATCTTTAATTTTATATGTGGTTTTAGTTCTTGGAGCATTCTCAGCCATTAATGCCACTTTGACACTTGCAGGGATAGCGGGATTCTTACTTACAGTTGGTATGGCAGTAGATGCTAATGTGTTAATATTTGAAAGAATAAGAGAGGAACTTAAAACCGGAAAATCAATAAAAGCCTCTGTAGATGCTGGTTTTCATAGAGCATTGTCATCAATATTAGATTCAAACATCACAACTATAATTGCCGCCTTAGTTCTATATACAGTTGGAACAGGCACAGTTAAAGGGTTTGCACTTACATTGATGATTGGTATAGGTATAAGTGTATTTACAGCACTTACTAGCACTAAATTCTTATTAAAATTAGCTGTCGAAATGGGACTACTAAGTAAGACATCTCATTTTGGCGTGAAAAGGGGGTAAGCATATGCTAAAAATAGTTGAAAAAACAAAACTATGGTTTGCTATGTCTCTATTCATAATTGTAATAGGAATGGGGTTCATGGTAACAAAGGGGCTAAACTTAGGTATAGATTTTAAAGGTGGTACAGCACTTACTATAAATATGAAGCAGGAATTTAAAAAAGCCGATGTAGATAAAATAATTGATAAGCACGCAAAGGGTGAATACTTATCAAAAACATTAGATGATGGTAAGGATTTGGAAATAACCATAAAAAGTGATGCTCTTTCTGCTGATGAAACAGCAACCATGCTAAAAGAAATTAAGAAAGAGTTTAAAGCTAGTGAATTAACTGCACAAGATACGATAGGCGCGTCTGTTGGTAGTGAATTACAGACAAAAGCTATGAGGGGCTTAATTATTGCTATGATTTGTATGCTAGCGTATATAGGATTAAGATTTGAATTTAAATTCGGAGTTGCAGCCATAGTTGCATTACTACATGATATTCTAATTATGGTTGGAGTGTATGCAGTAGTCCAAATACCGGTAAACGCAACGTTTATAGCGGCTATTCTGACTATAGTTGGTTACTCTATTAATGATACTATTGTTGTATTTGATAGAATAAGAGAAAATCAAAAGAATATGAGGAAAGCGTCTATAGAAGATATTACTAATGCCAGTATTACACAAACCATGGCAAGATCAATAAATACAGTTGCTACAACTTTATTTACTATAATTGCGGTATATATATTTGTACCATCTATAAGAGAGCTTAGTTTACCATTAATAATCGGTATATTAGTTGGATGTTATTCTTCAATTTTTATAGCAAGTCCTGTTTGGGTGTTGCTTAAAAAAAGAAGTAAGAAAGCAACAGTCTAAGCTGCTTAAGATTACTAATATGTAACAGATAACTAAGCTAAGGATTGTTTCAAATGGTTAAAAATTAAAGCAGAGAAGTATGATGTATTAATTACTTCTTTGCTTTTTATTTTTATAAAAGGAAATTAGAAAATTTAAAATCAATTATTGAGTAGGGAATCATTGGAATATAATACTTTTGTATTTATTAAAAAAACTAATTTAAATTATACCAATGTGTTTTTTATTAACTTTGGGGAGCTTTTATGCTGGATTATCTTAAAAACATGCAAATGAATAAAAATAGCTATATAGATTACAATATGTATAATCCATTTTTATTAAAAGGAATGGAAGCTGCATTATATAGAGTTGTCAAAGCTATAAATGAGAGAGAAAAAATTGTCCTTTATGGTTTTTATGATGTGGATAGTATTACGGCAATTTCTTTATTGATGCTAGTACTGAAGTTTGTAAATGCTGATGTTGAGTATTTTATACCAAGTGAACTAAGTGAAAACCGTGATTTAAATGAAAAAGATATTAATAATCATATAAAATATTTAGGACCAGGACTTATAATAACATTAGGCTGTGGAATCAATTCTATCAGTGAAATAGAATCATGTAAATACATAGGAATTGATGTTATAGTCACAGATTTTCACGAACCTATTAAAAACGTTCCTGACACTATTGTTGTGGATCCACAACAGAGGGGTTGCAATTATCCATTCAAGGGATTATGTGCTTCAGGGCTTACATTTAAACTAGCGCAAGCAATTTCGTCTTACTACAAGATGAAGTCCATAAATAAATATATGGATTTGGTAATGATAGGTACTAGTTATAGTAAAACAAAGCTTGAAAGTGAAAATAAAATAATCGCAGAGGAAGGTATAAAGCAATTAAAGTGCACCAATAATTATGGAATTTGTGCACTTCTAAAAACTCATAATATTAAGATTATTAATGAAGATACAGTATTGAAATTGGCATTAAAGGTAATGCCTACAATTAATCCTGTTGGAAGAATGGATAATGCTAAAATTGTTGTTGAGTTATTTATTACCACAGATAAAAATAGAGCACTACAGATATCAAAGTACTTAGATAATGAACTAAAAAATAGTCTCGTATTTTAACGACAATTTAGAAGGAAAGTCTCCCACTTATATAAGTGGAAGTATATACCTTGATTTTACTTTAGGGGGAATAACTGTGGATTTAAAAAATAGTATAAGAATAATAGAAAATTTTCCGAAAAAAGGTATCAGTTTTAAAGACATAACTACGTTACTACAAGATGGTAATGCACTTAAGTACACTATAGATGGTATGGTAGCATATTTAAAAGATAAGCAAATAGATGTTATAGTGGGACCAGAAGCAAGAGGGTTTTTATTCGGTGTACCAGTGGCTTATGCTCTTGGCGCAGGATTTGTACCAGTTAGAAAACCTGGTAAGTTACCTTATGACTCAATAGAAATTGAGTATGCCCTTGAATATGGCACGGATAAACTTGAAATTCATAAAGATGCAATAAAGCCTGGACAAAAAGTAGCGATAGTCGACGATTTACTTGCGACGGGTGGGACAGTTGTAGCAGTAACAAAACTTATAGAGCAAATGGGTGGAGAAGTTGTTTCCTTAAACTTTGTAATTGAATTAACAGAGCTTAATGGAAAAGACAAATTGCAGGGTTATGATATAAAGTCTCTTGTAAAATATGATATTTAGTTCTTATTTAAATTTAGTGTAGTGAATTACTAAATTAAAATTGCAAAATCCTACAAGATATTATATAATATTAGTAAAAAGTATTGGCTGGTTATTTAACCAGCCTTTGATTTTAGGAGTGTATAAGCATGTTAGAAAAATTGTTACATAAGATTGAAACTAATTGTAATGCTGTAGACAAAGATCTTATTATTAAAGCCTTTAATTTTTCTTACGCTGCACATAAAGAGCAAAAGAGAGAGTCGGGTGAGCCTTATATTGTGCACCCATTAGAAGTAGCCTGCATTTTAGCAGAGATGGGACTTGATACTAGCACAATTGTTGCAGGTTTGCTTCATGATGTAATTGAAGACACCGTATATTCTTTTGATGATGTAAGCAGGGAGTTTAACATAGAAGTAGCAAATTTAGTGGAGGGTGTAACTAAGCTTGGACTAATAAAATATAAGACTAAGGAAGAGGAACAAGCTGATAATGTTCGCAAAATGCTCTTAGCCATGGCAAAGGATATTAGGGTTATCCTTATTAAGCTTGCAGATAGACTTCATAATATGCGAACGCTTAAATATATGCCTGTTGCAAAGCAAAAACAAAAGGCAAAAGAAACTTTGGATATTTATGCACCTCTCGCTCACAGACTTGGAATGTCTAAGATTAAATGGGAACTCGAGGACTTATCACTCAGGTATTTAAATCCGAACGAATATTATAATTTAGTAAGAAAAATTGCAGAAAAAAGAGCTGAGAGAGAAGAAAATATAGATAACATAGTGATGGAATTAAAGTTCAACTTAAATATTGTTGGAATAGAAGCTGAAATGGATGGAAGACCAAAACATTTTTACAGCATTTATAGAAAGATGGTTACTAAAAATAAGACTTTAGATCAAGTTTTTGATTTAACGGCAGTTAGAATTTTAGTAAATGATATTGGAAATTGTTATGCAGCTCTAGGTATAGTGCATACTGTGTATAAACCAATTCCTGGAAGGTTTAAAGACTATATTGCAATGCCAAAACCCAACATGTATCAATCATTACATTCAACGGTGATAGGACCGCACGGGAAACCTTTTGAAATACAAATTAGAACATACGAGATGCATAAAACAGCAGAATATGGCATTGCAGCTCATTGGAAGTATAAAGAGGGGATAGAGGGCAGTGGAGAGCAAAATTCTGACCCTAAATTTTCATGGCTTAAGGATATTCTTGAGTGGCAAGGGGAAACTTTTGACGCAGAAGAGTTTATGGAAGGGTTTAAAACTGATTTGTTTTCAGATGAAGTTTTTGTATTTTCGCCAAAGGGTGAGGTTATTAATTTACCACTTGACGCAACGCCAATTGATTTTGCTTATAGAATTCATACAGATATAGGGCATAAGTGCATGGGTGCGAAAGTAAATGGAAGAATGGTACCTTTAGAATACCACTTGAAAACTGGAGAAATAGTTGAAATTGTAACTTCATCTACGCCTAAGGGACCTAGTATTGATTGGCTGAATATTACAAAGAGCAATCAAGCTAAGAGTAAAATAAAAGCTTGGTTTAAAAAGGCTAAAAGAGATGAGAGTATTGAAAAAGGTAAAGAATTATTAGAAAGGGAATCTAAGAGACAAGGATATAATTTTGGAGAAATTGCTAAGGGCGAAGCAATAGAAAAAATATATAAGAAATATAATTTTAGAACTGTAGACGATTTATTTGCTTATGTTGGAGTGGGAGATATTATGCCTCCAACTGTAATTAATAGGTTGAGAGAGAGTTTTGAAAATAAAAACAAGCAAGAGAATATGACCATTGAGGACATTGAGCAAAAGATAACCAAGAGTGAATGTAAAGATGATAAAAAAATAATGGATTACCAAGGTCTAATAGTTAAGGGTGAGGGCAATTTACTTGTGAGGTTTGCTAAGTGCTGTAATCCAGTTCCAGGTGATGAAATAGTAGGGTACATCACTAAGGGACGAGGAGTTTCTGTTCATAGACGCGATTGCAAAAATGTTGAAGCTTTAATAAATAGTGAAATAAATAAAGTGGTTGAGGTAAGCTGGGGAGCGCCCGAAGGAAAAGGCTATATTACCGAGATTCAAATTAAAGCTGATGATACGTATGGACTATTGTCTCATATTATGGAGATAATAACGCTTACAAAAACACAATTATACTCAATCAATGCAAAAACTTTAAAAAATAATGTGGCTTTAATAAATATAAAGCTACGAGTTGCTGATATTGAGAATTTGAAAGAACTACAAAAGAAAATCACTAAGTTAACGGGTGTAATGGAAGTTTATAGAATAAAAAATTAAGAGAATTGTTTTGCTTAATTTAGGAGAGGAATATTTATGAGAGCAGTAGTGCAAAGAGTTAAATCATCAAAAGTTGAAGTTAGTGGTAAATTAGTTAGTGAAATAGGTTTTGGATTAAATGTTTTACTTGGAATCTGCGAAGGCGACACGGAGGATGATATAAAATTCCTAAAGGATAAGATATTAAACCTGAGGATTTTTGAAGAAGATGGGAAAATGAGTAAGTCATTAATAGACGTAGGGGGGGAACTTCTTGTAGTTTCTCAATTTACGTTATATGGAGATTGCAGAAAAGGTAGAAGACCAAATTTTATGAGAGCTCTTGGTGGAGAGCAAGCTGAAATATTATATTTAGAATTTGTTAAGCAGTGTAGTGAAGTGTTAGGTAAAGTTAAAACTGGAGATTTTGGAGAAGATATGCAGGTTTATATACAGAATGATGGACCAGTAACCTTACTTTTAGAGAGTAAAAAAGACTTCTAGGAGGATTAAAATGGAAATTAGAAAAGTTGTTACAGGAATATATGGATCAAATTGTTATATTGTAATGGATAAAAACACCAATGAAGCGATAGTGTTAGACCCAGGTGGAGATGTGGATGATATTGTTAAGGCCATAGATACTATAGGTGCAAAAGTTAAGTATATACTATTGACACATGGACATCTAGATCATACATCAGGAGTCGCGCAGCTTAAAACCATCACAAATGCAGTAGTGTGTATGAGTAAAAAAGACGATGATTTAATAACTAAAGGCGTAAATTTGTTTGGGCCGCTTATTGAAGGTGGAGCAGATAAGTTACTAAATAATGGGGATATAATAAGAATTTCTAATTTGGAAATTACATGTATAGATACACCTGGACATACACCTGGTGGTATGAGCTTTTTAATAAAAAACTGTGCTTTCACCGGAGATACTCTTTTTGCAGGTTCAATCGGAAGAACAGATTTTGCAGGAGGAGATTTTAATACTATAATTACTAGTATTAAATCAAAGCTTTTATGTCTGCCAGAGAACACTATAGTGTATCCTGGTCACGGACCATGTAGCACGATAAATAATGAAAAATTAAACAATCCATTTTTACAGAATTAATATAAGGGATAATAGCACAAGGAATTTTATAAGCTATGTTTCATTAAGGAGTTAGGATGATTAAGGTAAAATTAAATAACGCAGAATTTAATTATGATGTATATCAAATCATAAATTTATTTTTTTTATTTCCAGATATTAAATTTGTTGAAGAAAATTATGATTTTAATATTGAAGTAAAAGAAGATATGGTAGTTATACAAAAGGGTTTTGAAAGTTTTGAGTACACAATTAATAAATTATACAAACTTAAAGAAGAGGTTAAAAAAGCTGTTTTCTTATATTTTTCAAAGGATACAACTCGTGAGCTACCGTGGGGAACTTTAATAGGAATTAGACCTTCTAAAAGAGCTCTTGAGCTACTCCAAAAGGATATTTCTGAGAAGGATATCATAGCTGAATTTAAAGAAAAACATATTACAAGGGAAGATAAGGCGCGACTTTGTATTGATGTTGCAAAGTTTGAAAAAAATATTGTAAACAAAGAGAAAGACAATATAAGTGTTTATATTGGTATGCCTTTTTGCCCTACACGTTGTTTATACTGTTCATTTGCATCTAATCCTATAAGCAGTTGCAAAAACATAGTAGAACCTTACCTTGAGGCATTGTCGCATGAAATTAAAGAGATAAGTGATTACGTTAAAGGTAAGAAGCTTAACATTGAATGTGTATATTTTGGAGGTGGTACTCCAACTTCCGTAAATGATGAGCAATTTGAATTTATAATGAAGTGTATTTATGAAGCTTTTATTCAAAATGATAATGTGAGTGAATTTACAGTAGAATGCGGAAGACCAGATAGTATTACCTTTGAAAAGTTAACTACAATGAAAAAGTATGGAGTACATAGGATAAGCATAAATCCTCAAACTATGAACGACGATACTTTGGAATTGATTGGGAGAACTCATTCTGTAAATAGTGTTAACGAAAAATTTGCTATGGCAAGGGAACTAGGCTTTGATAATATAAATATGGATTTAATAGTAGGGCTACCGGGAGAGAAGATTTCACATATAATAAGAACTTGCGATAAAATATCCCAAATGAAACCTGATAGTATTACAATTCATGGAATGTCCATAAAAAGAGCTTCAAAACTCCATGAAAATATGCTTAATAATTATAGGTTTCAAGTTCCAGCTCAAGAAGAATTAAACCAAATGTATGAGCACACTGTTGAATTATCTAAAAAACTTCATATGAAACCGTATTATATGTATAGGCAGAAAAATATGGTGGGCAATATGGAAAATATTGGATATACAACGCCTGGAAAAGAAGGAATATACAATATTCAAATGATTGAGGAGAAACAGACAGTTATTGCACTTGGTGCAGATGCAGTTTGTAAAGTTGTTTTTTTAGAGGAAAACAGACATGAAAGGTTTGCCAATATCAAAGATGTTAGAGAGTACGTAAAAAGAGTAGATGAGATGATTGATAAAAAAATTGAACTGCTCAATACTTTATATAATTGATAATTGAGAGTTGACAAATAAGTAATAAAAATAGTATTTAGAGAGGAAGGAAGTAAAATGGCAGAAGCATTAGATGGTTTAAAGAGAACCAATATGTGTGGTGATCTTAGGGAATCGCATATATCAAATAAAATAACAGTAATGGGTTGGGTTCAAAGAAAAAGAAATCTAGGAGGACTTGTTTTTATAGACTTAAGAGATAGAACAGGTTTATTACAATTAGTATTTGGAGAAGAAATAAATAAAGAGGCTTTTCAAAAGGCAGATTTAGTGAAACCAGAATACTGTATTGCTGTAACTGGGGAACTTATTAGAAGACAGTCTCCAAATGAAAATATGCCTACAGGACTTGTAGAGGTTAAAGGTGAAAACATAAAGATATTATCTGAATCAGAAACTCCGCCTATATATATAAAAGAAGGTTTAGATGCCTCAGAAAACGTACGTCTAAAATACAGATATCTTGATTTAAGAAGACCAGATATGCAAAAAATATTTATGATACGCCATAAAACAACTAAGGTTGTTCGCGATTTTTTAGATGAGAATGGTTTTTTAGAAATAGAAACACCTATGCTCACAAAAAGTACTCCAGAGGGTGCTCGCGACTATTTAGTCCCAAGCAGAAATTATAAAGGAATGTTCTATGCACTTCCACAATCACCACAATTGTTTAAACAATTATTAATGGTGTCTGGATATGATAAGTACTTCCAAATAGCAAGATGTTTTAGAGATGAAGATTTAAGATCAAATAGACAACCAGAGTTTACACAAATAGATATAGAAATGTCATTTGTTGAAGAAGAAGATGTTATAGCTGTTAATGAGGCTTTAATTAAAAAAGTATTTAAAGAAGTTGTAAATGAGGATGTTAAACTTCCTATAAAAAGAATTACATATAAAGAAGCTATGGATAAATATGGATCAGATAAACCAGATTTAAGATTTGGAATGGAAATAAAAGATATTACCCAAGAGGTAAAAGAATGTGAATTCGTAGTATTTAAAGGTGCCATAGATAATGGCGGCAGCGTACGAGCTATAAAGGTTAGTAATGCTGCAGATATGGGAAGAAAGAAGTTAGACAAATTAGGTGAATTTGTTAAGACTTATAGAGCAAAAGGACTTGCTTGGATTGCATATAAAGAAGATGGAATTAAATCGCCAATATCTAAATTTTTAAGTGATGAAGAAATGCAATCTGTTATAAATAAGGTAGACGCCAAAACTGGAGATTTAGTACTTATTGTTGCAGACAAAGATAGCGTTGCATTGCAGTCTTTAGGGGCATTAAGATTACAGGTAGCTAAAGATCTTGAAATTTTAAAAGATAATAAAGAATTTAACTTTGTATGGGTTACAGAGTTCCCATTATTTGATTATAGCGAAGAAGAAAATAGATATGTTGCTGCACACCATCCCTTCACGATGCCAATGGATGAAGATTTACAGTATCTAGAAAGTGAGCCAGGCAGAGTTCGTGCTAAAGCTTATGATATAGTCTTAAACGGAGAAGAATTAGGTGGAGGAAGTATTAGAATACATAATTCTAAACTGCAAGAAACTATGCTTAAAGTTTTGGGATTTACGCAGGAAAAAGCATGGGAAAGATTCGGATTCTTACTAGAATCATTCAAATACGGTCCACCACCACACGGCGGCCTTGCTTTTGGACTAGATAGAATGATAATGTTCTTAGCAGGAACTGAAAACATTAAAGATGTAATAGCATTTCCTAAGAATCAAAATGCCTACTGTCCAATGAGTGAAGCTCCAAATATGGTTGATGATAAACAGCTTAAAGAACTTGGTATCAAAAAAGCCACGGAGAAATAGGATACTGGCTTATTTTTTATTTGTTTGTGACTAACTGTCAATTGTCCACTATATTGTATAGGGGAGTGGTAAAATGATAAATGAAAAAGAAAAAACAATGAATGATGAATTAGTAAAAGATATCCAAGTGAGACTAAGAAAAATTGAAGGTCAGGTTAAAGGTATTGAAAAGATGGTTTCCAGCGAAGCTTGCTGCAAAAACATATTGGTGCAAGTTGCTGCAGCTAGAGCTGCTATGAATAAAGTTGGTGCTCTTGTTTTAGAGAGATATACAAAAAACTGTCTTATACATGAAGAGGATGCAATAGAGGAAAAAAAAATCGAAGAGTTAGTTTCAACTTTCCTTATGTTTTTAAAGTAAAAAATAAAGAAGTAAAATTTGATACTAAATTTTACTTCTTTATTTTTTTGAAAATTGAACTTATGGAGGATACGAATACAATTCCAATTGCAATTGAAATTGCGCTAAATAAAGTTTCAGCACCTTTGGATAGAGCAGCATTAAAATTACCCTTTACGGCCTCAAGAGTAGAATAATACATTCCACCACCGGGTACAAGTGGTATAATTGCGCAGATTACAAATATAGTCACAGGATTTTTATATATTCTTGCCATTATTTCTGAGTAAATACTTCCAACCATGGAGGCAAAGAATAATGAGAAAACTATGGAAGCTTGTAGTCTTGAGGCAAGAAGATAGGTGAACCAGCTTATGCCTCCACCAAGGGCGGCGATTACTAAGTTTTTACCTCTAATATTAAATAGTATTCCAAAACTAAGAGAACTTAAAAAAGCATAAAAAGAATTAACAATCATATAAGAGTACCTCCAAATAATAAGAACCATGTTTTGAAAACTATACTTGTGCCTGCAGCTATAGCAATGGCTATAAATAAAGCTTCTATTGTCCTAGAGATACCAGAAACTAAATCACCAGCAATAGTATCCCTTATTGCATTTGTTATGGCAATGCCAGGTGCTAGTATCATTATAGATCCTATTATTATAGTATCCATATTACCTACTAGACATAAAGACTTGGCTAAGAGGGCTATGAATGCAGCCAAAGAACCACCAAGCATGTATTTTAGAAAGCTATTTACATCTAATTTTTCTAAAAATAAACTTAAACAATTTATAAGTGCCCCAATTATAAGGGCTACAAAAAAGTCCTTATAATTTCCACCAAAAAGTAAAGTAAAAAATCCTGCGCAGATAGCAGAAAAAAATGTGGTGGTCTTCGGAGAATAAGGTGGTAAATTATTTATATAATCAATTTTTTTTCTTATATCACTCATAGATAATGGATTAGAAACTAATTCTCTAGATAGATTGTTAATCATGGCAACCTTACCAAGGTTAACTGTTCTAACATTTATTCTTCTAATTAATGATATAGTTTTATTTTCACTATTGGTTATGGAAACCATAATACCAGTAGGGGTAACAAAACTTTCAGTGATTGGTATGCCATAGGATTTACATATCATAGTGATTGTTTGCTCGACCCTGTAGGTTTCTCCACCATTTTCTAATATGATTTTACCAGCTTCAGTAGCTACATGAATGATATCATCAATATGCATGTTATCTCCTTTCAATATAAAATTAGTTTTTGTAGACTATTATAAGGCTTAAATATTTAATTTTGTATTGCATATAATAAAATTTCTACACTATTATATACCATAAATCTATTAAATAATTATTAGTTGAAAAATTATTATTATTTATTAGCAGTTGTAGTAGGGAAATTGATACGTATACATAAACGTGTATAATATGACCATGGAATTAGAAGTGTGAAAATCCTATAATAATTATAGTTATTAAAAAAATTAGAAGATTTTCATATTCTTGTTGATAAATATGCCATTAACTTTTATAATATAAGTATAATACATATTTATATAATTTTAGAGTATTATTCTTATTTATTTTAAATTATTAATGAAACCGGTTTAGTGAATTGTTTAATCTAAAAGATGAGAGGAAGGATATGACATGACGGAATATTTAAAAAACAATGATTTGAAGGTTTACGATATTATTAAAGAGGAAAATGCGAGGCAAGAGGATCATATTGAACTAATAGCTTCTGAAAATGTTGTTAGCAGAGCTGTACTTGAAGCAAATGGTTCTATATTAACTAATAAATATGCAGAGGGATATCCTGCTAAAAGATATTATGGTGGTTGTGAAGTAGTTGATAAAATAGAAAATTTAGCTCGTGATAGAATGAAGGAACTTTTTGGAGCAGAACATGCTAACGTGCAACCTCATTCAGGTTCTCAAGCTAACATGGCTGTATATTTTTCAGTGCTTAAGCCAGGAGATACAGTATTAGGTATGAATTTGAGTCATGGTGGACACTTAACTCATGGTAGTTTAGTAAATTTTTCAGGGATTTTATATAACTTCGTTCCTTACGGTGTTAATTTAGAAACAGAAACTATAGATTATGAAAAAGTGAGAGCTTTAGCTAAAGAGCATAACCCTAAAATGATAGTTATTGGGGCGTCTGCTTACCCAAGAGCTATAGATTTTGCAGCATTTAGAGAAATTTGCGATGAAGTAAACGCATATATGTTTGTTGATATGGCTCATATAGCAGGACTTGTTGCAACAGGAGCACATGAGTCTCCAGTGCCATATGCTGATTTTGTTACTACTACAACACATAAAACACTAAGAGGACCTAGAGGTGGAGCAATTTTATGTAAAGAAAAATATGAAAAACAAGTAGACAAGTCTATTTTCCCAGGAATGCAAGGTGGACCATTAATGCATACTATTGCAGCTAAAGCTGTTTGCTTTGGAGAAGCTCTTAAACCAGAATTCAAAGTTTACATTGACCAAGTAGTTAAAAATGCAAAGGTATTGGGAGAAGAACTTTTAAAATATGGATTTAAATTAGTATCTGGAGGTACAGATAACCATCTTTTACTTATTGAATTAACAAACAAAGATATTACTGGAAAAGCAGCTGAAAAGTTATTAGATATTGTAGGTATTACTGTAAATAAAAATACTGTACCAAATGAAACTTTAAGTCCATTTGTTACAAGCGGCATAAGAATTGGTACGCCTGCTGTAACTACAAGAGGATTTAAAGAAGAAGAAATGAAAAAAATAGCTGAACTTATAAATGAAACTCTAGAAAATAGAGAAGGAAACTTAGAACCAATTAGAGAAAAAGTAGTACAATTATGTAGCAAATTCCCGTTATACTAGGGGAATAGAAACATAATATTTGTGTGTAGAGAAGGGCATCTGCTTATTGGCAGGTGCCCTTTATTAAAATATGGCAGTAGAAATATTAACTCCATTATACATTACTATTGATTACTTTTATATTTTAGTTTCTGTGTTTTACACATTTATATCTTGGGTTTCAGCGTCGTTCACAGCAGTATCGTTAACTATTAATACTGATTCACAACTATTACAGATTTCAGAAGTCTCACTATTAAGTGCGGTGCAATTTGGGCATCTTATCATGATTTTAATTCCGTTTGCAGATTGAGGTGATGTGTTAGTATTATGGTTAGTGTGATTTCGCTTTTGAAATAAATTTTGTAGTTTATTCTTTAATAAAATCCCCTCGTCTGATTTTAAAAGGTGCTTTATTGATTCAAATGCAATATATCCTATAATTGCCGTGTCTATTAATTCATAAGGAGTACTATATTTGGAATGCTGTATTTTTGGCAAAGAGCTAGCTAACATGATTAATTTCGAGATAGTAATAACTACAAATGATAGAGAAAGAGCAATGTACTGTTTATTTATAAAGCACAAGGCACCTACAAGCAATAATATTGTTACGCTACTGTTAATCCATATAAAGTCAGTGAAAATGGATATTGCAATGGATATAAAACTTACAAAATATAAAATGAAATCTATAAATGGCATAATAGTTTTTAAGACTTTAAAGGAATAAAGCACTTCAAGAAGATTTTGACAAACTTCATCAAAAGTTACCCCAGTTGCTTCTTTTGCCACAAGGGAATTATCCATTTCTATTATGTTTTTTATATTCGAAGAGAAAGTATTTCCTAGTGGAAGACTTTTAGGCTGCGATGAGTTAATTTTTGAGAAGCATGAATTTGAATTAGTCGCGTTTTTGTGTAAAGTTAATTGTACCAATACTCCAACTATAGAAATGGCTACACTAAGAAGTATATTAGCTAAATCACTATCTGCTTTAAGTATTATAAGTAAACTCATGCCAGCCGCGAAGCCACCTGAAACACTGGTGGAGAGAATAATTACAGTTTTTACAAAAAATATACTTAAAATACCTACCACTAATGATGTAAATATTGATAATGCAATACTTTGTGTCAGCATATAAGCTAATAAAAATCCCATAAGACCACAAAGAGTAAAAACTCCTACATTATATATCTTTAATGATATAAAAGCTCCTCCTATAGCGAATAGCAATCCGAAAAATATCCCCGCTCCTAAGCTTCCTATAATAAATACGCTGACTAATCCCCCTAGCATACCAAATATTAAAAATCCAAAAACAGCAATCCAAAATTTTAATATCTTATACCCTAGGAAACATTGTAAAATTCCAAAAATAAATAATGTGATAGCAATAAGTTTAATAGATTGGCCAGACGTAGAGCTAAATTGATCTAAAATTTCAATCATTTACATGATCCTCCCATTATAATTTTATTGTTCCTGCAAATGAAATTATAACATATATTTACAAATTATAAAATATTTTACTGAAATATATAATTAAGAATATGGGCATCTTAATATATAAGAAGAGGTGGAGTTATGAAAATTAAGATAGCATGTGTTTTATTAATAGGTATGTGTATGATAGGGTGCAATCGTACTACTGAGGTAGCAACAATGGTAGAAGATTTAAATATGTCACAAAAACAATCTGTAATATCTCAAAGTCAATTAAAAATTATAAGTGAGGTATCAGTTGTTAAGCGTGGAGAAACAGGTGTTATAACAATACAAGGAACACCGAATACATTATACAACATAAAGACTTCTTATAAATTAGCAAATAAAACAGTCTCTGTCATTCAATGGCGTACTACTGATGGTACAGGGGTTACTACATTTGATTGGGTTGTTAGCATGGGAACTATGGCTGGAACATATGATGCCACAATCTCTGGTGGAGGAGATACATTAAAAACGAATCATAGAGTTAAAGGGTAAAGTTTTTATTGTAGATTATTAAAATTTAAATAGTCATAAGAAGACGAAGGGATTACATTTTATAATCCCTTTTTTTAGTGCATAATCTCAGGAGATGATTTAACTGAAAATTATATATTTATAAACTATGATATAATTAAATAGATAAAAGTAAATAATAGCTTTTACATTATATATAGGAATACTAGGAGGATGGCTTATGATTGACTCACATATACATACAGAATTTTCTTCAGACTCCCAAATGAAGATTCAGGATGCTCTAGAGCATTCGAGGAAAAATGGAATAGGAATGACTATTACAGAGCATCTAGATTTGAAATTTCCAACAGGAACAGGTTTTGTTTTTGATATAAATAAATATCTTAATGATTATGAAAAGTATAGAAGTAGCAAGTTTATGCTTGGGATTGAAATAGGTATGCAACTAATCTGCCTAGAGGAAAATAGAGAAATAGCTCGTAAATATCCTTTTGACTATATAATTGGATCTATACATGTAGCCAAAGGAGAAGATGTTTTCAATCCGAAATTTTATGAAGGTAAAACTAAAAAAGAAGCTTTTGAGCAATATTTTTCAAGTATGATTGATTGCATAAAACAGTACGACTTTATTGATAGTTTAGGACATATTGACTATATATCTAGATATGCCACTTTCAATGATAAGGAAATACATTATCATGAATTTAATCAATATATAAATGACGTTTTAAAAGCTATAGTAAATAATGGAAAAATAATGGAAATCAATACTAGAAGATTAGGAAATAAGGAAGCATATATTAATTTGCTTAATATTTATAAAGCATACAACCAAATAGGAGGAAAATATGTAACCATAGGATCAGATGCTCATCATGCAGAGGATATTGGGAAAAGATTCTTAGAAGCTACTAGGATATGCGAGATATGTAACCTCAAGCCGGTGTATTTTAAAAAAAGAAAAATGGAATACATTTAAATGCGAAAAAGTATTTTATTTTAATAAATAGTTGATAAGTGTCCCCCTTTATTTGGTTAATAGTAAATTACTGATATGTTTTGAACTAAGGAGGACAAAAATGAAAAATAGCCAATTAATTAATCAAGTTATCGCATTGTTCTTTGTTATGGCGGTAGGTTTTTATGCTAAGAAAAAGAAGTTTCTTAATAAGGCAGTTGATAAAGGTCTATCGGAATTATTATTGAATATAACTTTGCCATTTATGATAGTTACATCATTTAATATTAAATATGAAGCAGAGATGGTTAATAATGCCCAAAAGATTTTAATATATTCTTTTTTAATACACATAAGTTTAATATTTATTAGTAAGATATTTTTCGTTAAGCTTCCTAAAAACAAACAGCAAGTATTTAGGTTCATAACAATTTTTTCTAATACGGGGTTTATGGGTTATCCAGTGCTTGAAAGCATTTATGGAGGAAAGGGCATTTTTTATGCAGCAATTTTCAATATTGCATTTAACATTTTAGTGTGGACAGTAGGGATAACGCTATACACTGGCGAAAAAGATTTTAAATCAATGAGGAAAGAAGTGGTAAATCCAGCTCTTATAGCAGTAATTATTGGCATAATTTTATTCGCTTTTTCAATAAGATTACCTGTACCTATTGAAGCTTCGCTAAAACTAGTTGGAGTTACCACAACACCAATATCTATGATAATTATTGGCTCAATGCTTGCGGAAATGCAATTTAAGAATATCTTTTCTGATTTTTCTATATACTATGCTACAGTAGTTAGACTTTTAATAGTTCCAATGATCGTTTACGTAGTGTTAAAATTTTCAAAGGTAGATGAATTGTTACTTAACATATGTGTTATACTGCAAGCAATGCCGGCAGCGGTAATAACTGGAATAATGGCTGAAAAATACGGTGGAGATGGGTTGCTAGCATCACAGTGCGTATTTATAACTACAATAATTTCTGGGATAACTATACCTATAGTAATATTATTTTTATAGGGTAAATAAAAACAAAATTAAGAAGAGACAAGCTCCGCATAATGAGACTTGTCTTTTTGTAATTTCAGATAAAAACTAAAGTATATTATTTTTATTTACCGGTAAATGAGTTTAGAAGTTATACATCAAAAAGGGTTTTTTTCATATTTTCATATTTGGTAACATAAAAATTTTTGTTTAATGAAATTTTCTTTAGAGCATAAGCTAGGGTATCAATTTCTGAGTAAGTGTTATACAGTCCAAAACTGATTCTAACCATTCCAGGACGGCATAAATCAGGATTTGTTATGAGATTAAGTGTAAACTCATTAGAAATATTCAATAGCTTAGCAAGGTATGGCTGAGCACAAAAACACCCACTTCTCACTGAAATGCCCCATTCATAGGAAAGTATTTTTGCAACTAAGGCGTGGTGAATTCCGCAAATATTAAAGGGGATTATGCTAACCCGGTCAACTCCTTTAGAAGTATCACAATAGATTTTTAAGTTTGGAATATTTTTCATTTTCAAAATAGCGTATGCGGTCAATTTTTTTTCAATACATTCCACGTTGTCCATACCAATTTTATTCAATGTTTTAATGGCAGATGCTAGAGCTATAGATCCTATAACATTGGGGGAACCAGCCTCATGCCTTTGAGGAGAGTCATCCCATTTTATAAAATCATGAGTAACAATATCTACTGTGCCACCGCCTACTAAATCGGGCTCACATTTATCTAAGAAATTTTTAGGACCGATTAATACACCGGTGCCAAAAGGGGCATACATTTTATGAGCAGAGAATATTAAAAAATCTATATTATATTCTGAATTCTTATTACTCATAATAAAAGGAGCGTGGGGTATTAATTGTGCACCGTCCACAAGTAGTTTTGAACCAAATTTATGAACTAATTTAGCGATAGCATAAATAGGGTTTTTATATCCAGTTACATTTGAAGCACCTGTAATTGTAACTAATTTTATATGATTATTATATTTATTTAACTTAGATTCTAAATCATCTAAGGACAAGCGACCATCCGCATCTACGGATATATAATCGATAATAAATTTATCTCTCCAAGGTAGGTCGTTTGAGTGATGCTCCATATCCGTTGTTAGAATAACATTTTTTTCATATGGATCGTATAATAGGGTGGAAAGCTTGTTAAAGGCTTCTGTGGAATTTTTAACATAAATGACTGTATTATTAAAATCAGCATTAACAAATTTGCTGACGATATTTCTAGAATCGTCATATAATCTAGTAGTTAGTTGAGACTTATACCCTTCACCACGGTGAATGGAGGAATACCACGGAGCAAAATCAATAATATCTTCCATGACAGATTTAAAGGGAGGTGTAGTTGCTGCATTATCAAAATTAATTGCAGTAACATTTTTTCCGGATATAAGGGGTACCTTTTTGTTTATGCCAAGTATCAAACCCCTGTAGCTTGGACTATTATCTTTACTAGACATATAATCCTCCTCGTAAAATTATTTACAGTATATAGTATTAGTCTTACGAAGAAAAGGTGACTAAAAAAAGAGAAAACTTCAGGAGGAGCTATTGCAGCTTTGTAGGTAATGATTTAAAGTCTACGATCGTTTCATAAAAAAAGTAATATATTTTGCGAAAATATATTACTTTTTGTGAGTTAATGATTTATATATTAACTATTTTATGAGCACCATCAAAATCAGAAGTTATTTGCTCACCAGTGAGCATATTCTTTATAGTAACAGTTTTATTTTGAGCTTCCGTTTCACCGATTAAAAGTACAAAAGGGATGTTTAGTTTATTTGCATAACCAAGCTTCTTTACAAGTTTAGTATCCTCAAGGTATATTTCTGTGATTACGCCCTTATCTCTTAACGCATTTGCAAGAGAAATTCCATAATCGATATTATTATCTAATGGTATTACTAGTGCTTTTGTTATTGAAGAGATAGTGCTATTTTTAAAGAATCCAACTTCATTTAATTGATAAAATAATCTAGTAAGACCAATTGATATCCCTACTCCTGGTAGTTTTTGTTTTGTATAATACCCTGCTAAATCATCATAGCGTCCACCTGAGCATACAGATCCTATAGAAGGGTATTCGTTTAAAAATGTTTCATAAACAGTGCCTGTGTAATAATCGAGGCCTCTGGATATTTTTAAATCTATTTTAAAATTATCATCAGGAACTCCAAATAATTTAATGTATTTAGTAACTGTTGAAAGTTCACATACACCGTCTTTAAAGTTTGAATTAGAAATGTTTAAATTCTTTAATAATAATAAAATATCATCGTTGCTTCCACTGATATTAATGAATTCAAGAATTTTTTCTACGACTTCTTTACTTAAACCACTATTTAAGAGTTCCTCGGTTGCGGTTGTTACTCCAATTTTATCTATTTTATCAATAGTCTTTAAAACCTCAGATTTATCTTGGATTTCTAAAGATTCAAAAAAACCATTTAATAACTTTCTATTGTTTATTTTTATTGTGAAATTCTTAAATCCAAGATTGTTGAATATTGAATAAATAATGCTAGGTATTTCAGCATCATTCAAAATACTTAAACTGTTGCTTCCAACAATATCAATATCGCATTGGTAAAATTCACGGAAACGTCCTTTTTGATTTCTCTCTCCTCTATATACCTTACCGATTTGGTATCTTCTAAATGGGAAAGTTAAAGAACTAAAATTTTGAGCCACATATCTCGCGAGTGGCACTGTTAAATCAAATCTAAGGGATAAATCATTACTACCCTTTAAAAATCTATAAATTTGTTTTTCGGTTTCTCCGCCTCCCTTTGCTAGGAGTATTTCTGATTTCTCTATTACTGGTGTGTCTATGGGCATAAACCCAAAGCTCTCATATGTTTCCCTTATTGTATCTGCTAATTTGTTGAATTGAATTTGATCTGCTGGCAGTAACTCCATGAAGCCAGGTAAAATTGATGGTTTTACAATTTCATTTTTCATTTTTAATACCTCCTATAAAAATATAAAAAACCCCACGCAAGTGATGTACCTACGTGGGTGATATTCTTCCAAAGCTTTTTTTAAATTATACTATATATAATTAAATACTTCAAGGATGAATATGAACTTTTTTAGTTATAAGATTAAATACGTCTCATAATATATAAATTTGAGCATTATGGATATATATATGGATTATTAATGAATAATTCAATGATTTAGCTTATAAATAGGAATAATAATGAAAAATTGAGTTATTTATAGTTGACAACATTACTAGGATTTGATATCATTATTTTAGAAAGTATAGCAAAACACTCTACTTTGAAGGAGTGATTAAATGAAATTATCTACTAAGGGAAGATATGGGGTTAAAGCCATGGTGGATTTATCAATAAATTATGGAGAACAACCTGTATCTATAAAAAGCATATCAGAAAGACAAAATATTTCTGAATATTATTTAGAACAATTATTTTCATCACTAAGGCGCGCTAAACTTATTAAAAGTATAAGGGGAGCTCAGGGTGGATACATACTAAATAGAAAACCAGAGGAAATAACTATACAAGACGTCCTTGATGTACTTGAAGGTCCAATTGAGGTGTCAAATTGTTTAGAAGACGGAGCATGCAATAATATTGATTGTTGTGCTACTAGATTATTATGGAAGAAATTAAAAAATAGTATAGATAGTGTAACGTCATCAATAACTTTAAAAGATATTGTAGATGATTACAATGAAATTACATTAATTAAAGGAGTGAAAGATAATGAATAAATCAATTTACATGGACCACGCTGCAACCACTTATACTAAACCAGAAGTTTTGGACGCGATGATTCCTTATTTTACAAAATACTTTGGAAATCCTTCATCAATTTACTCTTTGTCAAGAGAAACTAAAAAAGCTATTGATGTCGCAAGAGACAAGGTGGCAAAAGCGCTAAACGCCAGCGAAAATGAAATTTACTTTACTGGTGGAGGTTCTGAAGCAGATAACTGGGCAATAAAGGGGATAGCTTCTGCTTATAAGCAAAAGGGAAATCATATAATAACAACAACAATTGAACATCATGCAGTATTACATACTTGCGAATATTTAGCTAAGAATGGATTTGAAATTACATATTTACCAGTTGACGAATACGGATTTATTAGCATTAAAGATTTAGAAAATGCTATTACAGATAAAACTATTCTAGTATCTGTAATGTTCGCTAACAATGAAATTGGAACAATAGAACCAATAAAAGAAATAGGCGCATTATGTAGAAGTAAAAAAATACTTTTTCATACGGATGCAGTTCAAGCAGTAGGCCATATTCCAGTTGATGTAAAAGAAATGAATATAGATTTATTATCCCTTGCTGGTCATAAATTTTATGGACCTAAGGGCATAGGAGCTTTATATGTAAGAAAAGGAATTAAAATAGATAATTTAATACATGGTGGTGGACAAGAAAGAAATAGAAGAGCAGGTACTGAAAATGTAGCTAGCATAGTGGGAATTGGTAAAGCTCTTGAACTAGCTGTAGAAAACATGGTAGAAAATAATAAAAAGCTAGTGTATTTAAGAGATAAGCTTATGAATGGATTATTAGAAGTACCTTACACAAGATTAAATGGACCAATAGGAGCAAAAAGGCTCCCAGGTAATTCGAATATATGTTTTAGATTTATAGAAGGTGAATCTATATTATTGATGTTAGATGCAAAAGGCATTGCAGCGTCAAGTGGAAGCGCATGTACATCGGGTTCCTTAGACCCATCTCACGTGTTACTTGCAATAGGCCTTAAGCATGAGATAGCACATGGATCCTTAAGATTAACATTAGGTGATGCTACCACAGAGGAAGAAGTAGATTTAGCATTAGAAACAATACCAAAAATAATCCAAAGATTAAGAGATATGTCCCCGCTATGGGATGACTACTTAAAGAAAGGGGAAAATTAATATGATGTACAGTGAAAAAGTTATGGACCATTTTACTAACCCAAGAAATGTAGGAGAAATTCAAAATGCTAGTGGAATTGGTGAGGTTGGTAACGCTAGATGTGGAGATATTATGAAAGTTTATTTAAAAGTAGAAGAAAATATAGTAGTAGATGCAAAGTTTAAAACTTTTGGTTGTGGATCAGCTATAGCATCTTCAAGTATGGCAACAGAGCTTATTAAAGGTAAATCTGTAGATGATGCATGGACACTTACAAATTTAGCTGTGGCTGAAGCGTTAGATGGACTTCCAGCAATAAAAATGCATTGCTCAGTACTTGCTGAAGAAGCTATTCACAAAGCAATTAATGATTATAGAAGTAAGGCTGGACTTGAAGTATGGGATTTCGTAGAACATGACGATATACATGGTGAAGTACACGGAGAATAGGTGATATTAAATGAAGAAAAAAGTAGTTATCGGAATGAGTGGTGGAGTAGATAGTTCCGTAGCTGCATATCTTTTGAAAGAGCAAGGATATGAAGTTATAGGAATTATGATGAAGCTATCACCAGATAATCAGGATTATGAAGAAAATGAAGGCGGATGTTGTTCTATTTCTGCAGCAAATGACGCAAGGCGCGTTGCAGACGTACTAGATATACCCTTTTATGTTATGAATTTTAAGGATGTTTTTAAGACAAATGTTATTGATAACTTTATTGATGAATATATGGAAGGTAGAACGCCTAATCCATGTATTGTATGTAATAAGATGATTAAATTCGAAGAATTTTTAAGAAAAGCGAAGGCGCTTGGGGCTGATTATATAGCTACAGGTCACTATGCTAAAATTGAAAAACAAGACGATCGATATATTCTTAGAAAATCAGAAGATGATAGAAAAGATCAAACTTATGCATTGTATACATTAACTCAAGAGCAATTAAGTCACACTTTAATGCCCTGTGGAGATTATGCTAAACCAGAAATACGAAATATTGCAGAGCGAATTGGACTAGAGGTTTTTAAAAAAAGGGACAGCCAAGAAATTTGCTTTATACCTGATAATGACCATGGAGCTTATATTAAGAAGTATAGTGGTAGAGAAATAAAGCCAGGTAACTTTGTTAATAAGCAAGGGGAAATTATGGGAAGACACAAGGGAATAGTGTATTATACTATAGGACAGCGAAAAGGACTTGGGATAGCGGTAGGTAAGCCTGTTTTTGTTACTGACATTAACCCTCTAACTAATCAAGTAATAATAGGTGATGAGGAGGATATTTTTAAAACTGAGCTTATAGCAAAAGATTTAAATTTCATTCTCTTCGATAAGCTCACCTCAAATTTAAGAGTTTCGGCTAAGATTAGATATTCTGCAAAACCTCAATTAGCTAATTTAATTCCTTTGGAAAATAATAGAGTGAAGGTCGTTTTTGATGAGAAACAAAGAGCTATAACCAAAGGCCAATCAGTAGTTTTCTATTCAGAAAACTTAGTAGTTGGCGGAGGGATAATCGAGGAAATTTTATAGGTGTACTAATTTAGTTTATAATTTAGGCAGAGGGATATTTAGTTAAAAAACTAGGTATCCCTCTGTATTTATAGTGGATAATTGTAACTATTTTAAATAGTGAAATTTCAGCTTTGAAGGTGATAATTTTATTATTTTGTTTATAAAAGGAGGAGCAATATTATGATGTATAGTGATAAGGTTATGGAGCATTTTTATAGTCCAAGAAATATGGGTATATTAGGTGATGCTAACGGTATTGGAGAGGCAGGGGACCCTAATTGCGGGGATATAATGAAAATTTATATAAAGGTTGAGGATAATATAATAACTAGTGTTAAGTTTAAGGCTTTTGGGTGTGGCTCAGCTATTGCATCATCTAGCATTGCGACAGAGCTTATAAAGGGTAAAAACTTAGAGAAGGCATGGGAATTAACCAACAAGTCAGTTATTGAAGCTCTGGAAGGATTACCGGCTTTAAAACAACATTGCTCAGTGCTTGCAGAACAAACTATACATAATGCGATAAATAATTATAGAGAGTCATGCATGCTTGAGCCTTGGAAGAATGATTTAAAATAAATATATTTCAGCTACGCAGGAGATGATTTAATGAAACTTCATTGGTGTTAATCCTATGTAGTTTGATTTTGATTTACTCTTTCAATAAGTTTTCTATTTTATTGTTAATTTCATGAATGTTTATTGAACTTATTGCAGCGTTATTAATAATATATTTTTCTTTGAGTTTCAGTATTCTATATACACTCTCATTTAACCTATTTTCTGATATTACATTATTTTGTACTGCAGCTTTTAGTGAATTAATTACTTTTAGCTCGTTGTCATATTCATGGCATACTAAGATAATGTCACTTCCAGCATTAAATGATTTAACGGCAGCATCGCCAATGTCATTATATTTTGTAATGGCCGCCATGGTCATATCATCAGTAATGACTACACCGCTAAACTTTAAAGTTCCTCTTAATATATCGGTTATAATAACTTTTGACATACTCGCAGGATAAACAGAATCTATTTTATTAAGTAATATATGTGATACCATAATGGCATCCACATTATTCTTTATAGCTTCATTAAAAGGAGTCAGTTCGAAAGCATTAAGTTTTGTTAAATCCTTATTTACTACAGGCAGGCCTACATGGGAATCAACTGAAGTGTCCCCATGGCCAGGAAAGTGTTTTACCACAGGAATTATATTGTTATCTATCATACCTTCCATGGTTTTAATGCCTAGTTTATTAACAATATCAGTGGTACTCCCAAAAGCTCTGTCTCCTATTACAGGATTATTAGGGTTGCTATTTATATCGAGTACTGGAGCAAAATTCATATTAAATCCAAAGGTTTTAAGTTCTTCTGCAATAATTTTCCCAATGTTGTAACTTAAGGCACCATCGTTCTTTTCCCCTATAACTTGATTGGATGGAAGCTTTTTAATTTCATTTGGAATTCGTGATACCCGTCCACCTTCCTCATCTACAGAAATAAATAGAGGCGTTTTGTTTTGTGAATTAGTAGTTTTTAGTGAGTTAATCAGGCTAACTAATTGATTAGAAGTAGCTACATTATTTCTAAATAAAATAAATCCACCAACTTTATGGTCTTTAATCAAATTATTTATATTATTATTCATTGTATAACCATCAAGCCCAACAATTACTAACTGACCAATCTTGTCATCTAAACTCATAGCATCAATCTTGTTTTGAACTACATCAATATTTTCAGGCTTAGGATTAACAACCTCATCCTTAGAATTAATATTAGGGCTAAGGTTAGAATTTGAATTACTACAGCCAGATAAAAATAAACCACCAATTAACAATATACTTATAACTAATTTTTTCATTACAAAATTTCACCACTTTCTTTTAATAAAATTAATAGGGTAAAGAAGTCATTAAAGAGTAAAATTATTATTAAAAATATTATTTAGAGCAAATATAAAAAATAGGGCTAACAGTAATTTAATATAAGAAATTGTAAAATTACAAAATATTAATCTTTAACATTATTTTTAGTATATGTAATAATTCTTAGATTATTTGGAGAATATAACTATAAATAAATAATAATTAAATTTTTTTCATTTAGGAGATAATATGTTTAAAAGCAGAGATTTTATATTTATGAATGTTGTTAGTATGGATGGCAAGAAAATTGGGTTTATCAGAGATTTGTTAATGGATTTTAATAAAGGAAAGGTAATCGGATTTGTAATATCTCCTTATAAACTTTTCCATAAAAATTTAAGTGTATTAAAAGAAGACATCATATATTTTAATAAGCATATGGTAGTTAAAAAAGTAGAGAAAAATAAATATCTATGTTTACATAGCTTTATTAATATGGATGTAATAGATAAATGTAGCAATGTATTTGGTATGGTGGAGGATATTACTTTTTCATGTGATACATTTGAAATAAAAGGAATTATAGTGTCTTCTGGATTTATTACAAATTTACTTAGAGGGAAAAGAATAATGCTAATAAATGAACTAATACTTGGAGAAGAAAATATTCTCTACATTCCCAATTTTGATGAATCATGTTTTAAAAGTATGCCACATAACTTCTTTGTGGAGGGAAAAGCCGATGAAAAAAATTAGCAAAAAGAAGTTAGCTATTACGATTCTCAGTATTATTATTTTTGTAGTTGTACTCTTTATGTTAATAAAAATCCCTATTGTTAAACAATTAATAAATTTAGTCTTTATTTCTTTCATTGTGGCATATATACTAAAACCATTATATATGCTTTTAATTAGAAAAGGAGTAAATAAAAAAGCTTCTGCTTGTTTAATAATAGTCGGTTTATTAAGTTTAGTATTATTAACGTTTATAGTGGTAATTCCATCAATATTTAGAGAAAGTTTAGACATAAATAAGGCAATAAATGATTTGCAAAAATATTTAATTAATGCAAATATGAAAATAAAAGTATTAAATAGAAGCAGAGTCATGAGTAGTATTATGACTACTATATACCAAAAATCAAATGCTCAAATACTTCTAATATTTGATAAAATATTAGATTCTATCATGGGCATCGGTGAGAATATATTAACTTACATGGTTTCGCCTTTAATAGTATATTACTTTTTATGCGATAGTGAAAACATGATAAATAAGGCATTGATAGTTTTTCCACCAGAGAGCAGAAATATAATAAAGAGAATCATAGCGGATATTGATAAAGTATTAGGAAGGTATATTATAAGTCAATTTATCTTATGTGGAATTATAACCATTGCTACATTTTTGATATTAATGTTTATGAAAGTTGATTTTCCTTTGATACTTTCATTGATAAATGGAATTTTTAATATAATACCTTACTTTGGACCTATATTTGGGGTAATACCTATCATTTTAATAGCTCTGCTTGACTCTCCAAAAATAGCTTTATATACAGCGTTGTGGCTATTTGCACTTCAACAAATCGAAGGAAGTATATTGTCACCAAAAATAATTGGAGATAGTATAAGTATGCACCCATTAACAGTAATATTATTGTTGGTTATAGGTGGGAAGGTTGGAGGGATTTTAGGTATGATACTAGCAGTGCCACTAGGAGTAGTGATAAAAGTTATATATGAGGACTTAAACTATTATCTATTCTAGGAATAAGCAATATATTTTTATTTATAATTTGCATATCTTGAAGTATTAAGGTAAAATGTACTATAGTATATATAAGTTAATATCAGGTAATGATAAGAATTAGTAAATATAGTTAGTCATTTAGAGAGGAAGTGGAGGGTGAAAACTTCTTGATAGCCATATTGAAGCTGTCTTTGAACCTTATTTTGTTGAGAGATATTGCAGTGTAATTAATTGTTATTAATTATATAGTGATATAATTAGGGTGGTAACGCGGAAAACTTTCGTCCCTTGCTTTAGGGAAGTGAAGGTTTTTTTTTATATTTTAGAAAATTATGAATTTTAAAATTCTATATATAAAATTAGCATAAATAGATCGTGTTAACACAGTCTATAAACAATCGGAGGAGATATTATGGAAAAATTAGGATTAAATGAAATTAGGGAATCGTTTCTAAATTTTTTTGAAGGTAAAGAGCATCTTAGACTAGAAAGTTTTCCTCTAGTACCTAAGAATGACAGCAGTTTATTGCTTGTAAATGCGGGTATGCAACCACTTAAACCATATTTTACAGGAATTAAAACGCCACCTAATACTAGAATAACTAATTGTCAAAAATGTATTAGGACAGGAGATATTGAGAATGTAGGAAAGACATCAAGACATGGCACTTTCTTTGAAATGCTTGGAAATTTTTCTTTTGGTGATTATTTCAAAAAAGAGGTTATACCATGGGCTTGGGAATATGCAACAGAGGTTTTGAAAATACCAAAAGAAAATTTATATATAACTATATATTTAGAGGATGATGAGGCTTTTGATGTATGGATTAAAAATACTGATGTTGATCCTTCACGTATTTTTAGATTAGGAAAAGAAGAAAATTTTTGGGAAATAGGTCAAGGACCTTGTGGACCGAGTTCAGAAATACACTTCGATAGAAATGTAGAACTCGGCCAAATAAAAACGGAAGAAGAGTTTATTAAGGCAGGCAATGAAGATAGAGTAATAGAATTTTGGAATTTAGTGTTCACTCAATTTAATAAGGATGAGCATGGTAACTACAACAAATTAAAAAATCCTAATATAGATACAGGTATGGGTCTCGAGAGAATAGCTGGCATAATGCAAGGCACAGATAGTATATTTGAAGTAGATACTATAAAAAATATTTTAGAAGAAGTTTCAAGAATTTCAGGCGTGAAATGTGGCGATAGCTGTAATGAGTCGATATCTTTAAAAGTTATAACAGACCATGTTAGAAGCACAACCTTTATGATAAGTGATGGTGTACTTCCGTCTAATGAGGGAAGAGGTTATGTTCTTAGGCGACTACTAAGGCGTGCGGCAAGGCATGGTAGGTTGATTGGAATTAAAAATACTTTTTTAAGTGAACTTTGCGATACTGTTATTGAAAACTCCTCTAAAGCATACCCAGAATTAAAAGAAAAATCATCCTATATTAAGAAAGTTATAAAAATTGAAGAGGAAAGATTTTTAGAAACTATAGATTCTGGTATGGATATTTTAAAAGTTTACATAGAAGAGCTTCAAAAAAATAACAATAAAATTTTAGGTGGAGATAAAGCTTTTAAATTATACGATACCTATGGTTTTCCATATGAGCTTACAGAAGAAATACTTAGCGATGCTGGTATAAAAATTGATTTAGAAGGATTTAATGCTGCAATGCAAAGTCAAAAGCAAAGGGCAAGAGCTGCTAGAGTACAGTCAAATTATATGGGCAGTGGAGAAAGTTCAATGAACTTAATTCCTAAAAATATAGAAACAAAATTTGATGGATATGATAAAATACAATTGGAATCTAAGGCTAAATTTTTAATTAGTGGCGAAGAGCATGTTACAGACCTTTCAAAGGGGTCAAAAGGGATTATTGTAACCGAAGATACTCCTTTCTATGCAGAAATGGGAGGGCAAATTGGAGATAAGGGAATAATTTTTAATGATAATTTTAAAGCAAAAGTGTACGATTGCCAAAAAGATATTTCTGGAAAAATAATACATTTCATTGAGGTGTTAGAAGGAATAGTGATAGCAGATGAAATAGTAACTCTTAAGGTTGACGAAGATAGGAGAGCTCAAATTTGTAAAAATCACACTGTAACTCACATGCTACAAGAAACGCTGAAAAGAGTTTTAGGTGATCACGTTCATCAATCAGGTTCTTATGTAAATGAAGATAGATTAAGGTTTGACTTCACTCATTTTTCTGCACTAACTGAGAAAGAGATTGCTAAAGTTGAGAAAATTGTAAATGACAATATTATGAAGGCGTATAAGGTAGAGACTGAGGTTATGACCATTGAGAAAGCTAAGGAAACTGGAGCTATAGCATTATTTGATGAAAAATATCAAGGAGATGTTAGAGTAGTATCTGTAGGAGAGTATAGTAAGGAATTATGTGGCGGTACTCATGTTAGAAATTCAGGCGAAATCGGATTATTTAAAATTTTATCTGAAGCAGGAGTAGCGGCAGGGGTTAGAAGAATTGAAGCTATAACTGGTAGTGAATCTATAAAATATGTAGAAGATAAAAGTAATTTATTAAAATATATTGGAAGTACATTAAAATGTTCAGAAAAAGACATAATAAATAAATTACAAACTCAATTGGTAGAATTAAAATACAAAGAAAAGGAAATAGTATTATTAAAAGAAAAATTAGCCAGTTCTTCAGTAGATGAAATTTTAGAGAATATTAAACAGGTCAAAGGTGTTAAAGTGATTTCAGGAGCTGTAAAAAATATAAACGGAGATGCTTTAAGAGATTTAGCTGATAAACTTCGTAATAAGATTGTTGATGGTGTAGTGGTAATAGGAAGCTGTACAGACGATAAAGTACAATTTGTTGCAATGGCGTCTAAGTCAGCAATAGATAAAGGAATACACTGTGGGAAAATAATTAAAGAAGTTGCTAAAATCGCTGGTGGTGGCGGTGGTGGAAGGCCTGACATGGCAGAGGCAGGTGGAAAACTTCCCGAAAAATTAGATGAAGCAATAACGAATGTATGCTCTATAATTGAAAGATTGGTAAAATAGTATACTTTTTGCAATAGTTGTTTTATAATATAATTAATAATAAGTAATTTAATTATAGTTAGTATGTAATTATGGAACTTATTACAACTGAAAAAAATTTACTATATTACCAAATGATTTCCTAGCGTATTCAAATGGGATAAATTTTAGTGTTTAGCGTATGATGAGGAAAGGGGTGTATATAATGGATAATAATCAAAATACAGTCCAATTTGATTTTGTAAAAGATAAAAAAGATTTAACAAAAACTATTTTGACTGACGTATATAATTCACTTATAAAAAAGGGCTATAACCCAGTGAACCAAATGGTAGGATATCTAATTTCAGGAGATCCGACATATATAACGAACTACAATGGAGCAAGAGCGATGGTAAGAAAGCTAGAGAGAGATGAGATATTGGAAGAAGTTTTGAAATCTTATCTAGACATAAAAAAGTAAAATGCCCATAGGGGGCATTTTATTTTTTAAAGTTAATGGCGTACATTAACTAGGCTATTATTAAAGGAGCATTTGGATGAGAATATTAGGGTTAGATATTGGAGACAGAACAATAGGGGTAGCTGTATGCGATCCGTTAGGATTAACAGCACAGGGAATTACAACAATTAAAAGGAAAAGCATAGTTCTAGATATAGAGGAACTTTCTAAAATATGTAAGGAATACAATGTAGAAAGTTTTGTATCAGGCCTCCCTAAAAATATGAATGGAACTATAGGACCACAAGGGGAAAAGGTTCAGCGTTTTTGTGAAAAGCTTAAAGAAACATTAAATTTAGAAGTGAAAATGTGGGATGAAAGATTATCAACAGTAGCTGCTAATAGAGTAATGCTCGAGGGCGATTTATCTAGATCAAAAAGAAAAAAGATTGTAGATAAAATTGCGGCTACATTCATTTTACAAGGATATTTAGATAGTTTAGGCACACATCTATAAAATGAAATTTACAAAAATATGCAACGGGTATTAAGATATTATTGATTGCATAAATTGAAAGGAGAAAATAAAATGGATAACAATGTTGAAACCGTATTATTATATGATGAAGAGGGTAAAGAAATAGAATTTGACGTACTAACGAAATTGGACATTAAAGATAAGGAATATGTTATAGTTGCGCCAACTGGTGAAGAAGATATTGATGCAATTGCACTAAGAATAGATAAGGACGCAGAGGGTGAGGATATTTTAGTTACAATAGATGATGATGAAGAGTTTGAAATGATTTCAGAGGCGTATGACGCAATTTCTTCAGGAGAACTATAATAGTATTTAAGCAAAAAGATTCTAAATTAAGACATTTTAATATATTTTCAAACTAATTAACCTATTTTCTTAAAACTAAATGATTATCAATTGACAATATTATAATAAAGGATTAAAATAAAAGTATACTTAATATAATTTTATCTATGAGTCAAATGATGTTTGTAGAAAAGGGGTATATATATGTCAAAGGTATCTCCAGAGAGCGTTGAGAGTTTAAAAGAAACTCTAAAACAAGAGGGCTATAAGCTTACTCCGCAGAGAAGGGCTATTTTAAATGGGATAATTAAGAGTGAAGGTAGCCATCTTACTGCGGAAGAACTATATGACTTGGTTAAATCTGACTGTCCAGAAATAGGTCTTGCTACAATTTATAGAACAGTTCAACTTTTAGAAGAAATGGGTGTAATTCGAAAGTTTGATTTAGATGATGGCTGTAGTAGATATGAACTTAACCATGAGAATGAGAGACATCAACATCATCACCTAATATGTAATCGCTGTGGTAAAGTATTAGAGGTGCAGGGAGATTTACTAGAGGAATTAGAGACTATTGTTGAAAAAAAATATAACTTTAAGATTGAAGATCATAGTTTGAAATTCTATGGTGTTTGTGACAAGTGTATTTGCAAATAATGTAAACGATAAATCCTACAGAGGAAGCATTTGTATTTATGTGGGATGATGTGATGAAAAAACCAAGTAAATGATGTAATTTAAGTAAATGTATCATTTTTTTAATAATGAATGCTATACATAGTTGACTTTTTTGCAAGATAACATTAAAATAAGTATAGTAAATGCGAAAGTTGGGTACTTAAAGACGTATCCAATTTTTGTTTGTGTAATATGTTTAACTTACGAAAAAAAATTGGAGGATTAATATGAATTTATTTACAAGAAATGATGTTAGAAATATAGCAATAATTGCTCACGTAGATCACGGTAAGACAACACTAGTGGATTGTTTACTTAAACAAAGCCATGTTTTTAGAGAAAACGAAAAAGTGCAAGAAAGAGTAATGGACTCTAACGATTTAGAAAAAGAAAGAGGAATAACAATTCTTTCTAAAAATACTGCAATAATGCATAATGGAATTAAAATAAATATAGTTGATACTCCTGGCCACGCTGACTTCGGTGGAGAGGTTGAACGAGTACTTAAAATGGTTGATAGCGTACTTCTTGTAGTTGATGCATATGAAGGTCCAATGCCACAAACTAAATTCGTTTTAAAAAAGGCATTAGAATTAAACCTTAAGCCAATCGTTGTTATAAACAAAATTGATAGAAAAGATGGTCGTCCTACACATGTTCTTGATGAAGTCTTTGACCTATTTGTTGAACTTGGAGCGGATGATGAACAATTAGATTTTGCAGTGGTATATGCTTCTGCTAGAGAAGGATTTGCTAAATTAAATGTTGATGATGTAAGTGACAACATGGAACCATTATTTGATTCTATAGTAAAGAATGTAAAGGCACCAGAAGGATATTTAGATATGCCACTTCAATTGCTTATTTCAACTATTGATTATAATGAGTATGTTGGTAAGATTGGAATAGGAAAGATCGAAAGAGGATCAATCAAAAGAAATCAACCTATCGCACTTATAAGAAAAGATGGCACAATAAACAATGTTAAAGTTTCAGCTCTTTTTGTTTACAAAGGTCTTAAAAGAGAAGAAACTGAAGAAGCAATGCTTGGTGATATAGTAGCAGTTTCTGGTATTCCAGACATTAACATCGGAGAGACAATAGCTGATATTAATGAACCAGAAGCTCTTCCATTCGTTGAAATTGATGAGCCTACACTAACTATGAATTTCATGGTTAATAATTCTCCTTTTGCAGGAAAAGAAGGAACTTATGTTACATCAAGACACATAAGAGATAGACTTATCAAAGAGCTTGAAACCAATGTTAGTTTAAGAGTAAAAGAAATTGATGATGGTTTTGAAGTAAGTGGAAGAGGAGAACTTCATCTTTCAGTTCTAATTGAAACTATGAGACGTGAAGGATATGAATTCCAAGTGTCAAAAGCAAATGTTATATTTAAAGAAGAAAATGGCCATAAAACAGAGCCAATTGAGTACCTTACAATTGACGTACCAGAAGAATTTATGGGCGTAGTAATGGAGAAAATGGGACCTAGAAAAGCAGAAATGGTAAATATGACTTCAGCTATAAATGGATACACTAGATTAGAATTTAAAATACCATCAAGAGGATTAATTGGATTTAGAAGTGAACTTATGACTGATACCAAGGGTAATGGTATAATGAATCACGTTCTAGATGGTTACGATAAATACAGAGGTGAAATACCAGATAGAAGTAGAGGTTCTTTAATTGTATTTGAAACAGGAGAATCAATTACTTACGGATTATTTAATGCTCAGGATCGTGGTACTCTTTTCCTAGAACCAGGAGTGCCTGTATATGCAGGAATGATTGCAGGAGAATGTGCAAGAGCTGGAGATATGGAGATAAATATTTGTAGAAAGAAACAATTAACAAATACGAGATCTTCAGGAGCAGATGAATCACCAAAACTAGTTCCAGTAAAACAAATGACACTAGAACAATGCTTAGAATTTATAGCTGTTGATGAGTTAGTTGAAATTACTCCTCTAAATATCAGAATGAGAAAAAGAATATTAGATTCAGGAGAAAGAAAAAGAGCAACTAGCAAAAAAAGCAAATAGCATAAATTATGGGGTGGTTTAATGAAAAAGATAGTGCTATTAATTATGGTTTTAATAGTTTGCGTATTAGCTGGTAATTTTCAGTATAAAAAGATAATACAGCATCCTATTAAAACTAATAAAGATATCTATGTTAATGTGAAAAATGGAGACGCTTTGTATAGTGTACTAGATGATTTAAACCAAATTGGTGCTATAAAAAATGCAAGTATTATAAAATTTTATATCAAATCAAACAAAATAAAATCTAATGTTCATACAGGAAAGTTCTTGATACCAAAGGATGTTACAGTTGTGGAGTTTATAAAAATTTTATCAACTGTAGGAAATGAAAAAGACATTATTAAAGTAACAATACCTGAGGGATTTGATATAAATAGTATTGCAAATATGCTACAAGAAAAAGGCATAATAAACAAAGAAAAATTTATTGATAGCTGTAAAACTTACAAGCTGCCTACTTATATTACGGAAAAAGAAAACCGAAAATTTAATTTGGAAGGTTTTCTTTTTCCATCTACATATGATCTTAAAGCCGGTATGAGTGGAAATGCAATAATAAAATTAATGGTGGATAAGTTTTATAGTACTATAAATGAAATAAATAAAGAAACGCCTATAGAGATGAAGAAATTAGATGATATAATAATAATGGCATCAATTGTTGAAAGAGAAACTAGTGATAAAAATGAAAAAGCTAAAGTGGCATCAGTTTTTTATAATAGGCTAAAAAAAGACATGAAGTTACAATCTTGTGCAACTGTTTTATATTCTTTAGGTAAACATAAGGAAAAATTATACAATAAAGATTTAGAGGTTAAGTCACCTTATAATACCTACAAGGTGACAGGACTTCCTGTAGGTCCAATATGTAACCCAGGAAAAGAATCTATTAAAGCAGCCTTATCTCCTACTAAAACAAATTATTTATACTTTGTTTTAAGTAATGATGGAAAGCATTTTTTTACAGATGACTATAATGAATTTTTAAAGGTCAAAGATGTAACACAAGGATTTTAGTTAGTGTTAGTCACATGAGAATAAATAACAAGTCAGTATAATTATATCGTTGACTTGTTATTTGTTTTTATGTGCATTAATGAATTTTGGAGGAAATTAAATGAGTGGGATAACATATGATTATATGGAACAATATTTAAGAGATCTCATTCCAAGTAATGTTGGTATTTTAGATGAGCTAGAGAAATTTGCTCTCGAGAATAGAGTCCCTATAGTTCAAAAAGAAACTGCTAAATTTTTGGAATTAATGATAACTATAAATAGACCTAAAAAAATTTTAGAGCTGGGCACGGCTATAGGATATTCTTCTATTTTAATGAATTTAACTTCCGGTGGGTTAAGTGAAATTACGACTATTGAAAGAGATGAAAAAATGATAGAAATTGCAAATGCGAATATAATAAAATACGGAATGCAGAATAAAATTACTGTTCTAAAAGGAGATTGTTTAGAGATTTTAGAAAGTCTCCAAGATGAATATGATATGATTTTTATGGATGCAGGTAAAGGTCACTATAATCATTTTCTTCCTCACTGCTTGAGACTCTTAAAAAGAGAGGGAGTTCTTATTGCTGATAATGTACTTTTTCGAGGAATGGTTGCATCGAAAGAACTCGCAACACGTAGAAAAATCACTATAATAAAACGTATGAAAAGCTATTTAGAACTAGTATCTAATAATGATAACCTTGTAACTTCTGTAATACCAATGGGTGATGGTATCTCAGTTACAGTAAGAAAGTTTGCAGGGGGAAGTAAGGAGGCATGAAACTAATGAAACCAGAAATATTAGCACCGGCAGGTAATTTGGAGAAATTAAAAGCAGCTATAAATTTTGGAGCAGACGCAGTTTATTTAGGCGGAAGTAAATTGAATTTAAGAGCTTTTGCGGATAATTTTAGCAATGTTCAATTAAAAGAAGGTATAGACTTTGCACATTCCAAAGGTAAAAGAGTATATGTTACATTAAATGTATTTCCTCATAATGACGATTTAGAAGGCCTAGAAGGTTATCTAAAAGAAATATATGAACTAGGTGCAGATGCTATTATTGTTTCTGACCCAGGAATTATTATGACGGCTAGAGAAGTTGTACCAAATTTAGAAATTCATTTGAGTACCCAATCTAACAATGTAAACTACAAATCAGCTATTTTTTGGCATAAGCAAGGGGTCAAAAGAATTGTTCTTGCAAGAGAATTGTCTCTAGGTGAAATTAAAGAAATTAGAGCAAAGTTGCCGGATAGTTGTGAACTTGAAGCTTTTGTCCATGGATCTATGTGTATGGCATATTCGGGAAGATGTCTTATGTCAAATTATATGACGGGAAGAGATGCAAATCGTGGACAATGCGCCCAGCCATGTAGATATAAATATTTCTTAACGGAAGAAAAAAGAGATGGTGAGTACTTTCCTATAATAGAAGATGATAAAGGCACTTACATAATGAATTCAAAGGACTTATGCATGATAGAACATATACCGGAACTTGTAGAATCAGGGATAACGTCATTTAAAATAGAAGGAAGAATGAAAAGCTCATATTATGTTGCTTCTGTATGTAAATCCTATAGAGAAGCTTTGGATACATATATGAAGGATTCAGTAAATTATAAATTTCAAAAAAAATGGATGGATAACCTCTTGAAACCGAGTCACAGACAATATTATACTGGGTTCTACTTTGGAGATCCCAATAAACAGATACATGAATCCTCTTCATATATTAGAGATTACGATATAGTTGGAATTGTACGCGAATACCATTCGGAAAATAATATTGCATTAGTGGAACAAAGGAATAAAGTATTCCAGGGTGATACTGTTGAAGTATTAAGGCCTGTAGGAGATAATGTTTTAATTGTGCTTAATGATATGAGAAATTCTAAGGGCGAAAGCATAGCTGCTGCACCAAGTGCCCAGATGTTATTCACTGTAAATGTTAAAGAAAAACTACATGAGAATGATATACTTATCAAATCTAAGGAGAAAGAATAATGTATCGCCCGGTTTTAATAGGGATAACCGGAGGAACGGGTTCAGGAAAAAGCACTATAGCGAGAGAAATTTATAAACATTTTGATGAGACATGTATTACAATGATTGCACAAGATTCTTATTATAAGGATCAGAGTAATCTTTCTTTTGAAGAAAGAATAAAAACAAATTATGATCATCCGGATGCTTTTGATACTTCACTATTAGTGAGACACCTAAACCTTCTTTTAGAAGGAAAGGTTATTGAAAAGCCTATATATAATTTTGAAATGCATAATAGAATAGAAGAAACAGTTTCCGTGCAGCCAAAGGAAATTATTATATTTGAAGGAATTCTTGTACTCCAGGAAAAGGTTCTTCGTGACATGCTGGATATTAAAATATATGTAGACACAGATGCAGATGTTAGGTTTATACGAAGACTTACAAGAGATATTACCGAGAGAGGTAGAACAACAGATTCTGTTATAAATCAATATTTAAATGTTGTTAAACCAATGCACGAACAATTTATTGAACCTACCAAAAGACACGCTGACATTATTATACCTGAAGGCGGACATAATAAGGTAGCTATAGATATAATTACAGCTAATATAAGCCAAATACTGCAGAAACAGCAAAAGAAAAAATAACATATTTGAAGTATAAAACATCTCAATCTAGGCGAGAATTAGCCTAGGTGAGGTGTTTTTTTATGAGTAGTAGAAATAATATCTTTGGTTACTCAAATCAAAGAAGTGAAATTAAAAAAAGAACTTGGACGGTAATGGGTGTGTTTACGGTATTATTTTGTTTTTTAATTTGGAGAATCATGAATTACATGTATTTTAAATCTGAACCCTTGAAAACTATGTTTAATTCACAATATACAATAGATGAACAATATGGGTCGCTATATAGTTTAACTGACTGTAATGGGCGAGATCTTTTGAATTATGCTGTGAGTTACTATGCGATTATTGATCCTGTCGATTATTTGAGATTTAATGAATATACTAGCAAATATGACATGCAAGCATTAACTATTACTTTAAGAAACTATGATAAAGGCTATGATTTAGAAAAAATAAAAGGTAATGGTAATGGAGAGAAAATAAGATATAAAATTGATGAAGTGACTTATAATAAACTTAAAGATATTAAAAAAGTAAAAGGATTTTATACCTATGTAGCTAATGAAGTGATCAAGGATAGGAATTGGAAAATTGAAAATGTATTGATAGACCCGAAATACAATAAAGAATACGTTGATCCTGTATCTAAAAAAGTCGTTAGTGATTATGTATTCAAAGGTACTGATTCTTTGGAAATGGAAATTTACAATAAAACTAAAAATAATGATTATACAAAAATTAGATTTGCTAAAGGGGTAAATGGCGAAATAGCTGCGGGCAAAATTATTAATCCTAAAAACAATGTTAATGTAAGACTTACCTTAGATAAAGAAATCCAAGATAAAGCCTGTGCTGTTATTCATGAGGGAATCTACAAAAAGTATAGTCAAATTGGTGTTGTAGTAATGGAGAGCAATAATGGAAAGATAAGGGCGATGGTACAAAAGGATGATAACGCTTATAATGCGAACTTAGGATATCCAAGTACTAATGGAGCTTTGCCGGGATCGATTTTTAAAGTTATTGTGGATGAAGCTGGTTTAGACACGAACAAAATAGATAACTATAAAAAATATACAGTAAGTCCTAAAATATTTCTAGAAGAGCCTTTTAAGGGAGAAACATTTACAGTTGCAGAGGCGCTAGCCAAATCTTCTAATAACATATTTGCTCAACTAGGTTGGAAAATAGGTTTTAAAAATATATATGATTATGCAGAGAAACAAGGGATGTTACATAAAGTATTAAATATTCATCAAGAGGCCAGTGGTAAGTTTGACATGGCGGATTTATTACACCCTACGGATGGTGATACAAGTCAAACAGCTATTGGTCAGAATGTTAGAATAACGCCGCTAGAAGCCATGAGTATTCCTAATACTATTATAAATAATGGAGTGTATGTTCAGCCAAGCATAATAGATGCATACGTAAATGACGATAATAAAATTCTAGGGGAAATTACCCCTAAAAATACGACCATATTAAAAAGAGAAACTGCAGAAGCTGTGAAACTTCATATGATGGATGTAGTAAACAAAGGCACAGGAACCCAGGCTTCAATTAAAGGCATGGATATAGGTGGGAAAACGGGCACTACTACATACTATGTAAATAAATTAGTAAATGGGAAAAAAGAAAGTCAGAAGTGTTCCGATGGATGGTTTGTTGGCTTTTTCAATTTAAACGGGAAAAATTATTCCATGGTTGTATATGTAAATAATATTGAGATGAGTAATGTAAAAGGTGTAGCAGATGAAGAAGGTGGAGGTACAGCGGCTCCGATATTTAAAAAAGTAGTTAACGCCATTAAAACATCTCCTGTGAGGCTGCATTAAAGACTTCGGAAGGAAAGTTATTAGCTAAAGAAATTTATAAAATAATAAAATAAATTTCCATGTACAGGCACTTTTAGTAAAATAAATCATATTATATTATAAGCTCTATTAGGAGGAACATCTGTGTTTTTCATAAATTGTTTATTAGATATGATTGGAAATGTTACACTTTTGACGGCTTATATAACTGGAAGTAGTTCATTCCCTCAACCATTAAGTGAAGAAGAGGAGAAATCCTATTTAAAAAAGTTAAAGGACGGCGAGTTACTAGCTAAAGGTGTATTAGTTGAACGAAATCTAAGACTAGTTGCACATATAGTAAAAAAATATTCCTATCCAGGAAAGGATGTAGATGACCTGATTTCTATTGGAACTGTAGGTCTTATTAAAGCCATTGATTCCTTTGATATAAGTAAGGGAACAAGGCTTGCCACCTATGCTGCAAGGTGCATAGAAAACGAGATACTTATGCTTATTCGCAATAATAAGAAAACAAAAGGGGAGGTTTACCTGCAAGACCCTATTGGTATTGATAAAGAGGGTAATGAGATATCACTTATGGATGTGTTAAGCAGCGATGAAGATTCTATTATTGATATAGTAGAAAGTAAAATACAAATTAAAAAGCTTTATAATAAGATAAACGTAGCTTTAATGGATAGAGAAAAAACAATAATTCAAATGCGATATGGATTACTTGATGGTAACCCTAGAACTCAAAGAGAAATTGCATTGATCTTAGGGATTTCAAGGTCCTATGTTTCTAGAATTGAAAAGAGGGCATTAAAGAAGCTTAATAAGGAATTAAATAGTACTAGTAAAAATAGGTTGAATAGTTCTAATAAATTGTAACAACTATGGTATAATTATAAAATGTACACCGTTAGTCAAATAAAGCATCTTAACGATTTTCATTAAAGATACAAAATATTTCGGGAAAGAATGTATTTAAATTATTTATCTGAGAAAATAAAATTTCTGCAGTTAGGTGATGAAAATGGAGCAAAAATTTTAAGTGACAAGAAGATTCTAAAATTTAGAACTCAATTTGGCATATATATTTGGAAGCTTCATTAAAAGAACAGGAGGACCAATAATGATACCTCTTAGTGAATTACTAAAAAAGACAACAGAACAAAATGCATCAGATTTGCACCTTACAGTGGACTCAGTGCCAATCATTAGAGTCGATGGTAATTTAATACAAACAGGAAAAGATAAATTAACTCCAGCAGACACTGAAAAATACTCAAGAGAAATTTTAGAAAATTCTTATGAAAAATATTGTCAAAATGGAGAAATCGATACGTCTTACTTTATTTACGGACTTGGAAGATTTAGGGTTAATGTTTATAAACATAGGGGAAGCGATACTATAGCTATTAGAGTAGTTGCATTAAAAATACCTACTATTAAACAGCTTGAGCTTCCAGAGGTTGTTAGGGTTCTTACCACAAAACAAAGAGGGCTAGTTTTAGTGACAGGGCCTACAGGTAGTGGTAAAAGTACAACTCTCGCTGCTATGGTTAATGAAATTAATTCTACTAGAGCATGTAATATTATAACACTCGAGGACCCTATTGAATATTTACACAAACATAACAAATCCATTATTAATCAAAGAGAAATCGGAAAAGACAGTAAAAATTATAAAAATGCATTAAGGGCTATTCTTAGAGAGGATCCAGATGTTATATTAGTAGGTGAAATGCGAGATCTTGAAACGATTTCTATTGCTATTACTGCAGCTGAAACTGGACATTTGGTTTTCTCTACTTTACATACTATAGGTGCAGCAAAAACAGTAGATAGAATAGTTGATGTATTTCCTCCATATCAGCAGCAACAAATTAAAGTTCAATTATCAGCGGTAATGCAGGGAATAGTTTCTCAACAATTAATACCTAAGATAAGTGGAAGAGGGAGAGTAGCAGCGCTTGAGGTAATGATATCAACTCCAGCAATTCAAAATCTTATCCGCGAAGGCAAGACACATCAATTACAATCTTGTGTTCAAACTGGCGGGAAATATGGTATGAAAACTATGGATATGTCAATTGCAGAGTTATATAAAAAAGGTGTTATATCTAAAGAGGAAGCAATTAATTACTCAGTTGACAATGAAATGATTGTAAGAATGCTATCGCTTTAGTAAATAATTAAAAAACAAGCTAAAAGCATAGATAAATTATAGCTTTCAGCTTTATTTTTAATTTAATGTAAAATTAACCAATTTATATACTATTTGGTTGATTTACTTAACCATATGATATTGCTTTTTCTATATTTTGCTATTATAATTAGTCTAGAAGGACAAGTTAGCTTTTTAACATCATAATATAATGTATTTACTAATTTGAAATTAAGGTTATATATATCTGCAAATATACAATAAAATGAAATTAATTTTGATTATATTTAAATTTATAATAAATATTTAAAAAAATCATTTAAATTAAGAGGAAAATTTATCTTTTTGTTGAATATATACACTTAAGGTTTCTCTTATGAGGGGGGATAAACTTAATGAATGAACAAATAGTAGGGATTGATTTAGGATCATCAAAAATATGTGGATCAGTTGGTAAAATCAGTAGTAATGGAAAACTTCAGATTATAGGCATTACATCAGTTGTATGTAGTGGTTTAAATAAATCAGTTGTAATAGATATTGATAGTACAGCGGAAGCTATAAAAAAATGTATTACACAATTAGAGCGTATGACAGATACACAAATCAATGAAGGGTATATATCTTTACCTGGAGGAATTTGTGAACTAGTAAGAAATACAGGTATGATTGCGATATCTTCTGAAGACAGAGAAATAAAGCAGAGCGACGTGGACAGGGTAATTGAGGCAGCTAAACTCATCTCAGTTCCGCCCGATAAAGAAATAGTAGGTGTTGAGCCCGAACAATATATTGTTGATGGATATGATAATATCAAAGACCCTAGAGGAATGAGTGGTATAAGGCTAGAAGTTGAAGGACAAGTAGTCATGGCACAATCCACAGTAGTTAGTAATTTATTAAAAAGTGTGAAGCGAGCTGGAATTAAAGTTAATGGGATAGTACTTCAACCATCAGCTATATCAGAGGCTGTATTACGAAAAGAAGAAAAGGACATGGGAATAGCACTAGTTGATGTTGGAGCACAAACTATTGATATTTCTATTTACAAGAGTGGAAAATTAAAACATACTTCTATTATTCAATTAGGTGGAGATAACATAACCAACGATATCTCGGTTTGTCTTAAAGTTCCTTTTAGCGAAGGTGAAAGATTAAAGCTTAAATATGGAAGCTTAATTAAAGAAAATGGAGAAAACGTTGAGAAAATTAGAGTCAAAGATTCTTATGATAATTTAATGGAAATTGATAATAATTTATTAGTTGATATAATTTATGCTAGAGTAGATGAGTTATTACATTTGATTAAAAGAAACCTAGTAAATAGTGGATTTTATAATGAAACTTCTGGAGTAGTAATAGTTGGTGGAGGTATAGCTTTATTAAGAGGCACTAATGAACTCAGTAAAGTTATACTCGATAAGTCAGTGAGAATCGGTTCACCAGAGTATGTAGGAGCAGCTAGCCCTATATATGTTACAGCAGTAGGTATAGTGCTTCAAGCTGTTAATAATATTAAAACTAGTAATAGTTCATTGGAAGAATCAGATGAACATTCATATGATAACAAATGGTCAAAAAACAAAAATATAAAAGTAGAAAATGGATTTGCATCAAAAATAAAAGGTTTTTTTGCAGATTTTTTCTAAAGAGGAGGTAGTGTTGTGCTAGATTTTGATGTTGATGTTCAAGAATTTGCTCAAATTAAAGTAATTGGGTGTGGAGGCGGAGGAAACAATGCTATAAACAGAATGATTATAGAGGGACTCAAAAACGTGGAGTTTATAGCGATAAATACCGATAAACAAGCTTTAATTCTTTCTCATGCAGTTCAAAAAATTCAAATTGGTGATAAGTTAACTAAGGGGCTAGGAGCAGGCGCTAATCCAGAAATAGGTATGAAAGCGGCAGAAGAAAGTAAAGAAGAAATTTCTCAAGCAATAAAAGGAGCGGATATGGTATTTATTACTGCAGGTATGGGAGGCGGTACAGGTACTGGAGCTGCACCTGTAGTTGCAGAAATCGCTAAATCCATGGGAATACTTACTGTAGGAGTTGTAACAAAACCATTCCCTTTTGAAGGCAGAAAAAGAATGATTAATGCTGAAATCGGAATAAAAACGCTTAAAGAAGTAGTTGATACTTTAGTAACAATTCCAAATGAAAGATTATTAACAATGGTAGATAAAAAAACTACATTGATGGACTCTTTCAAAATGGCAGATGATGTTTTAAGACAAGGTATACAAGGTATATCTGATTTGATTACTATACCCGGTCTTGTAAATTTAGATTTTGCAGATGTGAGAACAATTATGCTTGCTAAAGGTCTTGCACATATGGGTGTTGGTAGAGCCTCTGGTGATAATAGATCTCAAGAGGCAGCAAAACAAGCTATTTCAAGCCCGTTACTAGAAACTTCTATAGTCGGTGCTACAGGTGTACTTTTAAATATTACTGGTGGAATGGACTTAGGTTTACTTGAAATAAATGAGGCTGCGGAAATTGTACAAGGTGCAGCTGACCCAGACGCTAATATTATATTTGGTGCAGTTATAGATGAAGACCTAAAAGATGAAATAAGAATAACAGTTATTGCAACTGGTTTTGAAAGTGACAAAGTTGTGCAAAATAAAACTGTCCCAAAGCCTAAAGTAAAAGAACCAGTTAATCCTATTGAAGAAGTTGCATATACTAAAGAGTATGGAGATTCTGATTTAGAAATTCCAGCTTTTTTAAGAAGACAAAGCAAGTAATAAATAGTAAAGTGCCTTTTGGCACTTTATTTGCGTTTAGGGCAATTTTAATTGCTAATAGGACATAATCTCTATGCAAATTCACTAAGTTAACTTAAGTCGTTTTAGAGGGGCTAGTTAACGTGGTGAATTAATAAGGAATGGTCCTTTTTTTTACTTTGTATTTCCTAACACAATATGGGAAAAAATGGTGATTTATAGAAGAATAAAAATAAAAAAATATTGTAAAAAATGACAAAATTTTGATTGCATAAGTTATATAATAATTTTAAAGGAGGAAGAGCAAGTGATAGTATATATAGATGTCCTTATATTAGTGAATTTTATAGTTAATCTATTCATATTGCATATTACAGTTCAAACATTAAGAAAAAGAGTAAATCTTATATGGATGTGTCTTTCAAGTTTTATAGGCAGCTTATATGTATTAACAGTAGTCTATCCAAAGCTTAGATACTTGACATATTTGCCTTTTAAAATATTAGTACCAGTCGCGATGATTTTAATTGTTTTTAGAGAAAAAAACATTTTATTCAATATTAAGGCTTCTTTAATATTTATATTATATTCAATACTTTTAGCTGGAATGTGTTTATTTATACAAATGAACAATAGTAAAAATATGTCATTTGATATAATCATAATAAATTTTCCTTACGAAAAATTAATGCTTTCAGTAATGATAATTTATATATTGATATACAGGATCATGATTTTTATTGGAGATAGAAAAAAAATATCAACACTTATATACACTGTTGATATAATAAATAAAAGCTATAAAAAAACTATTAAGGCATTTTTAGATACTGGAAATGAGCTTCGTGAACCTGCTACCAACTTACCAGTATTAATTGTTGAACGGGATATTTTAAGCGAAATTTTGTTAGAAAGAAACAACACTTACTTTATTCCTTATAATGTAGTGAATGGCACTAATGGAAGGCTTATAGGGTTTAAACCACAGTATATTAATATTCATATTGATAAAAAGAATGTTGAAACAAGAGATGTAATTATAGCATTTTGTGAGTATAAATTAAGCAAAGATAATGACTATAACGCTCTTATGTCTAGAGGGATACTCAGTTAGATGATTTAATAGGAAATGATCGCTATGTGCTAATAATATAGATGGGGAGGAAATTATGTTCAATTTTAAAGTGATGTTAAACAAGTTATTTGCTAAATTCAAAATATTTTCAAACAATTTGTTTTATATAGGAGGGAACGATGCATTGCCACCTCCTTTAACTAAGGATGAAGAGTATGAGTTAGTAGTTAAATTAGATACAGGTGATAAGCAGGTGAGAGCTACCTTAATTGAAAGAAATTTAAGACTGGTAGTATATATAGCAAGGAAGTTTGAGAATACAGGCTTAAATGTTGAAGATTTAATTTCTGTAGGAACCATAGGGCTTATAAAAGCAGTTAATACTTTTGATCCTGAAAAGAACATTAAGCTAGCTACATATGCTTCAAGATGTATAGAGAATGAAATTTTAATGTATCTTAGGCGAAATAGTAAAATTAAAACAGAAATTTCTCTTTATGAGCCTCTAAATGTTGATTGGGACGGTAATGAATTGCTGCTCTCAGACATTATTGGAACGGACAACGATGTGGTTTATAATATTATTGAAGAAGATGTAGATAAACAATTGCTTTGGCTTGCTATGCAACGTTTAAATTCAAGAGAAAAAGAAATTGTTCAATTAAGATTTGGCTTAAATGGAACCATAGAAAAAACACAAAAAGAAGTGGCTGATATACTTGGAATATCACAATCTTATATCTCAAGGCTTGAAAAAAGAATAATAAAAAGATTACAAAAAGAAATAAATAAAATGGTATAGGAGCCGCAAGTAGGACCCTTTTTATAATTTTATTTTAGAAACCGATTTTAAAAGTTATTATTTGAAGATTAAATATTAAGCAAAATGAAACAAATAAAGAAATGTTCTAATTATAAATAATATTTTTAATAACTTATGAATATAAATAATATAAAGTGCTAGGCCTCTAAAAATAGACTAGAGTAGTGACTAGCTGGTTTAAAAAAAGGGTTTATGAAAACTTATTGGGGGTGAACAAAATGGAAAGTTTAATGTTTGCAATAAATAATTTAAGACAGATGGAAATTATAGATATAAGTTCAGGCTCAAAAATGGGATATATCAAAGATTTAAAAGTTGATTGTGAAGACTATAGAATTATTTCAATCCTAATGCCAACCCAAAAGTCATCTTGGTTCAATAAAAATAATAGTGTTGAGATACCTTGGGAAAAAGTAAAGAAAATTGGGGTAGATGTTATTCTTGTAGATGGTAGTGATGTAAATATAGAAAACGAATAGGAAAAAGTGTATAATGTTAGTATATTTGCTAACTATACTATGAAAAGGACGTGAAGGCCATTGAAATGTCCATATTGCAGCTGTGAAGAAAGTAAAGTAGTTGATTCTAGATCAACAGATGAGAATATTGCAACTAGAAGAAGAAGAGAGTGCCTAAGTTGTTTTAAGAGATATACTACATATGAAAAAGTGGAAGATGTACCTATTTTAGTAATAAAGAAGGATTCTAATAGAGAATATTTTGACAGAACGAAAATATTAAATGGCCTTATGAAGGCATGCCAAAAGAGGCCGGTGTCAAGAAAACAAATAGAAGCTATTTGTGATGAAGTAGAAAAACAGTTAAACAATGAAATGCTTACAGAAGTGAAATCAGATTATATAGGAGAAATCATTATGAGCATATTAAAAAATGTAGATGAGGTATCTTATGTGAGGTTTGCTTCAGTTTATAGGCAATTCAAAGATATTAATACATTCATGGAAGAGATAAGGAAATTAATGTCTAAGGAATGAAAATGCCCTTAGGCATTTTTTTTATAATTTTTTTTTGAAAAACTACGAGAAAATTATGACGTAGCAGCTAAATATATTAGAGGCTGATGATATGAAACTATCAGGTAAGTAATAGAACAGTTTACTAGTGAGGATATTTAGAGTAATATTAAGGCTAGTAATAATAAACAAAAGAAAATGTATTATTGTTTATTTAAAACAATAAACTAACGCTGAAATATGGAGGGATTAACATGGCTGAAGAAAAAATATTAGTGGTTGATGATGAGGAACATATACAAGAGTTAATTAAATTTAATTTGGAGAAGAATGGTTATAAAGTTATGTGTGCTAATAATGGTATAGATGCTATAAAACTTGCTAAAGAACAATTGCCGCAATTGATGTTACTAGATTTAATGTTACCTGGAATGGATGGCCTAGATGTTTGTAAGGAAATTAGAAAAGATTCATCTATGTCAAATATGTCAATAATAATGATAACAGCAAAAGCAGAAGAAATAGATAAAATAATAGGGCTAGAGTTAGGGGCAGACGATTATATTACAAAGCCATTCTCAGTAAGGGAGCTAGTAGCAAGAATCAAAGCCATGCTTAGAAGAACCAATATGCAAGTAGCTGAAAAGTCTTTTAGTGTTGGAAATTTGACTATTGATTTTGGTAAGCACGAGGTTATTAAAGGTGAAATCAAAATTGATTTGACATTAAAGGAATTCGAACTATTGGAAATTTTGATAAAGAATAAAGGAAGAGTTATGACTAGAGACTTTTTATTAGATAAAATATGGGGTTATGAATACTTAGGAGAAACAAGAACTGTTGACGTTCACATAAGACATTTAAGGCAAAAAATTGAAGAAGATGATAAAAATCCAATGTATATCCAGACTATTAGGGGCATAGGATATAGATTTAATTTTGGAGAGTAATTATGAAAAAAAAATTACTTATATATTTGTTAAGCACTGTGATTTTTATATTTGTGGTAGTAACTGCATTATTCACGTCTATTTTTAATTATGAATATCAGCAAAATCTAAAAGGGAAGCTTCAAATTAATAACAATATGATTATTAGATTATTGCAAAGTAATAATTTAAGAGACCCTCAGAAATTTTTTATGGAGAACTTAGAAAGTTCGCAGCTAAGAGTTACCTATGTTGATAAAAATGGTAAAGTTATTTATGATTCAAATATAAGCGGGGAAACTATGGATGATCATAATGATAGGCAAGAAATAAAAGACGCAAGAAAAAGCGGCAGTGGATTTACAGTGAGATATAGTAAATCTACTGATCGGAATATGATGTATTTTGCAACCACTTTTGGTGATGGGTTTATTATTAGAAGTTCTATGCCTCTTGAAATTGTAAATGGATTAGGCAGTAAATATTTTAAGCTTTACATCTTAGCCATAATTTTTTCAGCAATAATGTCAATTTGGTTTTCTCTAAAACTATCATATATTATAGTAAAACCAATTACCGACTTGATTTTTATTACTTCAAGAATTAGTAAGGGCGAATTTCATAGAAGAGCTAGAGTATTATCAGATGGTGAAATAGGACAACTAGCTAAGAATTTTAATGAGATGGCGGATAAACTAGAGTCTACATTGAATGAAGTTACCGATAAGCAAAACAGGCTTGAGGCTATTTTGCAAAGTATGGATAGTGGAGTCATTGCTGTAGATAGAAAAAATAAAGTGATAATGATTAATCCATATGCTAAAAAAACATTTGGAATCACTAAAGATATTATAGGGCAGAATCTTCTGGATAATATAAGGGATTTTGAATTAGAAAATATCTTCCACCAAAGTGATAATGATTATAAGGAAATAAAGATAGTTTGGCCACAAGAAAGAGAACTTAGAATAAAAACTACAGATATAATTAACAGAAGCGAACATATAGGCACTGTGGCAGTTGTTCAAGATATTACAGAAGTGAAAAAATTGGAAAATATGAGAACACAATTTGTTGCTAATGTTTCTCATGAGCTTAAAACGCCTTTAACCTCTATTAAAGGGTTTGCAGAAACTCTAAAATATGTTGATGATGCTGACACAAAGGAAAAATTTTTAAATATAATCAATGAAGAAGCTGAAAGATTAACTAGATTAAGTACAGATATTTTAACACTTTCACATATAGAACAACAAAAGGAAGTTAAAAATGAAAAAATTAATATTAATAAAATTGTAGAAAATGTCTACAACTTAATGAAAAACATAGCAGAATTAAAAGGAATCAAGTTAAAGGTTGATCAGCGAAATGTAAAAGAAGTGATAGGTGACGCTGATAGGTTTAAACAAATGTTAATTAACTTAGTAGATAATGCAATAAACTACTCAGAAACTGGAGATAGTGTTTGCATTGGAATGGAGAGCAAGGATGATAGATGCATGCTATGGGTTAAGGACACTGGGGTTGGAATAGACAAAGAACAAATTCCACGTATATTTGAGAGATTTTACAGAGTGGATAAGGCTCGTTTAAGATCAAAAGGTGGCACTGGATTAGGACTTGCTATTGTTAAGCATATAGTACTTAAATTAAATGGAAAAATATATGTGGAAAGTCAGCTAGGATCAGGCAGTAAATTTATAGTTGAAATTCCGTACGCTAAATAAAAATAAAGCTATCGCGTTATTAACGTGATAGCTTTATTTTTATCATTGTAAAGTTTAATTAACATTAGCTAAACTTTAGTTAACTTTGCCTTAATACAAAGTTAACTTTCGGGGTATAATATTATAAGTGTAATGAGTAGCTAATAAAACAATCTAAATAAATGAACGGGGGAATTATCAATGAAAAGAAAAAACTTAAAATTAATGGTCGCTGCACTAGCAGTTGCAATGACAGCAGGAATTTCCACGGGTTGTTCAAGTAAAACTGCACCTAAAACTGAGACTAAAAAAAATGAGTTATCAGGTACAATAACAGCAGCAGGATCAACATCACTTCAGCCTTTAGCTGAATTAGGTGCTAAGAGTTTTTTAGATAAAAACCCAGGAGCAACTGTAAATGTTCAAGGTGGCGGTAGTGGTACTGGACTTAAATTAGTATTAGAAGGTAGTGTAGAAATAGGAAATTCAGATATTTATGCAAAAGATAAAGAAGGAATTGACGCAACTAAATTAAAAGACAATAAGGTATGTGTTATAGGAATTGCAGCAGTAACAAATCAAAAATCTAAAGTTGAATCTTTAACAAAGGCTCAATTAATAGATATATTTACAGGTAAGATAAAAAACTGGAAAGAAGTTGGCGGAGCTGACATGAAAATCACTGTTATAAATAGACCAAAATCTTCAGGAACTAGAGTAACATTTAAAGAATTTGGTCTGGATAAAAAGGAAGAAGTCGCTGGTTTAACTCAAGATTCGAGCGGAGCTGTTAAACAAGCAGTTAAACAAACAGATGGGGCAATAAGTTACTTAGCATTATCATACTTCGCTGATGAGGCTAATAAAGAGGGTTTAACCGTACTGAAAATTAATGGTGTTTCTGCAAATGCAGAGAACATAAGCACAGATAAATATAAAATTTGGGCATATGAACATATGTATACCAAAGGTGAACCTACAGGAATAACAAAAGCATACTTGGATTATATGGTAAGTGATGAAATGAAGGCAGGGATAACAAAATTAGGGTATATTCCAATGGCAGATATGAAGGCTAAAAGAGATTAATATTCTCTAAAGGCTGGGTAAAACCGGTCTTATTTTGCATTAAATTATCACTTTCGGTTCTACAATATTAACGACTTCAGAAGGAGATTTATAACCTCGCCGAAGTTTCATTTTTGTTAGGGTAGTAAGTCCACAATTATAGAAGGTAGGGGGACTTTCCTTCTGGAATATCGTTAAAATAATTTTTTTGAGGTACAATGATATGAAAAAAAATGCTATGAAAAAAATATTTTTAAAACTAAAGAATGAATATTTAGGACGTGGATTTGCAACATTTTGTGGTGCTGTTATAGTTATTCTTACTTTTTCAATCATATTTTTCCTAACGACTAAAGGATTAAATACCTTTATAAAGCACGGATACTCAATATTTCATTTTATATTCTCTGGAGAGTGGAATCCAGAGGTGGGGGGAGAATCTTTATCTCCTCAATTTGGAACTTTGATATTTATTCTTGGGTCTTCAGCAGTGTCTTTCCTTGCAGTGCTAGTAAGTGCACCGATAGGGGTAGCTTTAGCAGTGTTTATGAATGTAGTATCACCAAAACTTGGCACAAAAGTTCTTCAACCTGCCATAGAGTTATTTGTGGGAATACCTTCAGTTGTTTATGGTTGGATAGGTGTAAGTGTTTTAGTGCCTATTATTAAGCTTTGGTTCGGAGGAATTGGTTTTAGTTTACTCGCAGGAGTATTAGTTATAAGCGTAATGATTTTGCCAACAATCACAAGTATTGCGTCTGATGCTATAAAAACCATACCCAAAGATTATATAGAGGCATCTTATGGACTTGGAGCAACTAGATGGCAAACTATAATTAAGGTGATTATTCCTGCATCTAAAAGTGGAATATTAACAGGTATAGTACTCGGAGTTTCAAGAGCATTTGGAGAAGCATTAGCAGTGCAAATGGTTATAGGAAACTCAGTAGCATTCCCTAAGGGGTTACTCGGAACCACATCTACATTAACAAGCATACTTACTATGGATATGGCAAATACAATCTATGGTACAGCTTGGAATGATGCGTTATGGTCAATGGCATTATTATTACTAATAATATCCTTTGTATTTATACTTATAATTAGAAAACTTGGAAGAAGAGGTGAGGTATAATGAGTTCTAAAGTTAAAGATAAAATAGCAACCATAGTTTTATATATAATTTCTGCTTTAGTAATTCTTTTACTCGTAAGCCTCATAGGATATATACTATATAATGGAAGGCAATCATTAAATTTAAAATTTATATTTGGAGAACCCCAAATTGGTGAAGCCGGTGGAGGGATTGGACGTCAATTATATAATTCGTTACATCTGCTTGTAGTAACACTTATAATCACAGTGCCACTAGGTGTAGGGGCTGGAATATATTTAGCTGAGTACGCAAAAGAAGGCAAGCTATTAAATATTATTAGATTGAGTATTGAGACTATGGCATCTCTACCGTCTATAGTAGTTGGTCTATTTGGACTTTTAGTGTTTGTTAATATGACAGGATGGGGATATTCTCTTATTGCTGGAGCATTAGCTATAACTATAATAAATTTACCTGGACTTACTAGAGTTAGTGAAAATGCTATTAAAGCCGCTTCGTCTGGTGTTAAAGAAGCAAGCTTAGGATTAGGTGCAACTAGATGGCAGACTATTAAAAATGTTATATTGCCATCTGCAATGCCTCAAATTCTAACGGGTGTTATACTGGCAGCGGGAAGAATATTTGGAGAAGCAGCGGCATTACTATATACTGCAGGTATGAGTGCACCAACTTTGAATTTTACTAATTTAAGTTTAACTAGTAAAGCTTCAGCTTATAGTTTATTAAGGCCCGCTGAAACCTTATCTGTATATATATGGAAGTTGAATTCTGAAGGGATGGTACCTGATGCTACTAAGATAGCAAATGGAGCTTCAGCAGTTTTAATAATTGCAGTGCTTATATTTAATGTATCTGCAAGGGTAATTGGGAAAAAATTGTATGAATCTCATACAGGAAGTAAATAAGGAGGGTATAATATGGGAATTGTTATAGCAAAGAATCTAAATCTATATTATGGCAACGTTCAAGCACTGAAAAATGTAAACATTAATATAGAAAAAAATTCTGTTACTGCACTTATAGGACCATCAGGTTGTGGTAAATCGACATTTTTACGTACTATAAACAGAATGAATGATTTAATAGATTCTGTTAAAATAGATGGAGAAGTATTATACGAAAATAAAAATATATACAATCCAGATTATGATGTTATAGATTTAAGAAAGAAAATAGGAATGGTATTCCAAAAGCCTAATCCTTTCCCTATGTCAATATACGATAATGTGGCTTATGGACCCAGAATTCATGGTCTAACTAATAAGAAACAACTTGATGAAGTTGTAGAGAATAGTTTAAAGGGAGCTGCACTTTGGAATGAAGTAAAAGATAGGCTTAAAAAGAGTGCGCTAGGATTATCTGGTGGACAACAGCAACGTTTATGCATAGCTAGAACTTTGGCAGTAGAACCTGAGGTTTTACTGATGGATGAACCAACTTCAGCATTAGACCCTATTTCAACTTTAAAGGTTGAAGAATTAATGGATGTTCTCAAAAAAAAGTATACAGTTATAATTGTTACGCATAATATGCAGCAAGCAGGTAGGATTTCTGATTATACAGCATTTTTCTTAAATGGAGAAATCATTGAGAATGGAAAAACAGAGGAGATTTTTTACAAACCTCGAGATAAAAGAACAGAGGATTATATTACAGGAAGATTTGGCTAAAATATAATAAGGAAGGTGATTTAATGGCAAGAAAAGTATTTGAAGCGAATCTTCAAGAGCTTCATAATGATTTAATTAGAATGGGAAGCATAGTAGAAAAACAAATTTATGACTGCATCGATGCCTTAGTTACTCAAAACACCGAAAAAGCTAAAAAAATAATGAAGAATGATGACATAGTTGATGAAATGGAGCGAGAAATAGAAGATAAAGCAATAAAATTAATCGCTATGCAGCAGCCTTTAGCAATAGATTTAAGAAATATTTTCACTATGACAAAAATAGTAACGGACCTTGAGAGAATGGCTGATTATGCCGTTGATGTTGCTAAAATCACATTAAGATTAAAAGATGAAAAGTATGTAAAGCAACTAGTAAGTATACCTAAAATGGCTGAAATAGTAGTGCTTATGATAAGAGATGCCTTGGATGCCTATGTGGCAGGAGATGTTAAAAAGGCTTATGCAGTTTGCAAAAGGGATGATGAGGTAGATACTATATATAAGGAAGTATTTAGAGAACTACTACAATTAATGATTAAAGATCAAAATACAGTAAATCAAGCTACTCAATTTATATTCATTTGTAAGTGGCTAGAAAGAATTGCTGACCATACAACAAACATATGTGAATGGACAATTTATCTAGTTACTGGTGAAAAAATTAATTTAAACGAATAGTTTTTAGATAAAATACAAAAACTACAATAAATACAAATTTAAAATATTGTAGTGGAGTTGTGATTATGAAGAAAAAAAAACTAAAAAATTTTTTTATATTTTTTTGCGTTAGTATGATAATGCTAAGTACAGGGTGTAAAAAAGGTGCAGAATTCAAAGAAAAAAAGTCCAAAAGCATTAAAATAATTTGTGAAGACACAGTTTTTCCTTTGGTAAATGATTTAGCACGTGATTATAATTTAAATAATGAGCATGCAGTTACTGTGGAATCTGCTGAGAAAGAAAGTGCTTTTAATAAATTAGATAATTCTGAAGGGGATGTTTTAATTGGATATGTTCAGCCAGATAAGAAGGAGATTGAAGCTGACATGCTAGCTTGTGATGGAATAGGGATTATTGTTAACGCTAGCAATAAAGTGGATGGTGTGGGAACTCAGGAATTAAAAAAAATATATACTGGAAATATAGTAAACTGGGGAAAATTAAATGGTGAATCAAAAACAATAGTACCTGTAGCATATAAAAATATGTTAAATACAGCCCAGCAGGGATTTAACATAAGGATAATGGATACTCCTGTAAAAGAACAAATGGGTAATAGCACTCAATATGTATCAAGTGTAGAAGAGATGAAGAATTTTGTTGCTCAGAATAAAAATTCTATAGGATTTATACCTGGACAGTGGTATAATAAAGAAAGTAAATTTTTAAAATTAAATGGTATTGAAATTACTAAATCAAATTTACAAAATGAACTTTACTTTCTAAGGATTCCAATAAAAATGTATTATTCTAAAGAGAAAGAAGACAGTTTAAAGGATCTTTTTCAGTATTTTAAAAGTGAAGATGGTAAGAAAATTATTAGAAAATATTGCATAGAAGCATTTTAATACCTCCTTCTTAGGAGGTATTTTTATTCTGTAGTAAATTGCATAGCAGGTTTAAATCCATTAGTATAAGATAGTTAAAAAACCGCAAAATGAGCGTAATTTGCTTTTTTTCTTCTTTTAACGACTAATAGCGTTGACTTAGGTATTTAATTAATGTAATATAACTTAATGGAATACTATAATTTATTACTTAACTAATTTCTTATTATAAATTTAAAGGTGTGATTTAATCTTAATATAATATTTCTAATTCCTCATAAAACCTTTTAGATGAAAGGTATGGTTGAGCAGGAGGTAAAAATGAAAAACCAAATAGCTAAGATACTTCCAGGAAGTATCGCAGAAGAAATTGAGTTAGAAGTAGGAGATAGATTAATAAGTATAAATGGCAATGACGTAGTAGACATTATAGACTACAAGTTTTTAATTACAGATGAACTTCTTGAAATTGAAATTGAAAAGATAGATGGTGAGATTTGGGAAATTGAATTTGAAAAGGAATATGATGAAGATTTAGGAATCCAATTTGTTGATGCTATTTTGGATAAACCAATGAACTGTCATAATAAATGTATATTTTGTTTTATTGACCAATTGCCAGAAGGAATGAGAGAAACTTTGTATTTTAAAGATGATGATTCAAGGTTATCGTTTTTTCAAGGTAATTTTGTAACTTTAACTAATATGAAGGAAGAGGACATAGATAGAATTATTCGATACAAAATAAGCCCTATTAATGTATCAGTTCACACTACTGATCCAGAGCTTAGAAAGATAATGTTAAACAATAAATTTGCTGGAAATGTGTATGATAGGTTAAAAAGGCTGGCTGAAGCGGGTATTAAAATTAATTGTCAAGTAGTTTCTTGTCCAGGTATTAATAATGGAGAAGAGCTTATAAAAACCATTGAGGATTTATATAAACTTTATCCTAGCATAGAAAACTTAGCAGTTGTTCCAGTTGGTATAACAAAGTATAGAAAAGGCTTATTTAATTTAACATTGTATGATAAAAATACTGCAGCAAAGGAAATAGAAAGTGTAAAGCAATTACAAGAAAAATATATTAGAGAAGTAGGCTCACCTTTTATACGATTGTCTGATGAATTCTATGTTGTAGCACATAGTGATGTACCACAAGAAGAGTTTTATGATGGGTATGATCAATTAGAAGATGGCATTGGTATGATTAGACTACTTAGAAGTGTTATTGATAAAGATATAGCAAACCTAAAGCCGAATAATAAGGGAAGCTTTACATTTGTAACAGGGCATTCAGCTTATACAGAAATATTAAAGGTAGCTGAGAAAATTACTGCATGTAATAATAAAATAAAAACTGATGTTAAAAAAATAAATAATGTTTTTTTTGGAGAAACTATTACAGTAGCGGGTCTTTTAACAGGAAATGACATAATTAAGCAGCTAAGGGATGAAAAGCTAGGAGATTATTTAATAATTCCTAGCAATATGCTAAAAAAAGGATATGAACTAGGAAACTATGAGGAACAAATACTCTTGGATAATATTACGATAAGTGATTTAGAAAAAAGCTTAAATACAAAAATTTTAATATGTGATTATTCAGGAGAAGATTTAATCCATATAATAAACCAAAATAGTCGGGAGGAAGAATAATGGCAAAACCAATCGTAGCAATAGTAGGAAGACCCAATGTAGGGAAATCTACATTATTTAATAAGTTGGCAGGTAAAAGAATTTCAATAGTGGATGATAAACCAGGTGTAACAAGAGACCGAGTATATGCAGATGCAGATTGGCTTAGACACAATTTCACATTAATTGATACAGGTGGTATAGAAATTGAAAGTCAAGATATTATTTTAGCTCAAATGAGAAGACAGGCACAAATAGCGATAGAAACAGCAGATGTTATAATATTTATTGTAGATGGTAAACAAGGACTTACAGGTGCGGATACTGAAGTTGCACAGATGCTTAGACAAAGCAAAAAAGCAGTAGTACTCGTAGTAAATAAAATAGACCATCTTGAACTAGAAGCTAATGCCTTTGAATTCTATAATTTAGGTATAGGGACTCCTATAGCTATTTCTGCAACTCAAGCCCTTGGACTTGGAGATATGCTAGATGAAGTAGTAGCCCATTTTGAAAGTGTTTATTCAAACACAGAAGATGAAGAATATATTCAAGTTGCAGTAGTAGGTAAGCCGAATGTTGGTAAATCATCGCTTATAAATAAAATACTTGGAGAAGAAAGAAACATAGTAACTGATATTGCAGGTACTACAAGAGATGCTATTGATAGTAAAATAGAAACTGAAGAAGGTAAATTTATTCTTATAGATACTGCGGGAATAAGAAGAAAAAGTAAAGTAGAAGAAGGAATTGAAAGGTATAGTGTTATTAGATCATTAGCTGCTGTTGAGCGAGCTGATGTAGTTGTACTTATCCTTGATGCTACGGATGAATTAAGTGATCAAGATGAGAAAATTATAGGTTATGCTCATGAGATGAAAAAAGCAATTTTTGTTATAGTGAATAAATGGGATCTTATTGAAAAAGATACAAAGACTATGCTTGAATATAAACAAAAATTACAAGCAGGATTAAATTTCATGGCATATGCACCTTATTTATTTATATCCGCAAAAACAGGCCAAAGAGTACATAAGGTATTAAAAACAGTTAAAGAATGTTATGAGAATTATTCAAAAAGAATTTCTACAGGAATACTTAATGAAGTTGTAAATAAGGCTGTACTTATGAAAGAACCTCCAACGGTGGCAAATAAAAGATTAAAAATATTCTACGTTACTCAAGTAGACTCTAAACCACCAACATTTGTATTCTTTGTAAATAATGAAAATTTACTACATTTTTCTTATGAAAGATATTTAGAAAATCAATTAAGAAATAGCTTTGAGTTTATCGGAACAGGGATAAGACTTATATTTAGGGAAAGGAAGGAATAGAATGTCAAAAGTTGCTTTTTTAGGTGGTGGGAGTTTTGGCACTGCGTTATCAATAATGCTTGCCAAAAAAGGTGCGAGCGTTAATATCTGGGATAGAAAGCTTAGTGTTATTGATGATATTAACATTAAGAGAGAAAACATTAAGTACTTACCAGGCATTATCGTGCCAGCAGGAGTAACAGCATTTACGGACATAGAAAAGGTTATAAGTGATAGTGAGCTAATTGTATTAGCAGTGCCTTCGCATGCAATAAGAGGCTTAAGTAAGATGATAGCACCACATCTAAAAGAAAATCAAATTGTGGTTAGCATTGCAAAGGGAATAGAAGAGGGCTCAGCAAAAAGGATTTCAGAAGTTATAGAGGAAGAAATCGTAAGTAACCCTATAGTAATACTTTCCGGTCCTAGTCATGCAGAAGAGGTTGCATTAGATATACCTACAACGCTAGTAGTTACATCTAAAAAAATGGAGTATGCAAGTATTGTGCAAGATGCATTTATGTCTAGTAAATTTAGAGTTTACACTAATGAAGATATTGTGGGTGTAGAGATAGGTGGAGCAGTTAAAAACATTATTGCACTAGCTGCAGGCGTATCTGATGGTATAGGCTACGGTGACAATGCTAAGGCTGCGCTAATGACAAGAGGAATGAGTGAAATTATACGAATAGGCACAAAGCTCGGAGGCAGAATTGAAACATTCTATGGCTTAACGGGTATGGGTGATCTTATAGTAACTTGCACTAGTATGCACAGTAGAAATAGAAGAGCTGGTATTTTGATTGGAAAGGGTGTTCCAATGGAAAAGGCATGCGAAGACATAGGAATGGTAGTAGAGGGTATAAAAGCTGTAAGAGCCTTCTATGAGCTTAAAGAAAAAGAGCAGATTTCTATGCCTATTACGGATGTGTTATACAAAGTATTATTTGAAGGTAAAGACCCTAAATATGGGGTATACGAATTAATGTCAAGAAACAAAAAAGATGAGTTTTAAGAAAACTATTAGTATGGAAAGACCAATTTTTTATTAAGAATTTAATAAAAAATTGGTTTTTTTTATATATTTTTAATCTATAGTAATAATTCATTGATCTCTAAAATATATTTATAGTGATAATAATAAGTATTGGGAGGTATATATTGGATAATTTTGATATATATAAAGATATAGCGGAGAGAACGCAAGGGGATATTTATGTAGGTGTTGTGGGTCCTGTAAGGACTGGAAAATCAACATTTATAAAAAGATTTATGGAGCTTATGGTAATTCCTAACATAGACAATCCTCATAAAAAAGAAAGAGCAAAAGATGAACTTCCTCAAAGTGGTTCAGGGAAATCGATTCATACTACTGAACCTAAATTCGTACCCAACGAAGCAGTTGAAATTGAGTTTGAAGGGGGAACTAAATTTAAAGTAAGGATGGTCGATTGTGTTGGGTATATTGTTAAAGGAGCGGTAGGATATGCTGAAGGAGAGACGCCTAAAATGGTAACAACCCCTTGGTATGATTACGAAATTCCATTTGAGGAAGCCGCAGAGATTGGAACAAAAAAGGTAATAAATGAGCATTCAACTATTGGTCTTTTAATTACTACAGATGGTTCTATCACAGGCATAGAAAGGGAAGAATATTTAGAAGCGGAAGGAAGGGTAGTTGATGAACTTAAATCCATTAATAAACCTTTCATAATGGTATTAAATTCTAAAAATGCAGATGCTCCTGAAACACAAGTTTTAGCAAGAGAATTAGAAGAAAAATATGATGTTCCAGTTCAAGTTATGGATGTTGTAAATATGAAAGAGGAGGATATAGCTAATATATTTCAAAGAATTCTTAAAGAATTTCCAGTTAAAGAAATTAACATAGATATGCCAGAATGGATTGAAAACTTAAGTTCTAAGCACTGGGTAAAAATTAACTTTATGAAGTTCTTAAAAGATACGTGTAAAGATATTTTTAAAGTTAGGGATATAAATAAATCGCTACTAACATTTAAAGAAGTTGATTTTTTAGACTCTGCAATACTTGATGAAATGAATATGGGAGAAGGTACTGCTAGAGTAAATATAATTCCTAAACACGAATTATTTTACAAAATACTTGGCGAAACTTGTGATTGTGAAATAAAAGGAGAAAATGATTTATTAACATTAATGGGAGAATTCTCTAGAGCTAAAGTAGAATATGATAAAATTTCAGAGGCTTTAAAAGATGTTAAAGAAAAAGGCTATGGATTAGTTGCACCACAGCTTTCAGAAATGACATTAGAAGAACCTGAAATTGTGCAGCATGGTGGGAGGTATGGAGTTAAATTAAAGGCATCTGCACCTTCTCTTCATTTTATTAAGGCAGACATACAAACAGAAATATCACCTATTATGGGTACAGAAAAGCAAAGTGAAGATTTCTATAAATCCATTTTAGAACAGTTTGAGAATGATAAATCTCAAATTTGGCAGAGTAATATGTTTGGTAAATCTTTAGAAGTATTAGTTAAAGAAGGCCTCCAAAGTAAGCTGTTTAAGATGCCTGATGACGTTCAAGTGAAAATTCAAAAGACTCTACAACGAATTATAAATGAGGGTAATGGCAGCTTAATATGCATTATATTATAATAAGATTTTTCAGGATATAGTAGCTTTGAGTTATAGGGAGTATTCCTTATGGCTCAAAGCTTATTTTCATTTGCAAATAATTATAATAATACATACAAAAAAATATTATAAAATATTTTAAAAGAGGTATAATAGCTATGTGGAAGTTTATCGTATATGAATATATTAAAATATACATAGAGGTGATCTAATTGCAATTTAAAAAAATACCGTTATTAATAGTATTAACACTTGTGCTTTGTGGTTGTGCAAATGACAGACAAAATCAGATAAGTTTAAGTAATGCAAAGCAAACAAATAGCAGCCTTAAAACGGGCAGTGGTGGAAATACAAACTCTAAATCAACTTTAAAAGAGAATAGTCCAAATCTACAGACAAAAACTATTAACTGGTCATGGGCTTATTCACCAAGAGAAAATTCAACATTATTATCGAAATATCATGCTTATGCTTTTGGCGAAACTTCTAAAAAAGTAATTTATCTAACTTTTGATGAGGGGTATGAGAATGGTTATACAGCAAGCATTCTTGATACTTTAAAAGCTAACAACGTTAAAGCAGCTTTTTTTGTAACAAAGCCCTATGTAACGGGTTCTTTTAATGGTGCAAAAGATATTGATCTTGTAAAAAGAATGATGAATGAAGGCCATATTATAGGGAATCATTCAGTGCATCATAAATCCATGCCTTCTATAACTAATGAAATGGATTTTAATTCAGAGATTACAGAAAATGAAACTACTGTTAATAACATCCCCGGTTTAAAAATGTCGAAATTTTTTAGACCGCCTATGGGTGACTTCAGTGAACTTTCTCTTTATTACACTCAAAAGCTTGGTTATAAATCAGTGTTTTTTACACTTGCTTATAAAGATTATGAACCTAAGGATCAGCCAAACCCTGAAACGGCAAAAAAAAATCTTTTAAAGCAAACAAAGCCTGGAATGATATGTTTGCTTCATGCAGTTTCAGAAACCAATACAAAAATACTCGACAGTCTGATTAAAGAGTGGAAAAGTCAGGGATATGAGTTTAAAACATTGAATGATCTTCCTTAGAAAATAGCATAGACTTATATAGACATTTTTGGGCTTAGAACTGTTTGAGAAATTAAATGACGATGGAGGGGTGGAATAGTATGAAATTTACAGATTATATATTTGAAGAGGTAAAGGAATTTTGGAATTCATATTTAGAGCATCCATTTATAAAGGAGATAGGAGAAGGTACTTTAGATAAGGAAAAGTTTAAAAACTATCTTATACAGGATTATCTATATTTAAAAGAATATTCAAAGGTATTTTCTGTAGGGTTAATTAAGGCAAAAACTATGGACGAGATGAAATTTTATTATAATTCAATAAGGGGAATTATGGAGGATGAAACGGCTGTTCATATAAAATATTTAGAAGGCTTTGGATTAACTGCTAAAGAAACGGAAAAATGTGAATATAAATTAATAACTACAAGTTATACAAGCTATATGCAAGGTGTGGCGCTCACCGGAGATTTAAAGGAGATTGCTCTTGTTGCTATGCCATGTACGTGGAGTTATAGCTACATAGGCAAATATATTAAAAAGACTTATGGACATAAGCTAGAGGGGAATTTTTTCAATCCATGGATTGAAGAATACGCTTCTGAAGATTTTGAAAAATTCACTAATGACTGGCTGGATTATATAAATAATTTATGCGAAGACATAGATGAGATAGAAAAGAAAAGATTATTAGCTATTTTTATGAAATCATGCATGTATGAATTAGAATTTTGGAATAGGGCATATAATTAATATTAGATTATAAAATTGGGAAACTTTCCTTCTGAAATGTCGTTAAAGTGAGATTATAAGAGTATAATGTATATATAAGTATAGTTTTAATAAAGTAATAAAATAACTTGTTAAAAAATATTGAATTATTTAGGAGGTAACACATATGTTAAAACAAACACTGAAAGATGATATTATTAAATATATGAAGAGTAGGGATAAGGTAAGACTGACTGCTTTAAGGACTTTAATGGCTGACGTTAAATATAAAGAAATGGATTTGAAAAAAGAACTTTCTGACGACGACTTAGTTGGTATTATTGAGAAAACAATTAAACAATTAAATGAAACTCTTAGTTATGCGAAAGAAGCTAATAAAGAAGATATTATAGCTGAAACAGAAATTGCTATCGAAATGTTTACATTTTATATGCCCAAGCAATTAAGTGACGATGAAGCAAAAATAATTATCAGTGAAGTTATTACCCAAAATCACTTTAGCGGAAAGGGTGACATGGGGAAGGTTATGAAGGCTGTTATGCCTAAGTTAAAAGGAAAGTATGATAGCAGGAAGGTAAATCCTCTTGTGAATCAATTATTGGCATAGGGAAAATGGAGTAATGATACCATTTATTAAAGGTAAAGGCAAATTAGTAATTATGAGTGAGTTTTATCCCATATGTAGGGGTAAGATTCACTTTTGAATTTTATTAAGAAAGTATTTTTTATGTTAAAATTTATAAAATGGAGTTTTAATAAGTAATGAGTCCTTATTGAATAATCAATTTAAGGGTATAACAATAGTTGATAATACTGGATTTAAATTATATAATAAGTACTAAATAATTGTAAATATAATAGTGTAAACAATTACAATATGATTTATTAACAGGTTAATTAATTCATTGTGATGTTATATGCCTATAAATATCAAAAAACTCTTAGTAGCAAGTAGTTATCTTCAGGTCATATCATAGTACCCTTGAGGTACTTATTTTTTTTATGTGGAATACCACTTAGAGAGCAGATGTAAAATTAATCTTAACGGTAATCTTGCAAAGTAAACAATATTCAAAATATTCAAACTTAAGGTTGTATTCGATATAACACTAGGTATATTAAGAATTAATTTTCAATTTCAAATGCTTTAAAGCGCCGTAAATCAATAAATATTAAGTAATAAATTAGTCTTAATTTAGTTAAAAGACTTACTTATGATACTTAAAAAGACAGATGTTTATTTGACAAAATTTATTTCAAAGGGTATTATTAGTATATTATAGTAAACAAGGAGGAAATATTATGAATGAAAACATGCAAAAATTTAGGGTGGAAAGCGATTCTGTTGGCTCTAAGAATGTACCTATAGAAGCATATTATGGAGTTCAATCATTAAGGGCGTCAGAAAACTTTAATATTACAGGTAGGAGGATGCACAAAGACTTAATAGTCAGTCTTGCGCAAGTAAAAAAAGCTACAGCTATTGCAAATAATGAAGCTGGATTAATGAGTAAAAAAATCAGCGACGCTATAGTACAAGCATGTGATGAAATAATAGTTGGTAAATTACATAATGAATTTATAATTGATCCTATTCAAGGTGGAGCAGGTACATCGGGTAATATGAATGCAAATGAAGTAATTGCTAATAGAGCAAATGAAATATTGGGTGGTAAATTGGGAGCGTATGATAAAGTTCATCCAAATGATCATGTAAATATGGGACAATCTACAAATGATGTATTCCCAACAGCAGGCAAGATGGCAGCTCTAAAACTTATTCCAAAAACCTTAGAGGAGTTAAGAAAACTTGGTGATGTACTTGTTGAAAAGTCTAAAGAATTTGATGATGTTATTAAAATGGGAAGAACTCAAATGCAAGATGCTGTACCTATTAGATTAGGCCAAGAATTCCATGCATATAGCTCAGTAATAAAAAGAAATATTGATAGGTTAGAAAAAGCCAGTGAAGGGCTAAAGAGTGTAAATATGGGAGCTTCTGCTATAGGGACAGGAATAAATGTGGATACAGGATATTTTAAAAAAATCGTGCCAGCAATTAATGATGTTGTTAATTTAGATTTACATCAAGCAGAAGACTTAATAGATGGGACACAAAATCTGGATGTTTTTGTGGACGTTTCATCAGCTCTTAAAACTTGTGCAGTAAGTCTATCCAAGATATCAAATGACTTAAGGTTAATGTCTTCAGGTCCTAGAGCAGGCTTTGGGGAAATCAATCTGCCAGCAAAACAAAATGGATCTTCAATAATGCCAGGAAAGATAAATCCTGTAATTCCAGAAGTTATGAGTCAAGTATCTTTTAATATTATAGGCAATGACATTACTATAACTATGGCAGCAGAGGCCGGACAATTAGAATTAAATGCATTTGAACCAGTTATATTCTATAACTTATATGAATCTATAGAAACACTAGGTAACGGAGTTAATACCCTTAGAGAAAATTGTATTGCAGGTATTACGGCTAATAGAAAAAGGTGCAAATACTTAGTAGATAATAGTGTAGGTATAATTACAGCGATAGTACCTCATGTAGGTTATAAGGCAGCTGCAAAAATTGCAGCTAGAGCGATTGCAACAGGCGAACCTGTAAGTGAATTGGTACTTAAAGAGAGTATTTTAACGAAAGCACAACTTAATGAAATACTAGATACAATAGCAATGACCGAGCCAGGAATAGCAGCAAAGCATTTAATGGCTATATAAATTATTTTATTAATTAAATGTAAACAATAGTATGCAATTAGGTATTTTTTGTGGTATTATAGTATAGTGAAATTGCAATCATCATGGAATAAAGTAAAGGCTCAGTTAGTTTCGAGGATTGAAACTAGAGATGATCTTAGCATTGCATATACTCCGGAAGTGGCTAAAACATATTGAGTGAATATTAAGAAAACGGTTACCAGTATGCTCCTAAACAACATTTGGTTGTTTAGGAGCATACTGACATGAAGGGCTCCTTTCGAAATTCATTTTTAGTTTATACCCATCTTGTAAATGTATATGCGCCCAAGGTGGGCGGATTACAGCCATTTCAATATATAAAAATGTGGTATTAATGCTGGCTGTGGCATTTCATAGCCAGCTAATAAAATATATAAAGGAGGGTTTTGTATGAGTAAAAAAAAGGTGAACTTGACAACTAGAATCCTTATTGCTCTATTATTAGGATCAATAACTGGAATTATTGTATTTCAATTTCCTAATGGAACTTTTAAAAATGCTTTTTTAATAAATGGTGTTTTCCAGTTAGTAGGTCAACTTTTTTTAAGAGGAATAATGATGCTTGTAGTCCCACTGGTGTTTATTTCCTTAGCAAATGGTGCGGCCAGTATGGGAGATGTAAAGAAATTAGGTAGGGTCGGGGGAAAGACTGTAGCTTTTTATCTATCAACTACAGCAATAGCTGTTGCTATTGCGCTAGTCTTAGGTTATTTTATAAAGCCAGGATCAGGGTTAGATTTAACAGCCGTAAAAGCAGTGAAAACTACAATTGCTACCAAAACTCCATTGGTACAAACGTTATACGAAATGGTACCAAGTAATCCAATTTTAGCTATGTCGGAAGGTAATATGCTTCAAATTATTGTAGTTGCTGTATTAACTGGTATAGGCTTATCTTTATTAGGTAAAAAAGGTCAGCCCCTAATTAATTTACTTGAAAGCCTAAATGATTTAATAATGAAATTAGTAGAAATCGTTATGACATTTGCACCTATAGGTGTATTTGGGCTTATAGCTAAAACCTTTGCTACTGTAGGGTATGTAGCTATGATGCCTTTAATGAAATATATTCTTACAATATATTTGGGTCTATTACTTATCTCAATATTAGGATATGCAAGTCTTTTAAAAAGTTTTACTGGGTTATCTATAAAAAAGTTTTACAAAAAATTCTTCCCAGTTATGTCTGTAGCTTTCTCAACAGCTAGTAGTAATGCTACAGTACCAGTGAATATGGAAACATGTGAAAAAGAATTAGGGGTATCAAAAGGTATTGCGGCCTTCACTATTCCATTAGGTGCAACAGTTAATATGAATGGTACTGCTATTATGCAAGGGGTAGCAACATTCTTTGTAGCTCAAGCATATGGCATTCCTGTTACACTAAATATGATGTTAACAGTAGTTCTAACTTCAACTATTGCATCTGTAGGTACAGCTGGAGTCCCTGGTGCTTCCATTATAATGCTGTCTATGGTATTTCAGGCTGTAGGTCTTCCCTTAGAAGGAATCGGTCTTATAATGGGTGTAGATAGATTGGTAGATATGGGCAGAACAGTTGTCAATATTACAGGAGATGCTATTTGCACTGTTATAATAGCTAAGCAAGAAGGGGAATTAGACGTTGACGTATTCAATAGTGAGAACGAAGAATTAAGTGGCAATGTATAAATAATACAATTTAATAAAAGGGGAAGTATTGAATGAATTATTTTGTAGAAAGTTTAAAACTGCATGAAAAACATACAGGCAAAATTGAAGTAATATCAAAAATAAAAATCCAAACAAATGATGATTTGGCACTTGCGTACACACCTGGTGTTGCAGAACCTTGCAAGAAAATCTATGAAAACGTAGAAAATGTGTATAAATATACATCTAAAGGGAATATGGTTGCAGTGGTTACGGATGGCACTGCTATTCTAGGGCTTGGAGATATAGGACCCGAGGCAGGACTTCCGGTTATGGAAGGAAAGGCTATATTGTTTAAAGAGTTTGGTAATGTAGATGCCTTTCCAATATGCTTAGACACAAAGGACGTAGATGAAATTGTTCGCACAATACAGCTTATCTCCCCAGGGTTTGGTGGGATAAACTTAGAAGATATTAGTGCTCCAAGATGCTTTGAAATAGAAGAAAAGCTTAAAAAAATATTAGATATACCAGTATTTCACGATGACCAACATGGGACAGCAATTGTAGTTCTTGCAGGTCTTATCAATGCTTGTAAAGTAGTTGGAAAGAAGCTTGAGAATTTAAAGGTTGTAGTAAACGGTGCTGGTTCTGCGGGAACAGCAATATCAAAGCTTTTACTCTCCTCAGGAGTGAAGAATTTAATTGTCTGTGACAAAGTAGGAGTACTTTATAGAGGGATGGCAATAATTGATGATGCAAAAACAGCCCTTACAGAAATAACTAATCCAGAAAATATAAAAGGAAGCTTAAGTGATGCATTAGTAGGTGCAGATGTATTTATAGGGGTTTCTGCACCAGGAATAGTAACACCTGAGATGGTTAAATCTATGAACAAAGATTCTATAGTCTTTGGAATGGCAAATCCAACCCCAGAAATCATGCCAGATGAAGCTAAAAAAGCGGGCGCGAGGGTATGTGGTTCAGGACGTTCAGATTTTCCAAACCAAGTAAATAATGTTCTTGTATTTCCAGGGTTATTCAGAGGTGCATTAGATGTGAGGGCAAAAGAAATAAATGAAGAAATGAAGCTTGCAGCAGCATATGCTATTGCAAATTATATAAAAGATGAAGATTTAAACGAAAACAATGTAATTCCAAGTGCATTAGATAGAGGTGTAGCAACAAAAGTAGCAGAAGCAATTGCGAAAGCTGCAAAAGAAACAGGCGCAGCAAGGATATAACCAAGCGCTGCTAGGATTACCTCTTCATGACCATTGAGAATCATGAATAAATTACAAATGATTTATTTTTTTAATTTAAAAAGATAGTAAAAACTTTATAATAAGGTTTTGCTATCTTTTTTTCTATTAATTTCTTATAGAATTTTTTAGAATAAATCTTCGCCTTATTACATATAATTAGTGGAGGTGGTTAAATATGTATAGAACTATGGTGTGCAAAACATGTGATAACAATAGAGTACTCATTGAAAAAGTTGGACAGGAACTAAATATCAAGTGCTCAAAATGTGAAAATACAATAATGCAGGCGGTTTACCTAGAGTCTTGGAATGAACATATTGCTAATACATATAAATTTAGAATCGGTATTGATGATGATAGGTTAATTGAGGCGGATATAGTTGAAATGAAAGTTAATAAAGAAGAGCCTCAAACTTCAAGCGAAGAGGGAAAAAAAATTCGGTTAATGTATGTAAAAGAATATGAATTCATAAGGCAACTTCCAGAAGATGAGTATGTGGAAATAATCAATTGAAATAGATTGTAGGGGGATGAAAGAGTCGAAGAGCTGCTTTGAATATGTATGTTTATATAGGGAAAATGAAAAAAAGAGCTCACTAGGGCTTTTTTTTGTTTTCAAAACAAATGAATATGGTGATAATATATAATTAGTCTTCACTATAGTAACTTAAAAATAAATATTGACAGTAAAAGAAAACCTATGGTATTATAAATACAATGCAATACATTACTAAAACGATAGGAATACTAGGAGGGTAATAAATGAAAAAAACATCTGTATTAATTAGTACTTTATTAATAGCAACACTGGGACTTGTAGGATGCGCCACAAGTAGTAGTAAAAACACTGAATCTAAGGACCTATTATCAAAAATAAAGAGTGAAGGGAAAATACAAATTGGTACTGAAGGAACATACGCACCATACAGCTTCCATGATAAATCAGGAAAGTTAACTGGTTTTGATGTTGAAATTGCAGAGGAAGTATCTAAACGTCTTTCCGTAAAACCAGAATTTGTGGAAACAAAGTGGGATGGTATGTTTGCTGGGCTCGACGCAAAGCGATTTGATATGGTAGTAAATCTAGTTGGAATTCAACCAGATAGACAAGAAAAATATGATTTTTCAGAACCATATATAGTTTCAAAAGCAGTGCTTATAGTAAACAGTGATGATAACACTATCAAAAAGTTTGAAGATTTGAAGGGGAAGAAATCTGCTCAATCATTAACTAGTAACTTATCTAAAATTGCAAAAGATAATGGTGCAATACTTCAACCAGTTGACAGCTTTAATCAAGCAATTGACCTTTTAGGTTCTAAAAGGGTAGATGCCACAGTTAATGACAGTTTATCTTATCTTGATCTTAAAAAACAAAAACCAGACCTTGCTATAAAAGTTGTTGATGAGGAAGGAAATGCACAGCCAAGCGCATTTATGTTTAAAAAGGGAAATAAAGAATTAGTGGATGCGGTTAATAAAGCACTTATTGATATGAAAGCAGATGGTGCTTATTTAAAAATTTCAAATAAGTGGTTTGGCAGCGATGTATCAAAATAAGAGGGTGATAAGATGAATTTTGATGTGCAAACACTAAGAATATTAAACATAATTAAAGACTCTTTTTTTCCTTTATTAATAGCTGGTGTAAAATTTACCATTCCAGTGGCAGTGCTTTCTTTCATACTCGGTTCAATTGTGGCTATGGCAACGGCTCTTGCACGTATATCCAAACATAAATCATTAGTTTTAATATCAAGTTTTTATGTTTGGATAATAAGAGGGACACCGCTTCTCGTGCAGTTATTTATAATATTCTACGGATTACCAGCTGCTGGTATAACCATGGGAGCTTTACCGGCAGCAATTATAGGTTTTACATTAAATGTTGGAGCTTATAATTCGGAAGTAATTAGGGCTGCAATTCTATCTATACCTAAGGGGCAGTGGGAAGCAGCATCTTCAATTGGTATGACTCATACTCAGTCGTTGATTCGTATAATTTTGCCACAAGCAGCTAGAGTATCTGTACCGCCGCTGTCAAATTCATTTATAAGCCTTGTTAAAGATACATCCCTTGCTGCGTCGATTACTTTAGCGGAAATGTTTCAGATTGCTCAAAGAATAACAGCAGTAACATATGAACCACTTGTATTGTACTGTGAAGTGGCCTTTATATATCTATTATTTTGTACTATACTATCTACAATTCAACAGAAAATAGAGAAAAATCTTGAAAAATATGTCGCTAGGTAATTGGAGGAAATTCATGATTAATATAAAAAATTTACACAAGAGTTTCGGAAATAATGAAATATTAAAAGGTATAGATTTGCGAATTGTAAGAGGCGAAGCAACCATTATTATAGGGCCTTCAGGTTCGGGTAAAACCACACTTCTTAGATGTATGAATTTGCTAGATCTGCCTAATAAGGGGACTATGAGCATTGGGGATAATGAATTAGTGTTTGGGGAAAATAAAAATCCAACTGATAAAGAAGTGATATCACTTCGCAGGAATACTGGAATGGTATTTCAAGGATTCCATTTATTTCCTCATATGACTGTGGTAGAAAATATTATGGAAGGGCTTGTTACTGTACTTAAGCAATCTAAGAAGGCAGCCCATGATAAAGCACTTAAGCTTTTAGATAAGGTTGGGCTTTTAGACAAGTGCAACAGTTATCCTCATGAGCTTTCAGGAGGACAACAACAAAGGGTTGCTATAGCGCGTGCTATGGCTATAGAACCATCAGTACTATTATTTGACGAGCCAACATCTGCACTGGATCCTGAGCTTGAAGCGGAGGTGCTTAAAGTTATGAAGGATCTATCACTTGAAGGTATGACAATGGTAGTTGTTACTCATAATATGAGTTTTGCAAGAGAAGTAGCAGACAATATAATATTTATGGATAACGGAATCATTGTTGACAGGGGAACACCGAAGGAGTTATTAATTAACACAACTAACCCAAGAATAAAACAATTTTTAAATTTAGTATCTGATTAGATAATAGATTGTTTGAGAAAAAATAATTTCGACACTAAGAATTTTATTAAGTTGGAGGCGTGAAAATGTTAAATAAAGAAGTTAAAGAGAATCTATTGAGAGAAGGCATTCATGAAGATGCTGTAACTGCTTTAGATGAAAAGGGAAAGTGCCTATTTGATATAGATAGTACAAGGGACGTATGCTTTGAACTGATTGATGTGGGTGTTAAATTTAGTTGTGAACTAAGTATTTTAGATGATGGATTGTATTTGATAAAAATTTTAAATTAGATTATAGACATAACCATTATTAGGGCTATGTCTATAATTATTATTATGTGTAAAAATTACTATTGGAAATTGAATCCTTCAATTTCCAATAGTAATTTTTGTGTAGGCGTTCTATTACCAGCAAAGCCTACCAACTTACCACTTTTACCAATGACCCTGTGACAGGGTATAATTATAGGCAATTGGTTATATTTATTAGCTTGACCTACTGCCCTTACAGCTTTAGGGTTTCCGATGGATTCTGCAATTTGCAAATAATTCCGCGTTTCACCATAAGGTATATCTCTAAGGGCTTTCCATACTTTCTTTCTGAACTGTGTGCCTTCTATAGATAAAGGTATATCGAAATTTTTCCTTTTACCTTTGAAATATTCGTCTAGCTGAACTATAACTTCCTTGCATAACTCATTATCTTTGGGAATAGCTTCATGTTTTTTCTTGTATTGTATCCAATCTTCTTCAAAAATTTCTACTTTTATAACACCGATCTCATTCACTACTACATGGATAAGCCCAATAGGGGAATCATAAACATCATAACCGATTTTCACAAAACGCCTCCTCAATTGTATAATAGAAACCATAAATAAAAGGTAGCATAAGATTCATATTCTGTCCAGTTTAAAGCAATTTTTTTATCATATAAAATGAAAACGTGAATATTAATTTTCTCCAAATGAAAAAGGCCAGACTTTAAGGCGGGCCTTTCAATTTCTTAATCTATATAAGTTTTTTATTAAATATATTAGTTAAATTTAAATTTTCTATTTTACCTTTAATCTCATCTATATCTAAAGTATAGAGTCCAAGTTCCTGCATTCTTTTAAAATAGTATTATTACTCCTATGAGTATTCATTTATGAATATTGATTTATCAAAACTTGTTTTTGTAATGCAACATTGAAATCAAGAAAATGTCTAATTGTTGGTTATCAATTATAAATGCGTAAAAAAATATAATGTGGTAGAATAAATAAAATTTTTAGGGTATGAGTATGTAAAGAGTCCTCTAGTGGGTCCCTTCTGCATAAGCATTTTAAAAACCGGCCTTAAAAGTTCTTATTTAATAATTAAATAATAGGTACATGAAAACAAATAACAAATCATATTATATTTAGAAGCTCTAGTAGGAGGAACATCTGTGTTTTTCATGAATTGTTTATTAAATATGATTGGAAATATTACATTTTTAACAGCCTATATAACTGGCAGTAGTTCATTCCCTCAACCATTGTGTGAAGAAGAAAAAAAATATTCCTATCCAGGAAAGGATGTAGATGAGCTAATATCTATTGGAATAGTGGGACTCAATTTATATAATAACTAGCCCTTAAAAATCATCTATTTAATTATATTGGAATAGACATAATTTTCTATGAATATTGTTTATAATAATACACATGATAATAGTGTAATTGAAAACGATTATCAAATATAGAGGAGGTTATTATATGTCAAGAAATAGAGTATTGGTTCCGGAGGCTAAGGTTGGATTAAACAAATTTAAAATGGAAGCTGCTAAAGAAGTAGGAGTAAATCTTACAGACGGTTACAATGGAGATTTAACCTCAAGAGAGAATGGTTCGGTAGGCGGACAAATGGTTAAGAAAATGGTTGAGTCTTACGAAAAGAATTTGTAATAAGAAATGTGGAAGAAGTTAGCCTAGCGTAATTGCTAGGCTTTTTTTGTAAAATCATTTAAATTTGATAAACAGCCCCATAGAAATATGGAAATTGTCAGTTTGCGTGGGAAGAAAGAGAAAATAAATGGTTACACATGGTAAGTAAAGAATCTATTGCACTAATAAAAGTTAATCAAGAATAAATATATATTCTTTAGAATTTGAAAAAGAGAGTGAAATAAGTTTTCCCATTAATAATGGAAGACAGGTATATTTAGTTCAAGTAGAGGGATGTTCAAGTATAAATAGTATTAAGATAGGAAAAAGATGCTATGGAAATGGTAGCGTGGTTAATGTGTATTTTAATAGAGTTTCGTGATTATCCAGGAAATATATCTTTCAAAATTGGACAAAACGTGATAAAATAAGAACAAACGTTTGCGGGGTGATGAAAGTGGATATAATGAAAAAACTTGAAATATTATCTAATTCAGCGAAGTATGATGCGTCTTGTTCTTCGAGCGGTTCTAATAGAAAGAACACAAAGGGAGGCATAGGTAATGCAGCATCAACAGGTATTTGCCATTCCTGGTCACAGGATGGTAGATGTATTTCGCTACTTAAAATTTTGTATACCAATAAATGCATATACGATTGTAAATATTGTATTAATAGAGCTAGTAATGATCTGGAGAGAACAAGCTTTACTCCAAAAGAAGTAGTAGATTTAACTATAAATTTCTATAGAAGAAATTATATCGAAGGATTATTTTTAAGTTCTGGGGTAGAAAGAAGCCCAGATTACACGATGGAAAATTTAGTGAGAATTTTAAAGGATTTAAGACTGATTCACAAATTTAATGGATATATTCATGTAAAAGCTATTCCAGGCTCTGATCCAAAGCTCATATATGAGGCGGGATTGTATGCAGACAGAATGAGTGTAAATATTGAGTTGCCGTCAGAAAAAAGCTTAAAACTCTTAGCACCTCAAAAGAATAAGGCAGATATATTAAAACCTATGCGACTTATTAAACACAGTATAATAGAATCTAATGAATATAAGAAAAAAGGATTTAAAGCTCCTAGATTTACTCCTGGTGGACAAAGTACTCAGATAATGGTAGGGGCAACTAATGAAAGTGATTTAAGAGTAATTAGTCTTACTGAAGGATTATATAATACTTTTGGGCTTAAGAGGGTGTATTATTCTGCTTATGTGCCGGTGGTGCAGCACGCAAATTTACCCGCTATTCAAAGCACACCTCCAATATTAAAAGAACATAGAATGTATCAAGCAGATTGGCTTTTAAGATATTATGGATTTAAGGCAAATGAATTATTAGATGAGCAAAATCCGAACTTTGATATAAATTTAGATCCCAAAGCCTTTTGGGCATTAAATAATTTGGATAAGTTTCCGTTAGAAGTAAATAACGCTCCCTATGAAACATTACTTAGAGTGCCTGGAATAGGAGTAACATCGGCTTTAAGAATTATAAAATCAAGAAGACTTTGCAATCTTTCCTATGATAATTTAAAAAAAATAGGAGTAGTGCTCAAAAGAGCTAGATACTTTATAACTTGTAGTGGTAAATTTTATGGAGATAAGGCGATGGAAAGAGGAAGGATCAAAAATTATTTATTAGACTATGAAAGTTTTGATAAGCCACAACAAATGAGCTTGTTTACTCAAAGGAGTGATTTATTTGTTTAGATACATTTATGATGGAAGTTTCGATGGGTTTTTATCTGTTGTATATGGTTGTTACTATGATAGAATACCTGAATGCATAGATAGGGTAGATAGATATACTTTTGACATGATATATAAGGACAAGTTTATAGAAACTGATATAATAAAATCAAATAAAGTATCTAAGTCAATACTAGAAAAAATATCAAAAGATGCATTAATTCATGTGTATCAAGCGTTTTTATCTGAGGTACAAGGAATAGAGTTAATATTATTTAAATATATTCAGTTAGGGTTTAAGTTAGGGAGTAAAGTTAATGATTTTTTAACAGATGACATTGTAAATGAAGTACAGAAATATTCTAGAAAAGTTGGCTTTGAAGCACATAGATTTTTAGGATTAGTTAGATTTCAAGAATTCAAGGGCATATTGTATGCAGCAATTGAACCTACTTACAATATTCTTGAGCTCATAGCAAATCACTTTAAAGCAAGACTTACAAATGAAAAGTGGATAATTCATGATGTGAAGAGAAAAACAGGTGTAGTTTATGAAAATCATGAATGGATATTAAGGGATTTGAAATTTGAAAAATTAGAAAGTAATGAGAAGGAAGAGTTATTCTATCGAAACCTTTGGAAAGTTTTTCATAAAAGTGTTGGCATACAAGAAAGGAGTAATAAAAGACTACAAATGCAACATATGCCAAAGAAATATTGGGATAATTTAATTGAAATGAAATAGTGTCACTAGTTGCACTATTTTAAATTTCAGTATTTTTAAAAAAAATGTTAACAATCATGTTATAATAGATATAAACACATTATTAGGTTATTGTAATTAAAGGAAGGAACGATGATTATGAAAAAATCAGTAGAATACACAGAAGTTGAAAGTCCTAGCATAAGTATTGAAAGAAAAAAACATATGATGGAAAAAATCTATAAAACACTAGAAGATTTGGGGGCTACCAGTAAAGAAAAAGGTAAAACGAGTAAAGAAATAAACAACTCTATTCCTAAGGAGCCTACTATTAAAGATATAGATAGTGTGAAAAAAATCAAGAAAGTGCAATTAAATACACCTTCATTTGTAGGTTCACTTGCAGGACTTATGTCTAAATCTCGAATACTTGGTAAAGTATCAAGCGTAGAGAAAAAGGAAGTTAAATGGTACATACTGGGGACTGCAAAAATGATTAATGATATAGATCCTAGAGATATGTAATATTTATCATTTGCTTTTCAGCAATACAAACACATAACTGCAATAAAAAACTAAGTCTTAAAAGTTAAGACTTAGTTTTTTTATTCGAATATATCATTAATGAACATATTGTATTATATTAGCACGTGGAAACTAACATAATTTACTCAAAGCTAAATTTAATTTATCTATCATAAAATCTACATCATTTTCTGTTATAACAAGAGGTGGCTGGAGAGCTAGCACATTTCTACCTATTCCATTTTTACCTAAAAGAATGCCTTCATCCTTTAATATCTCTAATACAAAGTCAGTTTCTTTAAACGCTGGTTCACCATTTTCTTTTACTAGCTCTACACCTAACATAAGGCCTATACCTCTAACATCATAAATTATTGAGTACTTTTCCTTAAGTTTAAGAAGGCCACTTTTTAATTTTACTCCTAAATTTTCTGCATTTATACATAAGTTATTTTTAGAAATGTAGTCAAGGACAGCTATAGCAGTACTTGCAGCTACTGGATTTCCACCTAAAGTAGATGCAGAAGCTTTGGTAAATGTTGCTGCAATTTTATCATTCGTGCAAAAAGCTGATATCGGCATTCCGTTTCCAAGAGCTTTTGCCACTGTAATTATATCTGGAATTATTTCATAATGTTCTATGGCAAACATCTTACCAGTTCTTGCAAATCCTGTTTGAACTTCATCAATAATTAATAGTATTCCATGTTTTTCAAGTAGAGTTTTTAATTTTTTGAAATACCACTGAGGTGGAGTTATAATGCCTCCATTACCTTGCACGGGCTCTGCAATTAAAGCAGCAATCTTATCTGGTCCTTTAGCCTCAATTAATTTTTCTACAGATTCTAAGGATTCTGTAGCTGCTGCTTCAATGCTTTTCTCTTTAGCATAAGTATTGGGGGCAAAGGTAACACAATCAGAAAGCGTAGGATCTGCTCTCCACATAGGTATTCCTGTAACACTCATAGTTAAATAAGTTCTACCATGTAAGCTATTATTCAATGAAATAAATTCATTTCTGCCTGTGTAAAGTCTAGCAAGTAAAAGAGCACCTTCATTAGCTTCTGAGCCCGTACAGCAGAAGAACGAATGATTAACATCCCCAGGTAATACAGATGAAAGTTTTTCAGCTAGATCAACTATTGGCTGTGTTAAATATATAGTACTTGTATGTTGAAGGGTTTTCATTTGTTCTATTGTTGCATCTAAAATTTCAGGGTTACAATGACCGCAATTAACAACAGAAACTCCTGCAAAAAAATCGAGATATTTTTTACCTTCTGAATCAAATAAATACTGCATTTCTCCACGTGTAATCTGAGGTGGGTTTTTATAAAAATGCTGCGAACAGGGAAAAAGGAATTCTTTTTTCTTTTGAATAATTTTTTCAGGACCTATATAATTACACATTATTATAACCGCCTTCATTATTAAATTGAAATGCTCCAAGGGTAAATCCAGCATCACTAGGACTTAGGGAATGGAATAATTCTTCACATTTGCTTAAGTCATTAATGGCTTCTCTGTAAATACTTAAAACTTTTCGTAGATTATTAGTATCATAATGACAAGCTTCAATTCTAAAATGGTTTACACCAATATCATTTAGTTCTTTTAAAAAGGGAAGATAACAAAGCTCTTTATAAAGCATCATATGATTCCTGCCATAGTTATCTTGATATATTGGGTGTTCATGTTTTTTTTCATCAACTAAAACTAACACCTTGTTATCTACGTGAGAATTATTCTCGCATATCACAGACTCTAAGACTTTGGTATTCTCATATAAATTATGATCCATATACATAACTGTTGGAGAGCCGTGAACTATGATTTCAATAGGAATTGGTGATTTAGCAATGGTCTGTTTAGCGTCTAGCAGTGGGGTCTCTACAGAAAGTGTAGCAACAGATAAACGTTGCTTTTCATAGAAACTAGTCGCATATTGATTATAAATGTTTAAGGAATAATCTCCAATAAGCTCAAGTCCTAAAGATTTGTATTTATGAATAGCTCCTAAATTGGTTACTAATAAGCCATCAAGTCCTAAGTTATTTCTCACAAGTAAATGATTGTATTTTGAAAAATCCTCTTCAAACATCATTTTTGGAAAGCCTAGATATATTTTTGTATTTCCTTTTCCATTTGTTAATTTAAGTATTTCACTCTTGCTAAAAGGAAGGTTTGGCGCAAAAACTTCTCCAGATAAATAAATCGCGTCTACACCGACCTCTATCGCGACTTTAGCTTGTGAATAGGAATTGACTTTTACACTTAGATTAGGTTTCTGTGCTAGAGAAGTTTTTTCATTCAAAAGGGTCTTGATTTGTTCTACCGTTTCTTTACTAATTTCGATTTCTTCTACAGGCTTACTAAAAACTTTACCATGGCTATAAAATTTCCCCGTACCTTCATAGCGTCTATTGATATTTGAGAGCCCTGGGTTTCCAAAGGCACTGCAGGTAGATAAGTCTCTAATGCGGGTTCCATAAATACTTTGGGCATCTTTTTTTCTATCATAGCAAATAGGGTCATCAATATATCTATTTATAGCATCGCTGTAGTAATTAATCATGGTAACTAGATAATCTGCATCTTTCATTCTTCCTTCTATTTTAAAGGAGAGGATACCTGCCTCAATCATTTCAGGTAGATGTTCATACATATACATATCTTTTACAGCCATTGGATATTCTGTAGGATAAGCTAGACCATCTTGTTTCATTGTAAAATTCCAACGGCAGGGCTTCATGCAAAGTCCTCGATTACTACTCTTTCCGAAAAGCATGCCACTATACAAACATTGAGCACCATGGGCAATGCACATATCTCCATGAGCAAAATATTCGAATTCCATATCGGTTTGGTAATGCAAGTTCTTTATGGTTTGTAAATCCATGTCCCTGGACGCAACAATCCTAGTAATTCCACAACCTCGAAGTGCTTTAATAGTCTCTAAGTTGTGAACATTCATCATTACAGATGAATGGATAGTTAGGTTTAAATTTAAACTATTTATTAACTCTAATATGCTAAAATCTTGAATAATTAAAGCATCTGGTCCAGCTTTTTCTAAGAATTTTAGATATTCCACCGCATCTTTTAAATCCTGCTGACTAAAAAGATTGTTTACTGTTACATAAACTTTTTTATTTAAAGAATGAGCAATATTGATTGCTTTTTCTAATTCATCATTTGACAGGTTGTAATCTTTTCGATGCATACGCATATTTAATTTTTTGCCGCCCAAATATACAGCATCAGCACCGCTGTGAATAACCTTTTCAAAAATTTCGAAAGTTCCTGCAGGAGCTAATAATTCTATTTCATTGTTGTTAAAAAATCTACTCATATTAAAGCACCTTCCTTTACTAGTGATGTAGCCTCTTTCTACACTAAGTGAAAAAGAGGTTATATATTATTACAGTGGTATATTATTTAATAAATGAACTATTTGATAAGTCTTGTAATTTGTAATTATTAGTAGTTAGTTTTTTTGCTTTAAGCCAAGTCATAACTTCCTGTAACTCTTTTTCTGGTGGCATAGAAGCCTTTGAATAATTCGGAATAGTTAGTGTGCTTTTTATTGTATCAGGGAAGCCAGCTTCTTTAATTACAAAATCAATATAGCTTTCAGGTTTTTCTTTATTCAAGTATTCAACAGCTTTATTATAAGCTCTATAAAATGATTTTATCTCTTCAGATTTTGAGGATACTGCATCTTTTGTGAATAACATTACACCAGGGTTTATACCTAGTTTATCAGAACTACTCAAAATCTTGCCACCTGCAGAAATCGCAGTACTTGCAAGAGGTTCTGGTAATGTAGCCATATCTAATTTACCATTAGTTAGCATCTCAAGGCGAGTAGGTATTTTTGGTATTGCAACTTTTTTTTGTGAGTTAACATCTATGTTTGAACTTTCTATAATTCTATCTGTTAAGTATTCAATAATAGTATTTTTAGAAATCCCTATGGATTTTCCATCAGCTTGTTCAATTTTAGAAATATTAGAATTCTTTCCAGAGATCAATTTAAAGCTACCTTCTGTCTTTGATGTGATTTTAACATCAAAGTTATTGTCGTTAAAAAATACTACCGAAAGCATATCAGATATTGCTCCATGAATTTTCCCGGTTTGAAGAGCTGTATCCCTATCCGATGCACTTTTAAAATGCTCTAGTTTTACCTGGAAACCTTCTTGCTTAAAATATCCATTGTGCTCTGCTATAATAAGTGGAAGGGAATCTAAATCAGGCATAACACCAATAGTTAGAGTCTTTAGGGATTGTGAACTTGTATCTTTTTTTTGATTGTTAGAACAACCAATGATGCTTATACTCATTATTAATACTAACATAAGTGTTAAAAAATTTTTTTTCATAAAGTGCCTCCAATAATATAATTTTAGAAAGTTTAAAAAAAGTGAAGTATGGATAAAATAATATAAAGCGCTGTAATGAAATGTAAATAACGCAGTTATCATAACACTTATTTAAACTAGTGTAAACAGCTATAGACCCAGCTCGTGGAACATATACATGAACTAAATTAACAAAATACATTATTAATGAACAAATCGCTTTCTTATTTGCTTAGCTAAAATTATTATGATAAAATTTTAACTAAGGAAGTTCAAAATAAATAAAGACTTGGTGATAGTGTTAATAACATATTTAATTTTTTATAAAGTAATATATTTTAATCTAATGTATTAATAATTCTATGGTTTGATATTTATAAACTATGATTTTTATAAAAACAGTCCTATAAAATAATAATTTTAAACAGAAGGGGATATAGTATGAGTGAAAAGAAAAGAATAGCTATACTTGGAGGCGGATATGGCGGAATATTAACCGCGAAGAAACTAGCTAAAAAGTTTAAAAAAGATGAGAATGTTGAAATTACTCTTATAGATCAAAATCCATACCATACATTACTTACTGAACTTCATGAAGTGGCAGCTGGAAGGGTAACGGAAGAATCAATCAGAATTGATCTGAAAAAAATATTTGCAAAAAGAAAAGTAGAGGTTGTACTTGACGAAATTACAGATTTAGATTTTAAAAATAATGTGTTAAAATCTAAAAATAATAACTATAATTACGATTATCTAGTTATTGGTGCTGGCTCCAAGCCAACTTACTTTGGCATAAACGGCGCGCAGGAATACTGCCACAAATTATGGTCATACGAAGATGCTGTAAATTTAAAAGAGCATATCCTTCAAATGTTCAGAAAAGCTGTGAAAGAACCAAACAAAGCAGAAAGACAAAAACTGCTAACGTTTATTGTTGTTGGCGGTGGGTTCACAGGTGTTGAAATGATGGGTGAATTAGGGGAGTGGAAAGAAAGATTATGTAAGGAATTTTACATAGGAGAAGAAGAGGTAACGTTATATTTAGTAGATGACTTGCCTAAAATATTACCTACTTTTCCGGATAAGTTAATTGCAAAAGCTAAGAAAAGACTTAACAAATTAGGAGTTAAAGTACTAACTAATGCCGGTGTTACGGAAGTTACAAAAGATTGTGCTACAATAAGAAATAATGGTACCATTAATACCTACACGGTAATTTGGACAGCTGGTGTTGAAGGTTCAGATATTGTCGGTAAAATGGATATAGCGCAAAAGGGTAGAAAAAGAATAGTAACTGACGACAAGTTACAATCTTTAGATTATAAAAATGTTTATATTGTTGGTGATAATATCTTCTTTATTCCAGAAGGTGAGGAAAGACCTGTTCCTCAGATGGTTGAAAATGCAGAAGCATCTGCTGAATTAATTGCACATAATGTTTATAGTGATATATTAGGCTTAGAAAAAAAATCTTATAAACCTACATTCCATGGTGCAATGGTATGCATAGGTGGTAAATATGGATTAGCAAGCATTGGATCCGGCAAAAAATTCTATAGTTTATCTGGGTTCTTCGCATTATTTGTTAAACACTTTATAAATATTGTGTACTTTATCCAGGTTGCTGGGTTTAACAAATGCTTTTCATATTTATTGCATGAATTTTTCCATGTTAAAGATAATAGAAGCCTTGTAGGTGGACATTTTTCAAAGTCATCTCCAAATTTTTGGCTAGTAGTACTAAGAATATTCGTTGGTTACAAGTGGTTATCAGAAGGGCTTGCAAAATTACCTAAAATAATAGCCGATCCTTCAAAAATATTCTTAATACCTGCTCCAGTAGTTGATGGAGCAACTGCAGCAACGGCTGCGGCAGAAGGAGCAAAGACTGCAGTAGAAGCGGCAACGACTGCAGTGGCATCCTTGCCAGTGCCAGGTTTTATAGGGAAAATGGTTAAATTGTCTATGGATACTTTCTTTTATACAGGGGACGGTGGATTTACGACTTTAGCTTCAGTTTTCCAAACAGGTATGGTAATTGCAGAAATATGCGTAGGATTATTATTGATAGTTGGATTATTTACAGCATTAGCTTCGCTTATGTCAATTGCTATGGGTATAATGATTTGGACTTCAGGAATGGCTCCTACTGAGATGTTATGGTACTTAAGTGCAGGAATCGCGCTTATAGGTGGATCTGGAAGTACTTTCGGGTTAGATTACTATGTATTACCAGTACTTAAAAAATATTGGAAGCGTATAGGATTTGTTAAAAAATCTTATTTATACGTTGATTAACAATTATACATTTAAACAACAGTTATATAATTAAAAATTGAATTTTATAAATCAAATGTCCTTTTAAAAATAATTAAAAGGACATTTGATTTTGTAGTGGAATAATTATAATAAGAAATTAATAGTTATAAAATGAAAAAAAGATTTTAAAATAATAATTGGACATAGGTGATAAAATGAGTAAGTTTTGGGGTGATTACCCTGATATTGCAGAGGAATTGAAAAGCATTCAGAAAATAATTAAGAACAATGTAAAATCTAGTGAGAAAAAGTTTGATGAAGCTATTTCTCCATTAGTTGACGCAGGAGGCAAGATGTTAAGGCCTGCCTTTCTGTTATTAGCAGCAAAATTCGGGGAGTATAACTGTGATAAAATGTATAATTTAGCGGCTGCCATTGAAATGATGCATATGGCAACATTAGTTCATGACGATATTGTAGATGAATCAAAACTGAGGCGCGGCACAGAAACCATACAACATAAATACAGTAAAGAATATGCAGTGTATATAGGTGATTTTTTATTTTGTCAATGTTTTATAATGCTATCTGGATTTGATTATTCTACGGAAAACTTAAGAGATATTTCAAAGGCTATATCTAAAATATGTATAGGGGAAATAAGACAATACAATATAAGATACGCAAGAAACACAAGCCTTAAAAAATATATAAAGATTATATCTGGAAAAACAGCAGCTTTATTTGCTATCAGCTTTTACACTGGTGCAAAGGAATCTAACTGTAGTGAGAAAACTTCAAAATTACTCGGAAGAGTTGGTTACTATATTGGAATGGCTTTCCAAATTATAGATGATTCGCTGGATTACAGTGGAGATGCTAATAAACTAGGGAAAAATCCTCAAAGTGATTTAATAAAAGGGTATTATACACTACCCCTAATATATGCTATGGTAGGGGACAAAGAAAATAGGATCGCTACTATTTTAGATAACTCTTCATTAAGTGATGAAGATGTACGCGAAATAACTATATTAGTTAATAAATACAAAGGAATAGATAAAGCTCAAAACTTAGCGAATAAATATACTAAAAAAGCTTTTGATTATATAGAAAAATTACCTGATTGTGAAAGTAAAGAAATAATTAAAGATATCACACAAAAATTATTAACTCGGAATTCTTAATGAATTCTAGAAAGGAGTCATTTTATGGCTTATAAAGATTTACAGGATTTTATAAATTATTTGAAAGAAAAAAAACTTTTAGATGAAATTGAAATAGAAGTAGATAGTGATCTTGAAATTACGGAGATAGCTGATAGGGTTTCAAAAAAAAATGGTAATGCATTGCTTTTTAAGAATGTGAAAAATTCTGACTACCCAGTATTAATTAATTCTTTAGGAAGCTACGAAAGAATTAACTATGGACTAGAAGTGGAAGATCTTGATGAAATTGCGGAGACTATAATGGATTTTATGGACGTTACTAATTACATAACGTTAATGAATAAGGTAAAATCTATTCCAAAACTTGCTAGGCTTGCAAGGGTATTTCCTAAAAAAGTCAAAAATGCACCTTGTCAAGAGATAATAGAGGAAGCGGATTTAAGTACACTTCCAATATTAAAGTGCTGGCCAAAAGATGGAGGACGATACATAACACTGCCACTCGTAATAACAAAGGATCCAGAGACTAACCAGCAGAACGTTGGAATGTATAGGCTTCAAGTATATGATAAAAATACCACTGGTATGCATTGGCATCTACATAAAGACGGCAAAGAGATATATGAAAAATATAGGAAGATTGGAATGAAAATGCCTGTATCTGTAGCCATAGGCTGTGACCCGGCAACTATATATGCAGCAACTGCACCACTTCCAAAAATGATAGATGAAATGATTTTTGCAGGATTTCTTAGAAAATCACCTTTAGAAATTGTTAAATGTATCACCAATGACATTTATGTACCTGCTAATGCTGAATTTGTACTAGAAGGATATGTAGACTTAGATGAAAAAAGACTAGAAGGCCCCTTCGGTGACCATACAGGATATTATTCTCTTGAAGATATGTATCCCGTGTTTCATATTGAAAAGATTACAAGAAAAAAGAATCCAGTATATGTTACAACCGTTGTAGGTAAGCCTCCTATGGAAGATTGTTACCTAGGAAAAGCTACAGAACGGATTTTTTTACCCCTAATAAAGGTTCAATGCCCAGAAATAATAGACATGAATTTCCCTTTAGAAGGAGTATTTCATAATTGTGTAATTGTTTCTATTAAAAAAGCCTATCCAAAGCATGCTCATAAAGTTATGAATGCGCTATGGGGTCTTGGACAAATGATGTATACAAAAATGATTATAGTTGTAGATGAAAATATAGATCCACATGATATTTCAACCGTTGCATGGAAAGTATTTAACAATATTGACCCTAAGAGGGATCTAGTAATTTCAGATGGACCTTTAGATGCACTAGACCATGCATCAAATACTCCTCATTATGGATCTAGAATAGGTATAGATGCTACAAAAAAATGGCCCACAGAAGGACATTTAAGACCTTGGCCAGATGATATAGAAATGTCGGATGAAATTAAGGAAATGGTAGATAAGAGGTGGAAGGAATATGGTATTAAAGAAACTTAAAAAATATGGAGAGTTAGTTATGTTTTCGCATACATTATTTTCACTTCCTTTCGCTTTAATAGCAATGATTTGGGCAGCAGATGGGTTACCTTCAGGTCCTACAATATTTTGGATATTAATTGCTTTGATTGGAGCTCGCAATGGAGCTAATGCTCTCAATAGAATTGTAGATAAAGATATTGATAAAAAGAATCCTAGAACGGCAAGTAGACATTTGCCAAAAGGAATAGTAAAGGATTATGAAGTCTGGGGAATCATAATACTGTGTTTTTCAATCTTTATTTTAGCAGCCTATGAATTAAATGATTTATGTTTTCTATTATCACCAGTGGCGCTTTTTCTTTTTATAATTTATTCCTATACTAAAAGATTTACATGGATATGCCATATTATTCTAGGTATTACTTGTGGAGGAGCTCCTGTGGGAGCATGGCTTGCAGTAACAGGAAAATTTGCGCTCACACCAATTATTTTAGGTGCTGTAGTTACTCTATGGGTAGCAGGGTTTGATATAATTTATGCAACTCAAGATATTGACTTTGATAGAAAGGCAGGTTTATTTTCTATACCTGCTAAATTTGGCCTAAAGGGGGCTTTATACATATCCACCTTGTTTCACTTTATTATGATTTTACTTTTATTTAGCTTATATTTTATAATGCATACAGGTCTTATATATTTATTTGGTATTTTTATAAGTGCTATTTTATTAGCATTAGAACATTATATTGTATCGCCAACAAACGAAAAGAAGATGAAAATTGCTTCTTATCACATAAACCAAGTTGTAAGTGTTTTGATATTTGTTTTTACTGTATTAGATATGTTTATATATTATAATTAAGAGGTGATTTATTTGGGAAGATATATAGTAGGGATTACTGGAGCTAGTGGTAGCATTTACGGTGTACGACTTATAGAAGAACTAATAGAAAAAGATAATGAAGTTTATTTGGTTATTACAGATAATGGTAGAAAGGTTTTAGAATATGAGGTTGAAATTAATTTTGAGGAATGGCTCCAAAATATGAATAAAACCAAAGGAACGCTTAAACTATGTGAAATAGACGATATGTTTTCCTCTATAGCAAGCGGTTCCTTTAAGACTGATGGAATGGTAATTGTGCCATGCTCAATGGGAACCCTTTCAAAAATACGAAGTGGTACTTCCGATAATTTACTAATAAGAGCTGCGGATGTAATTATTAAAGAAAAAAGAAAGTTGATTTTGATTCCAAGAGAAACTCCTCTAAGTTCTATTCACCTTCAGAACATGCTTTTTTTAAGTGATTTAAATGTTAGAATAATACCGCCTATGCCAGCTTTTTATCAAAAGCCTAAAACCATTGACGATATTATAAATATCACTGTGGGGAGGATTCTTGAAAACTTAGATATAGATAGTGATTTATGTCATGAGTGGAGTGGAAATAAATGATAAAAATAAATAATTTAAATGTTTGTTATAAAAATGTAGACAAAAATGTAAAGGCGATAGAAAATGCAAATTTAACAGTGAAAAAGGGGGAAATATGTGCTGTAATTGGCCCCTCAGGGGGAGGCAAATCAACCTTATTAAAAGTTTTAGCAGGAATTATTGTAGACTATGAAGGTGAAGTTTTAATAGATGGAAAAACAGTAGATCCTAAAAATCATAGAATTGGGTTAATACCTCAGAATTACGGACTAGTTAAATGGAAAAACGTAGAAGAAAACATATTTCTTTCAACTAAAATTAAAGATGGCAAGGTGAATATAGATATAGAATTTTATAAAAAAATTCTAAAAGAGTTAAAGCTTGAAGACTTTGTTAAAAGGTACCCCAGTCAGCTAAGTGGGGGACAAATGCAGAGAGTTTCCCTGGCTAGAGCTCTATTATTAAAACCAGATTTACTTTTAATGGATGAATCTTTTTCTGCATTAGATGCTATGACTAGGGAGGATGTTCAAAAATTGTTTTTAGAAGTATGGGAAGAACATAAGGTTACCACCATCCTTGTAACCCATGATATTAAGGAAGCAATATATTTAGCAAAGGACATAGCTGTAATCTCATCGTCTCCAGGAAAAATAGTTGAAGTTATAAGCAATCCATTGTTTGGACGTGTAACTACGGAGGTAGATTTAGAATATATCCATGTAAATAGTAAACTTAGAAAAATTCTTAAAGGGGACGCATAGTAATGAGACTTAAAGAATATAAAATAATTAATTTTGTTATTGCTTTTATCATTATTTTTAGTTTATGGCAAATAATAGCAATGATTATTAGTAAGCCTTTATTTCCACCACCATATGCAATAGTTATAAATATATTTACAACTTTTCATAAGGATATTTCAATCCATGTTATTTACAGTTTTAATAGAATTATGGTAGGTATATTATTTACATTGGCAATAGGTGTGCCAGTGGGTATTTTAATGGGATACTTTAAAAAAATTGATTTAATATTTTCACCAATTATATATTTTAATTATCCAATACCCAAGATTGCATTACTTCCTATAGTAATGCTTATTTTTGGGTTAGGAGATTTGACAAAAATAGTTATGATATTTTTAATTACCTTTTTTCCCGTAGTAGTTAATATACGAGATGAAGTGAAAAATATTCCTGAAGATGTTTTTTATCCTATGTATTCATTGGGAGCAACAAATTTTCAAATAATAAAAGAAATTGTTTTTCCAGGGATTCTTAAAGCTATATTAACATCTCTTAGGATAGGCATAGGCACAGCAATATCGGTTTTATTTTTTACTGAAAATTTCGGAACTGAATACGGCATGGGATATTTTATTATGGATTCATGGATGAGAATTAACTATATACAAATGTACTCAGGAATTTTAATTCTAAGTATAATTGGCTTATTTTTCTTTATTATAATCGACATTTTAGAGGGGATATTTTGTCCTTGGATATAAAAATATTAAAATAATTCTCAAGAGTTTTATAATGGACTAGTAAATGGTATACTTGAAATGAGAAGAAGCTCAAAATCGATTTTATTATAATAACCGATATTTACTCCAGAGAAGGTCAAGGGTAATAACAAGAGGGGAGACTTATTTGAAAAAATTATTAGGACTAACTTTAATAATAGTTTTAGCAACTAGCCTAGTGTCTTGTGGTTCTAAAAATATAATTTATAAAGAAGGAATCTATGAGGGAAATGCAGAAGGACATATTGGGCCTATAAAAGTACAAATAGCAACTGACAAATATGAAATAAAAGAAATTAAGATATTGGAGCAACAAGAAATACCAATAATAGCTAATATAGTTTATGAAAAGATCCCAGTGAGAGTCATTAAAGCCAATAGTTCAGAGGTTGAGGTTGTGGCAGGAGCTACATATACGAGTGATGGGCTCATAAAAGCAATTAAGGATGGGTTAAATAAAGCAAAAGTTAAAAAATGACAATATGAGGTGGAGTGTTATTGAAATTACAGTATAGATTAACAATATTTATGAGCATTATAATATTTATCGTGATCGGTAGTATAGGAGTTGTTACTTATTACCAAGCACGAAATTCTGTGGAAACTCAAATGGGAAATAATGCTATGGATTTAGCTGTAACTATTGCTTCTATTGATATAATTGAAGAAACTTTAGCAACCTCAAATGATTATGGAACTGTTCAAAAGACTATAGAAAGTTTCAGAGATAAAACTAGATTTAAATATATTATTGTTATGGATATGAAGGGAATAAAATATTCTTATCCCTTTGGAAATTCGCTAGGCAAAAAATATGCTGATGGTGGAGAAGAACGGGTAATTGCAAAGGGTGAGTCTTATGTATCTAAGGACAGGAATGTGCTGATTTCTGCAATAAGAGCCTTCGTACCCATATATTATAAAGGAGAACAAGTAGGAGCAGTTTTAGTGGGTCTATTAACCGATACCGTGTATGCTGAACTTAGCTTTCATTTATTTTGTTTAAAGATAGCTTTAGTAGGTGGACTTTTAATGGGTATAATTGCCGCAGCCATTTTATCAAATAGAATAAAAAAGAGCATATTTGGTCTAGAGCCAAAGGAAATTGCACTTCTATTAGGTCAGAGAGACTTAATTTTGCAGAATCTTAAAAATGGAATTCTAGCTATTGATAAAGATGGTAAAGTAATACTCTTTAATAAAATAGCTAAGGAAATATTACAACTAGAAGATGAGGATATAGGTAAAAAGATTGTTAATTTTAACTTTAATTATACAGATGAAATGATGGAAGTATTGAGGACTCATGAAGGGGTATATAATCAAGAAATTAAAATACGCCAGAATAGAACCCTTATGTGCAGTCATACCTTATTAAAAAATTATAGAGAAGAGATTATAGGTGTTGTATCCAGTTTTCAGGACTTAACAGAAGTTAAGAATATGGCAGAAGAATTAACGGGAATTAAAAAAATGACCTGTGCCTTAAGAGCACAAAATCACGAGTTTATGAACAAACTTCACACTATTTCAGGACTTATACAATTAGAAGAATATGATGAGGTAATTGAATATATTTGTCATATATCGAAGCTACGAGGCGAAGTTTCTGATATTCTCAATAAAAAAATTAAGAATGCGCACATAGCAGGGATCTTACTTGCTAAATATAGCAAGGCAACAGAAGCAAAGATTTCTTTAGAAATTGATTCAAATTCTTATATAGATAAAATTCCTGAAAACATAACAGTAGATGAAATTTGCTCTGTTATTGGAAACTTAATAGAAAATTCTATTGAAGAATTAGTGAAATTTGAAAATGGTAGGATATTTATAAGATTAAATTCTACTAATGAAGCACTTAGAATAAGGATTCAGGATAATGGGCCTGGAATTAGTGAAAATATAATGGATAGTGTTTTTGTTCGCGGATTTACAACTAAAGTTGGAAATAGAGGATTTGGGCTTAGTATTGTAAAGCAAATAATAGATTATGCTGGTGGAGATATAAATATTCTGCAAGAAAATGGAACCATATGGGATATTTTTATACCGATGAAAAGGGGGTAGATGATATGATTAAGGTTCTTATTGTTGAAGATGACCCAATGGTGGCAAAAATCAACGAAAAATTTTTAAAAAAGATAGAGGGATTTACACTATATGATAGCGTTAACTCGATTGAAAAAGCAAAAGAAGTTGTATTAAGAGGGAAACCTGAATTAATATTATTAGATGTTTTTTTTCCTCAAGGGAAGGGTATAGATTTATTAAAGTGGATACGACTCCAAAATTTTAAATGTGATGTTATATTAATCACAGCAGATAGGAACACAGAAACGGTTGAAGAAGCCTTTCGATATGGTGCAGTAGATTATTTAGTTAAACCCTTTATATTCAATAGATTTAAAGAAGCACTTCTTCAATTTAAAAGTAGAAAGAATAGTTTTAAAAACTTTGATAGTATGGAGCAAGGAGCTATTGATAAATATACCATAAAAGAGAATAGACATGTGATAGAATATGATGGGAATATTGGTGACATTAAGGGATTTAATCAATACACCTACGAAAAAGTTTTAGTGGGTATATCTAACATGAAAGATAATTCTTTTACATCAGAACAGATGGCAAAAAATATCGGAGTTTCTAGAATAACTGCTAGAAGATACTTAGATTATTTAGAGAAAGAACAAAAACTTGTAGTTGAAATGGAATACGGTAAAGTTGGTAGGCCTAAGAACAAATATAGAATAAAAGGAGAATATTAGTGCATCTTAGATGACACTAATATTCTCCTTTTATTATGAGGGTTAGAATTTAAAACTCTTCAGTTTCTAATTTAAAGCCTTCTATAACAATATCCTCATCAATTTCAATAAGTAGACATCTTCTACCGTCCTTATTTTTTACTTGTTTAATTGAATTTAGTTCCTTAGGTGTTAAAGTAATATTTGCAATTTCACTAGTAATTTTAATGGATTTTGCATTAAATTCAGGTACAATATTGTTTATCTTAAAATCATATTCGCTACCACAAGTTTCCTCAAAAGCAGTTTCTATATCGCATATAATCTCTGCACCAGAATTGTTAAGGATATTTTTAATATCTTTAGCGCAAAGAGTAGGAGTTTCACCTTCGTCAGCTTGCTCTGCAAATTCGTGGATGTTCGCATAAATATCTTGCATAAGTTCAGGTTTTATTTTATCTCCAATTATAGATTTTAATATATCACTAAAGCAATTTTTTTCATCTTCAGCAGTAAATTTAAAAGCACAGTTAAGAACATTTTCAATAAAGTCTGTGTTTAATTCCTTAGGTTTTGAGGCGTAATATAAAATTTTATTAATATCTGAATACCCATTAGTTAGGCTAGGAAACATAAAGCCTTCTAAGGGGGCATTAAGATTAATAACCGAATCTAGGGCTGAATTTGCTTTAAATTCCTTATCAGTGTAGTCGAATTTTAGGGTTCTCTTTGGAATATCTATTTTGTTTACACTTGCTAGGATAAAGTTAAAGGCTTGGACAGCATCATCGATACTTTCATTTGCATCCATATTTTTGTGGCTAGAGCCTAGCCAGTATTCAGCTTTAATGAAAGTAACCACCACATCAGTTTCATATTTATAGTTAGCCGCAATCTTTTCAATAAGCTTATTAATGTAGCTTTGAATTTCATTTTTATCACTTGATTTTAAAGCACCACCTAAAATTTCTTGAGTATTATTTTCTTCTTTTATATTTTGAACATTCAACTCGAAAATTTTAGTATCAATAGCACCGGTAAGAACTTTCTTAAAATTACCTAAGAACAACTCTTTTTTATCCATATCCATTCTATCAAAGTAATCAAATTCTGAATGAATAACTGGCTCATAATCAATTCGTACATTATCTTTTTTTAGATAAACACTATAAATCTCCTGGATTTTCATCATGCCACTATCTAATTTAAACCCTTTTCTTATGTTTGCCAACTCTTTTTTATTCATCATTAAACCTCTTTTCATTGTTATTTTATAAGCAATTCAAGAAAATATTCTCGAAATCAGTGACTTGTTATTTTCTTTCATATACATAAAATTATACCACAAAATTATGGATCTGAATTATAAAATTTCCTTTGTTGATTAATAATAACTATTGACAAATTATAATTATCATGTTATATTATAAATATAAGAAGCGCAACTTATCATATATTTAGTAAAATCTTTAAACAAACTTGATACCCCCAATAAAATATAATAGAGTGGGGAGAGGTCATAAAAAATATATAGAAACTATACGTAAACTAAGAATTCAAAGATGATTGCCATTGCAATCGGCTAGGAAGCCATTTTATAAATTACTTAGGAATACAAAAGTTAAGTTTAACCGTAATAAATTAAGTATTAAAATTGTAACACTATACTGATTTATTGATTAAAATTTAAAAAGAAAATATAGTTTAAGGAGAAAAAATATTGTTAAATATATTAAGAACAAATAGAAGTTAGAATCTAATTCGTTGTGAATTAAGGATTCTAACTTCTATTTGTTTGTGTATTAGTATATATATTCTCTGATTTAATTGTTTTCAGTAAACCAGTCAATCAATTTTTTAGCTATGCTTATACTATCAGGTGTTAAAGGTAGTTCAGTAGAACTATACCATTTAGCATGCCCAATTTCTTTTCCGTCTACTTGTATTTCTCCGCTTTCGTATTCGCAAGTAAATCCTATCATTAGAGAATTAGGAAAAGGCCAAGGTTGATTTCCAAAATATTTTATATTTTTTACAGTAATGCCTGTTTCTTCACAAACTTCGCGAACAACACACTCCTCAAAAGTCTCTCCAACCTCTACAAAACCAGAAACTACACTATATAAATCTTTAGGAAATTGATTATTATGAGCAAGAAGTAATTTCCCATCCTTTACAACAGCTACAATTATAGCTGGACAAATCCTAGGGTAATTTACAAGTCCACACTTGGAACATTTTTTAGATCTTTCTCCACCAACGCTCTGAGTTAATGTGCCACATCTGCCACAATATTTATGATCATTATTAAAGCTTACTATTTGTTTAGCTCTCCCAGCTATCCAAAACATTTCGTTAGGTAACTGGTGAGTTAAAGATTTAAGGTCGAGCAAACACATACTGTTTGGGATAATAGCATCTTTATTCATTTCTCCACAAAAGCAATTTTCACCATTTATGGAGCCAAGATATTGAATATTATTTAATTTTAAATCTACTAGATCTCTAATTGTAGGTATTGTTGTTTTATTAGCGTCAGATTTAACTAATAACTCATCCTTGTAAAATAAAAAATAAATATCATTATTTGTTTCAGGTAAAATTGAAGCTACTGAGGGTATAAAAGTTGATATAATTTTATCGTTATGCATTAGTATCATATCTCCAATCTATAATTTTAAATTGTCTAAACAATTAGAATTCATTTTAATTATCATACAATTATATCATACACGAATAATTATTAATATTATAAAAATTAATAAATAAAAAGAATTTGAGATATAACGAAAATAGGTTTACATAATTGTAATTATGTAAACCTACAAAAATGTAAACCTACATTAATAATTAATATTGTAAAAAAGCCGAAATAACAATCTATATATTAGATATGCTTGAGTTTGTAAATTAAATCAAAAATATTGTCAAATAAATAGCATATAGCATTTTTTTATACTTTTAATTTGGTATAATATGAATGTACCTTAATTGTTATTAGTAGGAATACAATTCACTATATTTCAAAAAATAAATATAAGTATAAGGAGGTTTCAATATGATACCAACAGCGCATATTGAAGTAAAAGAAGAAGGAATTATTGCAAAAACAGTCTTAATGCCGGGGGATCCATTACGGGCACAATTTATTGCAGAAACATTTTTACAAAATGTATCCAAATTTAATAACGTACGAAATATATTTGGATACACGGGTACATATAAAGGACGTAAAATTTCTGTAATGGCTAGTGGCATGGGTATGCCTAGTATTGGTATCTACTCATATGAATTATTTAATTTTTATGGTGTAGAAAATATTATACGAATTGGTTCATGTGGTGCTTACACTGCTGATTTAAACTTATATGATGTAGTACTTTGCACTGAGGCTTGGAGTGAATCCACTTATGCAAAAACTCAAAGTGGATATGAATCCGATACAATTGCTGCATCATCTGTTTTAAATAGTAAGTTAGAGAAAACGGCAGAGGATTTAGGCATAAAAATTCATAAAAATAGAGTTCACTCATCGGATGTATTTTATCGTGAAAATTTTGATGAGTATAAGGATATTTATGAAAAGTACGGTTGTACTTGCGTAGAAATGGAATCATTTGCTCTATTCCATAATGCAAATATATTGGGGAAGAAAGCATCTTGTTTATTAACAGTCTCTGATAATTTAGTAACTCATGAGGTGACTACGTCTCAAGAAAGACAAGAAGCCTTTACTAATATGATGAAAATAGCTTTAGAGATGGCTGAATAATAGTCAAGTAGTAAATCTAGTTCCATTCATGCTTAACTCTAAAAAACCCTCAATATAAAATTATTGAGGGTTTTTTAGAGTTAATTTATTATCATATCATTAACTCTAATTTTAGGATGCTATCTTTTAATGTGTATTCATAGGATTCGTTATCTTTCTTCATAGTAGCTGCTATGGAAATTAGATTTTCGTTATTTTGCATTGCTATGCTTTTAGCAATATAAAGTGAATTACCAGTTCCTGAAAAATAAAATATCATAAAATACCTCCAATTAGCAATTACATCATACTTGCCTAATATTAGTAAAATTTCTTTGGTTAAAATTGTAAACAATACATTTCCCAAGGTAATTATATAGAAAGTAGCTACAATTCCTTCAACATATCTTTAAATTTTAAAGATATTAGGCTATAATTAAGAAGATACACATTAAAATGAATAATAAGGAGTGCAGTATGAGAAAAGTTTATAAGGACCCAAAAGCATTAGCATCATGTTTGAAGGATTTAGTAGATCTTTATTTAGATGATATTATAGAATATGAAAAGCTAAAAGGAAAAATAATGGTACTAGTTAATGCAAACGAGAATAGAATTTATAAGGATGGTAATATATCTTTAAAAATATCTAATATAATAGGTAGTTCCAGAGTAGACATTATTAACAAGGTATTCTCAGAAAGCCAAGATTAATTATGTAGCTATAAGAAATGAAAGGATGTACCCTTAGATTTACATAAAATCATGTATATGATATATTTTTGTTTTAAGTAAGAGTCTTTTTATTTAGATGATGTTACAAATAAAACTAATGAAAACCGTACACGGGAGATAAAGTGTACGGTTTTTCACTTGTGGAATAGGATACATTCCCTTCCGCAGTCGTAAACCATCTCCTGCGGAGCTATTGTAGCTTCGCAGAAGATGATTTAAGAGATTAATAAATTACTTGTATATATCTTTCTAAAATTATATAATGGATTAAGGTTAAAAATGTTTATATAGTAAGTGATAGTACATAGATTAGATGACCATAATTTTTTTAGAGGAGAAATTTATGAACTTTGATATTCAGAGTAACAAGAGTAAGGCATTTAGCATTTTTCTTGCAGCTATTTTAGTTATAACAGAATTGTTTTTTCTGTTCCCAAGCATGGATACTTTTGCTAAAAGCGGTAATATGAAGATAATTGTTCATTATGCTAAAAATCCAAGCAGTGATTTAAAATGGAACATGTGGTTGTTGACTGATGATGAAGAGGGAAGTAAGTTCGATGTCGCTGGCAAGGATGCATTTGGTGAGATATGTGAAGTTAAATTCGATGATAAATTCGATGATAAAGTGGGGTTTATAGTACGCACAGACAAAGGGGAAAAGGACACTGATGAGAATAGATTTATTGAGAAATTCAATGATGGTGCTAGAGAAGTTTGGATTAATGGAGGCGACTCTAAAGTATACTATTCAGTAGCTGAAGCTAAAGTAGGTGCTCCCAAGGTGGTCGTACCTGCTGGAAATAATTTAGATAAGTCAGGTAAATTTATAGCTGCAAAATTAGATGACTTGAATAGCATAAGCATAGAAACAAGCTTAGCATTTAAATTTATCGCACAAAGTACTGAAGGCATTATAGTTAAGGCCGATGGTAAGTCTGTAAAAATAAAAGAAGTAACAAGTAATGAAGTAAAAGATGGTACTACAACAGTTGCGAAGATAGAGCTTAGTGAAAATGTTAAACTAAGTCAAAAACTTACGGTTTCTAAGGAAGGTTTTCCGGAAAAGGACGTAGTGATTGGGGATGTAATGGGAAGTGCTGGTTTTGAAAAAATGTTTTATTATGAAGGAAATGATTTAGGTAATACTTATTCTACCAATAAAACAAGCTTTAGAGTATGGGCACCAACTGCAACCGAGGTAAAGATTGTAACTTATAAAAAATGGGATGATAAAATTGGTAATGAATCTAGCATGAAAAAAAGCGTCAAAGGCACTTGGACCTTTGACTTAAATGGAGATCAAAAGGATATATTTTATACTTATAAGGTCAATATTGCAGGGGTTTGGAACGAGGCTGTAGATCCTTATGCTCGTTCTGTGTCTGTAAATGGAGATAAGGGCGCTGTAATTGACTTAAAGGAAACAACTCCTGAAAAATGGAAGCCAAGTGAAAAACCTAATTTCACAAATCTAAATGATGCAATTATATACGAACTACATGTTAGAGACTTTTCTATAGACCAAAATAGTGGTATGGAAAACAAAGGTAAATTTTTAGCGTTTACTGAAACAGGGACAAAGGGAACAGATGGTACCAAGACGGGTGTTGATTATATAAAAGACCTAGGGGTAACGCATGTGGAGTTTATGCCAATGTTTGATTATGCTAGTGTGGATGAGACTTCAAAAAAGCCACAATTTAACTGGGGTTACAATCCTAAAAATTATAATGCACCTGAAGGAAGTTATTCAACAGATCCATACAATCCTATCACTAGAGTTAAAGAATTGAAACAAGCAGTACAATCTCTTCATGATAACGGATTAAGGGTAACCATGGATGTAGTTTATAATCACATGTACAATAGCTATGATTCTAATTTCAATAAATTAGTACCAGGATATTATTATAGATACGATAAAGATGGTAGCAACACAGATGAAAGTGGGTATGGGAATACCCTTGCTTCAGAAAATGCAATGACAAGAAAGTTTATTGTAGATTCCGTAATGTATTGGGCAAAAGAATATAATATAGATGGATTTAAATTCGATAATATGGGGCTCATTGATATAAATACAATGAATGAAGTTAGAAAAAAATTAAATAATATAGATCCTTCCATTCTCATTATCGGAGAGAGCTCTAATATTGGGACTACTCTTTCAGAAGATAAAGCAGCAATACAGAAAAATGCGAGTAAAATGCCTGGAATATCACATTTCAATGATAAAATGAAAGATGGAATAAAAGGTAGCGTACTTGAATCAAAATCAAAGGGCTTTATTAACGGTAAAACTAATGCGGAGACAGACATTAAAAAAGGAATAGTCGGAGGTATAGATTACTCAAGTGGTATAAAAACTTGGGAAAAAGTTGACCCTGTACAATCTATTACTTATGCTGAATGTCATAATAATAATACATTATGGGATAAACTTATTTTAACAAACCCAAAAGATAATGATGAAGCAAGATTAAAAATGCACAAAATGGCAGAGGCTATAATTCTTACTTCCCAAGGTATTCCATTCTTTCAATCAGGACAGGAATTTTTGAGAACTAAAGGTGGCGATAACAACTCCTATAAGTCTCCTGATAGTGTAAATAAACTTGATTGGACTCGAAAATCAGAAAACATCAACACTGTTAATTATTTCAAAGGTTTAATAGAGTTAAGAAAAGCACATCCGGCCTTCAGAATGTCTTCAGCGGATATGATTAAGAAAAACTTGAATTTTTTAACAGTCCCTGAAAATGTGGTAGCATACGAAATGAACTACAGTGCAAATATGGATACTTGGGCGAATATTGTAGTAGCTTTTAATGCAAATAGAGAAGACACAACCATTAAATTATCTAAGATAGGCACGTGGAATATTGTAGTAGATGGAGAACAAGCAGGTGTTAAAACTATAAAGCAATTTAAAGGTGATTCATTAGTAGTCCCTGCTCTAAGCTCTACTGTAATTTATTTCGAATCAGAATATATTTTTATGACATTAACCTTTTGGATTTATGCTGTATTAATCTTAGCTGGGATTGCTTGCATGATATATGTTTTAAAGGTTAGAAAGAAATCTTAGTATTATAACTTATTGTGTATTTTGAAGGGCCCTTATTATAAAATACAAGGGTCTTTTTTTTAGAGGGGGGTATTGTCATGATAAATATAACATTTTTTATATTAATTTTAATTATTATTACTATTTTTATTATAGGGTGGCATTTTTCTAGTATAATTATATATCCTAGGGTTGCAAAATATAATTATACATACGATTATGAAGTAGAACAAGGTAAAATAGATATAGAAAAATTTAATAATTTGGAAAAACAAGAAGTATACCTAGATTCCCAATATGGTTATAAAATTCATGGTTTCTTCTTTCCAAATAACAATTCAAAAAAAGCTATAATATTGTGTCATGGAATAACTTCGAGTTTGTATGGCTCTGTTAAATATATGGATATGTTTTTAAAAAGAGGTTTTGCTATCTTTATTTATGATCATAGAAATCATGGTCTAAGTGGTGGTAAAAATACCTCATTTGGTTATTATGAAAAGTTTGATTTGAAAAAATGCACTGATTGGCTGTTTAATAAATTAGGAAATGATATCATCGTCGGATTGCATGGCGAGTCCATGGGTGCCGGCATAGTTCTTCAAAATATTGCAATAGATGATAGAATTAAGTTTTGTATAGATGACTGTGGATACTCTGATGCACAAGATTTATTTAAACACATATTAGAAAAATATTACGGTATAAAAAGATTTCCACTCATAAAATTATCAAGTAAAATCAGCAAAATTCGAGTTGGATGGGACTTCAAAGATGTATCACCTATAACTACTTTACCTAATGTGAAAATTCCGATATTGTTTATTCATGGTGAAAAAGATGACTATGTACCTACTTTTATGTGTAACCAAATGTACTCAGTAAAGAAGGGCTACAAAGATATATATATTGCTCCGGGTGCAGGGCATGCCGAGGCGTATTGGAAGAACAAAGATGAATACGAAAAAAAAGTTGATGGATTTTTAAAAGCTATCAATATAATTTAAAAGGATGTGCTTTAATGTTTCAGCTACCACAAAATGAAAAGAAGTATTTATACACAACTAATTATTCGAGTGATGAAGAAAGCCTATGCAAAATGGAAATAAAGTGCCTCTTTAATAAACCCCTTGATGAAAAGCACTTGTTTTCTGATATTTATGTGGATCCATCTAGAAGTCCTTTTATAAAAAAATGCATTTCTATAATGTATACCGGAGAAACAATGAAACAGGTCATTGATCAAATTGTTATGGACAAACTTACCGGCATAAATTATAAAGTTGCTTATATCAATGCTACTGATGAAAATATTGGTTTTCATGAGAGGCGTAGGATTGAATTCGAAATAGGCTTTAAAATACTCGGAGAAGCTGAAATGAAAAATCCCAGAATTATCTTTGGCATAACAAAAGTAGCTAACAACTGGATATTTGGTGAATGTGAGAGCAATGCTTCTGAATGGCTATTGCACAATAAAAAACCTTTTTCTTATTCAAATGCACTAAAGGTGAATGTATGTCGGGCCCTTGTTAATATAGCTGTAGCTAATAATCTAAATTGCAGCGTTGTAGATCCATGTTGTGGCATTGGGACGGTACTAATTGAAGCTATTTCAATGGATATTAATATTAAAGGTTATGAGATAAATCCATACATTGGTGAAAATGCAAAGGCAAACCTCCGGTATTTTGGATATGATGATGTAATAACTATTTGTGATATGAATGATATTGCGAATAAATTTAATGTGGCCATCGTTGATCTTCCTTATGGTATATTCACTCAAATTACGACCGAGGAACAGTTAGCCATTATGAGTAGTACTCGTAGAATAGCGGATAGAATGGTAATAATTACTTTTGATAATATGGAAGAGCAAATTACTTCCGTTGGCTTTCACATAGATGATCGGTGTACGGTGTCTAAAGGGACCTTTAAAAGACACATATTCATATGTAGTTAATATGGTGAATCATCTCCTGCGGAGCTCTGCAATATAGAACTGGGAGACTTTCCTTCTGAAATGTCTTTAAAAGTAATGTTAAATATAAAACTTCAAAAAATAAAGAGGTGTTAGATATGACAAAAAAAAGCAGTAAAAATAATGATCTTTTATATAATTATAAGGGGACGGCTTCTCCCCAAATATATTCTATATTAATTAATTTGATAAATGAGGATAAGGAAGACTTAGCAAAAGTAGTTATAAAAATTGATTATTTACTAGAATATGCAAGTTCTTGCATAAAGCAACTGGACTTTGATGAAGCAAAGGAAGTTCTAGATAAGGCTAAAAGTAGAATAGATATATTAAAAATGGGAGACGTTAATACGAATCACCTAGAATATTTATATGCTGGAATAGCAAAAAAGGCGAAAAAATAATGTTACACAGGATATTTAACAATAGATATCCTGTGTAGCATTATTTTTTCTCATGAATCCAATAGGATATGTCCCTAGGTTCTTCTTTTTCCTGAAAGCATATCCACGATGAATACAATTGCAGCTATTAGAAGTAATATATGGATCATACTGCCACCAACTCTAAATATAAGCCCTAATGCCCAAAAGAATACTACTATTCCGCCTATCCAACGTAAAACTCCCATATAAAACACCACCTTTCACATTTATATTTATTTTTTTAATTTATTTTAATATTATAATTACCTAAATTCAGATGAAATATGCGAAGTGATTTTAACGACATTTCAAAAAGATAGTCTCCCACTTCTACAATAGGGAGTTATATGCCCTAACAAATAGAAAACTTCAGTGAGAGTATAAATCTCCTTCTGAAGCGTCAATGCATCTTCTGCGAAGATGTTGCAGCTTCGCAGGAGATGATTTAACTCCAGTTCTTGTATAAAAATAACGCATAAATATTTTTTTTATGGCAACCATATTATAGAAAGAGGTGGATACATGGCTAATAAACTTAAAACTACTAATAAACAAATGGCATCTTTAGGAATCAGGAAAAATGAAGTAGGTGATTATGAATATATAAATCCGGATGAAAAAAATAATTCAAAATATAAATCTGTTAAAAAAGAGCCCAAGTAATTTAAAATTACTTGGGTTCTTTTTTTAATTTACAAAGTAAAAATACGTATATATGGTATAATTTATTCATATACAAAACCAAACCAATTTTAAAAATATTCACTACTAATCTGTCTGAAACTGTTTAAATTGATATCTTTCTAATCCTTTATGAATATAATGTCAAAGCATATTGGAATAAAAACGATGAAAATTTAATTATTTTTTAGTTTGATGGCGAATACCTTTAAATGAAATTTATGGTTTTAAATTGAATATATATTTATTAAATAAAAGAACTGTAGCAGAGGCTATGAAAGGAAGAAGTATATGTATATAGGTATTGATTTAGGAGGCACTAATATTGCAGTTGGCATCGTTGATGATCAAGGAAACATAAAGTATGAAAAATCATGTGCTACAAGAGTGGGGAGGGACCCCAATGAGATAATAGAGGATATGGTAGTTCTAGTTTTAAACACTTTAGAGGATTTCAATATGCCACTAAAAAGAATAAAGGCGATAGGTATCGGTATTCCGGGCTTAGCTGATAAAAATGGGAATGTAATATTTTGTGTGAATCTTGGATGGAAGAATGTACATTTAAGAGAGATGTTGGGAAATGCACTTAATAAACCAATTTATATAGATAATGATGCTACGGTGGCCGCACTTGCGGAATATGAGAATGGCTCAATGAAGAATTGTAAAAGTAGCTTGATGCTTACATTAGGAACAGGTATTGGTGGGGGAATTATTTTAAATGGTGAAGTATATAGTGGATTTAATGGTATAGGCTCGGAAATTGGACATATGGTTGTTGGTGAAAATTTTTACAATTGCAATTGTGGAAGAAATGGTTGCTTAGAAACCTTCGCTTCATCTACTGCTATAATAAAACATACAATAAAACTAATTGAGGAAATGAATGAAAGCACTATAATAATAGAAAGGGCAGGAGGGAATGTTAACAATATAGATGCAAAAATAATATTTGATTGTGCTAGAGAAGGAGATATAATAGCAAATTTAGCAGTGAATCGCTTAGTGAAATATCTAAGCATAGGAATACTTAATATAGTCAATTTCATTGATCCAGAAATAATAGCATTAGGTGGCGGTGTTGCAGGGGCAGGCCAATATCTTTTGGATAAGGTTATAAATGAAGTTGCAGCGAACAAGTCTTATTCTGAATTACCTATTGCTAAAATTGTTTTAGCAGAACTAGGTAATAAAGCAGGTATAATTGGTGCAGCGATGATTGCAAAACATGGAACTATTGAATAAACAATAAAATAAGAAAGGTGAAATTAAAATGAGTAAGATTGCACTTATTACGGATAGTACTTCTGATGTTGATAAAGAAATGATTGAAAAATACGATCTATTTGTACTTCCTCTAAGAATAATATATAAGGATAGAGAGTACATTGACAGGGTAACTATTACCCCAAAAGAAGTTTATGATAATTTCTTATATGAGATCCCCTCAACTTCATTACCTTCAATGAATGATATGGAAGACTTGTATTTAAAGCTTGAAGCGAAAGGATATACACATGCCATTGCAGTAGTAATATCTGAAGCGTTATCAGGCACATATAATACATTGAGATTGGTAAGTGAAAATCATCCATCTATAGAAACCTGCGTTTTTGATTCTAAATCATTAACTATTGGCGAGGCGGCAATTGTTGAAGAATGTGGTGAAATGATCAGCTGTGGAAAAGGCTTTGAGGAAATTGTAAAAGATCTGCCTGAAATAAGAAATAGAATCACTGTTTACTATGCGGTGGATACACTAAAATATCTAACTAAAGGCGGTAGAATTGGAAAAGTTTCCGGTACCATAGGGGAAATTTTAAACATAAAACCAATAATATCAATTAATAAAGAGGGCGCATATTATACTTATGCAAAGGCAAAAGGAAAAAAGAAAGCTACAAGTAAACTTGTAGATATTGCAAGAGAAGCTCTTGCAATATCTCCTTGTAAAGTTTGGATTATGCACGGTGGCGCTTATGAAGAAGCAAAGATCTTTTCTGACACAATTGCTGGTCTTCAAAATATTACAAGATTATCCTTTGGAGAAATTAGTCCAGTGGCTGGAGTTCATACAGGGCCTGGATTACTTGGACTTGTGATAGTAAAAGAACCCCTCACTAAAAACTAAATAAATATATATAATAAAAATACATTTTAAAACAGAAATTACTAAGGAGTGGTTATGTTGGAAATTCAAGATATAATTTCAGGAGATTTTTCTGCATATCCTGAAGAAACACAAACTTTTATGAAAAAATATACTGAAAAGCTACGAGAAAATATAAAAGAAGAATTAATAAAGGATATATCATATAAGATGCTTAAGGATATAGATAAAAGTAAAGATTATTTCATAAGTGTTTTAACTGATATATTGGACAATGGATATAAGGGCTTTAGTAAATTGTCTACTCAGTCACTTATAGACACATATTTAGAACGTAAAAATGAAGAAGACTTTTTTATTTTGTTAGAAAAAGTTAATGAACAAGTCTAATATTATAATCACTTTTTAAATTTTCTATAAAACAAAAAGTCCATTAAAATCTTAAGGTTTTAATGGATTTTATGGTTTAATATGAAAAGGTTTTTATTTTCAAACAATAACAGCGCTTTAGTACTTAATTGATAATTCTCCACTTAAAATTGTGTCTTTAACTTGGTTCCAAGTAGCCTCAATTAAAAGATTTACTTTTAAGCTTGTTTTATAATTAAATGAAATCTCTTTATCATGTACCACATGATAATTTTCATAAACCACTAAATTTTTTCTAGCTTTATCTTTAATTTTAATTGTCCATTCTCCCGTTTCAGGCTGAAAAATTTTTGCTGTAATCATTAAAGTTGACCAAAACGCGGTGCTTACCCCAGTTTCGTAAAAGCCTTTTCCATCATGAATACTTATTTCAAAAGCTTGTTGAATATTGTCACTGCTACTTGTTGCTGCTTCTTCTGTTAATTCAATATTTTCATTTTTTATATTATTAATTAACTTTTTCATATATTTTCTCCTTTTTATTATTCTCATCGAATGTTAATTTTCTAAGATAAATTCATTATATTTTATTATACGTAAGTATATAAGAAATGTTATTATTAATGTTATTTATTATTTTCAAAGAATTAAATAGTAAAGAATGATATAATTATATTTTAAATTATATATTGAGATTCACGATTAAAGCAAAAGAAGGTGGAAGTAATGAGTGATAATAAATATTTACCTATTAGTAAGAAAGATATTATAGATAGAGGTTGGACTGAATTAGATTTTATTATAGTTACTGGTGATGCTTATGTAGATCATCATAGTTTTGGAACTGCAATCATTTCAAGAGTTCTTGAAAGTGAAGGTTATAAAGTAGGAATAATAGCTCAACCTGATTGGAAAGATATAGAGGATTTTAAAAAATTAGGCAAACCAAGGCTTGGATTCCTAGTTAACTCTGGGAATATGGATTCTATGGTTAATCATTATACAGTAAGTAAAAAAATAAGAGAAAAAGATATGTATTCCCCTGGTGCAAAGATGGGCCTAAGGCCTGACAGAGCAACAATAGTTTATTGTAATAGAATAAGGGAAGCATATAAAAATGTTCCTGTTGTTATTGGAGGAATAGAAGCAAGTTTAAGGCGCTTCGCACATTATGATTATTGGAGTGACAAAGTAAGGAAATCTATGCTAATTGATAGTGGAGCTGACCTGTTAATATATGGTATGGGAGAAAAACAAGTCGTTAAAATTGCAAAAGAATTAAATGAAGGTGTAGATATAAAATTCATTACTCAGGTACCTGGAACATGTTATGTGGTAGATAATATTGAAAATATATGTGACTACATTGAAATAGAATCATATAAAGAGGTCTGCAGAGATAAAAAGAAATATGCACAAGCCTTTAAAATACAATATGATCAGCAAGACCCTATTAGGGGAAATGGTATAATTCAAAAACATTCTAATAAGTATCTTGTGCAAAACAAACCAGAAATGCCCCTTACTAGAGAAGAATTAGATACTGTTTATGGCCTGCCATATGAAAGAAATTATCATCCTATTTATGAAAAGCTCGGTGGAATACCTGCTATAGAGGAAGTTAAATTCAGCTTAGTTAGTTCAAGAGGATGTTTTGGTAGCTGTGCTTTCTGTGCCATAACCTTTCATCAAGGCCGAATTGTGCAAAGTAGAAGTCAAAATTCAATAATAGAAGAAGCAATTCAAATTACAAAACTCAAGGATTTTAAAGGGTATATTCATGATGTAGGAGGGCCTACCGCTAATTTTAGGCGACCTGCATGTGATAAACAATTAAAAGTAGGGGCTTGCATAGATAAGCAGTGTTTGCATCCAAGCCCTTGCAAGAATTTAAATGTTGATCATATGGAGTATTTAAATTTACTACGATCGCTTCGAGAATTGCCGGATATTAAAAAAGTTTTTGTGCGTTCAGGGCTGCGTTATGATTATATTATGGCAGATAAAAATGACACCTTTTTTAATGAACTAATTAAGCATCATGTCAGCGGCCAACTAAAAGTTGCACCAGAGCATGTTTCTCATAAAGTTTTAAAATTCATGGGGAAACCAGCAGGTAAAACTTATGATAAATTCAGGGAAAAATTTTATAAGGCTACTGAAAAAATTGAAAAAAAACAATATCTTATTCCTTATTTAATGTCTAGCCACCCAGGATGTACAATAAGTTCAGCAGTAGAACTAGCAGAATACCTTAGGGATACTAATTACCAACCTGAACAAGTTCAAGATTTCTATCCAACTCCAGGAACACCATCAACAACCATGTTTTATACGGGACTTGATCCAAATACCCTTGAAGAAGTTCATATACCTAAAACTAAAAATGAAAAAGCTATGCAAAGGGCATTGCTTCAATATAAAGATCCTATGAAATATGATTTAGTATTATCAGCTTTAACAGAGGCTAATAGAGAAGATCTCATTGGTTATGAACCTAAGTGTTTAATAAAACCAAGAAGCAAAAAAAATAAGGAACATTTAAATAACACAAATATAAACCCAAAACAACAAAATGGCAAAGATAAAGGGAAAAATATAAAAAGTAAGAGCAAAGATACTCCGATAGATAAAAACTTTAAAAAGAAAAGTAAGCCCCTAAGCACCCAAGACAGAGCAAATTATGGAAGCAGACAAGATAATAAAAATAAGGCAAAGAACAAAAAAAGAAAATAGAACGTTATAATAAATACCTACATCCACGCCGTGGATGTAGGTATTTATTACAATTCTGTTTTAACTATTTTGCTTATACTTTCTTCTTCAACCAGTTCACTTTTACTGAAACCCTTTTTAAAATATCTGATTTGCTTATATTTAATTCCATTCATTTCAAAATCTAAAACATCAATTCTGTCGCCTTTGTAAATAACAGCCTTTTTATTACCTTTTAAAAATATGTGTACTTCCATAGTTTTATTTATTAGCTGCAAAGCAGCTACTCCTTCCTATTTATTTTTGATTTATTAAGGCTTTTGTTTAAGCATTTTCAAAATTATATATTACTATTTAAATTATAATGCCATTATTTATATTTATCAAGGTTAAGAAGCAACAATTTAATAGAAGCTAGGACCTTCCTTCTGAAATGTCGTTAACCATTTAATTATTAATGAATATAATATAAATAAAACTAATGATTCAGATATCTTTTTATTAAAAATTCAATATAGACTTACTTAGAAAAGGAGATAGTACAATGATTTGTAAAGAGTATTTGTTGGATACCAATATAATTATAAAAATGTGGAATAAATATCCTACCTTGCTTGATACTATTGAAAATATGAAATGTATTAATTTTAAAATATCTGAAGATATAGCTGGAGAATTATCAGTGAAAGAGTATGTAAAATTCAATGAAGACTTTATACTCTCTAATAAATTTTTAAAATTATTAGGACATATTATTACTAATAATGGTCATACTTTTATTGAAGAGTGTGTAGGTCGTGATTTTATTAAATATGAGCAGAATAAAAATATATATTTAGTTAATGGAGATAAAATTTCTATAAATGACTATAGTTTAATTGATATTTGCAAGCAGAATGAAGACTACATCCTTGTGACGGATGATAAAAAACTAATTCGAAGCGCAAAAATTATATTAGATTCTTCAAGGGCAATAAACTTTCAAGAATTTCTAGATGAGTTAAGAGAATTAAATGTATTATAATAATACACTAATATAAGAGGCTGCTCCTTTAGTGGATTACAGCCTCTTATACTATTTTGATGTTCACTTATTTAATGGTTTCTTCTAAATACTGTTTGAATTTAAGATTCCACAACTTATAGATTTCAGGATTTTCATCACTAACTGTTGATAAAAATTCATCAACTACACCTAAGTTGTTTAGGCCTTTCATTAGATGTCTGGGGTAAATTACATTTTTAGAATAATTGTTTTTAGGATCGATTACATTAATCGAAAAATCATCCGTTAAGTATAAATCTTTACACCTAATATCTAGTCTTTTAAATTTAAGCTTCTTAAATTCTGCAATAAGTTTGATTATGTTGAGTGATATTTTTTTGTTTATACCATGCTTCTTGATATACTTATCTAACCGCTCTCCGCATGCATAATCTCGTACAATGTAGTAGGCACCATGTTCATAAACTCTAGGGAAGTATTTACTTCTTCTAGTTTTTATGAGAATATTATATTCACCCTCACAAACTTTCTTATCTTTAAAAATTTTAATTACTTTTTTGCCTGGAAGTAAATAAACTATTCCATTATGACCCGAACCTAAAAATTCTGATTTTCTAATCATTTTTTCAACCCTACTATTTAATTGAATATAATAATTTTTGTCCTCATTCATATTAGCATCTTCTTTATAAGAGATATTACTATATTATATGATTAAGTCCTGTAAATATTTCCTGAATAAAGATGAATAATATAGGTATTTCATTAATAAAAATAAACTAAGCTAGCCTTGATTAATATTATGTTTAATAATATAATGAGCATAGAATATTTTTAGAAATTAGGAAGTGAAGTTTTAATGTCTGTAACTATAAAAGAAGTGGCTAAGCTAGCCAATGTATCGCCATCCACAGTTTCAAGAGTAATTGCGGATAATCCGAAAATTAGTGACGCCACAAAAGATAGGGTTTATAAAGCAATGAAGGAAATAAATTATCATCCTAATGCGATAGCTAGAAGTCTGGTCAGCCAAACAACAAAGACTATAGGACTTATTTTACCTAATACTGATGAAGATTTATTTGTTAATCCTTTTTTCATTCAAGTTATGAGAGGCATAAGTCACTATGCTCAAAAAAAAGGATATTATATCATGTATGCTTATAGCAGCAATGAAGATCAAGAGGTTGAATACATATCAAGTTTAATGAATAGTAGAAGGGTTGATGGGATTATTTTACCAACAGTAAGGAAGGATGACAAATGTGTTGCTTATTTAAAAGAAGCAGATTATCCTTTCGTAGTAATAGGTAAACCCGAAAGTACCGAAGGGGTTTTATGGGTTGATAATGATAACATTAACGCCATGTACAATGTTGTTAATACGCTTATACAAAAGGGTGAGAGAAAAATTGCATTTATAGGAGGTTCTCCTATGCTTAATGTAACTATAAATAGATTAGAAGGTTACAAGATGGCTCTTAAAAATATCGGAGTGGAAATAGACGAAAATATGGTACAATTAGGAGAGTTTACAGAAATTAGTGGTTATAATGCTATGAAAAAAATTTTAAATACTTCTACCCCTACAGCTGTTGTCACTACTGATGATTTAATTGCCTTTGGTGCATCCAAAGCTATAAGTGAAATGTCAGAGCGTCATATTTCGATTGTTGGATTTAACAACACGCCACTCGCAGCTTATAGAAAGCCCTCGCTATCTTCAGTGGATATTAATTCTGAAGAATTAGGCTATTTTGCAGTTAAGCTGTTAATAAACAAATTAGAAAACGAAAAAGGGTCAATATACAATTATATTATTGAGACAAAATTAGTTGAAAGGGAATCAACTAAATAACTATAACTTTTTAGGATTATTTTTCATGCGTACTACATATTATGAATAAAGAATCACTTACTCTGTTTTATACCTATGCAAACGCATGTCCTATTTCATAAAATGTCTAACAGCATTTTACAATAAAGTCCGTCATTTTTATATGTGGGTGTTTATTGCCCTAGAAAAAAAGAACTTCAGTTGGAGTATAAATATCCTCCTGACGCCGTTAGTACATTTTAAAAAAGATGTACTGCTCTGCAGGTGATGATTTAATGGATTTTTAAGGAGAGAGATTGATGATGATAAAAATATTAGAAAACCCAGAATTCACATACTATGGGAATGATTTAGGCGCAGTTTATACTATTGAATACACCACATTTAAGGTTTGGGCACCTACTGCTCAAAAACTTGTAGTAATAGTGTATGAAACTCCCGATGATGACTTAGGACAAAAATATGAAATGAACAAGGAAGAAAAAGGAGTTTGGGAATTTAAACTTAAGGGTGATTTTAAAAATAAATACTATAATTATTTAGTATCAGATGGTTCCGAGGAAAAGGAAACACCAGATATATATACTAAAGGATCAAGTGCTAATGGTGAAAAGGGTATGATTATTGATTTTACTTCTTTAAATCCCCCTAATTGGGATAATCATAAAAAACCTTTACCAATTAATAGAACCGAGGCAGTAATATACGAAATTCATGTTAGAGATTTTTCAGTATCACAAGATTCCGGAATGGAAAACAAAGGGAAATACTTAGCGTTTTGTGAAAAAAACACCAAAACTTCAAAGGGTGTTGTTACAGGACTAGACCACCTTAAAGATTTAGGAATAACTCATGTTCATTTGATGCCTGTTTTTGATTTCAAAAGTGTGGATGAAACTAAGGGTGGATATAATTGGGGATATGACCCTTATTTATATAATGTTCCAGAGGGTTCTTACGCTACGAATCCCTATGATGGTACTGTGCGAATTCGCGAGTTTAAGATCATGGTTCAAACTTTGCATGAAAATGGCATCAGCGTAATTATGGATGTTGTATATAACCACACTTTTACAACCGGTAACTCACCAATGGATATCTTGGTGCCTGGCTATTATTATAGAACAGATGGCGAAGGCAACTATACTAATGGTTCAGGCTGTGGAAATGAAACAGCGTCAGAGAAACCAATGATGAGAAAATTTATAGTTGATAGTGTTAAATTCTGGGCACGAGAATACAAGATAGATGGTTTTAGATTTGATTTAATGGCGCTTCATGACATTGATACAATGAAAGAAGTAACGCTACAAGCAAAAATTATTAATCCGAATATTATTATTTATGGTGAACCATGGACAGGGGGAACATCATCATTACCATCTTCTATGCAGCTTAGAAAAGGTAGCCAAAAGGGTATGCAAGTGTCTGTATATAATGATGCTCTAAGAAATGCAATTAAGGGAGATAATGATGGTATCCAATCAGGGTTTGTAAGTGGTAGGGTAGGCCTTGAGGTAGAAATTAAAAAGGGGATTGTTGGTGGCATTCAATATAACAATGAAATATATGATTTCTCGCAAGATCCTGGAGAAACAATAAACTATGTAAGTGCTCACGATAATTTATGCTTATATGATAAATTTGAAAAAAGCAATTCTAATAATACTCCTTTGGAAAGAGAAAAAATGAATAGATTGGCTTTATCTATAGTCCTTACATCTCAAGGAGTGCCTTTTATTCAAGGTGGAACAGAAATACTAAGGACCAAACAAGGAAATCATAATAGCTATAACTCTAGTGATGCTGTGAACGAAATACTATGGAGTAGAAAAGCTGAGTTCCCAGAAACCTATGAATATATTAAAGGGCTAATCTCTTTAAGAAAAAGCCAAAAAGTTATGACCTTAGACAATGCTTGTGAAGTAAGAGAATCCTTGATATTCCTTGATTCGCCTCGCAACTGTGTAGCTTATGAATTAACTTCCCCATTCAAAGATGGTTATAGTAAATTAATTATAATTCATAATGCTAACAAAGAAGAAATAAAAATAATTTTACCAGATAGTAAAGAATGGTCTATTATAGCAAACGAATATGAAGTTGATAAAACAGGGGTAAGTAGAGGCATTAAAACTTGTATTAATGAGGTAAGTGTACCTTCTCTTTCTACCTATATATTATGTAAATAATCATTAAAAAGAAAACCTAAAGGTTGTCTTGTTGGATAACCTGAAAATACGTAAGTTTATAATTAATATATACAAAAAACCTGCATCCTTATAGAAATGCAGGTCTTTGTATTTTATTCCAATTCATATGAAGAATTATTCATTACTTTGATATATCACCAAAACCTAAGGCTCTATCTCAATATAAGCTATTGCTTTCTTATTAAACAAATATTTTTTACCCATAGAATTAACTTCATGAGGCCTGGAGTTTTCAAAATTATAAAACCAACTTTTAAACAGATCACATTCAGATTGTTTTAAATCAAATAGTTCCGTATCACCGCTAATAAAAGAAATCGTTAACATTATAAACACTCCTTTTTAATTACATTCTCTCTACTAACACATATTCTCTACTTAAAAGAAATTTCCTCTATTTATAGCACTATTTATTTTAAAATATTCATTAGAGATTAAGAACTTGGGAATACTCCATAATATAACTTTAAAGTAAAAATTTATAAATTGTATTTATATAAAAAAAAGAAACCTACACTAGAACGTCAATAGTGACAGATTTGCTTTTTTGGTGTTAGTCTAAACATTCTAAACATTCATTAATTACATCTTCTGTAATTTCAACTAGTTCGTCTTTTCTCATATAAACACCTCCTTGCTATTCTATGAGAGCACATGAAACAAATATTAATTGCTTTGCTTACTTAGAGTGATTTGAAATACCGCTAAAACAAATTAGGATATGTTATAAGCGTTATCAGTACGTTATTCAACATAATTTTAATGAGGGATTCATTAAGAAATTTCAGAGTGAAAAGGGTAAGAATTTAAGAATTGGAATTTTAAAATTCAGGTCTTCTCTTTTGCTAAGTGTTTTAATGATCCGACTTTGCATGTATTTGCAGATATTCTATTTTTACTAGGTAACTTTATTATTATATATCATTTCGGTTAGAAATGCAAGGGTATGATCTATAATAAAAGTTAAAAGTCAATTTACAATAGTAAATTGACTTTTAACTTTTAGTTTTTATTTTGATATAATGGCTTGGACTCTTCCTACCTGGCCATCTTCTAGCATAACTTTTATACCTCTTGGGTGTACTGCAGAGTTGGTTAACAACCTTTTTACTACACCTCTGGTTAGTTTAGTTGTTCTTTGGTCTTTTTTTAATACAACATCTACTGTAATACCTATTGGTATATTATTTCTTATTTGTCCTCTGTTATCACTTTGTGTATTCATGAGTTTGTAGTCTCCTTCATTAAAATTACTTTAAAGTATATTTTTAATCTAGTAAAAATCGTATTTTTGTAAGCTTTACATACAAATAATACCCTAATTACCTCTTACTTGTCAAAATATATTTCAACCTGTTAATTCTTCAATGATTAGAATATAAATTAAAAGTATAGAAGGGTAGACGAATAAATTTAATTTGTAAGGAAACTATATTGTAGAAAATACTTTTTTAAAAGGAGAAATAGGAATGCTAAAATCGTTACTATTCATACCTGCTAATCTTATAAATCCAATTATATCCTCTGTATCCATTATAATTGGCGCTATTTTAGGCGGCGTTTTTAGTTGGTTCATAAATAAAAATTCTACTAATATTGCAATTGAGAGGGAAAGCAAAATTGAAAAAGCTAATAGAGAGCATCAGAAGCAAAGTAAATCTTTAAGGCTCAGTGAATATGCTGCTATTATTCAATTAGATATATGTACCACTTTATTTCAAAGTTTAAGAATGTTGAAAGAAATTGATGATAAGAATAAAATTAGTATTTATCCTATACCTATGAACTTTAAATATGCTGAAGCTATTGTAGCTTTAGATAAAATTTTCAGTTTAAAAGAAATGAGCTATATTTATCAATTATATGGAATTATAGAAAAATTGAATAATGATATAAAAGGGTATCATTGTGATGAAATACATTATACATTAATAAAAGGAGATTTTGAGACGTTTATTAAAAAGATTTACGGAAACAATTTCTCAAAAGCATTAGCCTTTGATATCGATAAAGCAACCTATGAAAATTTGTATGATAATGAAATTATAAAACCAGGATATAAAAATGTACTTATTAAGTTAAACAGAATTACTTATTAATTGCTATGTATATGAAAATCTAAAAATATTTTACAGACTAAATGGCATTTTAATAAAAAAGTATTGTTATCTTTCAATATTATATTGAATTTTTACAAGAATTGAGATAAACTGATTAGTAGGGAAAACAACAAGTTGAGTTTGAGTGTAGAAAATAAAAATGTAGAGATTATGAATTGAAACATAAATTCTATAGGATCTAACATTCTTTGATTTGATGCCAAAGGAGGAAAAATTTATGTCAAGTAATAATATTGAAATGATGAAAAAACTTATCGAGGAAAAGAAAAAGAAAAGTTCTGAGCAAAGTGGTCTTTCAAGAGCTGATAAAGTAATCGGAAAATCAAAAAAAGCAGCAAGGAGCACTAAAAAAACTGGTGGTTTATTTGATAAATAGGATTATATTATTAATGGGACCTTGTTTCGATAATATATTTATACGATAATACTAAAATTAAATTAGTAATGGTTAAAATAAATGAGCTCTTATTTTTAGAGGCTCATTTTTTATGTTATTATTTTAATACATTAGTTTAAAATCCAATTTGAAATTTACAAATGGAGGAATGTCGTTAAAAATTAGATAGGTAAAAAAATTAACACTTTATTAAGCATACTATTAAGTATATCAAAATATCTATACTATATAAAGAATAAAACGCTATATTCAAAATAGGAGGATTCTATGATATATCTTGATAATGCTGCAACAAGTTTTCCAAAGCCTGTGGCAGTTTATTCCGAAGTGTTAAGATGCATGGAGAATTACGCTGCAAATCCTGGTAGGGGTTCGCATGATATGGCAGTTGAGGCTTCATCTAAAATTATGGATACCAGGCAAGAGATAAGTGAATTCTTCAACATCCCTGATTTATTAAATATTATTTTTACATGTAATGCTACCCAGGCTCTGAATATAGGTATAAAAGGAATATTAAAGTCAGGAGATCATGTTATTAGCTCAATAATTGAACATAACTCAGTTCTTAGACCATTAAATTATCTAAGTGAAAAAGGGATAGCATTTACCCTTCTTGGTGTAAATGAAAATGGATATTTGAATATGAATAATTTAAAAAGAAAAATACGTAGAAACACAAAAGCAATAATAATAAACCATACTTCCAATGTATTAGGAACCGTTCAAGATATAAGAGCTATAGGGGAAATCGCGAAACAATCAGGAATAATATTCGTAGTTGATGCATCTCAAAGTGCTGGTGTTATCCCAATAGATGTAGTACGAGATAATATTGACTTATTAGCTTTTCCGGGTCATAAAGGATTATATGGTCCCCAGGGAACAGGAGGCTTATATATAAGAGAAGGGATTGAGCTGGATTCGTTTATTCAAGGTGGCACTGGAAGTGAGTCCTTTTCTATGAAGCAACCTGACTTTTTACCTGATAGATTTGAAAGTGGAACCTTAAATACGCCAGCAATAGCAGGCCTATGCGCAGGTATAAGGTTTATTAGAAAAGTCGGAATAGAAAATATAAGAAAACATGAGATAATGCTCGTAGAATATTTAGTAAAAGAATTGTGTAAATTATCTTATGTTAAAATTTATGGAGGATGCGATTATAATAACAGAGGAGCTGTAGTTTCTTTGGCTATAGACGATATTGATGTTTCTGAAGTGGGATATTTCTTAAATAAAAAAGGAATAGCTGTGAGAACCGGGTTTCACTGTGCACCACTAATACATGAAATACTTGGCACAAATCGTAAAGGCACAGTTAGAATAAGTCCAGGATATTTTAATGATTTAGAAGATATTGAAAAACTTATTAAAGCTTTAAAGGATATACATGAAAAAAGGCCCTTTTTATAGAGCCTTTTTTATCTGTTATAGTACTAGCAGCAATGACGTTTGTTTTCTGCTACTAAAACTGAAAGTGTTGGATTGTTAAAAGTGATGCTTGCGGGCTTACGATCATCACCGGGTGTGCCCGTAGTAGTTGACTGTACAAAATAGGTGCAGCATTCGGAATCACAATCACAATCACAATCACAATCACAAACGATAAAAGTAACAATATCATGCTTCATTAATTGGAAATCGTCTGAAGGATTTGATAAATCAAATATCCATTCAGGTCCAACTTCGGTTGCAACTCTATCACGTTTACAAAGCTTAAATAGTTGGAATCTAACAGTTACACTTGCCATTTTTTTATCATTACCTTCATCATCTGCTTTTGGTAGTGTAGAAAATATATTGGTTGAAAATTCAAACTTAAAGCATGGATTACAAAATCTTTCAGTATTTATACTAAGAGTAGCAAGTCTTTTAGTAACTTCATCATCAGTTGCTGCTGCCACTGATGCTGCGGTTCCAGGCTTACACTTTAATAAAATTTCAGCTTCATTTTCTCTATCCCTATCTCTGTCTCTTTTACAACATTCCTCATTTTCTCTTTCTCTTTTAAAGCAATCCTCTTTTTCAGATTTACAATGACATGACATTGAATTCATATATTAATTCCTCCTAAATTTTAAGTCGTTATATCTAGTAAAAGAATTCTAAATGTACTGTTTACGAGGTCGGATATCTTAGAATTCTCATATTACAATATATGAGATAGGCCTATAAATGTTCTAATTATTCGTAATTTTTCTAGAATTTACTTACTCATCATCTTCACATTCATCATCAAATAAAGGTCTAAGCTTTTGATCTGGGAAGAATTTTGGAACTGGTGCGCGATCAAATTTTTCACAAGCATCTTCTTCACATTCTTCTTCGCATTGACAAGGTACAGGACAATAACCATATGCAGGAATTAGTAATTGAACAATTAGTTCACATTTTACAATAAGATGGAATCCTAAAGTTATATCTAAAAAACTATGACAGTCATCATCTTTACAAAAAACTCCATCTAAACATTCTGCTACCAATTCAAGTTTTATAATTTCAGAATCAAGATCCTCTGATTTACCAGGCATAAAGCTAGCAGATATTTGGGCTATTGAATCTGGGCAATATAGTTTCGATATAACCTCTGTACGATTAATTTCAAAAAACTCGCATTTAGTCTCTCCATTACAATTTATATAATCTGCATAAAATGAAATTCTAAAGCAAATTAATACTTTCTTGTAACTAGGATTTTTCTTTAGTGGGATTTTCTCTACCGAAATAAGTTTAAGTTGAAAATCCCTACATCCTGTAAATATTTTCGGGTTACAAAGGGAGTCGCTTCTTAATTCTTCATCTGTATCCACCGTATCTTGTCCGCAAGAATAAACTAAACATCTTTTAATTAGGCACTGGTCAAAAACTTTTGGGATTTCAACGCAAACTAGTTCTGATGGATCAGGAAGGTGCCCTTGTTTGTTAATAATACCAGGTCTTGCAATAAACTCTTCACGAGTAATAGCCATAAATTATCCTCCTTTATTATGTTAAGTGATACACTTTTAATTCGTGTTCTCTATATTATAGTATGCAGGTGGTTATAAGTTGTGAATGATATTTTTATTGATTAAAATTTATATATGGAGATTTAGAACTAACCCTGTAAACAATATCAAGCCTCAGTACGTCTACCATTTGTACTGAGGTTTGATTTCAACACTTAAAAAACTTTAGTTGCTTTGTGTTTTTTTATTAGAATTCACTTATTTATCAGCTTCACTTTCATCATCTTCACAGTCATCATCAAATAAAGGTCTAAGTTTTTGATCTGGGAAGAATTTTGGAACTGGTGCGTGATCAAATTTTTCACAAGAATCTTCTTCACATTCCTCTTCGCATTGACAAGGTACAGGACAATAACCATATGCAGGAATTAATAATTGAACAATTAGTTCACATTTTACAATAAGATGGAATCCTAAAGTGATATCTAAAAAACTGTGACAATCATCATCTTTACAAAAAGCTCCATCTAAACATTCTGCAACCAATTCAAGTTTTACAATTTCAGAATCAAGATCCTGAGATGAACCAGACACAAAGTTAGTAGATATTTGCGCTATTGAATCTGGACAATATAATTTTGATATAACTTCTGTACGATTAATTTTGTAAAACTCGCATTTTCTCTCACCGTTACAATTTATAAAATCCGCATAAAATGAAATTACAAAGCAAATTTTTACTTTCTTATAATTAGGATTTTTCTTTAGTGGAATCTTCTCTACTGAAATAAGCTTTAGATCAAAATCCCTACATCCTGTAAATGTTTTTGGATTCTCAAGAATGCCACTTCTTAATTCAGCATCTGTATCTAGCGTATCCGGTCTGCAATCATAAACTAAACATCTTTTAATCAGGCACTGGTCAAAAACTTTTGGAATTTCAACGCAAACCAGCTCTGATGGATCAGGAAGGTGTCCTTGTTTGTTAACAATACCGGGTCTTGCAATAAATTCATCACGAGTAATAGCCATAAATCATCCTCCTTTTATGTCAAGGGATACACTTCTAATGCGTGTTCTCGATATTATAGTATGCAGGTATCCAGGAGGTGTGATTGGTATACTTGTTTAGTAATACAAATAGTTCCTAAGTGTTAATTTTAAATTATCTATTACTATATTATGTAAATACTTTATATATGGCCTTTAATATTAATTTTTAGGTCATATATTACTTTGGAATAAAATATAATTTCTATAAGGAGATGAGTAATATGAGGATATGTAGTCCATGTTTATTTTATGATAGTGAAGATCATATATGGAGCTTCTATGTAAATGATGATAGGAATTTAATGTACAGTATTATGTATGATGAGAATAAATGGACTAAGGAAAACAAAATTGACAATGAAGTTATTGATTTTACCGTTAATTTTGATATAGATAACAAAATTTACATTATATATAGTGTTGGAAATAGCGATCTTAAGTATTGCGAATGGGAACAGAATAAATGGTTTGGAAAAACCATTTATAGTTTTGAAAATGAAGGCTATGAGATGACTGAATTAAATGTTATTACAATTGGTGAACAAATGCATATATTTTTCATTGGTAAAAATAGCATAAAGAGAATCCAATGTTCTTTAATGCATTTGTGCTTAAATAAAAATGAAAGTTTATTTAATACAATAGATACCATACCATTTCTAAAAGAGGTTTTCTGCCATTACCAGGTACAAAATTTAGAAAATGGTGATTTATCCCTAGTATTTATTAAGCATGAAAAAAATGAAATAGTAATTAATTTCACAGAATACAAAAACAATAACTGGAGTATTCCAAGAAGATTATATGGTATTATCGGCAATAGTATTAATTTTTGCACATTATTATATGTAAATAAAATAAATATAATAAATCTGTCTAAAGAGGGATCATTGTATTTTATAGAACATGTATTAATTGAACCTGATGGAAAAATGAAAAGCTATAAAATTCATGAAGGTTGTGATATGCCAACTAATTTATCGCTAGTTGAAATTAGTGGAGTCCTTTGGTCGATATGGAGTGAAGGCAAAAACATTCTAACTTCTTCATATAAAAATCAATGGAGTGAACCCAATAAAGATTACACCCAATTAAACAATGAAATTTCACTGTATAAATTTTTATCTTTAAGTAAAAAGCATAGTAATATACAGTGTAAATATATGATAGGAACTAATCCTCCTGAAATAAATTTATTATTACCTCATTACAAAGATAATGACTCTAGAGATGACTTTCCAAAACTAAATAGTGTAGCTCCTAAAACTAAATTAGATTCTAATGTGAAAAAAAACAAACTAGATATTCAAGAAGAGATTTTAGCTCTAAAAAAAATTAACAAAGATTTAGAAAAAAAACTAATAGATTTACAAATAAAGTATCAGCAAAAACTAAGAATTCTAGCGGAATCAGATAATAATTTCTTTAAGATTTCAAATGCAAAGAAAAAAGCTGAAGAGAAATTAAATATAATAGCTGAAATACAACAGACTTCTATAAAAAAATTAGAAGTAATGAAAATCGAAAAAATATCTACGGACAGAGTAATAAATGAATTAAAGAATAAATCAGAACAACTTACTAATGAATACGAAGGGTTGAAAAAACAGAAGATGTTCAAAGATGTTGTAGTAAATGAATTGAATAATAAATTAGAGCGACTAACTAGTGAAAAAGAAGGTCTGAAACAAGATCTAAAATATGAAAAAAACATAGGAATTGTAGATAGAATTTTTAAAAAAAGACCGGTCAGATAGATATCACATGAAGAAGATATTTTCATATTATGGATTGGTCTACTAGTTTATCTATGATACAAATTAATTTATAAACTTGATTAGCTATAAGGGAGATGTTCAAGCTATGAAGGTAGAAGTAGTAGAAAGTGAATATTTAGTTGTTTACCCAGGTCATAATGTTGCAACACTTTTGTACCAAAGGCTTTTAAAGAAATCTTGCAAGGTTGAATTAGTATCAACCCCAACAAAAATATCCTATGGTTGTAGTCTATCCATCAAATTCAAAGAAGTCTATATGAATATTGTTAGCGATGAAATTCGAAAGATTAATATAAAAGCAAAAGGCGTGTACAGGATCGTTAAAAATGGAAAATTTGATAGCTACGAAAGGGTCTAGTTTATATCCAAAGAAATTATTAGGATTTGGAATTTCCAAATCCTTTATAATTTTAGCATATTTTCTATTGTTAAAGCATATTTTCTATTAAGAAAGATAAAGGGTGTGATTGAAATAGCTGAAAATATTAGAAAAAGTTTTTATTTTGTTTCAAACGTTAAAACTGGAACCTTAACTATAATTGATGGTCTTTGCAATACTATATTAAAAGAAATATCTGTAGGAAAAAGTCCATTTAAATTAGCTCTGAAAGATAACAATACCATTAGTGTTGCTTGTGATGTGAGTAATACCATCTCATTTATTAATTATATTACTGGTGAAATAAAAGAAAATATTATTCCCAATAATGGCAACTTTCAAATTGATACCATAAACAAAAAAATATACGTTTCAAATACCTCTGAAGTCACTATATATGATATAAACTTAGATAAGTTACTAGGTCGCATTAAAGGATTATCAGCAATTATTGATTTAAGGCTTAATAAAGAAGGGTCTAAGCTATATGTATTAGATACATTATTAAAGGAATTAAGAATTTATAGTACAGAAAGTTATAGACTTATACATTCATTTAAAAACCTAGGTATAAATCCAACTTATCTTTTAATATCCGAAGATGATAAAACCGCATACATTTCAATGCGAAATAATATATTAAAAATAGATATTAACTCAGAAAAGGTTACTGATTTAATTTTACCTAAGGGATCATTAATTGCTGGAATGATCTTAAAAGACGCTACCTTATACGCATCAAATTTTGGACTAAACAGAATAGAGTTAATAAATACTAATACTAATGAAGCATATGATTTTATTATTACCTCAAAACCTGAACCTACCAGACTTTCTATAACTGACGACTATACTAAGCTCTTGGTAGCTAATAGAAACCGTGAAAATCATGGCGGGATTGATATAATTGATTTAAAATCTAATTCTGTAATTGGTTCAATTCTGATGAATACACTTAATAGCCAGCCCTATGATGTTATTTCACTGAGACTTCCTTATACATATGTTCCACCAGCTGCAATAACTAATCTACAACCAGGCAATCAGATAATAACCATTATAGCAAAAAAAATATTTGCATCATACAATGAAAATCTTAATTTCCCCATCATAAATATAAATTTACCTAAAAATATAAATTCTTCTTATATTTTTGAAAAAATAAAATTTGAACCTGGTATTATTGTAGAGCATTCCGAAATTAGAAGCCTTTTATCTACAACATCTGGGTTTTCAAGTATTAAATTTATTGGAAGAGTTAATTATATAATTGATTATCTTGAAGACAACAAAAATAACAGTATAAATGGATTTTTTGAAAAACCTATAGAAGTTTTTTTAGATATTCCTAAAGACCGTGAATTAAATGAATTTCAACTCAATATTAAAACAATCACTGAACTTACAGATGCTCCAATAATTCTTCATAATGTTATAAGATTTGGTGTAACTACTTTGATGGAGTTAAATATAATAGGTGACGATGAAATATCTATTATTAATTCGAAAGAAACCCCTGATAATGCGGAAGAGCACTTCGAAGCATTCGATGGTTTTAGCGGCTCAATTTTTCCAGATGACACAGTGTTTACTCTTTAAATAAACATTTCAACATATTTGTTCTGCTTACAAGATGATTTCTGCAATATAAACAGAAGTCATCTTTTTTGGGTTACATCTATATATCATTTATAGTGGTTTGATCAGATGCTTTAAGTTTCTGTTATTATAATAATGTGTATCAGCGTGTATTACTTTCCAAAGACAAACCCTTCTGAATTATGTTATAATATTCTAATGTACAGGAGGGGTGATTTTATGAGTAGCATTGCAGGAGAAGGTTGTGAAATATTAGTTCCATTTAATGATAGAAAACCACTAGCGGAAATAGAACGTAGTCTTATTACAACCTTTAGAAAGCCTATTTGGAGAAAATTCATTAAGGCTATAATAGATTATAATTTAGTTTGCGAGGGTGATAAAATTGCTGTAGCTATCTCGGGCGGTAAGGATAGTCTAATAATGGCTAAATTATTTCAAGAGTTACAACTTCACGGTAAATTTAATTTTGAATTAGAGTATATTGCTATGGATCCTGGTTACCATAAAAATATAAAAGAACTATTAATTGATAATTGTAAACATCTAAATATTCCTGTGAAAATATTTGAATCAAGAGTTTTTGATATAATTGATAGTATAGCTAAGGATTATCCTTGTTACATGTGTGCAAAAATGCGCAGAGGTGCATTATATGCAAAAGCAAAAGAGTTAGGTTGTAATAAACTTGCCCTTGGACATCATTTTAATGACGTAGTCGAAACCACTATGTTAAATGTTCTTTATTCAGGAAATTTTAAGACTATGCTTCCAAAATTAAAAGCACAAAATTTCGAAGGTATGGAATTAATTCGTCCTCTTTATTATATTGAAGAACAATATATTGTGGATTTCACTCAAAACAGTGGTATTTGGCCACTAAATTGTGCATGCATGGTGGCAGCTAAAAAGATAGGCAATAAACGTCATGAAATTAAAGATTTAGTTAAAGAGTTAAAGAAGAATTTTAGCGGTGCTGATAAATCTATTTTTAGAGCCGCACAAAATGTTAATATGGATTCTATCTTAGGTTGGCAAAAAAATGGTGAGAATTATTCGTATTTAGACTTTTATGATGAAAATGAAGATTAAAAAATAGTGCTTATTAGCACTATTTTTCAGTTGGTTTTAATTCTTCTATCATAAACTTATCAAAGTAAATTTCCTCTATAAAATTATTTTCGTCAAAACTAGTTTTATGTCTTTTATTGTATTCATTAATATTAGATTTTAGCCAGTACGGTGTTGAAATATCAAATTTGTAACATAACTCTGAAATGCACGCTTTTAGATTTTCCTGGTAATTATCTTCTAGCTTCGACATTGACACTTCATCCATAATAATTCTATTATCTTTGATTAATTTACCCCAGATTTTTAACATGTTTGCCTCCTTGCTTATCTTTGCATATAGATAACAGCTGTTATCTATTATCCTCTTGGTTTAGAAAACATCAGTTGATTAATTGTCCCATAGAGTCGAATATTTTTTGCTAATCACAAGTTTATCATAAATGAAAGCTAAAGTCATGCAATATGTTATGTCCATAAACATAAATAGTAATACAGTATACTAGCCTATTTATATTTATGTTCCTCAATAATATATTGCAAATTTTTATCTTAATTGAAATAGTAAAAATTGATTATTTTCCTTGAATATTGCATATACTCAATTTAAGATATCTTTAAAAAATAACTAGATAGAGCATTTCGATTCTTAAAATAGTTAATCAAATTAATACACCAATATTTGTATGCATTGAGAATAAAACATAGGAGGGGCAACAACATATGATAAATTTAAGTGTAATTCATTATGCATATATAATCATTATTCTAATAATTACAGTTATAATTACACTTAAAAAAGATGTAATACTTCCATGCATTGTGGGCATTTGCGTAATAGGTTATATTTTTACAGGTGATGTTCTAAGTGCTGTTCAGATTATATATAAGGCCGTAGTAGTGTCGGGTAAAGAATTTATTGAAATAGTTGTAGTTATTGCTTTAGTTAATTCAATGTCTAGTTCATTACATGACCTGGGTGCAGATGAATTAATTATAAAACCTATAAGGAAATTAATGATAAATAAAACATTGTCATTTTTTATTCTAGGAATTACGGTTACTGTAACCTCGTGGTTTATTTGGCCCACACCTGCAATAGTTTTTATAGGTGCTTTAATGGTGCCTGCAGCAATAGAATCTGGATTGCCACCTGTATGGGCCGCAGTTGTTTTATGTTTATTCGGAAATGGAGTTGCTTTATCAAGCGATTTTGTTCTTCAAGCAGCACCATCAATAACCGCTAAGACTGCAAACTTGCCTAATGCATTAGGAATTATTAAAGAATGTCTTCCCTTTTGGGGTATAATGAGTATAGTTACTATAATTTTAGCATTTATACTTATGAAAAAAGATAAAATCTCTAAAATTATGGTTGATGCAACAATAATTGAAACTAGAAAATTAATACAAAATCATTCAATAGGAATAAAAATAATGGCAATTGTTACCCCTTTATCATTTATAATAGATATCATATTCATTAAAAAATTCAACTTCATAGGTTCAGACTCTACAGCTCTAATAGGTGGTACAGCAGCAATAATAATGATTATTTCATCTATAATACATACTGATTTTAGAACGTCATTAGGAGAGGTTACTAAATATATTAAAAGCGGTTTTACTTTTGGTATAAACATATTTGCACCAATTATAATTATTGGTGCGTTCTTTTTTCTAGGAAGTGAAAGTACCGCAGTTGATATATTGGGTAATGGAGCTAGCGGCCTTCTAAGTGATATAGGAATATATGCTGCAAGCAAGATACCATTATCTAAATACTCAGTTATAGGTATCCAAACAGCAGTAAGTACTCTTCTTGGACTTAGCGGTTCAGGTTTCGCAGGTCTACCGCTCGTAGGCACTTTAGCTAACACCTTTTCAAATACTATTAATATAGACAAGGAAAAGGTTGCGGCATTTGGTCAAATAATTACAATATGGATAGGTGGAGGAACTATAATCCCTTGGAGTGTAGTTGCTGCAGCAGGAATATGTAAGGTTGAACCCTTTGACGTAGCTAGAAAAAATGTTATTCCTGTTATTTGTGGAATAGTTGCTACCGTGCTACTAGCTATGATAATATTATAGTCTAACGACATTTCAGAAGTCTTTGCCGCGGCACCGCAGGTGATGATTTAACCATTTAAAAAATAGAATAATATATTTTAAGGAGAATTTCAAAGATGAATATTCAATGTTTTGGAAGAAAAAAGTGTTTTGACACACAAAAAACTGAACGATATTTTAAGGAAAGAAATATAAAATATCAATTTATAGATTTTAATATTAAAGGACTAAGTAAGGGTGAATTACAAAGTGTGAAACATTCTGTAGGATTAAACAATTTAATTAACACGAAAGCAAAGGATTATAAAAAATCAAATTTACAGCAAATTAGAGGTGAGGAGACCAAAGAAGAAATTTTATTGAAAAATCCTCAACTTTTTAATACCCCTATAGTACGTAATGGAAAGGAAGCCACTGTGGGCTATGTACCAGAGATATGGACAACCTGGGAATAAGGGATATTCAATTAAATAATAAGTCAGTATATTAACAGCTTTGACTTGTTATTTATTTTCATGCCCCTAAATAATATTAAATATGTATTTTAGAAGATATCATTAGATTATCTCCTAAAATACTACAATAACTTATGAATATTAATTTGAATTCGAATGTTTTGATAATCTAGGGATTAATTGTTTAGCTATGATTATAGCTATAATTGCCTTTATAATATCTCCAGGTATAAATGGTATGCAAGCGTATTTAAGAGCTGCATAAAAATTTATATTTTTCCCTAAATAATTCGTAAAAATAAAATAAAAGTAGGGTATCCCCATAAGATACATTACGGAACTTCCTAAAATAACAGAACATATTATTGTAGAAAGAGATTTATTTTTCTCTGTAATCTTGCCAATTACATATGCTACAACAATAAAAGATATTAAAAATCCAAAGGTAGGACTTACTACAGAAGTTAATCCTCCTGTTCCGCCAGAAAAAACAGGTAATCCAATTAACCCCAAAATAAGGTATGTGATTTGAGATAGTGCACCTAACTTGGCACCTAATATAAGTCCAGATAAAAGAACAAAAAAAGATTGTAGCGTTATAGGAACTGGACCTAGAGGTATAGAAATAAAGCCTCCTACTGCCGTTAATGCAGTAAATAATGCAGTAATTATTAAATCTCGTGTAGATAATTTCAAAATAAATTCCTCCCTAAAAAATTATAAATATGATGTCTGAAACATTGTAAACCCAATTAAATTTATGGTTTACAATGATAATATCATGGATTATTTTGAAAGTCAAACAAACTATAGCTAAGAATTTATTATTTAACAGGAGGGTTTAAAATTGTATTTAATTAGTTTTCTTGAATTTATTGAAATTAAAACAAAATTGGCCAGTATGATACCATTTATATTGGGAACACTTTATTCTTTATACCGATATAAAAGCTTTAATTTGAAAAATTTTATTATTATGGGTATCTCACTATTAACATTCGATATGGCTACAACCGCAATTAACAATTATATTGATTACAAAAAAGATTTAAAGTGTAACAGACATAATCATGAAAATAAAAATGGAATCATAAGATATAACATCAAAGAATCCACAGCTGTAGCTATAATTTTTACCTTACTTGCAATAGCAATTTTCTTTGGGATTCTATTAACTTTAAACACTAATGTAGTTGTGCTCTTAATTGGAATTATTTCATTTTTAGCAGGTATATTCTATACATATGGGCCTATTCCAATTTCACGTATGCCACTAGGTGAAGTATTTTCTGGAGTATTTATGGGATTTATAATTCTATTTTTAGCTTGTTACATTCATATATCTGATAGAAATATAATTTCTATAATGTATGTTAGTAATATGTTAAACATCAGCATAAATCTAGTAGAATTGTTTTATATCTTTTTGATCTCCACCCCAACAATCAATGGCATAGCAAATATAATGCTTGCTAATAACATTTGCGATCTTGAAGAGGATATAACAAATAAGAGATACACGTTGCCTTACTATTTAGGTAAGGGGAATGCACTTACCTTATTTAAGACCCTATATTATATTGCATACCTAGATATTATAATTTTAGTTATATTGAAAATTTCACCAGTTTCATCATTGCTGGTAATTTTAACTATAATACCATTGAATAAAAATATAAAATTATTTCACCAAAACCCTATTAAAAGTGAAACCTTCATTTTATCCGTGAAAAATTTTGCATTAATGAACATGACTCACATCATATTAGTATTAATAGCGCTTATATTTAATTGGTAGGTGTCAACTACCAACTACCCTAAAGGGTAGTGGCTTGTAGGAGTAAACAAGTCGGTTGAATAGCCTAAGACTTAACAGACTACGTTATGTGAGAATATATAGGTACTTCAAGATACTTCTCTAGTCTTGAACACTACGGTCTAATTTTAAACATCTCTGATGGTAGGAGAAGTGAGTTAGATATTCAAAACCTTGCATAACATTGGCGAAGAGAACCAACTCTGAAAGGAGGTAGACTTTATGATAGTCTACGTATTAAACAAAATAGGAAAAGCATTAATGCCTACTACACCTAGAAAATCTAGGTTATTGCTAAAACAAAAGAAAGCAAAAGTTGTAACAATTAAGCCATTCACAATTCAATTAATTTTTGGTAGTAGTGGATACAAGCAGGATATTACATTAGGAATTGATAGTGGATATAACAATGTTGGATTTTCTGCTGTAACTGAAAAGAAAGAATTAATTGTAGGTGAATTAACATTACTACAAGGTATGAAAGAAAGATTATTAGAAAAGTCAAGATATAGAAAAATAAGACGTTCAAGATTAAGGCATAGAAAAACTAGATGGAGCAATAGGACAAAATCAAAACCAAAAGGGTGGTTAGCACCTAGTTTACAACACAAATTAGATTCTCATATTAAGTTTATTGATAGTTTATATAAGATATTGCCAATAACTAAATGTATTATAGAAGTTGCGAGCTTTGACATTCAAAAAATGAAGAATGACAATATTAGTGGAGTAGAATACCAACAGGGAGATATGATGGCATTTTGGAATACTAGAGAATATGTACTTCATAGAGATAATCACAAATGTCAAAATCCTAACTGTAAGAACAAAGGCAAAGAACAAATATTAGAAGTACATCATATTAAATTTAAAAGTCATGGTGGAACAGATTCTCCTAGTAATTTAATAACTTTATGTAACAAGTGCCACACTTCTCCTAACCATAAAAAAGGAAAATTCTTATACGATTGGTGTATGGAAGGTAAGAAAGTTAGAGGATTTAAAGATGCTACCTTTATGAGTATGATTAGATGGTATTTAGTCAATAAGTTAAAAGAAAACCATAGTAATATTGAGACAACTTATGGCTATATAACAAAAAATCATAGGATTGAAAACAAAATAGAAAAAACTCATTATAATGATGCTTTTGCTATAGTTAAAGGTATTAACCAAGTTAGAAATTCAAAGATATTTGAGGTTAAACAAGTAAGAAGAAATAATAGAAGTTTAGAAAAATTTTATGATTCTAAATATATTGATATACGAACTGGAGAAAAAGTAAGTGGTGGAGATTTAAACAACGGCAGAAGAACTAGAAATAAAAATTTAAATTCTGAAAATTTACATCAATATAGGGGTAAGAAGCTATCAAAAGGACAGAGAAGAATAAGAAAGGTTAAATATTTCTATCAACCTAATGATTTAGTTAATTATGAAGGAAAAATTTATAGTGTTAAAGGGACTCAAAATGGTGGAGCATATATAAGATTAAACGAAATTAAGAAAGTTCCTAGAGTTGATTTATTAACGCCTTATAAGTTTATGAAAGGATTTGTGTATGGATTATACATCAAGGAATCACAGCAAATACTTGATAATGGTGCATTTAATATTTGTTTGTAAGTATCGCATGCAATTGTTAATTAAATATGGCAATCAAATCAAGCAAATATTGAATGATATTGCCGAAGAAAAACATTTTTGGAATGAGCGTATACTTTGGGGAGATGGTTATTTTGCTTGTAGTATCGGAAATGTAAACAAGGAAATTATTGAAAAATATATTCAAAGTCAAGGATAGTGAGGGCTTACATCCACTACCCTAAAGGGGTAGTGCTCGCAAAGCGTAAATTTACAACGTTAAGCCAGTTATTTACAATTTGATACTATTATTTTAATGTTCTGACTTAGAATTAATATGTAATAGTTCTAACTCAAAAAAATATATAATATCAATATAAAGCATTGATATAGCTAGGGTTTGATCGCTAAATGATAAAGCTCTTATTTTTTTGCTCAAAACCAGTTAGTTAAAGTATAATTATAGTATTGATAACACTAACTAAGCGAGGGATAAAAATGGCAAATGATAAAATGAAAAAAGGAAGCAAAACAGTAGATCCAATAAAAAGTAAAAGAGAAATTCAGGCAGTAAAAAATTATCTGTTTGGGAAAAATTTAAAGATTATACTATATTTGTTGTAGGTATAAATTCAGCTCTAAGGGTAAGTGATATTGTAAAATTAAAATGGGAGGATGTTTTTTATGAAATTGGAGAACTAAAAAAAGAAATTAGGCCAATTGAAAAAAAGACAAGCAAACAAAAAGTTTTTCCTATAAATGAATCTATGAAAAAAGCTCTTTTGGGGTATTTTGAGCATATAGATAAGCCATCTGATGATGAGTATATTTTTAAATCAAGACAAGGAGGCAATAGCCCTTTAAGTGTAAAAATGGCCTGGAGGATATTCAATGACATACAGGATAATGTAAAGCTAAGTACTCATATAGGGACCCATAGTATGAGAAGTGCGACTTGTTTCTAAGTGAAAAGCTTAGACTAATTAGTTGATTGAATTCAAAAATTAGAACTGTTATAACAAAAAGTAGAATGAAAGGGTAACGCCTTGAAATGCTTTCTCTAAGTCTCCGACTAGCGTGGTGGTGAGTAAACACCTAAATGTTAGAAGCTCGGTGAAGTTGGCTGAGAGTACACCGTAAGTAGAAGAAATACCATGCCTACACGAATAGCGAACCAGAGGTGGTCGAGTGTATGATAGGCCGGGAGTCTATAAAATATTTATGGTTAGGATGTTCATAAGAACTGACGAAATTGGGAATGTACGGGTCTTTATGCTGAATACTTAAAAATGAGTATAACACATATGTGTTTGTGAGTGTGGACAAGTAAGATTTTCTTATATGAAAATCCATATAATGTTACAGGCATTATCAAGCTTACAAGACTTATACCAATGACCTAAGGATATATGTAAAGATAGTAATAACGGAACAAGGGAAGCTTGGAATACGGAGGGTTTATTCCCCATGAAGTAGTGATAAGGAAAACGCACGTATAACTTATCTTAATCCAAGTGAAAGTGGTGGCATAAAGCTACAATGGATTCTGTAACGGTCTCCTAGCAATAGCCACTAGACAAATTGTTATTTGAAAATTAAATACTGAATAATTCAAGGTTCTGGTGAGACTAAGAGAAATGAAATACCGTAAGGGGTAGTAATTGACTTGAAGGAAAACTTTAAATTAGAGAAAAGACAGAAACTAAGAAATAATGAATATTATAATATGCAAGACGTATTTGACAATCTGTATAAAGACTCTAAGGAAGGCAAAAGATTTACTAATCTAGTAGTAAACTAGGATTCGCAGTTCAGCTCTGTATAATTAGATTTGCAGGGTGGACCTTGATGGATTTTGAAAATATACCTTATGAAATAATATTGTATATTGCAGAACAATTAAAAATCAGTACTTTTGAATTTCAATCATAAAAGCGACAGCCCACAAGATATGAACATTTAGAAGAAATATTAAAACTATATGGATATAAGAGATTTAAAACTAAAGACAGAGTAACTATTTTTATCCTTGATTATTAATCAGACGAAGATTTCAGAAGAAAAATCCAGATAGGATTGAATAAAGGTGAAGCAATGAATGCACTGGCTAGAGCCATATTTTTTGGTAAATATGGAATGCTTCATGAAAAAGATATTCAAGGACAGTTACAGAGAGCTACTGCTTTAAGTATAATTATAAACTCCATAACTCTTTAGAATACCATGTACTTACCTAAAGCAGTTGAGAAACTTAAGGAAAAAGAAGGAGTTGACAAATCTCTTCTAAGACACGTTTCTCCACTTGGATGGGAACATATTAATTTTATTGGTCAGTATAACTTTGACAATAATTCTGATTACAATTTAATAGATAATATGAGACCTTTGAGGGATATATTACAATAATTTATAAAAATTAGAATTATATTTACCGTAATGATATACTAACAAATAGGTCGTATATGTAAAATATTTAAAAAAAGGAGGAAATGAAATGGCTGAACTAATAACGTTACCATTATTGTTTGAAATGGGTGAAATGAAATTTTATATTTAATCAGTTGTAATTAAAAACAATGATGATTTAATTTTAATTGACACAGGTTATCCTATGTTTTTGTCAGTAATAGAAAAAGCTTTTGAGCAAAATAGGTTGGATATCAGAAATCTTTAACAAGTTATTTTAACTCACCACGACCATGACCATATGGGAGCAGTAAAGGAACTTGTAAAAAAATATCCTTCTGTAAAGGTGAAGTGTTCCGCAGAGTGTTAAACGGCAAATTATAACTAATTGAAACGTCATTTTATTTCTATTATTAATATGTGATTTACGTCAGATTATACCTATAAAATCACTTTATCAATAAGAAAAAATCACTTTATTAATATAATTTCTCTTAGCCGGCAGGCCACTTTTATATAAAAAATGAGTAGCAATAATAGCTACCCAAACATGTTAGGTTAAATCAATATATTCAGCGACAGCTTGTAATGCGTGAGCCACAGTTATGGCATCTACTTTATTCATAATCTCACGTAAGCGTTCAGAGTTCCAAAATAAATCATTTAAGGTAGAAAGATGACAGCCTACATCATAATCAGGAATACAAGCAAAATTACCATAACTTGTTTTGCCTATAACTACAATAAATCTACTTCTACTTTCAATCTTAAGCTCGTAATGACTGCCAAATTTAGTTAATTTAGTTATCATCCCAGACCAGTTTTCTGTTTTTTTGCCCGTTTTCATTGTACACTTAAATTTAATTGGCATAGACAATCCTCCTAAAAAATAATTTACGGTTAACGAAGCGATATTTCATTGGCTGCAGCCATTATTGTGTCCGTGTCAATTATTGTTTTTTCGTGCTGCGCACCTATTATTAAAGACTTTGTTAATATCATATTTAGACGTCTTATAGAACCAGCGCAGCTGCTATATGCAGCTAAAATGGCATTATCATCAATTATTTCAGAAGAAGCACCTGCCAATGAGAGTCTAGAATGAATGTATTCTATAGCCTCAGTCTCTGAAAGTCCTTCAAAATCATAATTTATTATGATCCTTTGCTTTAATGCTTCATGTATCTGTTTTTCTAAGATGTTATTAAGTATAGGGTGGCCTATTAAAACCAGTGAAAAACAATCCTTTGAGTCCATAGAAAAATTCATGAGTAGTTTTAATTCCTTTAATATGTCGTTACTCAAATACTGTGCTTCATCCCATACAAGTATGTAATGAAGACGTTTGTCACTGCTCATGCTTTCCATATAATCTTTTATACTTTTAAACATATCTGATTTACGAGAGGAAGGTTCAAGTCCTAAGGAGATACAAAACTGACGATAAAACTCAGTAGTAGTTACGGTAGTAAGGCAAAGATAAATAACCTTTGCTAAATTCGGATTGACTTTCTTCGCGAAACATCTAAGAGCAAAAGTTTTTCCAGACCCAGCCGAAGCCGTAAATAATCCAATGCCTCTAGTTTCATTAATATAATCAAGTCTTGATATCATTTCTTTTAAATCCCTTGATATATATGCATCTTTTTCTTTAATGCCTTTTTCAAAAGGGTTTAAGCTCATACCATAAAACTGCTTAAACATATTTAACACCATCCTTTGAATAGTCTATATTAAGTGGGTTTTTACGTTTAGTTTTACCATTTTCAACCTTGTTTGTTTTTCTAATGCTATATTTAATCTTCTCATAATAGATATAACCACTGTCCAGGTCATCAGGTAGATACCGCACTTCAACCTTCTGTTTTATAAATTGCATAGGTACATCATAAGAGGTTTTATCAATGCTTATAGTTGCATCATTATTTACTCTGCGTTGTACGCGATTCATAAAACAATTATCTAGCCATTCACTGTTAGATGCTACTTTCACATGAGCTAAATCGCTCTTATATCTATCAATAGGGCGCTGATTTGTAGAAGAATGAATAGTTATGTTATGCTTATTAATATAGGTGAATAATTCATCATTTAGCTCCGCTAAGGAGGAAATGGATTCTACATCTAAAGCATTTAGCCATCTACTTTTTAATGTCCTGAAATTTCTTTCTACCTTTCCTTTTGATGCTCCATCTCTTACCATTGTGTGGAGCTCTACTATTCCAAGAGAGCCGCATATAAGGCTTAATTGTTCATTTCTGTACGGAGAACCATTATCCAAGTAGATCTTATTGGGAATTCCATACCTAGCTACAGCCTCTTTAAGTACTTTCTGAAAGTTATAAGAATTATCATTGTAAAAGAATCTACCGCCTACTATTAGCCTAGACTTATCATCTATTAGCATAATTACGTACGTCCGCTTACGCTCACCATTTTCAGTTATAAATGGACCGTAACACGTGTCTCCTTGATACATACCAGTTGCAAACTCTTCTTCAAAAGCTTTTCTATCTTTCATGTTGATACATCTAGCAGATTTAAGGTCCTTGTTTTTTATAAACCGCTGAACTGTCGAAATTGATACATCATTTTCTTTAATAAAGCCATCTTCGATGAGTTTATAATATATAAGCGTAGCATTAATTCTAGGGAAGTTGTTTTTTAAAGTGTATATCTGCTCTATGGCTACATCACTTAGCTTTCTGGTTTGACCTATATCGCTACGCGTCTTCGGAAGAAGGGCATCAAAACCAAATCTATTATACTCTGATTCCCAATTAGAAAGCGTCCCCGGGCTATACAAAACTGAATTACCGTTAGGTAATTTTACAGGGTTAATAGAAACACGTCTATAATAAGCAATTTTAGATTGCTCAGTAAAAGTATTATTTATAGCATCTATTAGTGCTAATCTAATAGATGCTATTTCGATTATTTCTTTGTTATTCATTTATCATCACCTCTAGAAAAATGGTATCACATGGGCATTCCAATGACCATTATCGTATTAAGTGGTATGGATAAATTAAAATGAAGAAAATATGGTTATAGTTAAATTATGACGTTCCTTGAAAAAACGATAAACCATTTTGCTTGAAAAATTGTATTATAAAGTTCTCAATTTCATCAAAAGAGCTATTTATGATATGCTGTATAAAACTTAAATTTGAAATAAGCTTTTCCTCTAAAAGGCCAAGCCATAGCTGTTTATGTTCTTTAAACTTCTTTAAAATTCGATAGAATGTAGATATAGCAATTCCATAATGCTCACACATACCTTCCACGGAGCGATATTTATGTACAAGATAGTCATGGATGAGGGATACAGTGAATTTAAAACTAAATGACATATACGGCACAATTACCGAAGGTAGGAGGGCATGGGTATGTCCACAGGATGAACAAATATATCTGAGAATGGTGATCGTATTATCTTGAGCAGTATTATTCCCATAGGTCACAAGATGACGTTTGTAAGAATCAAATGAGGATAATGCATGTTTAGCGCCACAAAATGGACATACTAAAGTCGCTGTATTGACCGTGCTTACATATTTATCAAAGGCAGCTATCTCATTTTTAAAAGAAATTTGATTAAAACACTTGTATAATTGTGAAAATAGTCTTATCATAATAATAGTTTTATAAGAGTTTTTAACTCTTATTTTAAAGGGAGAACGTTGCTTTGGATGGCGGGGGTTCTCCCTTTTCCTTTCTCTAGTTTTAATAATAAGCATAAATTAAGCTCCTGATGATGTCAAGTCATTAGGAGCTTTTGTCATAGAAATAATGTGATTATTAAAAAAGCAATTAATCGCTAGATAATTATTAGTGTTATAGTTATAATTTGACTTAGGAATGCAGTTCCATAAAGCTATATTTTGACGCACTACACGCAGAGCAAATCCCATATGTTTTAGGAAAAAAGAAATCACTTCGATTAGAACAGGCAGAAAAATTGGAGGCAGACGCTGGGTTTATACAAATGATAAAAAGTGTAGAGTATTTGGATTCTGCTTTAGCAGTTACAGATAATGAAATTATATGTAATGGAGTAAAGGTTATTGAAACATCAGGGCATATGCCAGGACATATTTCTATTTATATTGAATCAATGAAAACCTTAATAAGTGGAGACATGTTAATTTCAGAAGGTGGTATATTAGGTATTGCGGATGAACAATTTGTGTTAGATAAAGGGGCAGAAATAAATTCACTAAAGAAAATTGTCAATTTGGATATTGAAAAAATTATATGTTTCCATGGTGGAGAGTATAAAAGCAATAATTTAAAAGAAGATTTAAAAAAAATTATTGCAAAGGGGTATAATGTCTAAGCAATAAATTTCAAGTTGTAGAGTTGATGTAACATAATTTTAGATTCAGTTCTGTCGTATATTTCTTTTAGTGTGACTCAAATCCTACCTTTTTCATTTTTAAGAAATATGTTTAAAATATATTTTAGAGTAATTAAAATACCGATATATTCAAAGAATTCTTTGAATATATCGGTATTTTGGTAATACATGTCTTAACGTATAAAATCCGCGTTTTGCGGTTACTACCCCTATTAGAAAAATATATAAAGGAAAAATTGAATTAATGTCGAATGGTATAAAGAGAAAATAAAGAAAAAAATTTTTAAGGAGGGCAATTGTGAAATTAAAAAGAATAAAAAAAACTAATAAGGGTCTGATAATGTCTTTGACATTAGTTTTAGCTTTTACAAATGTATTTTTTTTATTGCCAAATTTGCAAACGTTTGCACGAAGTAAAACAAAGGTAATTTCTAATGATGTAATTTCAGGAGATGCAATGGGAAGTGATGAGTTTGATAAAAAGTTCTATTATGCTGGAAATGATCTAGGAAATACTTATACTAAGGATAAAACAAGATTTAGAGTATGGGCGCCTACCGCTATTGAGGCTAAACTGGTAGTCTACAAAAATTGGGATGACAAAACTGGTACTGCTATCAATATGAATAAAAGTGAAAAAGGAACATGGGTAGCAGAATTAAAAGGAGACCGGAAGAACATATTTTATACATATAAGGTTAATGTTGAAGGTAAATGGAATGAAGCTGTGGATCCCTATGCTCGTTCTGTTTCTGCTAATGGAGACAAAGGAGCTGTAATAGATTTAAAGGATACCAATCCTGATAAATGGGAACCTAACAAAAAACCTAAATTCGGAAAGTTAAACAATGCAATAATATATGAAACGCATGTCAGAGATTTTTCTATTGATCCCAATAGTGGAATGAAAAATAAGGGAAAATTTTTGGCTTTTACTGAAACAGGTACAAAATTACCTAATGGATTAAAAACTGGAATTGATTATATAAAGAAACTAGGTGTAACACATGTGCAGCTTATGCCTATATTTGATTATGCAAGTGTGGATGAAGCCTCTTCAAAACCACAGTATAATTGGGGCTATGATCCTAAGAATTACAATGCTCCAGAGGGTAGTTACTCAACAGATGCGTATAATCCTAATATAAGAGTTAAGGAATTAAAGGAAGCTGTTCAATCCCTACATGGTAACAATTTAAGAGTAACTATGGATGTAGTTTATAACCATATGTTTAGTGCAGATAACTCGAATTTTAATAAACTAGTACCTGGTTATTATTTTAGATACAATACTGATGGCACTCTTGCTAATGAAAGTGGATGTGGAAATACTATAGCTTCAGAAAATTCCATGGCAAGAAAATTTATTGTGGACTCTGTAGTTCATTGGGCTAAGGAATATAATTTAGATGGTTTCAGATTTGACCTTATGGGTCTTACTGATACTCAAACCATGAATGAGGTAAGAAAAGCCTTAAATAAAATTGATCCAAGTATAGTAGTTATTGGAGAAGGCTGGGATATGGGTGCAACCTTGAAACCAGAAGATAAGTCAGATCAGAAAAATGCAGATAAATTATCGAATATAAGTTTTTTTAATGATACTATTAGAGACGGAATAAAAGGTAGTGTATTTGATGCAAAAGGAACAGGCTTTGTTAATGGAAAAATTGGAGCAGAACTAGATATCAAAAAAGGTATCGTAGGTGCAATTGATTATTCAAAGGATATCACAACCTGGGGAAAGGTTAACCCATTGCAATCTGTTGCTTATGTAGAAGCTCATGACAACAACACATTGTGGGATAAACTTATTCTTACTAATCCTAATGATACCGATGCTACGAGATTAAAAATGGATAGATTAGCAAACAGTATTATTTTTACTTCACAAGGAATTTCCTTCTTCCAGGCAGGTCAAGAATTTTTAAGAACCAAGGGTGGAAATCCAAATTCCTATAATTCAGATGACAGTGTAAATTTACTTGATTGGAATAGAATGTCGGATAATATTAATACTGTAAATTATGTAAAAGGGTTAATTCAACTGAGGAAAACTCATCCAGCCTTTAGAATGGATTCTGCTGAAATGATTAGGAATAACCTAAAATTTATAAATACTGCAGCTAATGTTGTAGCTTATTCAATTATAGATAATGCAAACAAAGATAAATGGAACAATATAGTTGTGGCTTTTAATTCAAATAAAACTGAGACCACAATAAAGTTACCTGAAAATACTAAGTGGAATATTGTTGTTGATGGAAAAAAAGCAGGAATAAAAACCATTAAGAAGTTTAAAGGTGATTCTGTTGTAGTTGATGCTCAAAGTTCTGTAGTACTTTACAAACGATAAAAACAATATATTCTTATCATCAATTTAATAGTTAGACAAAAGCGAATTTGCTAACTCGACCGTAGGGAGATTTTGTTCTAATTAATTTGCAGCTTAGTAAGTTCGATAAAATTCAAAAAGAATAATATAATTTTTCCCTAAAATTTTATAGAGTTTCGCAATCAGCTAGTAATTATTAATAGGTATTGTTTGCAATTGCTATTATTCATAATTAGAATTATAAAAAAAATATTTAATTGTGGGGTAGTAACCGCAAAACGCGGATTTTATACGTTAAGACATATATTACCAAAACGCGGATATATTCAAAAAATTCTTTGATTATATCCGTGTTTTAATTACTCTAAAATATATTTTAAACATATTTCTTAAAAATGAAAACGGTAGGATTTGAGTCACACTATAAGAATAGTTCGAATGTAAAACAAATTCATTTTTCTCAATTTACTTATATGCCTTTTATAATTGCTTCAGCTAGCCCTTTTGGATTCTCCCAAGCCATAGAGTGCCCAGCTTTCTCTACAATCTCAATTTTAATACCATGATCAGAGAGCACCTGCATATCTGGATCGGGCAACGAGTTCTCTCCAAAAATAAATGTTTTAGGACATTCAAGTGAATATAATATGTCTCTCCATAATGGCTCTTCACCCTTATTGAAAATACTGATTTTAAAGTGTCCTTGGATGTTGAAAAATATTTAAAATCTAGATTGGAGCTGCTAAATAGTAAATTTAAATATGTGTCCGATAATATAAAAACCCTGAAAGGGGTATCTATAGAAAACAATAAGTTTGTATTATCAAGCTTAGAAAAATCAGTTCCTGATGAGGCAAAAAAATTATCTTCTAAGCTTTATAGCTTAATGCCTAGAGTAAATTTGTCAGATATAATTATAGATATTTGTAAATATACATCATTTGATAAAAAGCTAACCCATGCCTCAACTAGCAAAGAACCTAAAGATAATGAAAGAGCCTGTGTGACAGCTGCCCTTATGGATCTAGGGACCAATATAGGACTTAAGAAAATGGAACAGGCTGTAAAGGGATTAACCTACAAACAAATAAGTAATGCTGCTAACTGGAGAATGAGTGATGATAATATGGAAAAAGCTATGACGGATATTATAAACTGCCAACATAAACAGCCCTATGCTAAATATTGGGGAAATGGCAGTACTTCGTCGTCAGATGGAGTAAGAGTTAAATCGGCAGTTGAAGCTTTAAATGCATGCTATAACCACCATTATGGCTTAGAAAAAGGTGTGACAATGTACTCAGCTGTAAGTGATCAGTACTCAAGATTTGGAATAGGTATTATAAATACAAATTCAAGAGATGCAATTCATATAGTTGATATACTTCTCAACCATAAAACAGAACTTGAGATTGAAGAACACTATACTGATACAGCAGGTTATACTGATCAAGTATTTGGATTAACTCATTTATTAGGTTTCAGATTTGCTCCAAGACTTAGAAATATATCAGACTGTAAATTATACTACATTGAAAAAAAAGAAGATTTGACCAATTGCAATAACAAATTGAACTAATTTCTATTTATGACTTAAATCGTTGAATTTACTTAGGTTGCATAGATTAGATCTAATTGTGCTTCAAATAGATCTTCAGGAGTTTTGTACTGGAGTATCCGCCTAGGAAGCGTATTCATCCATTCCTCTCTGAATGAAATATCAGCAGCCCTATAATCTGACATACGTTTCCATTTAGGAATGAAGCGGCGAATTAATCCATTGTGACGTTCGTTGGTTCCTTTTTCAAAATAAGAATATGGATGAGTGAAATATACCTTTGTATCACTGTCAATCTCAAGTGTGGATAAATCAGCAAATTCAGAACCATTATCCCCAGTTATTGTCTTGAATACTTGGCTAAACTTCTCACCATATAAGTTGCTGATATTTGCAAGCTCATTCATAACTGCACTAGCTGTTTTACCTGCAATTGAACGTACAATAGCATTCCTAGTTTTACGTTCAACAATAGTCAAAAGTACACAGTCATTACCTGCTTTTTCTCCAATTACGGTATCAATCTCCCAGTGACCAAATTGCTCGCGATTATTTATAATATCTGGGCGCTCCTCAATACTTTTACCAAGAATTTTCTTATGTTTCTTGGCTGTTGATGGCTTAATATTTCTACGTAGTTTTATTGGTAAATCAATATTTTTAACACTAAGTAAAGCAAGATCGATATAGTTATACAATGTTTTAGTACAGACTATTTCAGAACGTTTAAATAGTCCAGTTTCAAGTGAATTACCAACACAAGCATCAGGTGACCATGATGAATTTTTAATCTTATCCACTACATAGTTTATAAAATCACAACAATCTAAACGCTTAAAAGCACGACAAGAATTCAGACGATGCTTTTTGTAAATGGCTTCCCCTGTATCTGCAAGATACATTTCAATTTGTTTACTTTGTTTAATCTGAGTTGTAGTACCACGGCGTATTTCATTAAGAACAGTGTTTATTGGACGTTTAAGTTCTTTAGCTATCTTATATGGCGAAAAGCCATCTTTAAGACGAATTTAAATAATAATGCGTTCTTCAAAATTTAAGTGTTTATTTTTACGTGATTCTGTGTTATTATTTGGGTATTCCATAGTGATTATCCTCCTGTGTGTTTTTTTCTTAGTCGATTAAATCATAACACAGAATAATCCACTATGGATTTTTTGTTACTACACAGGCATTCCCAATAGGGAGTGCCTGTGGTAATATAAAAATATGGTCGTAGACCCTCATCTCTAAAAAAGAACATACTAAATTAAAGGGAGCCGAAAGTGATATGCTCCCCTTATGGTAGACAGTTAAAATAATAAAACTGTTTACTATAAGGAGGGCTATTTTTTTATGGGAAGAAAATCAACTATATCAGACCAACAAAAAATTAAGGCTGTAACATCATATTTAAATGGAAAAGCTAGTATGTTAAGTTTATGCAACAAACTTCAAGTACATAAGAGTTCTTTTCAAAAATGGGTAATACGATATAAATCAGAAGGTGAAGCTGGGTTAAAACATTCTAGCAAAAATACTTCTTATACTGCCAAAATCAAGATTAACATTGTAAAAGAATATCTTGATGGGCATGGCTCACTGAATGATTTATGCATTAAGTATCATATTTCGTCAAATACAGTTTTATGCAATTGGATAAAGAAGTATAATGGTCATGAAAACATAAAATCTTCTGGAACAGGAGGAAAAATAATCATGACCAAAGGACGCAAAACTTCTTATATTGAACGCATTGAAATCATAAAGTACTGTATTGAAAACAATAACAGTTATAATAAAACTGTTGAAAAATATAAGGTATCTTATCCTCAGATTTATACCTGGATGAAGAAGTATAATCAGTTTGGTATTGAAGGGCTTTTGGACCGACGTGGAAAGCCAAAGGCTGAAGAGTTAATGACAGAAGATGAAAAGCTAAAAGCTCAATACAAGCTTTTAGAAGCACAAAATAGAAGATTACGGATGGAGAATGCTCTTCTAAAAAAAATCCAAGAGATAGAAAGAAGGCGATATTAAGCGAAGCTAGATACGAAGATACTTATCTTGCAATCCAAGAATTATCTAACAAAGATAAATTTCCTATAACTGAGTTGTGCATTATAGGCGGCGTTAGCCATTCTGCATATTATAAATGGCTACACAGAGAAAAAAGTAACCGAGTATTGAAAAACGAAGAATTATTAAAGCTTATTTGTGAGTTATATGAGGAAAAAGACGGTATCTTAGGCTATCGCCAGATGACGATTAAAATCCGTAGAGAATATAATAAAAAAGTTAATTATAAACGAATTTATCGTCTGATGCAGATATTAGGATTAAAATCCGTATGCAGAAAAAAAAGATATAATTATATTAAGTCAACTCCTGAAGTTACTGCAGAAAATATTTTGGATAGAAATTTTAAAGCAGAACAAGTCAATAAAAAATGGCTTACAGATGTAACCGAGTTTAAATATGGGAGAAGTGGACAAAAGGCTTATCTAAGTGCAATATTTGATTTAGGTGATAGAAGTATTGTTTCATATGTCATTGGTCATTCTAATAATAACCAATTGGTTTATCAAACCTTTAATCTTGCTGTTAAAGTATACCCTGATGCTAAACCAATATTTCATAGTGACCGAGGTTTCCAGTATACTTCAAAAATATTTAAAGAAAAACTAAAAAAAGCTGGAATGATACAGAGCATGTCGAGGGTTGGGCATTGTATTGATAATGGTCCAATGGAAGGATTTTGGGGAATCTTAAAAACAGAAATGTATTATCTTCATAAATTTGAAGACTATGAAAGCTTAAAGAAATCGATTGAAGACTATATAGAATATTATAATAATAGACGTTATCAAAAACGTTTAAAGTGCATGACACCAATGGAATATCAGCGATATCTATTAGGTAATGCAGCATAAATAAAGCGCCTACCAAATGATAGACGCCTTACATAAAATCTTTAATTATTTCCACTGTCTACTTGACAGGGGGCAGTTCAAAGGCGTCCCCTAATATAAAATTAAATATAGCTATATCTTTTCTGGTATAAATGGTTCACCTTTTATTGCGTTCTTCAGTGATTCCATTATATCTTGCCCATTCTTATTGCAGGTAGAAATATAGCTTCTTATTCTACAGAACAGGCTACCACCATCATCACTTCTAAAGCAGCCAGATATCTTTTGTCTGAGCTTTACCATTCTGATATCTCGCTCGGCTAAATTATTTTCGAATGGAATGTTGAAGTCATACATAAACGAAAGTGTTTCAACATCATATTCTTCTAACTTTCGTAGAAGTCTCAAAGCATCGTTTTTTACAGGCTGCCCTGTTTTCTTCGATAGTATAACAGAACATTTTTCTGCATCCTCTATTTTGCCTTGAGCAATGATAGTTTTGTACTTTTCATCATAAGCTTTGATATCACTTTCAGCCATAGAAGTTACTCCTTTAGATTTAAGAGAATCAACTTCTCTTTTTATCTCAATCAAAAGGCTTCCCATGTCAGTAGCCCATATATGACCAAAGTTTTCATTTATACCTTTTAAAATTCTCATATTAGGAGCATTACACTCAGCATGAGTACAGTTTGTGAATGTATAATATGGTTTCCAATGATCATGAACCATGGTTCCTTCAAAATCTGGAAGTATACCTATCTCATTGGTAGCAATTGAGCCTCTTTTTTTATGTATGGCATAATGCGTAATACTACTTGTGGATGCAACATGAACCCAATTTATTTTACCTTTTAAACGTAGTCCTGATTCGTCAACATGAAGTACTTCGGCATTTTTAAGTTGTTCTTTAATAGTATTTTCAAATATTTCAAGACTATCATAAAGACGTTTATTTGCATTCACAATAGTTCCTTGGCTAATATTTTTACCAGTATGGTTTTTAATAATTTCAGTTGTTCTAGCAAGAGGTACAAGTTGATAGTTTGAAAGGTATACCATTAACGCCTGCAGGTTTTCACCATACTGTACAGACTGAGCTACTGTTACTGGAAAATCAGTTTTATGAACTTCTTTGCAATCGGGACATACCACTTCGTGGGTTCTATACTCCGTAACATTCATAACAATCTGAGGTAAATCAACTACTTGTCTAGTTTGGATTTTACCTTCAAGACCAGATAAATCACAGCCACAATTACAAGTTTTTTTTCTTATATCTATAATATTATCTGGATTATCAATTTTTAAAAGAGTTTTTCCAATATGACCAGCTTGCCCTCCTGAGGACCTACCGGTCTTTGTTCGGCTATTTGAGGGCTTTTTATTATTATTTGTTGACGGTGGCTTGCTACTGTTATTACTATTTTCGGAGTTTGTCAACATAGTTGTCGCAATTTTAAATTTTGATGTTTTTATGACGACGCTGTCTCTATACAACCAAGCTCTTCTTCCTTTATTGGATTTAATGCCACATATTTTGGCAAATCCCAATTTCTTATTTCCCTACGCCACCTTTCAGGATGATTTTCTTTTGCCATTTTATACACTTTTTTTCTATTCTCTATGATGTTTTTATCCAAGCTATAATGGCGCTGGTATGGGGTCAAATATTTGATGCCACTATGCATATGAACATGGTTGTACCAGTAAACAAACCTAGTTACCCATTCACGTGCGTCTGAAATATTAGCAAAACCACCATTAGGGAATGAAGGAACATATTTCATTGTCTTAAATAATGATTCTGAATATGGGTTGTCGTTGCTTACTCTAGGCCTTGAGAATGAACTTTGAACCCCTAGCTTCTCTAATGTAGCAAGGAAAGTTGCAGCCTTCATAGGACTTCCATTATCAGAGTGAAGTATAAGAGGCTTACCTGATATTTTCTGAGAAAGAATGGCGCGTTTAACAAGGATTTGGGCATATTCTGCATTCTCTGTTTCCCAAACTTCATAACCAGCAATCATACGGCTGAACATATCTAGTATCAGGTATAGCTTAAAGTATAGACCTTTCACAGAGCCGTCAAGCCAGGTTATGTCCCACGTCCAAACTTGGTTTTGTGTGCGGTTGCTATGTGGGTAGGCGGAAACCTTTTTACAGGCGCCTTCGTCTTAAATCTATGACTGTTTTGTTTTTCTTCTCTAAGTATTCTGTGAATCGTAGATTCTGAAGAAATGTAAATTCCCTGATCAGCAAGCTTTGGGACTATTTGTGCAGGTACTAAATCAGCATACTCATGGCTATTTATAACTTGTAGAATCTCAGCTCTTTCTTCATCACTAAGTTTGTTTTTAGGAGGATTCCTATATACTATGGGACGTTTATCTTCCGTGGATTCTGGCGTTAGCGACCATCGATCATAGGTCCTAGTCGATATTCCAACTTCGTTGCAGCATGGGCTCACCCGAGCACCAGCCTGCACCGCTTCATCAATCAGTTTTAAAGCTTTAATGCGATCTGAGGCACTGATTAGTCTTCCTCTTGGTCCCCCCAAATCGCATGGACGTTTTTTCTTAGTACTAAAAGTGCCGCTGTTTCGGCTAAAGCTTTTTCTTTGAATCTAAGTTCTTTTTCAATTTTTCTGACTTTATCTTTTTCTTCTTTTAGTTCAGTTTTTAATTTTTTAGGATCTTCTATGCTACCACTGTTTGCATTAATACATTGTGATTTCCAGGCTTTTATATCATCTTTGTAGGTACCTTTTCTTCTGCAATATTCACCAAGTTCTTGCTCAGTTAAAGTGGCTGCCTCAAGAACCATATGAAATTTTTCCTCTGATGTCCAATCACCATTTTGTCTTAAAATCTTTATTCCCTCTTTTTTTTCAGCATCTTTAATCCATTTATAAATTGTACCTTTATTTATCTTTTTATCTAGTGAAACTTTAGTTATACTTTCTTTTCCGGATCCTGTTACTCTTGCAAGTACTTCTTTTCTTATTTCTTCAGGGTACCCAATTTTACTAACCATGATATATTTCTCCTCTCGTAAAGCCTATACTGTATAGTATACTATATTTATCTCTACGACAACTATCTTAACACATAGGGTTTTTATTATGCATGGTTTCTAACTCAATATTTCGTGCAAGAAGTCTGACATTCTCTTCCCTGAGAGCTTTTATTTCGGTAGTTAGAGTATTAATATGATTTGTTAATTCTCTATTAGTTTCCTTAATTAAGGAAATAATTTCAGAAACTCCATCATTATAACTATTAATAATTTTTAGCTCATCCAAAATATTCACCACCAGTCAAATCATATTTTTAATTTATCTGATGTTTATAGTCGACGTTGTATAACCAAAACCCTTTTTTTCAATATAAGGGTTTTGTTGATTTGCAATGGCTGAGTAGTAACGATTTTTTTATTGGTTTAACTTCATTTTACAACAAGTCTTCCCCTAATAATAATAGAATATAAAAATTATAACCCAGGGGATTATCCTCAGGGTTATAATTTTATGAGATTATAATTGTTAAAAGTATACTTTGTGAATAGGTTACTACTATTAGATGCTAGATGATCAACGATGTTTCAGCTTCGAAGAAGATGATTTAATCAATAGCATTATTTACTACAAATCGGAGGATGATTATGAATAATGTAACAATGAAGGATATAGCGGAAATGGCTGGTGTTTCAAAGGCCACAGTTTCAATGGTTATGAATAAAAAGGATTCTAGCATAAGCGACGCAACCAGAAAAAGGGTATTAGAAATTGCTAAGAAAATGAGTTATATTCCTAACTCCATAGCTAGAAGCCTTAGCACCAAGAAATCCGGTACTATAGGAATTATACTGCCAGATATCACAAATCCATTTTTCGCAGAAATGGCAAGAGCTATTGAGGATGAGGCAGAAGGATTAGAATATAATTTAATAATATGTAACACTGATAATGATATTGATAAAGAGCAAAAATATATTGAACTTCTTATAAGTAAACTTATAGATGGCATTATTTTTATGTCTGGAGGTAAAAGTAATGAAAGTATAACCATACTAAAAAGCAATAACATACCTTTTGTATTGGTGGATAGATATATTGAAGGATATAAAGATGATTATGGGGTATTTTGTTTAAACAAGCAGGGTGTAAAAAATGGTATTAAGTACTTATATGAAAAGAGAAACCGTAAAATAGTTTTCGTAAAGGGAAGGGAAAATTTAGAAGTATCAAAACAAAGATTAGAGGGCTATATTGAGTGAATGAAGAATTGTGGAATATATGATAAAAAGTATATATTTGAAGGAGCCTTTAATGTTGAAGGTGGTGTACTAGCTACGCAAAAAATAATAAGTACTTTCCCCAATTTGGATGCTATTTTTTATAGTAACGATATGATGGCCCTTGGTGGGATGAAAATTTTACTGCGAAATGGGTATAAAATTCCAAGAGATATATCCGTTGTTGGCTTTGATAATATCCGTATATCAGAAATTATAGAACCAGAACTTATAACAATAGCACAACCTATATATAAAATGGGCAAAAAAGCCTGCAGTATTTTAATAGGTGTAATAAATGGTGAGTTACCTTTTGAAAAACAAGTTTACTTTGAAACAGAGCTTATTATTAGAGGAACTGCATAGATTTCTATTTTTATTAAAGACAATAAGTTTTTTATTAAAAATAAGAATTATTATTGTGGCTTAAAAGTTTATAGTGCCCTTCATAATTTGTTAACATTTTTGCCGTTTAAGTGCCATGGTATAACTTTATTATATATATAAAGGATAGAAACGAATAAAATAATTAAATCATCTCCTGTGGAGCTGCAATATACTAATTTACACTTCCTTTGTGCCCTCCCTTTCGCTGAGTAAGTTTTCATATTACTTTTATGTTAGTTGAAATATAATAAATTATGATTATTACTGGTATTATTATATAATATAAAAGAAAGTTGAAAATTAGCAAGTGCTACACTAGCTATATAAAGGAGAAAATATATGAATGAAACCATTTTAATTGTAGATGATGAAGAAAGAATTAGAAATCTTGTGTCCATTTATTTAAGGAAAGAACAATATAATATTTTGCAAGCAGAAAATGGCAATGAAGCTGTTAATATATTTAATAAAAATAAAGTAGATTTGATTATTTTAGATGTAATGATGCCTATTATGGATGGCTGGGATGTATGCAAGGAAATAAGAAAGACCTCAAATATCCCTGTTATAATGCTCACAGCTAAATCCGAAGAAGATGATGAATTATTGGGGTTTGAATTAGGCACGGATCATTATATTACGAAGCCATTTGTCCCAAAGCTACTAGTTGCTAAAGTGAAAGCAATTATAAGGCGAACTTACAGCACTGAACCTGTTCTAAAGGAAGGAAATAACTTTGACGGCCTTGTAGTTGATAATTTAAGCCATGAGGTTAATGTAGATAATAGTGAAATATATCTATCCCCAAAGGAATTTGAACTACTAAATTATTTTATACTTAATAAAAGGATCGTATTAAGTAGAGAAAAAATATTGGATGCTTTATGGGGTATTGACTACTTTGGAGATTTAAGAACTGTAGATACTGTTATAAAAAGATTAAGAGAGAAGCTAGGTGAAAAATCTTATCTTATAGCAACCATAAGAGGAGCTGGATATAAATTCGAGGCGAAAAATGAAAAGTAAAAAGAGCATCACTAGAAAGCTTTTCGCTATAACCTCTATAGTTTTTATAGTTTTTATAACTACTAATTTGATAGTGCAGTCTGCATTTTTTGAGCAGTTTTATATAAAATGGAAAAAGAATAATCTTGAACATAATCTTGTTAAATTCAAAAGCGAATATTCTTTACTCCAAAAAGATGAAGATAAAATTAATTTAGTTAGTTCTTTTGAAGAAAACAATAACTATAAAATAATTACACGAGATAGATTAGGAAATTTAAAATATCTTACAAAAACAATTGATGAAAGAAAAGACTCTATAAAAGTTAGAATCATGAACCAAATAATGTCATCTGAAATAGAAAATAGCGGTGGTATTAATAAATTTAAAGAAGAAGGAAAATCCCTGATTTTTACTACTGAAGAAACCCCCGATATGGTAGCAAGTGTATCAGGTATATTATATGCTGAAAATAGCGATGAAATTGTGTATGCTTTTGCTTCGCTACAGCCAGTAAATGAAGCCGTTCAAGTTATAAAGGTATTTTACTTGTATTTCTACATAGGTGCCCTAGTTATAACTCTATTTCTTTCTTTAATTTACTCAAGCATGATTGCAAAGCCATTGATAAAAATAACTAAGACGGCAGCTAAAATGGCAAAGCTTGACCTTACAGAAAAATGTGAGGTTAAAAGTGAAGATGAAATAGGAGCTCTCGCGACTTCACTTAACCTTCTATCAGAAAATTTAAATGAAGCATTAACCTCACTTAAAGAATCTAACGCACAATTAGAAAAGGATATTGAGAAAGAAAAGAAACTAACAGAAATGAGGAAAGACTTTGTGGCAGCAGTTTCCCACGAGCTTAAAACTCCTATAACCCTTATAGAGGGGTATACACTAGCGTTAAACGATGATGTTTTAGAAGGCGCAGAAAAACAATATTTTATTGATGTCATAATGGATGAATCAAGGAAAATGAACAATTTAGTATCAGATATGTTGAATTTGTCTCAACTAGAATCTGGGAATTTTAAATTGATTGAGGAAGTATTTTTTCTTGATGAACTAATAAATCCAGTTACTAAGAAATTTTCATCCCTACTTAATGAAAAAAACATTAAGCTCGAATTAAATTTAATCCAAAATGTAAAAGTAAATGCAGATTGGAACAGAATAGAACAGGTACTAACAAACTATATGACTAATGCAATAAGACATACCTATGATGGCGGATCCATAACAGTAAAAATGATAAATATAGAGGGTGCTATCCGCGTCGAAGTGGAAAATAGCGGAAGTAAAATTGATGATACTGAAAAAAATAAGATATGGGATAACTTCTATAAAATCGATAAATCAAGAACTAGAAAGCTTGGGGGAACTGGTCTAGGTCTTTCCATAGTCAAAAACATAGTATTACTTCATGGTGGTAGCTGTGGAGTAGAAAACACAGAAATTGGAGTTGAATTTTATTTTATTTTAAAAAAACAATAGTTAGCCTGTAATTATAGCTACTATATTTCAAAAATGGTATGTAAAATGATTTGATTTATCGTTACTACTCAGGCATTCCAATAGCGAATAGCTGAGTCGTAACTATCATTTTACATGCCATTACATATTTAAATTATAATTGTTATAAACTTATTTTTAAAAAATGTACACGATTTGCTCCCCAAGAATCTCCATAAAATATGTTTAAAGCCTCAAAGGTATGTTGAGAAATTAAAGGCTGTGAATATCTAAAAGCGGTGATAATCGCAGAGTGAAAAATATTTCCATCATTATCTTCAAAAAAAATTAAATCACCTAATTCAAGAAGGCGAGTATCATATATTTCTAGACCCTTAATCCCTGAAGCTTTAGATTGTTGATTAGTCTTTAAAGACCAATAAAGGGAATTTGCCACAGCCCATGGAACAGACCATGTGTCATCATTTGTACTATTTGTATTAGCCTTTCTGTACCACCAAGGATGTGAGCCTTTAAACCTCATAGGTGCTCCCCCAGCTAATAGACACTGAGATACAAAGTTTGCGCAGTCGCCACTAGTCTCATTATTAATAAGAGAGAAGTACCTAAAACTGGGGTTTGGATGCAAGGCATAGGTCATTGCATAATTAACCGCATTTATTCTAGAATATTGATTTGATCTAAAAAAATCCATGTTACACTCCATAAAATTACTATTATTAAATTCTATGATAAAGACAGTGAGAATGTTCATAAAAATTAAAATTTCAGATTATATTCACAACCCCAGCGAACGTTATATAATAATGACTTTTTGGTGGGGTTGTAATCTTGGTTCAACTCAAACATCAAGATCAAAACTCCGTAACAAAATAATTTTTTATTCATAATATATGGTGAAAACTATTTTTTATGGAGGATATACATGTACATGTGTCCCTATTTTTATAATATGATGAGATTAAATAAATATATGCAGCAGAACAATGAAATGATGCTTGCTAATACGATGCGATCCATAGCACGAGCTTCTGATGTATCCTTAAATGACACCAATATAAATTTAATTTTAGATTTAAAAAATCATCTCTATGAAATTCCAAAACATTTTCGCAAGTCGACTAATATATTAAGTACACAAAGTAGTAAAGAATTAAATCTTAGTGGATTAAACACATTAAACATTTCAGGTAGTCAACAATTTTCCGAGTATAATCTGCCTCTTGTAATAAATAGTCTAGGAACTTCATTACCTATAGCAGTTATTGACTTGAGGCAAGAATCACATGGGTTTATTAATGGAGTCCCTGTTAGCTGGGCTAATGCAAAAAATGATGCTAATATAGGATTAACAAAGGATCAAGTGATGTCTGATGAATATAAAAAATTAAATAGTATTAAATTAAATGTGCCTATTACTTTTTATAATCATAATAATATAGGTATAGTTCCAAAAAAAGTTGAAGATGAAGAGCATCTTGTTAATTCTAAATCACTATCATATAAACGCATTCCTGTTACTGATGGTAAGATTCCAACAGATGATATGGTTGATTACTTCGTAGAGCTCGTAAAATCACAATCTAAAAATACCTGGGTTCATTTTCACTGTAAACAAGGTATAGGAAGGACTAGTACCTTCATGATTATGTATGATATGATGAAAAATGCCCACCAGGTTATGGCAGATGATATTATAAATAGACAATTACTATTAGCAAATTTTGATGAGAGTCATATTAAATCTTTTTATAATAATAATGAAAGAATTAATTTTCTGCGAAATTTCTATAAATACTGTAATGGAAATATAGATGTCTAATATTAAATGGAGCGACTTTAAAAAAACTCTCAATAGTAGTAATTTTATGAAAAATCCTACAACTCCAACTTATTTATATGTTATTTCTCAAGATACAATGACGCCTTGTGAGCGGACAATGATAGCCACCCTTCAAGGGCTTATTAGTAGTCAATCATCTATTCAAATATATACACTTAATTCCTCACAACCAGATTATCAAATATGGCTAGAGGATTTAAAAAATAGTTATGGAGTTTTATACGAAAATACATCAGATCCGTGGCGCTTATTAGATGTATTTAAGGATTATATTGATGGATATGTACTTTACAATAATAAATCGCTAAAAGATCCTTCGATAAATAATGCTTGTTCACTTGCCTCGTTAAATAATTGCATTGCAGTTGATGAAGCTATCCAAGACAAAGTACGCGCCTATGGAATTACAAATATTAAAGGCGATTGCAGAAACACAGATGAAAAATGGGCGTACGATAATTTATGGGATTCTGGCCTCAATCATTCCATAATAATTGAGTTATCCCCGAGCAAAGATTCCGCCTTAAGAGATTATGGTATAATGACCAAATCCCTAATATTTTATGAGGATAAAATAAATGATACAACGCTTCGCAATAAAATATTCTCATCCATGGAAAAGGACTCCATTTGCCTCGGGTGGGGACCCGATGAATTTATTAATATAAGTACGGTTTCAAAATATGGTATTAGCATGGTTGCTGCAGATTGGTCGTATAATTTAACTGTATTAAGTTCATTCCCATTATTACCAATGACTCAAAAAACGTTAATGAACAGTCCTAATAAAGAAAATGTTCATAATGTAACATTTATTGTGTCAGATGGAGATAATCAACAGTGGAACCTTGGAACTAATTATGGTTCTCACAAATGGTATGGTTCTCCTTATAAAGGCAAATTTAATTTGGGGTGGTCATTAAGCCCATCTTTATATTACCTTGCACCTACTGTATTTAAATTATATTATGAAAGTGCAGCTCATGGAGCTACTAATGATTATTTTATAGTTCCACCATCTGGAAATGGGTATATGTACCCAAGTAAATTTGATAAGGATGCTCTCAGAATATATATTAACAGATTAAATGATTATATGAAAAAAGTAGATCAAAAATATATATCAATTATAGATGACTCGTCTTTTTATGATAAGGAGCTTTGGGGCAAATTTACTATGAAGTCTAATATACATGGGTTGTTTTATCTTGATTATCATAGGCACGATAATTATCACGGAGAAATTATTTGGTCTAATAATAAACCTATAGTGTCCTGCAGAGATTTACTTTGGAATACTCTTGAAAGTGAAGATGAACTCGTGAAAAACATTACTCATAGAGTTGACTCTGGGCAAGTAGATATTACTAATTCTAATAGCTACACCTTTGTTTATGTTCATGCTTGGAGCAAAAGCCTTAGTAATATTGAAAGGGTTGTGGATAGGTTAAAGGATAATCCCAAAGTGGCAATAGAAACCCCTGAAACATTTATGGAGTTAATAAGTAAGAATGTTAAAAGCTGATAAACGGCATTATAACTTGCTTCCTCTTTTTGAACGATAAGTTTTTATGGACACTATCCATGTTCCTCACACGTCCTAATTTATTTAATATGTTATTTAGTTAATATTACTTATAAATTATCATTATAACCACAATCAGAACCATTCAATATAATAAAAGTTATATTGAATGGTTTTGTTTTTACTTGTTTTCAAGCCTTTTTACTGATTTTATATGTATTTTTCAAAGATTTCATGGTATACTTATAATGTAAACATAAAGTATACGTATTTAATTGCATTGTAAACAATGATATACACATGTTTACAATTAAAAATTATTTATATTATATAAAAAAATTCAATGATAAATATAAGTAAATCACTAAAAAATCATTGAAACCAAGTATCCTAGGAATTATACTGTTTATATAGCAGCTTCTAAGAAGATGAACAGCTCCGCAGGAGATGATTTAACAAGCTGTAGATAAATTTAGAGTATAAATGCCATTAAGTTATGAAAATAATTAAATTTATTCTATTTATTATAGAAAATACAGGCCTAAGAGAGGAAGTACGAAATGGATGCAATATTAAGCGTAAGAATCAGTGATGAATTAAAACAAAAATTTAATGAGTTAGCTCAGAGTGAAGGAATAAACAATAAGGAATTGATGGAGCAAGTAGTTAAGTATTACGAATTAAATAGAGCAAGAGAAGGGGACAGTACTATGTCCGAAGATATAAAAGAATTACAAACAATAACCAGTAGAATGGCAGATATATACATAAACATAGTAGAAAGAAATAATATTAAAGCCTTAGAGGTAAAAAATATCCATAGAAATGAGTTAATAGACAATAATAAGGAAAATGAAAAACTAAAAGGAGAAATTACATTATTAAAAGAAGACAACAAAAAAATAAGCTCATTGGGAAAAGACCTATCTGATGCAAAGCATATAACTAAAGAATTACAAGAAAATATTAAGAACTTAAAAACCCTTAATAATATGCAGGAAGAAAAAATATTAAGCCTAGCTAATACCAATGAAAAATACATTAAATTCGAAGATGAGATTATAGAGCTTAAAACATCCCTTGATAAATCATTGAATGAAAATATGCAACTTAAGAATGAATTGTTAAGTAAAAAGGATGAACAAGATAAATTAATAAAACAGATAGATCAATTAAACCAAATAAACAAAAATAAAATAGATGAGCTGCAAATTAAAGCTAAGCAAGATGTTGAAATGCAGCGGGAAAGAACAATCTTTGAAATGGACAAAGAACTTTTAAAATTAAAAGAGGGGCAACAAATCAAAACACAGGAATTACAAGAAAGCTTTAATGAGAAAATTACTAATTTATTAAAAGAAAAAGAGGAAGCGGCGGAAAAATTTAAAAATATGATTTTAGAAATGGATAAAAAAGAAAATGAAGCTAACGTTATTGCTAATAATAAATAACACACCAACAGAGACTGATATAACCTATATTTTTAAAAGGTAAAATTGAATAAAGAAATAAGAGGTATACTTTACTATAAAATATCCTGCTTCTAAACTGTACATTCCATAATATTAAATAAATTGACACCCTCACCATTAATCTTATTGGTGTCAATTTACTTATGACATAGTTTACTTAGTAGGGTAGGGTATACTTTAATTCTATTATTATGTATACGGAACACCCTTTTGACTTGTTGTATCAGCCCGTGACACTGGATAACTATGTGGCCATATCCCTTAAAACTAATTAAATTGGCTTTGTAAATTTACGCTTTCTTTTATTTAATAAATTCTCTAAGCAAATTCTTAAGGTTACCATCCATTCAGGTTCATTTCCATTTTTCTTCTACAGAGCGTAGCAATCGCACATATCCATATAAATAACTATATCTTTTGAATATAGTTAATAATTTTAATAGTTAAATTAAAAGTTTGTTCCATTTTCTTGTAATTATCTACTATTCCATCGATCTCTATATATAAAACTTTTTCATTGAATTTTTTTCCTTTCCTAATTTCCATACAGAATAAATCTTGCGAACTTATCAAACTAATAATCTCATCATCTTTGAATAATTCAGCTAAAGTATTTTTGTTATTAGTTTTTATTATAAATTTATTAAAAATTTCATTATCGATTTTTGCATTTTCAAGTTTATTGAAATTAACAAATGGTGTATATATGCTTCCCTTTATTCTTGATTTAAAAATAAAATTGCCTTTTGTAATATAAGAAGCCGTTATCTGTGTATTCATACCTCTTTTATCATTAGCTCTCCTGTATGCTTTATAACATATGTAGCCTTCCAAATTTTTTATTTTTATACTTTGCTCTTTTATTATGTTTCCTTTTTCAAATATGCCATTGTTATCCAAAGCAAATTTTCTCCATACAGGAGAACAAGTCCAGCCGAATACATCTGATATACTTGACTTATTAATATCCAACATAAAATCACTCCTTGTCAAATTTAGTGTACTTGCTTGTATACCAATTAATTTTACTCATTTTATAATCATAAATAGCAAATTATTCATTCTGAAGCATTTCATTTTTTCACCTTTAAATATGATATTTTACGCCCAAATCAACAGGATAAAAAGAAAAAAACATAAGCACCTATAAAAAATATAATTTTATAGCTTGGAAATAAAAAGTTTTTGTAATTCACATCTACAAATATCGCTGTCAATCCTACACAAGTATTTCTTAAGGAAATCGCTTGTTTGTGATTCAGTTTACCAAAAAATGTTTGATGTTGATTCCCCGTATTGAGTTGCATCTTATATACTAAAAGAGAAATAATTATTACTAAATCAACTATAAAAATAATAATCACTATTGGTAACCTGTAGCTTTATAATATCCTGAAGCCATAAAAGTCATTTAAAAATTACTATTTTTATATTTAGATGGTTTTAAATGTCTGAGTGGGAAGGAATAAATGTTTTTCTCAAAGCATGTACAACTTTTATTCTTATGTAATTTTATTATAGTGCAATATTTACATTTTTTCAATTTATTAAATCAAAAAAAATAAGCCTTATAGTTAGTTCATAAAATGTGTGTTTTTGCCCACCCCCCCCCGGAAAGGTGGAATAAGCAAATTATCTGAAAAACTTTTTAAATATTCTATGCCAAGTTATAAATGGGTAACACCTACAAATGTGTAAAACCGATAACTTTATGGAACTTATTAATATAGTAAATAGGTTTGTTATTATTAAATTGATTCATATTCTTTAACTCTTCTATAAAAAGCATTATTTTTCATGGTAACAAACTCCATAGCTTTTGCAGCAGTTATATTGATTTGCTTCCACTATTTTTTTATGCAAGAGTAAGTAGCAAAGACCAATCTTTAGAAAGACAAGTTTCTACGGCTAAAGACCTTGGAATACAGGATGAATACATATTTATAGAAAAAGCCAGTGGTAAAGATTTTAAGAGACCTGAATACCAGTTAATGAAACGTATTCTTAGAAGTGGTGGTATTTTATACATAAAATCTCTTGACAGATTAGGAAGAAATAAGCAAATGTTCTTAGATGAGTGGAAGGATTTTACAAAAAATAAAGAAGTTGATATAATTGTTTTAGATATGCCTTTACTATGTTAATGTAAATGATTTAGTAAATAAAGCTTATACAAGTTCAAAAGGGTACGATTCTAAGATGGCAAAACATATGTCTAAGGATGTGTATACCTCTACAAATGGTTATATTATGTATGAACTGTATCAGTGTAAGAAACCTATTAAAATTTCTTTCAAGTCAACTGAAATTAATCAACATAAAATTAATGGAAAGATATTTTTATATATGATTTATGATTTTGAGATGTTTGATGCTGATGGAAAGTTAGTAACAGGTGCAATGAATAGTTCCGTTGTGTTTACAGTTACAGGAACTAATGATAATTTATACTTAGAAAAGAAACAGGAATATATGAGTGGAAATGACGTTCCTAAAATGTATAAATAATACTAATACTTGGCATCTCTGTAGCAATGGAACAAAAACGGAAATGGGAAATACAATTTACACCATTGCCGTTTAATTAGTTCTTTATTATTCAATAGGGCGTACTACCCCCTTAACATCATGGGTAAATATTCATTTAAGGTATCAGAAGAAATTAGAAAAGGTATGTTAATATCCTCGCTTACTTTAGAATCGGAAATAGAATAAATTTAATATGGTAACAGCTAATAAGTATAGTGTATTATTAACTGTTACCATATTTTTACACGTTTATAGCCGTTTTCTGTTCCGTTACTACCTGTACCACCTATAATTGGATAACAATTAAAAATAAATGTAAGAAGTTATTTGAATCTAATTATTCCGAGTTAATTTCTTGTTTTTATAATTATCATGGTATTTAATATATAATCTAGTTATGAGATTAAAAGACTCAAAAACACATTGCAAAAGACTTTATATCACGTTTAATTGTGTTAACACAATTAAACGTGATGTATTTTTAGAATGGCAGATGAGAAATGTACAGTATTAGGAATTAGGATTGATACGGAAGAACGTAAAAGGTTTGATGAGTTTGTAGGAAAAAAAGGTCAAAACACCCATTTAAAAAGATTAGATGATTTTTTCTATTAATCCATATTAATGAACCGACAGCTTCGTTAGATGCACAGGGTGAATATGAACTATTTAATAATTTTAAAGAGCTTATAAAAGATACAAATAGTATTATAGTTTCACATAGGTTCTCAACAGCAAAGATGGCTGATAAAATTATTGTTATAGAGCAAGGGGAAGTTGTAGAAATAGGATGTCATGAAGAGCTTATTAGAGATAAGGGTATATATTATAGATTGTATAGGATTCAATCAGAATCATATGAAGAGAGTTTTATAGTAGATAATATAAGACAGGTTGATGTAGAAATGAAAGACTGTACAATATCAGTTGGTTAAAAAATAAACAACAAATTATAAGTGAGAGTGATTAGAGTGGAGCAGAAGTCAAAGTATAAGAGTATATCAAAATTTATAATTATATGTATTTTTGTAGCATATATTGCAATAATATTTAAGATAGTTGTATTTAAATATCCTGGATCTATACATATATTTTCAACAAGAGCAGCTAGTTTAAGACGCTTAAATTTAATTCCATTTAAGCTATGGGTTGATTTCTTTGAAAATGCATCCAGTCTGGGATGGGCATGGGCTATATCTAATTTATTTGGTAACATAATAATATTTATTCCACTAGGATATTTATTACCTTTAATCTTAAAAAAGGCTAAGAGTATATTGCCGGTAGCATGTATGTCATTTGTATTTAGCTTAGTGCTTGAGTCTTTACAATATGTATTAGCAATAGGGAGTTCTGATATTGATGATATTATTTTAAATACATTAGGTGGAGTAATAGGATATTTGTGTTATAAAGTAGTTACTAAAATATTAGTAACTAATAAAAAAATATGTATAGGTACAATAACACTAACAGTTTTATTTTTAGTAAGTGGATTTACAGTTGCAAAGGCTGAATTCGGAAATATGATTGGAATAACAAAATTTGAGCACGAAGTAATCGGAGGAGATGTTATACCAGAATCAAGGGTCGATTATATAGGAGCTTTTATTAGTTATGATGCTAATATTATAAATATGTATGATGGTATGATTGTAGATAGCAATGTAGACACTTCATTAATGGAAAAATTAAATGTAAAAGTTAATGAAGATACAAAGATATATCTAAATACAATGGAAAGTAAAAAAAATAAAATGACTACTGAATATAATGAATATACGGACTCAGTAAGTAGTATAGAAAAAAATTCTACTTTATCTATTTGGGGGAAAAAGGTAGAGGGTAAGATAGTAGCGGAAATAATTGTTATACAAAAACCAATCATAAATCAAGAAGGGTCTACTATAAGTCATACAGAGGATAAAAGAAATAAGAAGACTACAGACAATAAATCAAAAGATGATATTCAAATTCCAGAAGCGAAGTCTGATATAGAAGGTTGCTTTAAAGAGTATGAAAATGCTGTAATAACAATTAACCGTATAGATAATTTCGAAAGTGGGGAGTCTACTATTTCCGTTTCATCCGATAATAAGGTGAAAATAAAAGTACAGGATGATACAAATTATATTATTAAAGTTATAACTTCAGCAGGAGAAGTAAGGTCTATAAAATCAACTTCTATAGATGATATGAAAAAGGGCGACAAGTTAGATGTTTGGGGAGAAAGTTCTGATGGAGCACTAATAGCTGATAAGATAGTAATTATAAGGATGGAATAAAATTAATATTAGCAAACTCTCCATAGTAAAGTAAAAACCCTGGTAGCATATCAGAAATACAATATTTAAAAGATAAAATAATAAAAAATAGACAATGATAATTTTATAATAGAGTAGAAACAAGAATATATATAAGAAAAAGATGTACCGATTGAATTATAATAATCCTATAAGTGGAATTTAAAGAGTAACAGGATATTTAAGTTTGGATGAAAGATTTGGACTAGGTAAATATCATGAAAGACAAGATAGGAGATCACATACAGGAACTGATAAAAATAATTATCAAGTTTTATAAAAGATATACCTAGCAGGGTGATTCGTGTTGATTAACATGAATTACCCTGCTTTTGAAGTTGATTAATTAGAAAAACAGGAACCCACTGATAACAGAATTTATGAAATATATATGGATAAAAATATAGTAAAATCAAGATAATAATAACTTAAGTTTCGGAGCATAGAGTAATTCTTTCTTCCTAAACCACGCCAGTATACGCTTAATAATTCTAAATTTCTTTCTGATAATAAAGTATATCTCTCTTTATTTCCTTTACCACTTCTAATTCTAATCTTCATGTCATTAATTTAACTAGAATCGATGCACGCCGTCGGGTACCCAAAAAAGGACTAGCTTTATCATTAGTAGCTCTTAGTTTACCATGGTTTGAGGGACGAAAACACTGGGAAGCTTAGAGAGTCTTATGCTGAAGCTTGTTCTCTTTTTGGGTGACGGTATACGTGCCCAGACCTTGTCCTTCCAAATTCCCTATACTACTAGTAGCTATAAAATATAATAATTATTATAATAAGGTTTTATAAAATATATATACTATAATAATATTTCGATATCCAAGAAGGAAAACACGAAGACTAATTACTTTTTTAAAATTTGTAGGATGCTGGTAAATGGACGAGTTTGTGACCTCTACTATAAATTTATTTTTTTGAAATTCTAAATTTTCAGAACTGAAAATAGCCAAAGTGATGATAGAAAGAAAGGTGTAATCATAACAAATTCTTCAGGCAAATTAGATTTACAACATATTTATATTTTGGATAAAGAAAATAACATACTATACGAAAAAACATTCCAGTAAAAATAAAAGGATAGCTTTTAAAATCTATCCTTCATATTCTTACCATGTCATGTTAGGCGACTTAATAGTTCCATCAAAATTACCATAGTAACTATCCATAAAATAATTTGCACTCAAACCATACCAAAAAGTACCTGCAGGCCTACCGTAAATACATGCAGTGGCCGATGCAAAATTCTTATTATAATTTCTACTATAACCCGATTTTATAATTTTATAATTATTATTAAATACGTAAGCATGTGATGAACTTATGATTGCAAAAAAACCTAATTGCTCTTGACTCTCATTCAACCCGTTAACAACCTTCTCAATGTCTTTTCCTAAATTACTAACAGTAAAAATTTGTATTTAATGCTAACTAATAACTCCATATTTTTAGATTGAGTATCTGCAAGTGACTTTTATACTGTTCCACTTCAACTTTATATTTTTTATATTCCTCAAGTATTCCTGTAAGAGGGGTAGTAACCGCAAAGCCAGTTATTTACAGTTGGATATTATTATTTGAATATTGCGAGTTAGAATTAATATGTAAAAGTTCTACCTCAAAAAAGTATATAACATCAGTGTAAATCATTGATATACCAAGGATTTAATCACTAAATGATAAAGCTCTTATTTTTTTGCTCAAAACAAGTTAGTTAAAGTAGAATTATAGTATTGATAACACTAACTAAGCGAGAGATAAAAATGGCGATAATTCTGATTATGATTTAGTAGATAACATGAGACCTTTGAAAGTAATTTAACATTACTCCGATAATGGGTATAATATTCCTAAAAGTTACGTCAAATTGATAAATTAATGCGTCATATAAAGTATTAATAAACACATGTAAGTGGTAATTTAGTAATTTAAAAAAATGTCTTGTTTTCTATTTTAAAGCATTATATGATGTTTATAGACATCGATGTACTTTATAAAGAAAGGAAGAATTATGAATATAGAAATTGAAAAAACTTCATTTTATAGAATTGCTTATATAAGGCAGGTTGGATCTTATGGGCAGAATAATATTAAAGTAATGGAAAAATTAAAGAAATGGGCTAAGTCTAATGGACTGCTTAATGAGCAATCTATCATACTAGGAATTGCCCATGATAACCCTAAAATAGTAGAACCTGAAAATTGTCGTTATGACACAGGTCTCGTTATTTCAAATGATTATTGCATTAGTGATGATTATATTAGTGATGGTAACATTCTTGGAGGAAAATATGCAGTTTTTAAAATAAGACATACAGCTGAAGAAGTTCAAAAAGCGTGGCTTGCAATTTTTCCGGAATTATTCAAGAAAGGGTATCAACTGGATGAGGCAAGACCTATTCTTGAAAGGTATAAAACTGAAATGGTTAAAAACCATTTTTGTGAAATTTGTGTACCAATTAACTAAAATTTAGTTTTAATAATTTATAGGTTATAGAATTTAATAAAATACGTAAGTCTTACGCATTAGTTGTGTCCCATTCTTCATACTTTACATCATAACAGCCACGAAATAGTAGTTCCGTTTTTGATTTATAGTTCATCAAAAATGGAGAATACTGTCTTATGGCTGTTTTTTTCACGAATCGTCTCAATACCCCATATATTTAATAACTGTTTTATTGCATCAGCGTCTTGGGAATATATGCTTAACCGGGCGAATTTACGCTTTGCGGTTTCTACCCCAATAACATCTCCATCCTAAAGCATTATCAAATATATATGATGCTATAAGCAATGTATTCTTGAATTTCAAATCCATTTATTTACATGCTTATAGCCGTTTTTGGTTCCGTTACTACATATACCCATAGTAGGTTGAAAACAAAAAAACAGATCCTGCTGTAGTGCAGTAGGATCTGTTTCCCTTGGGGGAAGGGGAAATAATTTCATTTGCTTTAGACAAGTTTACTGACTGCTACTAAGATTAAATAGAATGATGAATGCTTAGGTACTTTAATAGATTAGTTTACTTTTGGGCAGTGAGTAGGATTGTCCAAAGCTTCATTTGTGACCTAGAGTAGTGAAAGAGCTTGTGCCACATCAGGTTTTAGTATGAAGAATGAAGGAGAAAATATGCTGTGGATCAGCCTTTGACTGCGGAGTAAAATAATTAATGTTTTAAAATATATTTACAATGTAACGATTAAGGCTGTAAAGTGCTTAGTTTAACAATTTAAATCTTTAAGATGTCAATTTCAATATAAATTAAATTTATGATGTCCTAAACAATCAATATTATTCATCAAGTGAGTGGTTATTACTATCATAAATTCACTCCTAAAAAGTGTCCCTGAGAACACAAAATCAATGTACTCCATTTATAATATATCAGATAAAACAATACATTCAAATATACAATAAGGGAAAAGGCGTTAGTTTAATTTGATATAAACCTTTATATATCAACGCTTTATGTTGCTTTTATGAATGTAAGGTTTTGCTTAAAAGATTACATTCGTACATAAGAATTTAAAACTTGAGATTTATAAAAATAATCTGATCTATGAATTCAGCAAGTGAAATAATTACATTTATGTAACTACACTTTCCTTAGCGTACGAAATAACATTTTTGCTGACGATACCCCAACATTATATTTTTCTTTTAATTTCCGGACATTTTATATTGCAATCTACATTCTCAAAGGTTTGAGTCACAAAAAGTTGACAAAGTAGTATATTACTAATATAATACCCATTAAACATATAGGTATTATAAAAAAATTAATGAGGTTCACCAGAAAACTGGAGGATGAAATTATTTCTAAATTATAGAAGCTGTTTTGACCTTTTTATTTATATTTTAAACAAATAAATCAAGAAAGGAAATGAAAATATGAATAGGCAAAATTTAAAAGATGAAATGACTCCAAAAGAAAGAGCGGAAGCAATAGCAAAAGGTAAGTCTTACGATAGAATTCAATGTGGACCTAGTATTGGTGATCATGCTGCAAATCTTATAAATGTAAAGGTGTCTGAACTTCATTTTTCAGTAGAAAAATTTTTACAGGGACAAATTGCAGCAAATGAAAAATATGCCATTGAGTCAACCATTATCGGGCCAGGCCTTGGAGGAATCGCAGAAGCATTGGGAAGTAAACTTGTTTTCCCTGACCATGGGGCTCCTTATGTTGCAGATTACGCAATAAAGAACTTTTCGGATTTGGACAAGATTTCCTTGGCAGATCCTCAAAAGTCCGGTAGGTTCCCCTTTATTTTACAGACTGCTGAAGCTCTTGTAGATAAGTTAGGAAAAGAAATACCAGTTTCTGTTGGAATTCCAGGACCTTTTACAACTGCAGGAAATCTTAGAGGTACAGTAAATTTCTTACGAGATTTAAGAAAAAATCCAGAATTTGCACATAGGATTCTTAGACTTGTAACAGATACAACTATTGCGTTTATTAAGGAAGTGGCTAAGCGTGATGTGAGCATAGAAATTGATGAACCAACTGCTTCAGGGGCTTTAATAAGTAAGGACATGTTTGCAAAATTTACTTTGCCATATTTAAAAGAGGTTATTGATGCAATTATCAGTTCTGGTAAAAGTGCTCCTTCCCTACACATTTGCGGAAATACAACAAAGATTTGGACACTTATGGCAGATGCCGGGGCAGGCGCTTTAAGTCTTGATGAAACTATAGATTTAAAAGAAGCAAAAAAGGTTATAGGTCACAGAGTAATCCTTGTAGGCAATGTGAAGCCTACGGCCACCATGTATTTGGGTACTCCTCAAGATGTTGAAAGAGAAGCAAAGGAATGTCTTAGAAAAGCTTATGACAGTCCAAAGGGATATATTCTTGCTTTAGGTTGTGGTTTGCCAATAGATACTCCGCCTGAAAATATTCTTTCCTTACGTGCTGCAGCTAGGAAATACGGCAAATATCCATTTGATCCTGAACTTTTTAGATAAGGGGGTATTTATATGACTATGAAAATTATTGCTTGTGAGGTTATGAAAAAAGAGTTGCTTTCTATAACTCCAGTACTTGATGTTGAATTTGAGTTTATATCTATGAATCTACATCTTTATCCTGAAAAACTTAGGAAAGAATTGCAGTGCATAATTGAAAGATCAACAGGGTATTCGAGAATTATTTTAGCTTTCGGCTTGTGCGGTGGGGCAGCTAAGGGTTTGGTGCCCACCCATTGCACTCTAACAATACCTAAAGTACACGATTGTATTTCAATTTTTCTTGATTCAGGTAAATTAAATCAAGGTATTTATGAAAAGAAAACAGGTACCTTTTATTTATCTTGTGGTTATATGAACTCAGAGAAATCAATACTTGCTGAGCACAATCGTATTAAAGATAAATATGGTGAAAAGAAAGCTCTAAAAGTCCTCTCAAGAATGTATGAAGGTTATAACCAGATATTGTTTATTAAAACCGGTTGTTGCAGCGAAAAGGCTGATATTGAACAATCCGAAGAAATAGCAAAACTGCTTAACCTAAGTCATGACACAATTAAAGGAAGTGATACTTTTATTGAACAGATTGTAAAAGGTCCATGGGACAATGATAAATTTATAAATATAAGTCCCGGGGGTATTGTTAAAGAGGATGATTTTAATATTGGTATAAAATAATGCACTAAAAATGGAGGGTATAAAATGTCAGATAATAAAGAAATATTATTTAAGAAACTAGCGGAATCAGTGGTTGATATGGATGAAGATGTAGCAATAGCTATTTCAAAAGAGGTAATTGCGCAGAAGTATGATGCATTTGAAGCAATTGATAAAGGATTATCAGCAGGTATGGAAAGAGCAGGAGAGCTTTTTGAGGAAGAAGAATATTTTATTCCAGAGCTTTTAATGTGTTCCGATGCAATGTATGCAGGACTTGATATTTTAAAACCACATATAAAAATAGATAAAAATGAAGTGAAACACAAGGTTATTATAGGTGTAGTTGAGGGAGATACTCATGATATAGGGAAAAATCTTGTAAAGATTATGCTTGAGACTTCAGGCTTTGATGTTATTGATCTTGGAAGAGACGTTCCACCTTCAATATTTGTAGAAAGAGCGAAAGAGGAAAATGCAAATATAATAGCACTTTCAACTTTAATGACTACAACTATGGATAACATGGCAGAAGTTATAAGAAGTTTAGACAAGCAAAATATCAGGGATAAATTTAAGATTATGATAGGTGGAGGTCCAATTTCACAAGGGTTTGCGGATAGAATTGGAGCAGACGGGTATTCGGTAAATGCAGCAGAAGCTGTAAGACTGGCAAGGAAATTAGTTGCTGCTTCAATTGTAGTCTAATTACTTTTTAAAATTAAAAAGAAAAGAGGGTTAAAAATGGAAGTACTTACTCAAAAAGAAAGATTGCTAAGAGTTTTAAATAAAGAAAAAGTAGATAGGCCTCCTGTTATTTGCCCAGGGGGAATGATGAATGCGGCTATAATAGATGTAATGAAAAAAACCGGGCATACTTTGCCTCAGGCACATAAGGATGGTAAGCTTATGTGCTTGCTTTCAAAGGATGTTCATACTCATACAGGCTTTGAAAACTTGGGGATTCCATTTTGTATGACTGTAGAAGCTGAGGTTCTTGGAAGTAAAGTAGATTTTGGAACACTTGCCTGTGAACCTAAAATTATTACAGAAGTATTTTCTTCCGTTTCAAATGTAGAATTTAAAAATATAAGTGAAATTCTTAAAAACGGACGTGTTGATACCATTATCCAGGCAGTTTATTATATATCAAAGCAAAATGATGACGTGCCTGTAATTGGCAGTTTGACTGGACCTATAAGTACTTCTGCCTCTATGGTTGACCCAATGACATTTTTGAAGGAGTTAAGAAAGAATAAAGAAGGATCACATAAAGTTATTGATTATGTAACAGATTTTTTAATAGAGTATGCAAAACTTATGATTGATAACGGAGTTACTGTTATATCCATTGCAGATCCTACAGCAACTGGAGAAATACTTGGACCTAAAATGTTTGAAGAATATGCTGTAAGATATTTAAATAAGCTTATCAATGGTATTCATTCTTTGAATGTACCTGTTATAGTTCATATTTGTGGTAAATTAAATGCTGTAAAAAATCTGTTGCCCAATATAAAATGCAATGCTATAAGCACAGATTCACTAGTGAATTTGCGTATTCTTAAAGAAGAGTACCCGTCTCTTACTACTATGGGGAATTTAAGTACCTACCTATTAGAATTTGGTTCTACAGAGAAAGTTGCCAGTCAAACTGAGAAGCTTTTGCGAGATGGTATAAATATTATATCTCCTGCATGTGGTTTAAGTACTTCTTCGTCTCTTGAAAATATATATACTTTTACGAAAACAGTTAGGGAAGGAAGTGTAAAATAATGGTACAAGTAAAATTTGTTCCGGATAATATAACAATTAGTGTTGAAGTTGGAACTACAATTCTTCAAGCAGCGCGACTTGCAGGGGTCGTAATAGAGTCCCCTTGTAATGCAGCTGTAACCTGTGGTAAATGCAAGGTAAAGCTTGATAACATCTCAATAAAGAATGTAATTTCAAATGGAGTACATCATTTATCCAAAGAAGAAGAGAAGGCAGGATTTGTATTATCCTGTGCTACAAAAGTTATAGGGGATGTTTTAGTTGAGGTAACTCGTAAGGAACAAAATGAAAGCTTAAAAATTCTAAATCATGGCAAAAGTTTTGAATTTAAAATTAACCCTATAATTAAAAAGAAGTATTTTGATGATGAAGGCGTAACGAGAGTATATGCAGGGGAACAAATTATTGGAATTGAAGCAAATAATACGGAAAATAAGAATTTTGGTGTTGTAGTTGATATTGGTACAACTACCATGGTTGCTTCTCTTATAGATTTATTTAATGGAGTGGAAATTAGTTCAACTTCTTGTCTAAATCCACAAGCAATTCATGCACAGGATGTTTTGTCGAGAATAAAGTTTGCATCTGAGGAAAAGAACTTAAATACCATGTATAGTGGTGTTACTCGTGAAATTAAAAATATGATAAGTGAAATAAGTAAAAATGCAGGTATAGCCAATGAAAATATCTATGAGGTTATTCTAAGCGGAAACACTTGTATGTTACATCTAGCAACAAATATAAACCCTAGTTCGCTTGGTAGGTATCCTTATACTCCTAAAATTTTTGGCGGGAACCATGTTGAAGCGTTGCATCATGACTTTAATATTTCCCCTTTTGGACTAATATATCTTCCACCTATAATTTCTGCTTATGTTGGATCAGACATAACATCAGGTATCCTTGCAGCTAAATTATATGAAAAAGATGGTGTTACACTTTTTGTGGATATTGGGACAAATGGTGAGATGGTTCTAAGTTTAGACGGAGAATTATCTGCGGCCTCCACTGCTGCAGGCCCCGCCTTTGAAGGAATGAATATAACTCATGGCATGAGGGCGTCTAATGGTGCTATAGAGTTTTTCAATATAGAAGATGACGGAAACATAACTGTCAAAACAATTGGTGATGACAAAGCAATTGGAATTTGTGGAAGTGGACTTTTAGACATTGTTGGTGAGCTTGTTAAACATGGAGTAATTAAGAAAAATGGTAAGTTTGTTGATACAGATAAAGAAGAAGTGAAACCTCTATTGAAGGAAAAGATAGTTAAACATGAAGGCAAAACGGTATTTAAAATAACTGATAAAGTTTACTTATCACAAAAGGATATAAGGCAAGTACAGCTTGCAAAAGGTGCAGTTAGGGCTGGAATAGAATTTTTACTGAGGAGTAAAGACATTACGGCTAATAAAGTAGACAAAGTACTGATTGCAGGGTCTTTTGGCTACCACCTCAGAGCAAAAAGTTTAATAAATATAGGTCTACTACCCTTAGAACTTGAAGACAAAATTGACTTTGTCGGAAATACTTCAAAATCTGGAGGGCAAATATTTTTATTAAATAAGTCTTATAGGAAGGAAATGGAGACAGTAGTTAAAAAGGTTGATATTATTGAACTTTCAAACTATGAAGACTTTGATAAAGTTTTTGTACAAAGCTTGAGCTTTAGATAGAGTGAAGAAATAAGTGTTGATAGTGTTAACTAATTTATGTAATAACTAAATATTAGGAGGAATTAATAATGAATAAAGAATATTTAATTAACAAAGGATTTGCTACTAAAGCTATACATGGAGGAAGTAAGGTGGATCAATACGGAGCACTAGCTACTCCAATACATCAAACAGCTACCTTCGTTTTTGACTCAGCTGATCAAGGTGGTAATAGATTTGCAGGAAGAGAAGATGGCTATATTTATTCAAGACTGGGAAATCCCACTAACACAGTTTTAGAAGAAAAACTGGCAATACTTGAAGGTGGAGAAGCATGCATGTCTATGTCATCAGGCATAGGAGCCATAACTTCAGCAATGTGGTCATTATTAAAGGCCGGAGATCATGTAGTGGCATCAAAAACTATTTATGGCTGTACTCATGCATTTTTAAGTAATGGTATTGCAAGATTTGGCGTTGAGGTTACTTTTGTTGATGTTACGAATCTAGAAAATGTAAGAAATGCTATGAAAGAAAATACAAGGGTTGTTTTCTTAGAAACACCTGCAAATCCAACGTTACTCATAACAGATATTGATAAAATATCAAAGATTGCACATGAAGTAGAAAATTGCATAGTAATGGTGGATAATACATTCAGCACGCCATATATACAAAGACCATTAGAACTAGGCGCAGACGTGGTAGTGCATTCTGGAACCAAATTTCTAAATGGACATGGTGATGTAATTGCTGGCTTTGTTATTGGATCTAAAGTATTTATTGATGAAGTTAGATTATTTGGTGTTAAGGATATGACAGGAGCTTGTTTAAGTCCTTTTGATGCATATTTGATTATACGAGGAATGAAAACACTAGAAATTAGAATGGACAGACACTGTGAAAGTGCAATGTCTGTAGCTAAATTTTTAGAAGCTCACCCAGCAGTAGAAAATGTATATTTTCCAGGACTTGAGAGTTTCCCACAATATGCATTAGCAAAAAAACAAATGAGCCTTCCAGGAGCGGTAATTGCTTTTGAAATAAAGGGTGGAGTAGAAGAAGGCAAAAGGGTTATAAATGCAGTTGAAATGTGCAAATTAGCTGTTAGTTTAGGCGATCCTGAAACTTTAATTGAACATCCTGCTTCAATGACTCATTCTTCATATCCACAAGAAGAAAGATTGGAAGCTGGTATAACTGATGGTTTAATAAGGTTGGCAGTAGGGCTTGAAAATGTTAAAGATATTATTTCTGATTTAGATGGAGCACTTAATTTGATTGTTAAATAGTAAGTCAAGATTTATAGATAAACACAGCTCATGACTGTGTTTTTTTTGTTAATTACCAAGACAAGTTTTAGGTGGATAATCTAAATTTTTGAGTGTATATAAATTGATAAAAAACAGTAAATCTTTTTTAATAAAAGTATGAGGCTATACTAGTAATGGTACGAATATAACTTTTAATGTCAAGACAGGAAGTTACTCTTATAATAGCACTGGAGCAGCTACTAATATTCAATATGGCTTAGCTTGATGGCTATGGGGTAGAGCCAACATTTCCGACAAAATCCACGCTAAGACACAAAATGGATAAATTCTTTATAATTCTCCCACTATAAAGAATAGTGATTTTTTGCTCACAATGGTATAATTTATTTATATGTTGTTGCGAAATTTTAGATTAAAGTGTAGCAACAGTGATATAAAATGAAGATAATTAATAGAGCGTGGGGGATTTAAAAATGAAAAAAATATGTACTCAATGCCAGACTGAAATGATAGAGAATTTTAAAGTTGAATCTTTTGGTGGAATTACAATTTCAAAAAAAGGCAATTTTTTTTTGAATACAACGTATGGTACACCCAAAGCAGCGGTTTGTCCTAATTGTGGCTGTGTAATTTTTTATATTGATAACTATAAAGACGTTGTTAAGTAACCATATATAATGGTGGAATGTATTAACGTTTTATATAGTATCACAAGGTTATAAAACGTTCTATAAATAAATCTAAAACTATAAGGAGCTTATAGTTAGTTGTATAATAATCCCTGATATTAAGACGCATCTGTAAATTCTCGCGCCACAAGAGTAACTTAAGTGAAACAAATGTTATTTGTATTTTGAGGAGGGGAAGTAAATTGAAACTAACGGAAACATGGTACAAACATATGTGGGTATATTTACTGTTAATATTAGTTGTGCTTGGAATCATTGTAACCATACAATATACCATTGATATTCGCAAATCATATGAAAATCTTAATCATTATGATGTTAAAACCATTGATACTGAATATGGTAAAATGAGTTATATGGACGAAGGTTCCGGTGAAACAATAGTCATATCCCACGGTATCTTTGGTGGATACGATCAAGGCTCTGTATCTTTAAAAAGCCTTATGGGAAATGATTATCGAAAAATAGCTCCATCACGTTTCGGTTATCCTGGCTCTGATTTACCCTCTGAACCAACACCGAAAAATCAAGCAAAAGCATTTTTAAGCTTACTAGATCAGCTTTCGATTCAAAAGGCATATATTATTACCACATCTGCCGGAGGTGCAGCAGGAATCACGTTTGCCATTGAATATCCCGATCGTGTCAAGGGGCTAATTTTACTTTCATCTGGAGTTCCTACTACAAAAAAGACACGTGAAGAAATAAAAGGCATGACGGGTCCGCCTGCAATAATCGTTAATGATTTCCCAATGTGGCTTTCAACAAAGTATTTCGGCTTTGTTTTTAAATCTATGTTTGGATCCGATATTAACAATGATATATACAATACCATGCTACCTGTAGAACCACGTAAAAGCGGAATAAAGGCTGATGGAACAATAACGAATTTAGACATGGATATTAATTTTGATGATTATAAAGTTGAGAAAATAACAGCTCCTATTTTAGTGGTTCAATCAAAAGATGATCTGTGGTAAAATATGAGGATACCAAAAAAATTATTTCTCGTACAAATGCTAAAACTGCCATTTTTGAAACTGGTGGACATCTAATAACAGGACATGGGAATGCAGTTTCAACGAAAATAAAAGAGTTTATCGAGGAAACGAAATGAACTAATAAAAATATGCATATTTTTTAGTGCGAGTTAAGTCGAAATATTCATAAATTACGTCACAAACGAATGTACGATTTTGACTAAAACCTTACATTCGTAAAAATAACATAAAGCGTTGATATATAAAGGCTCATAGTAGGTTTAACTAAAGCCTTTTTTCTTATTGTACATTTGAATGTATTGTTTTATAAGATATATTATAAATATAGTACATTGATTTTGTGCCCTCTGGGACGTTTACTTTTGGGCAGTGAGTAGGATTGTCCAAAGCTTCATTTGTGACCTAGAGTAGTGAAAGAGCTTGTGCCACATCAGGTTTTAGTATGAAGAATGAAGGAGAAAATCTGATGTGGACCAGCCTTTGACTGCGGAGTCTTATTATTATATTAAGACTGATTTGTAATACATGCAAAATGAAATTTCAAAGGAATAGGCAATAGTCCCAATGTGAAAGTAACACAATTAGTATTGTGTTACTTTCAGTGTATAGATATGCACTGAAAGCAAGTACCCACCATAGCTAAGATCTTGGGGGTACTTGCGACGAAATATATGAATATTACCTACCACTTTATCTTCTTATATCTTTTACTTTAAGACTGCATATTTATTTTTTTATTCTACATTTTTTATCCATATCATATATACTTTTTATAATTCCTAGTACGAAAATAACGACCTGTGCAATAGTTAAATAATTATAAAATTTGCTACTAAAAAAAAACCCACCAACCCCTATAAGAATAATTAATAGACCAGTATACAACATATCTCCGCCTACTATCCTTGATACTTTATCTTTATTATATTTTTTCGCATCAAATCCATTCAGCATATCTCCTGCATTTTGACTTTTAATTATCAATCCTAAAAATGTAAACATCCCTCCCATAATTAATGTAATTATAATTAACCCATATACATCCGTATTCCTCATATAAAATCTCCTGCATTTTATTATTGTTATATTATATCAATTCCTATTTCTCTATTAGTTTGAGAGACAACTAACTCTCATAAAAATACGAGCACGACACAAAATACTTGCTTAATTAGCTTATTCTATATTATAGATCTACAATCCTTTAAAAATATATTTCAAAGATACAATGCTGTGAAACCAAAATTTCACGGCATTTAAATAGGCTCCATAACTAGTAGCTTGCTTTTAGATTTTTTTATATTTTCATCAATGCTTTCTCTATCGTTATTCTTTTCTAAATCAGTCATATCGAAGTCCTCCTTATATTCCGCATAATTTTATTAATTAGCTTATTTAGGGGGAGCGCTAACATTTCCGACAAACCCCACGCTAAGACATAAAATGGATATAAAACATGACTTTCGCCTACGTTAAGCAAATAATATTTAAAAATAAGTACCATAAAAGCTATATTCGATTTGTTTTGATACTTTTTTTTTGGTAATAGTTTTGGAACTGATAATCACGTATAAAGTGACTATTCCTAAGGTTTATATTTAAGTACCGAAAATGAAGGTTTATGGAACTATATTCCTTAACGTGGGTTTTGTCGGTTCCGTGGCTCCACCCCATTTACTTGATTATACTGTATATAACATATATTCCACATAAAGAAATTTGCGGTTTTAAATGATAAGAGGGGTCCCGCCAACAAGAATAAAAAATAGCCTAAAACTAACTAATATCAATGTTTATCATCAATATAAGAAAAATGCGAATTATTCTATTTATAGATAATGCTATTAATTTAATTTAAAGTTATCCAATATCTTTGAGTAATTCTACTTCCTTCTGGTATTTCATTTGCCAATTTAGCTCCATTATTTATCATAGTCTTTACCGATACAATATTATTTTTGTCGCAAGTAATTAAGACTTTTTTAATATCTAATTCTACACATTCTATTAAGAGTAATGCTAACATTTCAGTTGTATTAGTTTTAATATCCCCAACAGTCAACTCGCCAATTACCTGTTTTACTATCCCTTATTAATGTCCAATTCCAATTAGAATAAGTTGAATTTGGATTAAAACTCCCATCACCTCCTGAAAAATCTACATTAAAAGTAGAAAGCAAAACAATTACATTCTCAGACTTGACACCATTCGCTGAACCTTTTCCATATTTCAAGTAACCTCCAATAAAATAATTTGATTTCTTTTCGTCATACCATAATTTTGTAAGACTACATCCCCTAAAATCCTTGAATTTTTTCTTTACACAATTTGTTGCATCATTCATTTCCCCTTGGCTAAACTTATCTGATTTTCCAATACTTACTACAGCATTGTTGGTTTTACCAACTTGTTTATAAACCAATAAAAATAATACTACTAAAATTAGACAAAGAAAAGCTATTATTTTTTTCATATAAAAACCCTCTTCATTTTAAAGTCATTTAATGAACAATATTTTACCGTTGTGACTTAATCACTAGAAAAATTATACCATTAAACACCATTTTTATAAACTATAGTTTGATGTTAAAACGAATTGCCCTACGTAAAGGTATACCTTTACGTAGGGTTGAAAAAAGCTATAAAATATATTCGTAAAGTATAACAAAACATTTATGAATATCTACGTAAAATACATTAAGATTTACGTAGATATTATAAAATTGCTACTGGTGTGATTCAAAATTATGTTGGTGAGACCTCTTAATGTGGTAATTCTTTTTCTTTGTTGGTTATTATTAAGTCCTTATAAACAAATATGATAGTAATAACACACCCTAATACAGCAAAGCCCACAAAGAAAACTTCATTATTTGTGAACTTTTCTATAATAGGCATTCCTACAAAAAAATAAGTTGTAATTATAGGGTATACTAATTTTCGCAGTTTTTGAGTTTTTATAAATTCAAAGGTGCTACTAATAATTAAAAGCATTGTAATTATTGTTAACATGGCTGTTGGTAATCCCATTTGCATAAACATCATTGTACATCCAGCCACACCAACAACAAATAAAAGTATTTCTAGTATCATTGTTATTGATTTGAATTTCATAAATAACATCTCCATCCTAAAGCATTATTAAATATATATGATGCTTTAAGAAATGTATTCTTAAATTTCAACTCCATTTATTTACATACTTATAGCCGTTTTTAGTTCCGTTACTACCTATACCCCTAGTAGGTTGAGAACAAAAAACAGATCCTGCTGTAGTGCAGTAGGATCTGTTTCCCCTGGATGAAGGGGGAATAATTTCATTTGCTTTGGACAAGTTTACTGACTGCTACTAAACTTAAATAGAATGATGAATGCTTAGGTACTTTAATAGATTAGTTTACTTCTAGGCAGTGAGTAAGATTGTCTAAAGCTTCATTTGTGACCTAGAGCAGTGAAAGAGCTTGTGCCACATCAGGTTTTCGTATGAAGCATGAAGGAGAAAATCGGATGTGGACCAGCCTTTGACTGAGGAGTCTTATTATTATATTAAGACTGATTTGTAATACATTCAAAGTAAAGAGTCAACTCGTTATGTTACATTGAAAATGAATTTTTTAAGGAATAGGCAATAGCCCCAAAGTGAAACATATATTGACAATGAAAACAATTTAGAATATACTAATTTTAATTAAAAACTGTGAAGAGGAAAAGTAAATAGTATGCTGTTCTAAGAGGGAGAAACTCACCGGCTGTAAGGTTTCTTGAACAAGCAATATTGAAAACCACCTCTGAGTTGATTACTGAACTTAAGTAGGTAATTCCGCGAGCCGGCGTTAGTGGTGTTGAGTGATAGAAGTGTTTTTAATTATGCTTCTGTAATTTGGGTAGAATCGCGATAAAACTCGTCCCTTACTTTGGGGAGGGTTTATTATTTTTTGAAGGAGTAATGTTTATGTTAAAGGTTGTAATAAAGGATGGCACTGTAATAAATTCTAATGAAGAAGAAGGGCACTTAGACACACCGCCTATCATATACTTGCTATTATATCCAAATGCTAAATTAGCTATCGGCCCTGCAATAGATAATGGATTTTATTACGATTTTGATGTAGTAGAACCCTTTACTATGGATATACTCGAAAAAATAGAAGTAGAAATGAGAAAAATAGTTAAAGAAGACTTAAGATTAGAGCGATCAGTAGTTTCTATAAAAGAAGCTTTGAAGATTATGGAATATAAGGGACAAATCTATAAAATAGAACTCATTAATGATTTACCAGAAGGAGAAGAATTAGTTTTTTTTAAGCAGGGAGATTTTATAGAACTCTGTGCAGGGCCACATGTATTATCAACTTCAAAAGTAAAAGCCTTTAAGCTATTATCAGTTGCAGGAGCTTACTGGAGAGGCAGCGAAAAAAATAAAATGCTTCAAAGAATATATGGAACGGCATTTGCTAAGAAAAGTGAACTTGATGAATATTTGAATATGATTGAAGAAGCGAAGAAAAGGGATCATAGAAAACTTGGTAAAGAACTAAAATTATTTGCTTTAATGGATGAGGGACCAGGATTTCCATTTTTCCTTCCCAATGGTGTAGTTTTAAAGAATAATTTAATTGAGTACTGGAGAGAACTTCATAAGAAAAATGGTTATGTTGAGATAGAAACTCCTATGATATTAAACAAAGAAATGTGGAACTATACAACTAGATTTACACCTTCCCCAAAGATTTGACTTACAATATATCGGCAGTGATGGAGAAAAGCATAGACCTATTGTTATACACAGAGTGATTTTGGGTAGCATAGAAAGATTGCCCTATATCATAGTTATTGGTGAAAAAGAACAAAACTCAGAGAGTATATCCCTCAGAAGTAGAAAAAATGGTGATGAGGGTAACTGTTCACTAGAGGCCTTTATTTCAAGGATCACACAGGAAATTGATGGTAAAATGCTAGATAATTAGGTGTATCATATGAGTCATAAATAGGAGAAAAAGCATATAACATAATTTTTATTGTGTTGTATGATTTTTTATATTAGGAAACAATAACTTCAAATTTAAAAGACTGATTTTAAAAATAGAGTATATTTACAATTCTTTCAAAACGAGTTAATAGACTCAATGTGAATGTAACTCAATTGTTTATTGTGTTACATTCAGGTTATTAATTACTAATTCAGGAAATTCTTCTACAACTTTTCCACCAGAATTAGTTATAATATTTTTTATATTTTCATCAATACTATTATCATCAAATACTATTACTAAATCTATATTTTTAGGACTTATGTCCGCTGCATTTGATGTAATATTAGTAGTTAGCATAGTAAAACTAAAAATAATCAAAGTAATTAATATACATATTGGTTTATTTTTTTGTCTGTTTTTCATTTTATTATCCTCTACTTAAGTCATATTTAAAAATATGTTTTTTGTAATATTACATCTTAAATCGAATAATTTATGATGTAATATAAAAAACATATTATGTTGAAAAATACAAAATTATGCAATGTAATATTGTAGGGTATTATTCATTTGACTTAGCAAAAGAAATATTATCTGGTAAGCGAGACCATTGCAACCAATGGACAAAAAACTATTCGGTAATAAATTGTAATTATATTCTGTTTATGCCTTATTACTACACAACCCCCAATCTAAAACTATAATTAGCTTATCGGTAGTGGTATAATAGTCCTTGATATTAAGACACATTTGTAAAATAATGTGAGTTGCTAAACTACAAGGAGGTATCATAATGGGGATTTTTAATAAACTAAAATAGTCTATATGTAAGAGTAATTACTAACTCTCCCATGTAGATTATATAAAACAAATATTCATTAAAAAATTTTACAATGTTTGCTATTGGGAGGTTGAAAATGTCTTATTTTAAGTATGAAAATATTAATATATATTATAAAGTATCTGGTGAAGGGAGACCTTTAGTTATTATACATGGAGATACAGCTTCCTCAAAAATGTTTATACCAGAATTAAAATTCTATTCTAAAAACTTTAAAGTAATTTTATTAGATTTGGTAGGTCAAGGGAAATCTCAGAGAGTAGATAAATTACCATTAAATTATTGGCATTTTAATTCTACTTTAATTATTGAATTATGTAAGCACATTGGTATTAGCGATGTTAATCTGTTAGGTACAAGTGGCGGGGCTATTGTTGCTTTAAATGCTGTATTGAAACAACCTAATTTATTTAACAGAATAATTGTAGATAGTTTTATGGGAGAAAATTTATCTTATGAGTTTGCGCAAAAAATTGTAGATGATAGAAAAACAGCAAAAAACAAGTTAGGTTCTAAATTATTTTGGTTTATAATGCATGGCTTTGATTGGAAAAATGTTATTGATCAAAATACAAACTTAATTATAGATTTTTCAAGAAACATAGGTAATTTTTTTAATTATGAACTTAGTAACATAGAAAATAATGTTTTAATTACAGGAAGCTCGAAAGATGATTTAATACCTAATGTCCAAAGTACATTAAAAGCTATTAATTTAAAAATGAAAAATTCTAAATTGGTTATTTTTGAAAATGGAAATCATCCTGCTATGTTTAGTAACAAAAAAGAGTTTAGAAATTTAGTTTTGGAATTTTTGTCCTAGGTCATAATAAAACACCGTATTATTCAGAATTGAATTTTATGGTGTTTTTATAATGGAATATTCTTATATTGTGCAACATCAAGAACAGAAATTTCTGCTCTTTTTATTTTTAATATTAGATAGTGGATATAACCCTAATGTATAAGAAAATGTATAAAATCTTAATGTCATAACTTAACAGTATTGATACCTATAAAACACTTACGTATAATCAAAACAATATGCTAAAAAGGGGTTATAATGATAATAGGTTATGCAAGTTATGTGAGGTAATTCAAATTTGAGTATAAAGGCGATGAAAGCCTTGAATTACCAAGTGAAATACTGAAATTACCTCACATAATTTTTGAATTTGTAATGGGAAAATTATTCTAGAAATCCCGGAAATGATTTCTTTACTGTTTCGTCTGATTCATTTACAGGGATAACATTTGGAATTTTCCGTTCTGTAAGAGCCTTTGTTATCGCCATCTGGCTAACCTTTGCATAACGCTCAGTAGACTTGATCGTAGTGTGACCGAGGAAGTCTCGAATGTATATGATCTGGATACCGGCTTCAACCATATGAACACTTTTACTATGCCGAAAACTGTGCGGTGAGTAATTCGCTTCCCTAAACATTTCTGGACATTTTATCCTTGCCAACCTCACATATTTTTCAACAATATTGCGGATGCATGATGTAGTCATTTTTTCATGGGTTTGGCTGCTAAATAGAGGATGAGCGTGAGAATCTTCATTATCAAGCTTTTGAGACTTTATGTATTGCTTTATCAGCTTGGAGCATTCGTCTGTCAACGGGATTTCTCGTGTTTTTCTCCCCTTGCCATGCAGCTTTATTCGGGTTGGGCGACCAAACCTAACATCGGCGACAGTAACGTCACAAAGCTCCTGAGCTCTGGCAGCACTATCATAGAGCAAGCATAACAAAGCTTGATCTCTTCTTCCTAGCCGGTTTGATACGTCTGGCACCTTAAGGAGAATGCCAATTTCTTTAACTGTAAAGTAGGGAAAGGCAACACTTGGTGTTTTCTTAGACGGCACAGCGCTGATGCGATTGAAAGCAGAAAGTGCATCCATTTCACGCCTAGATGCATATTTGAAGAAAGCTGATATCGAAGCATGCCGCTGGTTTCTCGATGATGCGCTGTAATTACGCTCCTCTTCGAGCCAAAGAATAAACTCTTCCATGAGTTCTACAGTAAAATGTTTATAGGCAATCAGATAATGGCGTATTCCTTTTATTTCATCCATGAATTTAAACAGGATACGAAATGTATCTTTGTACGAAGATATGGTGTTTTGGCTATAGCCACCTGTCTTTGGGAGATATATTTCAAAATAATTTCCCAGCTGCTGTATAAATAATGTTGTTTTCATTCCGATACCTCCGGGAAAACACAAGAGGTATAGGCTGCCATCTGGTCAACAACCTCAGCGTGCATCTCAGATGTCATGCGAAGATATTTCTCCGTACCATAGAGATCATAGTGTCCCATGTATGTCGAGAGAAACGGTGCAGATTCATACAAGTCCCTTCCCTTACGGTCCATTCGTCTGAATGAGTCTACAGCAAAAGTATGTCGAAGACAATGGGGACAAATACCTCTGCTGACTTTGGTTCCATCCGACAATGCTATTCCTGCACTTTCCAGTACAATGCTGAACCAGCGCCCCGCCCAAGCTTGTGAAAAACGCTTATGGTTATGACTTTCAAAAAAATATGCTGTATCTTCTGAATTGCTATGGAGCAGTTTGCAGTAATTGCGGCAAATATCAGTCAGCGAACAATCCATTGGAACAATACGATCCTTTGACCCTTTTGCATTAAGGACGTGAAGTACCCCGTTTTTCAAATCTACATCCTTTAGCCGCAGTGTGAGTGCTTCATCAAGCCGCAATCCGCAGCCATAAATCATCCTGAAGAGTACAGGGAATATGACCGGTGCTTTTGTAACATGTTTTTTGCGTGGCAGATTATCACAAACCGCAAACAGCCTTTTCATTTCATCCTCCGAAAAAATGTATGGCACATAATCGTTGTTACCTTTTGGCCTTTCCGGAATAAATGCCGGAATATCCAATATACGCATGTATTTAGCAAACTGCGTGTAATAGGACACATAAGTTACCAAAGTATTGGCGTTTAATTTGTTTGGAAATGAGTATAGCCATGAATCTATAGTTTTCGCTGGAAGGCGTCTTTCGCATAGTCCATGTTCCACGAGAAAAATGTCCAGTGTTTCCAATGTATAGGCTTCATGGCGTATTACATGACCTTGAGCGGTGCGTAATTCAAGAAAAGATCTTATCTCAGGCGCAAATACGCTATGGAAGTTAAAGTATTTTTTTCTCATATAACATCCTCCTCTCCACAGAGATACTTGTAGAACATTCCTGAAGGGGGAGGCACCTGCATCGCACATTCTCTAAGATGAGTTATGTCAACTTTCACATAATGCTGAGCGGTGTTCGGATCTTTATGCCCGAGAACTTCGGTTATGACGGGATAGCTGTATCCTTCATTCAATAGAGCGGTAGCAAGGCTTGCCCTAAGAGCATGCGGTCCATGCTTTCTACCGTCTATCTGTACTCCCGCAGTCGTAAAAGCTCTTGACACTATGGGATATATTGCTCTGTCACCTAATAGCCTTATTGGTGCATCATACGAAAGAAATAGATAGTCGCTGTTATGGTCTGATCTTCCACCGTGATGGGTATAATCCAAAATCGCATTCCTTATCTCGTCTGTAATCGTAAGCGTGAGATGTTCACTCGTCTTTACCTGTGTAATTTCAATAACGTTTGCTGTAAAATTCAGATTTTCAAAGCGAAGATTGACAATATCAGAGCTCCGAATTCCAAGCCTAGCGATTAGTAACAATATTGCATAATTCCGTTTACCATACTTGGTATTACGATCTACGGAGGAAAGAAGCCGTTCAACTTCTTCCGTAGAATATACTGACGGTACGGGGATATGCCTTCTAAAAGAAGGAACTGCTACACTGAAATCCCTTTTGAGAAGCTTGTGAGAATATGCATATCTGAAGAATCCTCGGACCGTCTTTCGAAACAAATCCTTATCCGAAGCATCAATATATACGTTGTGAATGTGCTGCGGTTGCAGATCTTGAAGAGAGGTTATCCCGTGTAGCTCTAGCCACTTAAAAAAACGGGCAAGCGCCCTTGTACGAATGCGAACATCCAATGCACTTTTTAAAATGCCCCGAATATACTTATTATAGGCATTCGTAAAACTGTCAAAACAAGAATGGTCAAACTGCCCTATATCCCCAAACGCATAGCGTTCTGGCATTCTCAACAAAACATGATCAAGCCTTCGCACTTCCGACTTAAACGCTCTAAAATACTCCAGCGAGAGTGGCGGTTGTCTTCTAGAGACTTCGTCAATAAAAGCAGCCCCGATTTCTACAGAATATTTACCACCATAATTCTGTTTGGAAAACACGACCAACTGCTTGATTATGCTCCTATGTTTTCGTATTGCATTTTTACTGTACTGCTGATGTTCCATCAAGTGGAGAACTTTCTGTATCAAATCAGTAACATCAGTTTCAAACTGAATCATATCTTATTCCCTCCTGTGCTTTAGTTAGTCTTATTCTTTGAATAAGCTATTATAATTTTAGCCAGAGAAGAGAATAATTATGCGATGTAATTTGAGGAATATTATTGGTATTGCAAGGCTTTTATCACTTCAATGCACAGTTGAGAATTACCTCACATAACGAATATTATCTAGCAGGTCACATAATATAAGGGTAAGTACAAAAGGACAATTAAAAGAAGGACATTCCATAGAGGTTCAGACGAGGAATATACTAGATAGATATGATGGTGCCGAAATTAGAGTAGAGCAGTATACAGGAACTACAATAGATAGACCTATATTCAATAAATTGATAGAGGATTTAAAACAGGGGGATACCTTAGTAGTTACTAAACTAGACAGATTGGCTAGAAATACTGTAGAAGGCATTAGCATAGTTCAAGAGCTATTTAATAAAGGAATATCTGTCCATGTAATTAATGTTGGACTGCTAGAGAATACAATTATTGAACGTACCCAAACAGGTAAAGCAATTGCAAAAACTAAAGAAGGATTTAAAGAGGGTAGACCTAAGATATATACATCAAAACAAATAAATAATGCGATTGAAATGCTAAAAAACAATTCATATACAGCAGTCGCAGAGATAACTGTAATAAGTAAGTCAACACTAATTCGAGGAGTTAGGAAAAGAAAAGTTTAATAAGTACATTGTGTAACATTGGAGATATTAAATTTGAAAAGGATGAATACCATTATTTTCTGTTCCATTACTACACAACCCCCTATAAATAGGCCCTTAGGCCGTCTCGCCAACATTTCCCTGAATCACACCAATAGGAATAAAAAAGAGTGATTTAGAACTTACCCTAGAATATAAAAAAAGTCATTTTAGATAAATTGCTTAATCCACCTTTTCGCGAGGATAGGCAAAAACACCCTATTTATAAAAAACAAAATAGGCATGATCTAAAGTTACCCCCCCCCATATTTCATCTGTTTATCTGCGAAATATTGGAGGTTTTTGTCACTTCTTTATGAGTCCTTTTGGCAGTTAGAGCGATCCAATGACTTCAGAAATCCCACGAGCCTTTATTCTCTTCAATGGACTGATGATAGAGAACGATGCAGCTAGAATGGAAATAATGAATATCAGTACGACTTGCAATACAGGAAACTCCCAGTTAGAAATAAGTAAGGACATCAGGGTTTTCTGTAGTAGAACCCCTAGGGTGCATCCTGCTATGCAGCCGCTCACCGTATAGACGACAGCTTCTGCCAATGCCATTCTTGTGAGTTGTCTCTCAGACATGCCTATTGCACGCATAATTCCCAAATACTTAGTTTTGGATGTGATGTTGGTATTCATCGTATTGATAATGTTTAGAATACTGATGAGTGCAATTATACCTACAAATCCGTAAATAAATACTGCGATAGTCATAAATGAGTTATTTGCTTCTGCGCTTAGCTGACGAATGTCATGTAGTGTCACTGAATTTCCGACTAACGCTTTTATTTCATTTATGGTTTGTGCTTGATTATCCTTGTTCAGTTGTATATCGATTGTCTTATAGTTAGAGGTTATATCTCTAGTGATTTCTGTAAACTGCTTTTGGGTGGTGATAAATGTAGTTAATGTCTGTTTTTCGCTTTCATAAGGCATAGAGCTCAAGACTCCCATGACTTTATATTCTTTAGTCTCTGTAGCAGTTTTAATATAGACAGCATCACCAACTTTCAGGCTTGCGTCTGCCGCTAATTCTCCTTTTCTGTAATTTTTAACAACGGCCACAATACCATTCTGAGCATTGAGTTCATTTTCATCCATACCTCCAGCCATTAATGATTTCTTTGCCCATTGCATTTGCATTGAATCATAGGAAACAATCCATGACCTCTCCGTTGCAACCATAAGGCCATTGCTTTCTGTCTTGATGGGACCCATTTCCTTTTTATAGGTGTCCGTCAGCCTTGTAACGTCAAACGTAGCATACACATAGTTTGACATTCTTCCATACACCCTTTTTACACCGCCAAGCGTTGACAGTTTCTTGTATATATTTTCGCCAATACCTTGCGAGGATGTGATTGAAACGTCAGGAGTGTAGACTTCCGTAGCTTTCATTCCCAAAAAGGTGGGATTGACGATTACACTAAAACACATAAACATAATGATGCTGAGAGCAATAGAACTAGATATCAAGAAAAGAGTTTTCTTCTTGTAAACAGCGTTGCTAATGCCAATAACAATTTCAGCGTGAAATATCTTCATAAGAAGGCCTCTCTTTGTCTTTTGGGAAATATTTGTATCCCCGCTTCCGTTCAAGGCACTTACAGGAGAAACTTTTGCAGCTTTTTTTGCAGGTAATAAGGAAGAGATAAAGACTGTCAGAAACCCTATTACAATACCCGCGCCAATGCCGAATGCACTGAAATTAATCAATGAAATATCACCAAAAAGCTTGTTATTGTAAAATTTTATTATTGCCGAACAAATAAAGGTTATCAAAATACCGGCGAATACGCCAAGGGGGATTGCTCTCAAACTTATGGATAAGCCTTCTCTTTTTACCAAACGCTTTATTTGTGTCTGTGACGCCCCTATACATCTCAGAATTCCGAATTGGCGAACTCTTTCAATTACTGAAATGTTGAAAGTGTTATAGATCATTACAACGCTTGTAATAAGGACGATAAAGAATAAGACGCCGCCGATAGCATACATCTTCAAAATGATATTGTTTTTTGTTTGCATCATGAGGGCTAAAAGACCTTCGTTGCGCCCTATGCGGTCATCTACTATATTCAAAGTTTTCTTGATTTCTCCTTCAACCTGTGTGATATTTACACCATCTTTAAATAGCACAAAATATTGGCTTGATTTCGTTTTTAGCTGTTCCGACATTTTTGTTGACACGAATACAGCAGGTATAGCAGCAGCTTTGGTAGCACCCCAGTCATTGTATATACCGCTAATGATGAACTCTTGAACTGTTTCGTCTGGTAAGGTAATTGTCATTGTATCACCGATTTTATGTGCCGGCTTAGATTTTTCCATAAACCATTTTTCAAGCATAATTTCATTTTTAAAAGTCGGGTAACGGCCTTGGTTAAGATTAAAGTTGATATTTTTCGCGAAATTTTCATCTAGAGATGTGAGGGCACAGTTCTCACTGTTGATGGTTCCTTCACCAAGGTCTTTCCAGGTTCCAGCATTTTGTACATCAATACGGCTACCAATGACTTGAATCTCTCTTGGGGACGGATTTCGAATTAAAATATGGTAGTTACCTTGATCCTTTAGTACTTGTGCTTTTTCAAATTTCACCAACGCATCTACCATAGAAAAAATACCGACAACTAGTGCAACAGCCATGGCAACGCTGGTGATAGTCAGGCGCGTTTTTCGTTTATGGGCAGATAGGTATTTTGGTGCGAGCTCAAGATAGTTTTTCATTTTTTAGCCCTCCCTAGTTCGGATACAATACCATCCTCTACGTTTAGCACCCGATCCGAGAAGGAGGCAAAACTCGGATTGTGGGTAATCATAATTAATGTCTGATTATATCTTTCGACAGAAAGCTTTAAAAGATTGATTACCTCTTTGCTGTTTTTTGTATCAAGATTTCCCGTGGGTTCGTCTGCCAGAATAATTGCCGGACGAGTTGAAAGGGCACGCCCGATTGCTACGCGCTGTTGCTGTCCCCCAGAAAGCTGGTTTGGAAGGTGGTGTTTCCTGCTGGAGAGCCCAAGTATGTCCAAAAGTTCAGCAATATATTTCATATCCGGTTTCTTGTAGTCAAGCAGCAGTGGCAACAAAATGTTCTCTTCTACATTTAATTCGGGAATTAGATTGAATGCCTGAAAAATAAACCCAATGTTACGTCTGCGGAAGACGGAGAGATTCTTTTCCTTCATGGCAGAAATGTCTTTGCCATCAAGAAATACATTTCCAGAGGTTGGAGAGTCCAATGCCCCAAGGAGATTAAGCAGTGTACTTTTTCCTGAACCGGATGGTCCTACTATTGAGACAAATTCCCCTTTTGCAACTGAAAAAGATACCTTTTTCAGTGCGTCAACTTTCACTTCACCCTTTCCATAAGTTTTACTTAAATTTTTGGCTATTAAAATATCCAATATAAACACCTCTTCTGAATTTTTATTAAGCTCATTTATTGAACATATCTCACCCGAAACAATGATGCACAATGTTCTAAATCTTATTATTAGCATAACAAGCTAAGCTTACAGATAGGTGTATTCTTTCTTACAGATTTGTAAGCTTTGGAAAAGTCAAATAGAAAGTCGTTCCTTGGTTCAACGTGCTTTCCACCGTTATAGAGCCTCCATGTTTTTCGACAATGGTTTTCGCAAGGGTAAGTCCAATGCCGATACCATCCTTATCCTTGGAAAATCGGCTTCTATAAAATCGTTTGAAAATATAATGGATGTCCTCTGGGTGGATGCCACTACCGTTGTCTTTAATTGTGATACAGATTAACACAGGCGTTTCGTCGCATAGAATTTGAACTTCATTTCCCGAAACGGTGTGATCCAATGCATTTTTCATAATATTACTGAAAGCTTCCAGTATCCAACCTCCATCACAATTTAACAGGGTATAGCTATTGCACATTAGCATAATTGACTTGTCCTCTGATTTTGCACGGGTGGAGAAACCTATAACGATGCATTCTAGCAAATCTTTCATAAGGCAGTTGCTTTTCTCTAATTCGATGGTGTCAGCATCTAGCCGTGCCAATTTCAGAAGGTTCCGAATTAGATACTCCATCCGTTCCAGTTGATTACTGCTTTTTATGGTGAAGCTGTCGACAACACCGTTGTTTATGTTTTCTTCCTGAATAATTTCATTGTACATTTTTAGCGCAGTCAATGGTGTTTTTAACTGATGTGATATGTCAGATATCGTATTCTTTAGGAACTCCTTTGTCTGCTTTTCCTTTGTTATATGGGCAGTTAGAGATGTTGCCATTACATCTATAGAGGAAAAAAGCTGAGATACAATACCTTCCTCATTGTCGCTGAAGCGGATATCTTTATTGCCATGCATAAAACTTAAGATATCCGTGTTGGCCTTTTCAAGCTTTCTGTCCTGCCGGACAAAAAAAATAAATAATGTTGAAAGCAGGAGAATCGATACAACAACGGAAAGTATCAGTACCAGAATCTCGAGTTTCTGATGGAAACTTTGAATTTCAGGCAGAAGCTTGTTATTTATACTGTCTGTATACCCTTTAGGCTGCAAAAGCTCCCGCCCAATGGTATAATCTTTCATACTTTTTTTACCAGTGAAGGCAGGTACAATCTGGTCTGTTGTTGCATCCTGTTGATATAAATATCCGGCAATGGCATAATCGTGTGTAATAATTTCCTTTTTATATTGGTTTGTCATGAAATATACCATGACCTGTGTTATTAGAATGAAACACAAAAGAATTATGGATACGACTGAAAATAGTTTCCTTATATTGTAATTAATAAAAATTCTCATATAATAGCCTCACTTTAACACACTCCATTTATAGCCTAATCGTCGTATTGTCAATAAAAATTTCGGTTTATCAGCTTTATCTTCAATTTTCATTCTTAGTCTTCGTACATAGACGGATAGGGTGTTATCATCGATGAAGTTGCCGTTATTGTCCCAAAGCTTATCCAATATAACGTTTCTCGTGAGCACAATATTTTGATTTTGCATGAGCAGGTGCAGAAGACGGTACTCCACCGTAGTAAGTTCTATTTCTTTAGAATCCTTAAATACTCGGCTTTCGAACAGTTTGATGGTAATATCATTAGATTTCAATTCAATAGGTTCTTGGCTAGGAATGTGAGAACGGCGAAGCAAAGCATTGACTCGCGAAATCAGTTCATTTAATTTGAAAGGTTTTGTAATATAGTCATCCCCACCAATATCCAAACCCATTACAATATTGACCTCTTCATCGGAAGCCGTTAAAAATATAATTGGTACATCGGAGGATTGCCGTACTTTCTTACAGATGTCAAAACCGCTTCCATCAGGTAAGGTCAAATCGAGTAGCAACAAATCATACTTCTTATCACTAAGCATCAAAAAGCATTCCCTTACGGTTCGTGCTAAGGCAATATGAAAGCCATTCTTTCGGAGTGAAAACTCTAGCCCATCAATAATACTCAAATCATCTTCTACCAATAAAATTGTATTCACTGTTGATCCCTCCCTGCTTTTTCTGTCTAATAATACTACAATGTATCAAAATTGCATAATGCCTCTTATATTATTATCGTTTCAAATTACAGAAAAAGCAATAGAACTTAATTTGAGTTTTCGTGTTTCAGCTATAAAAAAAGTGTTTTCTACCAAACTTAAAGATAAAATGGAAATAATAATTTTTATCAAGCTATACATAAAGCCGTTTAATCAGCGCCTCATCATCCTGGCAGGTTGGTTTTGACTGACTGGTTGAAATAAGGCAAGGGATGAGAATTTAGACCCATTTAAAACGTTAGAATCTGTAATGCCATGGTGCAAGCTTGTAGCCTCTGTTGAGGAAGCTAAGAAATTAGCAAGGCCCGTAAGCTATGATTATTTTGATTTGTTGGACAGTAGATATAATCAGCTTCGTAAATATACACCTATTACGACAGTTGAAGAATTATTTAAATTTGTTGATTAATAAATATAACTTTAGATAATAACAATTCAAAAACAAATCACTATAATACCAATTGAGTTACATTCACTTTGATGCTATTACCCATTTCTAAAGAATTGTAAATATACTCAATTTATGGTAATATGTCATAGTTAAATATATGTTTTATTAAGTTGTATTAAAAATTGAGAAAAAAGTCAAGGCAAGAGGCTGAAAAAAAGTTAATGTGAATATATCAGCTGATGAGGGTTAAGTAATGAATTATATTGAATTAAATATTGAAAACAAGTTTGAACTGCAAAGGGTTGCTAATGAAGCTTGTATGTAACTTGCTGGTTTATATAGAATTTTTTATTCTCTGGCCGGATACACAATTAAGGAATATATTCAGTTTCATCAAGAACGATTATTTCACTTGAAAAAGGACAGTATAACCCCTCAATTATGCTTGCATATAAGATAGCTTCCGTTTTCAACACCACTATTGAAAAATTATATTGTTTAAAGGAGAATTTAGAAAATGAAGAAAAAAATATATAATAAAAAGAAATTTTGGAGTGGTATAATATTTTTATTCTTAGCAGCAATTAGCATTCCAGATACAATTACGCAGTTTAATACTTTAAATCCTTTAAGAATTACCAAGTCTATTATATTAGCTATTTTTTGTATTCTATTTGGAGTTACAGAAATATGGAGAGGTTTGAGTAGCAGATGTACAAAACAGGATGTTCAAAATGATGATGAAAGAGTAAATTTAATTAATATGAAATCAAAAACCAGTGCTTTTAATATTACACTGATCACTTGTGTTACTTTTTTAATACTATCAATGGTTGTATGGGGAGTAACAAAAAATGATGTGTGTCTCGGCATTTTCAGTTGTTTCGGCATCATTTTTACGATTATGATGATTGCTGAAATAAGTAGTTATTTTTATCATGACAAGCGGAATTAATTTTATAATTGGGCACTTCATTAGTCCAATTTTCTTGAAAAAGATATAAAGAGAAGCAATGAAAAAGAGAAATCTTCTAGTATTAAAACGGTAAAGTCAAATTTAGACCAAACTGAGATTTCAAAGCGAGATATATAAATGTTGATTTCTAAGCGAATTTGAATAGTAGTAAATTTATGGTAACAATATTACTATCAAAGAATACACTGAAAATGTTATGTCATAAAAATTCATCTTATCTTACTTATATATAATAGATAAATAATTTGTACTAAATATTATGATCATACTTTGTATTAATATGTGTCAGCTAGATCATTCCTGCCTTTTAATACATCCTGCTGTATAATCTGTAACACTTTTTCAGACTCTTCATATATTGGACTGTGGGCAGATTCCTTAAAAAGATAAAATCCCTTTGCAGGTGCACCAAGTTTTTTAAGATAAGCTTCCGACATCGAATAGTTTACCGTATAATCATATATTCCCGAAAAGAAATATACCGGAATATCAAGTTTTGTTATCTTGTTACTCAAACCCGTTCTGTAAAGCTCCTCGTTTAAAACAGTAGAATTTGAAAATGCTTTTCCACGCCATATATTAATTTTTTCTCTCAAGGTATATTCGCGATTCTGCATAACTGGCATAAAAATTCCGGTGACTACTGATTTCATCTTATGTGTTGTACCAATTCCTGCTCTATGCATCACATTATCCCTTATTTTATTGTATGCATCTGGCAGATGATCCATTGTTTCAATAGGTATTGCCTGAAGCTTCTTTACAGTTTTTTCATCACCTGTTACCTTGTAGTACTTAAGCATATATTTATATGCAATTTTTTCCGATTCCATTTGATTTGATATTTGTCCGACACCAATATAAGCATGGTATAACTCATATGATTTTGCCGCTGCCTCTATAGCTATGTATGAACCCCATGAGTGTCCCATAAGGTATATTTTATCTTGTCCAAACCGTTTACGCAGATAGTTCGTTACTTCTATTGTGTCAGATACAAACTGTTCTGTTGTCATTGTTTTTGCTGAGATATCACTGCTATAGGACAAACCCGCGCCACGCTGATTCCACCATGCTACCGTAAAATATTTCTCAAGTCCCGTAGGGTATGTTTCGGTAAGTGGATGTTCCGGCATACCAGGGCCTCCGTGAACAAAAAGCAGTACTGGATTTGATGCATTCTCACTTTTAATAATCATTCCCATCTTCGCTCCGTTAATTTTAACATAAACTTTTTCCGAAATACTGCCCTCTATAACATTTCTTTGTCTTTTCATAATATCCTCCTTTTCGAATGCTTCACCTTGAGTTTAACACATAAATAAAAATGTGGATAATATAAACAATTAAGACAAAGAAAATTAGTAGTATGTATAAATTAACTCATCCACTTTTAAAAACAGTAATTTATGGTGCATAATGGTATAATTGACTTAAAATTATTGCATGATTTGAATTACTAAAAACACAGTGTCATAATTTACAATATCTAACGTGTTTGTACTATTTAAGTGAATTGAGAATCAAATTATTTTATGTTGAAAGAGTGGTGATTCATATGTCCATTAGTATTAGAAAAAAATTTCATGACTTAGTAAATAAGGCAGAATATAATAGCTATGAAAAAACAGTAGAACAAATAAATCGTCTTAGATTTGATTCATTGGATAATACTGAATTTCTAAATAAATCACATGGGCTCAGGAGTAAGCTTTTAGAGTATACATCTATGGATGACATAATTATAGAAGTCTTTGCACTTACAAAACAGGCGGTTAAAAGAGTACTAGGACTCATTACTTACGACGAGCAACTGATTGCTGGCATAGCTATGCATAATGGAAGATTAATAGAGATGCAGACCGGTGAAGGAAAAACTTTAGCCGCGGTGTTCCCCGCAGTCTTAAATGCACTTACAGGACGTGGATGTCATATACTGACCTTTAATGATTATTTAGCGCGTAGGGATGCAACTTGGATGGGACCCGTATATGAAATGCTTGGATTAACTGTGGGGTTCGTACAGGAAACTATGAAACGGCCTGAAAAACAAAGAGCTTATGGTTGTGATGTTACATATGTAACTGCCAAGGTAGCTGGATTTGATTATTTAATGGACTCACTTTCTTATAAAAAAAGTGAAATTGTGCTACGTCCATTTAATTTTGCCATAATAGACGAGGCAGATTCCATAATAATTGATGAAGCCAGAATACCATTAGTTATTGCAATAGGAGGGAACGCTGCTGATGATACTCTTTGTTTAACAATGGAAGCTTTAAGAAAACTAGAGCCTGAAGTTGACTATGAGAAAGATGAAGTTAAAAGGAACGTATTTTTGACTAATAAAGGACTACTTCGAGCAGAAGCTATGCTTAATTGTGAAAATTTATATGCAGAAGAAAACTTTAAATTATTAAGTGAAGTACACAATATTCTTCATGTAATTGCTTTATTGAAGAAGGATATAGACTATATTGTAAGAGACGGTAAAATTGAAATGGTAGACGAGTTTACTGGACGCATCGCTGAAAACAGGCGTTGGCCCGATGGAATTCAATCAGCCCTTGAGGCCAAGGAGTGCCTTAGCCATAAGTCAAAAGGACGTATAATGAATCAGATAACTTTGCAAAGTTTCATTTTGCTTTATAAAAAAATTTCAGGGATGACCGGTACAGCAATGGACTCATTGAATGAAATCAGCGAGATGTATGACATGGAGGTGATAGTAATTCCACCACATATTCCTTGCAATCGAATTGATTATCCTGATGTAATATTCACGCACAAAAAAGCCAAATACAAAGCTTTGAGCTCGGAAATCAAAAGAGTACATGACACAGGACAGCCTATTTTAATCGGCACTTGTAGTGTAGCAGAATCAGAATATTTGGCTGAAGAATTAAATAAGCTAGGCGTTAAATATAAAATTTTAAACGCAAAAAATGATGAACTTGAAGCACATATCATTGAACAAGCAGGTACTCTTTATGCAGTTACTGTTTCAACTAATATGGCTGGCAGGGGTGCTGATATAAAACTTGGGGGCCTAGATGGAGCTAATAAAGATAAGATAGTTTCCCTTGGAGGATTATATGTTATAGGTACTAATAGGTATGAGAGTAAACGCATTGATAAGCAGCTTAAAGGAAGAACTGGCCGTCAAGGTGATATTGGCATGTCAAAATTCTTTATAAGCCTTGAAGATGACCTCATTAAAAGATATGGTATCGATGAAATAATACCTGTGGCAATTAGATCTTCTATACAAGAAGAACCTTTGCTTAATCCTAAGATAGCAGGTAAAATAGAACACGTTCAGAGGATTATCCAGGGCCAGGATTCCGATTTACGTAGAGAATTATGGCAGTATTCCTTTATCATAGAAAATCAGCGACTTGTTGTTCACCAAAGGAGAATGGAAATAGTATATGATATTTTACCTTTTAATATATTAAGCCTGGAAAATCCACAGCTATTTACAAAATTAATTAACTTCTTTAGTGAAGACATCGTAAAGGAACTTGAAAAACAAGTAGCACTATATAATATCGATGAAGTTTGGGCTGATTACCTCGCTCATGTAGAATATCTTAAAGAGGGAGTAAAGTTAAGTATACTAAGGCTTAAAGATCCGTTGCAAGCATTTCAAATAGAAACAGCTGGCATATTTCAGACGATGCAGCAAGAGATACAAACGAGAATTTTACAAGATTTTGAAACGTTAGATTTATCAACGCATGGACTCATTAACTTAAAACAGCGGATAAACCCACCCTCTTCAACTTGGACTTATCTTGTTAATGACAATTCACTAATGGATCCACTTTCTTCATTATTTATTGGTAACGCAATTGCATCCATAGGAATGTTTCTTGCCTTACCAATTCGATTTGGAACTTTGATTTATAGAAAAATTCTTAAAAATAGAATTTAAAATAGTGTTAAACAATATAATAAGGCTTAAAGGAATCACTGGAAATAGGTATTTGTAACAAAACAGCGAAAGCAGAATAATATAAATGGTGAATATTATTTTGGAGGTACTTATGTACGACTACCGTTATAAAGACTGTGAAAATGTTGGACAAAAAATTCCTATGGCCAATATGCCTATGACGAAAATCCCAATGGCCAATATGCCAATGGCCAATATGCCAATGGCCAATATGCCTATGGAGAATATGCCTATGATGAACATGCCTATGGAGAACATGCCTATGATGAACATGCCCATGATGAGCATGCCCATGATGAATATGGCCATGATGAATATGGCCATGATGAGTATGCCTATGATGAATATGGCAATGCATGATGAAGCTGATGAAGATTTAAAAAGCATGTATCCTAAAATCTATAGAATGATATATCCCATGGTAAAAAAACATTGTGATATGATGGAATCCAAGTATGGCCCAATGTATTGCCCTAGTAAGGATGAAATGGAGCATATGTGTAAAGAAGTATCTGAAAAGTGTGAAAAACATTATAGGGATGACGATGATAATGATGATGAGGATATGAGAGACACACGCCGTCAAGGCAGAAGAGGTCCGATTCAAGATTTAACCAGAATACTGTTTATCAGAGATTTACTTGGACGAAGGAGAAGAAGACGGAGAAGAATGTTCCATCATGGATATTAAAATAAACGTCTGTTGACATAAAGAACACGAATATCTAATTTGTTAAAATGTTTTGTTATACTTTATGAATACATTTTATAAGTTTTTAACCCTACGCAAAGGAATACCTTTACGTAGGGTTATTCATTTTAACATCAAACTATCGTTTTTATTTAAATTATGAGATAGATAATGTGATAAAATAGAAGAAAGATAATACTTACTAGGTATACAAAGGAGATTTACACAATGAAAATACTATTTGTTGAGGATGATAGAATAATTGCATCAGGGCTTTGCTACTCACTGACTCAGGAGGGGTATTTTGTTACCCACTGCTTGAATGTGGAGTCAGCAAAAACTATGCTGCATAAAAATAGCTTTAACTTGGCAATACTTGATTTATCTCTTCCAGATGGAAGCGGCTACGATATTTGTAAAATAATTAAGGCAAAGGAAGATATACCAGTAATATTTCTAACGGCAATAGATGATGAAGTTAATGTAGTTATGGGGCTTGATATGGGGGCAGATGACTATATAACAAAGCCATTTCGTATAAGAGAGCTTCTATCTCGAATTAAATCTGTACTTCGCAGATATGATAAAACAGAAATTACAAAAACAATCATTGAGTTTAGCGGTATAAAGATAGACACTACACAGGCAAAAGTGTATAAAGAAGCGAATGAAGTTACATTAACATCTCTTGAATACCGACTACTTCTAATCTTTGCAAATAATCAGAGGCAAGTTATTGATCGCAATCAACTTTTAGAAGGTCTATGGGATTTTGCAGGGGATTTTGTGAATGACAATACTTTAACGGTATATATTAAACGTTTGCGTGAAAAAATTGAGGATGACAGCAAAAATCCAACAATTATAAAAACAGTTCGTGGAATTGGATATAAGGGAGGTGATTAATATTCTACGAAATAAAGAAATAAAGATATATATAACTCTTTTGGTTTCAATTTCACTAATAGGATCAGTTGCCTGTTTTTTCGTTAATATAATTGCAGGAATTATAGCACTTTTAGTTTTGCTTTTAATAATTGTTATATCTTTCATTTTTACCAGATGGAGATATAATCAATTAGACCAATTATCTGAGTATCTAAGGATAATTACAAGTGGAGATTATTCCCTTGATATTAGAGATAATGATGAAGGCGAGCTTAGTATACTTAAAAATGAAATATACAAAGTAACTGTGACTTTATATGAACAGGCTGAACTATTAAAGAAAGATAAACTTTTTCTTTCGGATTCAATTTCTGATATTTCCCATCAACTTAAAACTCCAATAACTTCAATGTTTGTTATGACAGACCTTATATGTGACAAAAGTCTACCCCAGGATAAACGCCAAGAATTCACCCAAAATATTCGGTCACAACTTGAAAGACTTAAGTGGCTTGTTGCGTCACTACTAAAGTTATCTAAGATTGATGCAGGTACAATTGAGTTAAAAAAAGAGAATGTAAATGTACGGGAGCTTATCAGTAGGGCTACGCATCATCTGCTAATTCCTATGGAACTTAAAGATCAAACCCTTGAAATTAGCGGTGATGAGCATACTGAGTTTATTGGCGATTTTAATTGGTCCTCAGAGGCTGCTTCAAATATAATAAAAAATTGTGTTGAGCATACACCTTGTGGTGGAAATATAGGTGTTGATTTTTGCGAAACTCCAATATATACAATGATGAAAATATTTGATAATGGTGAGGGGATCCATAAGGAGGATTTACCACATATATTCGATCGCTTTTATAAGGGCATCAATGCTCCCAACGACAGTATAGGTATTGGACTCGCCATGTCAAAAATCATTTTGCAGAAACAAGGTGGTACAATTGAAGTTACCAGTGAGAAAAACAAAGGTACAAAATTTATTATAAAGATTTATAAAAGTGTTGTGTGACAAAATCGTCACACAAATAGTCACTGTAAAGTCATATTAGACAGATATACTAAGGTTACAAACTAACAGAGGAGTGAGCAGCAATGGAGATATTAAGAGTAGAAAATCTGTCTAAAATATATGGTAGGGGTGAATCATCTGTAAAGGCTCTAGATAATGTGTCGTTTTCAGTCAATAAAGGGGAGTTTGTTGCAATTATTGGACCATCGGGGTCGGGCAAATCAACACTTTTACATATATTGGGTGGCGTTGATACGCCAACAAGTGGAAAGGTTTTTGTAGAGAATGCTGACATTTACGAAATGGATGAAACAAAGCTTGCCATATTTAGACGTAGGCAAATAGGTCTTATCTATCAATTTTATAATTTAATACCAGTTTTGAATGTAGAAGAAAATATTACCCTACCGCTATTACTGGATGGTCAAAAAATAAAAAATGGTCAACTAGATGAGATAATTAACACGCTGGGCCTTGTAGATAGATTAAATCATCTGCCTAATCAGCTTTCAGGTGGTCAACAGCAACGTGTATCAATAGGAAGGGCATTGATTAATAACCCAGCGCTCGTACTTGCAGATGAGCCTACAGGAAACCTTGATAGCAAAAACAGTGGAGAAATAATAGAACTTCTAAAGCTGTCAAATAAAAAATACCATCAGACCTTAATAATAATCACTCATGATGAACGCATTGCTTTGCAGGCAGACCGAATAATTTCAATTGAAGATGGGCGAATCGCAAAGGATGAGGTGATTCGAAGATGAATATCATAAATTCTTTGACCCTTCGTCACATGAAATCAAATAAAAAGCGTACTATTGTTACAATTATTGGTGTTATATTATCAGTTTCTATGATAACAGCCATACCTACCTCCGTGATGTCTTTCCTTAGTATGATGAAGAAAAATACCATAGAGGATACAGGAAATTGGCATGTACGCTATAACAATTTACGTAGTGAAAACATTAATGAAGTGATGAATGATAAAAATACGGCAAATGCAGCTTTAAGCAGGAATATAGGATATTCAAAGCTTGAAGGTTCTAAAAATAAGAGTAAACCCTATCTTTTTATAGAAGAATATGATAAGCAGGGCATGGAAAGCTTTAATTTAGATTTAGTTAAGGGTCGTCTCCCTAAAAAATCAAATGAAATAGTTATATCTTCTCAGATTTCAGAAAATGGTGGCGTGGCATATAAGGTTGGTGACGTGCTTAAATTAGATGTTGGAAAGCGTTATGAAGATGGAAATAAGGAAGCCCTTGGACAGATTTATAGCTTCCAAAAGCAAGGCAAAGATAAAAAAGGTGAAAAACTTATTGAGGAATATAAAAAAGAATATACTATAACAGGAATTATAAGTAGACCCAACTTCGAACTCTACTGGTCACCTGGCTATACAGTGATATCCTATCTTGATAAAACGGAGCTTGCGCCTACTGACACTGTTGATATATCAGTAGTTTGGAAAAATGTGAGCAAAAAAGTAAATACACAAGCAAATAAGCTTTCGGAAAGAATAGGAATTCCTAGCGATAATAAAATCTACAATAGTAGCCTTTTAAGGTACTATGGAATTATTAATGATCATTTACTCTTAACTCTATATATTCTTGCAAGTATAATGATGGTTATTATAATTATAGGTTCCGTAGCGCTTATATATAATTCCTTCGCAATTTCAATTTCGGAACGTAGCCGTTATTTAGGGATGCTTGCAAGTGTAGGCGCAACAAAAAAGCAAAAGAGTAAATCTGTATTTTTTGAAGGTTTTGTTGTTGGGGTTATCGGTATTCCTATAGGTGTATTTTTGGGGACAGTAGCAATGGGTATAACTTTTAAGCTTGTGCAACCGCTAATAGAAGGCTTCGGAATAGTTGTTAAACTAAAGCTTGTAATATCTCCAGGTGCAATACTAGTGGCTATATTACTTTCTATTATTACTATTTTAATATCAGCTTACATTCCCGCAAAGAGTGCATCTAAGATATCGCCTATTGATGCGCTGTGTCAATCACGAGACATCAAGCTCACCAGTAGAGTTGTGAAAACATCTAAACAGACAAGATTTATATTTGGATTTGAAGCAGAGCTTGGGCTTAAAAACTTAAAGCGCAATAGTCGCAGATATAAAACTACCATATTTTCCTTAGTTATTAGTATTGTCCTATTTTTATCAGTTTCATCCCTATCCTTGCTGTTTCAAAAATCAGCAGAAAGTAAAGTTAATAATATGCCTTATGATGTTAATGTTTTTGTAACATCCTCTGCTACATTACAAGAGAAAAAGAATTTTTATAATGCCATAACAAAAATGAAATATGTGGATGAAAGTATTATTGAAGAAACTATGAATAATGCTGTAGTAGATGTTAAAAGCAGTTTAATTCCTGATGAAATTAAAGCAAGGATTTCACCAAATAATAAAGATGAAAAGGCTAAAAATTATAAAACACATTTTACGATAAAATCTATTGATGAGGCCGCACTTAAAAGATACGCTAAAGAAACGGGAACTGATCTTACTAGTTTAAAAGATATTGTAAATCCATCTGGCATACTCATTAACACTGTGTCTATCAAAGCGGATTATAAATACCTACGTATGAACCGCTTTAATATTAAGCCAGGAGAAAAATTGAAATTTACAGATACTGTAGGTAATAAGCCTAATGAATATAGTGTTTTATTAGAAATAGCAGCCCTTGCAGATAAGACGCCTATTGGTGAAACCAAGTTAACTAATATAGAAGAACCTATGATCATAGTATCAAAGGATGTGTATGCTAGTATACAAGGGAAGCTGCCAAAAATATCTGAGATTAGCCAGGTTGATATGCTTATTAAAAGTTCTAATCCTACAAAGCTTGTGGAAAGTATTAAGGAATATGAAAATAAGACCTCAATTGCAAGTGTAACTATTACTGATTTTACAATGCAAAATAAACAAGCCAGGCAACAAATGACCTTTATCTATGTATTTTTCTATAGCTTTATAGCAATTATTACCTCTATTTGCGTAGCTAATATTTTAAATACCATATCAACTAGCATATCCCTACGTAGACGGGAATTTGCAATGCTTAAATCCGTTGGAATGACACCAAAGAGTTTCAATAAAATGATTAATTACGAAAGCTGGTTTTATGGAATTAAGAGCTTGCTCTATGGGCTTCCTATTAGTTTTGGAATGATGTATTTGATTTACAGGGTTTTGAGGGACTCATTCGATATTCAATTTGCTGTTCCATGGGGTAGTGTTATTGTGACTATAATTGCTGTATTTGCAATTGTCCGTTCAACGATGATATATGCAACTTCAAAGATTAAAAAAGAGAATATTATTGATGCACTAAAAATAGAAAATATATAAGGTAACATTAATGTTTTTCTAAAAAGCTAGTTTGGAGGTTAGCATCTCCTTGCTAGCTTTTTAATATTGCAGCATCGCAGGTGATAATTTAATTCACATGAAAATTTTTCTTATAGTGTAACTTTTTATGAACTTATACGTGTAAGAAGTATAATAAAATAGTTAAGCTATGGTTTTTTCGCAAAGAGGTGATGATTTGATTGATGATAATACAATAATGGATCTAGTCAAAAGTGGTAATAAAAAAGCTTTTGAGGAGATTGTTATTAGACACAGATTAAAGGCTTTAAGGTTTGCACAGAAATATGTAAAAGATGAATTTATATCAGAGGATATTATACAGGATAGTTTTGCTTTAATTTATGTAAAAAGAATGGATTATAAGAATAAATATAGTTTTAAAACATTCTTATATACAGTGGTAAGGAATAAGTGCATCGATTATCTAAGAAAACAAAAGCCAGTAAATATTGATGATATAAAGCTACGGACACCTTCCGCAGAGGATATTGTTATGAAAAAGGAAGACAGATTATTTGTAACAGAATTATTAGGTAAATTAAATAAGGAGTATAAGACTGCATTGTACCTTTATGAATATGAGGATATGTCCTATAAGGATATTTCAAAGATAATGATTAAGTCTGTAGGTCAAGTGAAAATTATTATTTTTAGAGCAAGAAAAAAACTACAAAAACTTGCTAAGGAGGAATATAGATGTTAAAAGATGAAGAATTTCTAAGCGTAATGTGGCAGAAGGTTGAAATAGTTGAAAATGAACAATTGGAAATAGAAAGAATTTTAATAAGAGATAAGGAAATTAAGAAAAGACAGTGTTTTATCTATTTCGCTTTAATTCTAATGTTTATAGGAATTTCAGTTCTCTCTTTATTTGTTTATATCGATATATCTATAATCGCCATTTTATCATTCATTACTCTTTTATCGTCAATGAATTATGAATCTAAATTAATGAAATTTACGCCAGTAATTAGGAGGTAGGAATCATGCAAATTAATATAAATAATTTATCAAAAAAATTCAGTGGTATGAGTGCCTTAAAGGATGTTAATTTAACAATAGATCAGGGGATGTTTGGACTACTTGGAAGAAATGGAGCAGGCAAAACTACTTTGATGAGGATACTAGCAACTCTGCTTAATAAAAGTAGTGGCGAAATCAGCATTTGTGGAATAGATATTTTAAAAACTAAAGAATTAAGAAAACTTATTGGATATCTTCCTCAGGACTTCTCAGTTTATCCAAATCTATCCGTTTATGAAGCCATGGATTATTTAGGAGTTTTATCAGAGGTTCCCTCAAGTGAGAGGAAAAAAGTAATTCCAGAACTTTTAGAAAAGGTTAACTTGTTAGATTGTAAAAAAGTAAAGGTTAGGGCTCTGTCTGGCGGAATGAAAAGAAGACTTGGAATAGCTCAAGCAATTTTGCATAATCCAAAAGTTCTAATAGTTGATGAGCCAACTGCAGGGTTGGATCCAAAGGAGAGAATTCGATTTAGAAACCTTCTTTGTGAACTAGCAAAGGATAAAATAGTTATTCTTTCAACACATATAATCGGAGACATTGAGGCCACCTGCAAAAACATTGGAATATTAGATAATGGGAGCCTTATATTTAAAGGAACTGTTCAGGAATTAAAAAGCAAAGCAGAAGGAAAAGTTTTTTCTATGAACGTTAACCCCGAAGAATTAGAAAGAATAAAACAAAAATATATTATAACAGGTATGATTATGTTAGGGGACAGTATCTCCATTAGGGTTATCTCAGATGTTCCTCCAAGCGATAATGCCCAAATTCGAGAACCCAATATTGAAGATTCGTACATGCTTATGATTGGAGGGATAGATAATGTTTAATCTATTTTCAAAGGAATGTAAGCAATTAGGTAAGAGTTTGATTTATATAGTTTTTATTTGTATCGCCATAGTATTTTATAATACCCAATACTATTCAAGTATAAAAGGAAATGATCCACAGTATCAAGGAAGTGCTTTGATAAAGCCTTCTTATGTTCAAGATGTTGAAAAGTACAATAAAGAGAATGATGGGTATCCTTATGGATCTACCTTTAAAGAGATACCAGAACAAATTATTTCTAAATCAACATCAATGATGTATGGAGAGCATATGCAAGGAACATACTCATCCTATCCACATAGCTTGTTTAAAAATGTTAAATTAGATAAGGAAGACACGAAAAAGATAGAAGAAATTTTATGTCAAATAACAGGAAAATCTCTAAGCGAGTTAGACAAATTGCATAAAACCGAAAAATGGAGTGAAATACATTTTAGCAGCAGCTCAAAAGACTATGCTAGCTTTAAAGTATTAATGGAGGAAGCTAATAATATAATAGGAGAGCAATCTAATTATTCAAAAGAAAATTTAAGAAGGTTTGGCGTTAGACCAATAACATATGAGGAAGCAATGAAAACTTATAAAGATTTAATAGAAAAGGATAAGATTACAAATGGTTTTGCAAGGATATTTTGCGACTTTATGGGAATCGTAATGGGCTTATTTCCGGTGTTTGTTGTAGTATCTTTTATTAGGAAAGATAAAAAAAGCAATATGAAACAAGTCATTTATAGTAGAAGAGTAAGCTCTACTAAGTTAATCCTGTCGAGGTATAGTGCCTTAGTTATAATGATGATGGTTCCAATTTTCTTACTTGCAATCGTCTCAACATTTCAGGCCGCAAGTATTAGTGGAAAACTTAATTTAATGGTAGATTATTTTGCGTTTTTTAAATATTCAATAGGATGGCTTATGCCAACGCTTATGGCAGTAACTGCGGTAGGGATGTTTTTAACTCTTCTTACAGAAACAGCAATAGCTATTCCAGTTCAAATGATTTGGTGGTACTCCTCTATATTTAAAGGTGCATTAATTGGAAGTTATGGTTTAAGTCAATTAATGATAAGATTCAATACAATATATGAGAGAGATGAATTTGTTTCTATTATAAATAATATATTTTTAAATAGAATGTTCTTTATATCGCTATCGGCAATTTTCGTGATTGCATCTATTTATATATTAAATCTAAAGAGAATAGGAAGGATTGATTTTTATGATAAGTATTCGAAATGTTTTACAAATTTCAAAGGTAAATTTAAGAATAGCTTTTCGAAATAATATATTATTCTCAATTGTATTATTAATTGTAGCTCCCATAATCTTTAGCATTACTAATTTGGATTTTCCAATGGCTGCAAAGATATGTGAGCAATTTATTATAATGATTGGAGTAGTGATTCTAGTGCCAATCTTTACACCGGAGGAAGACGGAAATATAAAAGAGACAATAAACGCAAAGGCTATTTCTCCTATATTGGTTTATATAATAAGAATACTAATATCAGTAATTTTACTAGTATCACTAATAGCATTATTTGTTAATATATTGATTTATCTTGGTGGAACCTTTACTTCAGGAAGGTTAATAATGGGAACATTTATATCTGCATTATTTCTAGGCGGATTAGGGTTATTTGTTGCTTCCCTTACTGAAAATGTAAGCATAGGGTATATGATACCAATAGTTTATTTTGTCTTTGATATCATGACAAAGGGTAAATACACAAAAAACTTTTGTATATTTTCTTTAATGAATAATAGCTTTAAAGAAAAATATTATCTTCTTGTAGCAGCAGTAGTTCTAATAATTTTATCATTATTAGTTTATTGGGTTAAGACTAGCAGGGGTGTCGCCAACATTTGAATTTGTTTCTATTATTTGTTTATTGGACATTAGGAGCAGGATGCATTAACTCCTCAAAAACCTCCAGAAAATAAAGTCATTAGAATCTTATCTAAAGTAGGATTTGGAGGGAATATAGTTTTATTTATATGCTCTATATTAATTATTATTGGATTTGGTATTATACCTTAATAATTAAGTGACATAAAAAAGGTGTTCATAATAAATTGATACAAATTTATTATGAACACCTTTTAATTTTTGATATAAATAAAAATAATATATATTTGAAACTTTATTCATTAATTATGTGTATATAATAGAGAGAATTATTTTAACGTTTAAGGACATTTCAGAAGGAAAGTCTCCCACTTCTATAAGTGGAGTATAAATCTCCTTCTGAAGTCGTTAATGCATCTCCTGCGGAGATGTTGCAGCTCCGCAGGAGATGATTTAAGGTAGAAGCCGGAGGGGATGTTGTGGAGATTGAAAAAAAATTAATATCGAGATGCAAAAACTATGACAAATCCTCCTTTATGGAACTTTTTAAGATTTACGAGCGGTATTTGTATAGCATTTGCTATAGTTACACTCAAAATGAACAGGATTCTCTTGATATTGTACAAGAAATTTATATAAAGATTTTTAAAAATATATCAAGTTTTGATGAGACAATGCCTTTTCGCCCCTGGTTACGAAGGATTTCAGTAAATACTTGTATTAACTTTAAAAGAAATATTAAAACCAACGTCATTTCATTAAATTATGAATATGCTAATAAACTTTGTTTAGAAGATACTATTGTTTCTGACTACAATTTAGAAGAGGAAGTTGAGAAAAAGGAGTTTAAAAAGATTATTGAGGCTGGACTTAAGAACTTATCTGATAATTATAGAATGGTAATTGCATTAAGATATTTTGATGATCTGAGTTACTTGGAAATTTCAGAATTGTTAAATAAACCACTTGGAACAATTAAAACGGACTTGTATAGGGCTAAAGCGATATTAAAGAAACAACTAGAAAGTGAGATGGAGGCGTAATTATGTGCTGTAAATTTGATAAGGAACTGTTATATGCTTTTGATGATAAGACAATTGAACCATTGGAGAAAATATTCATTGAAGAGCACATAAAATACTGTACTGACTGTCAAAAAGACCTAAAGCTAATAACTATTATTAATGAAAATATTAAAGATGAGCTAAGTCATATTGAATTTCCTGATAAACTAAGCATAATTTCACAACTTGTTGCAGAAAACTGCATATCGGAAATGGACAATATTAGCATTAGGATGAAGGTTCACAATATTATTGTGACATACAAGGGCATACATAACGTTATAACAGAATCAAGCGAAGCATATAAAAATAATCCATATAATAATTTCATAAGTAATAGAATTGATGCTACTTTTAACTATATTAAAACGCCTGTAAAACATATGATTAAAAACAAGATAAATGAAATGAGTATAGTAAAAAAATTAAAATTAAAAGTAGGTTAGACTGCTAAAGGAAAAGGAGGTGCAAGCTTGTTTGTTTTATTTTCAATAATAAAAATACTACTTTATTTATTAATCACTATATTGGGCTTGATTTTATTGTTTATAATAATACCATTTGAATATGAATTCAATACAAAAATTGATGAAAAAATTAGGACAGATGTAAATCTATCATTTTTTAAAAATTTTTTAAAGATGATGGTGGCATATGAGGATAAAGAAACATTATTTTTAATAAAGGTGATGGGATTATGCATTATTAGAAAAAAAATTAAAATGTCTAATAGAAAAAAAGAAAATGAAAAGGTAAAACTAAAAAAGAAAAAGAAGAAAAATGTTGATTTTAATATAAAGGATTATATCCAAGGGGCATTCATAAATGATTTAATTAATTACTTTAAAGATATAATAAATATTACTAAACCAAAAAAAATCAAACTCAATGGCGTTTATGGATTTGAAGATCCTTCATTAACGGGTATAGCTTGTGGAATTGTCCCTTTAGTATCAAGTTTTATTCCTACAAGCGATATTAATTTGCAACCAGTGTTTGATGATGAAATAATTGATATTTATTGTGAAATTCATGGCAGAATTTCTTTATTGGTAGCTACAATAAAAACACTTAAATTCATTCTTAAGAAAAATAATAGAGGAAAAATATTTAAAAACTTTAGAAAATCTGAAACTTATTAATAATTTATGTGTATTGTTAAGTATAAAGTTAATAATGATTGCGCAATCAATAAATACTTAAATTTAAAATATTAGGGGGATTAAGTTATGATAAATATTACAGAAAATACCGAAGCATTATTCTCAAACCTTGAAAAATTTTTAAAAACAGAAACAGTAGTGGGGGAGGCAATAATTATAGGGGAAACAACACTCATACCACTTATTACAGTTTCATTCGGATGTGGAACTGGCGGTGGCACAGGCAACTCTACTAAGGATGGTGAGGGTTCTGGAGGCGGACTTGGAGCAGGAGCTAGAATAACCCCAACTGCTATTTTAGTTATAAAAAATGGAGAAGTAACAATGCTTCCTATAAAGGGTAAATGTAATCTTGAAAGTCTTATTGAAATGGTACCAGAAATAGTATCTAAAGTAAGCTCAAAAATGGGATGTAGTAAGAACAAAAAAGAAGGGTCTGAAGAAGATACTAAAACGGAAAAAGAGTAATTAAACATTATTAAATACATTAAAAAAAAGCATCTATAATATATTTATAGATGCTTCAGACCGTTGACAAACATAAAATGTAAAACACTCTAATTTAAAATTGGAGTGTTTTTTTTCATATTCAAAAAGGATTTTAGGACATCAATGTCGAATATATATAGTATACAAACTTTATAATTCGGAGGGCATTATTATGATTAATGAAAAGAACTTCACACAACAAAAACTAGAAATGGTGTATTTAGAAGATTTAGTTCCTAAAGACCATATTCTGAGAAATATAGATAAATACATGGATTTCTCTTTTATAAGAGAACTGACTAAAAAATATTACTGCTTAGATAATGGAAGACCTGGCGTAGGTGCGACCTTAATTACAGCATAATATCCTCGTAGTAGAGTGAACACTGCTGTAGACCTACAATTATTATTGTAGGTAACTAATATTTTCGAGACCAGCATGAGAGCCTAATATCTTATGGATACTGAGTCTGACTAATACTCCTGCCAGCCTTGCAGTAATGTAACGTTGCGAAGCATAGGTGAAGACGGAGACACTGGCAGTAATGCTACACTTCGGGTCCAGTCATATATGGTTATAATTTCCTTGTATTTAAATTTCGTAACAGATAATCCCTATCCCTAGTTCAGATGGGAGGGTGTAAAAATTTTTTTACCTCAATGTATGTCTACGCGTGCAGAAGGGGGACGACCTTATGGTGGTTGGAGAATGCGTGTGAGACGTATCCAGGTAAGAACTGAAAAGAACGGAATATAGAGGAGACCTAAGTATGATATATAAAGCGAAAATATTGGGAAAGGTGATTGACCTAATTACACTCCGTGTAATAATAATTGGGGACTGATTGCACCGAAAGGGTAAATCAATAAAGATTATGAATGGGTTAACAGCGAGGCTGTAGTACCGTTAGTATCCTATATTAAGAAATATAGGAGAGGAAAGAGCCTTAGACGTGTGATGTATATAAAATAATTTGTAAATTTCTAATTCGCCAAATTAGATGAAAGAGACTATTCGTACAGAAATGAGGAGAGTCAGACTAACGAGTATAAATAATATTTACTTCATAGATATGAAACAGAGATTTGAAGATTTTAAAAATGGAAATATAGATTTGCGTAATTTAAGTCCTTTAGTTTATTCCGAAGAGAATGTTATGCTAGCAGTACGTCAACTTAGCAAGGGTAAAGGAAGAATGACAAAAGGACCAGATGGTTCTAATTATGATACCATAGCAAAAACGAATTTTATTGAGTTAGGTATGATAGTAAAAGACCGTTTACTTAATAAAAAGATGGATTATGTTAAACGTATTTATATTCCTAAAGGTGATGGTAAGAAACGACCTATTGGCATATGCACAATCTGGGATAAGCTTGTTGAGAAGTGTATTCAGCTAGTATTAGACCCGTACTGTGAAACTAAGTTTGTTCCTAGTTCCTTTGGATTTAGGGAGCAAGTATCAACACATAATGCAATAGCAAAAGTTAAAAACCAAACTAATGTTATGCCATATGTCTTATCTGTAGACATGAAGGATTATTTTGGAACTATAGACCCTAATATTATGTATAGGGAACTATGGCATATGGGAATACATGACCAAGTAATATTAAACTATATTTATCGTTTTATTAAGAAAGGTTACCTAGAAGCAGGGTGCAAAATCTATGACCCGAAGGGTTCTGCACAAGGTAGTATTATAGGACCATTATTATCAAATGTGTACCTTCATCGTTTTGATGTATGGTTGCGAGATCAGGGTGATGATTGGCATGATAAAAGTGTTAATAAGTTTCATAATATAGACAATAGACGTTCAAATATGAGAAGAACTAATTTGAAAATTGGTATCCATGTAAGGTACGCTGATGACATTTTAGTTTTATGTAAGAGTAAGAGTGATGCTGAAAAGTTTAAATATAGTGTAACGAAATATCTTACAAAAAATATGAAACTTATTATTAATGAAGATAAAACTAAAATTTATGATTTAAAGAAAGAAAAGATGAAATATCTGGGCTATAATTTTAAGCTTTATCAAAAACGTAGTAGAATAAGAAATGGTAAGGAGCTAATGGTAATTAACAGCTTACCAAAGGATAAGGGGAATTTAATAGTAGAAGAATGTTGTAAAAGACTTAATGATATTAAAAAAATACCTAGTTATGAGAACATCATGGCTTGGAATGTATATATTATAGGATTACATAATTACTATAAAGGTATGAATGAGTTTAATAAATGTTTTGGAAAGTTAGGATGGCGAATTTACAAAAGGTTTTATAATACAATGGAAGGTCGAATTAAGTTTATAACAGAACAAAAAATCAAGAATAATTTTAGAAAGGGTACATATAAAAGTTGGGGTAAAACAGGATACTACATGTTGTATGATATACCAATTGTTCATATAGAATGGGCTAATTGGGAATATAAATTAGTGAGTGCAATAAAAGGTAAAATATGTAGAATCAATCCGTACGATTATGGTGAAAAGAAAAACCATAAGCCTGGTGTATCTCTTAATGATATTAAGTACCTTGTAGAGAGTGCTAAATTATCTCGTCAGGCAAGTAGATTTAGTCAATTTAGAATTAGTAAATATAGTTCGTTACATGGATTGAGTCATATCTCTGGGGAAGTAGTTCCAGTAGAAGATTATCATTGCCATCATATAGTGCCTTGTAATAAGGGTGGTAAAGACGATTATAATAATCTATGCATACTAAGTAAGGAGCAACATATCATACTACATAGTAATAATAGAGCAAAATTATATGATGTGGTTGGAAAGAAGTATCATAAAAGGGTCGAAGAATTGATAAGTTTGCTATAAAAAAAAAAAAAAAAAAAAAAAAAAAAAAAAAAAAAAAAAAAAAAAAAAAAAAAAAAAAAAAAAAAAAAAAAAAAAAAAAAAAAAAAACTTGATTTCAAAAGTGGTTATAAATATATTTGAGTTTTCAGTTTGTCAGACGTTGGAACGCTGTATGCGATGAAAGTCGCCCGTACAGTGTGGGAAGGGGGAAAAGACCGAGGTAGTAATATCAGAGTCTTACCTATCTTCATATCCTATTATACTTTTTAAAATGCTGTTTATTGGGTACTTATTTGGAATAAAATCTGAACGACAACTTGTAAAGGACATTGAAGTAAATGTGGCTTATAGATGGTTTCTAGGACTAAGTCTTACTGATCCTATTCCAGATCATTCAACAATTAGCCAAAATAGACGTAGACGGTTTAAAGGTACAGATGTGTTTCAAAAAATATTTGACGAAGTAGTATTTAAGGCTATAAATCTTAAGATGGTAACCGGTAAAATACTTTACACAGATTCTACACACCTAAAAGCAAATGCTAATAAGCGAAAGCTTGTGAAAATTGAAGTTGAAAAAACGCCGAAAGAATATGTAGCTGAACTTAATAAAGCAGTGGAAGAAGATAGAATAAACCATGGTAAAAAACCTTTAAAGGAAAAAGAACCTGTTACCAAAATAAAAGAAACTAAAGTTAGCACAACCGACCCCGACAGTGGATATATGATGAGAGATGGCAAGCCGGAAGGCTTCTCATATTTAGATCACAGAACTGTCGATAGCAGACATAATATAATTACTGATGTGTATGTTACTCCTGGAAACATAAATGATGTTGATCCTTATATCGATAGATTAGATGTGCAAATAAAAAAGTTTAATTTTAATACAAAATATGTTGGTGCAGATGCTGGTTATGCTACAAATCTTATATGTAAAGAACTATATGAGAGGGAATTAAAATCTGTAATGGGATACCGTAGGTCTCCACATACAAAAGGAATGTACACAAAAAATAAATTCCAATATGTTAAAGAACAGGACATTTACGTATGCCCTGACTTAAGGGCTTTACATTATAAAACGACAACAAGAGAAGGATATAAAGAATATGTTGGTAATGCAAAATATTGCGAGATATGTCCAAATAGAGCTCAATGCTTTTCTGCAAAAAGCAAGTTTAAAACTATTAGAAGACATGTTTGGGAAACGTATAAAGAAGATGTTGTAAAGTTCACCAGAACAGATAAAGGCAGAAATATATATAGAAGAAGAAAAGAAACTATAGAGCGAAGCTTCGCAGATTCAAAACAACTGCATGGGCTTCGCTATTGCCATATGCGTGGATTAGAAAATGTGCAAGAGCAGTGTCTGCTTACAGCAGCAGTGCAGAATATGAAAAAGATAGCTAGCCTGCTATCTTTACTGTTTTTTGATTTTCTAACTAAGAAGATAGTTGTTATTTTAAATTTATCCATAACTCAAAATGCTATCGCATAATTGCATGTAAAAGGCCCAGTATAATAAAAAAATTATACTGGGTTTGTAAACAACCTGAAGCATCTATAATATATTTATAGATGCTTTTTTGTATTGATAAAAAATATGAAATCAATTTATACATAATTTTGCTAAATATTTGAAACTTATATTAATATTATGTATAATTGAATAATTACGCAATGGTAATTTAATGGGGAGGGATCTAGCCGTTTATGAGAAAATTTAACAAAATATATTTAGGTATTATTTTAGGTGTGAGCTAATTGGTCCTAATGCTGGTTGACAGTACATAAAAATGTTTATTGAAAATAATGACACCTATGCTGTTGTTTTGTAATCAGTAAACAAAGTTATTGGTAGTTAACATAATGAATAGAAAAAAGGAGTTTAGAATTATGCTGAATTTACGCTACAAAGGATATGCAATGGCTATAGTCGGTGCGATTTTGTGGGGGATTTCTGGTACTGTTGCACAGAAACTTTTTCAAAACGAAGGATTTCAACCTGGCTGGCTAGTAACAGTAAGAATGATAACATCAGGTGTACTATTGCTCTTATTCGCAAGTATTAAAACTAATGGACAACATAAGGTTTGGTCTGTATGGAAAGACTCTTCTAAACGATTACATTTGATTATATTCGGGATAATTGGGATGCTCGGAGTACAATATACTTATTTTATGTCCATCAAATCAGGTAACGCTGCGACAGCCACTTTGTTGCAATATTTAGCTCCGATATTTATAGTAGCATATTTGGCAATACGATTAAAAAAAGTCCCAAGCCCAAAAGAATTTATTTCAGTTGGTTTAGCTATTTTGGGAACATTTCTTCTTGTGACTAACGGCACGGTTGATAGGCTTACTATTTCGTTACCTGCCATCGCTTGGGGAGTTGGGTCAGCAATTGCCCTTGCCTTTTATACATTATATCCACATAGTTTGCTTAAGGAGTGGGGGGCTGTGATTGTTGTAGGTTGGGGTATGCTTATAGGCGGAGTTGGGCTGAGTTTCATAAACCCGCCATGGAATATACAAGGTCAAAATTGGTCTTTGCTTTCTAGTTTATTTGTTGGATTTGTGGTTTTATTCGGTACACTAATTGCCTTTTATTTGTACATAGCTAGTTTACAATATATTGCACCTACTGAAGCTAGCTTATTGGCAAGTGCAGAACCTTTATCCGCTACACTTGCTTCTATATTTTGGTTACATGTTCCTTTTGGATTGTTTGAAGTAATCGGAGGAATGTGTATTATATCTACAGTAGCAATTTTAACTTTAGGGTCTAACACTAATAAAAAACCCTTATAAGAAAAAGAAAAAACCAATTATAAAAGGTTATGTTTTAAAAAACAAAAATATTGTATAATGTTGTATAGAATGATCGTTAAGAAATTTTTAGTGGCAACTTTTTATTGTGAGAGGGGTATAAAAATGATAAGAGAAGCAGTAGAAAATGATTTGATTGATATTTTAGAAATTTGTAATGATGCAATATTAAATACAACAGCTGTCTATGATTATAAAGTTCACACAATTGATGACAGAAAACAATGGTATGAAAAAAAGAAGAAAGAGGGGTATCCAATATTAGTAGTTGAAGAAAATAATAAGGTTATCGGATTTGCTACATTTGGGCCATTCAGAGCATGGCCTGCATATAAATATACTATTGAACACTCTATTTATGTTAATGGTAACTGTAGAAACAAAGGCATAGGAACACTACTAGCTAAAGAACTAATAAGATTTTCCAATGAAAGAGGATTTGCAACCATGGTGGCGGCAATTGATGAATCAAATGAAAAAAGTATCAAATTGCACGAAAAATTGGGGTTCGAGTATTCAGGTAAGATAAATAAAGCTGGATTTAAATTTGGGAAGTGGCTCAATCTTGTTTTTTATCAATTAGAGCTTAAAGGCCCTGAAAACCCAATAGATGGTTAGTGTGTAAGTTATAATAATTATAAAATACATAGAGAGTAGGAAATAGAATGGCTGCAATGATATGATAGCAATTTATTGTAATAATTGGAGTAGTAATTCTAGTGCCTAACTAATCAAAAATTCATTTAGACAAAGCATCTATATTAATTTATACATGCTTTTTTTTGTTAATAAAAAAATTTCAAGTAAAACTTGATTAGTTTAATCACATATATCTCGCAAAATATAATATTCTCTTTATTGAAGAAACTCAAAATGGGAACAAGAGAATACTAACAATGGAACAAATTTAATCAAACAAATAAATAAGGCATCAAAAATAATTATTAACAAAATTATTTTCCAACTACAACTTAAAATATCCTTTGTTGAGACATACTTGTATGTTATTTAAATCAGCAAGTAGAAAAAAGCAATTAATGTTACTATACGGGTTAGCGTCAACATCATAATGAAGTATTTTATGATGTTAAATTTTTATTAATGATACCACATTTGGGGAATTTGATTTGCTATCATTCGATATATGGAATATAATGAAACAAGTATTTTAACGATACTTCATTATATTTCTAGGGGGACTACAAAGAGAAAATTTCAGTGTAGTGAGCAATCAAAAGGGAGGCGTTGGCAAGACCATGTCTACATTAAGATGCGTAGCTACTATTACTTAGGCTCTTGTATAAATCTTCTCAATTCAATTTTTAAGTTTGTCACAAGTATCCATCTACTTTATAATTTACTGAAAGTGAATTATATAATTATGTAGCTGGAAAAACAGTAAAAAATAAGGGAGCGAAAATTAATTTTATGAATATTATTAAAACTGCAATTATAACTATAATAATATCATTTATATCTGGATTACTATTAGATTATTATAGAAATTTAGGACCTAGAATATTATGTAATGTACGAAATGGTAAACCTATAAAAACGGATGGCAAAGAACATTGCACATACATTATTACTGTTAAGAACCCATCAAATAAAACAATTCATGAGTTAACTATAAATATACAGGGTTCACAGACTAACTTAAAGAGTGCGGGTGCCACAATAACAAAAGGTTTAAAATTTGATTCTTCAATAAAGGATAACATTTTAGAGGTTTATATCCCTTTTATAAGTAAGGGTGATGAGTTTTCAGTTACAGTATATGTAGAAAAACAATCTAATTACAATAATAAGCCTATTATTGTAATCAGATCACCTGAAAATTTTAAGGAGATAGACTCTGTAGAACAAAAGGGAATACTATCATTTTTGTTTAATATACCTAAAAATGTAAAACAGGTAATCCTTAAGGCAGTGAGAAAGAACGAAGCAATAGTTCCTAATGAAAAAGAAGATTTTACAGCGGTTATGAATAAGGTAACAGGCGCTGAACAAACAATAAATAAAGAAAATAGGGAAGCGCTCTCTAGAAATAAGAAAACTAGTAAGAATAAAAAGGCAATGATAATTATCGCAACAATTATTTTAGTTATAATTGTTGGGGGTTTAGGAAGATTTTATTTTAAAGGGACATCTCCTAATGTAAAAACTCCCGTTCCCAAACTATCCACAGATGAAAAAAAATCAACTGGAACTCCAGATAAAAAAGGATCAACTGGAACTCCAGATGAAAAAGAATCACCTGTAACTCCAGATAAAAAAGAATCACCTGGAACTCCAGATGAAAAAGAATCACCTGTAACTCCAGATGAAAAAGAGTCAACTGGAACTCCAGATAAAAAAGAACCAACTGTAACTCCAGATGAAAAAGAACCAACTGTAACTCCAGATGAAAAAGAACCCACTGTAACTCCAGACGAAAAAGAACCAACTGTAACTCCAGATGAAAAAGAACCAACTGTAACTCCAGACGAAAAACAATCAACTGTAACTCCAAGTAACTAGTTAGCTAGGATGTGATAATGGAAAAAATCGATATATCAGAAATTAAAATAAAAGTATTGGAACGTAGGCCAGTATAACTTAGCAATTGTGAACTGAGCCCAATTAAGAGGGCCTAGAAACCCAATAGATGATTTAATATAATCAAAAATACTCCATAATAATTTACGGAGTATTTTTCTATTAATATTACACTATTTAAGATAATATTAATAGAAAAGAGGATCTAATTTTTTTTATTTCTCGCTATGAAAACAATAATATTCACAGCAGATAATCCTACTAAAATGTATATTGCTCTAGCAAGGAAGGGAACAAATCCAAAGATAAGACTAACTAAGTTAACATTTAACAATCCTAAAAGTCCCCAATTTAAAGCACCAATCAATACAAACACGAATGAAAGTTTGTCGATAATACTAAGCTTATACATAATTACCCCCAGACTAATATAATTATTCTATTTGTATAAATTATATTATAAATATAATATTTTAGAACTGTTTAATAATTTCTTTAAAGCGTATATAATGTTATGGTATATAAATTTATATACTAAAAAATAATTTGGAAAGTACAAATTAAGTATACGAACATTTTCATTACTTTTAGCACTATTGTATGTTATAATATGAATGAAACTTGTTTTATATTTAAAATTGTACGTATGGAGGCAGAATATGAGAAATTCTTATAATACACCATTAAATAGTAGATATGCATCAAAAGAGATGAGTTATTTATTTTCAGATGATATGAAGTTTAGAACATGGAGAAAGCTTTGGGTTGCACTAGCTGAAGGTGAAAGGATATTAGGAATCAATATTACAGAATCTCAAATTGAAGAGCTTAAATCCTATGTAGATAATGTGAATTACGAAGTGGCTGAAAATAAAGAAAAAGAAATACGACATGACGTAATGAGCCATGTATATGCATATGGGGTTCAATGTCCTAATGCGAAGGGTATTATTCATTTAGGGGCTACTAGCTGCTATGTAGGCGATAATACAGACTTAATAGTCATGAAAAAGGCTTTACTATTAATTAAGAAAAAATTAATTAATGTAATTAGTAAATCTTCAGAATTTGCATTAAAGTATAAAGATGTTCCTACACTAGGTTTTACCCATTTACAGCCAGCTCAATTAACTACTGTAGGTAAAAGGGCAACCCTATGGATTCAAGAATTAATAATGGATCTAGAAAATTTAGACTTTGTAATAGATAGAATAAAGTTACTAGGGGTTAAAGGAACAACTGGAACCCAAGCGAGCTTTATGAATCTATTCGAAAATGATGAGAAAAAAGTAAAAGACTTAGATAAATATGTAGCGAATAAAATGGGCTTTGAAGATACATATCCCGTTACTGGTCAAACTTATTCTAGAAAAGTAGACTCTATAGTATTAAATACTTTATCAGAAATAGCTCAAAGTGCATATAAATTCAGTAATGATTTAAGGATACTTCAAAGCATGAAAGAAGTGGAAGAGCCTTTTGAAAAAAATCAAATTGGATCCTCTGCAATGGCATACAAAAGAAACCCTATGCGTTCTGAGCGAATTAGCTCTTTATCAAGATATATTATAGTGAATTCATTAAATCCTGCTATAACAGCTGCAACACAATGGTTTGAAAGAACATTAGATGATTCAGCTAATAAGAGAATATCCGTAGCTGAAGCTTTCTTAGCACTTGATGGAGTATTAAATTTGTATATGAATATAGCTGGAAATATGGTAGTATATGAAAAAGTAATTACTGCTCATGTAAACCACGAGCTTCCATTTATGGCTACAGAAAATATCCTTATGGAAGCTGTTAAAAGGGGCGGGGACAGACAAGAACTTCATGAGAACATTAGAGTTCATTCTATGGCTGCAGCAAAACGCGTTAAAGAAGAAGGCTTAAATAATGATCTTATAGAAAGAATAATAAATGATGATAGTTTTAGGATGTCAAAAGAAGAGATATTTGCTGTAATTGACCCGATTAAATTTGTAGGTAGAGCTCCAAGTCAAGTAATAGAATTTATAGATGAATATGTAAAACCAATAATCGAGGCCAATAAAGATGCATTAGGAGTAGAAACTTCTATAAACGTATAATCCTTAGTATTGGATAGAAATTATACTATAAAAAGCTATCAGTGATGCAAACAAAACTGATAGCTTTTTTAGTTTAACGACATTTTAGAAGGAAAGTCTCCCAATTCTATAAGTAAGAGTTACATAACCTAACAAATAGAAAATTTCAGTGGTAGTATAAATCTCCTTTTGAAGTCGGTAATATTGTAGCTCCACAGGCCATGATTTCACTATAACTTTCGAAGAATAAAATTCAAATTGCATGTGGAAATAATAAAAATAATAAAAACATTTGTTTATTTTTATTATTTTAGAAAAATCAGGATTTTGCTCCCCCTCTTGTAGTATAATAATGTCGTGAAATGTAAGTTTCACGACATTATAATGATTTTTGGAGGTACTTATGAAATCGAATATAAATACTATTTATAACAATGAACTCCCACCGTTTCTAAATGATTATCTGAATTATTTATCTACTATTAAAGGATGTTCTAGTTCTACTGTTGTTGCTTATACTGCTGATTTATCATTGCTATTAAAGTTCTTAAAAATATACAAAGGTCTAGTCTCTTCAGAAAATGCTCTGCCTCTTGAGAACATTATAATTAGTGACCTAACTTTAGATACATTAAAAACTCTTACATTGCAGGATTTATATGCCTATATCTCCTATCTTGGGAAATATAGGGCTAATGGTAACTACGCTAAAGCAAGAAAAATTGCATCTATAAAGTCCCTATTCAAGTATTTAACCACTAAGGCTAAAGTGCTAACTATAGACCCGACAATAGATTTAGAGTCACCAAAACTTGGTAAAAGAAGTCCTGTTTTTTTAACATTAAGTGAAAGTAAGGCACTACTAGACGCTACAAGCTCTAGAGATAAGCATTCTATTCGCGACCATAGTATTATTACATTATTCTTAAATTGTGGTATCAGGCTGTCAGAACTTTGTAGTATAAACATATCCGATTTTAAAGATGATACATTATCTATTATTGGGAAAGGAAATAAAGAACGAACCATTTATTTGAATAAAGCTTCATTGAAATCAATTTATAAATATTTGCCTATTAGAAATATGAACATAGATAAAATTCATTCTGAAGATAAGGATGCCCTTTTTATAAGTGGTAAATATGGAAGAATTAATAAACGCACTGTGGAGAGAATTGTAAAAAAATATATAGGTAATGCTGGACTTAATAAAGATAAGTATACTCCTCATAAATTAAGGCATACATCTGCTACTCTTATGTATAAATATGGAAATGTAGACATTAGAAGTCTACAAGAAATATTAGGCCATGAAAATATATCTACCACCCAAATATATACTCATGTAGATAATGATAAATTAAGAAATGCGGTTAAGTCAAATCCACTTTCTGATGAATAAAAAAAAGTATATATTACGCGTATTGCAATACGGTTAATGCATTATGCGTAATATATACTTTCTAATACTTATATTTTTTTTAGTCTTATAAGTCCAGGAAATTCTTCTTGAAGTAATCCTGAGTTATCATCTTCATTTTCAAGTAGCTCTTTTGCCCCGTCTATGTCATCTATAAATTCCCAAACCTCATTGTTTTCAGGTATGAACTCATCTTTATGTAGTTTTAAAAATTCATCGCTGGCTACCACTGAGTCATAATCTTCAAGTTTTGGTAGTTCATCATTTTCATTTTCATCATTATCTACTTCTTCCGCTAAATTAATTTCAGACCTGTCACAAATATTTTCGTCTACCTCTTCTACCCCTTCAATCTCATTATCCTCAAAAACTTCATCAATTTTTATAGCTTTTACATCGTAACCTTCCATTTCTAAGCATTTACCGCAATTATTACATTTCTTATTTGAATTTAATTCACAGACTTCACATTCTCCACAACTATTACAAATTTTCTTATTATTAAATATACAATTTTTAGACATACAACACTCCAATCTATTTATTTCAAATACTTTCATAATAGACTATTATAGCAAATATATTTTCAATAATCAAACACTAACACCCCTTAATAATGACTTATGTATTCATACATAATAATATATAATTTTTTATTTTTATTAATAACTATAAAACAGAACGTAAGTTTGATGTTATTACATTTATATGGTATAATTATACTATGAATGGGAGGCGTTTACATGTTAACTGAAAAAAAAGATAAGCAAAGTGAAATATATAACTTTATAAAGAAACAGGTACAACTAAAAGGATATCCACCTTCAGTCAGAGAAATATGTGATGGCGTAGGATTAAGATCTACTTCGACTGTTCATGGGCATTTAGCAAGACTAGAAAAAAAAGGATTTATCCGTAGAGACCCTACCAAGCCTCGTGCAATTGAATTAATAAAGGATTCTGTCATAAGAAAAGAACTTATAGATATACCTATTATAGGGAAAATCACTGCTGGCAAACCAATACTCGCAGTTGAAAATGTTGAAGATACATTTACACTTCCTTTAAATTTCACTAAAACCAATAATGAACTATTTATGCTTAAAGTTTCTGGTAGCAGCATGATTGAAGCAGGAATATTGGATAAAGACCTTGCTATAATTGAGAAAATCAATACCGCTAAAAATGGCGATATAGTTGTAGCTCTTATTGATAATGAAGCAACTATTAAAAGATTTTTCAAGGAAAAAGATCATATAAGGCTTCAGCCTGAAAATTCAACTATGTCCCCTATCATAGTTGATGACTGTGTAATTTTAGGTGTACTTGTTGGTATTTACAGAAAGTATTAAATATCCACCTTTAAAGATTTTATGTAACAAAAAAGTCCTGCAATGAATATATCAATTGCAGGATTTTTTTATTCTATTATTAAGTCATAAATATTTACTTTCTAGTTCAAATAACTCTTGAAAGTGCTATTAGTATTCCAATTTTAGCATGATCAAACGTTAATCCACCCTGTAAATATGCTATATAAGGCTCTCTTATTGGAGCGTCTGCAGATAATTCTATAGATGCTCCCTGAATAAATGCACCTGCTGCCATTATAACCTTATCTTCATATCCTGGCATGTCCCACGGTTCACATTGAACAAAAGAATCAATGGGAGACCCCTCTTGTATACCCCTACAGAAATTAATTAACTTTTCCTTATCATTAAATTTAATTGCTTGAATTATATCACTTCTTTTATCAGTATACTTAGGAAGAACTTCAAAACCTGCAAGTTCCATAATTCTTGCACAGAAAATAGCGCCCTTCAATGCTTCCATAGCTATATGTGGTGCTATGAATAGTCCTTGATATAAAGAACGCATAACTCCAAACGTAGAACCACATTCCCCTCCTATTCCAGGAGTTGTTAGTCTGTAAGAAGCTTGTCGTACATATTCTTCTTTACCTGCAATATATCCACCTGTAGGTGCAATTCCACCACCAATATTTTTTATGAGGGATCCAGCAACTATATCTGCTCCTACATCTGTAGGCTCCGTAACATCAATAAATTCACCATAACAATTATCTACAAAACAAATAACCTTTGGATTTATAGCTTTTGCAGCGCTTATAATATCATCTATTTCAGAAATTAATAATGCTTTTCTCCAGCCATATCCAGTAGATCTTTGAATATGAATTAGCTTTATTGACTTATCTTCAATCAGTGTCTTTTTCATTAAATCAATATCAACTTTAGAGTTATCGTTTAATTCTAATTGTTTATATTTTACACCATAATCTTTTAATGAGCCTATATCCTCCTTAGCATTTATACCTATTATATTAAGAAGTGTATCATAAGGTGTTCCGCATACCGATATCATGGTATCATTAGGTCTTAAATTACCAAATAAGGACGCTCCAATTGCATGTGTTCCATTTACGAAATGCGGCCGAACGAGTGCACTCTCACAATTGAAAATTCTTGCATATACTTTATCTAATGAATCTCTCCCAATATCGCCATAACCGTATCCAGATGAATTTGTAAAATGGCATTCGCTAATTCGTTCATCTTGTAGTGCGGTCAAAACCTTAAGTTGATTAAACTCTCTTATTTCATCAAGAATTTTAAACTCATCTTGTACATCTTGTATTGCTATATCATAGAGTTTTAGCGTTTTTGAACTTATTTTATACTTCTTTTGAAGGTATACTTTTGTTATGTCTATCATGATTCCAGGTCCCCTTTTTATTATGTATATATTATGTGTTTTAAACTTTAACTACCGTAATAATAGTAACATAAATAATACCGATGTAGAATAGTTTTATTTATATATCAATCATATTAGTATGTATTTAATTGTCTCTTTCTTTACTATTACAGCACCGCAGGTGATGATTTAACTTTTTCAATAATCTCTTCAACAGTTTCCTCTAATTCTTTTCCAACTTTTTTATACTCAATTTCAAATTTTTCATTTTGATTTTTCATAAAATACATTAACGCATAATAAGTAGGCTTAAATTTATCCTTTAGCTTAAATTCAGCTTCATTAAACATTTTAAATAAGGAATTGTATTGTTTTTTAGCCATTAGAAAAATTAAATATTCATTAATAGATTTATTATATTTATCTGTATTATTAGCTGATCTTAAAAATAAGCGAGCTTTTTCTAAGGATTCTTCTATTCGATCATTAGAAAGTAAGGTTTCAGATAAAACATAAATGGTATTAAAATCATTTTCATTTTTTTCATTTTTTTCATTTTTTTCACTTTTGTTAATTAGGTCCTCTTTATTGCACCAGCTTTCAAAAAAACCCACAAGCCATTTCACCTGCTGTTTTTCTTTTTCTCCCCCAAACCTCATCATATACCATATGTTAAAAAATCGTTCTTTTATTTTGTACATATAATTTTTCTTATTTACAGGTGTTTTATTTATTACTCCGTTTTTTTCTAATTGATTTAACTGAGCGGATACTTCTTTACTTTGCATTCTTATTTTATCTGCTATTTCTTTTGTGGTTATGGCATCAAAGCGTAAAGCTATAACATCAACAATTTCCTGTTGCACTGGAGATAACCTATCCATTGTATGTTTATAAAGAGGTGTTACTCTATCTAGTAATGTATCTAATTGTTTAAATACGGGTCCGTTGTCAACATTTAAAATATCGAAAAGTAATGCCATGATTCTTGGCACCCCACCTGTTAACCGCCTTAAAGCTTCTATTTTCCCACTGTTACTTTTAAGTATCTCATTTATACCCTTCTTATTAAAAATTCCACCTAACTTTTCAAAAAATTCCACAGTTTCTTCTGAATTTAATCCTTCTAATTTTATCAGATTAAAGAAGTTATAGAAGGGATTACTATAATCAAAAGTAAATTCTAAAACTTCTGAAGATGCTCCTATAATTCGAATTTCAGCAGAGGTTAATAGAATTTCTCTAAGTTTTTGCTGCTCATAGATTTTAAACTTCTTTAGAATACCGAAAGTATCATCTATTAATAGTATTAATTTTTTATTTTTTTCTTTAAGTTTTTGCTCAAGTATTTTAAAGCATATATCTTCGTAGTCTTCTACCTCTGCATATTTATCCATTTCATCATAAAGCCCTACAAACTCATCATTTTCCATTTCAAGATTCGCAGCCGTTACCTCCCAAAGTTTAAACAGTCTCCGTATACTGTATTGCTCCTCAGGAAATATAACAGGGATAAACTTTGCTTTTAGCTGCTTATCTCCTTTTATTTCAAAGTATATTCTTTTTAATAAAGTTGTTTTACCATATCCTCTTTGACCTTCTATGATATAATGCTGCTCTGGATATTTCATGTCAGAATTTTTTATATCTTTAAAAATCTTTTGAAATTCTTTTTTCCTTATTACAAATCTATCAACTAATTCTTGATGCGATAAATTATTGGGATTATAAAAACTTAAAGTACTAGTTTGCATTTTTTTTACACCACCACATTCTTAATATAGGAGAGGTAAATGTATATAATTTTTCCTCCTCATCATTATTTATATATCCATCATCAATAATAGTATTTAAGAGATCTTTATATGTTTCGCAAAGATTATATTTTACAGCTAAATCATATATTTCGTTATAAGTTATCTTCTTAGCTTCTGTTATAGCTATTATGTTTAATACTTCTATAATAAACTTATAGTCATTATTTTTGTACACCTTAAGCCTCTCATGCCAACTGCTAAATTTATTATTTTCCTCTATCATCCGTTTAATTGCTATATCAACCGATTTATTATATATAGAGCATATTTGATCTTCATCATAAATATCCTGAATTTTATCCATAGCAAGTTGAATATAAAAAGGAATCAACCACTTAATTTCATGTAGCATATGATTTATAGTAGCGGTATCCATTGTGAAATCAAGCCCTTTAAGTAGTTCATTTATAAGACTTTTCCCCTCTGATTCACTTAGTGGAGTGACTTTTAAAATATCTAGATCATTTATAAACTTTGAAGAGTCCATTCGTCTTGCAATACCCTCGAGGCTTATGGACCCTGTATATATGAATTGAAATTTATTATTTATATCACTATTTTGTCTTAATGCTCTATTACTTTGAAGAAGATGAACTGCATATGTAGTGCCTTCATTTTGTTGAATATTTTCTATCGTTTGAGCAAATTCATCTATCATTATAATTAATTTGTGCCCTTCTAAATCAATAGATCTCATAATTTCTATAAACTTTTCATAATAATTAAGTTCAATAGTCTTAGTAAACTTAACAGTGTCTATGCCTACTTCGTCAATACTTTTAAAAATGGTTTTAGCTAAATCTTTAATTGAATTTATTACTTTGTCTCTTTTCTTTATTGAATCGCAATTTAAAATGGCCTTTACAATTTCCTTATAATACTTATTTTCGTTGTAAACAGACTCCGTAATTACATAGATTATATAATATTTATCCCTTGGGTTATCTTCTATATACCTCATTAAAGATGTTTTCCCAACCCTTCTTGGAGCTGAAATTATAATACTACTAGCTGAATCGATTTTTCTCCATAATTTATTTATTAAAATAGGTCTTTTAAAAAAATTTTCACCTCGTGCAGCTTGCCCTGTTGTAATTTTCATAATTAGCACCTCCGCAATTACTTATATTTACAATTATATCTAACAAAAAATATTTTGTCAAGCATTCTAACAAAATATTTTTTGTCAAAGTCAAACCCCTTATTCACTTTTTTTACAATTACTAAACAATTTAAGAAACATGTAACCTAACTACTTAAAATAATATCTGAGGATTACTATAGCAAATAAAACTTCCTATTAATAATATCAATCCTAAAATTCTAATAATTAAGATAGTTTTTTTAATCCCTAATTTACTAAATGTTTCTGGTGTTCCAAATGGGAATACAATAATACAGCACTTAATATCATAACGCCTACACATATGTTATTTTCTCATTTTATTATTTATGCTCTTTCCATAAACAATCCCCTATCTTCATTTCAGTAAAAACAGCCTTAAAAGAATTTTTACTTGGTGAACATGCAAGTAACCCAATATTAATTTCTTTTTCACCTTCAAACAAGTGGAAAATCCGCATCTGTTTGAAATTTACACCATCAAAGGAATTTTCAAGACAATAATCACTCTCTCGTCTGCTTAATCTATACCACATACAATTTACAAATGCTCCAATATCCGTAGTTGCCCAATCAGAATATCCATGATTTGTTACCACACTTCCAAGCCATGCAGTATTATTGTCATGAAATTCTATTCCTGCCTTTACCCAATTTTCACTGTTTTGATAAATTGCAACTCCACATTGGTCAAACAATGCTGTACTATTAAACTCTGCCTTTACTGTAAATGAAAAATATCTTTCATCTGTTGTAATATAAAGAACATGAGCATTATCATTTCTAAATCCATAATAAGTTCTTTGCCAAAAATCAGTGTTAGGGTCTGTTATAATTTCAACTCTATCTCTTCCAATTACATAATTTCGAGGTTTAAAAAACCATTTTTCTTCTTTATCACTAATTTCAAACATCTTAATCCTCCCCCAATTCAAATAACTTTTAATACATAATAAAATACAACTGCGTCGTAACTAATGTAATATTATCATAATTTACCACACTTTGGAACAATTTCCTCATAAATAAAGACCATACATTGTTTATATATACGCAACACTAAAATCAATTGTCCAAGCCATTTATATGTGAATTAGTATAGATAAACAAGCAATGTTGGCGCTACTACGATAATAATAGGGACGACTCATAGTCCCCACTTCATTGATATATCAATAATGTGGAGACTCAGTACAAGAAACGGAAAACAGTCCCATTTCAATAACTCTGTTACTTTATCTTTGTTTCCTTCAATATCAAATTTATCATCAAATCAACAAACTTGTCTGGTTCGTTTCTCCATGGATCGTGCCCTGAGTGTTCAAACCAAATGAGCTCTTTAGAAGGGGCTTTTAGTGAATTGAAATAATCCTCAACCAATACTGGTGACGCGTTGACATCGTGACGACCTTCCATAAAGTACACTGGAACATCTAACTTTATAGCTTGTTTACGTAGATCTAAATTGTATAACTGAGGATAGACATGATTAAAAGTAGTAACTAAACCAAAAAAATAATTTACTTTATCGCATAACCCATACTCAGTACCTCCAATTTCACCAAATGTATTATATCCTGCTCTCTCAATTTCAGAATTTTTTGTCATATGTTTACTCAAGTACTGTGAGAGGGTAGAAAATTTCCAAACTACATCTTTACCATGGTATGGTGGCAGGCCTTGATTTTTCATTTTTTCAATTTGTTTTATATCTCTGCTATCTTTTGCCATCTTAAGCACTAGTTCATACATACGGACATCGGTTTCAACGAATTCAACCATCTGACCAGTACCAATAAAAGCAGAAAATAGTTCTGGGTAACATTGCACAAGCAATATACCTAGTGCACTCCCCCACGACTCACCAAGTACATATACCTTTTCTTGTTTAAATCTATTGCACAGGTACTGTGTTAGCTCATGTCCATCAGAAATATATCGCTCAGGGGTAATTGATTTAAGAGGTACAGCATTAATTGACTTACCCGCCCCTGGTTGATCCCAGTTAACAACCACATAATTATCTTCAAGTTTTTTTAGTTGCTCTCTGGTTGCGGCTAGCTGTGTTCCACCGGGACCACCAGCTAGAAAAAGTAGCACCGGATTATTTTTATTTTTTCCACGAATAGTTATCCACTGATCACTACCACCTAGACTTACTTTCTCTAAGGTAGCAATACTACCCACTAATGGTTTGCCATTATCTCCAAGTATAGGTGGCGTGTATGCCATCCACTGGCTACATAGTATAGAAACAACATTCACAAATAATAATACTACTGCTACAATCAACTGACTCCGCAGTTTCAAAAGCCAGGGCGTTATCCTTGCTTTTTTACGTGTACAAACAGCAATAATTACTGCAATCAAAATTGAGATGAAAAGAGTTGCTATTGCTACAACCAAAGAAAGTATCAATATTAACGCAAACCCTAACTCTATAGGGACAGTTTTCATTGTAATCATAAGATGTGGGCGTATAACAATAATATACAAAGCGATTATAACTGCTGTGAGTAGCGGTAAAAGAAAACGTAGTTGAAGCAACAAATTGGTTTTTGACCCACGAGAAGTTGTATCTTTTTTAAATAATGATTTCATATTAGTCTCCCTTCTACAAATATTTAGTCTGTTTTCTCAGATACTTCCAATTCTTATTTGACACAAAAAATGGATTAAATATATCTTTTGCGATTTCTGAAGGCATTCCAATCCCATTATCCTTAAAGATAATAACGACTCCATCACCCTGCTCAAATAAGCTGATCATTAAGAGTGTTCCTTTGGGATTATATTTTATTGTATTAGAAACAAGATTTTGGATTACTCTATTCATCTGCTTTAAATCGATGTCAATAAAGATTTCTTTTTCTGGTATCTCAAAATCATATGTAAATTGTGCCTTATCAAATGTAGTTATAAAAAAACCTATTTCTTCCCTCATATACTCACATATATCAACTCTGGTTTTATTCAATAAATATTTCGAACTTTCCATTTTAGACAGCTCAAATAGGTTAGTAACTAAATTATTTACTCTTACGCTGTTTTCACATATTACTTTCATGTATGTACGGTATTCTTCTTTTGATAAATCAGGTTTGTTATAGCTAAACTCTGCATAACCCATAATACTTGCAAGAGGGTTTTTAAGATCATGAGAAATATTAAGTATAAGCCTTTTACGGTTTTCTTCAGACTGATTTCTAAGATATATTTCCTGTTCAATTTGTTCTGCCATTTCGTTAAATATATATTCTAATTCTCCAAACTCATTTTTCAAATTAAGCTCAACTCTTGAAGAATAATCTCCATCTTTCAATCGAGAAGCACTGTGACAAAGTTTCTTTAATGGGCTTATAATGCTTATAGATGATAGCTTTGAATATATCACGGTGCATATTGCAAGCAGTATGAAGTAAAGTAAGGTAACAGCAACAATAACACCAACTACTCCCTGTTTATCAACGGAATTGTATTCTTTGTTGTATACGAAATTCAAATCAATTCTAATAGAAGTTGGAAACGTCACTACCAGCCAAAATTGCTTTTTAGAATTATATTTAATACTATAGCTATAACGTCTTTCAATACTTTTACTCTTCATCAAAAAATCAGTAAACTCCGCTGTGGTAAGTTTACCTTTTGAAATAGTGTTAAGCCCTAAAGAATATGCAACTTCATAATCGGTGTTAATTACCTGTACACCGCCGCCATTATAAATAACCTGTTCTACGTCAATCCTTTTATAATCATCCTTCATTAGGCTTTCTGCAGTATAATTATTCTTAGCAAGGGTCTTGGATATAACATCGTTTGTAAAACCTAAAAGCATAAGTGCGAATAGAGCTATCATTATGGAAATAATAAACATGAGGACATAGTTTGCTAAGAATCTGCTTTCTATTTTTCTGTTCATAAGCTAACCGTGCTCTGTTTATGAAACTTATATCCAATACCCCTAATGGTTTTGACATATTCCGGATTTCTTGGATCAGTCTCAATCTTATTTCTGATATGACTTATATGCACCATAATGGTGTTATTGTCACAATAAATATCCTCATCCCATACTGCCTTGTATAACTGCTTTCTGGTAAAAACCCTTTCCGGATTCTCCATAAGGTACTTAAGCAACATATATTCTTTTGCATTCAGTACCACCAGCACATCCTCTTTATAGACGCAGCAGGCATCTTTATCCAAGCACAAGCTGCCATACTTTATTTTGGAGAATGCGTGCGTATTTTGCACCGAGTATTCAAGGTTTCGCCTAAGCTGTGCACCAACTCTTGCAAGCAGTTCTGGCATGCTAAACGGCTTTACTATGTAATCATCAGCACCAATCCCGAGTCCTAAAATCTTGTCCATATCATCACCTCTAGCGGTTAGAAATATGACAGGAAGATTACTTGTTTGACGGATTTTTCGTAGCAGATTGAATCCATCCAGTCGTGGCATCATAACATCAAGGATAGCAATATCAATTGCTTTGTTTCGTATGATTTCTAAAGCCTCAATGCCATCCTCTGCAGCAAATACAGAGTATCCCTCCTGCTCAAGCTCTAACTTTAAAAGGATTCTGATGTCCTTTTCATCTTCTGCGATTAATACATTCAAAAAACCACTTCCTCATCGTGTATATTTGTTTGCGCTGATATCAACATCTACTCCTCCTTAATTAATGCCTACCTTTAAACAAAATAACTTTTATGTTTCCTCAATCTACATTTACGCTTGTTCAACAAGCAATTTAATATTTTCTTCCGTTGAAAGCAAGGCATTTTGTATACTATCGAGCTTTTCTTTCAGTGAACCTATTACATTTTCTACATTGTTTGCAACACGATGTACACTATCTAATGATTCACAGATCCTTGATTGTACAACCCAATCAGATATAAGACCATCAATAAAATAATCTGCAAATGTTTCGAAAGACCCAATATTTATATCTATATTCATTATTAAATTCACATCGGATAATTCATTTTGGAATCGTATCAATGCAATTTTTGTATTATTTGCATATTCCTTAGCTTCATCAATATGTGAGTGCTTAGCTGCAGTTGCAAGTAAGCCTCCTCCTAGTATATCCCATGTTCCCCAGCCTTCAGCGCTTTCAAGAGAATTTTTTACCCGTCCAAGTTCAATTTGTACAGCCTCACCTGACGCAATTGCTTCCTTCAATTCTTTCTTCTGTGCTTCAAGGTCAGCTAGGTTGTCTATAAGTTGAAGTAACTTTTGAGATTTACCATCATTTAATCGCAGTATAAACTCTTTTTTGTGCTTCAATACAGTTTCATATTCACACTCTACGCCAAGTAGACTGTTTAATGAAGCTTTATACGATACAATTTCCCTCTCTAATGCTAAAACTGATTTACAACACTCATCATACTTTAACCTAGCAGAAAGCAACTCTTGCCTCTCTTTTTCAAGCTGTTGATGTTTACTCCCGAGTATCGAATAAAATATACTAGTAATACTTAATGATTCAAGTTTTTTGACATCCTTATCCTCATCTTTAAGAATATTTTCGAGCTCTATCTTTCTATCTAATTCTTTTTGCAACACTTCCCTAGTCTGGTTAACCGAACTTTGAAATTTCTTTTTTCTCAACAATTTTTCTTTGACATTTATAAGTTCCCTGTTAAGTTCTTCAAACATACTAAACTCCCTTTCTGCATATAACTTTTTTATACACAATAAAATACAATACGACCATGATACTTTAAATATTCATTAATAATTAGTTTAATTTGCTACCGGACTCCCAAACTGACTATTATAGAGTTTTTCATAGAAACTGCCCTTTTTCATTAACTCATTATGGGTTCCTTGTTCTATAATATTTCCTTCATCTATAACCAATATTAAATCTGCATTACGAATAGTTGAAAGTCTATGTGCAATAACAAAGCTAGTTCTTCCTTTCATTATATTCCTCATAGCTTTTTGAAGTAATATTTCTAATCTAGTGTCAACTGAACTAGTTGCTTCATCTAATATTAATATTGCTGGATTTGATATTATAGCTCTTGCTATAGTCAAAAGTTGTTTCTCTCCTTGAGATATGTTAGAAGCCTCTTCGTTTAGAAACATGTTATACCCATCTGGAAGTGTTTTAATAAAGTGATGTACGTTAGCTATTTTAGCCGCTTCAATAATTTCTTCCTTGGTAGCTCCAAATCTACCATACTCAATGTTTTCATAAATTGTTCCATTATATAGCCAAGTATCCTGAAGAACCATACCGAATATAGAACGTAAATCTTCACGTTTCATATCTCTAGTATCCACTCCATCTATCTTTATAGCTCCCCCTTGAATATCATAAAATCTCATTAATAAATTTATTAATGTTGTTTTACCTGCTCCTGTTGGACCTACAATAGCAACCATCTGACCACTTTTTATCTCTGCGTTTAAGTCCTCAATTAAAATCTTATCTCCACTATATCCAAATTTGACATGTTCAAAAGTAACATTTCCACGTACATTCGCGAGCTTTATAAAAGAGGCTTTATCTGGAATCTCCTCCTTCTCATCTAATATTTCAAATACACGTTCAATTGCCGCAAAGGCTGATTGTATTGCAGCAGATAATTGTGTTACTTGAGAAATTGGTTGGTTTATTTGCCAGATATAACGAATAGATGCTTGAAGATTACCCACTGTCATTATTCCATTTATAGCATATGTTGCGCCAAGAATTCCAATGGCTGCAATTCCTAAATAACTTACCAATGAAACTAATGGAGAAATTATACTAGATATAAATTGCGCCTTAAATCCAGTATTAAAAAGTTCTTCATTAATATTTTCAAAATCTTTTATAGCATCTTCTTGCTTTCCATACAGCTTTATTTCGTTAAAACCAGTATATATTTCTTGCACTTTACCATTTAATTCCCCCAAAACATTTTGCTGTCTATAAAATAAATTTTGTGATTTACTTACTATAAATTTTGACACTAAATAACTTATCGGTATTATAAGTATAGCTACCAATGCAAGTTTTATATTAATTGTAAACATCATCGCAATAGCTAGAGTTATTGCCAATATTGAATTTATAACTTGGCTAAAACTCTGTTGAAGTGCATTAGAGATAGTATCTATATCATTTGTTATGCGGCTCAGCATATCCCCATAGCTATTTTTATCAAAATAACTTATAGGTAATTTTCTAATTTTACCTTGTACAGCATTTCTTAAATCTTCCATAGTGTTTTGAATAGAATTAGTTAACAACAAACTTGCTGCATATGTTGATAATGTTCCAAATATATAAATAAAAGCCAATATTACCAATACCCTTAAAATATAATTAAAGTTAACTGAAGCTCCTTTTATACCTTTTGCTATATTCACAACATCTTTGGCAAGACTAGTTGTAATTAATCCCTCTATTTTTGGAGCAATAGCAGTAAAAATAGACGCTACTACTATAAATAAAATTGCGCCAATCAGTGCTCTCCTATATGGTTTTACGAAGGGAGAAATTTTTCTTATATTATCCGTTAACTTTTTCATTGTTCCAGTTCCTCCTTTGTAAGTTGAGATGATGCAATTTCATAATAGATTTCGCAGGTTTTTAGTAATTCTTTATGAGTTCCTATTCCTACTATCTCGCCTTCATTCAATACTATAATCTTATTAGCATCAATTATGGATCCTATCCGTTGTGCAACCATTAAAACTACGGAATCTCTAGTTTCGTCCTTTAACTTTTCTCTAAGCATTGCATCTGTTTTAAAATCTAAAGCGGAAAAACTATCATCAAAAATATAAATTTCAGGCTTTCTAACTAATGCTCTTGCAATAGATAATCTTTGCTTTTGACCTCCTGACATATTAGATCCACCTTCACTTATTAATTCTTCAAATTTTTTATGTTTACTATTAATAAAATCATAAGCCTGGGCTACCTTAGCCGAATGTTCAAGTTCTTGTTTATCTGCAGCAGCTTTACCAAATTTAATATTAGTGCCTATACTGCCAGTAAACAACAATGTTTTCTGAGGTATAAACCCCATTTTTTCACGTAGTGCTTTTAAATCATATTCTCTCACATCTACGCCATCTATCTTTATGCTACCCTTTGTAACATCATAAAATCTTGGAATTAAATTAATTAACGTACTTTTCCCACTGCCTGTACTTCCTATAAATGCAACTTTTTCTCCTTTTACTGCTGTAAAGGATATATCACTTAAAACTGGAATCTCTCCATCTGGATAAATAAAGGTAACATTATCAAACTCCACAATCCCCCTAATAGCCGTATTTTTAACACCATATTTAGGATTTTTAATAATAGGCTCTTCAGCTAATATCTCGTTAATTCTATTAGCTGAAATTTGTGCTTTTGGATACATGATAAACATCATTGAAAAAAGCATAATTGAGAACATTGCATGAAACAAATATTCTATAAATGCTACCAGTTGTCCAACTTGTAGCGTTCCTGCATTTATCATTTTGCTAGAAATCCAAAAAATAGCGAGCACTGCTAAATTCAACAAGAAAAAGAAAGTTGGCTGAGAAATTGCCATAAGCTTATATAACTTCTTAGATAGATTTGTATACTCATTGTTAATTTCTTCAAATCTTTGGTTTTCATGATCATCGTTACCAAATGCCCTAATTACTCTCGCTCCAGTTAAATTTTCTCTTGATATTCTATTTAATTTATCTAATTTTTTCTGTTGCTTTTCTGATATTGGATAAGATATCTTAGATATAATAATTACCCCAAGCACTATGAATGGTACCGTTATCGCTAATACTACAGACAAATGTAAGCTCGTTCTTATAATCATTACCAAACTTACAATAAACATAACCGGTGCAAGGAATGCTACTCTTAATAATGTATTTGTAAATTGTTGTAATTGAAAAACATCATTGGTTGTTCTGGTTATCATTGACGATATCCCAAACTTATCATATTCACTATGTGAAAATTCCTGAGATTTTTTAAAAATATCGTTTCTTAAATCTCTAATCATACTAGTAGAGATTTTTGAAGAACAGTATCCTAATAATATTGTACCCATGGCTCCAACTATAGATATTCCTACAATTACAATACCCATATGCTTTGTGTATTCTATATCCTTATTAGCTATTCCTGTGTCAATCACTCTAGCCATTATTGTTGGAATTCCTAATTCCACTAATACAAATCCAAAAACGGATATTATATTCAGCACTAGAAGCGGTTTATATTTTTTTATATATTTTAATATTAGTTTCATTCCTTCTATTCACTGCTACTTAAAATATGGACAATTATCCCCATACCAAGAAAATTCCTTTTTCAACGTGTCTGTCCTCATATAGCAAACTATACTACTAACATTTGATATAACACTCCAAAGGCGTAAATTCCCGACTAGCCATCGGTACATATATACAATAGCTTGGTTATGCTACTTTGTATGTTTTAGCATTTGCAAGGTTTATACTAGCATTTTTATCCCTATCAATTATAAGTCCACATACTGGACATACATACTCTCTGTCTGAAAGTTTTAAATCTTCCTTAACACGTTGTACTTGATGGATACCATCTATCAACAATTCTTAATTCTATATTGTTAATCTTACATTTGAAAGTAAGTTTAACTCTAAAGCCATAAAAATTTTGTTGTGCTATTGCCTTTGCCAAATGCTTATTCTTCATCATTCCTTTTACGTTTAAATCTTCAATTATTATATAAGACGGTTTGGTTTTTACTATCTTATTAACTACTTGATTAACATAATTGTTTCTAATATAAGAAAGTTTCTGATGAAGTTTTTGTACCATAACTATTTGTTCGGATATATTTTGCCTGGTAGCAGTTCCTCCTTTTATATTTATTTTTTTATTTCTTACCTTTAAACTCTCATATTTCCTTGAAAGTTTAATGTGTTCTCTTTTTAACTTCTTTGGTTTTATTTATATGTTTAAATGGTAGCTTCATTGTGTTGACTATTGCCAAGTCTTTTATTCCTAAATCTATTCCTATTCCTTGATTATTAGAGCTTGCATAATCATTAGTACCTTGAACATTAATTAAAACAGAAACATAGTACCTACCTGCTTTAAAACCTACAGTTCCACTAGTTACTTTTAACTAATTAAGTCCACTTCCAATATCCTCAAATACCTCATCAATTATGATACCTCTAGCATTGGCAAATTCTTTAAGAGTAGCAACTTGATTTTTTAAATCATCTTTCTGACCACTACTCGAAACCCTTGTATAAATAATGGTTTTTTTGATGTCTTTATCTTGAATTATTTTCCCATATATTAAGCATATTGGTTATGGGTATAATATCTTCTATTAGAAGGATTTCTAAAAGCTATTAATTTCTTATCGTTATCCCATCTTTGTAATGTTCTTACCGAAATACCTATCATTTCAGCAAATGCTTGTGGGTTGTATATATTTATTCAAATCATACCACGCTCTTTATCGTATAACTTATCTTACTAATCCTAAATTTACTAAAAAAATGTTATAATTACAGAAACAAAGATTACGAATACTCCACTTAGAATTAACAAAATTGATTCTCCTTTTTTGTTATTAATATATGAGTCATACCCATTTAATATGCTCAAGATACCTAATAATAGTAATGCAATTGGTATTATAATTTTTATATTAATGATATTAAATAAACCTAAAAGCGATAATGTAATAACTATTGCTGAGATTAATATTTTTATAACTCTTACTTTTTTCAAGTTATTACCTCCCAATAAAAATAATCTTCTCAATTTTCTACAAATGTTTAGGTATTATGGATTTACGATTGACGAATTATCTAAATCCATTAGTATGGTGTTAAAAAATAAAGCCATATTGATATTCAGAAATCCCTATTAATTTTACTGTCCAGTAATTTCTACTCACGACCTATAAAAAAAATAAGCGTTTATAATAAATCCTAAGCTTGTTTTTAAGTATTGGCACTTAATTTTTTATGTTTAAATTTATACACTGCTAAAATTAAAATCAGTATTATAATTACAATAATTGTTACATAATCAAAATATAAACTGAAAACCAAGTTACTAATTTTTATATCGAAAAGTAAAAAATTGTTAGATTCACCTGTTATGAAACTATAAAAATCTACTACGAAATGTAACCCTATAGGCAAATATAAAGATTCTGTTATTATATACAAATACCCCAATAGAATTCCCATAATAAACACAACAAATAGGGCATGAAATTGTTGATAATACTGCGTATGAAATATTGTGAAAATTAATGAGCTTATTATCAGAGCAACGACTTTCCCTTTAAATTGCATTAAATGCTTTAAAATAATACCCCTATATAATATTTCTTCAGTAAAACCGACTATTGCACAAGTCACGAATGCACTAATAATAGCTACAATAATTTCATTTGTAGGGTAGAACATAAACCCTATACCTTTGAATTTTACAATTTTTATTACACTCAAAATCAACACCCTAGCGAAATACATTAGCGTTCCTATGCCAATACCTATAAATAACTGTTTAAAACTATTTTGTTTAAACTTCATGTCAATAAAATCAAAACTAACTCTGCCATTATTGTACTTTTTAATAACAAAATACTGGCCGATTAATATACTAATTTCTAAGCCACTATAATTTATAAAATTATTTTCAAGCAATTTAAGCCCAAATTTTCTACTAATAAGTGTTATTACATACCATACAAATGCAGCTAAGATAATATTTACAAAAGATACTGCTACGATTTTTAAATTTCTATTAACCTTCTTCATTTTAACCCCTACTTTAATTTACTCGTATTTAATTAAACATATCATTCTTATTAAGCGTCATAACTATAAAACCGAACAATTCAATGTTTGTGTTTATGATTAGTGTTTTACTTTCATAGCATTCCGATAGTAGTACATCTAAGAATATTTTTGCATAAATGCAATATTTACTTACTTATTTCATAGTAATCCATAGTATAAGTCTCTTCAAAGCCACAAGATTTATAAAGATTTAAAGCATTTTTGTTTTTTACAGACACTTGGAGCATAATATCCTTTGAGTTTTTCTCTTTCAATTTTTCTATTGATAAGAGTAAAATGTCTCTTCCATAACCATTCCCACGGTATTCTGGAAGCACACCAAATCCATAAATACCACCTACACCATCACATATTTCTAAACGAACTTTTCCTATGATTTTATTATTAATTTCTGCTATATAAGTAATTGCGCCACATTTTTCTTCTTCCTCAAACATACAAATATCCTCTTCTTTTAATTCCACATTTGAATATATATGATCCTGCACTGCAATTTCTTTTGCATCCTTATTTGTAGTTTTTCTTAAAACTACATCATGCGCTATTGTATTTTGTTTTAATTTATTTCTTAAAAACATCTCATATTCAGAGTTATCAAAGCTGGCACCTGTGGATTTAATAAATTCCTGTCCAGAACTAGAATTATTATCACTTAGCAAAAGCATTTTTGTTGCATCGCCTCTTCTCCATTCATCTTTAACTAAAGAAAATAACCTTTTAAATACACCCATTCTTCTATACCCGGGGTGCACCATACCATTTACTTCTAGTACAGCTCCCCCAAAGTTACATATACCAGCATAACCTATAAGCTCATCTCCATCATAATACATGAATTCATTAATTTTGCTTAAAGTATCAATTTTTCCTTCTGCCCTGCTTAGCTTATAATCAATCTCTAATTTTAGTTTTACTCTATCCATTTCTAAACAAATTCCTTGAAGAGCATATATATCTTCATAGTCATTTTTATTTAATCTTTCTCTTAATCTTATATAGGGACTTTTTATTTCACCCATAATCTATATCTAACCCCTTTTTATTATTTATTAGTAATAGTTAATACTATATATTTGCACCATCCTTTTCTCTTACAGTTGTTTATGACGAACCTTAAGAATTATTTGTCTTAACTGTTAATTGATATGGATAATGCTCATTTTAAGAATATACTTTTCTTATTTGCTTGCAATTCATTTGATAATAGATGAATGAATAATTCTTCAAAAGCAGCGGCACTTGCAACCATACAAATTATATACATCAGCACATCTGATTGGGAAAAAGCAAGTGATAGTGGGAATGCAAATAGCACAAGCCCTGTAATTTTATTCCCATAAGTATGAAGTATCCCAAATGTTTTATACTTTACAAACACCACTATCATTGACACTACTCTAACTATTCCGATGATAACTACCCAAACAATGATTTGAACTGTTGGATTTATAATTGAATTAATAATTGAATTAATAATTGGATATAGCACAATTGTCAGTATCACAACCATTATCAAATCTGCAACAGAGTCAAGTTTTTCACCCAATTTACTTGCGGTATCTGTTTTTCTTGCTATGTATCCATCAAAAACATCGCTAATTCCACAAACGAGATAGATTGCGAAGAACACTATACTTAATGGTTTTGCCACAAGCAATGTAATGGAAAAAAATATTCTCGCAATTGATATATAATTTGCTATTGTCTTCACTGCATCACCTCTTAAAATATAAATTAGCCTTACTTCCTATAAGAATACAAGTTGACATACCCCCATTATTCTTTCAAGAATTCTTGTAGTTGTTTATGCTGAACTTTATAAAAATCGGACTTAAAATGACCACACATTATGCTCATGCTCTTACCATATTAAATACTTTAAAATCACAAAACATATCCCTGAAATAACAATCGACCCAATTACTGATATTACACTTCCCTTTAAGAAACCGATAAAATGGAATTTATAATCTTTGTACGCTTTATTTCCCTCACTCCCAGGAAGTACAATAAACTTCGGCTGCCAAGTGCAAAAAATAAGCCAGTCCATCACGATTAAATCAAATATATTCCAACACAGGCAGACTATAAGTATATGGCAAAAGATTATCCAATAACTTACTTGATTTTCATGATATGTATATATGCCACTCCAAAATATAAAAGCTACAATTAAAAGCATCGTTATTGTTTCAAACATATATGCAGCTTTTTTGTTTGTAAATGGAGGAAGATTAATAACCTCCTGTAGTTCTTTCGGATAATCTTGTAGAAATAAATGAGGCCACTTTATTTCAATAAATGTAACCGTACTGCTCCACATAAGTGCCCAAATTAATCCATGTATCAATGCTGTTCCCAAATTCACTAACATACACATCCTTTCACCTTCACATAATATAAAAGCTGGAGGAAATTTTTTGTTTATGTAAAATATTGGCGAAGTCAACTTGACTCTTTTTTTATATAAATCTAAATCCTTACCTAAAAAACTTTCATTTTGTATTTTTATAATCGGGGAGTTAAGCTTATCTAAATTGCTTTTATATAAATATTAGGCTATGTTTAATCATAGTGTTGATAATATGCCAATTTTAAAGGAATCCATTTTAGGATTCCTTTAATCAATATTTTACAAATTCACGAATTGTTGTTTTTCAAGTTTATCAATTAAATACCCTAATAAACCACCGAAAATCAATGTCATTACCATAGTCCAAATTGCTCCTGTTAAATTAGATTCTATTACAAAAATAGTTGAGGGGATAAATATAAGTATAGAAATAATAATTCCTTTTATAACTCCATGGAATCCCAACTTTGTTGTTGAAATAAAGAAGCCCACTATAACCCAAGTCAAGAAAGTTGATATATTAGCATCCCAAGCTACCTTTTGCAATATCATCGGTAAAACATTTATAATTCCTACAATAGTGCCTAAAATAATACCCAAATATGTTTTATTAAAAATTTTCATAAACAACTACTCCTTTCAATTTATTAAATCATTATGTCTTTATTATATTATACAATAATTAAGTATATATTTCAAATATTTAACATTATTGCATATAAATCGCTTCCCTAATTTTAAAATCCTTTAACTTTGTATCAGAATGAGATGTATGTGATTGAACTAATAAATGTTTGCTTTTTTCAGTATCCTTCTCTGTTTTAAAGAACTCTAACCACTTAAACCAGTACATGTAATTAGCAAGATATTTTGTTGCAACACTATGAAACTGATACATCCACTCTTTTAATTTGCTATGGAACGCATTAATATGCTGTATATGATATATGCCTTCCTTGCGCTTACCACGTTTAATCTGTTGTAGTTCAACATTTTAATTTTGAGCAAATTTAATATGCCTCTTATGTGAATCAGTACACAGAATAGATTCATCCTCAATTCTGTCTTTAAAAAGCCTTTCTAAGTCTGTGTGCTTTATTCTAGCCTTACAAATTAGTTCTGTTATAATATTTCCAGTTCTATCAATAGCACAAATTACTACCTCTATTACCCTCAACCCCTCGCATATGAGCTTTTCGGGGCATGATAAAAGTCTTGCTTTTCTTGTGGTTACCTTTAAACGATTCTCTAAAAAAAGTTTGTCCACTTCAATTACACCACCGACATTACCCACACCCATGTAGACTCTGATAGCATCTAAAAATTATATCTCCAAAAGAATGATGTAGGTATGCTTATTCCAACTAGCTCTGCACATTTTCTTATAGAATAACCATTTGCCATACATTTTGAATATAGTATCCACTTCTTAATATCTTTTTTACTGTTATAACGTGGTGAGAGTGTAAAGTCGGTAAAGGTCTTTCGGCAGGACTTTTTTAAAGCATTTTTGTTTTTTACAGACACTTGAAGCATAATATTCTTTGAGTTTTTCTCTTTCAATTTTTCTATTGATGAGAGTAAAATGTCTCTCCCATAACCATTCCCACGGTGTTCTGGGAGCACACCAAATCCATAAATACCTCCTACACCATCACATATTTCTAAACGAACTTTTCCTATGTTTTATTATTAATTTCTGCTATATAAGTAATTGCGCCACATTTTTCTTCTTCCTCAAACATACAAATATCCTCTTCTTTGAATTCCACATTTGAATATATATAATCCTGCACTGCAATTTCTTTTGCATCTTTATTTGTAGTTTTTCTTAAAACTACATCACGCGCTATTGTATTTTGTTTTAATTTATTTCTTAAAAACATCTCATATTCAGAGTTATCAAAGCTGGCACCTGTGGATTTAATAAATTCCTGTCCAGAACTAGAATTATTATCACTTAAAGAATATACTTTTCTTATTTGCTTGCAATTCATTTGATAATAGATGAATGAATAATTCTTCAAAAGCAGCGGCACTTGCAACCATACAAATTATATACATCAGCACATCTGATTGGGAAAAAGCAAGTGATAGTGGGAATGCAAATAGCACAAGCCCTGTAATTTTATTCCCATAAGTATGAAGTATCCCAAATGTTTTATACTTTACAAACACCACTATCATTGACACTACCCTAAATATTCCGATGATAACTACCCAGCCCTCTGGTGCTCCTGCACGAATTAGTGTATTACCTGTTGCATTACATGTCATCCAATCAATAAGAATTTTTTTCTTATCGTCTGTTAATATATCTCCAGTTGTGTATGCTTGTAAATCAGTTGCCAATTGTCTTGGTGTGCTAGTGTCCCTAATATCTTCAGGTATGGCTTCGTTTAGATCTGGTTCTATACGTGTAGGTTGCGTAACGTTATCCCCTAATTGATTAAGTGCTGATTTAAAACCATTAGGTCCACCTATATGATCAAATAAAAGGTTTACAGCTGTATTATCACTAAACCGTAATGCTGCATTGCAAATTTCTTCAATGGTCATGCCTTTATCAATGTTATCTTTTGTAATTGGAGCATAAGAAAGAACATCTTCTTTGTTATATTTAACTACTTGTTTAAGCTGCTCTAATGAATCTTGTTTTAAAACAGCACCAGCGGCTAAAGCTTTGAATGTAGAACAGTAAGCAAACCTATCATCATGGGCAAAAATACCCAACTTACAGGTGCAGTGCAAAGTGAAAATCAAAACTCAGAGCTTAAATTAAATGCACCCGAGCTTCTTCTATAAATTCCTACTTATATTTTTCTATCATACAAACACATTTTGACTTCATTTGAATATATATAATAGGGTAACATAATAATTTTTGGAGGAACAATATGAATCAAATGTACAATATGGAAGAACCCATGATGCCGTGGAGGATGGCACCTGCACCTATGCCTAATATGCCAAACATGCCCAATATGCCCAATATTCCTATGCCCATTATGCCTATATCTAACAGTACTATGCCTATGACTATGCCTGAGCATATGCAAATGATGCACATGCATATCATGATGCAAATGTATATAACTATACAAATGAATACTATGAAAATGATGGATAAAATGAATAAGATTGAGAATATGGATAAGAAATAAATGCAGGAAAAATTAATAAGTATGTAGTAGTTAAAATTAGAAAAGCATGAGTCTTAAACTATACTTATGCTTTTCTAATTTTTGTTAACAGCCTAAACCCAATTAATTACAATAAATTAAACTACTATATTACGTAATAAAAAAGAAGCCAATTTTTAAGCTTCTTATTATTCCATATTTATTTTATTATTTTTCTTAATAATTCTTTTTCCTTAATAAAAAATTCTTCTTCTGTTATAATTCGTTCATCTAATAATTCTTTATATTTCATAATTTCATCTGTTACACTTTGTTGTTCCATTAAACTTTCCATAGGTTGTTTAATAAGCATCTTGCACCTCATAACCCTTTCTTTTCCCTTTAAAGTATAATCTTAATAATTTATTTTGCTATCGATTTAAATAATACTGTCTGTTCTTTAATACCTTTCTCAGCTGCAAATCTTTCAATACTTGATGCACCAAAGAAACCATCTATCCCTTCTGTTCTTTCAATTACGTATGTAGCATCTTCTGGTTCTGCAATCGGTCCACCGTGACAAATTACCATAATATCTGGATTAACTTCTCTACCCGCTTTAATAATAGCTTCAATCTTCTTAACACAATCATCTAATGTAAGAGCTGTTTTTGCTCCAATTGTACCTTTGGTAGTCAAACCCATATGTGCGACTAAGATATCTGCTCCTGCTGCTGCCATAGCTTTTGCTTGATCTGGATTAAATACATAAGGAGTCGTAAGCATGTCTAATTCATGTGCTGTTCTAATCATTTCTACTTCTAATCCATATCCCATACCTGTTTCCTCTAAATTTTGTCTGAATACGCCATCAATTAAACCTACTGTTGGGAAATTTTGAACTCCATTAAACCCTTGATCCTTTAGTTGTTTTAAATATATTTCCATAACTCTAAAAGGATCAGTACCACATACCCCCGCTAAAACGGGTGTATGTTTTACAACAGGTAATACTTCTGAACCCATCTCAACCACAATTTGATTTGCATCACCATAAGATAATAATCCTGCAAGTGATCCGCGGCCTGCCATTCTATATCTTCCAGAATTATATATAATTAGCATATCAGCTCCGCCAGCTTCGCTGCTTTTAGCAGTAATACCTGTACCCGCTCCTACTCCTAATAGTATCTTTCCATTTTTAACTTCATCCTTAAACTTTATAATAATTTCTTTTCTCGTCATTTTATTCATTTCCAAATCCTCCTTAAATAGTTTGAATTTTGGTCACTAGTTTTTCAATTTTGGGATTATTACCTAAAATCCTATTACTACACTAATATATCCGAACATTATATCCTACTTACTCATTAAATCTATTAATTTTTGTGCTGCTACTTCTGCAAATACTGCATTGTTAATCTCACAATCCATTTCAATTACTTCTACAATGTTTTTGTTCACACCATTTCTTAAGGTGTCAAATAGCATCTTATCTTCTTCTACACCATAGAACTCTTGACCTTCTACATCAATGCCCGATATGCCTCTTAGTGGTAAAAATAAAGCAGTTTTCTCTTTTGCCATATTTAATTTCTCAACAAGCTTTTTCCCGATTGCTTCATTTTCTGCTACATTTGTTCTCATAAGTGTCACTGTCGGATTGTGCTTATAAAAATTACGTCCCTCAAACTTTTTTGGTACTGTATCGTATGTCCCAAAGTTGCACATATCAAGTGCACCTACTGATACAACTTGTGGAACATGATTTTTACTTGCGGCTTCTAAACGATGTTCCCCTGCATTCAAAACTCCACCGATAACTTCATCTGCCCACTCTGTTGTTGTAAGATCTAAAACTCCTTCAATAAATCCAGCCTCAATAAGTGCTTCCATCGACTGTCCACCTATACCTGTTGCATGGAACACAAGCACTTCATATCCTCTATCCTCAAGATATTTTCTGGCTGCCGTTACACATGGAGTTGTTACGCCAAACATAGTTGCAGCAATTAATTTTTTTTTCTCTACCACTTTTATGTTTTCAAATTTAACCATACCTGCTATTGCAAATACTGCATTTGCAAAAATCTTAGTTGAAATTGAATTAAGCCCTGAAACATCTACTACAGATGGCATCATAACAATATCACTTGTTCCTACATATGGAGCAGTATTTCCCGATGCTACTGTCGATACCATAACTTTTGGCACCCCAATAGGAAGTGCCCTCATTGCTGGTGTTACTAGTGAAGTTCCTCCACTACCTCCAAGGGATATTATTCCATCAAATTTACCTTCTTTGTATAATTTAGGTGCTAATTTTTCCATACCTTTTGATAATATTTCTGTTGCTAATGCTCTGTCCTTTTTATCAACGAGAGTTTTAATGTCTACGCCTGCTATCTCTGCTACTTCATTGTTTGATACATCAGGTTTAAATGTTGGCTTAAACACTCCTGTGTGAATCGTAAAAGTACTTAACCCCAAACCTTCAATCAATTCTTTTACATATAAATACTCATCACCTTTAGTATCAAATGTTCCTGCAATTGCAATTGTTTTCAATTTTTAACCCCCTATACAACTCTAAATTAATCATACTGCCATAGCTTCTTACCGTAAACGCTTTTATGTCTTATGTTTTTGTGCTTATGTATTATTTTTAGCTTTATATTGTTTGGGAGACAATCCCTTGTACTTTTTAAACATTTTGCTAAATTGTGAATAATCATGATAACCAACTAATGATGCTAACTCTGATAACTGGATATTTTCTCTTTCTAAAATTTCTACTGCTTTATTTATACGGAATTTAACTATATACTGTGGAAAACTGCAACCAATTTTCTTTTTGAATAGACTGCTTAAATAACTCCTAGATACATGCGCTACTGTAGCTAAATCTAAAAACGAAATATCATTCATATAATTTTCAGAAACGTATTCCTGCACAAATCCAACATAATCATAGTGTTTTGAAACTCCATCCAACATCTTAATCATTAAATCTTCTTCATTCAGCTGCCCTGCTATTTTGAAGGCTTTTGTTATATTTGTAATCGCCTTTTCTGATGGAATCCTCTCAAATGCAGACCCACCTATATATCCCATTAAGCTTTTATTACTACTATACATATACTGAATATCAATTGGTGTCTTTACAGGGCCACCATAAACCAACTTAATTACTTCTGGCTTTAATTCATTACATTTATTAAATATCTTGTCCACTTTAACCTTTGCAGCTTCCAGAGAGAATACTTTTTTTGCCCCTAATAACCCGCCTCCCGTTAATCCTAAATGTGCACAAATTATATCAGCTCCAGCATCAATCATCTGAGCTGTTTGTACCTCGTCAAACACAAATGCAACTGTAAACATATCTTTTTCATGGGCTATTCTTATTGCTTGTACTTCAATTAGATAATGCTGTCCATTGTCTTTAAGAGCCTCGCTAAATTGACCGTCAATTAGTCCAACTGTCGGGTAATTATTAATACCAGAAAAACCCATGCCCCTTATTTCATCTATGTAACTATTTATGTTTTTTGTAGGGTCTGTTGCATTAAGGCCAAAAATAATAGGTATGTCAGTTACCAAAGGCATTATTTCTTTAGAAGCAAAGTCCATTACCATATCATTGCTATTACAAAACGGTAAAAAACCTGCTAGTGAGCCCCTCCCCATTTGGCGAAACCTACCTGAATTTAACATCAAAAGAAAATCAGCCCCACCCTGTTTGGCATACGTTGCTGTTATTCCTGCACCTGCAGCTACCCCAATAATATGATTACCCATTTTTATTTGTAATTTTAAATTTTCTAGTATTTTTTCTCTTTTCATGCTTTCTAAGCCCCTTATTTTATTCATAATTCATTTCTTTGCTCATATTTTCTCTTCCAATATAATCCTCGCAGTCCTCAACCTTATTCTATCTTCATTATACTGCAAATTTTATCATTTTATCTTTATTCTACCTAAAATATCTTTTTTTACTTTTATCCATATTTAACGACATTTCAAAAGGTGATGATTTAACTAAAATTCTTCCCTCTAAATCACTTTGCTATCTTTTCTTATTATGGCATATATATTTTTTTTATTAGCATCAAACATCACACCACATTTCAAGTTTCTTACTCATTTGCCTAAATTGAAAATTAAGCCTAGATAAAACACCCTGATCATAATCCACCATGTTGAAAGAATAATTCCCCTTCATTATTTCATCTACCTCTAAAGAAAAGCTGTCTAGTTTTCGAACAAAATATTTTATTATGTACCACAAAAAAGCGATGCCAATCACAGCTATTACTGTAAGCTTCTTATATTTACAGCTATAGTATTTGGGTCTATAAAATCCCCATCAATATTCCACAATTCATTTAAAAGCTGCTCCTTTGCTAGAAATTGCTTAGGATTAATAATTAAATATTTGAATAATTTCAGTTCTGTATTACTTAAAAATATCTCCTCTTGATTTTTTTATATCTTCATGTCCTTAAGAGAAAAAACTATACCTTGAGACATAATCTTTTCTTCTCCTTTTTTCACACAATTCTTTCTAATGAGAGCATTACCTCAAGGTGATAAAAATTGAAAATATTATTAGCATATATTAGCTAATGTAACATCTTTGAGAACAATATTAAAATAACACGAGTATATTTAATATTCCCCTGGATTTATCGTTATTTTAATAATATTTTCTTAACGTGGTAAATTTACGCTTAGCGGTTACTACACCTTTTTCAGTAAGAATGGAAACAGATGATATAGAAAAACTCATAGAATTCATTCAAGAAAAGGGTAAGAGTAGTAAAGAGTTTAATCCTAGCGGTGAAGTAAAGCATTTTGATCAAGAAATGTAACTTTAGATACTAGATTAAGTATAATATATTCACTTGAATTTAGAATCAATTCTATTATATTTGTCATATTATGAACTAAAGATGCAGTTATATATTTGAAATTATATCTTTCAAAGAGCTGGATCTGTATACAAACTACTATATTTCTTTCAATATTGATCAAAAATAAATAAACAGGAGTGATAAGAAAATGAGTGTTAGACATTATGTGCTTGTTGCCACTGATGGGTTTATAGAACTTCCTACTTCTCCAGACCTACCGCCAGTAGGAACTGAGCGTAGAAAAGTGTATGTATTTGGTTTTGTTGGTGGGCTGTTAAGTGTTAATGGTAAAGTAGTAAATGAAGACCTTGATTGGACAAAGCCCTCTAATTGGCCAAAATTTAAAGCCTTGATAGGAACTGCTACCATACCTTCACCAATGATCTGGGGGGAAATGGGCGATAGAGTTTATATAACCTTGATAAATTTAGGCATGCCTACCGCAGGTATTATGGATAATCACACTGTGCATATGCACGGTGCCCATGTAGCGACTCAGCTGGATGGCTTCCCGGAATCATCCTTTGGAGTTCCTATGTGGATGGATTTTGATAAAGCCCCATCCGTGGCAACTTATCTTTTTGATACGGAACATCCCGGAACCTATATGTATCACTGTCATGTTGAGGCATCTGAGCATGTTCAGATGGGTATGTACGGAGCCCTGGTTGTCTATCCGTCCATGAAAAGTCTTAAATTGGTAGGTATAAGTAAATTATGTAATGGCGGCTGGGTATACAAAGGAAAACTACAACACCATATTTCTAAAACTGCTACAAATAGAAATTTTGCATACAATGATATACGTTCTTATTTTGACAAGGAATATATCATGTTACTTTCTGATATAGATACCAGATGGCATGATAGTGTTCAAACCGGTGGTAATTTTAATCCTGTGGATTTTAAACCTGACTTTTGGCTTGTAAATGGTCGTGCCTTCCCGGACACCTTACTTCCACATCCCTTAACTCCTTCTCCAGGCAGTAATAAAGATGTATCTCAGATTAACTACGAATCCTATGTGCATGTGAAAACAGGAGAAATGTTCCTGCTTAGAATGATTAATATGGGCTATCAGGTCGTACCATGGCATATACACGGATGGCATTTTGCAGTAATAGGTAAGGATGCTAATCCAAGCCCATTCTTAAAGATGTCTGAAACACTAGTTTTACAAGGACATGAGGGCCTTGAAAGAGGCTTTACAGCTACAATAGGTTCAGGAGAAACGTTTGACCTATTGATAGAAGCCGAAGATAAACGTCCACAATATAGAAACTATATTGTAAATGGACAAGATTGTATACCCTCTTTGTGTAAGCAAATGCATGAAATAAATAATATAGACCCAAATGCAATAGCTAATATTCCAACTGAACCAGTCAACATCAATAATATAAATACAGTCAATTATGTAGATATCTGCGATGAACCTTCAGCTGTTAATGACAACTTTTTCCCTCAATTTTATCCTATGCACAATCATGATGATTATAAAGTTACTAACAATGGAGTGTATCCAGGAGGACAATTGACCTACATTCAAACTGATGCTCCTGAGTCAAAGCGTGAAAAAAAGCATAATCACGTTACTTGTCCTGAAGATGGGTGTGATCCTTGGTGTGAAAAAGAAAATTAGTATAAATGTAGTTGAGGTAAGGCCTTTCTGTAAAAGGCAGTGACTTCTTATTTATACTCCTTCATAGCAAAAGCACCATAAAATCCATTCCTGAATAATACGGTGTTTTCATGCTCTGCTGTGTTTTTTAATGTAATACAAAAGTTGAACTGATCCCTATAAAATAGACAGTGGAAATAATAAAAACTAATCAAGCGGCCTGACCCCTAAATTTCAAAGGGCTAAGGCCGTTTAATCTTTTTGTAAACGCTTGGTATTGCAGAATATAATATATTCATCAATTGCATTAGACAGATCTTCATATGTATTATATTTGTGTAAATAGTACTCTTCACACTTGAGATGTAACACCAGTAATTGTAACCTCTCTATTTTTTTCTTATTATCAGCAAACAACAAATGTGCGCTATATTACGAGATAATTCAATTAAAATAAAATTACACTAAGCTTTTTTTAATCTCTAATAAATAGTTTTTTCTTATAACAAGGAAATATATGATTTGGACAATCAACATAATTCCTACAACCTGTAATGCTGGTACAGTTATCTCAAATCCAAAAGCGGATTTTAATGAACACATGGCAAAGAAAAAATGTACAACAGCAATTATATATGGAAGTAAAAATAATGCCCCTATCTCAATATTTAACACCTTCTTTATTTCACTATAAGTTAATCCTATTTTATTCAATTGTTTATACTTCTTTTTATCCTCTATAAGATCCATGTAACACTTGTTATATAAGAAACTTGCGGTTGTTACAAAAAATATAAGTCCTATAAATATTGCGCTAAACAAAATTACCCCATAGTTTATTTTAGTTCTTTCCAATATATATGCTTTCAGAAAATTATTATAATATTTATCACCTTTATCATCGCCAAACTTATTATAACAATTATTACCTATACTTAATGTATCCTTATAATTATTTACATTAAGTGCTCCAAAGTAACACTTAGACCCCTTCATTTTTTCATATACATCATCTTTAACCACATATACCTTTTCATAAATTGCTGGGATTACTCCTTCATCACCGCTACTAACAACCTTTAATTCCTTATTTTCTAAAGTAACATTTTCTCTTTCATCTTTAGCTAAAGCTTCGACTATTCTGGTCTCATTTTCTTTTAAAATAATAGTATTTAAAGATAATTCTACTGCTAATTTGTTATAAATTTCTTCTTTAATTATAGTTACTTCATCTTTGCCACCATCAGGTATAACAAACTTCATTTCGCCATTAACCTTAGTATAATCTATCTCTTCATTTTTCAATGAATCTTCTATAAAATCGACTTTATAATCAATTTTAGTTTTATTATTATAAGTATCAACACAGAAAAATGCTTGTGGAAAATTTTTATTTACCTCGTTTTCTTTATCTCTCCAATAGGCATATACTGATCCTATTGATGAAAGGGCAACGGTTGAAGTTATTGTAATTAAGAAAAGCATTCTTGTATTATCCTTAATTCTATATAATAAATCTGATACCCATAGCACTGTAGTTTTTTTCATATAAAAATTTCTATTTTTTTTAAGTAACTTAAATAAAAATACACTTAACTGAGAAAATAATAAGTATGTTGCTGTGACCACCATTATTGTTACAGGTATTATTCTATAGATTATTGTCTTTTCCGTCGATGTAATTGATAAATAATATCCTATTGTAAGTAATAATATGCATATAATCGAGAGAATAGCCGATGATTTTGGTTCTGATTTGGGTTTTTTAGTTCCTTTAAGTAATCTTAAAACCATATCTTCTTTTATAATAAAGCAGCAAAATATTGGAATTACTATTCCTACCATTACAAATGCAATTAAGGTAATAATCATAGCTTTAACTGGAATATAAAATCCTAGAGCATTAAATCCTAATAACTTTCCACTAGCTGCTAAAAGTATTTTCGAAAATACTATTCCGACTATTATCCCTACTACTCCCGATACTGAACTAATTATTATATTTTCAATGCTTATCATCCTCTGTATTTGTTTTTTTGATGCACCTATGATATAAAGTATTCCAAATTCTTTATATCTACTTTTTAAAAAGACGCTTACTGAGTAAAATACAAAGAAACATAAAAACAAGTATGCAATTACGGCTGTAACATAAAGTGTATTTCTTAGCTGATTAGGCACCATAAAGTCAGGATGAACTATTATCATAGTAAAAGAGAATAGTAAGGTCGCTGATATGCTACTACTTAAAAAGTAAGCGAAATACGCTTTTATATTTCTATACACATTTTTAGTGGCAAACTCTCTAAAATTCATTAGTTTCCCCCTCCCATTAGTGCAAGCACATCAATAATTTCTTGATAAAACTGTTTTCTGCTATCTCCCTTATAAATTTCATTATATATAGTTCCATCTTTTATAAATAGAATTCTATTACAATAACTTGCTGAAAATGCATCGTGAGTTACCATCATTGTAGTTACTTTTTCATCTTTATTTATTTTTTCAAATAATTCCATTACATTTTTAGCAGCTTTTGAATCCAAGTTACCAGTTGGCTCATCAGCGAGTATCAGCGTAGGATTATGTATTAATGCCCTTGCAATAGATGTCCTTTGAGCTTCTCCACCTGATATTTCAAAAGTTCTCTTGTTAATTAGTTTTTCTATTACAAGTATCTTTGATATTCTATTAAGTTCCGCATCCTGGTTTTTTACTGGTACACCATCTAATGTAAGTGGAAGCACTATATTTTCACCAATAGTTAAAGTATCTAGCAAATTGAAATCTTGAAATACAAATCCTAATTCTCTCCTTCTAAATAAGGCCAGATCATCACCCTTAAGCGTTAAAGGATTTATATCTTTTATTCTTATCTCTCCGGAGGTTGGCTTATCTACTGTTGAAATCATATTTAACAGTGTTGTCTTACCACTTCCTGACGGCCCCATTATCCCTACAAATTCACCTTCTTCTATTGTGAAACTTATATTATCCAATGCACTGAATGTTATTTTATTACCATATACCTTGCTTAAATTCTTTACAGCTAAAATATCCATATTACTTACTCCTCCTATTATGTTAAAATGATTATGTTAAGATGATAATCTTAGTTAATACTAATACTCCAAGTAAAATCCCTACTACTATTCTATATACTGCAAATACTTTCATTGGCTTCTTTTTTAAATAATCAACAAATTTTTTCATAACAATTAAGGACACCATGAAAGCCACAACAAATCCAGCTATTAATGAAATCCATAATGTTTTCGTCATTATAGAATAATCAAATTCAAATAAGTCCTTACCTGTTGCCCCTATCATAGCTGGAATCGCTATGAAAAACGAAAATTCTGCAGCTATCGGTGTTGATAATCCTGCAATCCATCCACCCATAATTGTAGATGCACTTCTTGACATTCCTGGCCACACACAAAGAAGTTGTAATATACCAATTTTTAATGATTGTACAGGGGTTATGCTATCTATACTATCTACCTTATGCTTCTTTCCTACGAAACTCTTTTCGACTATCAGTAATAATAATCCACCAACTATAAATCCTACTATGACAGCTTCGGGTATAAATTTCGATTTTATTTTATCGTAAAATGTTACTCCTACAATAGCCATGGGAATAGAAGCTGCAACAACATTAATCCCAAATCTAAATCCCTTTTCCCCCTCTCTTCCTTTAGTAAATATAAACTTAAAAAATTCTATTATACTTTCTTTGATTTTCTTCCAATACAAAACAACAACTGCCATTATTGCCCCAAGTTGAATTACAACTACAAACATCTCTACGAATTTTCCTTCAAACCCAATTGCCCATCCAATTAATATCATGTGCCCTGTAGAAGATACTGGGATAAACTCAGTTAGGCCCTCTACTATTGCTATTATGATTGCCTTTAATAAAAATATTATATCCATGCGTTATCACTCCTTACAAACTAATTATTACTTTATATATAGTTTATAATAAAAATGTATAAGGTACTATCTGCAAAGCTTACAGGAATGTGACATGGTTGTAAGCTTTGCAATTATTAGTTGTTACAGCTCTTCAGGAGATGATTTAACAGCCTAAAAAAAAGTATATAAAATAATACTATTTTATATACTTCCATTCACATATTATAGAAATCCTATTTCCTTCAAGTTTTGATATTATAACTCCATTCATCTTTTCCATTAAACTTTTTACAATAGCTAGCCCAAGTCCTACACCATTCCCAGTTCTCACTTTGTCTGCCATATAGAATCTATCAAATATATGTAATACATCTTTTTCATCAATGCCTGTACATATATTTGAAATTTTAAAAATAACTTTAGCATCACATTCTTCTAATTTTATTTCAATAACTTTCTCAGCATATTTTAATGTATTAGATAGCAAATTATCTATTATTCTCTCTAGACTATCCTTATCCCCCATTATAAAAATTGGCTTATCCGGAATGCATATTTTGGGCTCTATCCCTTTTCTCTCAAAAGATTCATAAAGTGATAAAATTTCGTCTCGTACTATATTAGTTAAATTTATTTTTACCATCTCTAACTCATAATCTTCAGTCTCTATTGAAGCTAACTCAAAAAAATCATTTATAAGAACATTTAATTTGTTAGTTTTATTTTCAATTATCTCTAATGCCTCTTCTTTATCTATGGTATTTTGTTTAAGAAGTTTTAAATATCCTATTATTGATGTTAAGGGGGTCCTTAAATCATGAGACATATTAGCTATGCCTTGTTTTAATGTATTTTCAAACATTACTTTTTCTTGTTCATTTCTTCTGTAAAGTTCTAAATATTCATTAATTTCAAAAGCTAAATTTTCTATATATTTATCAGCTATTTCAGTATTAACTTTTTTATTGGTTTCTCGCACTCTAAAATTTCTGATTTGCTTAGTTATAGCTCCTATTTCTCTTTTATATAAATGTAACTTAATAATTGCTACTGCCAAAATTAATATTAGAAAAATAATCATTAAAATAATAGCTAAATACATTTCATTTCTCCTACTCATATAATAAAATTTTTACTTATCTTTTACTTAATATCTTCACGCCGTACATATAACATACTCCCTCCAATTGTTATAATAAAAGTTAAAAGTGATGAAATTATCCCAAATATAATCTCTTCTTTAGGTGCAAATCTCGATATTGCCACTCGCCCAGCAACATAAGGAAGTATATATGCACTTATGTTGCTTGGCAATTGAAAACTCAGAAAGAATATAACTGGTGAAACAAATGTACAAAGAGCACTCTTTGTTATCATAGCAATCATAGCAATTATACATATTGTGACTGCACTATACATTATTCCAATAATAATTACTCTGGTTAAGTATAAAATAGCACTTAAATTTAAGACTTCACAAAATCCATGATTTATTGAAACATATATAACTAAAATTGTTGTATAAATTATTTCTAAAAATAAACAAGCCATTATAAATACTATTAATTTACTTAATATAACCTTACTTCTCGTATATCCATAACTGAAACTTTTACTTATATTATTATTCTTAAAATCCTTAGCAATAAATTCTCCGCCTAATAATGCAAATATAAAACTAGTATATATAATATACTCGAATGCGTATTCTATTGAATATGCTCCATTCATAAGAAAATTAGGATGTACTTTCTGCAGTCGTTGTATATCCTTATCCCATACAGTAATTAAAAAAAATGAAGCCACTATTGCCATAAATATCATTCCAACAAAATATCTACTTTTCCTTAATTTATAAAATTCTCCTCTAATTAGATTACTCATTATCTTCTCCTCCAACTAACTTAGTAAAATAATCCTCCAGTGATTCACCCATTTGCATTATTTCTTTAACGCCTATGTTATGTTTAGATAGAGCAATAGTAATCTTTTCTCCGTCAAATTCATCATATATTCTTATGATATTATTTGGAAAAACTTCAAAGTCTTTTATCCCAATCTCATTTTCTAAAATAACTGAAACATCCGAAGTATAATTTACTTTCAAATGAAGATAAGTTCTACATTTGTTTGAAAGTTCACAAGACGTCATTTCTTCAATTAATTTCCCATCATTTATAAAACCATATCTATTGGAAATATGAGTAAGTTCAGATAACATATGACTTGATATTAAAATAGTTGTTCCTCTTTCTTTGTTTAATTTAATTAAAAGCTCTCTTATTTCTTTTATTCCAATTGGATCTAGCCCATTCATAGGTTCATCTAAAACCAAAAATTCTGGCTCACTTAATAATGCCATAGCAATTCCCAGTCTTTGTTTCATTCCTAGCGAGAAATTCTTAGTTTTCTTTTTCGCGACATCCTTAAGTCCTACTAAATTTAAAGTCTCATTAATACATTTGTTTCCTGGAACTCCTCTTTGAATTTTGACAAGTTCAAGATTTTCATACGCCGTCATGTTAAGATAAAGAGCTGGTGATTCTATTAATGTACCAATTCTACTTCTTTCCTTAATAATCTCTTTCTCCTCACTATGTCCAAATAGTTCAACTTGTCCAGCATTAGGTATAACAAGACCTGTAAGCACTCTAATCATAGTTGTTTTTCCGGCACCATTTTTCCCTATAACTCCATATATATCACCTTTTTTTATCTTTATGGACAAATCATCTAAAACTTTGCGACTACCATATGTTTTTGTAATGTTACTAGCTATAATTACATACTCACTCATTTTATTACCTCCTTATGAATCATTCTTTTATCATAACTAATGTTTCATAAGAAAACTTTACTAAAGTCTTTCAAAAGTCTTAATTCTTCTTAATTTATACCCCATTGCCCAAATTGTTTCTATGTAATCTTCACTATCATTTGCAATAAACAGCTTATTTCTTAGTCTACTCACATGTACATTTACAGTATTATCATCGCCCAAAAATTCTTCTCCCCATATACTTTCGAAAATATTAGATTTACTGTACACCTTATTGGGATTTGTTAATAACAGTTCTAGTAATGCAAATTCTTTTGCAGTTAGCGTAAGTATAGTTTGTCCCACTTTTACTTCTTTACTTTCTGTATTTAAACTAATATCTTTATAACTCAAAATATTATCTCTATTTTTCTTTCCCTCATCCTTAAAAAATTCTAGATATCTTCTCAAATTACAATTAACTCTTGCAACAACTTCATCTGGATCAAATGGCTTACAAATAAAATCATCTGCTCCACTTTCTAATAATTCTATCTTAGTTTTTTTAGATGTTTTTGCACTTACTACAATTATTGGTGCTTTTGTTATTTCTCTAATTTTTAATATAGCTTCTTCTCCACTAATCCCTGGGATCATCAAATCTAATAAAATCATATCCCACCGTTCATTTTCTACACACATTAAAGCTTCTGTCCCTGAAAAAGCTGCTCTAACTCTATAACCCTTATTTTCAAGAATACTACAAAGTAATTTATTAATTTCATTTTCATCTTCAACTACTAAAATCTTAGCTCTTTTATCCATATTCCACCCCATTATAATCTATATATAAAGCTATTTTTCATTTTGTAAATCTTATTGTAACCACTGTTCCTTCATGCACAGTGGATTCTATCTCTATTGCATGGCCTAAATTTACACATACCTCTTTGGCTATATATAATCCAATACCAGTTGATTCTCCATATCTACGCCCATTCTCTCCAGTAAAGAATAGGTCAAATACCCTTTTAATATCTTTCCTTGGGATTCCTATTCCCTCATCAATAACACTTAATTTAATTTTTTTTTCTTCTTCCCATGCTTTTATAATCAATTCTTTTCCCATGCCTTTTGAATACTTCACACCATTAATAATAAGTTGATCTAATACAAACTTTATCCACTTTACATCACTGTATACTTCAATATCTTCATCTATTTCTACTCTAGGAATTATTCTGTTTTTTATGAAAATCTTCTTTTCTTCATTTACTGTATCAATAACTAACTTCTTCAAAGAAATTCGCTCTGCTACAAAATCTTTTTGGAAAGAATCTATTCTTGCAAAATGCATTGCCATATTTAAACCTTTATTTAATTTATTAACCTCTTCTTCTATACTTCGCGCCTTTTCTTCTCCTGCGTATTCTTGAAGGAGAAGTTGTATTACAGAAAGAGGTGTCTTCATTTGATGTACCCACTGATTTATAAAAGTTAAATGCTCATTATGATTTTTGTTACACTTTTGTATTTCAGCTTCATATAAATTATGTTGCTTCTTTAATATTTCAGAAATATTTTGACTCAAATCCGAACTATCAAGTTCCAAAAAAGCATCATTCAAACAATTTAATCCATTTCTTAATAATTTGTATAACTGTCTATTTTGATAATACCTAAAAGCTAAGAAGCATACCAGAATAAATGTATTAAATACAAGTATATAAATGATTTCACCAAACTCTATGAACCCCATAATATTACAATACATAACTGTAAGAGCTAAACTTAATAAATATATAAAAACATAACCTCTATTATCCTTTAAAAATAATTTCATATCATTCCACTACCAGGTTTTATTTAATCTATAACCTGCTCCTCTTATAGTCTCTATGCCCATATCTATTCCTAAAACCTGCAACCTCTTTCTTATTCTACTAATATTTACGCTTAGGGTATTTTCCTCTACAAACTCAATGTCATCCCATATTCTTTCTAAAAGGAAATCTCTACTAACTACCTTAGGATACTTTTCCATAAGGCATTCTAGTAGTACGCCTTCCCTTTTAGTGATAATTAAACTTTCACCATTAAATTCTACTTCTGACCTTTCTGGGTAGAACTTAAGACTATCGGCTTCAACTATTCTTTCCTCTACCTTAGGTGCATAATCTCCAAAAGCTCTTCTTATATGGCTTTTTATCTTTGCAATAACAACATCAACATAAAAAGGTTTGGTTATATAGTCATCTGCGCCACTCTCTAAAGCCATAACCTGATCCATTCCACTATCTCTTGCAGATATAAATATTATAGGAATCTTTGATTGCTGCCTTATCTTTCTGCACCAATAAAATCCATCAAATTTAGGTAAATTAACATCTAATAATACTAAGTCTGGGTTACACCCATTAAATCCTATCATTATTTCTTCAAAGTTTTTTACCGCTATTACCTCAAACCCATACTTAGCTATGTATTCTTGTAATAAAGTACTTATTGATAAATCATCTTCTACAATATATATTTTGTATTTCATATTTATTTCTCCTTAATTTAATAAATTCAAAATTATTTTCAACGACATGCTTCTAAACCATATTTCTACAAAGTACCCTGATTACCCTTCTAAATTTGTAGAAAGAAGTAAAAAACATAGTAATCTCACTTTGCAAATTCCTCTTTTAGCCTTAGAATAAGCCACACATTTTTATGGGGAATCCTGACGAAAAAAAGGTTTTGGTTAAGCTTGTAATGTAAATCTCTTACGTATATAATAAATCTATACGGTTTAGGTATACATTCGAAAAAAAATCCAAGTATGGTTAATGCAGTAAAACATATTGATTAGATGTATTCCAAATGTAAAAATAATTGGAGGAGTTTGATGAGTTTTGCTTGCAGCAGCTCAATGTTGTGGTTTTACAGATTTCACAAAGCAACATTTACGAAACCGTATTAATTAAAGGGGGGTATATTTATGTTTTTTAAGACTAGGCAGCAACATGAAAATTTGAGGACAAAGATTAGAGAATTTGCAGAAGAGGAAGTTAAACCTATTGCATTTACCTTGGATCAGGAAAATAAATTCCCTATGGAAGCAATTAATAAGTTAGGTAAAATGGGAATGCTGGGGATCCCATATCCAAAAGAATACGGCGGAGCAGGTCTGGATGTAATGAGCTATGCAATTGCCGTTGAAGAATTATCAAGAGTGGATGGTGGTACAGGCGTAATTCTTTCCGCTCATACATCTTTGGGCACCTACCCAATTTCTGCCTATGGAACAGAGGAGCAGAAACAAAAATACTTAGTGCCACTCGCAAAGGGAGAGAAACTTGGTGCATTCGGTCTTACCGAAGAAAATGCTGGTAGTGATGCTGGCGGTACGGAAACCATTGCCGTACTCGATGGTGATAATTACATTTTGAATGGTGAAAAAATCTTCATAACAAATGCTGGTAAGGCTGATATTTACGTTGTTTTTGCAATTACTACGCCGGATATAGGTATTCGTGGTATAAGTGCATTTATTGTGGAAAAAGATACAGAGGGCTTTACCTTCGGTAAGCATTACGACAAGATGGGTATTAGATCATCTGCAACTGCAGAGCTAATATTCAATGACGTGAAAGTCCCTAAGGAAAATCTACTAGGAAATGAAGGTGACGGGTTCAAGATTGCTATGGCAACTTTGGATGGTGGTCGTATCGGTATTGCAGCTCAGGCTCTAGGAATAGCTCAAGGCGCGTATGAAAATGCTTTAGAGTACTCAAAAGAAAGGGTTCAATTTGGTAAACCTATTTGTCAGCAACAGATTATCTCTTTTAAGTTGGCAGATATGGCGACAAAACTTAGAGCAGCTAGATTACTTATTTACAGTGCAGCAGAGCTTAAAGAAAATCATGAGCGTTACAGTATGGAAGCTGCTATGGCGAAACAATATGCTTCAGATGTTTGCCTTGAGATTGTAAATGACGCTCTTCAAATATTTGGTGGAAACGGCTATTTGAAAGGTATGGAAGTTGAGCGTGCTTACAGAGATGCTAAAATTTGCACAATATATGAAGGAACTAATGAGATTCAACGTGTCGTTATCGCTGCTCACATCATTGGCAAGATGCCGAAAAACAAGAATACAGGTAAAGCTACTGAACGTGGACCTGCAACAGGTTATCGCAGAAAAGTGATTTTCAAGGAAGGAACTGCGAGTGAAAAAGTAAATGCACTTGTGGAAGCCCTTAAGGCTGATAAATATGATTTTACAGTTGGAATTCCAATGGATACTCCTATAACTAAGGCTGAAAGAGTAGTCAGCGTAGGACTAGGTATAGGGGAAAAAGAAAATATGAAGCTTATAGAAGACTTGGCAGTTCAAGCTGGTGCAGCTATAGGATCTTCGCGTCCAGTAGCTGAAACACTTAAATATTTACCACTCAATCGTTATGTTGGTATGTCTGGTCAAAAATTTAAAGGAAATCTCTATATTGCTTGTGGTATTTCAGGTGCAGGTCAGCATTTGAAGGGCATAAAGGATGCTGCTACAATAGTTGCTATAAATATTGATCCCAAAGCGAAAATTTTTAAGAACTCTGATTACGGTATCGTTGGCGATTTAATGGAGATATTACCATTACTTACTGCTGCTTTAGATAACGGAGAAGCAAAGAAAGATGCTCCACCGATGGTGAAGATAAAGTCAGCTACTCCTAAGAAAATTGTTCCAACCTGGAAACATTATGTATGTAACGGATGCGGTTATGAATACGATCCTGGTATGGGTGATCGCGAAGGCGAAATAGCTGAAGGTACTCTCTTTGAAAACATACCTGAAGGGTGGACTTGTCCATCTTGTTATGAAGAAAAAAATATGTTTATAGAAGTCTAATTTTTATAATAATTAAATTTAATAATGTGTTTTTAGTATAAAGGAGGATTATATATATGTATTGTGTTAGAAATATAACTGAGGATCTTTATTGGGTTGGTGGAAGCGATCGTCGCCTTTCCCTTTTCGAAAACATTCATCCAATTCCACGAGGAGTTTCTTATAACTCATATTTGCTAATGGACGAGAAGACAGTACTCTTTGATACAGTAGACTGGTCAATTTGCCGTCAGTTCATTTTGAATATTCAATCAATCCTAAAAGGCAAGCCTTTAGATTATATGGTAATTAACCATATGGAACCTGATCATGCAGCATGCATTGAAGAGATTATTCTTCGTTATCCTGATGTAAAGATTGTATGCACCCAAAAAGCTTCCTTGTTCATGCATCAGTTCGGTTTCGCTATTGATGGCAAAATAATGGAAGTTAGTGAAGGAGATACAATGTCCTTTGGAAAACATAACGTTACATTTGTAGCTGCTCCAATGGTACATTGGCCAGAAGCTATGGTGACATTTGATACTTACAATGGTGTATTATTTTCAGCTGATGCCTTCGGTTCTTTCGGCTCATTAGATGGTCAGCTGTTTAATGACGAAATGAACTTTGACCGGGATTGGATTGACGATGCCAGAAGGTATTATACAAACATTGTAGGAAAGTATGGTCCTCATGTTCAGAATCTTTTAAAGAAGGCGGGCACTCTCGACATCAAGATTATCTGCCCGCTACATGGACCAGTATGGCGTAATGATTTGGGGTACTTGTTAGATAAGTACGACAAGTGGAGTCGATACGAGCCTGAGGAAAATGGAGTAATGATCGTTTATGGAACAATGTACGGCAATACGGAGGCCGCTGCAAGTGACCTAGCAACAAGGCTCGTGGAAAAGGGAATGACTAATGTGGTTATGTATGACGTTTCAAAAACTCACGTCTCCTATTTGATTTCTGAGACATTCAAATATAGTCATGTGGTTCTTGCCTCTGTAACCTACAACTTGAAGATTTATCCACCGATGCTGAATTATATGATGGATATGAAATCATTAAATCTTCAAAAACGTACTTTCACTCTTATAGAAAATGGCTCATGGGCCCCTCAATCCGGCAAATTGATGCGTGGACTTTTGGATGAGATGAAAGAAATGACTATTTTAGATAATGAGATGTCATTGAACTCCAGCATGAAAGAAGATGATGCGGATTCAATGGATGCCATTGCAGGCAGCATTATCGAGTCAATGAAGTAATTTTAGAAAAATATAAATTTAGGACCTGCTCATAGATAAAGTTCATGAGCAGGTCCCTTTTGGTATACATCTTACTATTAAATTTATATTTGTTTTTTTATATAATTTATCAGTAAGATTAGGCATGCATAACTAATCTTTATTTCATACCTAAACTTCTCCCTCTACTAGTTGTTTAAAATTTATACTTTCTAATTCCGCATTTAAATTCTTTTGTACTTTTGTCATAGCTCTATGCACAATGCATTCACCACTTCTATTCAAATTACAAAAGCTTGGTTCAATTACGCATCTATTAACACATATTGGACCATCTATTGCTTCTATAACACCTTTTAATGTTATTTGTTCTGGCAATTTGTTTATAGCATAGCCTCCCTTGACTCCCCTATAAGATTTTAGAATGTTTGCTTGTATAAGCTTTCCTAAAAGTTTTAAAAGAAATCTTAGCGGTATACCTTCTTTTTCTGAAATTACTTTTGCCTCTATCTTTTCACCATAGCCTAATTTGCATAAGTAAATTACTACTCTAAGAGCGTAATCTGCTTCTTGTGTTATTTTCATATTATATTTCTCCCTAAAGTATATACATTTGGTATAGTTTCATCTTAAAACGTTTACCCTATTTTGTCAATAGTTTTTGATGTTTTTCATACTAATTAGGTTTCAGAGTAGCATTGTTATAAATATTATACCATTTATATAAAATATTATGATATTATATAAATAAAAAGTGTTATCTGCACACAGCAGGGTAGGAGATATTATGAAAAATAAGGGCAATGTTTATGTAGTTTTAGGTGTATTATGTGAAGTCTATTTTATAGGAACTATAATATTTGGCGGGAGAGTAACTTTTGCAGAATTTTATCTAGGCCTCGGAGTATTATTAATATCACTAGGATTAATTAAACGGAAAAGTAAACGGGAATATATTTTAATAAAACCAGGAAAGATTAGAACAGCGATAAAAATATGCTTTTTTATGGGACTAGCTTCTTTTGTATTTATTGAAGGGTGCATAATTCAATCAGCTATATCAAAGCATAGAGAAAAAACAGATTATCTAGTTATTTTAGGGGCTGGTATTAGAGGAGAAGTTCCTTCAACGGCACTTTATCAAAGGCTTTATGCCAGTTTAGAATATATTAAATTAAATCCTAATGTTAAGGTAGTGGTTTCAGGTGGAATAGGTCCTAGTGAAACTATTACGGAAGCAGCGGCTATGAAAAGATTTTTAATAAAGCACGGAGTGGCAAAAGAACAGATAATACAGGAGGAAAAGTCAACCGATACTTTAGAAAACTTTAAATTTACAGCAGCGCTTTTAAAAGGATTAGATAAAAAAGAAAATATAGAAGCAACTATTGTTACAAATAATTTCCATATGTTTAGAGCTAAGTTCTTAGCAGAAAGGCAGGGGTTAAAAGTATATGGGTATCCTGCCCCACTTCATCCAATTCTAGTGCCTACTTGTTTTGTTCGGGAATATTTAGCAGTAATAAATTCATTTATTTTTGATAGATAATTATGGGCTAAGAATTTTTAAATCTTTTTTTCTTTAAAGATAATTTTAATGTCATAATTGTAAACTAGATGGGGTGGTGACAAAGTGAAAAAAAAATTTGTTGTAATTTTAATAATGATTTTTTTAATCTTAACTTGTGCTTATATATATTCACCTTTTAAATCCATCATTAATGAATATGTTTTTAGCATCTTTAAACCCAAATTTATAGTATCTGAAAATTTTTCGAAAATTGATAACAATAAAAACGGAGTAGCAGATGCACTAGATATAGTTAATGGTGCTAATAATGAAGTTCTTAATAAAACAAAATATATAAGTAATTATTATAATGGTGGCTATCCACCTGAAAAAGAAGGGGTATGTACCGACGTAATTTGGCGAGGTTTTAAAACTGCTAACATTAATTTAAAAGACCTTATTGATGAGGACATAAAAAGCAATATTAAACTTTATCCTAGAGTAGATGAAAAGCCAGACCCTAATATTGATTTCAGACGAGTGCCCAATCAAGATATATTTTTTAGTAGGCACGCTCAAAGTTTAACCACCGAAGTTAAATCTAGGAATGCTGAAAATTTAAAAGAATGGCAACCTGGTGATATTGTGGTATTTACTAAGGGTTATGAACATATTGGTATTATTTCTAATAAAAGAGATAAAAATGGTATTCCTTATGTCATTCATAATACCAAACCTCATGCTAGTATACTGAAACTTTCTTACTTTACATCTCCTATACACGGTCATTATAGATGGAAATTTGATTAAATAATTTATATTAAAATTAAGTATACTGATTTAAAATTATATTTAGTTTCCCTTTTATGCATGCAATTAACTCAAAAGGTTTTTTGATAATTGCATGTTTACTATATGTAATAAAGTAATCAGAAAAAAAATCAATATCATGTTTTGAGATATTCCCATTCAAAAATCCTGAACCATCTTCTTGTTTATTCAACTCAATATTTGGCCATTTTGCAGATTGATATTTTTCTACACCTTTATTAGTTAACTCCACATATAATTCAAATGTTTCTTTAGTATCATTAAGGATTGAAAAACGGTTCTTTAAATTAATATTAGACAAGTCAATAGTATCAGTGTTTTCATCAAGTTTTACAGACTTTATACGGTCACACCTAAAGACTCGATAATCTTTAGTTAAAAAGCAATAAGATGGACAATACCACATTCCTTCATTTGCATATATACCAATTGGTTGAATACTTCTATTGCTGATTTTCTCATTTGTCACATAGTTAATTATAATAACATCCTGCTTTATTGATGCATCTAATAATTGTCTTAAAAATGGAATTTCCTCTTGTTGATGTACTGACAAAAAATCAACACGGTCTTTTATTCTATCTATCGTATCTCTAATATCTCCAGAAAGATTTAAATAAAACTTCTTTTTTATTGATTCATACTCACCGTCAAATGGGAGAGAAATATAATGTCTTAATGCATGAATAGCAAAGAATATAGAGATAGCCTCATCATCAGTAAATGTGATGGCAGGAAGAATTCGTTCATTTAAGACTTGATAGCCCCCATGCGGACCTACTTCTGAATACAATGGTACACCCATTTCGCCTAATTCTTGCAAATCTCTCAAAATGGTTCTTTTAGAAACCCCAAATTCTTGTGCTAATTCCCGAACCGTAAATCTCTTCTTTCGATTGACCATCATAATCATTTCATTTAATCTTTTTGCTTTAGACATATACGCCTCCCAAAAATAACTATGACATAGTTTGTCACCATTATAATATATAATAATAAATAGAGCAATGAATAAGGATATTTGCTTTTGTAGAGACTAAATTTGAATTATATTAAATCCTTATAAAAATTTACAAAGGAGCTGTTTAATTATGTCATTAAAAGTCAGCCCTTTTATTCAGATAATGGATGGAAGAGCAAAAGAAGCAATTGAATATTATCAAGAGGTTTTAAATGCTAAAGTTCTTTTTATGCAAACTATAGGTCAAGGTCCCAAAGATGAGGTGTCAAAGTTTGAAAAGAATCAATTAGATCTTGTCGCACACTCAGTATTAAAAATTGGTGAAAATAAAATTATGGTTGCTGATATTTTCCCTGGTGTTCCTTTTCAGAAGGGAAATCAAATCTCAATATGTATCACAAGCGATGACATTTCAATAACCAAACAATTTTATGAGAAATTGAAGGAAGATGGTAAAATCCTTATTGAACTTAATGAAATTTACTTTAGCCCTGCTTATGGAATGGTCACTGATAAGTTTGGAGTTACTTTTCAGATTTTTACTGCTAGAAAATAAACAAAATTAGAACTACAAGAAACACATAGTGGAAAATTTTCTATGTGTTTTCTTATTTATTAGCTTGGGGAACTTGTATCATTATCTATATTCACCAATAAGCCCCACTTATAAAGTGGAGGCTAGTTCATGGTCCAAAAATTAAAGTTCCTAAAGTCCAATATAAAAACGGTAGTGTTATTAATATAATATTGAAAATAATACTATATTTTGCAAGTTTATTACGTATAATCGCCATTGACAAAACACCAAATAACATCCCTATTGGACAGATTAAAGGCGTCAACAATAAAGGCATCCCTTCTAATTTTTGATATGGAGTTATCTCAAAGAACCAATTCAGTATAAACATAAAATTAATTAAAGGTATTGTAAAAGAAATAATAACTAACATATTTCCAATGTTTTTAGTTGAAATTTTACCCTTCATATTCCTCCCCTCCTCATACAGTTACAATTTTAATGTACACTATCTAACAAATACATCTTAACCCATACCACTTATATTGGTATTCCAAAGCAAATAATAGTCCCATTCAATGAAGATTCAACGCAATTTATAAAGCCACCATGAGCCTCAACAATATACTTAGAAATGGAGAGACCAAGGCCGGATCCTGGAATATTTTGATTTCTGCATTTCTCGGCTCTATAGAATTTATTAAATATATAAGGAATATCAGCCGAAGAAATTCCCATTCCTGTATCTTTTATGTATACATTAAGATACCTACCAGTGTTTTCAAAATATATTGAAATGGATCCATCTTCTCTTGAATACTTTATACTATTTGAAACTAAATTGTACATTACTTGAGAAAGTCTTTTCTTATCACCATTTAACAAAAGGTTAGGTATTTTATCTGGGAAAATAAAATGAATTTCCTTACTGGTTATCTCTACAGATAAATCATCTAATATATCCTTAAAGAAATCGCCACAGTAGAACTCAACTAATGATATGTTCATTTTGTTAAGCTCTGCCTTTGAATGCTCTAGTATATCCTCTAGAAGCTTAGATAACATTTTTACTCTGTTTAATATTATTATACAATAATTTTCAATACCCGCCTTATCTTTAACAATGCCATCCTTAATCCCTGACGCATATCCATGGATGGCAGTTAGAGGGGTTTTAATATCATGAGATAAGCAAGCTAAAAGCTCCTTTTCACTTACCTTTATTGATATTTCCTTTTCCTTTGAAGATTTAAGTTCATCTCTCATAGCTTCGAAATCGTGGCAAAAAACACCCATTTCTGTATCATAATCATAATGAATTTCATATGTGAAATCACCCTTTAAAATTCTCCGCGCACTTTCATTAAGAGAATCTAAGGGCAATAAAATATCCTTTTTCAATAAAATATAAGTGAGGATTATTAGTATAATTATTGCAGATAAAGAGATGATAATAGGTAATACATCTCTAAAGGTAACTAGCTTGGGTGAAGTAGATAAAAAATCCTCCTTAGGAATTAAAAATATTGCTGTGCCAACTTGTTTACTATTTATAATTAGTGGGATAGTATATTTAATTAGTCCCGGATGCTGCATCGAAGCTTTATTATCATATTCCATAAATTCATTTAAATCAGCTACAGCATCTTTTTTATAAATACTTATAGAAGAGTACAAAACCTTTCCATTTAAATCTATAACAGCATAGGGAAAATCACTTTTCAAAGAAAATTCAGAATTATTACTCACTAATGCTTCTTCTACACTTATTTTTATAGAACTTGTTAAAAGTCTGCCCTTATTAACTGTAGGATAAAAGCTGTTTTTATTATATATAAGATTTGTTGAATAAATAATTACAAAGGCTACTAATACAATTACAGATAAAGTGAAAACTTTAACTTTCAAAGCTATGCTTTGCTTATTCATCTATTGCTTCCTCCCATTTGTAACCAACTCCCCAAACAGTTTTAATGTAATTTATATTGTGCAGAGAAAATTTCTCGCGAATTCGATTTACATAAACAGCAACTGTATTTAAATCTCCAAAGTCGCTAAGTCCCCAAATATTATCATAAAGCTGCTGCTTAGAGAATACTTGGCATGGATAATCGGATAAAAAGTCTACTATTTCAAATTCTCTGGATGTTAAGTGAATCTCTTTTCCCTTAAAGGTTACTTTATAGCTTTTACTATCTATAGCTAACTTACCAAACTCTTTTATTTCAGAATCATACTTTTTAGAAGGATAAGAATCCTTTAATGGAATTGAAAAAGTTTTATATCTCCGCAGATGTGCTTTTATTCTAGCTATTATCTCCATGGGAGAAAAAGGTTTAGTTATATAATCGTCAGCGCCAACTCCCAGGGATAATATCTTATCAATATCCCCACTTTTAGCAGAAAGCATTATTATGGGTACTCGCGAGGTGGTCCTAATAATTCTGCAGATTTCTATGCCATCCACCTCAGGAAGCATTATATCTAAAACAACAATATCCGGATTAAAAGAATTAAACGCGACAAGAGCTTTTCCTCCATTATCACAATAATCAACTATAAACCCTTCACTATTAAAATAATCTTTTAATATATTTCTGATATCTATATCATCTTCAATGATAAGAATTTTTTCATTTGCCATAATTACCCTCCAAATGCTTTATAATTACATTTTACCATAAAAATATAAAAAAGAGAGTTTACCACCCTCTTTCTTTCAAAAATTCAAATATTAAAACCTCTCTATTTCCATCGTCTGATTTAAAGAATTTATCTAAATCAAGTTCTCCATCTATTCTACCATCCTTTAAATATATTAATCTGGAAGCACGAGCAGCAGCCTTTAAATCATGAGTGACCATAACTACTGTTTGACCATTATTATTTAAGTCCGACAATATGTCTAGAACCTCTTCTCCCGCAGTGGAGTTAAGTGCTCCTGTGGGCTCGTCTCCAAATAGTATTTTAGGGGATGTGATTATAGCTCTTGCCACTGCTGCTCTTTGTTGCATACCACCAGAAATTTCTGAGGGGTATTTTTCCTTAGCATCTTTTATACTCAGGGTTTCAAGAAGCTTTAAGGTTTTCTCATTGACTTCTTTTTTATTTTTATTTACTCCATAACCACAATAAGCTATGTTTTCAAAAACCGTTATATCAGGTAATAGATTTATACTTTGAAATACAAAGGAAATGTCTTTTTTTCTAATTAATGAAAGTTCATTCTCTTTCATTGATGTAATATCCTTCCCTAAGATATTAACGCTGCCACTAGTGGGTGAGTCCATACCACTTAAAGTATATAATAATGTAGATTTACCAGAGCCTGAGCTTCCCATAATTACAGTAAAGTCCCCTTCATAGATGTCTAAACTTAAATTTTTTATCACATTTAGCGCAGTTTTACCTGTGACAAATGATTTGCAAAGATTATTAGCTTTTATAACTGATTTTTTCATCAAATCACTCCTCCATTAATTCAGTAATCTTAGTATTTTTTATAGAGTTACAGCATATAAGTGTAGTTACTAATATTAAACAAACCATAGTAGTTATTAGTAGTAACATTGTTACTGGAGATATTATTAACACATCTAATTTACTAACTGCTGCAGCAATCATAGGTCTTGCTAGCGTTAAATTAAATATGATAGCTATAATTGTGCTAAATAATGTTAATATTAATATCCTATATAGATATCTGTTTCTTATTTCTTTAGATGTAAATCCTAGGGCCTTCATTATTCCAAAGTTTCTTCTATTATCTCTAATATTGATTATGATAATATTTAATATCGTTATTGCACCAAATGCTATAAATACCACAATTAATAAATTGGTAATAGGGAGTACTGTTCCAGGGATAGATACTATGACATCTTTAATTGCAGGTGGAATTTCACTGGCATCTAAATTAGGATATATATTGTTAATCTCTTTCTTAAATTGTTTTATATCTGTACCAGCTGTTAGAGTTATAAAAATTTCACTGCCTATAAATTTTGGAATCTCCTTTTCTATTGCAGCATTTAATATTCTTATACCATATCCATTTTGCATCATTGAATTATAAGCGCCTGTTATTAAATAGGAGTCTTTTTTATTATTTATAGATAGTTCTATATAGTCTCCTACGGATAATCCTGCATCTTTTAATATTTTTGAAGAAACAGCTACTTCTTTAGAATTTTTGGGATTATGCCCATCTATGATAGTAAAGCCTAAATCACTGGTGTAAGAATTCATCACAAATATATCGTAAAGTGTACTCTTTATAGGGTATTTTTTAGTATCAAGTTCTACTACATCCGTTAGCATCATAGATCCATAAACATAATTTTTAATTCTATTGTCCTTCTTTACATCATTCAAAACCTTATTTAAAACTTCTGATTGTCTAACCATTTGCGGAGCACTAATGGTTACATTACTTTTAGGTAGTCCAAACCAAATAGGAGCATTTTCCTTCATCTTTGACATAGATCCATTTGCATTACCAAATATCAATACCAGTGTTAGGGATAATGTTAATGTTAATGTGATAAAGGCAGTAGTCTTTTTATATTTAAACATATCGTTTATTGCAAAGGCTAAGGAAGATATATTATCTTTGATCAATGACTTTGTTAGCTTTCGCCTTGAAGATGTAATCCCTGTTCTAAGAGCCTCCACAGGTGTAATCTTATTAGTTCTTCTAATTACAAAATACAGATTAATAATCACCACTAATGTAAATAAAATTACTGTAGCTAAAATAACATATGCATTAATACTTACACCTTTAAAATCACCAATATACTTTAAAACTTTCGAGGCTGTATAATTTAATATAGGGATACTACACAGAGCTCCAAGGATACTTCCAATAAATGCAATTATTGAGTAACCTATAATATAAAATTTGAGAATATCTCTTTTAGAAAAACCAAGAGCTTTGTATATTCCAATAGATTTATATTCTTTTAAAATATTATTCCATAAAATAAATCGCATAAGAAGCACTGAAACAATAAACACTAGAATTGAAGCTAAGGTTGCAATGCCACCTATCATAGAAGAAGCCATCGTTGAACTTAAGCTTAATAAATCTTTATCAAATACAAAGCCACCAACTTTTATAGCCCCGGTCAAATCCTTTTCTACATTAGCTACATTAGTCCCACTTTTAACATCTATAAAAATTAATGATGCTTTCCTTAATGAAGAGAATTCCTGCTCACTATTCTTATTGGTATATAGATTAATTATACCAATAGTAGAAGATGGCTCAAGAGAGTCATTAATTAAGGAAGAAACCTTTAAAGTAACGTCCTTTGTCTTTGTTTTTATGGTTAAGTTATCTCCAAGGTGAATATTATTATTTTCTGCTAGAATCTTAGTAATCCACACTTCACCTTTTTTAGGACAACTGTCATTATTTGATGAGTTACCCTTAGTTAGTCCAAATGGAATATTTTTGCTATCTTCTATGGGAACAACATCGTACATTGAAATCTTTAAATTTACACCATTGTGATAAAGGTCGTTACCAGAAGTGAACGCCTCAGTAGCTTTAACATCATTAACCTCTGTATTATTTTTACCCCACTTAAGTACATCATTTGTAGAACTTTCATTAGCGTTATAACAAATTATATAGTAAAATTTATCATTAGAATAAAATTTATTAATATACCCTTGAATAGAAGTTAACATAGACAAACTACTTGTAAATATTAAAGAGGATAAAAATAATAACGCTCCTATTAAAAAACATTGAAGTTTTTTCTTTTTTAGTTTTTTAAGCCACATCTAAACACATCCTTTCTTTAATTATATAATACATAAGAAAAGTTAAAGAAATATATTTAAATTATTAATGAAATCTTACAATAATACTTATTCAACAAATATTTCACCCGACTACATCAAAATTATAAATGAATATCTGAAAGTTCCACTTTTACGCTTTCATTTTTGCTTGATATTTTGTTACTATGTATCACATTTTCATGAGATATATTTCTTGAAGGAAACTTAACTATGCCATTGTTAAAATATTACCATATATTACGATTCATTCATATAATTGTTACTGGGTTTAATATGAAAAGGAGCCCTTAGGCTCCTTAATTGATTTGATACGATAAGCTATTAAATTTAATCTAATAGCTTATCGTATTCATTTAGTAGTTCATCTAACTCTTGACTAAGTACTACTAATCTGGGATCAGTTAAGGTTTCTTTTTCATCCATTAACTGATGCAATAAAGTTCTGTGTTTTTCAATTTTTTGTAATATTTCATCCAATTGTGTCATAATTTCCCTCCTTCCTCTACCAATTATAGCGAAAATTGGCAGAGGTTTGACTGCCATTATGTAACACCCATATTTTAACGACATTCCAGAAGGAAAGTCTCCCACTTCTATAAGTAGGAGTTACTTACCCTAACAAATAGAAAACTTCAGTGGGGGGATAACAATTGAGAATTGTTATCTACTCCAGAGCGCTACAAAGGGGTAAATCTCCTTCTGAAGTCGTTAATATGCAGCTCCGCAGGAGATGATTTAATGTAAAAGAAAAGACACCCTTTCGAGTGTCCTTAGTCTATTTTTACTTTCTTAACTAATAACTGTAAATATGGGCTTTCTTACAAAATAGTAAGATAACTTTTTTATTTGTAAGTGTAGCGACATTGAGTGTTAGCAGCTCGTGGAGTATACTATGGTTATAGTGATGAGAAATGAAAAAAATTCAGGGGGCATATTATGGCTAATGAAGTATTAAAAATCGAAAAACTAAAAAAAGTAATTGGTAAACGTACAATCGTTTCAGATATTTCCATTGAACTTAAAAAAGGAGAAATATTCGGTTTTCTTGGACCTAATGGCGCTGGAAAATCCACTACTATTAAGATGATTGTTGGATTATCCAAAATTACTGAGGGAAATATTTATGTAGATGGATGCTCAGTAAAAGAAGATTTCAAAGGAGCAATGCGTAACATTGGGTGCATAGTTGAAAATCCGGATATGTATAATTATATGTCTGGACTCGATAATCTTAAACTATTCGCTAAAATATATAAAGATGTAGATGAGATTCGAATCAATGAAGTAGTGAAAATTGTGGATTTAGAGCGGGCAATAAATGATAAGGTGAAAACTTATTCGTTAGGTATGAAGCAACGTCTAGGTATTGCTCAGGCCATACTTCATAGTCCAAAACTTCTTATACTTGATGAGCCTACAAATGGTCTTGATCCCGCAGGAATCAAGGATATGCGTGAGCTACTTCGAAAGCTTTCATCAGAAACTAGTCTTACGGTGCTTGTATCTAGTCATATATTAGGTGAAATGCAGCAGATGTGCGACCGTGTTGGTATAATTAATAAGGGGAAAATTATAACGGTAAAATCCATTGACGAACTCCTTAACATGTCACAAAAGGGTGATAAAACTGTTCTGACATTAGAATCTGATAATAATGAAAAAGCAGCTTCACTTCTAACAAGCGTTAATATAAGTAACAGCATCTTGGAAGGTGGATTACATATTGAAACAACCAAAAATCGTGTTCCAGAAGTAGTTACAACATTAACTTCTGCAGGCATAGCTATTTTCGCTATGGACAGACAAGTGATTCAATCACTTGAAGATGTATTTATGAAGCTTACAGGGGAGGAAAAATAACATGGCGAATTTTTTTACACTTATTTCACTAGAAAATACAAAACTTTGGAAAAGACTTTCTACAAAAATAATGTTACTCATAATGATTGTAATTGTAATAGCGGCAACGAGTATTTATAAATATCACAAGGTGTCTCATAATAGTTCAACTACTACAAAAATTTCCGAAAATTGGAAACAGGACTTACTGGCAAATCTTCCGGTAGAAAAAGCTGCTCTAACGCAAATTGAAAAAACAGATAAAACGTCAGCATCCATAGGAAATATGAAAAAAAGCATAGCTGAAGATGAATACAGCATTGTTAACAATATCAGGCCAGAATCCAAAGACAGCATTTGGACAAGAATCACAAAGTTTGATTCATATGTTCCATATAGTTTAATTATTGCACTTCTTTTAATAATAGCATGTTCAGCTTTATTTGCAGGTGAATTTTCAGAGGGTACAATGAAAATGATGATATCACGGCCTTATAAACGGTTTGAAATTCTTACCGCAAAACTAATTGTTACATTATTTTATGGTCTTGTACTTTTGGTAACAGCATTTTTGTTAAACTTTATATTGCTGGGTATATATTTCGGTTTCAATGGCATGGGTGCTAAGGAAATGATGTGGACGAGTACCAAAATAATATATATACCAGCCGTACTAAAAACAATTATTATTTATGGCCTTAATTTTCTTACTGTGCTTGTGTATGTATTAGTAGCTTTTGCACTTTCAATAATATCTCGTTCACGCTCAATTGCAACCGGATGCTCTTTATTCTTGCTTTTAGCTGGTAGTTATATGGTGCAAATATTCTCATCCTATTTCAGCTGGGGTAAATATCTTCCTTTTGGATTGTCTGATTTTACTTACTTTATTGTTAACGGATCATTCGTCGTTGGTACAACACTTGCATTTGCTATTGGCGTATCAGTTATATATTCTGTTATATTCTGCGCTGCAGGTTTTTTAGTTTTTGAGAAACGCGATATTTAACGACATTTCAGAAGAAAGTCTCCCTCTTCTATAAGATGGGGTTATGGACTATAACAAAGAAAAAACTTTAGTGGGAGTATAAATCTCCTTCTGAAGTCGTTGATATTACAGCACCGCAGGTGATGATTTAACTGGTAATCGTACTCTACCTAGATTCTCCTAAAAAGCTCTGATTTTCTTAAGGAAATCAGAGCTTTTTTAATAACCACCATGTTCTGCTAATGTTAATATTGCAACTCCGCAGGAGATGATTTGATTATTATTTATTTAGATATTATCTCTATACCATCCTCAGTTACAAGAAGTGTATGCTCGCATTGTGATGAAAGAGATCCATCAGCTGTAAGCGCTGTCCATCCATTATCTTCATCTATATATATTTTATGACTTCCGCCATTTATCATTGGTTCAATCGTAAATACCATTCCTGGTGCTAAAATCATACCTGTTCCTCTAGTACCAAAATGAAAAACAAATGGATCCTCATGCATATTTAGCCCAACTCCGTGTCCGCCAAAATCCCTAACTACTGAGTATCCATTACTTTCTGCATATTCTTGAATAGCTGCTCCAATGTCACCTAAAAAGCCCCAAGGTTTTACTGATTCTATTCCCTTATTTAAACATTCCTTAGTTATTTCTACTATCTTCTTAGCTTCATTACTTACTTCTCCTATCATAAACATTCTTGATGCATCTGAATAATATCCATTAAGTACAGTAGTTGCATCGACATTTATAATATCACCATTTTTAAGTACTACATCTTTACTTGGTATTCCATGACACACTTCATCATTGATTGATGTACAAATACTTTTTGGAAACCCATCATAATTAAGAGTAGCTGGAATTCCACCCCTGAATATTGTATATTCATGAGCTAGCTTATTAATTTCTTCTGTGGTCATTCCTTCTTTAATATTCTCACTAACTAAATCTAAAAGAGCATTATTAATTTTAGCACTTTTTCTTATTCCTTCAATTTGCTCCTTGCTCTTAATAAGATTTCTTGTTGGAACTATGCAGCCTTGTTTCTTCAAGTTTTCTAGCTTTTTATCAAAGTCCAAATGGCAATTTTTATATTTTAGTCCACTTCCACACCAGCATTTATCATTTCTATTTAAAATCATATACATCCTGGTTAATTAAATCTGAACATAATTGTACATTTGATTTAATTAACCAGTTCACCTCCTTATTTTTAATATTATATCCACCGTATACATTTTGGTCTTGATAATAGTTTCAAGCTTTTTAGACCATATCTTTTTAATATCTCACCATTTGTTCGTGTCATGTTAAATTGATTTTTACTTGGGTATAATGCTGTAATATATCCAATATACTCGGTTCCATTTTTCTTGGTATACTTTACATAATCTCTATGCTTAAATCCTTTTACAATTAGCTCTGCGTCACCCTTAGATTTTTTACGTAAAGGTGATATTTGCCAGTCTTTGATATCAATATTATTTTTTTTGATATCTACGTTACATATAACTAAAGCATCATTTGAGTGTGTTTTTTCTATATCCCAATCATTTCTATGGTTTGCAGTATCGCCACCCGTAGTTAAATATAATGGGGCTATTTTCTTAAGTTCAGTTTGTAAATTTTTTTTACCTTGCATAACATGCAAGGCATCACTAAGATTTAATTTTCTACCTTTTATTATAGCTAAATCTTGATCTATTAACTCGATTTCTCTGCCAAAGGTTTTTGTGTGACATGACTTGCATAATGTTACAACATTATGTATGCTGTCGGCTCCTTTAGCACGTCTTGGTTTAATGTGGTGTTCTTGTACATTTTCTTTAGAACCACAATCAACACAAGTAAAGTTATCTCTCATGAGTGCCGCTATCCTAATGTTATTATCCAGTCTATTAGATTTTTGATATTGCCATTTGTATAGACTTCTACCTTCAGTTAGAACTCGTATGTCTATTAACACATTTTCTAAATATATCGAATCTATCTTAATCCATTTGGTTATTTTGTTTACAACTCGTAAAATGATGGTGCACTGAATTTCGGTGTGCCTAATCATAATTAAGCCGTAGCAAAACCTTAGATTATTTTCCTCCTCATTATCGTAGAGCATCAGACTGAAGTACATCTAAAGGTACGTCTTTAACCTGTCATTTCACGTAGTTCATCGTGCTACAATCTTTTCAGATGCTACACTCACTTAAGCTTGAAAGCAACGTTCACTGCATGAACAACTAAATATGTTCACTTTTGTTTGAAATTATTTAGATTTTTTAAGCAGTTTAGTAGCTCCTATATTAGTATTAATCTATTATTTAATAGTTCCACCATGAAAAAAGCACTCATATACCTTTGTATCATCAAAATAAATTTCCTCATATCCTTGAAACCATTTAAATTCTCCATTAACAATGCAATGATATTTATATTGTCCATTTTGATATACCATAGGTCCACGATATGGATTTTCTTTTGGTACTAAGCTCAAGGCTTCTTTTAAAAAGTTCCCTGAAAATCCTTCCCCTATAATTCTGCCTGTATAATTCATTGACCAAAATGGAATATCATCCTTCCATAAAGCCTCTTCTCCTGCGAATTGCCCTCCCCCTAAATAGGTATCAATATATTTTAGATTTCCTTCTACATACTCTAAATCATGTGAATTAGGTCTTGAAGATTGGATCTCGGCACCCTTTCCTGCATATGTAGATCTCTTTGCTGTACGTAAAAATTCTATTATTTTTTCATTTATAGAAGCAACCTTATTCTCTTCTATACATAAACGGCAATTTTCTTCATAATCATTAACTAATTTATCAATACTCACTTTAAAGAAATCACTTAATGCAATTAGTCTTGCAATGTCAGGATATGAATGTCCAACTTCCCACTTTGCAACTGCTTGTCTTGATATACCTAACATTTCAGCTAATTTTTCTTGTGATAATCCTTTTCCTTTTCTAAGGATTTGCAATTGTTCCTGAAAACTCATTTTTAATCACCCCTACATAAGTCTACTAATAAAACAACCATATTGCTACCAATTAAACATAACATTTTTGTCAACTATAGGTTGCCTTTAAATTTTAAATCTCTATAATTAAATCATACTTCACTACTATTATAAAAATAGTTGCACTCACAACTATATTGCTCTATTATATAATTAGTAGGGATTGCAACTAATTTAGGAGGAATACGACAATGAATAAAAATATGAACTCATTAGGAAGATGGATTTCTCTTTTACATAGAAATGGTCATGTATACGTAGGAAGGCAACTTAAGCCATATAATATAAGTAAGGGTCAATATACATTTTTAAATGCATTATATAAAAAAGATGGAGTACGTCAGGAACAATTATCAGATTACCTTAAAATTGATAAAGGTACCACAGCAAAGGCTATAAAAAAGCTGGAAGATGATGACTATATCATTAGAAAAATAGATGCAAAAGATAAAAGAGCATATAATGTTTATCTTACAGAGAAAGCATTGAAAATAAAACCTCTGGTTAGAAAAGCCATGATGGATTGGATATATATTTTATTTTCAGGATTTAGTGAAGATGAAAAGAAAACATCGTTAGCATTACTCGAAAGGATGGGAGAAAATGCTACAACTTTCACACATGATTATTCTAAAGATGATTAAGCTCATTAGGAGATGATAAAAATTAATATAGTGGTTAATACTAAGAGAATTATTAACAATAATTTTCATGCTCTTACACATAAAAATTATAGATATTTTTGGATGGGTCAGTGTCTTTCTTTAATAGGTACCTGGACACAAAATATAGGACAATCCTGGCTAGTACTTTCTCTAACAGGATCTCCATTTTTACTTGGACTTGTCGGAGCAATGCAGTTTTTACCCATAACCTTTTTCTCATTGTTTGCTGGGGTACTAACTGATAAGTTTCCAAAGAAAAAAATACTGATTTTCACTCAGAGCGTATCGATGATATTAGCTTTTATATTGTCTGCATTGGTCTTTACGAATACATTAAAGTATGAACATCTAATAGCTTTAGCTTTGTGTCTTGGATTTTGCAATACTTTAGATATGCCAACTAGGCAAGCCTTTAATGTTGAGATAGTAGGAAAGGACGATTTAATGAATGCCATTGCTTTAAACTCAGCCACTTTTAATTTAGCAAGAATTATTGGACCGGCTATTGGAGCTCTACTCATGGGATATCTCGGAGCAGGATGGTGTTTTTTATTAAATGGTTTTAGTTTTATGGCAGTTATCTATGGACTGGTCCATATTGAAGCAATCAATTATGTTAGAAAGAAAACTTCTGAAAAAGGGATGCTTAAAGAAATATTGGATGGCCTTAAATATATAAAAAGCAAATCTATCTTACTCGAAACCTTGATATTAATTAGCATTATGGGAATATTCGTTTTTAACTACAACGTTTTGATACCTGTATTTACGAAAAACGTACTACATATGCAGGAAAAAACCTATGGAATTTTACTATCTGCACTTGGAGCAGGTTCCCTCATTGGAGCACTTCTCATGTCTTTTAAAAGCAAAAATGGTCCAAATAAAATTCTTATGATTGGTAGCTCTATTGGAATTGGCATAATGTTAATTTTTACAGGTATAAGTAATTTATATTATTTTACTGCCTTAAGTTTAGCTATAACAGGAATATTTAATATGTTTTTTTCCACCACTGCAAATTCAATGTTACAACTAAATTCTAAGGATGAATACAGAGGACGAGTTATGAGTGTATATTCACTTGTATTTACTGGATTCACCCCCCTTGGAAGTCTTCTTTCAGGGTTTGTGGCTGAAAAATACGGTGCTAACACTTGTTTCATATTATCAGGTATTTTTGCAATAATGTTGATATTGTTACTTGTTACTTGGTCTAAACTTAGAAAAAATGGTAAAGTTCCATCCGTATAAATTAAAGCAATTGCTACTTCCTTTTCTAGTATTGTTAAAATAATTCTACTATGCTAAAATTATATTAACTATAATTTAATAAAAAAAGAGGTGAATTATTTATGAAATACTCAACTGGTGAAAAACCCGGAAATGGTACATATGTTTGTAAAATTTGCGGTCAAAAAGTAGTATTAGATGATAATACTGATACTTTACCTCCCTGTCCTAAATGTAAAAAAACAAACTATAGGAAATTTTAACATAAAATAATGGTACAATATAATCAAAAAAATAAGCCCTAGTCTTGGGCTTATTTTTTTCTTGTAACAACCTATGCATTTATTAGTATGTATTATTCTACAATAGAAATCTTATAACTATATGTAAACTCTTCTCCAATAGTTAATGAAATCGAGCCCTCTTTATCTTTAAATTCACCAGTAAAATCTTCATAATCTGCATGTCCAAACCAAGGTTCTATGCATAAAAATGGTGCTCCGCCTTTTGGTGACCATATTCCCATGTAAGGGAATCCCTTAAATTCTACTGATACTGACTTTTCATGATTTTTTGATTTTATAGTTATTTTATCAGATTTCAAATCATCAAATACTAAAGCATCCTCTTTAAATAACTCTTTTGATAGTATCATGATATCAGTATCCTTTAAACATTCTTTTCTCTTATGTGAAAAATAAGCATCTTTAGTTAATTCCATAATATCACTTGTTTCTTTCTTATTAAATTCAAGGTAATAATCTTCTAATTTTTCATTTTTTTCAATAGGACACATAAATGCAGGATGTGCACCAATTGAAAATGATATATCCTTATTATCTAAATTTATAACATTATACGTTACTTTAACTGTATTATTTTCAATTGTGTAATTAATAAGTAAAGAAAATTTATATGGATATCTTTTTATAGTATCCTCAGAATATTTTAGTTCAAAAGTAATTGAATCATTAGTTTGTGATATAAATTTAAAATCTGATATCCTACCTAATCCATGAGATGGCAATTCATATAGCTTTTCATCAATTTTATATTTTGAATCAACTAGATTCCCGACTATTGGAAATAAAATTGGTGAATGATATTTCCAATAGTTTTGGTCTCCATTCCACAGATACTCTGTTCCTTCTTTTTTTCCAGTTATTGAATGTAGTTCTGCACCATGAGCGCTAGCCGTTATTTTAATTGTTGAATTTTCTAAAGAATAAATCATCAAAAACACCCTTTCATTATTTACTTTACATAAAGCCGTATAAGCACATCCTTTAGCCTTAGGACTTCCATTAATTAGTAATACTTTTATCTTTACAACTAATTTTATATTCAAAAATAACTATCAACTACTAATATACATCAGTATAACTATAAATAGTAGAATGAATAAAAAATTAAAAATAAAAGTAACTTCTTTGTAATAACTCTCTATCAAAAATCAGTTATAATGTACTTAGTTGCAACAAAATATGTATTAATATACGGATTATAGTCGAAAAACAATAATTGTAAGGAGAGGTGCAAAAAACATGAGTTTAAATATTATGTCAAAAACTAGCAAAAAAAAGAAAAAAAGGTTAAGAACAACCTTGATTATAGTAGGAATAATTGTGTCTCTAATAGGAGTCCAATTAATTATTATGTATTCTACTATATCAAAATACGACTTAAAGATCTATCCCGAGGTATGGGTGGAGGATATAAATTTAGGTGGCATGACTAAGGATGAAGCGAAAAATGCTATTATTAAAAATCGTAATAATATTATTGCTAAAAAAGATATAACAATAAATCTTAATGACAAACACTATACCGTCCATACATCAAAACTTGGAATAAAACAGGATTACAATGTTGTCATTAATAAAGCTTACGATATTGGTAGAAAAGAGAATTTATTTAAAAATTATTTTGCTATAACGTCTCCTGGCAAGCAAACTTTTGATGTTAAATATACCTACAATTATGCCATTCTAGATACCTTACTTAAAGATATTGCTAAGGACAACAATAAAAATGCAATAGATGCAACTATTTTCAGAAACAATTCAGGTCAATTAGTTATAACTGAAGATGAATATGGTCTTAGTGTTGATTCTGCCAGTTTAAAAAAAGCTGTAATTAACAAAGTTAATACTATTGAAAAAGATCAAAATTTAGTAATCGAATCTAAATTAAAAAAAGTTGAACCTAAAATTAAAGAAAATGATTTAAAATGTATCAATGCTGAAATATCTAGTGTTACAACTAACTTTAGAAATTCAAATGAAAATCGTTCAGAAAATATTAGAGTATCTTCTAATGCTATAAATGGGAAGCTACTTATGCCGGGAGATGTTTTTAGTTTTAATGATGTAGTAGGTGATAGAACTTCTGAACGAGGATATAAAACATCAAAAGAAATTGTAGGCGACAAATATGTAGATGGCATAGGTGGTGGAGTATGCCAAGTTTCAACTACACTTTATAATGCAGTACTTAGAACTAATTTAACATCTGTAGAAAGATATCCGCATACAATGCATTCTAGCTATATTGGTGCAGGATTGGATGCTACAGTTGCCTACGGTTCTCTCGATTATAGGTTTAAAAATACTACTTCTTATCCTATATATATAGAATCTGCAGTACATAACAAAAATGTAACATTTAGTATCTACTCAAATTCAATTCTTAACAATAAAAGATATGATATTGTTAATGAAATTGTGGGAAAGAAAGTAAATGTATTTAGAATAACATATGAGAACGGTAATCAAGTGTCTAAAACCTTTCTTTATACTGATAAACTTTCATAGAAAATATTAATATTAGTTGGACAACCTACCTTTCCTATAAACTGAACCCCTAAAAATGGTCATTGCGAAATCCCCCCAATTGTAGGATAAGAAAACTATGATTGGGGGGATTTTTATATTCAAGGCAAATTTTCTCTAGACAGAAGATTTTCTTTTTTTAATTTACTCTATATCTAATCCTATTTTCTTAATATTCCTAATTAATTCCGACATTTCAATGTTTAATATAATTCTATAAAAAATTTAAAGACCCTTTAATATTATCATTTAAGTTCGGTAAAAAAAAATTTCTTTGTACGAAGCTTGATCAGTAATATTACCTTTTATATCTGAATTAAAGAAAAATTGTATATCTGTCATATCATTTTTACTTAAATCGTCCAATGAAAGTACTTTTTTTATACTTTTCAATCCATCTTCAAGATATTTTTTTGATAAATTCATATTTCCTAATTGCTTGTATTTATTAGAAATAAGTATATAACTATTTTTAGCATGTTTATCAGTACTAATAGAAAATTTTAATAATTGTATTATATTATCTGAATCTATACTTGAACATTTTTCAAAATCAAATGCTTTTAAATAATAAAGCATAGATTTTATATATGAATCAGTACTATTCATTAATATATTATCTAAAAATTTCCTTGTAAAATCTGATCTCTCGCTAACACCATCCTCAATCCAAGCTAATAATATTACAAGATATGCCTTGTACTTCACATCATCTACATTATGTTTTTCTAATAAATACTTAAGACAATTTATACATTTTTCATCATCATATAAATTATGTTCTAATAATATAATCTAGAAACTAAATTATAATCTAATTTAAAATCACATTTTATGTGATTTTCCATATATTTTTCTATTTCAGCTATTACAGCTAAATCGATATTATCATTATCTTTATTTCCCTGTTCAATAATTTTATTCAATATATCATTCGTATATCTCACCTCCTTTTAAACTCTCACTACTAGATCAAGAATAAAACTTAAAAATCAGAATAAGTTAAAACATTAAATATAGACAATCAAAATATATTTGTAAATAAGAAAAAGCCTAGCGGAATTGCTAAACTTTTCTTGTTTTATGAATTATACGTATAATACTTTTAGCCAATTACATTTTTTTGTTTTTTCAGTTTCCATTTTTGTTCCTTCGAATTCCATCTTTAGTAATGTCATGTCTTTTTTAAATCCCATTAACCCCATAGCTATTAATACACTACCGATAACTCCTACTATAATATCTGACCCCATATGATTTTTCATCTCCTAAAATATCTCATAATTTCAATCTATGTTAAAACTATACTATGATATACAAAGGCTTAGCAACTTCTCAAATGGGTAGTTAATACGTTTACTTAGGTAAAATCATTTAAAATGATCTTAATTGCTATTATAAACTGAGATTGTGAAAAAATACTTTCACGAGATTAAATGACTCCTTTTAAGCGGAGCAACAGCTGTAAAAAAATCACCAGATGTAATGGTTGACCTGCTAAAGCAAGCGGTAGCTTATGCCATACCTGGAACCTATGTTTTGTTCGATAGTTGGTTCACCTATCCGAAAACTTTAATAAGAATTTTGGAACTTAAATTTCATACAATGGCTATGGTTAAAGCTATTGTATGAGTTTGCAAAGGCAGAGAGAACCACTTTTTAAATAATCCAATCCCTTATAATTGAAATTTATGTTATAATTAGTAATTAATTGAACTATAATTTAGTTAACACCTGTAAAAATGACTGAATTTACTTATATTTATTTAAAAATATTAAATGAGGTGAACTATGAAAGATTATAAGGAGAAATCAAAACAAAATTTCAATATGCAAGCTAAAGTATATGATGAAAGTAATTATAGCAAGTATCCAAGAGAATGTTATCCTAACGTTATAAAAATATTATCTGAAATAGAGTTTGACACAATCTTAGACTTAGGATGTGGTACAGGCAGTGTTTTAGCTTTATTATTAGAACAAAAGCCTAATATACATGCTTATGGGCTGGATTTATCAGATGAAATGCTAACAATCGCAAGGCAAAAATTAGAAGAAAAAGCAGAACTAATACAAGGTGATTCGGAAAATCTACCCTATAAAGACAATAGCTTTGATGTAGTGATATGTACGGAATCCTTTCACCACTATCCTAACCCATTAAAAGCTTTAGATGAAATTCATAGGGTATTAAAACCACAGGGTAAATTTATTCTTTGCGATACGTGGATGTTTACTCCAATAAGGCAGATTATGAATGTTTTTATTAAATTCAGTGATGGTGGTGATGTAAGAATATATTCAGAAATTGAAATCACAAAAATGTTTAATGAAAGAAAGTTTAGAAATATCAGCTGGCATAAGTCAACAAAATATACCTATATATGTATCGGCGAAAAATAACTTACTTTCCATCTGAGTAAGAGTTTATTTTTTATCAAATAATTAATAATGTATATGCTGGAAATAAGCTTCCTGGTTTTCTGATAACTGGTGGAAGATCTCTTTTTAAAAGTTCTCCTAAGGGTTCAACAGAATCATAAAATTTATCACCTATACTTTTATAGTAAAGTGGCAATCTATCATCAAGGCCTGCAGTATGAGTTAACAAATTTCTAAGTGTAACTGGTTTTGGAAAGTCATTTTTGATTTTAAAACCAGTTACATATTTATTACCATACTTTAAACTTCTTGATATATACATTACATTTTGCCTAATTGTTAAAATTATTTACCAACATCTAACAACTATTAGTATATAGGCTATTTTTCTTGCAATGTATTTCAATATTTCTTAATTTTTTCTTACGATTTCCATACAACATGTAAGTATAAATTTGATACTCCAATCAATTTTTATGCTTTTACATTAACTATTTTCCAATAAGAATTAACAGTTAATATATAATATATTAAATAAATCAGAGTGTATACTCCCACAGTTATAAGAAGGGGATATACTAAGCTCGAGCTAAGCATAATTTGCAGAATTGTTAATGCAATAATACTATGTGTTATTCCAACAACTAAAGGTAGTGCAAATATAAAAATCATTTGCTTTGCTATAGAAATCCTTATTTCTGATTTTTTCACACCAATTTTTTTTAGTATATCGTATTTGTCCTTATCCTCACCAGCCTCTGACAGCTGTTTGAAGAATATTATACTTCCAGTGCATATCAAAAACACAAACCCTATAAATGATGCTAAAAATATTATAATACCCATACTAGTCATAGTATGTATGTAGCTCTTATAATATGATGATAGGGCTTCTTTACTACCTAGTGCTGTTTCTATTTCTGATGTAAGCTTTTTACTTTCTTTCTGATTTTCAATATTTATAAATCTTCTTTTTATAACCTTATCTTTATCATATAATTTATTGTAAACCTCATCCTTTACAACTACGGTATCTTGCATAAATGAATCATTTATATCAATTGAATTAGTTAGAAGGCTCTCTTTGAAATCTTTTATTTTTAAGGGAACTGTTCTATCCTTTATTTTAAGCTGTATATTCCTCCCAACAGGATTCTCCATCATCTTATCTGAATACATACGCATAAAAAATAATACTTCATCTGAATTTAAAGATATATTGTAATCTATTCCTCTTGCTTTTGATAATTCTTTCATAGTACTTTCTGATATAATAAAGGATTTTGAATTTGTTAATGGCTGCGTTTTCATCTTTGATATCTCAGGCCATTTACTATCTATAATTAAAAATTCGCTATTAGTAGAACTTTTAATTTTATTATTCGGATATTTATTTATGATCTGATCAATTTGTTCATCTAACGTTTTGCCATTGCTCTTATAGTCATAACTAAATGGGGTTAACTTATTTATACTATTTACTTGATCATAATAAAGCGATGCTGCGGTTCCCATAGCCGTAATAGTTGTTGCACTAAGCACTGCAATAGTAGCTAAAGATCTTCCATTAGCTTTTATTCTATATAAAAGCTGAGAAGTACCTATCATATTTAAGCCCCTAAAATATTTAACCTTATTTTTCTTAGAAAGCTTAACAATAAATACTATAAGTGAAGAGAAAAACATATAAGTTCCAATAACTGTACTAACTAATATAACTAACAATTTAGATAAATTATCAAATTTATAGGTTAGTGCCATATAATAACCCGTCCCAATAAAAATTATAGAAAGTAGAGCCAATATTAGTGAAGCTTTTGGCTGCTTCTGTGCCACCTTCTCTGATTTAAAAAGTTCTATTAGCTGAAATCTATAAATTAGTGTATATGAATGCACGGATGCTATAATAAATATCACTAAAAATACTATAATTGTGCTAATAATAGCCTTTAACGATATAGCAAATTTAACATTTACATCAAAGCTCATAATATGAATTAAAATCATTACAAATAATTTTGAAAATAACGTTCCTATTAATATGCCTGCCACAAGTGCCAGCGCTCCCATTACTAGATTCTCATAAAATAACATTCTTCCTATCTGCTTTTTCTTAACTCCAAGCATGGAGTATAAAGCTACTTCCTTTTTTCTTTTTTTAGTAAAAAATGAGTTTGAATACCATATAAACATAGCTACAAACACTGCTATAACAATGGAGGCTGCATTAAAAGCAGTACTTACTTTCATAGAATCCGCCGCTAAGTCTGTAACCTGTTTATTGTACTCGATGGAGGTAAAGGTATAATAAATCATTATGCAAAATACCATGGATACAAAATATATTAAATAGTTATGAAAATTTCTCTTTATGTTTCTAAAAGTAATATTAAATAAATTCATCTGTATATCACATCCTTTCTAAGTTAAATTGATACTTCATCGAAGTTTCCGCCTAAGGCAGCCAATACATCTAGTATCTTTTTAAAAAATTCTTTTCGTGATGTTGTGCCCTTGACAAGCTCCGTAAATAGCGAACCATCTTTTATAAATATTATCCGTTTGCAATAGCTGGCAGCAAAGGCATCATGCGTTACCATCATAATAGTAGCCCTTTGAGTTTCATTTAAATCACTTAAAGATTGTAAAAGTTCTGTGGAAGATTTAGAATCCAACGCACCTGTCGGTTCATCGGCTAGTATAATCTTAGGTTTAGTAATAATAGCTCTGGCAGCAGCTGCTCTCTGTTTTTGTCCCCCAGATACCTCATAAGGATATTTATTGAATATATCCTTTATACCTAAAGTAGCTCCTATAATACTAGCCCGTGCTTCAATATCTTTTATGTTTATTCTAGCAAGAGCTAATGGAAGCACCACATTTTCTTTTAATGTTAACGTATCGAGTAAATTAAAATCTTGAAATATAAAGCCTAATTTGTCTCTTCTAAAAGAAGCTAACTTATCTTCATTCATTTTTGCAAGATCTTCCTTATCAATAGTTACTACTCCCGAAGTTGGTTTATCTATAGTTGATATAATATTTAATAATGTAGTTTTTCCTGCACCTGAAGGCCCCATTATTCCAATAAACTCCCCTTCTTTTATTTCAAGGTTTATATCATTCAATGCAGTGTAAACATTCCCCCTTGAGCCGTAAACCTTTTTCAAATTTCTCGCAACTAATACATTTTCCATTTTTATTTCCTCCTTAAATCATCCTCTTCGAAGCTGCAATATTAACGACTTCAGAAGGAGATTTAGATTTTTACTGAAATTTCTCTTTGTTGTAGTATACCCCCACTTATAAAAGTTGGAGACTTCCTTCTGAAATGTCCCTAAAACCCTTTCGCTTATTACAATTCTATTTTATAACAAATCTAATACCCAATCCATTGTGTAACATTACAAAGTCCATTCTAAACTTACATTGTTGTAAGTTTTAAAAAAATAGGGCTACAAACCACATTTTTAGTTTGTAACCCTATAATATTCTATAAGTTTTGGAAAATGAACTGTTACTCTAGTAAATTCAGAATGCATTGATTCAATAGTTATATGGTGACCAAGCTTTGTAGCAAGATTTTTTGATAGATAGAGTCCCATACCTGTGGCTTTAAAATCATCCCGTCCATTATATCCAGTAAATCCTTTGTCAAAAACCCTATTAATATCCTCAGATTTTATTCCAATTCCATTATCTTGGATAATAAGCTGTTTCTCATTGTGCTTTAATACTCCACTAATTTTAATAAGTCCATCGCTTGTTGTATATTTTAATGAATTTGATAAAATCTGATCCAAAATAAAGAAAAGCCACTTTTTATCTGAGTCTATAGTAAATTCTAAGTCACTTAATTCTATCTTTATTTTTTTACCTATAAATTCCTTTGCATGTTTTTTCACAACCCCAACAATTAGACTATGCATATTTATTTCATTTACTAAATAGTCCTTTGAAAAGCTATCTAATCGTGAATAGTACAATGCTTGTTCAACGTAATTCTCTATATGATCTATTTCATCCTCTAAGTTACTTAAGGTCTCCTCCTTAGACTTGTACATACTGTTCTCTATAACCAATCTACATGCAGAAATAGGCGTTTTTATCTCATGAACCCAGGAATTTATAAAGTCTACATTTTCTTTTTTCCCTTCATGTAATCTATCTGTTTTTAAATTGAATTCTTCGTTAACTTTCATAAGAATTTCTCCAAATAGCCTTTGTTCATAATTTAATGGCATAGGCAACGAATTAACAATATTCTCTTTCTGGTTATCTATAATACATTTAATAACATTATAATATCTTCTATTTTTTAAATACTCAAATATTAAGTAAAGTATAAACATAATAAACCCTACTATATTGATATAGGCTATATCGCCAACACTTATTTTTACTTCATTGTTAAAATACACCACCGATGAAATAAATAGCATCAATATAAAATAAAACAAAATTAAAAATATCCTGTCCCTTAAAAAATTTCTAAATCTCATAGTATTGTATACCCTTGCCTTTTTTTTGTTTTAATTAAGTCTTCTAGTTCAATATTCTCTAATTTTTTACGCAGTCTATTGATATTCACTGTAAGGGTATTATCATCAACAAAACTTTCATCCTCCCAGAGACTTCGCATAATTTTATCTCTGCTTATTAAATTGCCATTATTTTTCATAAGTAGATATAGAATGCTAAATTCATTTCTACTTAGTTCTACCCTCTTATCTTTAAAAAACACGCTATTATCCTTCATATTTAAAACAATGTTTTTATACTCAAGCACATTAGTCTGCGCATCTGCGTAGGAATATGTTCTTCTTATCAATGCATTTATTTTGGCCATCAATATTTCTAAGGAAAAGGGCTTTTGAATAAAATCATCTCCTCCCATATTAATTGCCATTATTACATCCATATTGTTATTCCTTGAAGAAACAAATATTATGGGAACCTTTGATATTTCTCTGATTTTATAGCACCAGTAAAAACCATCAAAATAAGGAAGGTTTATATCCATAAGAACTAGATGTGGAGAGTATTTTGAAAACTCGATAAACACCTCATTAAAGTTCTCAATGGCTTTTCCATCAAAACCCCATCTCATTACATTTTCAAGCAATATTTCTTTTATCCTAATATCATCTTCTACTATCATTATCTTAAACATGTAAAAACCTCACTTTAAAATGGAATTTGATTCTTCTCCATTATACTATAAAATGGGTATCTACACCATTATGTTGGCTTACAACATTAACCAAGTACTGTAATGTAAAACTATACTTTAAACATTAGTGGCTTTAAAAACTTAATATTACATGGCCCTTTACTTCCGGTTAGTTTAAAATATTTTGTATATTTATGTATTCACCATAAAGTTTAATTATATAAGTAATTAAAAAATATTTATTTAGCATAATATTAAATTTGCTTTCTATTAAATTGCTCTTTTAGATATGTTGAAATTTCGATTAAAGCCTCATCTGATTTATTCGTAATCTTATCCATTGAGATAAAGCCATGTGTAACACCTTTATATCTGGTAGAAATTACATTCACACCTGCTTCCTTTAATTTATTACCGTAAGCTTCACCGTCATCCCTTAATGGATCAAATTCGGCTGTGATTATGAGTGTGTCTGGTAAATCTTTAAAATTTTCAGATAATAAAGGCGAGGTATATCCACTTTTTCTTTCTTCTAAACTTGGAGTGTATAGGGATATAAATTTTTCAGAGTTTTCCCTTGTAAGATTATAATCCATACCAAAATACGACCAAGATTTAGTATTTAGTTGATAAATGTTTGTTGATGGATATATTAGTACCTCAGAGATTATGTGTGGGCCACCTTTATCACGTGCCATTTGTGCAACTACTGCAGAAAGGTTGCCCCCAGCACTGTCCCCTACAACACATATTCGACTGGAGTCCCCATTAATACTCTTAGCATATTTATAAACCCATTGGAGCACATTATATACGTCATTAAGACCAGCTGGGAATGGATCTTCTGGCGCAAGACGATAATTTACAGATACAACTATAGCCCTTGAATTTTTTGAAAGCTTCCTGCAAACATTGTCATAGTCATCAATACTACCGCTAATCCAACTGCCGCCATGTGAATAAATTATGATAGGCAATTCATTCCCATTGCCGTCAGGCGTATATATTCGCACTGGCACTTGATTTGAATCTGTTTTTATATCCATATTTTTTATATTGGAAAAGGGTATAGGTTTGGAATTCCATATAGTTGTTGACTTATGCAATGCTGCACGCATTTCATATATTGATTTTCCTTTAAGTGAAATAGGATTAAAATGCTCTTCTATTTTTGACATTACACCAAATAATGTATCAAGCTTACCATCACCTGTTCTAGAAAAGTTTTTAATTAAAAGAAAACAGTATATTGTAACAATCAAGACAATAGCAGAAAAAATCCAAAATATTTTTTTCTTTTTCATTCAATACCTCCACCATTAACTTAACTATTTACAAAATTCATTTTTATTTATGATTGGTACCAATCCTATGCAGTACTATGGATGGATTAATAAATAACTAAACTCATTGATATATCCATAAGTTAATATCACGAATAGATAGATATGTTAATCGCCTTTGTATTTTATATCGACTATATTATATTACCCTATTCAAATTTTGTTTATACTGACCATATAATGAACATAGGTTAATAATTATATGGAGTGCGCTTATTGGATATTTTATTTGAACATCGTTTAGTTACCAATTGATATTGGAAAGTTAATAGTTGTTTTATAGCTTTCTACATTTAAGCTAGTTGCAACTTTGATAGTTAATCAAACAGTAGCACAATAATTTAAAGGGCAGCCTCTTAGGAGATTGCCCAATTTGTTGTTTTATAATTTCTTTAATAAGGTGTTGGATAATCATAATCATAATCGTAATCATAATCATAATATGGATAAGGATAGAATGGAAAAAAATCAAAGACACCAAAAAGTCCACCACCGTGACCGAAGTTACCACCATGTCCAAAATGTCCACCGCCACCTCCGTGACCGTGTTGTCTTACAAGAAAGTCTTCATCTTCTTCTCTTTCTGTTGGATTACTCATAGACATTTGTCCCATCATACCAGTATAATCCATAGGTTGTTGCAACATAAATGGGCAAGGTTGATATGTTGGTTTACCATCTTTTATTTTTTCTTCCAAAATAAATCCTCCTAAATAAATTCTATGATATTATTATATTCACGGGATATGAAAGGGTACCTACCAGCAAAATTATTGATTGTTGAAAAGGATACATTATCATATTATGCAAATATCTTATTAGACTTGATGTATAAATAAAATACTGCATTAGGACGAATGCCCAATGCAGTATTTTATTGGAATTGCCTTGTAAAATATAATTCCAAGGTGACTTCCTACCATTCATAAAAACCATACTCACTATAAAATACAATTTCTTCCACTTGATTATCGATTAGAGCCACCATTTGATTAATTTCATATATGGCATCAGCTTTAATCTCTTCAAGTTTTTTATATCCATAATTTATATTTATCCTCTTAATCTAATACTTAGTTTATTTTTTGCCTGCAGCTATAATAGCTTCTGAACGTTCATTAAATTCTTTTACATCTTCTGGAGTGCTAAAATTAATATTATTAGTCATAGTAGACATATCAGTGCTTGGATCGTCCTTTGATGCATAAGATTGTTCATTACTTAGCACTTTTACTGAACCAACCTTAAAACCAGTTGATTCTTTACTTGATTGTAATGTGGCGCCACTAGTGCTACTGCTTACATTAGCGTTTTTATTTTTATTATTCATAAGTATTCTCCCTTCAAATATATAAATTACACTGTATTAATAAGTGTATACTATAGCTTACCCAATTCTATAAAATATAGTTTAAGATAGCTATTATTATATGGTACAATCTTTAAGTGATTTATCGTCGCTGAATCTCACAAAAACCAAGAACTCCATTTTAATTAATTTAAAACTTTTATTGTTAATATTTTTTTAATATATTTGACAGATTATGTTTTATTCAGTAAAATATAATTGATAATGAGTATCAATGCCACACTGAGGATGTTTAATAATATGGTTGATTACGCTGATATTAATAAGGAAAATAAGAAATAAACTTTTGAGAATATAAAATAATTTAGGAGGACTTTATGGAGTTAAATGAAATAGTAAACAAAATAGAAGCATTTGGGACACCTCAAATAAAAAATGTATTGTCTAATCATGGAATATGCGAACCGTTCTTTGGAGCTAAAATAGCTGATTTGAAAAAGTTAGTTAAGTTTGTAAAGAAAAATGATGATTTGGCGAAAGAATTATATAAAACAGGGATTTATGATGCTATGTATTTAGCAGCATTATCTATAAATCCTAAAAGCATGTCAAAGGAAGAACTGAAAGGGTGGATAGATAAAGCTTATTGTTATCCAATTGCGGAATATATAGTTGCAACTGTAACGGCCGGAAGTGATTATGCAGTAGAACTTGCAAAGGAATGGATAACATCTGAAAATGAAATGATTGCAGCTTGTGGTTGGAGTACATATAGCATTTATATATCTGTAGCAGAGGATAATCTAATTGATATTAATGAAATAGGATATCTTTTAAATAAAATAGAAGCAAATATACGTAATGAAAAGAATAGGGTTAAATATACTATGAATGGGTTTATAATAGATGTTGGAACTTATATAACAGAATTAAATGAAAAAGCATTAAAGGTTGCTATTAATATAGGTAAAGTTAATGTTTTAATGAATAAAACTAGTTGTAAAGTGCCACTAGCTAAGGAAATTATAGAAAAAATGATTAATATGGATAAAATAGGCATTAAAAGAAAGAAATATATTTGTTAGGGGTTTAGCTCAAAATAATTAAAAAATAGCAACCAAGTGAAGGAAGAGACCCTTCCCTAATAAATTTGGAATAAACAAGTAAAATAAGAAATTAAATACGCATTTGCTATAATTTATGAATGCAACACAATACTGTTGAGTTACATTCATAAAAACTACTTTTTATTTTAAAAGTTGTATTATGGTTATTGGCCCGACAATTCCATCTGGTTTTAACCCTCTTGAAGCCTGAAAATGCTGAACAGATAATAATGTGTTCAATCCAAAATTTGAATCAGATCCTGTTTTACCACAACTAAATCCTAATGCAATAAGTCGCTGCTGTATCCACCTTACAAGTTCATTATGGGCGCCTCTAGTAACAAATGTCTTAGCTACAACCTCATTAGTATGTGTACCTTTGATGCCATCTTCAACAAGCTTGTCCCCGTTTTTATCTTTTAATCCGAGTATGTTGACAGCATGTTGAAAAGCTACTACAACAATATTTACAGGTACATGTGAGACTGAATTAATAAATATATCAGATTTAAATTCATTTAAATCAACAGGTCCATTTATTCCGTCTACTCCCCCAGAGCTTGAATATTGAAATCCTATATAATTAATTACATCGGGCTTTGCTGCTCCATAATGAGCCACCCACAAAGGTATATCTTTAACTGAGCTATTTAAATTGTTTGCGTAAAAATAATCTCCTGTATAAATGCATACTTCCTTATTATTTGATATTAGATAATTCGCGAAAAGTCTTACATTAGAGCTTGTCTTAGTTACGGTTTGCCCTAATGCCACTTCTACATCTATAACGTATTTACAATCGGATGAAAGCCCTTCTATAACACTTAGAAAATGTTTTGCTTCTAATATTGGATCATTTGCTCTTAAAAAATGATAAAACCCAATTTTAAGTCCTGCTTCAATTGCTCCACTATATTGTGATTGTAACAGTGGATTTTTATAATTGATTCCTTCCGTGGCTTTAATATAAACTATTTCTATTCCACTGTTTTTTACTTTTTTTAAATCTACATTTTGTTGGTAACTAGATATATCTATTCCTTTAATAAAACCCATCTCCAATTTTAATTATTTCTCGTAACAATATATGTTTCAACCCACATCTTTGATACCGCTCAGGTGTTTATAATATTTTTATGTAACAAAGGAGTATCTTGCTGGTGAAAACTTCTCTGATATTTATTGTCCCCTGCCACATAGCTTAGTAGCTGTAGTATCAAATCAGCAATTAAACTTTCTATACCTTTAATATCCACAATACTATCCTCAATTACCTTTAAAAGTCACACTGTTTTTAAGTTCATTGTAACTTATTGTACTTGCAATTATATATAAAGGTCTGTCTTTACTCTCATCAGATATTCTTCCACTATATTGCCCTATAATAGCGAGAAAGCAAAACATAATGCCAAACATAATTAAGTTAATGGAAAGTATTAGACCTAAATTTAATATATTGCTTTGCTTAAACAGTGAGGTTGTAATACTACTAATTAATAAAATAGTACCTATTAAACCTGCAAATGCTCCAAAGTAGCCAGTAATCATTAATGGTTTATAATAAATAAAATTTCATGGTTTTCAAGTGTTTGATCCATGACGGATTTTAATCTTTTGTAACTCTCATTTATAACAAGTTCTTCATTATACAAAGGCACTATTACAGAAAAAATAATTCCATTACTCATTATTATCATTCCCTTCACTTTAATTATTAAATCTTTCTCCACAATTAAAATTATAAGGGTAAATTGTATCAGCAGTATCAAATTAATATGTGAACTTTATGTGATAAGTTATATAAAAAGGCTACCTAAGAAAGGCAGCCAGTTACTGTTGGAGTGGTTACTACTATATTAAATCGTTTTTAAATCCTTTACCTCTCACCTCTGAAGCATCAACTATTATCATAAAAGCATTATTGTCTATTTCTTTAATTATTAATTTTAATTCGGGAATTTGATGGAGTGCTACTGTACAGAATAATATTTTTTGATGATTACCAGTATATGCACCTTCTCCATATAAAAAAGTAACTCCTCTATGCATTTTATACAAAATTCCACTACAAATTTCTTTTTCTTTTGTAGTAATAATAAGAACTAATTTTTGTTTTTTCATTCCATGAATTATTCTATCGGTAACTTCAGCCGTTATATACATAGAAGCTATAGTATACAACGCGCTAGTTACTCCAAAAAAGAAAGTACCGATACAAACAATTATCATATTAACACAAAATGATATTTGTCCTATATTAAAGTTATCATGTTTTACTTTTATCAAAGCTGAAACAATGTTGGCTCCTCCTCCGGAACCGTGATTGCTGAATATTATTCCTATGCCAATTCCATTTAATACTCCACCGTATAAACATAATAGTAACGTATCGTTTGTGCCAATCAGTTCTTTTAAAGGAGCAGTTAAAATTAAGAACAAAGAAAATGAGATTATACCTATAATTGAAAAAATAGTAAATCGTTTGTTAAGATATTTATAACTTAGTATTAATAACGGAATATTTAATAAGAGTATAGTATATCCAGCAGGAAATTTAAATAAATATTGGATAATTAACGATATACCAGTTGCACCACCACTTAGAAGTTTGGCTTTGGAAATAAACAAATTAATTCCGAGTGAAGATATCAAACTTCCCAGTAGTATAAAGAAGATATTCTTAATGATATTTTTGTTTATATAATTAAACATATTGTTTCCTCCTCCAGAGTAAAGCTATTTTTCAGAGTCTATAATAGTCTTTAACATGAAAACTTTATGAATTAATCATATAGACCTTCTTGTTATAGTGTGTCATAACAGTATCATTATATGAATTAAATGTAAATAAGAATAAAAAACCACCATGTACCTAATACAGTTCTACTGCATAGTAAATGGTGGATTAAAACTAGATTTTTTTTGTTTTATGGCGTTATCCTAATACATAAGCTTGTTATTTTGTAGTATCGGTTTTTGAATCCCCCTTTTGAGAACTAGAGATTAAACTAAGTCCTGCAGATGGGAAAATTTTAATATTTTAACTATTCTTAAACATACCTAAACTATATAAATAGGTAAAATCATATTGTTTTACTTTTTATATCGGTGTTTTATCTTAATTTGCTTTGTCTGTACACCTTCATAAGATATGAATATATACACTAATAAGAGAAATAATAAATAAAAATAACGTTCCGTAATAATACTTTTTTATTGATATATTTAAATGTACGTGCTAAGGTGTTAAAGTAACAGATACAAATTAATTTTACCTTTTAAATAAATTTGATATCATTTAAACAGTACTCTAATTTTGTAGTACAGATAATTGTTTAATTAAAGATAAAGAGGAGTGATATGCAGTGGCAGAGAAAAATAAAAGAGAGATGTTTTCTACAGGATTTGCAATTTTTTTTGCAACATTAGGTTCAGCCGTAGGTTTAGGTAACATATGGAAATTCCCTTATTTAATAGGGTCTAACGGTGGAGGAGCTTTTCTCTTAGTATATCTTTTATGTGTTGTATTAGTTGGTATTCCCATTATGGCATGTGAATTTTACATTGGAAGAAAATCAAGGAAAAATGCAGTCGGAGCTTTTAAAAAATTAAATGCTGCTAAAGGCTGGAAAACTATTGGATTAATGGGGACATCTACAGCATTTCTAATAGCATTTTTTTATAGCTGTGTTGCAGGATGGGTTTATTCCTATGTATTCAAGGCAATAAAGGGCGATTTTAGGGGGGTTACTTCTAGTACTGCTTCGGCAAAATTCATGTCAACCTTAATTGGACCACTGTCTCCAATAGTATGGCAATTTATAGTTCTCATCGTAGTTTCAATAATCTTAATTGCAGGAGTTAAAAATGGAATTGAAAGAATAACAAAGACACTTATGCCTGTATTATTCATACTAATTATTATATGTGGTGCAAGGGCATTAACACTTCCAGGTGCATCACAAGGATTAAAATTTTTATTTCATGTGGATTTTTCGCAATTAACTGGACGTGTTATATTAGCAGCTCTTGGTCTAGCCTTTTTCAAACTGTCCCTCGGAATGGGAACAATGATTACTTATGGAAGTTATTTTACACCTGATAATAATATGATAGCAACTTCAGTTAAGGTTGCTTTATCTGACTCACTAATTTCAATATTGGCAGGAATTGCAATATTCCCAGCCGTATTCTCTTTTGGTCTAAAACCTAGTGAAGGTCCTGGTCTTTTATTTATGACTATACCACTTGTATTCTCAAAAATACCTTTTGGCAGTGTATTATTAGTCGCATTTTTCTTTTTAACTGCAATAGCCGCTACAACAGCACTGATATCTATGGTTCAAGTCCCAGTTGCGTATTTTACAGAAGAAAAGGGTATGAGTAGAACGAAAGCTGTATTATTTACAACAAGCATAATGATGGTGTTTGGAATTCTCGCAACATTATCGGCTCATCCCACGAGTGCCCTTGCTAATATTCATATAATAGGCCAGAGAGGATTTTTCGATACCTTTGACTACTTATCTTCAGATATATTACTTCCAATAGGTGGGCTTTTAATAGCGATTTACGTTGGATACTTTACTAAAAAGGAAGATTTCAAACTAGAACTATCAAATCAAGGAACTTTAAATAACGATTCTGTGTTAAACATTATATATGTATTTATTAAATTTATATCACCAATCCTTCTTTTAATTATTTTCTTAAATTCTATAGGAATAATTAAATTTTAAATAAAAATATTTATTAACAAACCACTTCATTACTGAAGTGGTTTACCTTTCACATCTATGCCACTAATTTGGTTTTCAACCTTAATAACATCAACTACTGTGATGCATTTCTTCGGCTAATTCCAGTTCGTTATCAATCTTTTCAAATCTATTTACCATTTTACCATCAACTTCTTTTTTCTCTAAAAACATACTTAATGGTCTAACCCATATTCCTCTTTCTCCATAAAGGGCCTGATAAACCACCATATCTTCACGCGTTTCTGAGTGTTTTGCTACATAAAGCACTAAATACTCATTGCCTTTAAAATGTCTATATTTTTTACCGATTACAATATTATTTTCATTCATTAATACATACCTTCTTTATAGAAATATATTTTTTAGGCTTTAAATCTTCCAACTTATTATCTCTTCTAAATTGAAATGAGTGAGTTTAATTACATGCTTGATCTGAAGACATTACTGCCACTCCCTCATTTTTCTATTTTTCACGGTTAATAAATATTTATTTTTTTATAAAATTTAAGTTTAATACGTAAGTTACCATTAGAATTATAGACATACTTAGCTTACTTCATTATACCCGCTTTTCTTACCTTATGCACTCAATACTTTCAACAGTATTACCTTCTTCTTGCCAATTTAAAAACATCATCAATATATCACTAATAATTTCTTCAGGAATCGTTTCGCTCATTTATAGATATATAACAAAATAAAAGCCCTATGTCTGCTTTTGCAGACATAGGGTAATTAAAAAAAATCATCTAACTCATAATTTATTTAGTGTTTTCAGCATAGGCATTATCCCAAGTATTCAAGAATACATAATCTTTTGCATCTTTTTTATTGTTATGTTCTTTACTTTCTGCAATTTCCCCAATAGGAGTCATTGCAACTACTTTGTAATTTTGTGGAATGGCTAATGCTTTTTTTATAATATCTTCATCAATTGCAGCAATCCAACAAGTTCCATAACCCTCATTAGTAGCTGACAAAATAAAATGCTCCATAGCAATGGCACTATCCACTAAATAATACTCTCTGTTTTCAACTTCTCCAGAAGCATCTGGCTTTGCTACTATAACCGCCGTCATCGGAGCATCTAATATTGATTGTGCTGCTGAATTGTCCTTATTCATTATAGATTTAGAAATTTGTTCTAGTTTGTTTTTTTCATCCACTAAAATAAATTTGTATGAAGTATTATTTTTCCATGAAGGGGACATCATAGCTGAATCAATCATTTTTGCTAATTTTTCTTTATTTACTGGGGTATTCTTAAATTTTTTAATACTTTTTCTACTTTTGACTACATCATAAAATTCCATATAACACACTCCTTTAATTATAGTATGTGTAATCGCTTCATAAATAATGTAGTTGTTTCACCTAAAATTTTAAAGATAGAATTAAAAAAATAAAAAAGTGTACTTATTATTTTTTTAGTATACTCTTATAAATTTCAAAATAATTTTTCCAAAACTTCTCTATAGTAAAATTATTTACAACAATGTTATATAACTTTTCACCCTTTATGTTTAAATTGCTCTTATCTAAATATGCTTCTTTCATAGCTTTATAAATATTTTCGTTGTTTTGATTCTTCACTTTATACCCGCTGTCTTCGCCTAATATACTTTGTAAGTCGCCCACTTCAGTATAAATCAAAGGTTTCTTTACAATTGCTGATTCTAAAACCGTTAAGGGTGGTGCTCCACCCTCGCTTAAAGAAGCTAAAACACTAACATCAGAGGCGTTTATATAGTCTATTGGATTAGAAACATTTCCGGTCATTATAACTTTATTTTCTATTTTTAGTTCCACTATTAACTTCTCTAGTTCGGATTGTAGCTCACCATCACCAACTAAAAGCAATTTTACATCATGAAATTCAATAGTAAGTTTTCTAAACCCCACTATAACTTCTCTATGATTTTTTATAGGATGTAATCTCGCAACCATAACATATACAAAATCATTCTTCTTTAAATTCAAATTATTTCGTATATCTTCTGTTGGCGTCACAATACTAATTTTCTTTATATCTATACCATTATTTACAACTGATTTACTTCCTTGAATATTTTTTTCTTCTAATAAAACCTTCAAATTATTTGATACACAAATATAATTATTAAAGCTCTTTAGACCCTTAATACTCAGGGGAGTAAAAATAAAATATTTCACTTTATTATTAAGGAAATCATATCTAAAATCACTGTGAACTACAGCTACTGTAGGTACGTTTAATTTACTTTTTAAAATTAAATGCATTAGGAATGGCTTTGCCCCATGGAAATTTACTAAACTTATCGAATTGCATCTTATAAAATTCACTAGCTCAATATTATTAAGCTTCTTACTAAAAAGTTTGTAGCTAATATCCATAACTCTAACTTTTGAGTAAAGTGGACCTTCTCCCAAGCAACCGACTATATTCTCAAATTTGTTATTGTATTTACTGCATATGTTTAATACGTGTTTTCCACCACCACCATTATCATTTCCTGATATGACATGCAAAACTTTAATATGGATCCTCTCCTTTACTTCTCTGATGTTAATAACAATTATTTACGTTTATACTTGTCCTTTATTACCATTAAAATAAACTTAGGTATAGATGATAATCTTTTAATTCTAAATGGTTCTTTCGCAACTCTGTAAAACCATTCCATGCCTATATTTATCATCCATTTAGGTGCACGTTTAACATTACCAGCTATAATATCAAAACTTCCTCCAACTCCCATAAATACTTTGCAAGGAAGTCTGTCCATATATTTCGCTATAAATACTTCTTGCCTTGGGCATCCCATAGCAACAAATAAGACTTGTGGACTAACTTTTTCTATTTCTTTTAATAGTTCTTCACAATTGTCCATTTCGAAATATCCATCATGACTCCCTAAAATATTTAATTTGCGATATTTAGTTCGCAGATTAATATTGCACATATTCACTGTTTCCTGGGTGGACCCTAACAAATATATTCCTTGGCTTTCTTTTTCACATTTTTTTACTATACAATCCATAAGTTCTACACCAGCAATTTTTTCTTTCACCGGTTGACCTACAATTTTAGAACATATTACTGTACCAATTCCATCTGGAATAATGATTGAATTTTTACTAGTGAAATTTTCTAACAATAAATTATTTTGTAGACCACTAAAAAGAACTTGTGGATTTCCTGAAACAATATGTACCTTTTTAAAACTGTTTATGTTTTTAAACAATTCTTCTATGGTATCATTAAAAATTTCGAATTGAAAAATTCTTGTTATCATAAATAAAACCCCTCCAAATTAACAACTCCCTAATAAGCGCCGTCTTTTTTAAACACAGATACAACTGTTAAGAAGATAATTTTTATATCTAATTGGACTGAAAAATTTTTAATATAATCCAAATCATAAGTAACTGTTTTCCCTAGTTCGATTTCTCCTCTTCCACTAATCTGTGCAAGTCCAGTAATTCCTGGCAAAACTAAGAGTCTTTGGTAGTAGCTTTCGGGATAATACTTAACTATCTCTGGTATTTCAGGCCTAGGACCTACAATGCTCATTTGTCCAAACAAAACATTGAAAAATTGTGGAATCTCATCTAGGCTGTTGCACCTTAAAAATTTTCCAACCCTTGTTATTCTAACGTCCGACTTGTCTTGAAACACAAAATTCTCCAAATCAAACGGATCTATATTAAGTTCTATTTTGCTTTCAGCTTGAGCTATCATAGTTCTAAATTTATAAATATTAAAGTTTTTTCCATCTTTACCTACCCTAACCTGCTTAAATACAGTTGCTCCTTTTGAATCTAGTTTAATAGCAATAATGATAATTAAATATATAGGCAATAATATAATTATACCTATAAAAGATAATGTAATATCCATTAATCTCTTAAGTCCAAATTGAAGCCTCTTATTCTCAATATGCGCTTTTTTATCTATATTTATCATATTGCGTTAACTCCTACTTTCTGATGAATATTTAAGCGTCCCCCTGTATTTCTAAATTTCTTCACCAACTTATATATTCAAATTATTTGTTGATGCGTTTAATAAACCTTCAGCTGTAGCTACTATAAACCAAAAATATGTTGTAACTTTAGGCACAAAAAATAGATTGTCTGATAAATTCATAAAATAGAATGCTACCATCGATGCCAATGCACCCATGTAAAAAGCTTGCAAAAATTTGTCATCTGTTATAGTAATTAATTTTTTCAATCTAATAAGCACTGTTATTAAAATTACTAAAAGAGATGTTATTCCTATTATGCCCAATTCACTTTGAGTCTTTAAATAAGAACTATGTGTAGGATATCTTGTATACGAGTTGTAGCTTAGGCCTTTATACTTATTAATATATTCGTTATACCTACTGATATAATTACCATTACCAACTCCTAGAATTGGATGTTCCTTAATCATCATTAGAGCCGTTTTCCACAATTTAATTCTAGCCACATTTTGTCCATTATTTGTTAAATCCTTAACTGTATCAAGAACCGCCGGACTAAATAAAGCCAAAATACCTACCCCTCCAAAAACTACAATTAATTTTAAACTATACAGCACACATAAAACCGCTGCACCGATACAAACGCCTAATAAAACATTTCTAGAATAAGTCATAAGTATATTGAGAAATATTAGAATTGATATTATTCCATACATACTTTTTAATTTTTTATTTTTTTCATAAATTGTTAGCATTACTAATGGAAAAATAATTAAAATAAGAAAGCCCGCATATGCATTAGGATTTTGCATTGTTGCAGCAATCTTACTTGCTCTATATCCATAGGAGTATTTCACAATAAACCTTTTATCTAATCCAATTATTGTAAAGTATTGAATTATACCAAAAATACTCAAGACTCCTGATGTGAATATAAAGCATCTCAATAAGTTTTTCACTAATTTTTTTGTATTAAATTCATACTTAATTATAAAAAATATAAATACATATGTTAAAAATCTTGCGCTTTCGCTTAATGCTAATCCCTTTTCTAATGCATAAAAGGTTGATAATAACATAATACCCAATAACATCACTATGCAAATACTTAAAGTACTACTAAAGAAGTCTCTAATCCCATAAAGAAACCTTCCCCTCGTATCCTTATTAAAAATCAACTTTATGAGATATAAGCACATAATTATTCCTAATAAAATATCTGAAACAGATACTCCTTTTAAATTTGTTCCCTCTTGAATCAGAGGCATTATCACTATATAAGCACACATTAAATAATACAAAATACTACACTTAGCTTTCATTTTTTACACCTCTTTATAGACTAATATTATAATTTTTATAAATTCATCAATATTTTTTCTAATTTTCTTGTTATATCCTCTCTAGCATAATTCTCCATAACATAAGCCCTTCCATTTTCACCCAACCTATTTCTAAGCTCCATGTTATTATATAACTTTAACACCGCTTCTGCAATTTCTTTTGAATTTTCTGGTTCTACTACAATTCCTGCATTTGCACTGTTTATTAGTTTAGCAGCTTCACCCTTTACTGGTAAAATAATAGGTATTTCTGAAGCTAAGGTCTCAAACATTTTTGAAGGTAGAGCACCTTTAAAAAGTTCTAACTTCTTTAAAGGAATTATTGCAGCATCCATAGAAGCTACAATTTTAGGCATATTTACCTTTGGCTGAAGAGGTAAAAAGGTAACATTTTTTAATCCTTTTTCTTTTGCCATATTTACAAGATCTTGTTTTTCCGGACCATCACCTACAAAAACAAATTGAATGTTTTTTTCCTCTTTTACTATCTCTGCTGCATTTATTATAACTTGTAGTCCTTGTGCAAGTCCATGAATACCAGCGTAACATAGTGCAAACTTATTTTCCACTCCAATTTCACTTCTAAATGTTTCATCCCTATTTTCACTTTTAAATAGCTTTGTATCAACTCCATTAGTTAGCAGATGTACTTTGTTTTTATCAAATCCTCTACCGACTATATCATCAACTATTCCTTCTGTTTGACAAGTAACAGCTACTGCACGTCTATAACAAAATTCTTCTAACCATACAGACATTTTAATGAATAACTTATTATGAAGCATACCTAATTTTATAGCTGATTCTGGCCATAAATCAGATATGTTAAAAACAAATTTAGCTTTTTTAAGCTTAGCTATTACATACCCTGAAAAGCCTAGAAACAGTGGTGGAGATTCCGTTATTACTACATCCTGCTTATTTATATGAATAGCCCCTTGAAGTACAGAAGAAAAAGTAAAAGATAAATAATTTCTTAATCTCTTAGTAAAACTCTTAGATTTTGTAGCATAAATACTAGTTCTAATTATCTTTATACCTTCAATTTCTTCTATGACCACCTTATTACCTTTATAATCATCAAAAATCTCCCCTCTAGGGTAGTTAGGCATTGCTGTTAATATTGTAATTTCATGGCCAAATTCCTGTAATTTTTTAGCAAACTCAAAAATTCTATTTTGAGGTGCCCCCACCTCTGGGGGACAGTACTGAGTTAAAAATAAAATACGCATGTTTTCACCTCTATTGTTTGTTTATAATTTTTAAAATTTTCTCTGCAGCATGGCCATCTCCAAAAACATTTTGCTGAGATTTATTTGGCATAAAATTAACTATGCCCTCTAAAATCTTAGTTTTATCAGTTCCAACAATAATATTCCATCCATTTTCTACTGTTTCTACCCATTCTGTTTCTTCTCTCATAGTAATACAAGGCTTACTCATAAAGAAAGCTTCCTTTTGAACTCCACCACTGTCTGTGACAATCTTTTTACAGTACATTTCTAAAATGATCATGTCTAAATACCCAACTGGGTCAATTATCTTTATATTATTATTAAATTTCAAACCATAATCATCCATATATTTTTTTGTTCTTGGATGTAGGGGTAATATTATTTTTTTGCCGCTCTCATTTAATGCCTCACTAATATTTCTTAATCTATTTATATCATTAGTATTTTCTGCTCTATGTATGGTAGCTAAAATAAATTCTTCCTGGTATAAATTAAGTTTCTTCATAATCTTAGATTTTTCTTTTGAAATCTTTGAAAAATTAAGGGTCGCATCATACATTACATCCCCTACATTATGAACACCCTTAGTTATGCCCTCAGTACTTAGGTTTTTAACCGCTGAAGTTGTAGGTGCAAACAGATATTTTGAAATATGATCTGTTAAGATTCTATTTTGTTCCTCCGGCATATTCATGTTAAAGCTTCTAAGTCCCGCTTCTATATGTGCTACTGGAATACGTAACTTACTTGCACAAATTGCTCCAGCAAAGGTTGAGTTCGTATCCCCATAAACTAAAACCATATCTGGCTTTTCTTTTATATAAATTTCTTCGAGCTCTATTAACATCCTACCAGTTTGCATGCCGTGTCCACCTGAACCTACCTCTAAATTATAACTAGGCTTAGGTATTTTAAGTTCTTCGAAAAAAATCTTTGACATATTTTCATCATAATGTTGCCCTGTATGTATTAAAATTTCTTCATGCTCATTTCTAATTATATTCGATACTGCAGCTGATTTTATAAACTGCGGTCTTGCTCCTACGACTGTTAATATTTTCATATAGACTCCTGACTTTTAATAAGTTTTTTTAATAAAGTTTTTTATAAAAATTAGAATTGCACTTCCTTTTCAAATCATCATTTATAAACTTTCTATAATACTCATCAGTTCTCTAGTTAAATTTTCTCTGTTGTACTTTTTAACTTTTTCCCAATGAATATCTAACTTTTCCTGCGTGCCTTTCCAAATGCCATAGGATTTATATATAACTGCTTTAATTTCATCTATTTGTTCAGGATGACAACAAAATCCTGTGTTCGTATCAAGTATTAAATCTTTAGCAACACCGTCCGGTACAATGCCTATAACAACCCTTCCACTTCTTATGTACTCAAATATCTTTCCTGTATATACGCCTTCGCTTCTTTCAAACGCTCCTATAATTAGAAGCGCTGCTGAAGAATTTTCTAATTCCCTCAAACTTTCTTTATGGGGCAAATATGATATAAATTCAATAACCTTATCATATTTTGCAAGAAAAAACGTAATATCTTCCTGGGCATCCTTGCCTATTTGCCCGACAAATCTAATGATAAGCTCTTCCAGTTTTATTTTTTTATCCTCAATAAGCCTATCTATAGCTATTAAGAAATTCTTTGGTGATATCTTCCCATACAGGGTTCCATTATAAGTTATAATATATTTGGGAGGTATCCTATCTATATTATAATCATCAAAATCATCCTCATCATATCCATTAGTAATTATTTTAAATTTATCTGCCCTCTGATTCTTATATCTATCAATAAAATCATCTATTATAGGTTTACTTACAGATATTACAACATTCGCTTTTTCAATAACTGTCGTCTCCATCCTTTCATTTTTTCTCTTAGCATAGGGCGTGTAATCTGCGAATGGGTTAGTTACCCATTGGTCACGAAAGTCAGCAATCCACGCTATGTTAGATTTTTGCTTTAATTCACAAGCAATTAAATGCCCAGTATATGGTGCTGAGGTAGAGTATATTATATCAATTTTTTCTTCCTTAATTATTTTAAGTCCTAATTCTACCGCATCTTTTTTCCATGAAATTTTATCATCCGGTATGTACATATTTCTATAAATATTTAATAAGGTTTTTTTTATTTTTCTCTTAACTTTAGATTTAAGTGTAATTTCAGAGGTTATTTTTATTATATCCTCTTTATTTTCAACCTTCATGGTTTTGACATGGGTTATATTCCTATTAGCAATAGTATTGACAATAAAATTATCTCTTTGCATAGCCCTAAATACCTTTATTCCATCCGTTGATTCAGCTTCCAAAGACTCATCCTTTATAGTGCTCTTTTCATTATTTACAGTAAGCACGTTTACGTTGTATCCAAATTTCTTTAGAAACTTAGCAAATTTTAAAGTTCTCTGAACTCCTGCACCTCCTAGTGGTGGGTAAACATAAGCTACAATTAATATGTTTTTCATTATTAACACCTCTCATTGTCCTAACTCTTAACTAACAGATTTCCCTTCTGAATATATCATTAGTATCATCACTACAGTAAAAACAAAAGCAGGCACTACACTTATTGGATCTCTTGAGGCCATAAAAGATTGGCCTGTAATATTTCCATAAACTAAGAGACATAAAAGCCCAATAATTCCTGGCCATTTAAATTCTTTGAAATCTTTCTTATTATTTTTAATTATATCCAATACTGACTTTATTAAGCTGCTTAGCCAAGCTAACATAAAAGTAAAAGTAAATATAATTCCAAATTCTGTAATTAAATTAAGAATTATATTATGAGCATCTATGTACAATTTTTTAGGGTTTCCACCATATTGTAAATAGTAATATTTAAAGTGCCCTGGTCCCACACCAAAATAAAAGTGGTCATTTATCATTTCAAAAGCTAAGGCCCATATTGGTCTTCGACTTTTAGTTTGCTCTATTAATCTTTTAAGCATTCTGGCATTGTTGCTGACTAGGTCTTCTATACTGTTTATCTTTATGTCCGTTGCAATTTCTTCCACTTCCCACCTATGCATAACATTAAATGTCATGCAAGAAATCACAACTATAGAAATTAGTATATATTTTTTCCAATTATTTATATCTACTATAATTACAATAAAAAAACACATAGCTAATGTTAGTAGAATGCCCCTTGATTTTTGAGTACTAAAATTAATTATTTGAATTAATAATAAGAATATATATATTTTGTTATGTTTCCCTGATAGCTCTTTATTTATAGCATATAACAATATAAAAGGCATTACTATTATAGTATATCCAAGCATGAAATTGCTACCTAAGACCCCATAGAGATGCTGATTATTGCTACGTACAATTAAATTATATAAAGTTACTATTATATCTGGTATTGATGATAACGTAACTCCCACGCATAAATAGAGCAATATATCCTTGTAAAACTCTTTATTGCTTTTTTTATAGCAAAGTATACCTATGCTATAGGTCATCATTGAAACCATGTTAAGTAGCACTAGCTTAAATGCTTCTAAAACATGAATACTTAGCATAGAAGATATAGTCGCTAATAATAACAATATAATATAGAGTACACTTAGCTTGGTGTATTTAACCGTAAACTTTGAAAAATCAAATCCTCCATATTTAAATTCGCGAGCCATATTTGTTAAATATATAGCAAAATAAGCTAAATATACCACTTCACCTATCCCAGCTATATTTAACCTATTCATAATATACAATGCCATAGGTATTATTGGTATTGCTACCGCGTAAACTAAACTTGCGGTAACAAAATCTTTAAACATTAAAATCAAACTACAAATTACGAACAAGGTTACAAATATGCTACTTACGAACATGAGCACATTTGATGTACCCATCTTTATAAACAACCCTATTTCTATAACAGCATATAATATTAGAATTATGTGAATATACTTTTTCAAATAATAGTAATACTCTTTAATCTCTTGCGTTAATTGCATTTTTATCCTCCTACATAGTTTCTGATATTTTCAAATGACAAGTGCATTGCAAGCTAGAATATACCATTACTATTTACTAACCTTCTCAAGTGTTTTATATATATCATTCATGATTTTTGCATTGTCAAACCAATTATACCTCTCCCGGACTAATCTTCTTGCATTTTTTGAAAATTCCTTCATTTGATCTTCATTTTCAATGATTTTCATAAGTTTTAATGTTATATCATAACTACTCTTTTGCTTGATTACAAAACCGTTATAGTTATTAAAAATTATCTCTTTTAACCCACCTACATCTGTAGTTATTATTGGCCGTCCACACGCACAGGCCTCGACAGCTGAAACTCCAAAACTTTCACTTAAGGATGGCAGACATACTATATCCATCTTGTTTATGTATTCAGGTACTTTTTCATTATCTATTTTACCTGTAAATGTAACCTTAGAATTTAAATTTAATTTCTTTACTAAAGACTCAAGCTCTAATTTTTGGGTACCATCTCCAACAATTAAAAGTCTTAAATCTTTGGTTCCGCTGTATTTACGTATAAGCTCTGAAAATCCCTCAATAAGATAATTTAACCCGTATATTTTTTCTAATCCCTTAATAACACCTATGGTAATATAACTACTATTTAGTATAGGTGTGTTACATTTAAATTTATCTAAATCTACACCAAAGGGGGTTACTACTATCTCTTTGTTGTAGTATTTTTTTGTTTCCTCAGTCATATTATAACTTGTAGAGCAAACTTTATCCGCTCCTTTTAATATATACTTAAGTAGCAATTCTTTAGCTTTATTATCTTTAGGGAACTCATACACATCGCTACCCCAAACAGATATTACAAATGGATGGAAATTGCACATTCTCCCATAAAGTCCATAGCTAGTAGCATAGTGACTGTGTAATATATCTGGATTAATGTCTTTTACTAATTTTTTAATTGATTTAATTAATAAAAAATAACTTAACTTATTTGTACCTATAGTTCTTAACACATGCAAATTTACATTGTTTTCATACACATAATCTGTTTCTCTCATAGAAATTATATGAATCTCATTACCAAGTCTCGCAAAATATTGAACCCATTTTCTTGTATGTATACTATGTGCATCTGCTAAAAAGCAAATTTTTCTCATAAATTTCCTCCTGTTCTTTTACACTATTTAAGTATAATTAAGAATCTTAGAAAGTTATCTTTAATTACTCATTCTTTATTGTTTCTAAAAGCTTCTCAGGAGAATTTACTATAATATTTATTATCCTCTCTGTTACTTTTCCATCCAACTTATAGAAATTTTCATGGATATACTTTTGCATATCGTGGTTTAGTGTCACGTCACCTATATTTATTTTAATCATACACTCTAAAAGCTCATTTTCATCCTTAACTCCAAAGGATACCCCCTCTTTAACAAAACCACCAGCATCATTATATTTAGGGAGTAATATACATATAGAAGGTTTATTAATAAGTGCCGCTTCTACAACTACTGTAGAATGTACGCTTACTACCAAACCACTCCATTTAATTAATTCATACAAATCTCCATCCTTCATTATTTTACAGTTTTTAATGTGGAACTTTTCCACCATAACTTCATAAAATTCAAAATTCAAATCTACAGGATGAAGTTTTATAATTAATTCGTAATCTTCCTTCATTAAATTTAATGCCTTAAATAGCATTAAGGTAGCCGGTTCAAGTAAATCCCTAAAATATTGGGTGGCATAAAGTATTCTCAGTGTCCCATTTTTTTTAGACTTTTTCAAATATCCATTTTGAACTAAATTGTCTGTTCTTACTTGACCAACTACATTAACATTTTCTTTATTATATACATTTGTATGAGATATCAATAATTCTTTATACTTTCCCCCCCAGACAAATGTATTACGTGGCACCAACAAATCTTTATACTTTGAATTAATTATGTAAGTAGATGAGGTTTCATTTATTATTCCATGTTGCACAGCATAAGTATCTATATTCAACTTATTTCCTGCGACTATAAAGCACCTTCCCCTGTCGCCTTCTCCTGCTACTAAACATTTTTTATTTTTCAACTTTCTAATAATTTTTCCTGCCATTAATAGTTCATATAAATAGGAAAGATAACTCGTTCTTAAATCCTTCATCACAAATCCTAAAAGTATATTTTTAAGATCAAGTTCATTTAAGTGAAAATCTAACTTATCTAAATAAATTAAATTATCTACTAATAAATTATTATTTACATTTTTCTTGGCTTTAAGCCTTTTGTATAAAATAAATAATTCAAATGGCACAAAATTTTCATGACAATTTAGAGTCTTATCTATGATGTATTTATTGTTTAAGAGTTGAAAATTTAAAATATTATAAGTTTCTTTTAATTTATTTATAACTTTCCCTAATTGAGTATCGTAATAGCCATCGGTATTGCCTTTAACTAAGTTTAAACTTGAAGCATGTGAAATAATTAAAAATGGTTCTTTATGATTTCTCCTATTCGTTAAAAAGTTTTTAAATATAAATTTGCAGTAACTCCCTATTCCCCTAATAAACCGTTTAGTTAACTTGCCTTTACTTATAGCTTGAATGTTTTTTTTACTATAAATTCTCTCACATTTAAGGTTGAATACCTCTACACAAACCTTTTCCATAAAGTCATCATCTGTTTTTACTTGTATTTCTTCATTCGTTTTATACTTAGCATTTCTTATAACCATAATACAGAAAATCAAACCATTTAATTTTCTATAAATAGTGGGTCTACTAAAAATATATAATGGTATATCATCATATAAATATAACTCTTCAAGCTTTAACCCATTAACCTTTTGATTTTCTAAATAAGTTAAATACTCAAAAGCTTCCTTTTCTGCGTTTATATTTCCTATATATTCAAATAAATCCACAACTTTTCTATCTATTATCAGTTCTTTTTTTTGTGCTGTATAGATTAATTTAACCATTAAATCATCTCCTGCGGAGCTGCAATATCAACGACTTCTGAAGGAGATTTGTACTCCCACTTATAGAAGTGGGACACTTTCCTTCTGAAATGTCGTTGAATCATCTCTTTTAACTTATTTTTGCATTAACTTTCCACTGATTTTTTTAATCTCATATCCTAATACAATTAATGTTGCTATTAATATTCCATATCTCAAAACCGAATTGTTTTTTACTATAAAAAATATTACACTGCTAAGTACTATGTATAAAATGCCATATGCAAAAGGTTTAAACGTATAAATTCTTACGTCTAATATGCGTAAAGATATATAATAATGATATAAAAATAATAAGATATACGATATTATTGTTGTCCATGCCCCTGCAACTGCACCGTATCTTGGAATTAAAATATAATTTAATACACCATTTATTAAAGCTGCAATAAGGGTTCCTAGGGAAAGGAACTTTGTATTTTTAGTATAGAATTCAATATTAGCTGGTATACTGTATAGAAATTGAAAATAATATCCTATTATGATTAATGGAACGTAATCTAACCCTTTATAAAATTTTTTTGTACCCATTAGTTTTCCTATTTCAGGAGATATAAATATAAGTATAAACCCCATCACAGAAAACAACATAATATAACATTTAATTTTCAGCTTTATGTCATCATAATTTTTTTCTTTCATATTCTCATAAAACCACGGTACCCAAGCCTTATTACACGCCAACCATACAATATACATTATCATTCCAATTTTATATGCAAAGGTATATATTCCTGCAGCACTAGATCCTATCATACTATTTATCATAACCGTATCCACAGACTGCAAAATCACGCCTGATAAAAGATGCACAATTGCCGGTATAGATATGGCTAATCCATACTTCCAGTATTCAAAACTAATTAGTTTTTTGCCTTTTTTCATAGCAATTACATATAAAACTGTACCGTAAATTAAAGCTACAATAATTAAAGAACCAATCCTACCATAATACTTATCACTTTTAATATTACTTATGAGTATTATAGCCAGAATTGTGTTTATAATAGCACTACTTATTGATATAAGTAAATATTTCTTATATTTATATTCAGCATTTAATTTGGCATTAGAAAAATCCACGATAAATCCAAAAAAACCTTGAATAATAAGGAAGATGACTAATATAGAATTTAAATTTATAATAGAAGATATTTGCTTTTTAAACACAAATCCAATTATAAGCCACATAATAGCAAATAGTGTGACTAAAAAAAGTATAGATGAAGCATACTCATCATATCTTTCCTGAAAATCCACTTTGGCATTATTAACTGTAGCCAATAGCCCTAATGTAATTATAGTTGTAAAAACGGAAAGCCATGTGGTATATACCCCCGTTATTCCATAATCACTAGCACTAAGTAAACGCGTAAAAATAGGCATAGTTACAAAGGAAATGCCTTGAACAAAAAAGGTCCCTATAGTAAACCAAACTCCACTTTTCACCAATCTGCTTTTGTACAATTTCTTTATAAAATCTATATTCATATTATCTCCTATCCACCTTACCAATATATCATAAACCTCCACTAAAGCGGCTTAATTAATAACTTTCGCCCTTAAATGCAAATAAATAACAGAGTTATTTATTGCATTCTTTTATTATTTCACATACCTTTGCAATGTCTTCTTTTTTAAGTCCAACAGAACTTGGAAGATTTATTCCACGCTGATAAAGCTCATTTGTAATACTTAAATCCCCATGTGTACAAGTTTTATATGGAATCATATCATGTATAGGCATAAAGAATGGTCTTGCCTCTACTTTTTCTTCATTAAATTTTTGTATAAGCGCGTCGCGAGTTATACCATACTTTTCTTCAACTAGGATTGAGTATAGCCAGAAACAATTTTCTACATTCTCTTTTTCTATAGGTAAGGTAATTCCTTTAATTTCACTTAATAGTTCATTGTAATATGCCGCATTTTGTCTTTTAATTTTTAAATATTCTTTAATATTTTCAAGTTGAGCCACTCCAAATGCAGCCAAAAGATTTGGCATTCTAAAATTATATCCTATTTCTGAATGATAGAATGCTTTATTTTCAGTAACTACTTTTGTTTGAGTGGATAAAAATTTCGCTCGTGCGCCATATTCTGAATTATTAGTTACAAGCATTCCACCTGCTCCAGTAGTTATAATTTTGTTCCCATTAAAACTAAAACAGCCTATATCCCCTATGGTACCTGTCATTCTGCCATTAAAAGTAGATCCTAATGATTCAGTTGCATCTTCTATAACAAATAGATTATGTTTTTTAGCTATTTGAATTACTCTATCCATATCTACAGGATGGCCATAAATATGTACTGGCATTATAGCCTTTGTTTTAGGTGTTATTAATTCCTCTATCTTTTCTGCATCCATGACAAAGGTATCTCTACATACATCTACAAATACAGGCTGTGCTCCTACGTATTTTATAGTGTTAACTGGAGATATAAAAGTTAAAGATGGAACTATAACTTCATCTGCGTATCCTATTCCAAGGGTTACTAACGCTAATTGAAGTGCTGATGTACCATTATTTGTGACAACTGCACTTTTGCTACCTACATATTCACTAAATTTTTCTTCAAATAAATTAACATAACTACCTACTGAAGATACCCAATTAGTATCTATACAGTCCTTAACATATTTAAGTTCATTTCCTCTAATTTCTGGTATACATAAAGGTATCATAACAAAACCCTCCCACTTTTTAAACATTCTTCTTTTGCTAAATATTATATATGTCTGTCTTAAAATGTTGCATATTATTTTTTATCCAATCTACTGTCGCTTCAAGACCTCTGTCTATAGTGTAATTAGGCTTCCAGAGCGTTAATTCCTTTATTTTAGTATTATCAGCCCATAATCTATTAACTTCGCTGTTTATAGGTCTTAACCTTTCATCATCGCAAATAATTTTTACATCCTTACCTATTATACTTATTATTTTTTTAACTGTTTCTCCTATAGTTATCTCGTGATTTGAACCAGCATTTATAACTTCACCATTAGTTTTTTCACTCTCTGCTATTTTTATGAATGCCTGGGCAGTGTCCAATACAAAGTTAAAGTCTCTAGTCGGAGTTAGGCTTCCAAGCTTGATTTCTGTTTTCCCTGCGAGTATCTGTGATATTATTGTTGGAATTACAGCCCTTGCAGATTGTCTTGGTCCATATGTATTAAACGGTCTAATAGTTGCTATAGGCATATTAAAACTTTTATAGTAACTTTCCGCCATTTTATCTGCTCCTATTTTTGATGCTGAATATGGAGATTGACCCTGCATTGGGTGTTTTTCATCAATTGGTACATAAAGTGCTGTTCCATAGGTTTCAGACGTTGATGTGTGTACAATCTTTTCTACCCCATATTCTCTGCAGGCTTCTAAAACGTTAGTAGTGCCTTCCACATTTGTTCTTACATAGGCCATAGGCGATAAATAAGAATACGGGATTGCAATGAGAGCCGCAAGATGAAACACTACCTCTTGTTCTTTAATAATTCTTTTCATTCCATCGTATTCTCTTATGTCTCCAGTAACAACTTTAATACTTTCTTTTACTGACTTATCAAAAGTATCAATCCATCCCCAGTTATTAAATGAATTATATTGAGCTAGGGCTGTAACATCTGCTCCAAGTTCCACCAATCTTTCTGTTAAATGGCTTCCTATAAAACCTTCTGCACCTGTAACTAAAACTTTTTTCCCTTGCCAGTTCATTTCATCTACTCCTTTCTTATAGTTTAAAATATTTGTTAATATCCGTGTTGGCCATTTTATAGTCTTCCATTCTACCTATATCTTTCCAGTATTCAGTTATCTCATAAATACCTGACGTGCAATTATTGTTAATTGCATCTTCTATTAAATCAGTCATATTATAGACTCCATCTTCCTGTATGTATTTTATAATTTCAGGATTAACAGCATATACTCCACCATTAATGTGAAATTTATATGTAGGCTTCTCTTCTACAGACTCTATAATCATATTATCAGTGACTAAGACTCCATAAGGAACGTTAATTTCATAATTTCTAACACCTACAGTTATATTAAAGTTATTATTCATATGATGATTTAAAAATTTTTCAAAATCAATTCCTGTTAATATATCTCCGTTTATAACTATGAAAGGTTTTGTAAACTTTTCTTTTACTAATGCTATTGAGCCTGCTGTGCCTAGTTTTTTAGTTTCTCTAATGTATTCTATGTTTACATCAAATTCTTTTCCATCTTTAAAGTGTTCCTCTATCATTTTCCCTTTGTAATTAAGAGAAATAATAAAGTTCGTAAACCCATATTCTTTAAATTGTTCTATTATAAGCTCCAAGATAGGTTTATCACCAACTGTTAGCATAGGTTTAGGTAGTGATTCAGTTAATGGTCTTAACCGAGTTCCCAAACCTCCTGCTAAAATAAAAACATAATTTTGCTTTTTATCATAAGATAATATGTCATCTAAAAAATATAAGTCTATGAGCTTTTTATTTTTATCAATAACAGGTACCTGCCTTATCTTTTTCTTAATCATATACTCTTTTGCTTTCTTTTTGCCATACTCTTCTGTAACAAATTTAAAATCCTTAAAATATGTATTCTCTATACCCTCATTTATACTGTGGCCTTTAAGTATAGCACGCCGTATATCCCCATCTGTAATACTTCCCACTAATTCATTATTTCCATTTACAACTAAAGCTCCCCCTGTTAAGTTTTTATCTATAACCTTCATAGCTTCTTTTATAGTAGAATTCACTCCTATACAATAATCATCAATTGGAAATTTCATAACATCACCTACACTTTATAATTTTCGATGGAATTCCTACAGCAACTGCATTATCTGCTATATTTTCAATAACCACAGCTCCTGCTCCAATAATTACATTATTCCCTATATGCACTGATTGAATTATAGAACTTCCCATACCTATATGGGTGTTACACCCTATGCTAACTCCGCCAGCTAAACAAGCCTTAGGTGAAATATGTGTATTCCTTTGCAGCTTGCAATCATGTTCTATTACTGCACCGGTGTTTACTACGCAATTTTCTTCTATGTAAGCTCCTGGATTGATTATGGCTCCAGGCATTATACAAGTTCCTCCTGCAACATTTGCATAAGGTGAAACCATTGCATCCTTATGTATAAGTACCGGTATGTTAAACCCTATAGCTTTTAAATTATTATATATATTTTCGCGAGTTAAAATGTTTTGGAGTGCACCAACACATACAAATGCATTTTTTACACCAGTATTATATAATTCTTGTAAAATGCTATCATCGCCTATTATAGGTATATCTAATACAAATTTATCGTAGTTATAATCTTTATCAGTTACCCCCACAATATTATATCTAGAAGCACTTTTTATAATGTCTATAATAACCTTGCAATGGCCACCTGCACCTACAAGTACGATTTTCTCCATAATCTCACCCCTAACTATCAACTAATACGTTATCCTTTTTTGTATAAGTTCCCTATCTATCTTTATCTCACTTAAAATTTGTGCTATTTTACAACTTGCATTCCCATCACCATAAGGGTTTGTGCAGTTTTCTAATTGCTTCTTAAAGTTCTCATCGTCTATTGATTTTTTAACGCCTGCTTTTACAGCTTCCTTTCCATAAGGTACGTCTATTATATTGAGGGCTCTTAGTCTTCCGTCCTGCCTTGACCCTATATTTACTACAGGCAGTTTAAAGCTAGGTGCTTCAATTATACCTGACGATGAATTTCCTATCATTACCTGAGCTATACTTAAAAAACTTAGGTATTCTACTTGACTTAAATTTCTAAATACTTTTAAAAATGGATATTTAGCGCTATACTCCTCAATAACCCTTATAATTTCGCTTCCTCCATTATCACTGTTAGGATATGAAACTATAGTTTGATATCCAAGTTCTACAACCGCATCTAAAGTTTCTCTTACTTGCCATTCCACCATGTCCCTTTCTGTAGTTACTGGGTGCTGAGTCATTAAAAATATCTTATCATCTTTTAATTTAAATTTTTCTAGTATTTCTTCCCTTGATAAATATTTTGCTTTCGCAATATAATCAAGTCCCGGCGCTCCTACTACAAAAATATTTTTTTCCTTCTCCCCTAATTTAATTATTCTTTGCATGCTGTCCTCATTTGCTGGAAAGTGAATATGAGAAAATTTAGTTATAGCGTGCCTTACAGACTCATCTACTGTTCCCGTTACTTCTCCTCCATGAATATGAGCCACAGGAATATTCATATGGATAGCTACAGTTGCTGCCGCTAGCATTTCTCCTCTATCACCTAGTATTAGTACTAGGTCCGGTTTTATTTTATCAAAGCTTTGAGCCATACCTATAATTGAAAGTCCTATAGATTTAGCCATTGCCGCCCCTGTATCAGAAGCTAAAACAGTTTCAAATTTATCTGATACTACAAAGCCATCTTTTTCTATTTCATTTATAGTCATGCCAAATTCAGGACATAAATGCATTCCACAAACGATAAGCTTAAGATCCAATTCCTCATGTTTTTCAATTTCTTTAAGAACATGATAAAATATACCATAATCTGCTCTCGTACCTGTTATAACTGCTATTTTTCTTTTCATATTTAATCTCCCATTCTATAAGTGCATGTTCTATGTACTCATGTTCCATGTGCTCGAAATAATTTAGCTAATTTTTATTCCACCATATTTAAGGCTATTTGTTCGTCAATTTTTATATCTCTATTAGTTTTTCGCCCAACAATATCAATGTAGAATTTAGGCGAAAGTCCGTTTCCTGGTCTTTTGTAATCTAAGTCCGAGAATCTTATACTCTCCCCTGCTTTTATATATCTAACTGCGACTATACTTTTTCTAGCTGCCTTCATGGTATCAACTTCACTAAAATTATACATTTTAATTCCAGTTCCGAGTGCTATTTCTACATCTCTAATCGCTTTAACCATCTCTTTTAGCTCTATTGGATTCAGAGAAGCTTTATGATCTGGCCCTTCCATACTTTTGTCCATTGTAAAATGCTTTTCAATTATATTTGCTCCCATAGCCACTGCTGCAATAGGCACTGTTATTCCTTCAGTGTGATCGGAATATCCAGACACAATTTCAAAAGATTTTTTTATGGTATTCATTGCATTCAAGTTAACACTTTCTAATTTAGCTGGATAATTTGAAGTACAGTGAAGCACTGCTATTTCTTTATTACCCAGGAAATTTATTACATTTATTGTTTCTTCGATTTCTGAAAGTGTCGCCATGCCAGAAGATAAAATTATAGGTTTATTAAATCTTGCTATATGTTCTAAAAATGGAATATTAGTTAAGTCTCCCGAACTAATCTTAAAAGCCTCCACGCCTATAGACGCTAAAAAATCAGCGCTTTCAAAATCAAAAGGTGTAGATAAAAACATAATTTCCTTATGTATACAGTATTCTTGTATTTCTATAAAACTTTCGTGCGATAGTTCTAGTTTCTTTAACATATTAAACTGTGAGTCAATTTTTCCTATGTTGTCCTTTTGATATTCAGCCATTTCTGCATATCCAGTAACTAATTTTTCTGTAATAAATGTTTGAAATTTTATGGCATCGGCCCCTGCAAATACAGCTTTATCTACCATCTCTTTTGCTATTTTTATGTCTCCATTATGATTAACCCCAGCCTCTGCTATAATAAAAGTTGAATTTCCATCGCCTATAGCCTTATTTCCTATCTTAAACATGAATACTCGTATCTATTATCATCTCTACAATTCTTGCATCGAGCATCGTGTCAATATCTATAGAGCTTTCCTTGTTCATTACATAAGGGATTGTGTTTTCATCAACAAATTTTTTTTTGTTAACTAACATATCATTTGAATTTATATATAGTGCACCATTAAATATATAAAAAGCAGGTAAGTCTTGCCTTCTGATATTTGTTCCTTCAAAACTTATGACTTCTTTTAGCTTTTCATTTTCTATACTTCTCATAAGTACAGGATTTTCATAGGCTTCACATACACTTACTAAAGAGGTACTATTACTCTCAATAACCTTTTCTATAGATTCATCCAGGTGCTTAAACGTTCTTAATGGAGATGTGGGTTGCAATAATATTACGTAATCAAAACTTACATTATTTTTTTTGTAAAAATCTATTGAATGTATAACTACGTCTATGGATTTTGAAGTATCATTTGATAGTTCTTCTGGTCTTAAAAAAGGTACCTTAGCCCCATATTGCTGTGCTATAACCTTAATAACCTCACTATCTGTTGATACAATTAATTCATCTATATATTTAGATTTTTTTCCTGATTCAATTGTATAAGCTATAAGTGGTTTACCACTTATAGCCATAATATTTTTATTTGGTATACCTTTCGAACCACCTCTTGCTGGAATAATAGCTAGAAACTTCTTATTCTTATACATAATTATCACCTTTTGCTTCCTTTTATTGATTTTTAAGCAATTGATCCTCTGGTACAGATCGAAGCACTTTAGCTGGATTACCAACTACGATTTTACCTGCTTCCACGTCTTTTGTGACCACACTACCTGCTGCCACAAAACCATCTTCATGTATAGCAATACCTGGCAGGATAACTGCTCCTGCTCCAATTCTACCACCTTTTTTTATAGTTACCCCTTTGAACTTTCCAAATCTTTCTTTTGATCTGCCTGCATAATTATCATTAGAGGTTGTAACACATGGCGCAATAAATACATAATCCTCAACTTCTGAATAAGCTGTTAAATATACATTAGTCTGTATTTTGCAATTAGAACCAACCTTACAGAAATTTTCAATAGTTGCTGCACGGCCGATAATTGTTTTTGAACCTACAATTACATTTTCTCTTATTACAGCAGTGTCAGCAATAAGTGTTTTTTCTGCAATTGCGCATCCACAATAAATAATCACTCCTGCCCCTATAATGCAACCTTCACTTATTTCAGCTGGAAGCAATTTTTCCTCACTTTTGAATATACTGTTTACTGATCTCATAGGTTGTTTACCTATTACCGTATTATCATCTATTCTAACATTATCTGCTATAACAGTTCCTATGTGAATAACTACATTACTTCCTATAATACAATTTTCACCTATTACTACATTATCTTCTACTACCACAAAATGTCCCATTGTTACATTATTGCCAATTTTGCTTTTTTCTGAAACATAATTCATAAAAATACCCTCTTTTCATATAATATCTTCAAAATTATTTTTTCATTTCGAGTGTTGAGAAATCCCCCATTGGAAATTTAACTGGGAGACCTGTAAGTCTTGATTTATAAGCTGCAAGTATAATAGACATACCTTTTTTTCCTTCTTCGCCATTTATAAGCGGTTCTCTATGCATATTTATAGCATCTATCATATTTTTAAATAAGGGGGTATGTCCGAAGCCATATACTGAATCTGGATTTCCCTTTTGCTGCATTAATATTTCCTGCTCAGTATCCTTATTATCAGCAAATCTCCAAGTTTCTATTGAATTAACTGCAATGCCTCCGATAGAAACAGTACCAGTTTCACCAAAAATGCTCAATGTTTCTTCCAAGTTTTTAGGATATACACAAGCCGATCCTTCAACTATACCTATAGCTCCATTTATAAATCTTATAATTATTGCTCCAAAATCCTCACCTTCTATATCTCGAAGGAAAGTACCACACTGAGCATAAACCGTATCTATTTCTCCACCCATCATCCATTGTAATAAATCAATATTGTGAATACATTGATTCATTAAAGTACCACCATCCAGGCTCCACGTTCCTCTCCAAGGTGCTTGCGTGTAATATTCCATATTTCTATTCCAAAGAATTCTTGCTGTTCCATTAACTAATTTTCCAAACCTGTTTTTGTCGACTGCAGCTCTAAGTTTTCTTATTGGCTCATTAAACCTATTTTGGTGACTAACACAAAGCTTTACATTATTTTCTCTTGAGCATTTAATCATTCTATCAGCATCTTGAATAGATAATGCCATTGGTTTTTCAACAATTACATGTTTCCCACTATTCATGCAATATATAGCTATTTCTGGATGATACCCACTTTCAGTAGCTATAGAAACCATATCAATATCAGTTTTCTCAAGCATTTCTTTATAATCTATATAAACTTTTACATCTGAATTTTCACCTATTGCTTCTATATACTCATCTCTTTTGGAATTAGCATTAACTTCTAACACATCGCAAACTGCTACAAGTTCAACTTCTGTTTTATTTTGTGTTATAGCCTCCACGTGTTTGTATGCTATTCTTCCACATCCTATTATTGCAATTTTTAATTTTTTCATTTAAACCCCTCCTTGCAATTACTCTTAAAGGTGCCTTCCTAGGATTTTGGCATGCAATATTATAAAATATTTTACAATGCTTGCATGCATTATTTAGAGTTTATTTATCTTTTCTCTATTATTTACAACATGCTTTGTAGCATTTCTAGTATCATATAGTAAGCTAGCTTCTTCCACAATTTTTTCATAATTATAACCACTATGATCTGTGGTTATTACTACTATATCCGCATTTTTTATTTCATATTCCCAAGTTACAGATACATATTCTTTACCCTTGTGTGTGAATTTTTTAATAAATGGATCATTTATAATTATATCCGCACCATTTTTTTCTAATTGATCAATAACCTTTAATGTTGGTGATTCTCTCACATCATCTATGTCTTTCTTGTAAGCTACACCCATAAGGAGAACTTTTGCTCCGTTTAGTGCCTTTTTATTACCATTTAAAAGTTTCATAACATTTTCAAGCACAAATTCAGGCATATAATCGTTAATTATACCCGACGCTTCTATTAATTTTGTATGATAATCATACTCTTTTGCTTTCCACTCTAGATAAAATGGATCAAGTGGTATACAGTGTCCACCAATCCCTGGGCCTGGGTAGAATGGCATAAATCCATAAGGCTTAGTTTTAGCTGCATCTATTACTTCCCAAACATCTATATTCATCCTTTTACACAGAATAGCCATTTCATTAGCTAGTGCTATATTTACATTTCTAAAAGTATTTTCAAGAATTTTTTCCATTTCAGCCACTGCTGGAGAAGACACTTCCAATATTTCTCCCTCTAGTACACTTCTGTACAACATTCCTGCTACTTCAGTACAATTAGGAGTACATCCTCCAACTACCTTTGGGGTGTTTTTTGTATTAAACTGCTTATTCCCTGGATCAACTCTCTCTGGAGAAAATGCCAAGAAAAAATCTACTCCACATTTTAAACCTGATTCTTCAAGTATTGGTTTTAGTACTTCCTGCGTTGTTCCTGGGTATGTAGTGCTTTCGAGTACTACTAACATCCCCCTATGTAAATACTTAGCTACACTTCTAGTTGATTCCACTACATATGATAAATCCGGTTGCTTATATAAATCTAGTGGCGTAGGGACTGCAATACACACTGTATCAACATCCTTAACAAAGCTAAAGTCTGTGGTAGCTTTAAGTTTTCCTTCTTGTACTAATCTAAGTAAATCTGAATCTACAATATCACCAATGTAATTGTGTCCCTCATTTACCATTTGAACCTTTTGATCTTGAACATCAAACCCTATTACTTCATATCCTACTTTAGCCTTTTCTACAGCTAATGGCAATCCCACATAACCCAAGCCTACTACACCAAGTTTAGCTGTTTTATTTTTCAATTTTAATAATAACTCCTCTTTAAATTGAAACATTTTGTTACCTCCTATAGCCTTAGATCATATAATTTTGACAAATCTTTTATCAACAGCTTCATGGCTACATTTTACCACATTATAAGTTCCTACCCAAAACCTCTCAATATATTTTTTATACTAGCATATAATATTTTACCCCAAATATTTCTATTTGTTCAATCTATGGGAGTTTATTAACTATTTATTTAAAATTTCTTAAAAATCAAGTAATCTATTTTCTAATAAATTTACTTGGTTCATCCCCAATACTGAGCGCACCAAATAAAAAAAAGCCAGTTTCACTTGGCTTTTTACTAATACTCTCTGTTATAAATTATTACTACATTTATTATAAATTTCTTTAAAGGTATCGTTATCCTTAATAGTTAGGAGATATTTCATAAATGCTTCTTTAAGATCATCTCTTTTAAGTGCATATTCTACATTTGCTTCTAAAAATCCTTCTTTATCCCCTACATCATATCTTCTGCCATCAAAATTATAAGCATACATATTTTCCTCTGCTATTAAAGTTTTTAAAGCATCTGTAAGTTGAATTTCCCCACCCTTACCAGGCTTTGTATTTTCTAAAATATCAAATATTCTAGGTGTTATAATATATCTTCCGAGTATTGCTATGTTTGATGGTGCTTCGGATGCGTTAGGCTTTTCAATAACATCTTCAACCTTATAAACTCTATCTTCTACTGAAGTTCCCTTTACTATGCCATATTTGCTAACTTCACTTAAAGGAACCTTTTGAACTCCTAAAATTGAAGTTTCATATTTGCCGTAGCAATCTATGAGTTGTTTTAAACAAGGTACTTCACTATCCACCACATCATCGCCCAACATTACAGCAAAAGGTTCGTTCCCCACAAAGGTTTTTGCACAACCTATAGCATGACCTAGTCCTTTAGGTTCTTTCTGACGTATGTAATAAATGTTTGCCATATTAGATATATCCCTAACCATTGTTAAGGTATCTTCCTTACCGTTCTTCTCTAATTGTTGTTCAAGTTCAATCGACTTATCAAAATGATCTTCGATTGCTCTTTTATTTCTTCCTGTTATAATTAATATTTCCTCAATCCCAGACGCAACCGCTTCCTCTATAATATACTGTATTGTTGGTTTATCAACAATTGGTAACATCTCTTTTGGTTGTGCCTTTGTTGCTGGCAAAAATCTTGTACCAAGCCCCGCTGCTGGAATTATAGCTTTTTTTACTCTCATAGTGTTTCTCCCCTCAAATAATGCATTTCTATATTTCAACCTTATTTCTCAAAATTCATTTGATAAAACTTAAAAATGAAATCTTGCCTTTTTCTTTTTTAAGTTTTATTTCTAAGACTTCCAATGAGGAAACATTATTAATAATGTTAGTTTGATTTTCAGCAATCCAGTTATATACAGCTTGATTTTTATGTTTTATAATTGCATAAGCTTCTTTTATCTTCGTTTTTCTGCTCGTAATATTATGTCCGTCACTACCCACCAAATGTATCATGTTCCTTTTTACAAATTCTTCAGCTGTTTTTTTAACTTCCTTACCATAATCACCTAATAAACTACCAGAATTTATTTGCATCAATACCCCTTGGTTAATTAAATTAATAACTAAATCATAATTTTTCATAATCCTAAGATTTCTCTCTGGATGTGCTAAAATGGGTTTTGCCCCAAGTAACATTAACTCATAAAATACATCTTCAGTGTACAGAGGAAACTGCCCCATAGGAAGCTCAATAAGTAGATATTCCGAGTCGTTAATTCCCCAAATCTTCTTTTCTTTATAGAGTTTTGGCAAATCGGGGTGCATATAAATTTCTAGTCCAGATAAAATCTTAATATTAAGATTTTCTTCCCTAGAGGCTAAAACTAATCTATCTATTTTTTCAATATATTCCTCGTGACTAAATTCAAATTCTTCAGTTATAAAATGAGGAGTAGCACAAATATATTCTACACCTTCACTATCTGCTGTTTTCAACATTTCTATGGACATGTCTAAGTTTTTTGATCCATCGTCAATAGCATATATTATATGACTATGAAAATCTATCATAAATTTACACCTTTTAAACCTTTAGTTTTCATTTCCATAATAGCCCTTATAATATTTTCCATAATAACCGCTTACAGATTGAGGAACTTTATTAAATACAACTCCCAGTATCTTTCCACCAACCTTATCAATCAATTGTTTCGCATCTACCAATGCTTTTTTTTGAGCCTCACCATATGAAGCTACAAAAATCACGCCATCTACTATTGTAGATATAATTTGTGCATCCGTTACCGCAAGAACTGGTGGTGCATCAATAAGAACTAAATCAAATTCACTTTTTAGCACTTCAATAAAGTCCCGCATTTTTTTACTTCCTAATAATTCTGCTGGATTTGGGGGCACCGGACCACTAGTTAGTATAAAAAGATTATTAACAGTTGACTTAACAACACATTCCTCTTTTTTCACACCTTGAACTAATATATTTGTTAATCCTACAGAATTGGTAATTCCCATTTTCTTGTGGATTGAAGGTTTTCTAAAATCACAATCTACAAGAATAACATTTTTACCACTTTCAGCCATAGTTATAGCTAAATTTGACATTACTGTACTTTTACCTTCTCCAACGCCAGATGAAGTAACTACTATGGATTTATATTCTTTATCCAAGGAAGAGAATTGAATATTTGTTCTTAACGTTCTAAAAGCTTCTGCCGTTCTAGATTTTGGATTTCTTAATGTTACTAATTTTTTTAACATATTCTCACCCTCCTATTTTTTATCTTGAGTTAAAGGAATAATACCTATAACTGGTAACCCAGTTAATTTTTCTATGTCCTCTTGGCTTTTTACAGTGTTATCTAAGTACTCCAATAAAAATGCTATTCCAAGCGAAACCATAAGTCCAATAAAAAATGCAATTGCTATGTTTAACTTTGAATTTGGACTATCTGGTCTTGTAGGTTGTAGTGCTTCATCTAAAAGTTGTACATTATCCACTTTTTTGACATCGTTACTTATGTATTTTAATGACTTCGCTAACTGATTAGCAATGTTCATAGCTTCTTTGGGATCCTTAGATTTAACTGTTATCGTTAAAAATTCAGTATCTCCTTTAGGTGCTACTGATATCATTCCTTGAAGCTGATTAGGCTCTATATTTAACTTAAGTGCTTTAATGACATGTTCTGAAACTTTTCGTGATTTAGAAAATTCACTATAAGTTTTGACTAATTTTTGATACATAATTACATCATTATAACTATCCTGCGGCGCCGCAGATTTACTTTCTGGTTTTCCAATTATTACCGATATATCAGATTTATAACTAGGTGTAATAACAAAATAGCTTAAAACCCCACTAAGCACCGCTGCTCCTATTGTTACTAAAATTACTAACAGTAACCTCTTTTTTATAATATTAAAATACTCCACTAACTCCATTATTTACCCTCCGCCAATTGATTTTCTAGTTGCATTACAATTTCATCTTGTGGATCTATTTTTTTAGCCATATCTAAATGTATTCTCGCCTGCGCAAAGTTTTCAACATTTAAATAACACATAACAAGATTTGTACATATCTCTATAGACTTTGTAACCTCAAATGCTTTCCTAAAATATTGAATAGCTGCTTCGTAATTTTCAAGACAAGCATAGTTAATACCAAATTCATTTACTACCTCTATCAAATCGTTGTCAATTGCTTGTGCTTCGTTTAAATAGTATATAGCCTTCTCATAATTTTGTAAATTCCTGTATGCTACAGCAGTGTGATAATATATATCTGCTCTATCTCCTAATTGTTCCATTAAAGGAATAAAAATTTCAAGTGCACCTTTAGGGTTATTAGATACTAAATCTTTCGCTTTTTGAAAATTTGTTATGGTTTCCAAATCGTTTTTAAGTTCAATAACCGCTTCCGTTTGTTCTCCACCATTTATAGTATAATTGCTTATTGCTATTAATGCTAATTCATGTTTACTTTCACTATTTAAAACTAGCGCCTCATATAAATATGGATTACTGTAATTAGTGATTTGTTTAGCTTTTTCTACAAGTTTTAGTTGCTCATCCTTGAATATACTATTTGTAGCTCTTAATTTATCAACTAACAAAAAAATCTTATCGTAATTATCTTTGTTTTCTTCTATAGTTAACAATCCTTTTAAGAAGATAAATGCTTCTTCGTACTTTTCATTCTGAATTTCTTTAAATATCACGCCCTTAATAAATCCTATTGAATTTGGAATAGTATTTATAATTTGTTTATACTCTTTATTGTATTTAAAAAGTTCATCTGCTCCTAAAACATAGAACATCCCTTCTATAAATAGATTAACTGGTATATTATCGAAATCTTCTTTATTCTTTACTTTTTGGATTATCTCATTAGTTCTCACTGGGAAATATATGTCCTCCAAAATCACAAAATCATTAATTTTGCTGTCTTTTTTTATTTCTAGAAAAAGAAGAACTGATAATTTTTCAGAAAAATATGTTTTAATATCCATGATTACACCTTCCTACTGGTTTAAAAATTTATGCTACAAATGTTACTATTAATAATAATAGTATACTGAGGTTGTTTTGTAAACCATATAAAATCATAAAAATGAAAATTATGGTTTTTTATGCATTTAATAACTACCTACGATACGTTTTTAATTTATGCCTGCTTCATCAAATATTGACATAACATTTTCTTTTAGCTCAGTTATTTTTTTATATGTATTCTCTAATGAATTCCCTTTAACAGATAAATAAATTTTCATTTTTGGTTCAGTTCCAGAAGGCCTAACTACAAACCAAGAACCATCCTCTAAGACAAACTTTAATACATTTGATTTTGGCAATTTAATTATTTTTTCTTTATTTGTGATTAAATCCACTTCTAAACCAGCTCTATAATCCATTTTTTTTATAATTCTGTTATTACCTATTAAGCCATTCATTGAATGTCTTAAATGTTCTATTATATTACCTATTTTTTCTGCGCCATCTTTTCCTGCAAGTTCTATTGAAACTAAACCTTCCTCGTAGTATCCATGTTCTTTATAAATATCCATCAAAGCATCATACAAACTCATGCCTTTGTTTTTATAGTAGAGTGTCATTTCACAAATTAGCATTGCAGCTATTACTGCATCTTTATCACGCACAAAATTTCCTGCTAAATAACCAAAGCTTTCTTCAAAACCAAATATAAATTCTTTTTCACCCGCATTTTCAAACTCTTTAATTTTTTCTCCAATATATTTAAATCCTGTGAGTACATCTAACACTTCAACATTATATTTTTTCCCAATACTCTCTACCATATTTGTAGTAACAATAGTTTTTATTACTACGCCATTTTTAGACAACCCATTAGTTTCACTTAATGAACTTAAAATATAATTACTTAATAATACACCTGTCTGATTTCCTGTAAGAACCTTATACTTTCCTTCTTTGTCTTTAACTACTACTCCAATCCTATCGCAGTCAGGGTCCGTACCAAAAATAATGTCAGGATTAATGTCTTTTGCCATAATAAGCGCCAATTCAAATACCTTTGGTTCTTCTGGATTAGGATATGGCGCCGTAGGGAAATTCCCATCTGGCATTTCCTGCTCTTTTACAACAAATACATTATCATATCCTAATTCTTTTAAAACTCTCCTCACAGGTACGTTTCCAGATCCATGAATAGGAGTATAAATTATTTTTAAATCCTTGGCATATTCCTTAACTAGGTCTTTTCTCATAGTTAAATTTTTAACCTTATCAATGTATGATAAATAAAGATTTTCTCCAATTATTGTTAACATTCCATTGGTTTTAGCTTTATGAAACTCCATAGTTTTAACCTTAGAAAAATCTTTTATGCTAGCTGCACAATTTATAATTTGGCTTGCAGCTTCATCAGTGACTTGTCCACCATCATCTCCATAAACCTTATATCCATTGTACTCTTTAGGATTATGTGATGCTGTAATAACAATACCGGCTTTACTTTTTAGTGCGCGTACAGCATAAGATAAAATTGGAGTTGGTGTTAATTGTTCAAATAAATTAACGAAAATACCATTCCCACAAAGAGTTTCTGCAGCAGCTATTGCAAATTCCTTAGACATATTTCTTGAATCATACGCTATGCTAACTGATATATTCCCCTTATATCTTGAGTTCAAATAATCTGCTAACCCTTGAGTAGCTTTACCTATGGTATGTATATTCATTCTGTTTGTTCCTGCTCCAATTACACCTCTTAATCCCCCTGTACCAAACTCTAAATCCTTATAAAATCTATCTTCAATTTCTTTTTCATCTACTAATTGCTCTAGCTCTTTCTTTAACTTCAAGTCTATCAAATTAGAATTAATCCAACTTTTATATTTTTCTTTGTACATTTTATATTACCCTCCTTATATTCCCCTGAGGAAGCAAACAATTATTATCTTCCTTTCTATTCCTCCTAATCTATCTTTAGTCTATTATATTATACTATCAATGCATTACAAATAAAAGGCATTTTTTACAAATAACCCACTTTTTCATGTTTTCAATTACTGTATTTCTACTAAAAAGCTTAATTGCCTAGCATTTACGACATGATTATCTTTTATTTGAAGATTATAATTGCATTTATATATCTAATCATTTATAATTATAAATTGGCTGAATGAATATACTATAAAGAACAGTTTTAAAAATTTGGAACATTTAAATAAATAGACTAGGATATAATAGTCTAACATACTGACTCGTTATTTATTTAAATGTTTTCTAATATAAATTCTTTTGAAAGGGGTGTATAGATTGTATAGATTAAATCAAAATGAAACTCCACTATTTGATGCTCTAATGGAATATGTAGACAGAGAAACCTTACCTTTTCACGTACCTGGGCATAAAAAAGGAATAGGCGCTGATGAACAATTTAGAAATTTTATGGGGGAAAACCCTTTTAAAATTGACGTTACGGTTTTTAAACTTGTTGATAGTTTTCACCACCCAACTGGACCTATCAAAAAGGCACAAGAATTAGCAGCGGATGCTTATGGTGCTGATGCATCATTTTTCTCAGTACACGGAACTTCTGGCGCTATTCAAGCTATGATTATGTCTGTAGTTGGATCTGGTGATAAAATCATTGTACCTAGAAATGTACATAAATCCATAACTGGTGGTATCATTTTATCAGGTGCAGTTCCAGTTTATATGCAACCAGAACTAGATAAAAAAATAGGTGTTGCTCATGGAGTTTCCCCAGAAACAGTGGAAGAAACCTTAAAGAATAATCCTGATGCAAAAGCTGTACTTATAATTAACCCAACATATTATGGAGTTTCCACTGATATTAAGAAAATTGCAGATATTGTTCATGAATACGATATTCCTTTTATAGTTGATGAAGCTCATGGCCCTCATCTTAATTTTAATAGCAAATTACCAATGTCAGCAATGGAAGCTGGTGCAGACATCTGTGCTCAAAGCACTCATAAAATTATAGGTTCATTAACTCAAAGTTCAATGCTACATGTTAATTCAAAGCGTGTTAACCCCGCTAGAGTTAAACAACTAATAAACCTAATGCACACAACGTCACCTTCCTACATTCTAATGGCATCACTGGATTGTGCTAGGAGACAAATTGCATTAGAGGGCACTCAGCTTTTAGAAAAAACTATTGATTTATGTAATTATGTAAGAAATGAAGTAAATAAAATCCCAGGATTTTATTGTTTTGGCGAAGAGGTTTTAGATGGTTTTGGTGCTTACGCTTTTGATCCAACTAAAATAACAATAACTTGTAGAGATTTAGGAATAACTGGTTATGACTTGGATATGATTTTATCTAACAAATATCATATCCAAATGGAATTATCTGATCTTTATAACATATTAGCCGTTGGTTCGTATGGAGATACAAAAGATGGAATGGAGCAATTACTTCAAGCTTTAGTAGAAATAAGCAATGAGTACTATGGCAAAGGCACAATAAAATCTGATTTTATTGATATTCCTAGTATTCCAGAGCAAGTTCAAATTCCACGCGAGGCTTTCAACAGCGTAAACACTGCTGTTGAAATCAAAAATAGTGTTGGTATGATAAGCGGAGAATTCTTGATGGCTTATCCACCTGGCATTCCAGTACTTTGCCCCGGTGAGAGAATAACTCAAGAAATCGTAGATTATGTTGAAAAATTGAAAAACACTGGATTATATGTTCAAGGAACTGAAGACCCTGAAGTTGAATATATAAAAGTTGTTAGAGAAGAAGATGCTGTTTATATAACTGTTGAATAGAAGAAAAAGAACTCCTGATTTAGGAGTTCTTTTTTCTTCTATTCAATTTTACTCTATAATCAACATTTGCTTTTTCAATAGTTCCTAAATACTTGAAATATTCAGTGTCTTGCATTTCACTTATTTTTTCACAGGTATTAACTGTTTTAATAAAATACTTCATAACATGAATTATCTTTTTTAAGGGTTCAGCTAATTTTTGATTAAGCCTAATGGACATTTGTTTTCTCTTATTTTCGGAAATTCTTTTAATATTTTCATAGCATTCGCTTGCAGAATATACCAATCTTATCTTTTGTAAATTTATGCTTAAGGCATCTCTGTATGTTGGCAATAATTCTTCCAACATATGTTCATTAAAATATTTTTTCTCCTCTTTAAATTCCTGAGATTTATCTATAAGTTGTTTTAAAGTTTCATTATTCTTTTTTCTAATATCAGGCAATTGAGTAACAATTTGTTTTACCTGCTCTGAGTCCACAACTCCTTCTTTAGTTAATAACTCTAAACCCTTAGCCACTAATTTATACTCTTTCTTATCCTTTTCAACTGTAGATTCATCTTGAAATGAATTTACTATGCATGCTCTGTTTTCTGTATTATAAAATATTTCTGAAAAATAAGCTAATTTCGCTAGTCTTTCTTGTAAAAATTTTTCAGTAGCAATTTCATTTTTTTCATTAATATAAAGATATCCCAAATTTTCTTTACGAAAATTTCCGAACAATTTCTTAGAAAATACAATCTCTCTATATAATATATTATTATATTCTAAAGGGGTAGAGATCCTAACTACTTCACCTTTCTTTGTATATTGCTTTATATGCTCTAATATTTCTTTAGATGCTAGTATGTATATTGGCATTTTTATTCCTCCTTTGTTTTCTCATTTACGATTCTAAGGCTTTTACAAATGTTTTTGCCAATTTAACGACATTCCAGAAGGAAAGTCTCCTACTTCTATAAGTGGGAGTATAAATCTCCTTCTGAAGTTGTCGATGCATCTTCCTCGAAGCTGTGAAGCTCTGCAGGAGATGATTTAATCTACTAAAAGGAGTAGAGAATTAAAAAGATCACAATATTTCAGTGACCTTTTAATAAATTTAATATAAAATTCTATTATTAACATTTTGTATAGATTTACACCCTGTAAGCACCATAGCTGATTTTAATTCACCTCTAAGGTAATCAATATAAGATTTTACGCCTTCAGCCTTGCCTCCAAATGATGCGGTTACAAATGGCCTCCCAATAAGTACCGCGTCTGCACCTAGTGCTAGCATTTTAAGTATATCTGCTCCACTTCGAACTCCACCATCAGCTAAAATAATTACTTTACCCTTAACTTCCTTCGCAATTTCCGTAAGAACATCTGCTACACCCGGGGTTTGGTCTAATACTCTCCCACCATGATTTGACACTACAATTGCGGATACCCCTGCATCCACCGCAAGTTTTGCTTCGTCTGCTGTCATTATTCCTTTTAAAATAAATGGAAGCTTCGTTGATTCAACAATTTCTTTAATCTCTTCTACGGTTTTAGGCATAACTGGTTTGCCATGAAGTGCTAACGTAATAAGACCGCAAGCATCTATATCCATACCTATAGCAAATGCGCCTGCTTTTTCTGCTAATTTAATTTTTTCTATAACGTTTGCATTTTCCCAAGGTTTTATTATTGCAATGCCGTTTCCACCCTGTTTTTCTAATTCACAAAGATTAGTTGTAAAAAAAGAATCTACAGCAGTATCTCCCACCATTGGGATTATACCACCCTTAAGGCATCCACTAATAACCCAAGATATATATTCTTCTTCACTAAATTTACCACCCATGTTTAAAGTAGTTCCAGATACGGGAGCTGCAAATACAGGTATATCCATTTTTATTCCAAATAATTCTATAGAAGTATCTGGATTTTTTGCATCATGTATAGTTCTCATATTAAGTTTATAAGCTGCCAGTGACTCTATATTAATTTTAAAAGCATCCCCTGTTCCTTTTCCGCCCATTCCAGGTACCTCTCCAGCACAAGCTACTCCATTACATATAGGACAAACTCTACAGCTTTTGTTTAAATTCCCTCTAGCATCTTTTAAAACATCTTTATAATTCATTTTATTTCCCCCTTAGTTATAATCTAAATCATCTAGATTTTCTTCTGTAAAAACTTTTATACCCCTGGATAATAATAACTCCGCAGTAACTCCATTACCTTTTTTTTTGGTTCCACTAAAAGTTCCATCGTATATTTGGGGAGTTCCACAAGAAGGACTTCGTGCTTTTAAAATAGCAATACTAGCTCCAACGTTTTGTGCAATTTCAAGAGTTTCATAAGCCCCTTTTATAAACTTTGCAGTTACATCATCATCCTCTGGCCCAAGAATTCTAGCTTTACCTTCTAGCACATCTCTACCATTCCCGTTTACAATTTCATGAGGAGCCCTAGGGGTTTCTTGTCCCCCTAACTGTTCTGGGCAAACAGGCATAACTTTTCCTTCTTTCAATAGTTTAAGCACCCTTAAATCTAAATTATTGCCACCATTATATTTACAATTAACTCCACATAAACAAGCACTTGCAATAATCATATCATAACCATCCTTTATTTTAGTTCTACTACAGTAACTCCACTACCGCCTTCACCGTAATTTCCCAATCTATATGTTTTAACATGGCCATGCCTCTTTAACATATCTGTAATAGCTTTTCTTAAAACTCCTGTCCCCTTGCCATGAATAATTGTAGCTTCTTTAAGTCCTCCTAAACAAGCTTCATCTAAATATTTATCAACAGTATAAAGAGCTTCCTCCGAATCCATACCTCTTAAATCTACAGAAGTTGACACATTTCTTATATTTAGCTTCATTTCTCTCTTAATTATCTTTGCCTTTTTCTTATCTTCCTGCGTAAGCTTTGATTCTCTCAGATCACCCACTTTGACATTTATCTTCATAATGCCAGCTTGAACCTGCACCTCACCCTTTTTATCAGGTTTTGAGATTACAATAACCTTTTGGTTAAGAGATGGTAAATATACTTCCTGACCTTGTTTTACATTTTTTAATTTTTCTCCTAGTTCGTCATTGCTTTTTTCTACATGTCTATCTAATGTTTCAAGCTTATTTTTAATTTTCATTCTTTCCTCTTCAAGCTTTTGCCTTGCTTCAGAGGAATATCCAAGCTTTTCAAGTTGTCTCATGTTTTTAAGAATGACATCTGATTCTTCCTTGGCATCTTTTATAAGTCTCTTTGCTTCCCTTTGAGCTTCATACATTGCATTTTCTCTAATGTTTTCAAGTTTATATAATTTTTCCTGGTATTTGTCTTTTAACTTACTAGCTTCTAGCTTCAAAGCTTCAGCTTCCCTAGCATCACGCTCTGCCTTTATGCTCTTTTCTTGCAAACTTTGAACTAATTCTTCAAACTCTAATGTATCTTTAGAAATATTCTCTTTTGCATTTTTAATAATGTAATCTGGGAGACCTAGTCTCTTAGATATTTCAAAAGCATTTGATTTACCTGGTACTCCAATTATCAGTCTATATGTTGGGCTTAACGTGTCTACATTAAATTCTACAGAAGCATTTTCAACCCCTGTAGTTTTTAAAGCATATCCTTTTAATTCACTATAATGGGTAGTCGCAACTACTTTTGTACCTCTTGCCCTTAAATTTTCGAGAATCGAAACAGCAAGTGCTGCTCCCTCTGTAGGATCTGTTCCAGCTCCTAATTCATCAAATAGAGCTAGAGATTTTATATCTGCTTTTTCAATTATATTTACTATATTTGCCATATGGGAAGAAAAGGTAGATAAGCTTTGCTCTATGCTTTGCTCGTCACCTATATCTGCGAAAATCTCATGAAAAAAGCTTACCATGGACCCTTCTCTAGCTGGAATTAAAATCCCACTCATAGCCATTAACTGAATTAAGCCTACAGTTTTTAAAGTTACTGTTTTACCCCCGGTATTGGGTCCTGTTATTACTAGTGAAGTAAATTCTCCTCCTAAATAAATATTACTAGGTACTACAACCAACGGATCTATCAAAGGGTGCCTTGCTTCAATTATATCTATTACTCCCTCTTCATTAACCCCTGGAATAATAGCATTAATTTCTATTGCATACCCTGCCTTTGCAAAAATAAAATCTAATTCCCATACTATATTTGCATTGTTACCAACAATATTTATATTTTCATATATCTTATAGGATAATTCAGCCAAAATTCTTTCAACCTCAGCCTTTTCCTTTAGCATAATTTCCTTAATTTCATTATTTAGGTTCACTAAACTCATTGGCTCAATGAATAGTGTAGCCCCTGAAGAACTCTGATCATGCACAATTCCTGGCACACTACCCTTATGTTCTATTTTAACAGGAATTACGTATCTATCCCCTCTTATAGTATAAAGGCTTTCTTGAAGATATTTTGCATTTGATCTAACTAGTGAAGTTACCTTATCTTTTACTGAAGCATTTTTCTCTTTTAAAGATTTCCTTAAGCTAAAAAGCAAACTACTAGCCCTATCAGAAATTTCTTCATCACTAATTATTGCTATAAAAATTTCATCTTCTAATTTTTTTATTGGGACAATCCCAATACATATATCTTCTAAAACTCTAGAGGACTGCTCATCTGACTTGTTACCAACATAATTTTGAAATAATCTAGCACACCTAAGCATTTGCGCTATCCTCAAAAGCTGCGTTGGCATAAGTGATGCTGCTTTTGATGCCCTTATTATTGCAGATCGAACATCATATATACCTTCAAATGGTGCACTTCCTTTTTTTGATAAAAGCAGTAATGCCTCATTAGTTTCCTGTAAGTGTTCTTTTACTTCATAAATATTAGTGTAAGGCTCCAAACCCTCTATAAGGTCTTTACCTGCCGTAGTGTGCGTGTATGCTTTGATTTTTTCTTTAATTTTATAGTATTCTAAAACCTTTAATGATTTTGTATTCATAATAATTCACCATCTTTCCTTTGTTAAAAAATTTAAACGCCTACTATTATTTATTCGACTCCTCTTTTATAGTGCCCTCTAGTATAATTTTTAAATTCTCCTTGCCATTCTTTATTGATATAATTTCTAAGAACCTCTATAGTTTCCTCATAATTTTCATGGATAAAATCTAATCTAAAAGAGGAAATATTATTTTTCTTTATTTCATCCATATTTGAGATCAAATTCACAGGCACATTGTTATAAATATAGCTTCTACAATATTTGTCAGTATCAATACTAAATTCTGCGCCCATTCTATCTTTAAGTGTATACAATCCTTTGATGCATTTCTCTTTGCAGGTATTATTATCACTCTTGTTTCCAAAAACGCTTCCTATAGCACAATATTCACTAACCATAAGCTCATATTTTCCGTAAATCATAATTTGCAGTGGCAAAGAACTTTTAGTTGCAATTTTCTTGATTTCCATTTGGTTTAACTCAGCACTAATACAAGTTCCCGTTAGAAAATCCTTGTAAAAATCTCCTGCATAGCTATTAAAAATATTCAATTTATAATCCCCAATTACAGTGATTTTTTTATTAAATCTACTAATTATTCCTAGATTAGCCGTAATAATACCTTTTAATTTACCTAAGTTATTCTCAATAAATTCACAAATACTTTCAAATTCTTCTTTGATAATATTGGGAACCTTAAAATAAATATTTACATCATACTCATTAAAGTTGATGTTACATCTTCTCATAAAAGGATTTATAGCAATATTATCAAAACCCATTTCAAGTACCGCTTTTAATTGCTCTTCATTTGTTACATATATAAGTGTCTCAGGTATAATGTTATTTTTATTCTCATTAAATTCTAAATAATTCTTTTCTCCCTGTAGGCTAAGTCCTTTATTGTAATTAATCTGCACATTATTTTTTTCTCTTTTATATTTTGCTATTATATAATTTTGAACGTCATCTATTAATTCTCGCCTAACTAAATTCAATGTTGCCATTGGCACAAAACCTTCTTCAAAGCTTTCAAAATTCACTTCATTTATTTTGAAAGGAGTATCTCCTGTTTTAGATAGATTTTTGGTTATACGTTCTCTTTCAAGTGGTTTATTTAAAGCTTCTTGAACAATATCTCCCTTAACATTAAAGCCTTTTCCCATATAACTTGTACTTATACTTAAAGGCTTATTTGTGGCGAACTCAATCGAAAGATTTATTTCTATTTTCCTCTTAAATTTATCCTTATACCTATTTGAAAGATCATCCATTAACTTAACATCAGAAATTTTGTATAAAAAGTCTCCAGCTTTAAATTTAGCTGGTTTTAATAAAACTCTATCGGAGGTCACTGCATTTTCGACCTCTATTCCATTCTTTATTATTTTTGAAATAGCAAACCCATCCTCTAAAAACATTACACCATCTTTTAATGCTACATTCTCTAAAAGTGTTACTGACAAATCATCATTTGCGATGCCTATTGGTAGCCCAGAATTTTTAGGCACTTTATATGCCATCATATCTTTTCCTTTATTACCATATAGGTAAGCTTTTGAAAACCCTTCTCTATTAAATAATTGTGTTAAAACTTTAGTATCCTTATCTAATTTTTGTATTTTATTATTACAAATATTGTCCAGCGCTCGTCTATATATTTCCACAACACCTGCAACATATTCCGGTTTTTTCATTCTTCCTTCAATTTTTAGTGAAGACGTGCCACTTTTAGCTATATCTTTTAAGTTTTCTATTGTACAAGTATCTTTAGGGCTTAAAAGGTATGCCTTATACATTTTGTCAGTGTTTTTATCTGTTAGTGTATAAGGTAATCTGCAGGGTTGAGCACATCTGCCCCTGTTTCCACTCCGCCCTCCAATAATACTACTCATAAGACACTGTCCCGAATAACATATGCATAAAGCTCCATGAACAAAAACTTCTGTTTCCACTTTTAAAGTGTTAGATATGTAATCAATTTCTTTTAAACTAAGCTCTCTTGAGAGAACTATCCTAGTAAATCCCATCTCTTTTAAAAACAAGGCAGCTTCGCCATTATGAATCGTCATCTGTGTGGACGCATGAAGCTCAAAATCAGGAAAATTATTTCTTATTAAGTATATTAATCCTGTATCTTGAACAATCAGTGCATCTACTCCTACACTATATAAAAAGCCTACATACTCCATAATTTCTTTTAATTCGTTATCCTTTAGTAATGTGTTTAAAGTAACATATACTTTAACTCCATAAATATGACAGTAATCTACTGCCCGAGCGAGGTTCTCATTATCAAAATTAAAAGCATAAGCTCTTGCTGAGAATTTACTTCCTCCTATATAAACTGCATCTGCCCTCATTTGCACTGCTGCATATACGCTTTCCATACTTCCAGCAGGGGCTAGTAATTCAATCTTTTCCATTTACATCTCTCCTAATTAGTGTTGTAAGTCTTATTATACAGTAAATGTTGTCATCAATACAACAAAACCTCCACTGGATTTCCAGTAGAGGTTTCAATACTTATTTAATTATAATAGACTTAAGAAACTTCCATTCATTAAAATTTTATGATTGTAATTTCCAAACATATTCCCCTAATTTATTAACATATCCAATTCTTTTACCTAATTCAACCCTTGCAATTCCACCAATAAATTCATATGCTTCTTCAAAACTTGGCTCTATAACTATTTCCCCAACGCAATCTATGTAACCCCACTTTTCTCCTATTTGAGCTGCTATTAAACCTTCACTCATAATATCTACATCTTCAAACTTAGTGGGTATTATAATGCTTCCATTTTTATCAATGCAACCATATTTTTCATTCTCACAAATTACAGCTATGCCTTCATAGAAACTATCTGCCCATTGAAACTTAGGTTTTATAATAAGCTCGCCGCTGCAATCTATATAGCCGTATTTTTCCCTCATTTCAACTGGTGCGAGTCCATCATTGAACTCCCCACAAACATTATATCGAAGGGGTATAATTATTTCTCCCTTATTGTTTATATAGCCATACTTTCCATTAGCGCAAACAGATGCCATCCCATCGTTAAATGCATGGGCATACTCATAGATCGCATCTATTATAACTTTTCCATATTTATCAATATAAGCTATTCTACCACCTATTTGCACTGCTGCTAACCCTTCACTAAAGTCGCTTGCATCTAAAAAGTTTACCGGCACTATTTCCGTACCTTCAGCATCTATATATCCCCACATATATCCATTCTTTACTGCTGCTCTTCCCTCCATAAAGTAGTTAGCTTCATCATATTTAGGCTCAACGATAATTTCACCGTTTAAATTAATATAGCCTTTCTTTCCTTCCAACTTTATTACTGCAGATCCTTCGCTAAACTGTTGAACTTCATCATATTTAGGTTCTATTACAACCTCTCCAGCTTTATTAATAAATCCATACTTTTCCTCTATTCCAATTATGGCTAGTTCGCCTTCAAACTCCTCAGCATAATTATATTTACATTCTATAACTACATTGCCTTCCTTATCTATATACCCATACCTTTTTTTTGATTTCACAGGATATAATGTTTTCTCATTCTTCATACTATAACTTCCTTTCTTATATATATCTATAAAATAATGCTCACAGGACAATGATCCGATCCTAAAACATCATTTAAAATATTAGCTTCTTTTAATTCACTTACTAACTCCTCAGTTACAAAAAAATAGTCAATTCTCCATCCTACATTTTTTTCTCTAGCCTTAAATCTATAACTCCACCAAGAATATTTGGTTTCTGCCCCGTGGAGATATCTAAAAGTATCAACATAACCATATGATATAAATTTATCCATCCAAGCTCTCTCTACCGGTAAGAACCCTGAATATTTTTCGTTTGCTTTTGGATTTTTAAGATCTACTTCTTTGTGTGCAGTATTGTAATCCCCACAAATAATTAATTTTTTCCCTTTTAGTTTAAGCGTCTCACAGTAGGAGAGCAGTGCATCATAAAAGTCCATTTTATAATTTAACCTTTCTTCATCTCTCTGCCCATTAGGAAAATATATGTTAAATAGAGTAAACTTTTCAAACTCAGTTATTAATATTCTGCCCTCACTATCAAATCTTTCTATTCCAATACCGTACGTAACAGATATTGGTTTTTCCTTAGTGTAAGTAGCTACACCACTATACCCCTTTTTCTCCGCACACGAAAAATATGAGTAATAACCTTTTATATTTTTAAGCTCCTCAACTATTTGGTTTTCTTGGATTTTAGTTTCTTGAACACATAAAATATCTGGCTGTTCTTCTTTAATCCATTCAATAAATCCTTTATTTTTTATAGCTCTTATGCCATTTACATTCCATGAATAAATTTTCATAAAAAAACCTTCCTTCTACAGTTATTTCATACAAGTGCATTACCTATATAATTTTCATATATTCTTTATTTAATATATCATATTATTGAATATTATTGAATTATTTATTTAGCTATGCCTATCAACAAGTATTATATCCTAATTTCGCTATAATTAAATCATCTCCTGCGGAGCTGCAACAGCTTCACAGAAGCTGCATTGACGACTTCAGAAGGAGATTTATACTCCCACTAAAGTTTTCTATTTGTTAGGTTATGTAACTCCCGCTTATAGAAGTGGGAGACTTTCCTTCTAAAATGTCGTTAAAAATTGCTTTTTAGTAAAAATACACACAATTACTATCACCTTTATGATTAAATCTGAATATTATTATAATGAAAGGGGGTTTATACATGAATTCTATAGAAAGATATGTTGGAAGCAAAGAAGAGTTTTACTTTTTCCTAAAAGATGAAGTTATAAGATTATTCAAAGACAAACTCAAAATAGACGGAACCCGTGTTTTAATACCTGACAATGAAGAATTAGGTTATGAATTTAAATTTGTTAGGGACGAAAATTATGGTGATTTCTCAATTAAAGTTAAATGGGGACAAAAACCAGAAAAAAACGAAGATTTCGAAGAAAATTTCCAAGAAAATTTTCAAGAAGACTCCGAAGAAGATTCAAAAATGATTATAGATAAACATTTTACCATGAATAACTATTAAATTATTTATCAACTAGTATGTTTATATAAAATTTTTCTTTTCCTCAATTTAACGACTTCAGCTCCGCAGGAGCTAATTTAAGCAAATTCATTATTTTTTTGATATTTAATAAAAACACTATATTGTATATTTACAATATAGTGTTTTATTACATATTATTAAAACTTTACATTTAAGCAGATAATTCATCTTTACTATCCATCTTAATATTTTTCTTTAATCTAACATTGGGTTCAGTCGGCAATTTAAATAATGGTATAAATCTATCTAGTCCTGTTATAGTAAGTAGTAATAATGAACCTACTGCCACCATAGCCATAAAGTTATATCTTATTATATCAAGAGGTACAAACTTGTGAAGTGGATAAACTGATGAAGCTATCCCCATATAAAAAGCTATATATACATGCCATGGAATAAGCTGTGACCCAAATACACCAAGCGCATCACCGAAAGTAGCATTTCTTAAACGTAATGTATACATATCTTCTTCGCTACCCTCTACGTTATCTTCAAGTAAATTTTTGATTATTGGTCCAACTGTTACTATTTGTGCCATTTCATCTGCTAATGCAGCATTACCTAAAATTGACAACATTCCATTCCAAAACATAAGTTGGCGTACATTTTTTGAAATTTTAGAAACTAATCTTGATAACGGAGCAAATGCATCCATTTTACCCATGATGCCTCCAAAGGCACCAACCCACATCATCATGACAATAACCCATGAACCTGCATCTGCGAAACCTATTTTCATTAATCCTAAAAATTGAGGTACAGATTCTACTGTTCCCGCTGTCAATCCAAGGATTAAAGATGTTATTATTCCAAGCCCTAAACATGCAAGTGTTGGAAGTCCTTTAATTGCTACTACAAGTACAACCAATAATGGAATTACCATATAATATGGAACCCCGGTTTTAACTTGATTTAAAAGTTCAACTGCTGAAGGTCTAGCTTTTTCAAGTGATACCCATACATCTTTTGGAATTTTATCTATTGCATCCGCTGCATTACCAATTACTGTTGGAAGTCCCATTCCAACGCTTACAGCATAGAACATAATTGCAGTTATTGTTAAACATATTAGTGACCAAACACCTTGATGCCTTATTCTATCAATAACTTCCACTTTTTGAATACCTGAACTTACGACCGTTGTGTCAGAAATAAGCCCTATATTGTCTCCAAAACAAGCTCCACCAGCAATTGCTGCTGTAGTAAGTAATAAATTTCCTCCTACTATATGGTTTAGCCATAGAAAAATCGGAGCACAAGCTGCAAAGGTTCCCCATGAACTACCAGTTGCAACTGAAAGCACTGCCGTTACCATAAATCCTGTTACAGCTACAGTTCTAGCTGTTAATCCAAGTGTTAATGAGAAATTAATTATTGATGCACCCACTCCTGTTGACATAAAAGCCTCTGCCATTGCATAAGCTGCCATCAGTATAAAGAAAACTAATTGCATTTCTTTTACGTTATCCACCGCACCATCAACAATGTCATTAAATTTAAATTTACATACTAATGATGCTATTATAGCTGCGTAAATAGTTGCTATTGGTGCCGCTAGTAATGCATCCATTTTAGACATCATTAATCCTGCCATTAAAAATACTGGTGATATTTTTAGTAAAGCGTTTAAGAAGCCAATCATGTATAAGTCCCCCTTTTTTGATTCCGTTTACATAAATAATAGAATAATATATAATATATAATGTACACACTTTCTTGTGTACATTATATATTATATATTATATTAGTTCAATTGTTTTTTATTTAGTAATTTAATACATATATATATATAATATAGCAGGTTATGTTATAATTAAATTAGATTTTTTAATCTTATTATAAAACGAATATATTAAAATTAAGAGGTATAAAATGAGCTTTAATAAATTCCCGAAAATCTTTAAATATATGTATGAATTACATCGTAGAAACTTTAAATTGTACTTCAATCCCATTAGTGTGCCATCGTATGAGCCCGTAGTAACAAATTCTATTCATTGGGTAGGCCATGCTACTGTAGTTATTAATTTAAGTGGTAAGGTTATAGTAACTGACCCTGTAACTAGTATATATCTTGGTCAATTAAAAAGATTAGTTAAACCATCTTTAAACTTAGCCTCCATTAATATTGATTATATATTGCTGTCTCATGGTCATATGGATCATATGAATTACTCCACTCTAATGAAACTAAATAAAAGTGCTATAATTATTGCTCCTAAAAACCTAAAGGTTCCTTTAAGACTTTTAGGTTTTAAAAGTATAATTCTTCTAAACAATGATGAAACGTATAATGATAATCACATAAAAATAAAGGCTTTAAAAGCAAATCATGATGGTAGACGTTATCCTTGGGGAGCTGAAGCTGAGAGCAATTCCTATATAATTGAAAGTAGTTCAAAAAAGATTTTTTTTGCTGGTGATACTGCATATACTGATACATATAAAAATTTAATAGCAGATGTTGCTATCATGCCTGTAGGCTGCTATAAACCTGATGAGTTTCAAGAAATGCATTGTACTCCTGAGCAGAGCTTTAAAATGTTTAAAATGACAGAAGCTAAAATCATGATCCCAGTTCATTATAAAACCTATATTTTAGCTCAGGATGAAGATGAGGTTACCTGTGATACTTTAAAAAGAATAAATGATGGAAGCATAAAAATTATTGATATCGGTCAAACTGTAAAATTATAATGATTTAAACAAAATAAAAAACAGGCACTAGAACTTTCAAATAAGTCTAGGCCTGTTTTTTTATAAACAAGAAGTTATATTTATGATATCTTTAATTAATTAACTATAACTTCTTAATCCGGTAGATAGATAAATCTTAAAATAAATAACGCTGCAAGCACATAAACTATTGGATGAACTTCTTTCCTTCTTCCTGTGCTAACCTTAAGTATAGGGTAAAATATTATTCCCGCCGCTATACCATTAGCTATGCTATAGCTAAAAGGCATTATAGCCATAGTAAAAAAAGCTGGAAGTGCTTCTGTAAAATCATCAAAATCTAATTTAGTAACTGCACCCATCATAAGGACTCCAACCATTATAAGCGCAGGTGCTGTTGCTTCTGGTGGCACTATCCCAACTATACCTGCAAAGAATAAAGAGAATAGAAATAAAACGCCTACCACGCAAGATGTTAACCCAGTTCTTCCTCCTTCAGCTATGCCCGCAGTAGATTCAACATAAGTTGCCATAGTGGGTGTACCAATACAGGCACTTATAGTTGTTGCGATAGCATCTGATAAGAGCGCTTTTCTCATATTTCGAACTTTTCCATTTTCATCTAACATCTGGGCTTTTTCTGCTGTTCCAACCAAAGTACCAATTGTATCAAATAAGTCTACTAAACTAAAAGTTAAAACCACCATAATTATGCTAGTTATCGCTCCTATAACACCTGCTCCTCCAGCTCCTAAAAGACCCTTAAAGTCAAAAGCCATAAAAGTTGGAGCAATGGATGGTGGTGTACTTAAGAGCTTTATTCCAGCTAAATTTGTTATACCCATAGGTATTCCAATTATTGTCGTTGCGATTATTCCAATAAGCATAGCTCCTCTTACATTTCTAGCCATTAAAATTGCTGTTATAATTATACCGATAATTGTAAGAGCAGCGTGTGGATTTGTGAATTCACCAAAACTTATAAGAGTTCCTGGATTCGGAACTACTATGCTTCCAGTTTTAAAACCTATTAACGCAATAAATAATCCTATACCACCGCAAATAGCTATCTTGAGATTTGCTGGTAGCGCATCTACTATTTTTTCGCGTATTGAAGTAACCGTAATTATTATAAATAAAATTCCAGAAATAAATACAGCTGCTAAAGCCTGATTCCAAGTATAGCCGAGTGTTAAGCATACACTATATGTAAAGAAAGCACATAATCCCATACCTGGTGCAATTGCAAAAGGTAAATTTGCATAGGTACCTATTAAAATAGTACCAATTCCAGAGCCTACACATACTGCTGTAAAAATTGCTCCTACCACAGGGTCATTTGTTGCTGTAAAAACTGCAGCACCATCGCCCTTTATTCCAGGAAGATTCATACCACTAAACTTTAAAATATTAGGAATTACTAATATAGTATATGCCATAGTAATAAAGGTAGTAACACCCGCTAATATTTCGGTCCTAACGTTTGAATTATTTTCTTTGAGTTTAAAAAATGATTGCAAAAATGATTTCATGCCATTTCCTCCTAGGTAAAATATAATGTTGAATTTATAAATCCTTATTAAGCAAAAAAAAATGCCCATGGATAGGATTAATCCACGGGCATAATTTCAGTAAAAATCTTTACTTATAGGATTAATCCATAGTTAGAAGGTTAATGGCCTTCTAGTAGAAACTCTTGAACCTTATTATCAAGATTATACGGATTATTATTATTATTCATTTTTCAAAATAATAACATTCATTTCTACATAAGTCAACATTTTTTTCGTTCTTTCACTAAAAATCCCAATATTATTTCCCCATAGCAAGATACTACTTAATAAATTTATTCAGTTAAATCATCTCCTGCGGAGCTGCATTATTAAACAAATAGATCTTCAATTTCATTTTGGCTCATCTGAGAAAGAAATAATTCTGCTCCTGTTTCATCATTAATAACGCTTTCAACAATTTCTTTTTTCTTTTGTTGCAACTTAAATATTTTTTCTTCTATAGTCCCTCTTGCTATTAATTTTATCACCTCTACTGTCTTCTTTTGCCCAATTCTATGAGCCCTATCTGTAGCTTGAGACTCCACAGCCGGGTTCCACCAAGGGTCAAAGTGTATTACCATATCTGCACCTGTAAGGTTTATACCCGTACCCCCAGCTTTAAGAGAAATTAAAAATACCTGTGTGTCTCCTTCATTGAAGGTTTTTACCATTTCTACTCTTTTTTCTGCCTTAGTAGAGCCATCTAAATACATGTACTTTATCTCTTTAGGATCTAACCTCTTAGAAATGTTTTTAAGCACCCTAGTAAATTGAGAAAATATTAATATTCTATGACCTTCTTCTAAGCTATTTCCTAAAATTTCATCTAGAGCTTCCATTTTACCGCTACCCCCAACATAGTCCTCTATAAAAGTAGAAGGGTCGCAACATATCTGTCTTAGCCTTGTTAAAATTGACAGTACTTTAAACTTGCTTTTATTAAACCCTTTCGCCTTAATATCTTCTTCTAGTTCTCCCTTTGCATCCTTTAAATAGGCTAAATACACCTTTTTCTGCTGCTCCGTCATTTCTACTGAAATTCTATGTTCTATTTTAGAAGGCAAATCTTTTGCAACCTCTAATTTAGTCCTTCTAAGTATAAATGGTTTTACATGATTATTTAGTTCTTGTAGCGCTTCATGACTTCCATCCTTCACAATTGGCGCTTCGTATTTTTTTGAAAAAGCACTATGATTTAAAAGATAACCTGGCATTATAAAGTCAAAAATTGACCAAAGCTCCGTAAGAGAATTCTCAATAGGCGTTCCTGTAAGTGCGAATTTACTTATAGCATTTATACTTTTCACAGAATGTGCATTTTGCGAATTAAAATTCTTAATATACTGTGCCTCATCTAAGAAACAATATCTAAATTTTATCTTTTGATAGTCCTCAAGGTCTCGCCGTATAAGTGCATATGATGTAATAATCACATCAGTCTCATCAATGCTTTGTTTTTGTTGCACTCTTTGACTTTTATTTCCGGATATTACTATACAATTTAGTGATGGTGCAAATTTTTCTATTTCATCCTTCCAATTGTATACAACCGACGTAGGGCATACTACCAGGGATGGTTGCTTATTTTCATTTTCCTGCACTTCTGATTGAATAAATGCTATAGCCTCAAGTGTTTTACCCAGCCCCATTTCATCCGCTAGTATCCCTCCAAATCCACAACTTGCAAGCGTTTTTAACCACTTAAACCCCACCTTTTGATAATCTCTCATTATACTATCTAAGGTTTTAGGAACTATTACTTTCAATTCTCTAATATCCTTAACAGTATTAACTAGGTCTCTAAATTTTTTATTTGTATTCACAAAATCCATTTGTTCTCGTTTTAATTTTTCTTCTATATATATGGCATTATATTTTGAAAGTAGAATTTTATTCTTCGCAATATCGCTATCCTTTATATTTAGATACTCTATCATTTGAGCAACTTTTAATAAATTATTTGAATCTAATAAAACAAAACTGCCGTTTTTAAGCCTATGATACTTTCTTTTTTCTCTTAAAGCTGAGAAAACATTACTGAGTTCAGTATTATCTACCCCCTCAATGCTAAAGCTGAATTCTAAAAGATTATCCTTATTAAGCTTTATATTCGACTTATATCCAGCATTTCCGTGCACCTTAATCTTCTTGAATTCTTCAGAATAATATACCTCCGCCACTTGCTGAAGCTTTTCCAGTCCTGAAACTAAAAACTCTAGAAGCTTTGCTTCATCTCGAATATCAAACCCCTTATTTGTACTAACAAAACCAAATTCAAGAAATTGATTTATGATACCCATTTCCTTCTCTATGTCTCTTATAAGTACTCTTCCCTCTTGTGCTTTGTTTTCTTTACTATTAAAAGGATTTATCTCAACCTCTCCATACTTGAAAGTTATGAACACCTCTACATTTTTAGACTTTTTTTCAAAATGAACAACCGCCTTAAGCTCTTCTATATAAAATTCTTTTTCTAATGATGTGTCTATGGCAACTCTATCACTTATCTTGTTTAAAGTTGGAAGTACAAATGATGCTACATCATCTTTCTCTTGTTCATAAAATTCTATGCAATTATTATTTTCCTCTTTAAATCTATTATAAAAAGGTAAATATGCGTCCCTTTGAGCAATAGGTGGCTGATATATTTCACCTTTATAGAAAAAGAATTCCCCATCATTGCTTATTGCAATAGGCATATCTTCTTTTTGCTGAAGTATAAATTTACTATCTTCTCTATTGATTTCGAATTCTAAGGGCATGGCTTTCTGCCTTATGTGTACATTAGTAAACGTTCCGCCTTTTATTACCACAGTTAGATCCCTATTGTATAAGCATTTAAATAACCTTTTAACCATGCTATCTGTAAAATAAGCTTTTTTACCAGACAGAAATTTCACTGTATTTCCCTTATATGTATTTGCAGCCCCAGCCACCGCTTCAAGTTCACTCGCTTCTTTAAAAAGTTCTATGATATTTAAATCACCTTCTTTAAATGAGTGCAAATAGGGATTGTATGTAAATTTTTTCCCAAACTCCATAGACTCAAAACTTTTATTATAGCAAATAAAAAATTCTTTTATGTTTTTAACTACGTATTGCTTATCCTCTCCAACCTTTAGACTCACAAAAGATTTTCGGTTATCACTATTAGGATCATGCTCATATTTTACATCTACATTTAGATATGATTTTATCCTTTGATCACCATTTATACTTTTAGTTATTTGTTTAATTAAACTATTTGTTTTAGCCATTCTTTTTGCTTTAATAATTTCGTCTTTCTCATAAAAATACTTTAATAATGTAGCCACTACATGCTTGCACATGCTCACCTCTCCATAATAACTATAACAATCATTACATTGACAATGATAACTTATAAAAGAATTACTATTATTAAAACTTGTGTCTACTTTATACCGAGTGAAATTTGTTGACTCCACATCTGAAGTTATCTTAGTTTCCCTGTAATCTTCCCGCTTCTTTATTTCTATATCAATATGCTTAACCTTATTACTTAAATAATACTCTGTTCCACTTTTATAAGAATCTTTATCACTGTGTTCTCGTATAATCTCTTCATTAATAGCAATCAAAAGTTTCACCCCATCGAGTTTTTTCTATTTTTATATATTATAAATTCCAGAATGTGTTACCATTATAAACTATACGCACGCCCATATTTTTCAACCAAATAAATTCAAAATACATTGTAAAAAAGCACACTCAAAGGATTAAATGAGCGTGCCGGAATTTTTCCATTTATATTGTTTAATAATAACGAATATTTTTACATTTTTTGAACATTAATAGCTTGAGGGCCTTTAGGTGCATCTACAACATCAAATTGCACTTCTTCTCCCTCATGTAAATCCTTTCTTGGCCCTTGTTCTTTTATTGCTAAATGATGAACAAATACATCTTCACCCTCTTGAGCGGATATAAATCCATATCCTCTTTCAACATCATACCACTTTACTATACCTGTTTTCATATATTTCCCTCCTTGTCCTTCTCTGAAGTACAAAACAATTCAAAGTTTAAATATAGTATTAACTATAAATGTCTAACTAATACTTTTTATTATGCCTAACTTCTTCATCTAACAATATAATTATTAATAATATTTCAAGGAAAAAATATACAAAAAAATAACCCCAGCAAAATAAACATTATGCTAGAATTATTTATATTCATTATGATAATATATTTGGCTGAGATGGCAGGATTTGAACCTGCGGATGCCAGAGTCAGAGTCTAGTGCCTTACCGCTTGGCTACATCCCAATAAAAAAAAGTGTTAATGGTGACTCCTAGGGGAATTGAACCCCTGATCCCACCGTGAGAGGGTGGTGTCTTAACCGCTTGACCAAGGAGCCTTATTAGTAATTAACACTACGAGATCTAGTATACTTCATTATGTAGTATAAGTCAACTATATATAAAAAATAAATTTCCAATTAATTATTTATGTGAATATGCCTTAATAAAAGATAGGGTATACAGTTTTGCTGCACACCCTATCTAATTTTAACTTATAAGTTTTTTTCGTATTGTTCTACCATTAATTTAACCATTTGTCCACCAACTGAACCACATTGTCTTGATGTTAAATCTCCATTATAGTCCGTAAAGTTTACTCCTAATTGATTTGCTGTTTCCATTTTGAATTTGTTTAATCCTGCTTTTGCTTCTGGTACTAAACTCCTGTATGACATACTATGTGCCTCCTTTAAGTTGATTTTTTGTTATATTAATATAATGTACATATTTAATATATTTTATAACAGCGTTTTGATGGGCACAAAGGTAAAAAAAGTATAGCAAGCAATAGCTATACTTTTAAATATTATTTTCTATAAGAATCATCTATGTTATCATTTGTTTTATATACTTTTCAAAATTTTATTAATATCTTCACTGACTTTTATTCTATTCTCATATACCCATTGTTCATCAAAATTTAATTTAAAAACTTTTGAGAAGGAATAATAAATATTTATTTTTTGGTAGTAAAGCTCTAATTCATAAAGATTCTCTAATAGACGCTGTGGTTTTGAGATAATCTCTCTTTTAGTTATAAACAATTCATCTACATATTTTAAAAATGCATTCATCATCTTATCATTAGATACATCAAAAGGAATTTTCAGTAGTCTCCATTGAATTCTTTCTTCCAATTTATAACTCCTTAAATTATCTAATACCACCAAATACTCGCTTATATCCATTTTTCTATAAAAAGGTGTTTTTTCTTCTTTTGTACTCCATAACGCTAATTTCTCTCTAAGAGAAAGCGAACTGATTTTTAATATAGCTTCACTTGGGCCTATTACTCCTTTTTCTATAGTTGCATCCCTTGTATCTAAACTTTCTCTTATAAAATCTTGAGAATCGCCATAAGATGCTACATATCCAACCTCATATATCCCTTTTCTACCTGCCCTTCCCGCGATCTGTTTCACTTCTTGAGAAGTTAAATACCTTATCTCATTACCATCAAATTTTTTAATATCCATAAATATTATTCTTTTTATAGGAAGATTAACTCCCATACCTATTGCATCAGTAGATATTAAAATTGTGCTTTCCTTGTTAATAAACTGATTGTACTGTTTTTTTCTAACTTCTGGCGGTAAATCTCCATAGATTAAACTTACTTTTATACCTAGGTTTGAGTAATGATAAGCTAGTTCTAATACTTTCTTCTTCGAAAATGTAACAAGCGCATCACCCACCTCAATACTTTTATATACAAAAGATTTATTTTCCATTACAAGAGGGGTATCCCTTTTATACTCTATAATCTCGTACTCCTCAGAGCAATCCTCTATTATTTTTATTAGCAATTCTTTCGCATTCGTAGCCCCGCAAATGTGTATCTCTTTACTTTTTAATCCTAAAACAGCTCTTGTCCAGGCAGCTCCCCTCTGGTCATTATCTATCATTTGAATTTCGTCTATAATACCAACTTCATATTCCTCATTTATATTTAATTTTTCTATAGTACAACATACATGAGCTGCATCTTCAATGATTATTTCTTCTTCTCCAGTTGCAAGATTACATTTTACACCTTCTCTATTTAATCTTTCAAAATTCTCAAGTGCTAATATTCTTAAGGGAGAAAGGTAAATTCCTTTTGTTGCCTCTTTAAGCCGCATCATTGCATTATATGTTTTCCCAGTATTAGTTTCACCTAAATGGAGATAAAATTTTCTTTTAAATTTTCTTGATCCCTCATATTCATTTTTAGGATTAGTTGGAAACACGCGTTCAAACTCACTAGATATAATCTCAGGAATATGCTCCGTTATTAACACACTTATAATTCCTGATTTTAAATAGCTTTCACCCTTGTCCTTTAAAATGTTCTCAAAATTAAAATCTGTATTATTTTTCTTGTTATAGTCCTCAACAAGCCTTATTGATATATATTTAAGTAATGCTGAATAATTTTCATGAACCCTTTTATAGTCTTTAAAATTTTCTTTCTTAAACTCATTTAATTCCTTTAGTTTCTTTCTTACAGCAGCTTCATGTTCCCATAGTACATTTGACTTAGTATGCTTTACTATTTCTTCAATCTGAGCAAATTGACTTTTTATTTTTTTAAAATTCCTTTCTATAGCTCCTTGTTTCATTTTGTTTCCTCCAATATTGACTTTTTATTTATTTCCATGTGGCTTATTGTTCTATTTTCTCACAACTATAAATTTATCATACATTTTTCAATCTCAATATAAATGAAACACCCAACTTAAATGCTTTTAAGCTGGGTGTTTTCCTTATAATGTCTGTAAAATGATTTTCTTTATTTCATTGAATTTTTCTGATGTAACAATATCCTTATTTCTGTTTTTAGGTAAATCAACGATTATTTCTTTTTTTATAGTTGCCGGTTTATCTGATAATACATATATTCTATCAGATAAGAATACTGCTTCTTCAATATCATGAGTTATAAATATTATGGTAACTTTTAGCTCTTTAATTACGTCTATTAGCCAATAGTGCATCTTTGCCCTAGTAATTGCATCAAGTGCACCAAAAGGCTCATCTAACAGCATAATATCAGATGATGACATATATGTTCTAAGCAATGCAGCTCTCTGCCTCATACCTCCTGAAAGTTGAAAAGGATATTTATATTCGAAGCCTTCAAGCCCAAATGTTTTAAAATGACTAAGCGCCTGAGCCCTTGCCTCTTTTTTAGATTTTCCTTTTATAATAAGAGACAGTGTAGTATTATCCACAATGTTTTTCCATGGAAGTAGCAGGTCCTTTTGATGCATATAACTTACTTTTTCAAAAGTATCGCAGCATTTTTCTCCGTCAAATATAATTTCACCCGAATCTTTACGCAAAAGGCCTGATATAATATTAAAAATTGTACTTTTACCACTGCCACTTGGTCCTAGTAAACTTATAAACTCATTCTCTCTTGCATAAAAAGAAACATCCTTTATTATATTCATACTTCCAAAAGTTTTTTTAATATTTTCTACTCTTAATTTTTCATTACTAGTTCGGTAAGTACTCATTAGTAAATGCCTCACTCGCCTTCATATCTTTTCCTAGAAGCTTTTTATCTAAAAGAAATTTGGTGTAATTATTCCAAACCGATTCTTTCATTACGCCCCATTTTTCAGCTTCAGCTTTATATTGATCCTTTAAATATTTTTGACTTGCGACGGCAAGAGCTTCATCTGTCTCCGGTGCATTTTTCAGTAAAACCTTAGCACTTTCCTCAGGTTTCTCCATGCTGTATTCATATCCTTTTGTAACTGCTTTTAAAAATTTCTTTGCCATTTCAGGATCCGCTTTTAATTTGTTCTCATTGGCTATAATTACCGGAGTATAATAATCTAAATCTTTATTTAATTTTCCAATATCAATATAGTCAATAGGAATATTTTTAAGCTTCGCTTCTATTCCTGTCCATCCATAAAATACCCATTCAATATCAATATTTTTCTTAGTTACAGCAAAGAAATCCTCTGATCCTGCATCTACCATCTTTAGTTTTGAAAAATCCGCATTATCTTTTTCCATAACCGCCTTTAAAATTGCATTTTCAGAAGGCGACCCCCATCCGCCATAGGTTTTTCCTTCAAAATCCTTAGGAGATTTAATATTTTTTTCCTTAGGCGATGCAAACCCGGAAGTATTATGCTGAATAATAGTGGCTATAGCTTTTATTGGAAGTGGATCTTTAGCAGTTCTAGCATAAGTTACATCTTCTTGATAGCTTACGCCAAAATCTCCTTTGCCCGCTGCAATTAAACTTGCAGTACTTCCCTGCGCTGGTTGAATAATTTCCACGTCAAGTCCTTCTTCTTTAAAATATCCATTATCTTTCGCTACATATAATCCAGTATGATTAGTGTTTGGTATCCAATCTAAAATAACAGTAACCTTTTTTAAAGTTTCTTCCTTCTTTACATCTTCTTTTTTTGCAGCACAACCCACAAATAAAACCGTAGTCATTGAAACTGTTAATAATAATGAAATTACTTTCTTTAGCATGATTTTACCTCCAAATAAAATAATATGTCCTATTTAAATTTAGTCATTGTTATCTGCTTTATTTCTAGTCCAAGGAGTAAAAAAATATTGTAATAAATTCAAGAGTCCAAATAGTCCCATGCTTAATATTACAATAATTATAATCACTGCAAAAACTTTATCAAGTGCATATGAATTTTTAGCTCTAATCATATATACCCCAAGCCCCTTATCTCCTCCAAGCCATTCTCCAATAACTGCCCCCATAATACTATAGGTTGCTGCTATTCTAAGGCCCGAAAAAAAATTTACAGTAGAGGATGGCAGCTTCACCATGGTGAAAATTTGAAACTTACTAGCTCCCATAGTCTTTAAAAGGTTTACCATATCCGCGTCTACTGATTCTAATCCATCAATCAAACTAACAACTATAGGGAAAAAGCACACTAACACTACTACAATAATCTTAGGCAATATTCCAAAACCAAACCATATTATGAAAAGTGGTGCTAGCGCAATAATTGGAACAGTTTGAGATACTACTAAAATTGGATATATGCATTTTTTAATGATTTTCACATTATCCATTAAGATGGCTAAAATTAACGCAATCAAAATTGATATTGCGAATCCAATCAAGGCTTCATATAAAGTCGCATAAATATGCTTAGTAATGCTTGGAACTATATTCACCAAGGTACTAATAATATCTTTTGGCGAAGGCAATATGTATTGCGGAACCTTCCATTTGTCTACAGCTATCTGCCATATAAAAAGAATTATTAATTGAAAAACTATAGGAATAAGTTTATTTTCTATACTTATATGTTTTTTCATTCATAGTCACGCCTTCAGCTTTATAATCGATTTTCACTATAGAAACAACCCTACTTGCTCCATGAACTACACAAATTTCCTGGGCCTTTTTTACTATATCTAAAAGCTCATCCATTTCACCTTCCATAGTGGTTTCCATTGGTCCTACCTCATATTTCACTCCACTAGATTGAATATATTCTATAACCTTATCTACTACTGGGTAAATTTTTTCTTCCGCAACCACTGGTATAACTTGAAGACTCACATTTACAACTGACATTTCAATTCCCCCTTATAATATTGTTAAAGTAAAATAAACCCTTTGCTCATTTTTAAGCGAAGGGTTCTATAATCGAATAACTTTGCACCATTTATATATTCTTATTTTAACCTAAATGCAAATTATATTTTCCCTCCGCTGGCATTATCCAATTCAGGTTATAAGGGTCGAAACTTAACTGTTTCCTCTCAGACAAAAATATTGACTCCCCTAGTTTTTAATATTAAATTACTTTACACGTATATACTACCTAAAAATTCTTATAATGTCAAACCATAAAAAACGCATCTTTTATTCAGTGCGTTTTTCTTAACAATCCATATTATCTTCAAACTTTTTAATATTTTCCTTTAGTTCATCTATTTGTTTTTGTAAATCCTTATTATCGCCCTTAGAATTACTGTTTCCATTATCTCCAGATTGATTGCCATCCTGCGATTCAAGATTTTGAGACTGAGCTGCAATTATCAAAATACTCTGCGCCAAACCCGTTAAAAAATTACCTATTACATTTTGTTGATTAACATTAAGTTTTCCAGCAATTATAATCCCTATTACTGTTGCTAATGTGGCTAATTGACAAGGCGTGAATTCTTCTAACTTTTTCATACATTGCCTCTTTTATAAAATGGTTGTAATATATTATATTCTTTTAACAAAAAAAAGTGTAACTAATATTATTTTTTAAATATATGACATGAAGATATTTTTATTCATATATTACTCATAAAGGGGTGATATATATGAATATATACAACAATAGAAGATTTGCAGATATTGTGTTTGAAGGTGGCGGAGTTAAGGGCATCGGTCTTGTAGGTGCCTTAAAAACATTTGAGGATAATGGATATCAATGGAAAAATATTTCAGGAAACTCTGCCGGATCTATTATAGCTGCACTAGTTGCGGTAGGCTACCCAGCTGACGAGATAAAAAAATTAATGCTAAATCTAGACTACACAAAATTTGCTGATAAAAGTCATTTTAATATGCCTATATTCTCTGATGCTTACAATCTACTTTTTAAAAAAGGCATTTATAAAGGTGACTATATAAAAAATTGGATTGACGAAGTTCTATCGCATAAACTTAAGCTTACAAATAGGAAAAAAATAACCTTTGGAGATTTGATTATTCCAGGAGAAAAGGGTATTCTTTTAAATAATAATAAGTATAAAAGAAAATACAAACTGCATATTATAGCAACTGATATTAGCTGTGGAAAGATGCTAATACTACCAGAGGATATTGCGGGATACGGGATAAATCCTGATGAACTTGAAGTAAGTTTGGCAATAAGAATGAGCATATCTATCCCCTATTTTTTTCACCCTGTAAACTTATATAATATAAAGACTAATAAAAAGTCTCTCATTGTTGATGGTGGTGTTTTAAGCAATTATCCAGTTTGGATTTTTGATGTGAATGGTGTTCCTCTCTGGCCAACCATCGGTTTTAAACTCGGAGGGAACAAAGAAATACGAGAACATAAAATCACAAATATCTTAAATTTTACTAGCTCAATTATTGAGACTATGTTAGAAGCACAAGATGATATTCATATAAGCGAAATGGATTTCTTGCGTACTGTAAAAATCGATACCCTTGATATTAAAACCACAGATTTTAATATTGGGAATAAAAAAATTATGGAGTTATATAATTCTGGTGAAGTTTGCGCAAAAGAATTTCTTAAAAATTGGGAAGATAATTATAAAAAGCATAGAATCTTTAGAAGTAATTCTTTTAAATAATAATCGTTGCTAAAAACACTAAATCTTTTTATTCATATATACACCATCTTACATTTATTTATTGAACAATACTAAGAATCTAAAAGTGCACTAAGCTTAATAATTATTATTATTATTATTATTATTATTAAGCTTAGGTGTTTTTTTCTTAGTTCACAAATTTAGTCACAGTTCAAATAATGTGATATTATAATATTAAGAAAAAAAAAGAAAAAAAATGAGGTGAGTTCAATGAAAAAAGTATTATTAACCGGCTCTAATGGTTTCTTAGCATCAAGATATTACACATATTATAAAGATAAATACGAAATAATCCCATTAGGACATGCAGAGTTAGATATAACAGACGAGAGTAAAGCCTTAGAAATTATACAGAAATTCAAACCTGATTACGTGATACATACCGCTGCTATTGCTGATACAGGTTTGTGTGAACGAAACCCAGAACTATCTTATGAAATAAATGTAAAAGGTTCAATTAACATTGCTAAAGCCTGTAGTTTAACAAAATCTAAATTAATATATTTAAGTTCTGAACAAATTTTTAATGGCAATTTCGAATCAGGACCATATAATGAAAATCACATTCCAACTCCAAATACCATTTATGGGAAACATAAACTTGAAGCTGAAAACGAATTAAAAGGAATTATTGATGAACTATGGATTTTAAGACTTACTTGGTTATTTGGATTTCCAGAAAAAAATTGCAGGGTAAATTCTAATATACTATGGAATGTTGTATCTTCTATTTTAAAGTATAAAAAAATGAAATTACCCTCAAATGAATTTAGAGGAATGACCTATGTTTATGATATAATAGCAAATTTTGATAAGATTTTTACTCTTCCATACGGAACTTATCACACTGGAAGCGAAAATAACTTAAGCACTTATGATATAGCTTTGCTCATATTAAAAGAAATTGGCTTAAATCATAAAGCAGGTAATTATTTAGAAAAAGATACCGAAAAATACAAAGAACATCCAAGGGACTTACGAATAAGTAATAGCAAATTGAAGAATTATGATATTGTTATGCCTAAAACTGAAGATGGCATTAAAAAGTGCCTTAAAGATTTCAACTATTAATTGTCTACTAAAGTAGCTTTATCTACTAAAGTAGCATTATCTACTAAAAAGCACGTAACAGGTGGGGATTTACCTGTTACGTGCCTTATATTTAAAGGGGGTATTCTGCCACCTCTAAGGCGGCCTTTACATTTCTTTTTTTATACCGCGGCTTAAAGTCTTTTCATAATCTATAAATTCATACACATCATTTTGAAATAAATCGCTAAAACTTTTAAGTTCTTCTAAACTTAAATCTTCTATAGCCTTATGTTTTTTTTCACAATTTATAACTATAGCGCCTATAACACCATGAGCATCTCTAAAGGCTGCCCCTTTGCTTACAAGATAATCTGCAGCTTCCGTAGCATTTAGAAAACCTCTTTTAACTGCGTTATACATATTATCTTTTTTAATTTTTAAAGTACTTAACATTTCATTCATAACCTTTAAGCATTTTAAAACTGTGTCAACTGCATCAAAGAAAGGTTCTTTATCTTCTTGCATATCTTTATTATAGGCAAGTGGTATTCCTTTCATAGTGGTAAGCAGACTCATTAAATCTCCATATACTCTTCCAGTTTTCCCTCTTATTAATTCTGCTGCATCTGGATTTCTTTTCTGTGGCATTATACTACTGCCCGTGGAGAATTCATCGCTAATTTCAATGAAATTAAATTCTTTAGTACTCCATAAAATGAACTCCTCACTTAATCTACTAAGATGCATCATTATTATAGAAAAATCGGATAAAAGTTCTAATAAATAATCTCTATCACTTACTCCATCCATAAAATTATCTGTAGGTTTTTTAAACCCTAGCTCGCTTGTTGTAAACTTCCTGTCTGTATCATATGTTGTTCCCGCTAGTGCACAGCATCCAAGAGGATTTTCATCCATAATCTCTGTAGCGCTTATAATCCTTTTCTTATCGCGACGAAACATATTAAAGTACGCCATAATGTGCTGTTTAAATGTCACTACTTGTGCTCTTTGCATATGTGTATACCCTGGCATTATAACCGCATTATCATTCCCAACTTTTTCAATAGTGTTTAAAATAACATCTAAGTTATCAATAACATCCAATGCTTTGTATTTTGAATATAATCTCATATCTACTGCAACCTGATCATTTCGACTTCTAGCTGTATGGAGTTTTTTACCTACATCCCCTACAAGTTTTGTAAGCTGTATTTCCATAAAACTGTGAATATCTTCATAATCACCTTCAATTTTAAGTTTGCCTTCTTGAATATCTGAAAGAATAGAATTCAGACCATTAACTATAGTCACACTTTCCTCATTTGTTAAAATACTACATTTAGCAAGCATTTTAACATGGGCTATGCTACCCATAATATCTTCATAATATAATCTTTTATCAAAGCTTAGAGAACTATTAAAGTCCTCCATAAGCTTGCTTTCTTTTTCCTTAAATCTTCCACCCCAAAGTTTCATATATATCACCCGCTCTTCCTTCATAAATTTTATAATTTTTCTTAGCTATTGTTTAAATTTTTATATGCTTTAATTTTACTTGGCAATGAAAATAAGTTTATAAATCCTTCTGCATCCTTATGATCATATAAATCACTTGCTCCAAACGAAGATATACCCGCGTCGTAAAGAGCATTAGGTGATTCTTTACCTGCTGACATGATGTTTCCCTTATAAAGTTTTAGTTTAACCGTCCCTGTTACTGTTTCTTGAGTCTTATCCACAAATGCATCAAGGGCTTCTCTCATAGCGCTAAACCAAAGTCCATTATATACTAATTCCCCATATTTTTGTGATACTAAGTATTTAAAGTGGAGTGTATCCTTGTCTAAAGTTATTTCCTCTAGTTCTTTGTGTGCTGCATAAAGTACAGTCCCACCAGGAGTCTCATATATTCCTCTTGATTTCATCCCCACAAGTCTATTCTCTACTATATCTATAACTCCAATTCCATTTTCTCCACCAATTTTATTTAATGTTGAAACAATATCAATTGGCTCAAGTTCAATTCCGTCAATTTTGGTCGCAATTCCCTTTTCAAAATATATCTCTACATAAGTAGGTTCATCCTTAGCTTTTTCTGGAGGTGTAACCATAAGATACATATCTCTTTTATGCTCATTATTTAATTCTTCAATATCTCCGCCTTCATGACTTGCATGCCACAAGTTCTGATCTACTGAATAGATTTTCTCCTTGGTAACTGATATTTCTATGCCTCTATCATTAGCATAATCTATAGCATCTTCTCTTGATTTTATATCCCAAATTCTCCAAGGAGCAATAACCTTTATAGAAGGATCAATGGCTGTTATCCCAACTTCAAATCTAACTTGATCATTTCCTTTCCCAGTACATCCGTGACATATATATTTTGCCCCTTCTTTATGAGCGATTTCAACAAGTTTTTTAGCTATTAATGGTCTTGCAAATGCTGTACCCAATAAATATGTTCCTTCATATGCAGCATTTGCTTTAACTCCTTTAAATACGTAATCTTTTATGAATTCAGCTGTTACGTTCTCAATATATATTTTTTGCGCGCCTGAACTTATAGCCTTTTTCTCAATTGCCTTCATATCATCTTCTTGACCAATATTAATGCAAGCTGCTACAACGTCCATATCATAGTTTTCCTTAATCCAAGTTATTATTATAGATGTATCTAATCCTCCAGAATACGCTAAAACCACTTTTTCTTTCATTTTAATATCCCCCTTAGATTCTAGATAGTGTAACCACTATCTTTATAACATATTGCATCTTTGAATGTTTATACATTCTTATGCATATTATTTATTTTCGTTTATTTATCTTTTACAGCTATTTTTTAACCATTTTTACTGATGTTGCTGGCTTGTTTTTATTTATTATATATTATTTTTTATATTAATGCAATGCTTTCGCCTTATTAATTATTCATTTATTATAATATTTATACATAAAGCAAACCAAGATGAGGTTTAAAACTGCCCTTAGCTTAATCATAAGCTAAGGGCAGTTTTAATTTATAATTCAATATTTTTTTAAATAGAATATACTAATCCGCAATATTAAATACTTCTAAATTTATACTCGCAATATTTTTCTTCATAATCTCTACTAAAGCCTTCGCAGTATCTAATGAAGTAATAACAGAAATGTTATTTTCTATAGCTGTTCTTCTAATTCTAAAACCATCTGTTTTCGAATCATTTCCCTTAGTAGGTGTATTTATCACTAAATCAACCTGCCTTCTCTTTATCACATCAATGATATTAGGGGCTCCATCCGTAATTTTTTTAACACCTAAGGCATCAATCCCATTATTTCTCAATAACTTAGCCGTACCTTTCGTCGCTATAAATTTATAATTCAATTCATTAAACGCCTTTGCAATATGCAAAAACTCTTCGTAATCCTGCGGATTTATCGTTGCCAAGATAACTCCTTTTTCTTTTTCAACCTTCATTCCAGACGCTACAAACCCTTTATATAGAGCTTCTTCAAAGTCTCTTCCTATTCCGAGCACCTCTCCTGTGGATCTCATTTCCGGCCCAAGGCACACCTCAACCTCCGGAAGTTTTTGAGTTGAAAATACCGGAACCTTAACTGACACCAACTCCGCTTCTTTATAAACTCCATTACCATACCCTAAATTTTTTAACTTTTCCCCCAGCATTACTCTTGTGGCAAGCTCTACGATCGGTACTTTGCTAACTTTACTAATGTACGGAACCGTTCGGCTAGCTCTTGGATTAGCCTCTATTATATACAATTCACTTTTAAATTCTATAAATTGAATATTAATCATGCCTATCACTTCGAGTCCTATTGCTATCTTCTTAGTGTATTCTAATATCTTCTCTTTTATAGCATATGATATATTTCGACTTGGATATATTGTAATGCTGTCTCCGGAGTGAATTCCAGCTCTCTCTAAGTGTTCCATAATGCCCGGTATTAATATTTCCTCACCGTCACAAATAGCATCAACTTCTATTTCTCTACCCAATAAATATCTATCTATTAAAACAGGATTTTTCTTATCTTTCTCAAATGCATTTTTTAAATAATGTTCCAATTCTTTTTCCGAATAAGTTATTTCCATTCCCCGTCCACCTAATACATACGACGGCCTAACCAAAACCGGATAACCTATGTTTTCAGCCTCTTCTAATCCTTGTTTTAAATTCCAAACAGCTTTCCCCGTTGGTCTATTTATATTTAGCTCTTCCAAAAGCGCATCGAATTTTTCTCTATCCTCCGCTACGTCCATTTGCTCAGGTTTAGTTCCATATATAGGTATGTTTTTTTCCTTTAAGAATTTAGCGAGTTTAATAGCGGTCTGACCTCCAAATTGAAGTATAACCCCATCAGGATTTTCTTTTTCAACAATATTAAATACTTCTTCTTCTGTTAATGGTTCAAAATATAATTTGTCCGAAATATTAAAGTCCGTACTTACTGTTTCCGGGTTGTTATTTACTATTATAGTCTCAATCCCCAGCTTTCTAAGAGCAATTACACTATGAACAGATGCATAGTCAAACTCAATGCCCTGCCCTATCCTTATAGGCCCCGATCCTATTACCATAACCTTCTTTCTATCACTTATCTCTACCTCATCATATTCATCATAAGTCGAGTAGTAATATGGTGATAATGCTTCAAATTCCCCTCCGCATGTATCTACCATCTTATAGACAGGTTTGATATCCCATATATTTCTGAGTTCGTAAATTACATTTGGATTCACCTCTAATAAATCTGCAATGCCTTTATCTGAAAACCCCTTTTTCTTTAACAAAAGCAACCAATCTTTATTCATATCTTGCACTGACGTTTTTTTAATCTTTTCCTCTTCATCCACTATCCACTTAATTTTGTTTACAAAGAATTTATCTATTCCTGTAATTTCCGAAACCTTTTCCACCATATAATCACGCCTAAGCATTTCAGCCAAATGAAATATCCTCTCATCATCAGGAGCCATCACTCTTTTCTTTAATTCGCTTAAATCTTTTCGCGCTAGGCAGTCGTATTGCAATGAATACTTTCCTATTTCTAAAGAGCGAATTCCCTTTAATAGAGCTGCCTCAAAATTGCTTCCAATTGACATTATTTCACCTGTAGCCATCATCTTCGTACCTAAAACCCTATTCGCACCCTCAAACTTATCAAAAGGCCATCTAGGAATTTTAACTACCACATAGTCTAGCGAAGGTTCAAAACAGGCATAGGTTTTTTGCGTTACTGCATTTTTTATCTCATCTAGTGCATATCCTAGTGCTATTTTTGCCGCTACTTTGGCAATAGGATATCCCGTAGCCTTCGAAGCTAGCGCAGACGATCTACTCACCCTCGGATTAATTTCTATAACTGCGTACTCAAAACTTTTGGGATCAAGCGCAAGTTGCACATTGCATCCACCCTCTATTCCTACACTATTTATAATATCAATAGATGCACTTCTAAGCATCTGGTATTCTCTATCAGAAAGAGTTTGGCTTGGCGCTACAACAATACTATCTCCAGTATGTATTCCTACAGGATCTACATTTTCCATATTACATATGGTAATGCAATTGCCATTTCCGTCCCTCATAACTTCATACTCTATTTCTTTCCACCCTTTAATACTCTTTTCTAAAAGAACTTGCCCTATAGAGCTTAACTGCAATCCCAGTTCTAGGATTTCAAGTAGTTGCTCCTCTGATTCTGCAATTCCACCGCCACTTCCTCCCATAGTATATGCCGGTCTTACAATTACGGGATATCCCATTTCGCTCGCAAATCTTAGTCCTCCTGCTATATCTGTAGCAATCGCACTTTCCACTACCGGTTGATCAATTTCCTGCATAAGATTTCTAAAAAGCTCTCTATCTTCACCTTTTTTTATCGCTTCTATCGAGGTTCCAATCACTCTCACATTATATTTTTCTAAAATTCCATTATCAAATAGTTCAACCGCTAAATTAAGTCCTGTTTGCCCGCCCATACCCGCAAGTAAACTGTCCGGCCTCTCCTTATCAATAACCTTCTCCAAAAATTCTATAGTTAAAGGTTCTATATAAACTTTATCAGCAACTTCTTTATCAGTCATTATAGTTGCCGGATTACTATTCACAAGTACAACTTCTACGCCTTCCTCTTTCAACGCTTGACAAGCTTGTGTTCCAGAATAATCAAATTCCGCCGCTTGCCCTATTATTATCGGCCCTGACCCAACTACTAATACTTTTTTAATGCTTTTATCTAATGGCATACGAATCCCCCTATATGTTATTTCTTCTTAAATTCTATTTATGCATCCTAATTTCATTAGTTCTTAACTTTCCTTCTCAACTTTCAGTTTTAAATATCTACCCTATATCAGCGACAGAAATTTATCAAAAATAGCATCTATATCTTTAGGCCCCGGACAAGCTTCCGGATGGAACTGCACGCTAAGTATCGGCAGTTTCTTATGCCTCATTCCTTCTATCGTTCCATCATTTACACTTACATGCGTAACCTCCATATCTTCCGGCAGTTCACTCACATAATATCCGTGGTTTTGTGATGTAATATAAACCTTATTCTCTTCTACATCTTTAACTGGATGATTACACCCTCTATGACCAAACTTAAGTTTTTCAGTTTTCCCGCCAAGGGCTAACGCTAAAAGTTGATGCCCTAGGCAAATTCCAACTACAGGTTTTTTACCTATAATCTCTCCCAACGTCTTGATCACTTCTTGCAAATCCTCCGGGTCCCCAGGTCCATTCGATAAAAATACTAGATCAGGGTTAACCCTTAATATTTCTTCCGATTTCTCGCATGCAGGAAATATTGTTAATTTGCAATTTCTCGCAATAAACGAGCGAAGTATATTTTCCTTTATTCCAAAATCTATAATAGCCACATGTCGTCCTGTGCCCTCAATCGTGTAGCGCTCTTTCGTTGTAACTTTCATCACCGCATCGTTATTATTAAAACTCGCAAATTTTTGATTTATTTCAATTTTAGTAAGTTCCTTTGTAGCAATAATACCTTTCATGGTCCCGTTATTTCTAAGTATTTTCGTTAATGCCCTTGTATCAATCCCTTCGAGTCCTATTATTTTATTTTGTTTAAAGTATGCTTCCAAATCCATTTCGCATCTAAAGTTATTAGGATAATCACATTTTTCTCTAACAATGAACCCCTTTACCTTCGGATACTTCGACTCTACATCCTCCAAATTAATACCATAATTCCCGATGAGCGGATACGTCATTGTCACTATTTGTCCATAATAAGATGGGTCCGTTAAAACTTCTTCATATCCAGTCATACCCGTATTAAAAACTACTTCCCCAACATTTTCTTCTAAACACCCAAATATACCACCTTCAAATATTATTCCATTCTCTAAAATCAACTTACCCTTCATACTAAATCCTCCTTAGTAAACTAAAAACTTTCTCCAATTAATAAAAGACATTTATGAATAATTATTCATTTTTATGAATATTATATGTTTTTCTAATATATATGTTTTTAAATTTATTTTTAGCCATATTCCTCATGCGTACAGGCTTAATTCTATTTATTATATATTGTTTTTTATAATAATGCAATGTTTTTTCTTATTTTATTATTCATTTAGCATAATATTTATGCACAATAAAAATCAAGTACTTTCCAAATTAATTGGTTTTGCTCATTTTTATTAAAAAAATCATTATGTTTTTTCAATAAAATAAAGGATAACAGAGAGATTATTTAAATAATCTCTCTGTTATCCTTTATTAATATATTAATAGCATTTATTAACAAAATAGAAAATAAATCTATAGCATTATTCTGAATATTATTAATTGTATTATATTTAATAGTATTAAATTCAAAATTGACAGAACAAAAAACACATGCCATAATTATCTATACTCCTTCCTAGTCTCACAGGACTAATTTAAAAGTGTACTTTACTTTTATTTGTAATTTTTATGTTTTATAATTTCTTTCTATTTTAATTTAAATTTTATTATTTGTCAATGTATAAATGTAATTTTAGGTTGCAAGTTTATTCATACTTTATAAGTTATTCTATACATCTATCACTAATTCTAATTCACTAAACTATATCCACCCTACAGAATAAAACAGGAGGCAACAGTGTGCAAAAAATAGGAATGAGAAATATAAAGACTGCAATTTCAGTTTTTTTATGTATAATTATACTAAGAGCTTTTCATAATACATTTCCCTTTTATGCATGTATAGCTGCTGTAATAACAATGCAAAGTGCTATACATGATTCCTTTACTGCTGGTAAAAACAGAATGATTGGTACTATTGTAGGTGCAATTTGGGGATTAATATTCACACTTATAAGTCCCAACAATGTATTTCTTACCAGCATTGGAATAGTATTTGTAATTTATTCTTTGAATCTTCTTAATAGAAAAAAGTCTATTATAATTGCATGCGTAGTTTTTTTAGCAATAATGACGAATCTTAAACAAGGCACTCCTCTATTTTATAGTTTAAGTAGGGTTGAAGAAACTTTTATCGGTATTTTTGTATCAGTTTCAGTAAACTATCTTATATTCCATCGTAAATACTTAGATAACTTACATCGGGATGCAGAAAATCTAACCCATAATGTTTTTATAATTTCTAAAGAGATGATTAATTTCAATACAGATATTAATCTTTCTAGTTTAAACATCCAAATATCCAAATTGGAAAAATCATTAGACTCATACTTAAGTGAAATACAAAGTGAGAATGTTGAAAGCCACCATATACTTAAAATTAACAAAGTCATAGATACTTCTAAAACTGCTTATAATCACCTAGTTATACTAAAGTCTTTAACCTTTACGCCTTCTCATTCTAATTGTTATATCAACGAGAGTAACTGTATTAGAATAAATGAATTATTTAATGAAAATATGTTTAGTTACCCGTACATTAGTAATGATATAAATATAGTATTTAACTTTCACCTTCAAAATTTAATTGAAACTTTAACTATTTCAAAAAAAATATACTAAAAAACTACTTAAAAACATAACTTACTGAGTGTATTTCGTGTTTTATACAAATTATTTTATAAGCAAAGCCGTACTATATATCCACAATACGGCTTTGCTTAATTTATAAATCTGTCTTTGTATAATACACAATACCTAATGCACCAGGTCCAACATGAGTTCCTATTACAGGTCCAATTGGAGCTATGTCTACTTTTTTTCCTATACATTCTTCGACTTTTTTTGCAAAAGCCAGTGCTCCTTCAACATCATTTATGTGATGAATCATTACCTCTCCAAGTCCATGTTTTGTTATGTCCTCGATGAATTTATCAATCATAGTTTGTATTGCACGTTTTTTAGTCCTTACTTTATTAAATAATCCTGTTTTTCCATCCACTACGGTAAGAATAGGTTTGATTTGAAAAATAGTACCTAACAGTGCACTTGCACCACCTATTCTGCCACCTTTTTTTAGATACTCTAAATTATCAGGAATAAACAGAAATCTACTTCTCTTTATATTGTTTTTTACTATATCAACTACTTCATTTATTGATTTTCCTTGTTGCGACGCAATTGCCGCTGTTAAGGCTGCAAATCCTAATTGCATGCAATTGGATCTAGAATCTATAATCTCAATTAGTGCATTTGGGTAGTTTTCAAGAATCATACTCTTTGCAAGGCATGCATTTGAATAAGTTCCACTCATGTCTGAAGAAAGGAAAACACCAACCACTTCATTATTATCTCTTACCTGATTTTCTATCATATTGTACATTTCCACAAGCGATGGTTGTGATGAAGTAGGAATACTTAAGTTCTTATCAAGTTTTTCGTAAAAACTTTCATTTTCAATAAGGGTTTCTTTGAACTCCTTATTTCCAAAAATAACACTTAATGAAACTATAGAAATATCATATTTTTTCCTTAAATCCTCACTTATATATGAGGTACTATCAGTGACTATTTTTACCGCCATTATACATCCCTCACTTATTAATTTTAATTATATTATACTACAGTCTTGTTCTAAACAAAATCAATCTTTATATTACATTATAAACACAATAACTGTAATATATTTCACAAAATATTAAATTACTTTAAACTCCTACAAATAGCACTCAAATACCTCTTAATATGTTATAATTATAATATAAAAAGTAGGTGGTGTAAATAATTTAGTAAACTGTGTCAGTTGATAAATAATTTTTAAAATTAAAGCTTTGATATAATCAATATAAAATAAAGGGAGGTGCTGCAAAAATATAGGTTAACCGATAAATTTCTACCTATATTGGCAAGCAGAAAAATATGAATAAAGAGGACCTAGTAAACAATGAAAATAATGAAAATAATAAAATTATAAATAATTTGTATTCAAACAAAAATATTCCTGAAAAACCTGACTCTGAAACTGACAATAGTGAAGTTGCTAAGTTAAAAGATGATGAGGAAAGTGAAAAATACATAAAAGAAATGCATGAGTTAGCAGACAAAAACGAGTTTAAGAACAATGCGGTTGTTTTAGGACTTGGTATAGTTATAGTATCTATAATTATATTTTCTATTTTTATGAACACCTCATTCATGAAACCCAAAGCAGATGTAGCTACCATTAAATCAGTCCAAAAAAATCCCGATGCTAGCCCATCTACTAAAGCTCCTGAAGTTACTGAAACTACTAAACCTGACACCATTAACCCTACCGTAACTTCAACTAAAATTTATGAATATTTAAATATAGACGCAAATAGAACATCTGTCCTAAAAAAAGCAATTACTTTAAATAGTGGAAATCAAAAGGGTGTTACTGTATGTCTCTTATCAGAGATTTTGAGAATTAATTCCATTGCTATCCCTGCGAATACAACAACAGTAAAGGGATTAATGGAATCTTTAACTTCTATGGACTGGAAAAAGAATACTGACTTCACTAAATTAAAAAAAGGTGATATATGTTTCACTACAGATATGCCAGAAAGTCCTGGTACGCCTTCCCATGCCTATGTATTTATGGGTTGGGTAAAAGATGGTAAAACTGATTATGCCTATGTATGTGATGGTCAACTTGAAGTATTTGATAGTATACTTCATAAACGAAATCTATCTGTTACAACTACAACAAAGGATCAATTTAGCTTTTTTCTTAGAAAATAAAAAATAATACCTCAGGGCACCCTGAGGTATTATTTTTTATAATTTTATTTCTTTTATAACAGCGCCATCTAAATCTTTTATTTGAAATAAATCATCTTTGAGTATTGCATAAGAATTAGGGTTATTTTCCTTAGGTAAAGATACCGAGCCAGGATTTAACACATATATTTTATTGTGTTTTTTAGCTACAGGGACATGCGTGTGTCCAAATACCAAAACATCATTTTCACTTAGTTCGGGCAAATTATCCTCATTATATATGTGCCCATGAGTCAAAAATAATCTTCTATTATTGCATAATATTATAGAATAATCAGACATCATAGGATACTCAATAATCATTTGATCCACCTCACTATCACAGTTCCCTCTAACAGCTATTATTTTGTCTTTATATTCGTTTAAGAGACTAGCTACTAATTGTGGATTGTAATCCTTTGGCAATTGATTTCTTGGGCCATGATATAACACATCTCCTAAAAGCACTATATAACCCGCTCCCTCTTCTTTATACCGCTCTATAGCCTTTTTAAGATAGTATAAAGAACCATGGATATCGGAAATAAAAAATATCTTCATCATAACTTAGCTCCTTTCAAATAGATTAATTTTCATGCTTTATAATTCCTATAGCTACTCCTAAAATGTATGTATCTTCACTATCTACTACAATAGGCTGATATTTTTCATTCTCTGGCATAAGTAATATTCTATCTTTGTTTATAGAAAGTCTCTTTAAAGTAGCATTTCCGCCTATGTCAACTGCTACGATATCCTTATTATTTGCAGCTTGTTCCTGCCGTATTACTACATAATCTCCATTATTAATGTGAGCCCCAATCATACTGTCACCTTTAACCTTTAAAATGAATGGGTTTTTTACTCCCTTTAACCAATATTTCGGGATATAAAATTTACCTTCCATTTCAGAATTAATAAGCATAGGTTCGCCTGCTGCTATATCACTATACACGGGTAGCTCCAATAATTCCTCATTTATATACTCATAGTTGCCTTTTTCATCATTTACTATAATATCTGATCTTCTACTATAATCCCTCATAAACTCATATGCTCTGTTATGTCTTATATCACAATACTTAAAGTTCTCAAGTGAATTAATATCCAAGTTTTTGCTTGTTATTTCATCACACTTTTTTTGGAGCTTTTCTTGTGTTTTATAGTATTTTTTGAATGAATAAGACTTTACTTTTTCTCTTAGCGGTTTAGCATTAACTCTTTTGCCTTTCACCATCCATGAATTAGAATTGTGTGGTCTATCCACATCAAGAAGAAACACCATGTTCGAATAAGATTTTTCATTAAATAATGCATTAATAAAATCCACTTGTATCTTAGTTAAATTATTACTTTTGTCAATTATGATATGAGAATACCTGCCCACTGTAGTAGTTTGTGCCATTCGCAGAGCATATATATTAATATCTTCATTGTCAACTAAACCCTCTGATTTAAGCTTTTCATTATACGTGATCATAAGTTGAAATATTGCTTTCCTAGCAGTTGAATTTTTAAGAATTCTTTGAGGTCCTTGTCCTTTTTCGCATTTTCTTCCTCTTCTATTTACTTGCAAATACAAATTAGCTTTTAAGTAATTGCAACTTTTTATCCACTTTACTTCTTCTATAAAAAATTGAGCATAATCTGTATGTAATATTCTTAGTCTTGGATAAATATTTTTAATTTCTAATATGCAATCTTTCATAATACTATTTTTTTTATCATTATCTACAATTATTTTATTTTTTAATTTATGCTTGTTTTTATATTTAATAAAATATCTATGTAAAATACTTTCTAATGTAACCACATGAAAGTTTCTTTCACTATTAGAAAATAGACTTAAATAATCTAACCTAGTTTCTTCTTCTGCTCTGTTATATATATTTTCAATATAATTTATGTCTTCATCCTTAGATGCTAACATTAATATTTTATCCCCTTCATATAAACAATAGTTATTTTTTAAATAAAGGCTTCTATAAATGGCTGCTGTCGTTTTACCTGAACCTTGAATTCCTCTAATTAAGCTATATCTTGAGGGTTTGCTATGAATCATTTTTTGTTGCTCTAAACTTAATTCCATTTAACCGCCTCCACTGTAGACATACTAATAGTATACAATAATAATAACCTTAAAGTAAAATTTTTATGAAATTGTAAATTCAAAATGTTGTGAAAATATATTTATGGGAATATTAATAAAAATTACTAATTATGTAACATTAGATTCAAGAATATCTACACACATCTACTGAGCATACTAAGTTATATATTAATCTATCTAAATAAAATAAACTAGAGGTGATCGTTCTGAAAGGAAAGATGTTAAGTATTATTGTTTCTTCAATGTTTTTTGTTAACTCTTTTTCAAGTGTTGCTTATAGCAAAGATTTAGGCAATATTTCAATTAAAGACTCAAACAATGGATATTATAATAATCAAGGTTCAAAAACACCTACCATAGTAAATTTTTTCAAAAGTGTCTTTAGTATTACTACGCCCTCTACTGGATTAAGCACCAAAGAATATAATTGGTATTTCCAACCACGTAATGACAATAATCCACCTGAGGGTCCTAAAGAAACCAAAGGCTTTATATCAAAGTATGGATGTTATCATTTAGGAGATACATCGAAAAAGATATTATATCTAACTTTTGATGAGGGTTATGAAGCTGGATATACTGCTCCAATTTTAAATGTTTTAAAAAAACATAATGTAAAAGCAGCATTTTTCGTTGTAAAACCCTATATTACTTCTAACCCAGAATTAATTAAAAGAATGGTAGACGAGGGGCACTTAGTATGCAACCATAGTAATCACCACCCTTCAATGGCTTCTATAAAGGATGAAGATAAATTCAATAAAGAATTATCTGATGTAGAAGAAGCATTTGAAAATATTACTCATAAAAAGATGTCTAAGTATTTTAGACCTCCGATGGGGAAATATAGTGAGTTATCCTTACAATATACTCAAAACTACGGATATAAAACCATATTTTGGAGTTTCGCTTATATGGATTGGCTTACAGACAATCAACCATCCCATGAAGCTGCAAAAAAACGTATTATGCAAAGAACCCACAACGGTGGAATTATGTTACTACATGCAGTGTCAAAAACCAATGCTGAAATATTAGATGATGTAATTACCGAATGGGAAAGCAAAGGCTATGAACTAAAAAGCTTAGATGAATTGCCTGCTAAACATTAAAAAATTATATATTTTCTATAGCTTAAATTAAACCCTATCTATATTAGACAGGGTTTAATTTGTTTTTTGTAAAAAAAACCGTAAAGATGAATCTGATGCTAATATATAATTAAAGATTTTTATATAACATTTCTATATGTGGAATGTTATCTTCCAAATATACCTCAGAAACCCTCACAAACCCTAAACCCTCATAGAAATTTACCAAATACTCCTGTGCGCCAATCCTAATTACCTTCTCATTTAAATTATTCTCGATAAATTCTATTGCTCTTATCATCATTTGCTTTGCTAAACCTTTACCACGATGTTTTTTATCAGTTAATACCCGTCCTATAGATATTTCATTATAAGAAATACCTTTTTCTAAAATCCTTAAGTAAACAATGATTTTCCCATTTTCTTTTGCAAATAAATGATAAGAATTATTATCTTTACCATCACACTCCTCATAGATACATTGCTGCTCTATAACAAAGACTTCACTTCTAAGTTTTAAAATTTCATATACTTCCTCACCATTTAGTTCATTAAATTTTTTTATTTCCCATTTCATACTACTTAAATCTCCTTTTCTTAATGTTATCTTCTAATAATTTCTCTGTGTATTCATTATTGATATTACAATAACGTTTTACGAAGGATCCTTATTAATCCTATTACTAATAAATGCACTGGATAAAAAGCATAAAAAAAGTATTTTAAGTCTTTACCCTTCTTATCGTTATACATAAATATAAAAATTAACGCTAATAGGGATAATGCTTGATTAAACCAAACTAGCTCTATTGTCGTAACTAAGAATTACCCCCCATAATTAGGTTTTCATTTAATTGTATTTATAATATGATACCATTTATTTCATGTTTTTGCATTACTATGTTTTTAACACTAATAGTATTGTTAATGCTAAAAATCCTGAACTCTTATTGAGCTCAGGATATTTTTTGCTTTTTAGGTCCTTTACTTTTTAGGCCCCTTATTTTTTTGATTCTTTTTATCACTTTTCTTGCCATTATTTTTGGTTGAAGCACCCTTACTTTTGCCCTTGTCTGACATAATATATACCTCCTTTTTTATTTAGATCGAATACCAATAAACTTACCTCAACTTTGTTCATCTTAAAAATAGTTGTTATTATAAAGACTATGCTTATCGTTATTAAAAAGACTCTATTTTAGTATTTTATTATCAGTAATACCCTTATTTACAAAACTATTGGTTTTTAGTAATGCTTTTATTTAAATACTTTTCAATAACGGGAATTAAAGGCTGAGCATATTAAAAAAAATAGAAAAACAGTAAAATAATTTAGTAATTGTAGATTATAATAAATATAGTGAACTTATTAATCAATATTTGCGTTGAAGGATTGCTAGGAGTGATTATTATTGGATGAACTAGAACTTATTAATAAAGCTAAGGATGGAAATAAAAGCGCGCTAAATTCTCTTTTAAAAGATAATTACAATATTTTAAAAGGCTACACTGTTAAAATGGTAGGAGACCCACACTTAGCACAGGATATTATTCAGGATGCATTGCTTAAAGCTGTGATTAATATAAATAAGTTTGAGCCTAGAGCAAAGTTTTCTACTTGGCTCATAAAAATAGCTACCAATGTTTACAGGGATTATTTAAGAAAGAATAAATCCTTTGGACTAATAGAGGAATGTGTGGATGATAAAAGCAAACAAGTAGAGGACATTGTGATCGCAAATTACGAATACAAAGAGATAATGAAAATAATTTTAATGTTACCCTATGAGAAAAGGGCTGTATTTATTTTAAAGCATTATTATGGTTACAAATATGAGGAAATATCAGAAATTTTAGGATGCCGCCTTGGAACGGTTAGGTCAAGGCTTCATAATGCAGTGAAATATATAATAAGTGAAATTGAAAGGAAGGAGATTATATAAATGAAGGATTCTGATAAGATTAAAAACTCTTTAATTGATGAATTTTACAATGAAGTTCAAGACACCGTTTTTAAAAATATAAAGTATAGTGACGAAGATAAAGAATTTAAAAGTGTCCTTAATTCCACAGCTAAAAAAATGGATGTTTTAAATGAAGATATATTTGATTTTGATATAGATACCTTAAGTATAATAGAGCAAGGAGTGTGTATACGAGGCAATAGTAATGCTAGAAAAGAATTTATTCTTTTTATATTAACATCCTTTATAATTCTTTCTGTGTATGCTATAGCCACCATTTTCTTAGGTACTAAACTACTAATTATTTCACAGATTTTTATTATTACCATTATTCCTTGGATAATAATACCTGTTTTAGCAATCAAAAGAAGGGAAAGTGAAGGTTAATGGTGATTTTAAATAATAAACTAACTATAGTGCTTGCAATTGCTATTCCTATATTATTAATTCAAGGAGCTTGGGTATTTTGTGATGCAAGAAGGCGTAAAGAAAAATACTATTGGCTTTGGGGGATTTTTGCACTGATTAATACACCAGGTAATCTCCTTATTTACCTACTGGTAACACGAGTAATATTAAAAAATAAAAAATAAGAGTGCAAGACCTATGAACTTTCTCCTGCGTGACTTGAAATAAGAGCTTGAAACGTGAAAGTTGATTAAGAAATTCTATTGTTTGGCAAATATAAAATCCTCTAACACTCACATTCGACTTACAGGCGGTTCGCTAGCCTTCCTTCCAGTCGGGCTCACGAGGATTTTATATTAGCAAAACAAGAATTTCTAAATCAACTTTCAATGTTTCTGCACATCTTATTTCAAATCACTTCCGGAGAAAGTTCATACTATTATGCAATTATCCTAATATGTATCTAAGATGGATGGCATATAAGGAAAATAATAACTCTCAATCCGCTTCACAAAGAAAGTCTTTTGGTAGGCTGAGGATGTGGTACATATACTTTGGATTTAAGCTGTTATTACTTTCATGTGTTTTATCATTTAAATAAGTGTTTTTACATTCTCATCCACATCCACTTACGCAATCTGTTTCCTAATATAAAAATAAAATGAACTTTTTTATTTTTATTGCGTTAAAGTTATGAAAATATAAAAAGGGGGAATCGAATATGTTTGACGGAATGGCGCTACTCGAGATAATAAAATTACTTGCACCTGTAATTATAATAGAGATAGTTCTTGTTGGTTTCTGCTTATATAGATTAACACGAGACAGGGTAAAATTTTTACCTAAGTGGGCATGGGCTTTAGTTATAATTTTTATCCAATTAATAGGTGGCATATCCTTTTTATTAATAGGAAGAGAGCGTGATTAAGATGCTTAAAGTGGTAAATATCAACAAAAAATATGGAGACTTTGAAGTTCTAAAAGATATATCCTTTGAAATAAAAAAGGGAACCATATACGGATTTCTAGGTCCTAATGGAGCAGGTAAAACTACAACCATGAATATACTTTCAGGGTTAATTGATTTTAATGGTGGAGAGATATATTTAGATGGAGGGGATTTCAAGAAAAATAAAAGGCAATTATTAAGGAAAGTAGGATATCTTCCACAAAATCCAGTGTTTTATAATTACATGAGCGCTAATGAGTATCTGCATTTTATTGGCGAAATAGCTAATATGACAGAGAAAAACATAAGGGAGCGAACTGTAGAGATTTTAGAAATTGTTAAGCTTACTGAGGTAGCAAAGAGAAAAATAGGGCAATATTCAGGTGGAATGAAGCAGCGATTAGGAATTGCAGTGGCACTATTTAATAAACCAGAAATAGTTTTTTTAGATGAACCCACATCTGCACTAGATCCTGAGGGAAGAATGGAAATACTAGAGTTTATAAAAGACTTGAGGTCAAATGGAACCACTGTTTTTATCTCAACTCATATTTTGAGTGATATAGAAAGGATTTGTGACGAGGTAAGTATTTTGGATAAGGGGCAAATACTCATATCTGATAATTTAGAGAGTTTAAAGAGTAAGTATATTCAACCTATATTCGATATTGAGTTTGAAAAACACTGTGTAAACTTAGATAAAATTCTTTTAAACTTTAAGTGGGTGGAAAAAGTTTTGATAAATGAAAATAAGGCCTCTATCTATGTTAATAATTTAGATGTTGCTAAATCTGAACTTTTAAAACTACTTGTTAAGGGAGAAAATAATATTTTATCTTATAATTTAAGAAAAAGTAATCTTGAAGATATTTTTATAAGGCTGGTGAATAAAAATGACAACCTTTAAGGCGTATTTTAAGAAAGAAATAATGGAATCCAAAAGACAATATAAATATATAATACTTGCTGTAGGAATAATTGCATTCGCTATTTTAGATCCATTTATGTTAAAATTACTTCCAAAAATATTAGAAAAGCAATTACAAGGAGATTTAAGTTCACTTTTTATTGCTACTCCTAAGAGTGCGATTAATAATTATATTAAAGATCTTTTTCAAATTGGAAACTTATTCATAATATTCACATTGGCAAGTACTTTAAATGATGAGATAAATGGCGAAAAACTCGTGTTTCCATATTCTAAGGGAAGTAATCCAGTTGGTATAGTGCTTGCTAAAATAATTCATTATACTATTGTGGTAACCATATTGACCTTCATAGGATTTTTGACTTGTTTTTACTATGGAAGTATTTTATTTAAAGGAGAAAAAGTTGCTTTATCAGGTGTAATGAACTCGGCTATTCTAATGTCTGTATACTATTTTTTTAATATTGCCTTGGTGACACTTTTTAGCAGCTTTGTGAAAAAAGGTGTAACAGTAGGTTTTATAACGCTTATGATAACTTTTTTGAATGCTGCACTTGTAAATTTGAATACAATTGGAAAGCTCATGCCATACAAATTAGTGGAAGGAGCAAATTTATTTACATTAGATAACTATTTATATACTATAGGATTTTCAATTTTTTGTAGTGTAATATTTATAATAGCCACTATCTTTAACATGAGCAAATTTGAAGTAATTTAATGGTTTTTTTATGAAAACAAGTAAAAACATTTTAAAATTACTCATTGAGGCTGGGGCTACAGAAACCTTGATTCAATTATTCCAGGATATGCATTTACAATTACAAGTATGCTTGTAATGTTTTTCACCTTGTTTAAGGCAAGTGGTACATTATTTGCTTTCAAGGATTACGATATGCTCATGTCACTACCAGTCCAAACATCCTCGGTCATCACAAGCAGATTTTTATTGATGTATGTAATGAATGTGATTTTTTTCCCTTGTTATTATGCTTCCAATGGGGGTTGGTATTATACTTATTGGGATTTTACTCATTCTGCCAGGTATAAATATGAATTTACTTACGGGAATGATTACCTTTGTAGTGATAGGTATTACGGCGCTGCTTTATAGAAAAGTATGTAGAACGAATTTACCAAGCTAATAATACTGAGTGTGACCTATGAAGTTTCTCCGCCGTGACTTACAATAAGAGGTTGAAGCGTGAAATTCCATTAAGAAATTTTATATTTGCAGAAGAAGAATTTTAAATCAACTTTCAATGTTTCTGCTCTTCTTATTGTAAGTCACTTTCGGAGAAACTTTATACTGCTATATAATATTTATTATCCAAGGAGGATTTCTTGCGCGACCGTGCAACGAAATGGTCGATCGACTAAACCTGAATTCCTAAAAGCGATCATATCAGTTTAAAAAAATTGCAATAGGCACCCTTACTTTAAAATCCTCCTTTCTTTCAAATAATATGCAACACACATCATAAGTGAAGGCACTGCAATAGCTACTGAAATAGTACTTAAAATAACACCTACTAATAGCATTTGATTTTTCATCATTGTTCCCTCTATTCTGCTTGCTAGCAAAAATTCAATTAGGATTACAAAAGCCAGTATTACTGTTGATATAATCGCTGCTTTTTTACACAAGTATTTTACCCTTTCATACTTACTTATATGGTTCTCTTTTTCAGTGTATATTGGAACAGTTTCAGGTGGTGCTGAAAAAAAATGAAAAGTCCCACAAGAACACATATGCTCCCAGCCACTACTCTGAAATAATTCAAAATACTCATTATCGTTTTCACTTAATTCTTTGTAATCCATGGAATAAACTATTTCTCTTGGTTCACCTTTTACTAATTTATACCTAAACCCGGACATTTCCTTAAGAATCCAACCTTCTTTTGCCCTTTGACACAATTTTTTCATAGCTCTATCTTCGTCAAAGGCAAATCCCATATTCAAAATATACCTATTCTTCTTTTCCATCAGTATCATCCCCCTCTAAATGTTTTAAAGCTTCCTCTCCATGTCTTACCATCGTTATTCTTCTCTTAATGTCTTTTTTTAATATTTCTTTCCCCTTAAAAGTCAGTGTATAGGTTTTACGTCTCTCTTCATCATCATCTACTAATTGGATTAAATCTGCATTTTGCAATTTTTTTATAATTGTATAAAGACTTGCTGGCCCTATTAACATTTCGCCTTTTGAAAATCTTTCAATCTCCTGCATTATCCCATATCCATGCATAGGTCTTACTAAGGTGAGTAAAATACAGTAGGTAGAATCCGTTAATATATCCTCGTCTAAAGCTTTTCCCCTAGCCATTTTCTTCCTCCCTTCATTTGTCATTACATATATCATTAAATGATATATCTTTTAATGATATAATATTATATTTAAGTAAAATTGTCAATATTTCATAAAAATATTTTTTTTCTTAGTTATATATTAGTTAGTACATCCTAGTTAGCATATAAATAGGGATAAAAATAAACCCTTGAAAATCAAGGGTTTATACATACTTTCTATTTACCTAAAACCTTTATATAAAAGCATCACAAACCTGGTTACATCCACCGAATTCACAATATTTGCACTGCGTGCTATATAGTTCACTATTAAAGTCCAAACTAAAATCATAATTGTCTAATGAATGCGTAATCTCCATAATTTTATCTTCGTGAATTTTATGATTACTCTCTGAATAATTAATAGTAATGATATCATCTTTAAACTGAGGTTGCCAAAAATTCATACTTATATTTTCTAGGGGTATATCTTTATCAAATATTTTCAAAGAACTCTCACCCAATATATACATATAAACAATAGTTTGCATTCTTTTACACACTTCTTTATAGTCAAGTTTTCTATTTTCGGTCTTCCAGTCCCATATTTCTATTTTGTTATTTGGCTTAATAATTATCAAATCATACTTTGCCTGAATCCTGATGTTATCTTTTCTCATTTTTATTTCATATTCAGTAAAATATATATTTTCATCTAAAAGAGTAAATTTTCCCTTTAATGAATTGAACGAATTCATTAAATCGATATTGCTATTATCAATACCAGCAGGAATATTTGAAAAATATCTTTCACAAATGAGATGAAAATCGAGTCCCATATTCATATTTTCATAATAATCCTCATTATCTATTGAATCCTTTTTCCACTTAACATTATCTAAATACTTGATTTTGAATCTTAAAGGGCATTTATCAAAAGTGTTTAATAAATTTTGACTATAGTAAACGTGTTTTAATTTTCTAATATCTAACATTTACCATCGCCCCTTTGGCTGTTTATGTAGTCTTGAAGCACATAAAAGTACTTTGAAGGTTTACTTTCATTCCATTTACCTTCATTACACTTAGATGCCATTAAAATTAAATATTCTTTAGCTCTTGTTATTCCTACGTATAAGAGCCTTATTTTTTCATTTATTATCTGTATTTTCGCTTCCCCAATTGGATCCTCGCAAATATTATTACCAAGAATTTTTGCAATTTCAGCTTTACAAAGAACTGTAGGGTTTTTAAATTGTTGTTTCAAGTAATAGTACTCCCTAAATTTATCCGTTGTCATATATGGGTATTGGTAAGATGTGATGCTTAATATAAATACACAATCCCATTCCAGTCCTTTTGCTTTATGACAAGTAGAAACTGTTATTCTATCTGAGGAAGGTTCATATCCTTCTAGGTCATAAATTATACCTGAAATATGATTTAATATACCATTTTTTTCATCTAGCAACTGATCCACTATATGCTTTAAACAAAAGTCACTTTCATCTTTTGATAGAAATCTAATATACGATGCAACTGCATCTGCCATCGCTCTATCCTCAAGACTGAAATTTAAAACATCACTAATATGCAAAATCAGTCTATCTAAATGTGTTTGAGGATATTGAAATATTATTTTAATCTGCTGCATGCACTTTATAAATTTTTGATAGACCTCTGAACCTAATATTTCGCGAGGAACATCTTTCTGATCTATGACTCCTCCATTGGGATACATTAGCTTTTCTACTTTATAATCTTGTATGAAATCAAACAACCTTTCACTTTCTTCGTTGTTTTCTTCTATAAACACATTCTTTACTAAATCTTTGAATTTAAAACTATCATGTGGCTCTGAAATAAACTGCAATATATATCCTAATGTAAATGCAGCCTTACATCTTTTATCTGATTTATTTGACAATTCATCACACTCAATATTTAACTCTCTAAGTTTATCCGCTATTTCTTTAACTTGATTATTATACGGAACTAATATGGCACAGGTTTTATTAGGATATTTTTCTTTGAATTTCATTGTTAGCTTAGTAGCTTTATTAATTTCATCCTGATTTGAACTACAAACCATAGTGCTTATTCCGTAAATGTCCACATCCTGCTTTTTTAGTTTAAAAAACTCTGGTACCGTTTTAATTTCTTGATTTACTAATGCACACCTACATTTTTCTTCACCATGATGATTATTGATATGTCGAACTAATTCGTTTGCTAAATCAATAATATGTTTTGTGCTACGTCCTGCCATATACATTTCAAACTTTTTATTTGCATTTTCACAAAATTCTCTGAAAAATTTTGGATCTGAAGATGTAAATGTACCTGTTATACTTTGATTAACATCCCCTACCCTAACTAAGTTTCCGTTTTTTTCAGAAATTAAACCCAATATTCTTCCCTGAATTAAATTAGAGTCTTGGCACTCATCTTCAAATACAAAAGTATATTTTACATTTAATTTTTCGCGAAGCACATCATCAGTTTTTAGAAGCTTATATGCAAGAATTAGCAAATCGTTATAATCTATATAGCCCTCTCTTTTTAGGGTTTTAGTGTATGAATCATAAATTTCAGATATATAATTTAAAATGCTGTCTTGGTTTAAATTTTTCACTTCATCCTTTAACTTTTCTGGAGAAATATCATTTATCTTTAATTCCCCAATAATTGTATCCACCGTCGTGAAAAAATCATTCCACCAATCATTTTGTTTTCCTGGGTATTTATTTAGGGATTTATCTAATATCATAGCCTTAAATATATTTTCTCCACCGTTTCTTCTCCAATGCATAATGCACTTATTTAAATATAAGCTTTTATTTACATCATCTAATATTTTAAATTCTTCATTAACTCCCACTACATCCGGTCTATCTTTTAAAATCTTTAGTGCTAAACTATGAATAGTCATAACTTCATAATCATTACTCGCTGTTATTCCCTTATTTTGTAAAACTATTGAAATTCTATGTTTAAAGTTATTCACTGCACTATTCATAAAAGTAACTATAAGTATTTTCCCAGGTTTATGAATTTTATCTTCTATAAGTTCACATACTAGATTACATATTATGAAGGTTTTCCCTGCTCCTGGAACTGCTGGAACCGCCATGGTTCCTCCTCTATATTCCATTATATGCAATTGATCATCCCTATAACTTATTTTTACCTCTTCATTACTCATATCCCCTATCATAATTTTCACCTCTTCCGCTTAAGATTTCTACAAGGATATCCGCAAATATACTTTGTTGTTCATATCCATTTAGAGAATACTCACTGCCATATATGTATAATTTGCCCCTACATTTTCTTAAAAGGCCATCAACAACGGACATTAAAATTCTATATATATTATTGTTTTCTGTTTCCTGCGTATAGATATCATTAATATTCCAATTACTTCTTAACACGTAATAATTTGATAATTCCTTTATATTTCTTGAACACCACATATTACTGTTAATATCTGCCCATATCTGAACCACGCTACTTAAATTTGAAGTTAAATATGTATATGGCGATGTGAAAACTATACTATTCTCTTGTAATAGCATTTCTTGAATATCATTCAACGAATAAAAATCTTTTCCATCACGCCTTATAAATTCTATAAATCTCTCCTCAGATGACTTCCCTTTAAATTGTAATTTATCTAAAGTATTTACGAAGCTTTCACAATTTTCATATATACTTATATAGTCACCTACATGTTGTTTAACTTTAGGTATTGTTATAAGAACTTCTAAGAATGCTTTTCTAAAAAATTCTCCTAGTGGTATATTGCATTCCAAGTTACTTTCTTTATAATCACTTATCCATTTTTTTAATTCATTATAATTACTTGCGACCTCAATGCCTACTCTATCTTGGATGGCTTTATTAATATCTCGCATCTCTCCACTCGAATTTACTAAATCAGAAAGTAGCGAGCTCCTGATTATATCTAGCTGTAACATAAAAGAAAAAAAGTTTTTATAATCTTCACTTGTTAACTTTATGCTTGTAAAAGAATTACACAATACTGCTAATATAATTAATGGCTGTAAATATTCATTGTCAATAAATCTATATTTTTTAGAAGTCTCCATGACTGATATACCTAATTCTTTTGTTTTTTTCTGTAGTTCATGAGAAATGACAAAATCATTAAATGGACATATTACAGCTATATCCTTAGGCTTAACTCCATGATTTATTAATTCTTCAATTTTAAATGATATTTTTTCAACCATTTCGCATCGAAGCTGTGAAGTCAAATCTATATAAGCTGGTAGGTTGTCGCTTATTTTCTCCTCTTCGTAATTATTATGTGCTCGGTTTTCTATCGCACGCGAAAAATCAATAAATTCATCATTACAGCAAAAATGCTCATCTAGAATAATTTCATCATAATCAATATTTAATTTTTGTCTCAAATAATTAGTATTAGCCCCATAATAACTACAAAATCCACCGCTTGGGTTGTAAAACAAGTATGCCTTGTCTACATTATCAATAAGCTTAAATATCAGATCTAGCTCTGATGGTGAAGCCTGATCTATATCGTCTACTATAAGATATTTTATTTTATTCATATTAAAGTATCTTGCATCTTTAAGTAAATACTTATTATACAAGTAAAAACACAATCCATAATCTACAACACCATTTCCCAATAATTTTGAGATATAATATTGAATTACTTCATCCAATTGATTATATGTTTCTTTTGCACAAAAATCCTTTACCTCTAATGAATTATATAGCCTAGTTCCTATTTCATTAAAAGGCACTAATGATAGTGCAGCATTATTAATGTTAGAAATCAAATCTGAAGCTATTTTAGAAGAAGTTGATGTAATATCTATAAAGTACCCTTTAGACGTTCTAAAATGCTCCACTAGTGCTTTCATAGCATAATTTGTAGCATCAAAAGATGCGAATTCAGGTTTCAACAAACTAATTTTTAATTCCTTGCAATTTTCTACTACATATGGCCAATAAAGTGATAGTTCTTTTCTGATAAATCCATAGTAAGAGTTTTTTCGAATCTCACTAGTCATGTTAAAATCCATCTCTCTTGTCCATGTTATATTTTGATATTTATTCATAAATAAGCATAATATATTTGAACTTTTTATATTTTCATTTTCTATCATATTCTTATATTTAGAAACTGCCATAGTTGTTTTACCACTAGCAGATTTCCCTTTAACTAATATGCATCGGTGGATAAAATTATTTCCATTTATTTTGTTGTAGACTTCCGCATATTTAATAGTATCACCTCCATATAATCCATTATTTTATATTTTACCATATTTATTATGAATTAAACAAAAGCAAAAAAAGAAAATAAAAGAGAACATTTCTGTTCTCGATGTTTAACGACATTTCAGAAGGAAAGTCTCCCACTTCTATAAGTGGGAGTTACATACCTTAACAAATAGAAAACTTCAGTGGGAGTATAAATCTCCTTCTGAAGTCGTTAATGTTTCAGCTCCGCAGGAGATGATTTAATCTTTTTAATTTTCTATAATAACAGACCACTCTCCGTTATTATCTTTTAAAATATTTATATTTGCTATTTTATCTCTACTAAAATTTGACGTAAATTCTTTGCTACGAGTACTCTTGTTGTTTTTGTCTTCAAATTCCACTTTATAAGTACAATTTTCTTGTACCCCCATATCAAAATATCCATGCTGGTTAGCCTTAAGATGACTAGCTATAATATTAACTTTATCAACCCTTTGAATTACTATATCACTAATAATTTCGGAACTTTTATTTCCTATAATGAGATTATTCTTCATGTTTTTTTTACCACAAGCAGATATTAAGATGGTAACAATTATGCATCCCAGTAAGATTATATATGGTACTTTTTTCAACTTAAACCACCCCTTAAATTAAAATTAAAATATCTTCACCATCTATTAATATATTTTTTTCTGAAAGGTCGTTAAAACTGGTTATAAATTTCATTTAGTATATCTATTAACGTATCTTTATCAACACCTATATAATGTGCCTCTATAATTATTTTCTTCATATGTTCTTTTATTTCTCTCATCTTTTCTTCATTCATGATAGGTTTGAAATTTTCTACTACAAATGTTCCTTTTCCTCTTATAACTTCAATTGCCTTCATTCTTTCTAGCTCATTATATGCTTTGCTTATAGTATTAGGATTGATTGTTATAAGCGATGCAAGTTCCCTTACAGAAGGCAATTTATCTCCCGGTTCTAATATTCCTTTTATTATATTTTCCTTTACTTTCTCAATAATCTGTTCATAAATAGGTTTACCGCTTCTGCTATCAATGTTTATCAAGGTTTCACCTTCTCTCAAATAATTAACTCTTCACTATTTGCACTATGTGTACAGCGTGTACTATTGTTGTAGTACACTATAAATATAATACTATATACTTATACTGTCAAGTACTAATTAAATCATCTCCTGCGGAGCTTCAATATTAACATTTTTAGATATAGTGAGAATATAAAAAACCAGTAGGATAATTTATCCTACTGGTTTCAGGTTGTTTACAAACCCAGTATAATTTTTTTATTATACTGGGCTTTTTACATGCAATTATGCGATAGCATTTTGAGTTATGGATAAATGTAAAATAACAACTATCTTCTTAGTTAGAAAATCAAAAAACAGTAAAGATAGCAGGCTAGCTATCTTTTTCATATTCTGCACTGCTGCTGTAAGCAGACACTGCTCTTGCACATTTTCTAATCCACGCATATGGCAATAGCGAAGCCCATGCAGTTGTTTTGAATCTGCGAAGCTTCGCTCTATAGTTTCTTTTCTTCTTCTATATATATTTCTGCCTTTATCTGTTCTGGTGAACTTTACAACATCTTCTTTATACGTTTCCCAAACATGTCTTCTAATAGTTTTAAACTTGCTTTTTGCAGAAAAGCATTGAGCTCTATTTGGACATATCTCGCAATATTTTGCATTACCAACATATTCTTTATATCCTTCTCTTGTTGTCGTTTTATAATGTAAAGCCCTTAAGTCAGGGCATACGTAAATGTCCTGTTCTTTAACATATTGGAATTTATTTTTTGTGTACATTCCTTTTGTATGTGGAGACCTACGGTATCCCATTACAGATTTTAATTCCCTCTCATATAGTTCTTTACATATAAGATTTGTAGCATAACCAGCATCTGCACCAACATATTTTGTATTAAAATTAAACTTTTTTATTTGCACATCTAATCTATCGATATAAGGATCAACATCATTTATGTTTCCAGGAGTAACATACACATCAGTAATTATATTATGTCTGCTATCGACAGTTCTGTGATCTAAATATGAGAAGCCTTCCGGCTTGCCATCTCTCATCATATATCCACTGTCGGGGTCGGTTGTGCTAACTTTAGTTTCTTTTATTTTGGTAACAGGTTCTTTTTCCTTTAAAGGTTTTTTACCATGGTTTATTCTATCTTCTTCCACTGCTTTATTAAGTTCAGCTACATATTCTTTCGGCGTTTTTTCAACTTCAATTTTCACAAGCTTTCGCTTATTAGCATTTGCTTTTAGGTGTGTAGAATCTGTGTAAAGTATTTTACCGGTTACCATCTTAAGATTTATAGCCTTAAATACTACTTCGTCAAATATTTTTTGAAACACATCTGTACCTTTAAACCGTCTACGTCTATTTTGGCTAATTGTTGAATGATCTGGAATAGGATCAGTAAGACTTAGTCCTAGAAACCATCTATAAGCCACATTTACTTCAATGTCCTTTACAAGTTGTCGTTCAGATTTTATTCCAAATAAGTACCCAATAAACAGCATTTTAAAAAGTATAATAGGATATGAAGATAGGTAAGACTCTGATATTACTACCTCGGTCTTTTCCCCCTTCCCACACTGTACGGGCGACTTTCATCGCATACAGCGTTCCAACGTCTGACAAACTGAAAACTCAAATATATTTATAACCACTTTTGAAATCAAGTTTTTTTTTTTTTTTTTTTTTTTTTTTTTTTTTTTTTTTTTTTTTTTTTTTTTTTTTTTTTTTTTTTTTTTTTTTTTTTTTTTTTTTTTATAGCAAACTTATCAATTCTTCGACCCTTTTATGATACTTCTTTCCAACCACATCATATAATTTTGCTCTATTATTACTATGTAGTATGATATGTTGCTCCTTACTTAGTATGCATAGATTATTATAATCGTCTTTACCACCCTTATTACAAGGCACTATATGATGGCAATGATAATCTTCTACTGGAACTACTTCCCCAGAGATATGACTCAATCCATGTAACGAACTATATTTACTAATTCTAAATTGACTAAATCTACTTGCCTGACGAGATAATTTAGCACTCTCTACAAGGTACTTAATATCATTAAGAGATACACCAGGCTTATGGTTTTTCTTTTCACCATAATCGTACGGATTGATTCTACATATTTTACCTTTTATTGCACTCACTAATTTATATTCCCAATTAGCCCATTCTATATGAACAATTGGTATATCATACAACATGTAGTATCCTGTTTTACCCCAACTTTTATATGTACCCTTTCTAAAATTATTCTTGATTTTTTGTTCTGTTATAAACTTAATTCGACCTTCCATTGTATTATAAAACCTTTTGTAAATTCGCCATCCTAACTTTCCAAAACATTTATTAAACTCATTCATACCTTTATAGTAATTATGTAATCCTATAATATATACATTCCAAGCCATGATGTTCTCATAACTAGGTATTTTTTTAATATCATTAAGTCTTTTACAACATTCTTCTACTATTAAATTCCCCTTATCCTTTGGTAAGCTGTTAATTACCATTAGCTCCTTACCATTTCTTATTCTACTACGTTTTTGATAAAGCTTAAAATTATAGCCCAGATATTTCATCTTTTCTTTCTTTAAATCATAAATTTTAGTTTTATCTTCATTAATAATAAGTTTCATATTTTTTGTAAGATATTTCGTTACACTATATTTAAACTTTTCAGCATCACTCTTACTCTTACATAAAACTAAAATGTCATCAGCGTACCTTACATGGATACCAATTTTCAAATTAGTTCTTCTCATATTTGAACGTCTATTGTCTATATTATGAAACTTATTAACACTTTTATCATGCCAATCATCACCCTGATCTCGCAACCATACATCAAAACGATGAAGGTACACATTTGATAATAATGGTCCTATAATACTACCTTGTGCAGAACCCTTCGGGTCATAGATTTTGCACCCTGCTTCTAGGTAACCTTTCTTAATAAAACGATAAATATAGTTTAATATTACTTGGTCATGTATTCCCATATGCCATAGTTCCCTATACATAATATTAGGGTCTATAGTTCCAAAATAATCCTTCATGTCTACAGATAAGACATATGGCATAACATTAGTTTGGTTTTTAACTTTTGCTATTGCATTATGTGTTGATACTTGCTCCCTAAATCCAAAGGAACTAGGAACAAACTTAGTTTCACAGTACGGGTCTAATACTAGCTGAATACACTTCTCAACAAGCTTATCCCAGATTGTGCATATGCCAATAGGTCGTTTCTTACCATCACCTTTAGGAATATAAATACGTTTAACATAATCCATCTTTTTATTAAGTAAACGGTCTTTTACTATCATACCTAACTCAATAAAATTCGTTTTTGCTATGGTATCATAATTAGAACCATCTGGTCCTTTTGTCATTCTTCCTTTACCCTTGCTAAGTTGACGTACTGCTAGCATAACATTCTCTTCGGAATAAACTAAAGGACTTAAATTACGCAAATCTATATTTCCATTTTTAAAATCTTCAAATCTCTGTTTCATATCTATGAAGTAAATATTATTTATACTCGTTAGTCTGACTCTCCTCATTTCTGTACGAATAGTCTCTTTCATCTAATTTGGCGAATTAGAAATTTACAAATTATTTTATATACATCACACGTCTAAGGCTCTTTCCTCTCCTATATTTCTTAATATAGGATACTAACGGTACTACAGCCTCGCTGTTAACCCATTCATAATCTTTATTGATTTACCCTTTCGGTGCAATCAGTCCCCAATTATTATTACACGGAGTGTAATTAGGTCAATCACCTTTCCCAATATTTTCGCTTTATATATCATACTTAGGTCTCCTCTATATTCCGTTCTTTTCAGTTCTTACCTGGATACGTCTCACACGCATTCTCCAACCACCATAAGGTCGTCCCCCTTCTGCACGCGTAGACATACATTGAGGTAAAAAAATTTTTACACCCTCCCATCTGAACTAGGGATAGGGATTATCTGTTACGAAATTTAAATACAAGGAAATTATAACCATATATGACTGGACCCGAAGTGTAGCATTACTGCCAGTGTCTCCGTCTTCACCTATGCTTCGCAACGTTACATTACTGCAAGGCTGGCAGGAGTATTAGTCAGACTCAGTATCCATAAGATATTAGGCTCTCATGCTGGTCTCGAAAATATTAGTTACCTACAATAATAATTGTAGGTCTACAGCAGTGTTCACTCTACTACGAGGATATTATGCTGTAATTAAGGTCGCACCTACGCCAGGTCTTCCATTATCTAAGCAGTAATATTTTTTAGTCAGTTCTCTTATAAAAGAGAAATCCATGTATTTATCTATATTTCTCAGAATATGGTCTTTAGGAACTAAATCTTCTAAATACACCATTTCTAGTTTTTGTTGTGTGAAGTTCTTTTCATTAATCATAATAATGCCCTCCGAATTATAAAGTTTGTATACTATATATATTCGACATTGATGTCCTAAAATCCTTTTTGAATATAAAAAAAACACTCCAATTTTAAATTAGAGTGTTTTACATTTTATGTTTGTCAACGGTCTGAAACCAGTAGGATAATTTATCCTACTGGTTTGTGGCTTTCTAGTTTTATTTATCAGAAACCTTTTTTATAAATTTTACTCATCCGAAGCATTAATAGTAGCATTACCTGAAGTTGTATTTATTTTTATTATTTTATTTCCATTACCTACATCCCCTTTTATTTCATGCTTGTCAGCTTCTCCTGTCACTGTTATAGGAAAATCATTTCTAAGATCACCTGATGTACTGTCAAAGTCTAATTTAAATTCTGATTTTTTAGGAAGTTTTAATTCCACATCTCCTGAAGTAGAGTCTATATTAATATCATTGTTAAAGTCTTTATACTTAAACTTGAACCAACCTGAAACTGATTGACCTAATATATCTCCTGTAATATTTTCTATTTTTGTGTCCCCTGAAGTTGTCTTAAATTCATTCTTCTTACTTAATAAGGATTTTACATTTACTTTGCCGGAAGTACCCTCAAATATTGTTTCATTAGTTGTTAATAAGTTTATCTTAGCATCTCCTGATGTTGTTTGAAATTTAAATTTATCTAATCGTAGGTCTCCTATAATAACATCCCCTGATGTTGTATTTATTTTTAAATCCTTTTTATAGTCTTCCGGAACATATATATCTAAATTTATTTTTGTGTTTATATTTATACCAAAAATTTTACCTGGATATTTAATTAAAACATCTAGATCATCCCCATTTACAAATGCCTCTAAATGTGGTGCTGACTTTTTCGAATTTGAATTACCATAAAAATGAACTCTTATTTTATCTTCCTTGCTAGTGATAATGTTTACGTCTGTGCTTACTGTTTCTACATTTATGGTTTTAATATTCCCTTTACTAAATTCCTTTGTAGCCTCTATATTAAACTTATCATTAGATGTACTGCTTCCTTGTGTTATATCATTGTTAGATTTTATAATACCTAATTTATACTCAAGTACGTACCCTACTCCTCCTAGTATTATTGAACACATAACTACAATCATCAAGCATTTTACAACCTTTTTTTCATTAAATTTTCTCATAGTCTTGCTCCTCTTTACCATTAATTATTTTGATATTTGTTTTTAAATATTTAATAGTTACTTTATATAGCCATTTTGTTAGATGCTTACATCCTATAAACATTAAAGCTCCTACAGCACTAAGCCCCATGCCAATTGCAATACTTATAATCCAATTTACATCCATGGATATATAACTTGGAAATATTAATTTAAGAAACGTGCCTAAAACTACCCCTATTCCACTTATAGTGAATCCAAACGCCGTTGCATACAATCCTATGAGCACCCCAACAATACCTATAAACGGTCCTAACAATATTATATTAAAAAAACCTAACCCGACTGCTGCAATTATAGCTCTACCAATATTTGCTGAAGATTTTGTATTTTGTGCTTTCTCAATCATATAATTTGCTCTTAACTGTTTTGCAATAGTTCTAGGCTCTCCAAGAGATATGGCTATGTCTTCTTCACTTCTTCCTTTTTCTGCTCCTATGGTAAAATATTCATCATAATCAATTAAAATATCTTGTTTTTCTTCTTCGCGAAGATTAGATAAATTTCTTGAAAGTTCTTTCATAAATTCATTTTTATTCATATCCTCATCTCCTTTTTCTGTTCTATCTTTAAAACTTTGCTCACTGTGATTACAAAATCCAACCACTCATCTTTTAGCTCTTCTTTTGTATTCTTACCCAGTGTCGTAATGCTGTAATACTTCCTTGGTGGCCCTTCTTGTGATTCTTGAAGATAAGTAGTTACAAATCCATCACTTTTTAATCTCCTAAGCAAAGGATATATTGTTCCTTCAGATATATCTATATCTTGTGAAATTTCATTTACAAGTTCATATCCGTAGCAATCTCTGCCATCAAGTACAGATAATACACATAATTCAAGAACGCCTTTTTTAAATTGTACATTCATTACTTCACCTTCTCTTAGATTATTTACCTTTATTATATACTAGCACATGCTATTGTACATTGCAAGATACCGATTAAAGTTTGTTACCGTTTTATACTTAGTACATATTAAATTATCTCCTACCTATATCACTTACCCCTAAGTTTCATATACTATAATTAGTATATATAGTTTTTAAGGGGGTTATTATTATATTTAAAACAATAAATTCATGTCACCCCAGAAAAGCCTTAGTAGATGGAATTAATAATGCTATCTTCAAAGCAAAACTAAAAGATATTAAATTTAACACATACCCAGCCATAATAGGTTGTATAATAGGCTGTATATTGCTAAAACCAGATTACGTATATGCTAAAGACACTGTACAAGAAAGTACAGAAGTCATTAATTTTTTATCTAAACTAGGACCACCAACATTACTTACAGCAGTAGAAATTTATAAGGTAAGAGCTTACATTAAAAATTTAAAATCACACTTACATGAACCGTCCATATCACCATAATTATTTAAAACAAAAGAACATTCCATAATTAGTCCAACTAATTATGGAATGTTCTTTTTTACTATATTTCAACTAACGTATATTTATATTTTTGGTTTATGCAATGATTGTTATATCTATTCTATGCATATTAATGTAATATGGAATTCCTTTACTTTTTATAGAATTTCTTAATAGTTTCACAAACAAATTCTACTTCTTCCTCAGTTATCTCTGGGTATATAGGAAGTGCAATGATGTCATTTGCTATTCTTTCAGATACTGGGAAATCGCCTTTTTTATATCCTAAGTATTCAAAACATTTTTGAAGATGAAGCGGTATTGGATAATAAATACTATTTCCTATTTCATTAGCTTTTAGATATTCGCAAAGTTCATCTCTTCTTTCGGCTAATATATTAAATACATAATACACCGGCTTTTGATTTCCTTTAATTTTAGGTATTTTAATAAACTCACAATCTTGTAATCTATCTATATATAATTTTGCAATATGATTTCTCTTTTGAATTGCTTCGTTTATATATTTCATTTTCACTTGTAATATAGCCGCTTGAATTGAATCCAATCTTGAATTATATCCAATGTAATCATAATGATACTTCTTAGAAGCCCCATGAACCCTGTACATTTTAGTAATACGTGCTAAGTTTTCATCGTTAGTTACTATCATACCAGCGTCGCCATAAGCTCCTAACGTCTTGGTAGGAAAGAATGAGAAAACACCAAAGTCTCCTATTGTACCTGCATGTCTAAATTCTGATCCATTCCCTTTCCATCTCATACCAAACGATTCCGCAGCGTCTTCTAAAACCTTCAAATTATTTCTACTGGCTATGTCCATAATTTTATCCATATCACCCATTTGTGAAAATAAATGAATTGGGATAATCCCTACGGTATCCTTTGTTATTTCTTCTTCTATTTTGCCTACATCTATACTAAAAGTTTCTTCATCAATATCTACAAATACAGGTTTTGCCCTATGTTTTGCAATGCAAGATGTAGAAGCTAAGAAAGTAAAAGGTGAAGTTATTACTTCTTTCCCATCTTTAAAACCTAGTATATCAGAAGCCATTACTAAGGCATCTGTACCCGATGCAACACCAATTGCATATTTAGCTCCAGTAAATTTTCTAACTGCTTCTTCGAAGTCAGTTACCTCTGTGCCTAGCATCGATATTCCTCTTTCCATAACTCCTAGAACAGCATTGTTAAATTCCGACTTTTTATTAGTATATTCTCTTGTAGATGTATAAAATTTAACCTTCATAATAGGACCTCCTTTTATATAGTTGGCAATGTCAGTTAAATTTGAGCTTTATCCCATTATCTCTTCTACGCATCTTATTACTTTTTGCACCACATACTCTGCATCTTCTAACTTAAGCGTTGAGTATACTGGAAGTGTTATTTCATTTGCATATTGATTATATGCATTTGGATAATCCTTTATAGAATACCCAAGATTCTTATAAAGTGTAAACATTGGTAAAGGTGTAAAGTGAACATTTGTAGCTATGCTTATATCTGCAAGTTTTTGTACTACCTCATCTCTTTGTATCTCATTAATTCCTTTTACTCTTAAAGGATATAGATGATATGATGTCTCTCTATTTTCATCCTTTATAAAAGGAATAATCGCCCACTGTTTAGTTTCAAGAGCTTTGGTATACACATTAAAAATATCTCTTCTTTGCTCAATCATTCCTTCATATCTTTGAAGTTGTGAAATCCCTATAGCTGCACTAATATCTGTCATATTACATTTCATCCCATCTGTTATGATATCATATTTCCAAGCTCCTGCTTTCATCTTAGCAAATGTATCCTTTGACTGACCTTGATAAGACGTTATTTTAAACTCTCGCAATAAATCTTCCTTCCCCTTAAATTTATTATCATTAAAAACAATTGCTCCCCCCTCTGATGTTGTTAAATTCTTCACCGCATGGAACGAAAAAACATTAAAATCAGCCTGTGTTCCAACTTTGTTTCCTTTGTATATTGCTCCAAATGAGTGAGCTGAATCTGATATAAATATAATATCTTCTCTATTTTTTTCCCTAAGTACTTCTTTTATAGCATCATAATCTACAGGAACCCCTGCAAAATCCACAGTTATTATAGCTTTCGTTTTAGGTGTAATTGTCATACCTAATTTTTGCTCATCTATTAAAAAACTGCCTTCTTTAACATCTACAAAAGTTGGCTTAACTCCCCTATGGATTATTACACTTGCTGTAGCTGTATATGTATAAGGTGTTGTAATAACTTCGTCGCCCTCGCAAATGTTATAAACCTTTAATATAAGTTCTAAGCCTGCACTCGCACTTGAAAGTGCTACTGCATTATTTGCATGACAATACTTAGCAATTTGATCTTCAAATTCCATAGCCTTAGGCCCACTTGTAATCCACCCTGAATCTAGCACCTCCATTACAAGCTTTTTTTCTGTATCAGTTATGTCTGGAGGTGAAAAAGGAATATTCCTTATTTTCATTCATATCCTACCCTTCAAATTAAATTTTATTTTAATGTTTAACTATTCTAATTTATTTTTACTTAAATCTATAATTTATTACAAGAATTTGCAGATATAAATCACTATAATTACTAAATGTCGTTAAATCTATTTTATCATAGTACTGCAGTATTCTTAAGGCAACACCTACTTTTTTTAAAAATTCATCAGTAGTGAAAAAAAATGCGATTCATTATTTTTCAATGTGATCACTTCTATATACGGACGCCATATGATAAAATATACTAACTATTTTCTCTATAATTATATTATATATTATCTTTCGTTATACATTAATTTCTTAAATATCAAAACAACCTTTTAAAAATTATTATACATTACTACCAATAAAAAAACTAAGTGATTATGAATTTATCTTCCATAATCACTTAGTTTTCATTAAATCATCACTTTTGCAGCTACAATATTAAAGCATTTCCTGCGGAGTTGCTCATGTTCTTATAATCTGAATTAAAATATCGTTAACATTTTCCAATCAATTCTTTCCTGTCAACATTAGAATTATATATTAGCCCAAATAGAATTAATAAGCCACCAATAATTTTCCCTTTTGAAATAAAACCCATTCTGAAATAATCAATAAGTATACCAGTAAAAAGCTGACCCATAAATATCAGCAAAGTAGTATAAATAGTAGGAATTTTAGGAATTACAATGTTCGAACTTGCAACAACTATTACTCCTAGTAACCCCCCTAAAAAAGCCCATGCTGGTATTGTAGTGTAACTACTAAGTGATGTGTTTACAGTGGTTTTCACTATAACTATAAGTAATATGGTACTTAATAATCCTACAATATAGTTTATAAGGGTTCCTTGAAAAATCCCTATTTCTTTAGCTAGATGTGAATTTACAATCATGGATATTATAGTAATACAGCCACATAAAATTGCTAAAATTATATACAACATACTTCCCCATCTCCCATTTAATATATTATCATTGTGACTAGCCCTAAAAATATTATAAAAAAACCGACAACTTTTTTCTTTTTAAACTTATAAATATTTAAACCAAATAGACCATAATGGTCTATAAAGCAGGCTAATACTAATTGTCCAAATATACCTAATGATAAAGTTAGAGAAGCGCCAAGTAAATTGAAGCATAAACTATTTAAAAACACCATAAAAACTCCTATGAATCCACCGCTAAACAAATATAATGGAGTGTTTTTGGGAATCTTAAACTTTTCTTTTTTAAATAATAAAACAGTAATAACAGCAATAAGTCCAACTATGTGAATTATTAATATTGATACATACTGATCTGTATAATTTGCTAAAATCCCATTAAAAGTCACCATTATAGCAATTAATATACCTATAAATACCGCAGATGCTTTATACATTTAATTTCCTCCACTCTTTAATTTGTTTATATGTCCCTTTTATAAGGTTACCATAGAAATTAAAAAAAACACACCATTTCCAATCTAAATACAAGTGCATTAGAAAAACTTGCAGGGGATTTATACGAATAAAGGGTATATATTTATATATAAATATATACCCTTCTTGCATATATTCCTATAAGCTTATTCACTTATAATATTATATACCTTTTATTCCCAAATGGAGCTGCACAGATGATTATTAACTTAACTTCAATTAGTTCATTATTATTTATAAAATAGCAATGCTATCTATTCCCATTCATTTTACCCTTTAATGCCTTAACTCTCCCATTTACATAATTTATAAGCTCACGCATATTGTCTTTTATTTCAGTTGGGGCACTAGTAACCATGGTAATTATATCTAATTTATTACCTTTTATTTCTTTGGCAACTTCATAAGCTAAGCACTTATTTTTCATTTTCCAATATGTAATGTTAAATTGATCTGCTTGGCGCTTATTATAATATCCTTTTTCAATACCAAATTGAAATAAATCTGCTGCTGATTCTAATTCCTCTAAATCTTGAACATCTAAAGTCTCATTTACTAAATCTTGAAATGTTTTCATTATAGCTCTCCTTTTTAACAAGTAATATTATTGATAATTTATATAATACTTAATATTACCTAGTTGTTTGTTTTTTTTAAGTTACCTTGACGAAATCTTTCCCACAACTTTTATATTTTAACACATATTAAAGAGTATTTAAATTGTATTTAAAAACAATTTTATAACTCTATGTTTAATCTATAACATTAAGATATATATTATCGCGTGAAGCTCACATGACTGAAGTCACATGCTTCTAAGATTGCTCTTAGATTTTCCCACATCATCGTCCTCGTTACCTACTAACTCCATGGGTGTTAAATTTGGGATACTTCCTACCCGCTTTGTTTATATTATATTAGCAAACTTCTTCTATATCTCACTTACTGTTGCAGCGAAATATGAAGGTCTTCATAAATGGCCTCCACATAATTTCTTCTTTAGTATTATTCCATATTCTTTAATTAATAATCTAGCCGATACTCCTTTTAATGCTTTCATTATATCAGGAATATATTGTTGAGTAATGAATTCTATTAATAAATGAATATGGTCTAAGTCACCACTCATTAAAACTACAGTAAATCCATTATCTTCAGCCATTTTATACGCTATCAAACAGAAAACTTCAGTGGGAGTATAAATATCCTTCTGAAGTCGTTAATACTTCAGCTCCGCAGGAGATGATTTAATATAAAAATGAGGTGGATAATTAGATTATCTACCTCATTTTGCATTCTATAGTATTAAGTACTATTTGTTTGCTTTTTCTACCCTAATTGTTTTTCCCTTTATTGTCCCGTTTTTAAGGGCTTCTAATACTAACTTGCCTTTTCCAGCCATGATATCTACATGAGAGAAACTATCTTGAATATCTATAATACCTATATCCTCAACACTAACACCCTCAATATTGCAAATAGTTCCTACAATATCTACATTTCTTATTTTTTTCCTTTTACCTGCACTGATATATATTTTCATTATATCGCTACTAAAATTAGATGCTTTAGTCTTTTTAATAATAGGCTTGGCATCATTTTTTTCATAAAATGCTTCCCTATATGGCTCAGACTCTTCCTTTGATGGAATTGGTTTTTTAGGTATCTCCATACCAATATAGTTTTCTATGTTTTGTAAAAATCTTTTTTCATGACGCGTTGTAAAAGTTATAGCTTTTCCCTTTTTGCCTGCACGTCCTGTTCTTCCTATTCTATGCACGTAATTTTCTTTTTCTAAGGGTAAATCATAATTTATAATATGAGTTATATCTTCTACATCAATACCTCTAGCAGCAACATCCGTAGCCACTAGAAATCTAAATTCACCTTTTTTAAATCTTTCCATAGCATCTAATCTATCATTTTGAAGTAACCCTCCATGTATCTTAATACATGAATAATGGCGATTTTTCATTTGATTTGTTATTGCATCAACATTTTCTTTTGTTCTACAAAATACTATACATGAATCTGGATTTTCAACATAAAGCGTTCTCTTAAGCAAACTGAGCTTCTTATCTTCCTCTACTTCATAGCAAACTTGATCAATTTTTTCAACGGTTAATTTTTCAGGGTTTATTTCTATTTTAACAGGATTCACCATGTATTTCATGCAAATTGCTTCAATAGATTCTGGTATTGTAGCTGAAAATAACATAGTAACTCTATTTTTAGGAACAGCTTTGATAACCTCTTCTACTTGTTCTATAAATCCCATGCTAAGCATTTCATCTGCTTCGTCTAATATTAAATATTTTATCTTGTCTAAATTAATAGTTCCTCTTTCAATATGATCTAAGGTTCTTCCTGGCGTACCTACTACTACGTGCACTCTTTGCTTTAACTGTTTCTTTTGCATTTCTATAGGTTGTTTACCAAAAACAGCTACGGCTCTAATTTTCTTATATCTACCTATTTGTGTTATATCCTGGCTCAATTGAAGAGCTAGTTCTCTAGTAGGTGTTAATACTAATGCTTGAGGCTCTGTTTCCTCTATATCTGCACTTTCACAAAGTGGAATAGCAAAAGCAGCTGTTTTCCCACTACCTGTTTGTGATTTTACTATGATATCATTACCTTTTAGGGCTATAGGTATTACCGCAGCCTGAACCTCTGAAGGATTTTTATATCCTAAATTATTAATTGCTTTTAATATTTCTTCACTAATATTAAATTCCTCAAATTTTATGTTACTCATTTTAACTTCCTTTCTTTTGTTCCATATATAATTTTTAAGTATAACTTAAATATATTTTCAACTCATAAGTTTATATTATACCATGTTTAAGCTTATAATTTCTATTATAAGTTTTAATATTCGACAAATTTATTTATTTGCATGCGACTAGTTTTAATAAAAAAAGAGATAATGAAGATTAAATCTTCATTATCTCTTTTTATAGTTACATAGTTATTTTACTCACATGGAAATAAATAATTAGCTGCAATACGTACGTCTACTTCTTCTGGCTCTTCAATATCATCTGGAAGTACAAACACAAGTTTACGTCTAATCGTACCACATTGATTGCATTCATCCTCTTTACATAGTATTGTAGTAAACCCTCTAAAAGTGATTATTCTACCAGCATTATCATATATAATACATGCAACAGCTACTGTTTTGCCAAAGCATACGTTATTTACTTGTATTCTTACAGTTAATAATTTTGCACCATGTTTTTCTATACTTACTGGTTCTGCATTAATAGAATGACATAATTCACATTCACAGTTATTATTATTATTATTTTCATCTCTACTCATTTTATAAAACTCCTTTTTGTATAAATTTAGAATAAGACGATACACACAGATACCGATTTATAAGTTATTCATACTTTTATAGATACATATATCACTAAAATATATTGTGGTCATAATTTTTATGCGTTGATATATGTACTAATAAATCGGATTCATAGTTGAATTTGTCTTTATTATAAATTTACAATTTGTTTTATTAATGAGCTAAATATACTATATAATTCATATTTTTTATTATACTATACTATATTCACTGGTGCAGATATTGGTTAATAAAAATTACAATTTTTAAGAAAATTTTTCTTAAAAAACAACAAAATAGTAATTAATAAACCCTTAAGGAGTTATTAATTACTATTTTGTTAAGATTAGCTTACTTATTAAGTAAAATAATTCTAACTACATTTTCACTAGCTCTTTCAATATTTTCCGGACCTTTTTCAAGTGCCTTATCAATTGTTTCAGCTTCTGATAATATGCCTATTATTGAATTTATTCCATGTGCATATAAAGCCTCTGCTCCATCACCTATTCGTCCTGCAAATGCAATAACAGGTATATTATATTCTTTAGCTATTAAAGCCACTCCAAGAGGTGCTTTTCCATAAAGTGTTTGTCCATCTATGCTTCCTTCTCCAGTAAATACATAATCTGCATCTTGCATTTTTTCTTTGAGATTAGTATGCTTCGTAACTAAATCTATTCCCCTTTTAAGTTCTGCGCAGAAGAAAGCAAGAAGCCCTGCACCTAGTCCCCCCGCTGCTCCTGCTCCAGGAATACTTTCAATATCTAATCCTAACTGTTCTTTTATAATTTTTGCATAATGACTTAAATTATCATCTAAAATTTTAACTATTTCACCTGTTGCACCCTTTTGTGGTCCAAAAATATAAGAAGCACCATTTTTGCCTGTTAAAGGATTAGTAACATCACAGGCTACTTCAATCTTAGTATCTTTTATCCTCTTATCTAGTCCATTTAAATCTATCTTATGAAGAAGATTTAAATATCCACCGCCTAAATTAATCTCTTCATTATCCTTTGTTAAGAGCTTTCCACCAAGTGCTTGTATCATTCCCGCACCGCCGTCATTTGTGGCACTACCGCCTATTCCTATAATCAGATGGTTAACACCTGCATCAAGAGCCGCTTTAATCAATTCTCCCGTACCATAAGTTGTAGTCAAAAGAGGGTTTCTTTTTTCCCTAGGCACAAGATGCAACCCACTGGCGCTAGCCATCTCAATTACTGCTGTTTTTTTATCTCCAAGCACTCCAAATGTAGCTAGAACTTCATCACCAAGGGGTCCTTTAACCAGCGTTTTGTATAGTTCACCTTCTGTTGCATCTACAAGAGACTGCACCGTTCCTTCTCCACCGTCAGCCATTGGAACCTTCACACATTCCGCATGTGGAATGATTTTTTTGATTCCTCTCTCCATGGCCTCCGCTACTTCTTTTGCTGTCATACTTTCCTTAAATGAATCTGGTGCTAACACAAATTTCATATATATCTATCCTTTCCAAAGTGAATTACTAATTTAAACCTGTGAGATATTCTTTATTATTAATTGTTATAATCAATTACTTAGAGCTCTATTTCATTATTCCAAATATTATAGTTGACACTAAAGTCATAGTTAAACCTACTAATGATTCATATGGTATAAGTTTTAATCTTCCCTTCATATCCATAAATATACTTCCACCTGTTGCATGAAAAAAACTCCCGTGTGGAAGATGATCTAAAACTGTTGCTCCACTATGAATCATTGCCGCTGCTGAAAGAGGTGAGATTCCTAGTTCTAATATAGTTCCACCAAATACTGTACTTGCTACTGCAGTACCAGATGTAGTTGATGCTGTAGCCGCAGACATTAATATTCCTGCTATAGGCGCTAATGCATATGCAGGAAGGCCTGAAGCACTAAGTCCTTGCACAATTACATCTTTTAACCCAGAATTAGCTATAATTCCTGCAAGCGTTCCTGTACCAATAAGTAAAATAGCTACTCCACTCATTTTTGTTAACCCAACAATTGAGTATTTATTTAAGTTTTTTATTTTTCCCATAGCAAGCGCTCCAACGGTCCCTCCGATTGGTAATGCTATTAGTGGATCTATACTAATTTTGAATAAAGGTCTAAGAGAAAGTAATACTATAGCAACTATTGGTCCAACAATTGCTGATAAAAAGCTTGGTTTTTGCTCAACTTCACAATCAACTTCGCCTTTTTCAACAAAATTTCCTTTTTTAATTAGCTTTTTCGCTATTATGCATGTAACAATAAGGCCAAATACTGCTGGCACTATACCTGCTGCCATAACTGATGTTAATGGCACTTTAAATGCATCCGCTGCTGCTATAGCATTAGGATTAGGAGACATAATATTTCCTGCTTTTCCCCCACCTATCATAGCAATAAGAATCGATGATTTAGATAAATTAGCACGAATGGCAATAGACATCGCTATTGGTGCTACTGTAATAACTGCTACGTCTACAAAAACTCCTACAGATGTCAGTACTAAAGTTGCGAGTGCTAGTGCTACTAGAGAATTATTTTCTCCTATTTTATCTACAATAGTTTCTGCAATCTTTGCAGCAGCACCAGATTCTATAAGGACTCCTGCTAAAACTCCGGCAGTAAGTATTCTAAGGATTGCCGGCATTATACCTTTTGCACCATCAATCATAAATACTACAGTGTTTGTTAGTCCTACTCCACCTACTAAACCACCTATTAATGCACCTAATATAAGGGCATATGCTGGATGAACTTTTTTAATTATTAAAAAAATTGCTAATATAAGTGCAATAATTGCGCCTAATGCGGTTACTTGCATATTAACTCCTCCTCTGTTGTTCTCTTTTTTATATTGTAAACGAATTCAAAAAAATAAACATTAGGCATTTGTTTAATAATCGAACTATAATTTTTGTGCATATGAACAATTATAGTTTGGATAAGATATACGCAGTATATAATTGGAACAAGTCAATAAAGTTTTTTGGGTTTTTCCCAGTAACTTCTTCAACTTTATCTAACCTATAATTCAATGTATTTCTATGAATATGAAGTTCCTCAGAACTTTTATTTACTTGTCCATTCATATTTATATAAGTACTTAATGTCGATAGTAAGTTTAATTGATTCTCAGCTTCTAAATTCTCGATTATTTTTTTCATATCATTATTTCCTTTAAAACTTGATAACAATGAAATAAAGGCTATATCTTTGTATAAATAAATTTTTCTTTTGCTTTCAATTTTTTTCCCAATTCCAAGTGCCTTCGTTGCTTGCTTAAATGATGTACCGAAAATATTTTCACTATATCCTATTCCTATTTGAAAGCAACAGTCCTCTTCTTTGCATAAGAACCTTTCTAATCTCTTAGTAACAAAACTATCGTAATACATAAAAGTTACTATAGTAGATGGATTTAATTTCAAATAAAATTCATCATTCCTTAAAAAATTCATTAATTTACTCTTTACTTTCCCCATGTAGTCCTCTCTAAAAGTTAAAACCACAGCTACCCTTGGAATAGATACATCAATTCCCAAAGAATCTCCTCTTTCTTTAAAATCCTGACTATAGTCATTGTTTAGATAAATTAATTCATATAAAAACTCCTCTTTTAGCTGTTCATTAATTTTTCTTTGACATAAAACGTACTCCTGATTTACTAGAAGTTCCGCAGTTATTCTAACCAACTCAACAAAAGGGCGAACCTCCTTTGGTACACCTGTAATCCCTATAACGCCAATGATTTTGTCTTGAAAAATTATTGGCGTATTTACTCCTGGTTTTGTACATAATCCACCTTCTGAAATTGCAATCATCTTTTTATTAGATATAGCTTCCATAGCTCCCTCATGCAACTTATAAAGTCTATTTTTATCTCCACTTCCAATAATCATTCCCTTATCATTCATTATATTTACGTTATATGGTATTACATTCATCATTCTATCCACTATACTTTGTGCTTGTTGCTCTGTCAGCGTAATCATATGTTTATCACTCCATTCTTAAAATATATACTGATATTAATATTTTACACCAATTTTCAATGTTATTCTAAAATCAAGACCTAAAATTTAAATTTCTAATGTAATTTTAACGTTCTACTAATAAATCTTTAATCCTCCAATCTTATAATGAAAACATAGAAAACAAATAAAAACGAGGAGGAATTAAAATGTCAATAAATTTAGAACAAATTGATGAATTAAGAAAAAGAGCTAATGTAAGTTATGAGGATGCTAAAAACGCCTTAGAGCAAAGTGCCGGAGACCTTATTGAAGCTTTAGTATATCTTGAAAAGCAAAACAAAATTAAAGCGGAGGAGAATCCTTGCAGTGAAAGCATTTTTTTTAAAGAGGTAAAAAATCTTATTAAAAAAGCCAATGAAACAAAGCTAATAGTTAAAAAAGATGATGCTGTAGTATTAAATATCTGTGTAACACTAGCCATTATAATAACTATAGTAGCTTTCCCCCTAGTAATTGGAGCATTAATATTAGCCTTAGCAACTAATCATAAAATAAGAATTCAAAAGAAAAACAATGAAGATTCAGAAGCAAACAAGATTTTTGATAAGATGTCTGTTGCTGTTAATAAGGTGACTACAAAAATTACCGAAGAAATGAAAACTGAATAAGGCACACGAAAATAAAATACTAAAAACCTACACCTTATCAATGTAGGTTTTTTAAAAAATTTAAAATATGTAGTTAATTGTCTGTAATTATATATGAAATAATATATAATAAAGCTATTAATATAATATATTTTGGAGGTACAGTCTATATATGAGTGGGCAAAAGATTTTAATAATTGAGGATGAAATAAAAATAGCACGGTTTCTTGAGTTAGAATTAAAGTATGAGGGTTATATTGTTGAGCAATGTCATGACGGACGTGAGGGTTTAGATAAGGCCATTAATGATTTTTTTGATCTCGTAATCCTTGATGTTATGTTGCCTTCCTTAAATGGCCTTGAGGTATTAAGAAGACTTAGGCAAGTGTCCTCAGTTCCTATTATAATGCTTACTGCGAAAGATGAAATAATGGATAAAGTTATGGGCCTTGACATAGGTGCCGATGACTATATGACTAAGCCTTTCGCTATTGAAGAATTACTTGCAAGAATAAGAACAGCATTAAAAAAAACACTTGTATTCAATGAAAGCAGAAATATATTGTCTATTGGAGAATTGACCATAGACTTAGATCAACATGTGGTTACATTTAAGGATAACTCTATAGAACTAACTAAGACAGAATTTGATTTACTTAAGTACCTAATGGATAATAAAAATATTGTTCTTACAAGAAATAAAATCATAGATATTGTATGGGGATATGAATATATGGGTGATACTAATGTAGTAGATGTATATATTAGATATTTAAGAAGTAAAATAGATGATAAGTTTAACTTGAAGTTTATTCATACGGTGCGAGGGGTGGGATATGTTTTAAAAGATGAATAATTTAAAATCTATCCTTAAGCTCTTATTACAATCATTACGGTTAATTTTTAAGTTAATTAGAATAATCCTTTTGTTTATGCCAACATTATTGAAAAAATTATCTCGCATAATACATAAACTGCTAAGATTTTCAATTAGTTTTAAGATGACTGCAGTCTATACTCTCATTTTTTCTATTACACTGTTACTTTTAAGTGTTGGTTTAATTATAGGCTTTAGATTCTATCTATTGAATGAAGCTAAGGGTGAACTTACTAAATATAGTGCAGTAGCTATTAAATATGCTAAATTAAACAAAGACCCTCAGGACATTAATGTTGATATTTTTTCTAATATAAAATATGTAACCTTCAGTATTTTTGATGAAAAAGAAAGTCTTCTTTTAACTACTGAAAAGGATAAAAAAAATGTATATTTTAATAAAGATAGCTCACCTAACCCAGCTACAAATGAAACAAATCAACAACTTGTTTTTGTTACTACTAAGTTAGACCAGAACAATAAAATATTTTTCCTTCAACTTTCTAAAAATCTAGAAAATGAAAACAAATATTGGGATGTTTTTGCATTTATTATTTTCATAATAAATATATTCTCTTTAATTATTACATTAGGTATTGGCTCTAAAGCAAGTAAAAAAATGCTTCTGCCTATAAAAAGTATGACAGAAACCACAAAATCTATTTCAATTAATGCCTTGGAAAAGAGGCTAAACGTTAGCAATTCTCACGATGAGTTAAAACAGCTAGCCGAAAACTTTAATGAAATGTTGGATCGCATTCAAATTTCCTATGAAATGCAAAATCAATTTGTATCAGACGCCTCCCATGAACTCAGAACTCCCATAGCCGTTATAAAAGGCTATGCAAATATGTTGTCCCGTTGGGGAAAAGATGACAAAGCGGTACTCGACGAATCTATAATCGCTATTAAAAGCGAGTCTGAAAATATGCAGCAATTAGTAGAAAAACTTCTCTTCCTTGCAAGAAGTGACAAAAATACTCAAAGACTTTCCAAACAAGAATTTTATTTCGATCAATTAGTATTTGAAATCGTAAAAGAAACAAAACTAATTGATGGCCATCATGAAATTACAACTGATATTAATGAAACTGTAATTATTTATGCAGATAAAAAATTATTAAAACAAGCATTACGAATTTTCATTGATAATAGCATAAAGTATACTCAAAGTGGTGGAAGTATTAAGTTAAATAGCTATATTAGAAAAAATAATTTAGTAATTGAAATTATAGATACGGGAATAGGTATTTTTAAAGAAGATCTCCCCTATATTTTTAATAGATTTTATAGATGTGATAAATCAAGAGCAAAAGAAAGTGGCGGAACAGGCCTTGGCTTATCTATTGCGAAATGGATTATTGGTGAACATAACGGCTCCATTATAGTAGAAAGCAAACCTAAAATGGGGACAACTATAAGGATCGGACTTCCAATAAAGAATAAATTATAACATAAAAAAGAGATGATAATTACTACAATTAATTGTATAATTCAAAAAGCAGTAGTTCACTTTCATGTACTGCTGCTTTTTTTGTATATTAGTTGTAATAAACTCCTCAAGATTGGCTTTTAAAGTTTATCTGATTAATTAATTTTTTTTAATGAGTTAACTCTTCAATTCATCACTAAATCTTCAGATCTTACTTATAAATGTTTGGGTTCTTGTTTGCATGTTAATTATATCACAATTTTATGATAGTTGTAAATAGTTTTTATGATTTTTTTACCATTCTATTATGCTTTAGTATCAATTAGTCTCCTACAATACTTTAAAATTCTCTGAAAACGATTATATATATGGGTTTTATTCTAAATAACATCAAATTTTTTTCATCATTATTAATTTATGCCAAAATGAAAGTATGTTATCTTTTAAACAAAGTGTTATCTTTTTTCATTTAGCTTAGTGTTTTATATGCTTTTTATAAAAAACCATAATTTTAAAATTTCATAAAATAAATTCTCTTACATTTGTGTTTTTATCTTTTTTATAATGAAATTCTCTAAAATATACAAATATTTATTAAATCATAGTTTATATTGTTTTACATACACTATGATTATGTGATATGATTAAATTTGAGTTTATTATTAAATCTATTCAGATATTATATTTATTTAATAAGATGTTTTTAAGGAACGTTTAAATATTGTTTATAACTTTTGAAATATGGGATTTATCTCATTAGCAAATTTTTAAACCTTTACTTAATACGTTTTTACAATAGTAAATTATCTTCGCTATTGTACTTTTATTGCTATAAAATTATGCTTATTAAAATATATTAAAAAATATCGGTTAGTAGAGATGTTTTAATTTATATTCAAATTTATAACTATATTATATGAGGAGTGATATTATGCAAATAAGATTAGGCTACGTGGCTACTGCCTTAAAGTCAGCAAAGATAACTTCTGCTAGCACAGTAACTTTTTCTACATATACCAAACAATCGACGGCTAGAGATAAGCTTGAAAAGCTACAAAAGGTAGCTGTATCAAACGTTAATGATTTGCATAAAATTCTAGAATACGTTGTAAAAAACAATGTCCATTTTTATAGAATAACTTCTGCTTTAATCCCTTTAGCAACTCATCCTGAAGTTACAGATTGGGAATTTAGAAGAATTTTAAAAATGGATTTTGAATGGCTTGGAAATTTTATTAACAACAACAATTTAAGAGTAGATACTCATCCTGATGAATCTAATGTCATAAATAGTTCTAAGGAAGAAGTAATAAAAGCTACTGCAAAAAATCTACAATTCCACGCCAATCTTTTTAAGGATATTAACTATCCCTTAGGAAAAATGGTATTACACATTGGTGGTAAAGAAGGCGGAAAGCTCGCTGCTACAGAAAGATTCTTTAAGAATTTCAATAACTTACCAAAGGAAATAACTGAGTTATTAGTATTTGAAAATGATGATAAAAGCTTTACTACTAAAGAAGTATTAAACATATGCAAAGAAATAAATGTGCCTATGGTACTAGATGTACATCATCATAACTGCAACAACGGTGGTGATGAACTAGAACCTATGTTGAAAGATATATTTTCTACTTGGGAAGGTGAGCCTTTAGCACCAAAAGTACATTTTTCAAGCCCAAAAACTAGTGAAAAAGATAAAAAGCATGCTGATAACATTGATGCAGCATCATTCATCGAGTTTATTGAAAAATGTATTCCTTTAGGAATAGACTTAGATATACTATTAGAGGCAAAACAAGCAGATTTGGCTTTCAATCAACTTTTAGAGGATGTAAGAGTTTTTAAACCTGAGTGGACTTGGCTTGATAATAGTACTTTAGAATTTCAATAAAACAGATTTATAAAAGAGAAGATTTCAACAATAGAAATATTGTTGAAGTCTTCTCTTTATGTAAAATCATTTACATATCTTAGTCGTTTCTTATCAAATGTAAATAATTCTTAATGAAAAAATTGTTTACATTTAATAATTTTAATGCTATTATTATAATAATAAATTCGTTGAACAGGAATAGTAGTTAAAGTCATGCAAATTCAGAGAGCTGAGGATAGTGTAATCTCAGTATTGATAACTTTAGTGAATGGACCTGCTAGAAGTAACCCGAAATCAAATTTTGAGAGTAGTAGTTACCGGACGCCCACTGTTAAAAGGGCTAGAGCATTTCAGTGCTCGAATTATAAGATATGTTTAGTTTTTTTGTAGCATAATTTAGGTGGTACAGCGAATATCCTTCGCCCTAATACAGGGCGAAGGTTTTTTTTATTTTAAATAATAAAGTAAAGGTGGTGGTTAATTTGATGTTCTGAAAGATATTTGCTTTTAAAATAATAATAAACCATTTAACGACATTTCAGAAGGAAAGTATCCCACTCCTATGAGTGGGCGTTCTATACTATAACAAAAATAAAACTGTATAGGGAGTATAAATCTCGTTCTGAAGTCTTCAATTCATCTTCTTCGAAGCTGTGCAACACCGTAGGTGATGATTTAACTCTAAATTATTTTGAAAAGGAGCTTTTTTTATGAAAACAAATAAACTAATAATAACGTCTCTATTACTTGCAATCGGTCTTATATTGCATCAAATTGTTCCAGGTATCTTTTTAGGAATGAAACCAGATTTTTTATTAGTATTTATGATTTTGTCCCTAACATTAACTAAAGATCTTAAGATAACCATTATTACAGGAATAGTAGCAGGTATTTTAGGTGCCTTATCTACGACTTTTCCAGGCGGCCAACTTCCTAACATTATAGATAAGGTTATAACTTCAATACTTATATACGGGTTATATAAGTATCTCAATCCTAATTCTCCTCTTAAATTAGGGTGCATTTATTTTCTTGGAACTATAATAAGTGGAAGTATTTTTCTTGGTTCAGCTCTTATTCTATTTGCTTTACCTGCACCTTTTTTAATCCTCTTCGTATCCATAGTGCTTCCTACTTCAGTGATTAATTCTTTTATCGGGTTTTCCCTACATAAACTTATTATAAGTAACCCAGCAATTAAGAATTTATTTATAAACTATTAAAAATTAAAGAATCAAGCTCTAAGATCTTGATTCTTTAATCTAAAATATATATTGTTTTATTTTACCTAATAACTTATTTTCCATTTTATTGAAACTTTAAAGATATTATGACTTATTTTTGTTTTGGATAGTATCCTTTAAAAGCATCTTCATAATCCTCTGGTTTATGGAATTCTTGAACTTCACTCGTAAAAGTTTTTTTATCCTCACTTTGCTTTTCTTTTCTCACTTCTCTATTCTTATCGTTACCCAAAATAACATCTCCTTTTGCTTATTTTGATATCTAAACATTTATTGTATTTTCTAACTATTCTACATATAGTATTTACAAAAATACATTAATTATATGTTTTTAAGTAAAATTTTTTAAATTAGTATTAGTGCAAATGATAAATGGAACGATACTATTTACCCTAGGGACGCACTTACAATTTCAAGCATCCCATCAAGTGGACAAGTTAGCACCACAAGGCACTCTACAAAGCATTACGAAGAGCACACCTGGAGCTGTAGCCGTAAATAGGGTTCAAAGTTCACAGCAGCATCTGAAGCTTCAAAAGGAACAGACCCAACTAAAGGAGCCTTGTATTTTTATGATAGTACTGCAACAAATGAGTGGTTAACTTCAAAGACAGTAGCTACTTCCGTAGGCAATTTAACCCTTGATTACTAATGAATCTATTTTGAGTATTTATTAAACATAAAAAAGCAAACTTCCACTATCTTGTGAAAGTTTGCTTTTTTATGTTTTTTTCATATAAGTGTTAAAGTTATACTTCGCGTACTCATTACATATTATTAACCTAATCAAAAAAATGTAATGAGCAACTATAAACACCAAATAGCGCTTTTATAATTGTTCATTACATTTTTAGACTATTAGTCTCTCAAAATTAAACAGAGAATTAGGTACGATTAATTACAATAGATATTTTTGAAGAACAAATTAACATTCTTCTATTGCATCGACCGAAATCAATACATCTACTCCCTAGAAAGGAGGTGATCCAGCCGCAGGTTCTCCTACGGCTACCTTGTTACGACTTCACCCCAATCATCAATCCCACCTTCGGCCGCTGGCTCCTTACGGTTACCTCACGGACTTCGGGTGTTACCAACTCTCATGGTGTGACGGGCGGTGTGTACAAGGCCCGGGAACGTATTCACCGCGACATGCTGATTCGCGATTACTAGCAACTCCGGCTTCATGTAGGCGAGTTGCAGCCTACAATCCGAACTGGGATGAGTTTTTGAGTTTGGCTCCACCTTGCGGTCTTGCATCTCTTTGTACTCACCATTGTAGCACGTGTGTAGCCCTAGACATAAGGGGCATGATGATTTGACGTCATCCCCACCTTCCTCCCGGTTAACCCGGGCAGTCTCACTAGAGTGCTCAACTTAATGGTAGCAACTAATGATAAGGGTTGCGCTCGTTGCGGGACTTAACCCAACATCTCACGACACGAGCTGACGACAACCATGCACCACCTGTCACCCTGTCCCGAAGGACTTCGCCCATCTCTGGGTTATGCAGGGGATGTCAAGTCTAGGTAAGGTTCTTCGCGTTGCTTCGAATTAAACCACATGCTCCGCTGCTTGTGCGGGCCCCCGTCAATTCCTTTGAGTTTTAATCTTGCGATCGTACTCCCCAGGCGGAATACTTAATGTGTTAACGGCGGCACCGAGGTTCGACCCCCGACACCTAGTATTCATCGTTTACGGCGTGGACTACCAGGGTATCTAATCCTGTTTGCTCCCCACGCTTTCATGCCTCAGCGTCAGTTACAGTCCAGTAAGTCGCCTTCGCCACTGGTGTTCTTCCTAATCTCTACGCATTTCACCGCTACACTAGGAATTCCACTTACCTCTCCTGCACTCTAGACACCCAGTTTCAAATGCAGCACCCAAGTTAAGCTCGGGTATTTCACATCTGACTTAAATGTCCGCCTACGCATCCTTTACGCCCAGTAAATCCGGACAACGCTTGCCACCTACGTATTACCGCGGCTGCTGGCACGTAGTTAGCCGTGGCTTCCTCCTCTGGTACCGTCATTATCGTCCCAGAAGACAGAACTTTACAACCCGAAGGCCTTCATCATTCACGCGGCGTTGCTGCGTCAGGGTTTCCCCCATTGCGCAATATTCCCCACTGCTGCCTCCCGTAGGAGTCTGGACCGTGTCTCAGTTCCAATGTGGCCGATCACCCTCTCAGGTCGGCTACGCATCGTCGCCTTGGTGAGCCGTTACCTCACCAACTAGCTAATGCGCCGCGGGTCCATCTCAAAGTGGAATTTTCCGAAGAAAAATCCTTTGATGTTTCGATCATGCGACCAAAACATATTATGCGGTATTAATCTCCCTTTCGGGAGGCTATTCCCCTCTTTGAGGCAGGTTACCCACGTGTTACTCACCCGTCCGCCGCTAATCCACCCCGAAAGGTTTCATCGCTCGACTTGCATGTGTTAGGCACGCCGCCAGCGTTCGTCCTGAGCCAGGATCAAACTCTCAATTTAAAAGTTTACACTTTTTTAGTTGAAATGATTAATCTGCGACAACTGTTAAGTTGTTACGCAAGCTCATTACATACTTTTAGTCTTACGACTAAATTTTACTTTATACTAAAGTAATTAACTGGTTTAACGAAATATTATTTCGCTATCTTTACCTATTTCTCTGTTTAATTTTCAAAGACCAATTTACGTTATACATTCGTCAACAAGTGACTACATTTACTATTCTATCAGTTAAAATTGTACATGTCAACACTTTTATTTGTTTTTAGATGTTTAGCAACATTTTATAAGTAAATCCCATACTTTTATAAGTGAAATAATAACAATTGATAATTGTCATCTCCCCTAGAAGTAATTGCTACAAAAAAAGAAGCCTATCAGCTTCTTTTTGTAACATATATATTTTATTACTTTTATAGGCCTAGTTTAGCAACTACTTTTTCCTTATCAAACCCAACCATTTCTTCTCCATTTATATCTATTACCGGTACAGACCTATAGCCTTTTTTTATAAGCGCTTTTTTTGCTTCTAAATTTTCAGAAATATTATGCTCTATATATACAATATTATTTTCTTCGAAAAACTCCTTAGCCATATGACAAAATCCACAAGCATTGCTTGTATAAATCTCAACTTTATTCATAAATAACCTCTCCTTTATTCTTGTTTTTTAACTTAAATTGCATATAATTAAACTTATTTTTATAGTAGCACCTTTCTTTTCTTAAGTCAATAATATTAGATGCTGTTTTTTTACAATAACTACTAAATCGTATTAATAATAATTCTTATTTAACTAGTATGGTCTAAATTTATTAATATGTTTTCTTCTTTTATATTTACATATATTATTTATAATATTATGATAGTCTTAACACTATATGTTAGTGACAAAATAATTTATAATTATTTTATATTCTAGATAACTACAATAATAAATATAAGGAGATAACCGATAATGATGAAATTATTAGAAATAATAAACATGGCAAAAACAGAGCATAAATTGTGTAAAGAAGAAATCATTGCTCTTTTGAGTTGCAATGATATAGACCAAGAACTATTTAATGCAGCTGATGAAGTTCGAAAAAAATATTTAGGGGATGAAGTTCATCTTAGAGGACTTATTGAATTTACGAATATATGCAAAAGAAATTGTCATTACTGCGGACTAAGACGAGATAATAAAAATTTAGTTAGATACAGATTAACGCAGGAACAAATTTTAGACTTTGCCACTAAAGCTAAGTCATTTGGCTATAAAACTATAGTACTTCAAGGTGGTGAAGATGATTATTACACAAGAGATAGAATTATCAGAATAATAAAGGGAATAAAGGCTTTAGATTTAGCTCTAACTTTAAGTATAGGTGAAAAAACTTATGATGAATATAAAGCTTTTAGAGACGCTGGTGCTGATAGGTATCTTTTAAGAATTGAGACAACGGATAAAAACCTATATGAAGATATAGACCCAGGCATGAGCCACGAAAACAGACTGAATTGCTTAACGATATTAAAAGAATTAGGCTATGAAGTTGGAACTGGTGTTATGGTTGGTCTCCCAAACCAAACTATAGAGTCCTATGCGAATGATATATTATTTTTCAAAGAAATAAATGCTGACATGCTAGGCATAGGTCCTTTTATTCCAAATGAAGACACCCCACTTGCAACTGCCAAGGGTAAGGAGCTAACTATGGCCCTTAAAGTTATGGCTATAACACGTTTGCTCCTACCAGACATTAACATACCTGCGACAACTGCTATGGAGTCCTTAAACAAAAATGGAAGACTAATGGCTCTGCAAAGCGGCGCCAATGTAGTTATGCCTAATGTTACAGAAGGCGAATACAGAAAGCATTATGCACTGTACCCAGGTAAAATATGTACTGGGGATACTCCCGCTCATTGTCGTGGATGCATAACCGGTAAGGTTAATAGTATTGGAAGAACGATTTCAACTAATTATGGTTTTAGAGGAGATCAACCTACTAAGTAATTTTACAATGCAAAAGAGCCCTAAGGCCCTTTTTTTAACGAAATGTTTTTTTAGCTTCTTTTATTGGTTTATTATTGACTGGTTCGCCTTCTGCATCCACAATTCCAGGCTTATTATGTTTTTTATTTAAATCATGCTGTATATTCATTTTTGTAGCTTTATTTGGCATTAAAAACTCCCCTTTCTAAGATTATATTATCCTAGAAAGGTAGTTTTTATTCTATACTTTTGATTTTTAAAACTTCAATATATTAAAACAACTTCAAAATTAGTAAATGGAGTAATAGATCTAATTCTGTAAACAAAATGGAAAAGAACTGCTCAATTTAAATTAAGCAGTTCTTTTCCATCTTATAGAACACTCTATTAGCGAATAAAGTTCATGAATATTTTTTCTTCTCTTTCTGGCGCTTTAATATTTTCTTTTCCATTTTCAACTAATTTCATAAGCCATGCCATATTCTTCCCAAGCACTCTCATAATTTGCACCCCTTCTTCATCTTGTAATGCCTCACCGGGGCTTGTACCGTGAATAACATTCCAATAATTCGAAGTTGGCATTAACATTTCCGAATAATTAATATAATTGTTTATCTGATTAAAAGTTGGAATTCCACCAGAACGCCTTACAGCAATAACGGAAACACCAACTTTATGTCTTAGCATTCCCTCATTATTACCCGCAACATAGAAAGCTCTATCTAGAAATGATTTCATAGTTCCTCCAATTGATGCGTAGTGTACAGGAGATCCTAAAATTATTCCATCTGCTCCATTCATTTTTTGAATCCACTCGTTAACATCATCACCTGGAAGCACACATTTTTCATTTTTATTTTTTGCACATTGATTACAAGCAGTACATCCCCTAATTGACTTGCCACCTACATGAATGATTTCCGTTTCTATTCCTTCTTTTTCAAGTTCATTTGCAACCATTTTTATTGCATGATAAGTATTTCCTTCTTTATTGGGACTACCATTAATAGCTACAACTTTCATTTATTCTACCTCCTAATTTTATTCTCCGAATAAAATATTTTGTTATATCAATTTATATAAATTAACCTCTGACTGACTTTCTTGTAAATCTTCAAATTGGGGAACAATGCTAGTGAAATGTTCTGAGATGTTATGACTCTTAATTACATCTTCATTTTCCCACTCTTCTATAAATGTTAATACATTACATTTGTTAGCGTCTTGATATAAATTGTACGATATATTTCCTTTTTCTTTTCTGCTTTCTTTTATAAGTTTTTCTGCTAAACGCTTGAATTCTTCTACTTTGGCTTGTTTAATTGAATTTTTTGCGACTATAGTAATCATTAAATTTTCACACTCCTTAGTATTATATTAAATACATTTCTACTTGAAAGTATACGCCATTAAAAAACATAGAACAAGTACACATTTTTTTGTAATATAACTTACCAAAAGGTATGAAATGTTGCATTGTTTTTTTACTTTAATGAATTTTCAATAGCCTTTAAATATGCTTTGGAAGTTACTGTTGCCCCTGAAATAACATCTACATTAGTATTTTGTTTTTCTAGAACCTTACTTAGCAGGGCTTTTGTAACCTCTGGTTTTGAGAAAAAAACATCCTTTACCACATCTATTTTAATAATTTTATGTTCTTTAATTATTATATTCATCTCATTAGACCATCTTCCAGCATTATATTTCCCATTGTACATTCCATCACTTAATGATGACAAATTCACATCATTAACGACTAGATTGATACCCGATTCGAGCCCACGAGTAACAAAAAGCACTCCGACTATAGCAATTAAAAATAGGAGAATGGATATAGATACTGTAACTTTTAAAATTTTCTTCATTTAATCCCACCCTCCCTCAACTTAACCATTGTTTATTACCTGTGCAAATTTATTAATATTTTCCTTTGAAAGCGTTGATGTATCCTTATTAGTTTTACTAATCTTCTTAATAATAAATCTTTCAAGGACATTCATTTTTTTAAATATGAACTCTCCTCCGAAGTATTGTGTTGCAATTGCATCTGTTAACAATTCTTCGGGAAAAGATGTGTGTATCTGTTTTTCTGCCATCTCATTTTCACTCATACAACAAATAAAAAATCCAAGTTTCTTCTTTTTTAATGCACTAATATTTTTTAAACAAAACGAATTTACCTCCTTTTGAATTCTCCCCATGTAGATTGATCCGCCGATAATAATGTTATCAAACAAAATCATTTCCGGCATACTTTCCTTTTTTATATCTACAATTTTCACTTCACCATGTAGCTTACCTTTTAAAATATTGCTACATTTTTCTGTGCAACCATGCTTAGATGCATAAATAATAACTGTTTTCATACTTGCCCCCCCCTTTATTTTAATAATCCATTAATAAGAATTTCAAAATGATGATTTATAAGTCTCTCTTTTTGTTGCTTAGTAATATTTTTTTCTAATATTAATCTAGAAACAAGCCCATGAGTAGATGTCCATATTATTTGTGCAGTAAGCTCAATATCCATTTTTCTGAAAATGTTTTTTCTGATCGCCAACTCTACTAACTTACAAAGCCCTTGTATACTTTTTCTTTCCTTTGAAATACCCTCCTGCAGCATATTTACCTTTTCTTGTATAGTTTCAATATCATTCATTAAAACAACCCTAAATTGCTGTGGATTTTCTAGCATAAGTTCAATATAAGACCTCATCCCATTTACTATTGTCTTATCTGGGTTTTCAGTATCTATAGGAATCTCACTTATAATTTTTAATATGTTTCCATACCCTTCCGCTACAACAAAAGACACTATTTCAGCCTTATCCTTAAAATAGTGATAAATAATACCTGGAGAATACTCAATCCTACTAGCAATCTTACGAATAGATAAATTTTCATAGCCTTCTTCCACTAATATATCATTTGTGGCATCTATTATTTTTTTTCTTATGATCTCTTTTTCGAATTGTCTTCTTTCTGTTATTCCCATAATCCCTCCAATAGTTAATGTTTTATTAATCACTGTAATTATATTAAACATCGTTTAATGTAATTTTACCATTGTCTTGATTATAAGTAAATAGATTGAAACATATAATTTTTGCGTAATGACGATCCAAAGAGATTTCTAGAACTTCAACGAATAACTTACAGAGTCAGCCAAAAATAGCCTCTCCCATTATTAGGAAAGGCTATGCTTTGTTTTAAACTCATTAACTAATTGTATAAAAAGCATTTATTTCTACAAAGAAGCTATTACATTATAAACGCCATCTTCATTATTGCTTCCTGCAATAAAGTTAGCATGTTTTTTCACATCTTCTGGAGCATTCTTCATTGCATAACTATAATGTGCTGCTTTAAACATAGTCAAATCATTATAATAATCCCCAAAAACCATTGTGTTCTTTTGATTTATTTTAAATTTTTCTTGAATCATATTTATAGCCTTTCCTTTGCTTATACCTTTGTTCATTATATCTATCCACTTGTCGCCGGATACAACAAATTCAAGCTTATCACTCAAATTCCCCTTTATATAATCCACTATAGATGGTTTAACTCCATCAGTCATATAATAAGTAATCTTATATATTGGATTTTTTATTTCGCTAAAAGATTTTAATATTACCACAGGCACCTCAAAAGATGTAAAGTTATTCAACATATCTTCTGATGGATTTACTATATATGCCTCATTTTCTCCAGCTAAAAATAATTCCTCTCCTAGCTTTGGATTTAAATTCACCACAGAGTCTATTTCTTCTCTATCAATACTGCTTGAATACAACGTCTTACCCTTATTATTATACTTAACAAGGGCTCCATTATGAGCAATAAATATCATATCTGTATTGACCTTTTCAAAATTTTTGCTTAGTTGAGAGTAAAATCTGCCACTTGCTGCTGCAAATTTTATATCCTTTTCATTAAACATATGTATTAAATCAAATATTTTTTCATTTATATTTCCATTGTCATTTAATAAGGTACCATCCATATCTGTTGCGATGAGTTTTACCATAAGTATTTTCTCCTTTGTTTACCAGAGCATTCACGAAAACTCCTTAGAGCCTGTGATTTGAATGGAATAAACATACCCTCTACCATGATATATTTTACTCACATGTTATTACTCCGTTTTTTTATTTATATATTTATAATAACATATGTTTATAAATAAAATAATCATGTATAACGATTTATCTATATTTTTTTCGACATATGCGTCCGCCACTAACTCATGACTGAAGTCACGAGAGTGCGTGGCGAGTCGGATGTTAAGAACATTTTTAGTACAACTTAAAATATTACATAATTTACTTATTGTTGAATAATTATTTTAATTTTATATAAAAGATAATGGAATATGATCTTCTCGAACGAAGGAGAGATATGCTTATGATAATATCTTGACCAATAGGACTGCATAATTCGGATTATTATGTTACAATATGTAATAATCAGTGTTGAAATAACTTTAGGAGGGTATACAATGCTTGGTATCATAATTTGTGAAGATAATGAACATCAAAAAAAACAAATTGAAAACATTATAAAAGATGAATTAATAAATTTGAAAATTGATTTAGAAATAGAATTATCAACAAGAAAATATGAAGAAGTCATTGCTTATGTAAAAAGCAATAAAGAGAGAATCTTTATTTATTTTCTTGATGTAGACCTAAAAGATCAAATATCAGGAATAGAACTTGCTAAGATTATAAGAAAGTATGATTCAAAAGGATATATTGTTTTTATTACAGCACATTCTGAGATGTCTCTTTTAACTTTCAAATATAAAGTACAAGCTTTAGATTATATTTTAAAAGGTGATATTAAAAGTATTAAGAATAAAATTAATGAGTGTATTTTAGAATCATGTAATGATTACAACAAAAATAATACTAAAGAAAAAGTAACTATAGCGATAAATTTAGGAAATAGAATAACTAATTTCTCTTTATGCGACATGTTATTTTTTGAAACAACAACTATAACTCATAAATTGAGGCTCCATACAAATAATGGACAATTTGAGTTTTATGGAAAATTGAAAGATTTTGAGGTTGAATTAAACTCATGTTTTTATAAAGCTCATAAATCATATTTGGTAAACATAACTAACATAAACTCAATTGATAAACAAAATCGTATTATATATTTTGTAAATGATGAAACTTGTTTTGTTTCTGCAATGTATCTAAAGGGACTGATAAAAAAATGCTTAGCTTAGTTTTAAATATAAGTACTATAATTTCTACTATTGTAATGGTACTCTATTTATATCCAATTTTTTTATAAGTCATTTAAATATCTTCATAAAATTATTCATGATAAATCTATTTATTGTATTAAATTCTTTAGTTTTAATAATTATACTTACAGAATTAAATAATGAAAATGTAAAAAGAAATTTTGAACAAGAATGCAGAAACGAAGAATTGTCTAAACTTATGGAATACACAAATATGTTAGAATATGTTTCAAAAGACTACGAATCTTTAAACATGATTATAAATATTTTAAATTATTCACTTTATTCCTTTAATAAACAAATTGAATATATATAAATAAGGAGTTTAGTTGGTTAACCAGGGTACATCATAAATTTTCATCCATTACTCTTTATATTATTTTTATCATGAGAAAATACCACTTTTATTTTTTAGTGGTATTTCCTCGTGAATTAACTAATTGATTCATGCTTTATTTTCACCACGATGATATATGGTAGCACAAGAGTATCGCACAATAACATAACGGTAACTAATTTATGACCATAAACTGTTTTACCTTTTAAATGAGAATGGTGGAATCCACATTTTTCATTTGAAGTTTAAATGTTATCCCTCACTAAATTTAGTCTCTAATATGTTGAATTCATCTTGTAAGATTTTTTCTAAATTATTAATGCATTTCTTATAAATAGGAAATGATATAACTAGATAGTTTGAATAACAATTAACAAAAATTTCTGTTGCCCTTCTTATCTTATCTAAACTTAACATTTTTTGTACTATATCATATGTTAATTCAAAAATACCATGATAATTGATTGACAAAACAGATGCAGTTAATAAATAAAAATCTTGCTGTTGCCTGTTAAAAAGTTCTAAATAATTAATATTTTCATCTTTTTTAATATTTTGAACTTTTTCTACGTATTTTTGCATATCGCATTTAATTGCATCTTGTGAGCAATCTATTAATATTGGTAATATATCTAAAAATTCACCCATTGTATTGGTATAATTTCTCTCCTTACCTCTTCTATCTTCTTGTAAAATAAACATTGGTATAATAGTTTTATCTAGTGAGATTAATTGATTCTCCCTTGCTACAATTCTCAATACATGAGTTAATAAATTCCATGGCTTTTCTTTTAAAACCTTCAACGATTTTGGTCCCATTTTTATTGTTAAAAGTATTGATTTTTCGAGATTATTATCTATATTACCTCGAACATATTCATTAACATTTTCTATAAAATCTTCAATTTTTAATTCTGCCATATATCCAATATTTTTTGTAAATCCATTACAATTTTTAATCTCTTCAATATAATTTTTATACGTTGTTTTAATTAATGTTTCAGTTGAATTAGATTTAATTAAATCATTTAACCTATCATTTAAAATTTGTGTACTGGCTTTATCCCATCCACTATGATGTGCTATAATATGGAGTTTATGACATACTTCCGACTCTCTAGTAATCACCATTCTAATCAAATTATTTCGACCATCACAGTTACCTTCTCCATTTTTCATTCCGTAAATATCTTTATGAATGGTAGTGATATATTCATAGGAACTGTATCTTAAGTCAACATATGGAACATACCATGAAGTATCATATTTATGTTCGGAAATAATATATTCTCTATCACACTTCTCATATGAACTTCTTAATACACTTTGTTCTTGAACAACTAATTTAACTGCTTCCATAATTTTATCTTGGGTATAAATTCCATTAACTGTTATCACTTCTTCTATTATAGTGCCCGTTGCTTCAAGAAAAGATTTTTGCATACAAGAAGCTATATATTGGTCTATAATTTTGTTATTCAAATTATTATTAAAGTTCTTTAATTCAATCTGTGAAAAATCTTTATTGCTTAAAGAGTTATTATCGCTACACATCTCTCTAAACATCTTTTCATCCATTATGCTTTGTGAGAGTTGATGTTTTCTCATATTAATACAGTAATGTGGCATATGTTTTATTGACAATTTTTCAGTTATTGTGTTAATAATTTCATTTCTGATTTTTTGATCCATGTTTTCTACAAATAATATAGAATATGCTTGCTTATCTACACTAATAACCTTAAGAATACTATCAACACTAAATCTTGACCAAATAAACTGATTCATATCGAAATTATTGTAACTATTATTCATTTCTAGTCCATTTACTTCTATACTCTCTCTTTTTCTTACCTTTACACAGTGCCCTATTATATCAAGTAATTGTTTTTCATACTGTCTTTTGAAATCTTCTATGAAACATTTACTGAATCTCTCCTTATCAAAATTGATAAGGAGATTAAGTTCTTTGTTAATAATAGCACCATTAACTGAAATAGGTGTTCCAAATCTATTTTTTTCTGATATCTCTTGTCCACAAGAGATATTGCTTAATAAAAAATCCTCAGTATTATTTTCCTGTCCAAATTCCCCTAAATAATTAAATGTGATATCAGGCTCTATTCCCTCCAGCACATCATCTCCTAATACTTTTAGCACTCCATATCCAATTCCATGATTAGGAATTTTTCTTAGAGTCTCTTTTATTTTACATATGTCCTTTACTATTGTTTCTCCGATTTCATTTATTGCTACAGGATAAACGCTTGTAAACCATCCTACAGTTCTGTCAATTGCCATGGAGAACCCTATTGGCTCTCTTCCATGCCCTTCAACGCTTACAGACACACTCTTAATTCCTGTAACTTTATTAACTGCTCTAAATAATGCTGTTAAAAGCAAATCGTTAATTTCTGTCCCATAAGCTCGTCCCGCTTTATATAGTAAATCATTTGTTTGTTCACTAGTTAAATGAACAGTAACATCATTTATTCCATGTTCGACTTCATTTACTGTAAATCCCATCTTACTCTCTTTAACCTTTTGTTCAATATCTTTCCAATAAACAATCTCTTTCTTCAAATCATTGCTCTCTCTATATCTTCTTAATGTCTCACTCCATTTCTTGAATGAAACAGTTTTTGCTGGAAGTATAATTTCTTTTTTCTCTTTTGATGCTAAATATCCTCTGCTTAAGTCTTCTAAAATGATTCGCCACGACACTCCATCTACCACTAAATGATGAATGGAAATGAATAAATAGTCTTTGTATTCTGTACAGAATACTCCTACTTTCATTAATGGTCCAGTTGAAATATTAATACTCGATTGTATTTCATTTGCACTTTCATCTATTTTTCTGTATAATATTTCTTCTTCTTTAATATCAGAAAAATCATAATACTTAAAGTTATACAAGCTACCTTCAGAATTTGACCTTATTGTTAGTTCATCATCTTTGTACACTGCTCTAAGTATATCATGATGCTCTACAATTGCTGTGAGTGCCTTTTTAAGACTTTCTTGCTTTATTCTTTCTTTACTTTCAAGAATAAAGGATTGATTAAAATGATTTGGAACTTCAAGCTTATTTGTAAAGATGTCTATTTGTATTGGTGTTAACCCAACTTTACCTACTATTTCTGATTGTTCTGCATTACTTATTTCTACTTTACTAATTCCTGTACGAATTGCTCGAATAGTTCTATCTCTCATAATATTTCTTATACCTATCTCATAACCGTATTCTCGCAGTTTCGATATCATACGAATGGCTTTAATTGAGTCTCCCCCTAATTCAAAGAAACTGTCATCAATTCCTACTTTTTTTACTCCTAATACTTCAGACCATACCTTTACCATTTTCTCTTCTATTTCATTTCTTGGTACTGCATATTCTACTCCTGTACTTATTTCTCCATCTGGCTCTGGCAGTGCTTTTCTATCTATCTTTCCATTTGGTGTTAGTGGTATCTTCTCTATCTGTATAAAATACGCCGGTATCATGTAGTCTGGTAGTTCTTTTGACAAACTTTCTCTTAATTCTGCTACTGTCATTTCTTTTTTTAATACTATATATGCACATAAGTATTTATTCCCTTTTTTGTCTTCTCTATCTACTACTACTGCTTCTTTTATATTTTCTTGCCTTAATAACTGATTTTCTATTTCACCAAGTTCTATTCTAAATCCTCTTATTTTCACCTGATGATCTCTTCTACCTAAAAATTCAATATATCCTTCTTTACGAAATCTCCCCCAATCTCCAGTACTATACAATTTACCAAACTCAGGATGATTAATAAACGCATTTTTCGTCTTTTCTATATCATTCATATACCCTTTTGCTAATCCAATTCCTCCAATATATAACTTTCCAGGGATTCCAAATGGACATAACTTCATTTCTTTATTTAACACATAGAAACTTTGATTAGATAAAGGCATTCCATATGGAATGCTATTCCATCCGATTTTAACTTCCGTAACCGGATAATAGATAGACCAAATAGAAGCTTCTGTTGCACCACCTAAACTTATTATGGCTGCATTTGGAAAATATTTTTTTATTTTTCCAGGCAATTTTAAAGGAATCCAATCTCCACTTAACATTACTAGTCTCAAATTTTCATTTTTAAATGGCTCTGTTATACTTTCTATTAACATATCCATAATAGCAGGAACTGAGTTCCATATAGTTATACTTTTATCCTTTAATACCTCAATAATTTTATTTACATCTCGTTGATCTTTAATTTGCACAAGCTTTGCTCCTGTACTCAAAGCCCCAAAGATATCATATACTGATAGATCAAAACACACAGAAGAAAGTCCTATGATTTTATCATTTTCTTTTACTGCAAATTTACTATTTATATCCTGTATTGTATTTAACACTGCCTCATGCGTAATTACAACACCTTTAGGTTTTCCAGTACTTCCTGAGGTATAGATTATATAAGCTAAATCTTGGGGTATATTTACTTTCCCCAAATTCTCTTTATCAGTATTATAGATTTCAGTATTATCTATGTCTATTATTTCTACCTCGATGTTAAATAGATCCATATATGCTGACTTTGTAATAAGTATAGAAGACTTACTGTTTTCCAATATGTATTTTATTCTCTCTTGTGGATAACTTGGTTCTATTGGTAAATAGGCTCCTCCAGCTTTTAAAATTGCAAGTATTCCTACTATCATCTCCGGGGAACTCTCTATCATTATTCCTACTACACTGTCTGGTTTAACGCCTTTTTCCCTCAATATTCTTGCTAAACTATTGGCTTTCTCATTTAGTTCTCTATAAGTTAGCTTCTCATCTTCAAATACTACTGCTATATTATCTGGCGTTTTTTCAACCTGTTCCTCAAACAATTCATATATTGTTTTATCTTTTTGATATTCTGCCTTCGTATTGTTAAAATCTACTAGTATCTTTATCTTTTCTTCTTCTGAAAGCATCTCTATCTCTGATATCTTTATTTCTGGATTCTCTGATACTTCTTTTAATATATTTATAAAGTGTTGTATTACTCTTTCTATTGTTTCTCTCTTAAACAACTTTGTGCAGTATTCTATGTTGAATGATATTTCTCCTTTTGCTTCTATTGCTGATAATGTAATATCAAACTTAGACATTTTATATTCAAAGCTATATGGTTTGAATTTTAAGCTATCAATATCTATACCGTAAACATCAGTATTCTGTAATACAAACATAGCATCAAATAGTGCATTTCTACTTAAATCTTTTCTTATATCTAACTTTTTTACTAATTCATCAAATTGATAATCTTGATTTTCGTATGCATTTAATGCATTTTTCTTTACATCCTGCAAAAAATCTTTAAAGGTTTTATCTGCTTTTGGATAGTTCCTCATTGCAAGAGTATTTACAAACACGCCTACTATTTTTTGTAAATCGGCATGTGGTCTTCCCTCTATTGGTGAGCCTACTATTATATCTTCTTGTCCACTATATCTTGATAGCAGTATATTGTATGTTGACAATAATGTCATATACAATGTTGTTCCATTATCCATTCCTATTTTCTTTGCCTTTTCTGTTATATATTTATCAATCTTAAATCCTATACTTTCTCCTTCGAAGCTTTTCATTGTAGGTCTTTTATAATCTGTTGGCATGTCTAATACAGGTATTTTCTTCTTAAATACATTTTTCCAATACTCTTCTTGGTTTTTCATATTTTCTGAGCTTAAAGCTTCATTTTGCCATGCTGAATAGTCTTTATATTGTATTTTTAATTTTTTTAATTCTTCTCCTTTGTAAAGCTTTGAGAATTCTTCTATAATAATTCCTATAGATGTACCATCTGATATTATATGATGCATATCTATCATTAATATATGTTTTTCTTCTTCTATTTTTATTAGTTTCACTCTTAATAAAGGTGCTTTTGATAGATCAAATGGTTTTATAAAGCTTTTTACTATTATTTTTATTGTTTCTTCTTCTTCTTTCTTTAATTCTATGTATTCTAAATAAAATTCTACCTCTTTGTGTATTTTTTGTACTATTTCTTTATCTCTTAATTCAAAAGAAGTTCTAAATGCTTCATGCCTTTCAACAAGCTTTCTAAATGTTTCTTCTACTTTTTCTTTTTCTAAATTTCCTTCTACTACCATTACTGATGGCATATTGTAGCTTGTTTTTTCTTTTTCAAACTGATTTAATGTAAATAACCTCTTTTGTGCTGAAGATGCTTTTATTCTAAATATCAAACTCATAGTACTTCCTTCTCCCATTTTTCTTCTACCACTTTTATTGATGAGTATATGCTTTCCTTTGATTTGCTTATATATTCTCCTATCTGTCTTATAGTTGTATTACTAAATACCTCACCTACAGGCACTTCTACATTTAGCTCTTTATGTATCATTGACACTACCTGTATAGCCTTTAGTGAATGTCCTCCTAATACAAAAAAATTATCATCAATACCTATTCCTTCTACTCCTAGTACTTCACTCCATACCTTTACTAGCTTCTCTTCTGTCTCATTTGTTGCTGATGCATACTCTACTCCTGTGTTTATTTCTCCATCCGGCTCTGGTAATGCTTTCCTATCTATCTTTCCATTTGGTGTTAGTGGCATCCTCTCTATTTGCATAAAATATGCTGGAATCATGTACTCTGGTAATTCTTTTTTCAACCCTTCTCTTAATTCTGCTACCGTCATTTCTTCATCACATGCTATATACGCACATAAGTATTTATTTCCTTGATTATCTTGTCTATCTACTACTACTGCCTCTTTTATATTTTTCTGCTTTAATAACTGATTCTCTATTTCACCAAGTTCTATTCTAAAGCCTCTTATTTTTACTTGATTATCTGTTCTTCCTATAAATTCTATATTTCCATCAGGTAGCCATCTTGCAAAATCTTCTGTGTGATACATTTTAGTACCTAATTTAAATGGATTTCCTACGAACTTTTCATCTGTCAATTCTTGTTTATTTATATATCCTCTTGATACCCCATCTCCACTTATGAATAACTCTCCTACTACTCCTACCTGAACTATTTTTAAATATTTATTTAAAATATAAATATTAGTATTTCCTACACTTCTTCCTATTAGTACATTTCTATTTTGAGGCTCATTTTTAGTTACCTTATAAAAAGTTGAACATATAGTTGTTTCAGTAGGTCCATAACCATTTACTATCTCTAAGTCTTTATTTAGAGTATAAAATTTATTTAATGTCTCGCCTCTTATTGCTTCAACACCAACCAGTAATTTCCTTAGCTTTACCTTTCTCTTATTCATCTTTAAATTTTCATAGACTTCTAATAACAGAGACGGTGGAATATACGTAAACGTTATTTGATTATTAACTATTAATTTTGCTATTTCAATAGGATCAAAGGTCTTTTGTTTATGATTAATAACTAAAGTTGCTCCACTGATTAATGACACAAAGAACTCGCATACACTTACATCAAACACATAGTTTGTTAATGATAAAATCCTATCATTTGAATTAAATCCCTTATCAAATTGTTTAGCTAAGGAATGTATAAAGTTATTAAGGTTAAAATGCTCTATCATCGCCCCCTTAGGTTCACCAGTTGTACCTGAAGTATATATAATATACGCTAAATTACTTGATTGATTTACTTTCTCTAGATTACTTAAATTACCTTTAAATAAATATTTATCAACTAAATCTATAACTTCTCCATCAAACTCTATGTTATCTACTAATCTTTCTGCGCTTAATAATACTTTGACTTCACTATCCATTAGCATATACTCAATTCTTTCCTTTGGATGGCTTAGATCTATAGGTAGATATGCTCCCCCCGCTTTTAATATTCCCATTATCCCTATCATCATCTCCAGAGATCTTTCCACCATTATTCCTACTATAGAATCTGGCTCTACGCCCTTTTCTCTCAATATTCTTGCTAAACTATTTGCTTTCTCATTTAGTTCTCTATAAGTTAGCTTTTTATCTTCAAGTACTACTGCTATATTATCTGGTGATTTTTCTACCTGTTCTTCGAACAATTCATGAATTGTTTTATCCTTTGGATACTCTGCTTTTGTATCATTGAACTCTACTAATATTTTTGTCTTTTCCTCTTCTGAAAGCATATCTATTTCTGATATCTTTATTTCTGGATTCTCTGATACCTCTTTTATGACATGTTTTATATGACCTGCTATCATATTTACATACTTATCATCATAAATAGATGCATTATAATTTAATTTTATAAATATTTCATCAGTCATTCCAATTATAATATTAAAATTATAATTAGTTTGTTCAACAACTTCATCCATTTGTATTTTAAAATCTAATTTTTTATTATGTTCAATCACTGGATAATTTTCAAATACCATTATATTATCTATTAATTTTTGTTTTATACTTGTATTTGATTGTACTTCTGCTAATGGCACATACTCATACTTTTTAGACTTAACATTAGCATCTTGTACTTCTTTTAATAATCCTATAAACCCCTTGTCTGTGCTACTTTTTATTCGTACTGGAACAGTATTTATAAACAACCCTGCCATATTTTCAATTCCATCAATTTCAGCCGGTCTACCTGATACTATGGCTCCAAACACAACATCATTTACATTATTATATCTTTGAAGTAATATTCCCCATATAGTTTGAAACACTGTGTTTACAGTTGCTTTATTCTTTCTTGCTATATTTTCTAACTTGTTTGTTGTTTCTTTATCTATAATAAATTTTATATCACTGTTTATGTACTTAACCTCTTTAACGGACTTAGCTAATTGTGAAATCTGCGCTTGTTGTTCGTAGTCTTCTAAGTATTTCTCCCAATATAAAAGAGCTTCTTTTTTATCTTGCTTTTCTAACCATTTTATATAATTACTGTACTCGTTTACTTTTTTAAATTTTATAGGCCTATTTTCCTTAAGCGCACTATATATATACATAAGCTCATTAAATATAATTGGAATACTCCATCCATCTAAAATTATGTGATGAAAACTTAATATAAAAATATACTTTTCTTCATCTGTTTTAATTATCGAAGCTCTTATTGAAATTTCCCTTGACAAGTTAAATCCTTTAACTGTATCCTTTTCTTTAAATTCCTTTATGAATATTACTTTCTCACTACTTCTTAAGGACGATATATCTTCAAAGCATATTTTTATTTTGGCTTTTTTTAGTACAATCTGTAAAGGTCTTTTTTTATCTTCATATATAAATAAGGTTCTTAAAACATCATATCTTTCAATGAGTTTATTTATACTTATTTCAAATAATTCCACTTCTAAGCTTCCAATTATTTTAGAAGATGATTGTTCAAAATATGCATTTTTATCATTACCCAATAATTTATGAAATAGCATACCTTCTTGCATTGGAGATAAGGGATATATATTTTTTATCATTTCATTATTACTCACTATTTATCATCTCCCATTTTTAATATATACCTTGCTTCAGTCTAACTGAAACACGAAGCAAGATATATTAGTAGTAATTTCAAATTGCACTTCAATAGAGATCAGATTTCATTAAATAAACTTCCAATTGTTAACTTTATATCTTGAAGTTCTTCAATAGAAACTTCTTTATAGTCCAAGTCACTTGGTGTCATTTCCGTCTCTTCTTTTTCAACACAATATTTAATAATATCTAGTAGTGCTTCTTTATAATTTTTAACAAGTTCTATAATTGTGCTCTCATCATACTCATCTTTATTATATTCAAAGTTTAAACACAATTCTCCCTTTACTACCATGCCATTTATGTCTATATCATATAAACGTTGACATTCCTTACCTATAGCATCTCCTGTAGGAATAAATGATGCATTAAACATTTCTTGGTTTACATCATTATCAAATTGGCCTAAATAATTAAAGCTTATTTGAGGGTTTTGTTTAAATTCTAAATCTTTTATATACTCATTAAGTGTTACATATTTTAATATATTGTATCCTACTCCCTTATTGGGAATTCTCCTTATACCATCCTTTGTTGATTTTATATAGTAATTTATATCCTCAGATTTTTCACAATCTAAAATTACAGGATAAGATGATGTAAACCATCCTATTGTTCTTGTTATATTCATATTAGGTATTATTTCTTCTCTTCCATGCCCTTCAATACTTACTAAAACTTTATTTTCACCTGTCCAATTTTTTATTGATAATCCTAGTGCAGCTAATAAAATATCATTTATTTCTGTATTATAAGCTCTATTTGTATCTGTTAATAGCTTATCTGTCTCTTCTTTTGATATTTTCATTTGTACCTTCTTAGAACTATACCAATTATTACTTGTAGTTTGATGATCTTTAGGAAGTTTTATTACTTCAGTATCTTCGACATTTTTCCAATACTCTATTTCCTCTAATAGTTTATTACTCTTAGCGTATTTTTGAATATTCTCTGACCATTCCTTAAATGAATGTGTTTTTATAGGTAGTTCTATTTTTTCTTTATTTACAGCACATCTATATCCTGCCGAAAAATCTTCAAGTAAAACTCTCCACGAAATACCATCCACTACTAAATGATGTATTACTATTAACAAATGATCTCCATCTTTAGTTTTAAACAACCCTAACTTTACAAGAGGTCCATCAATTAGATTTATACTTGACTGTATCTTTGTTGCCTGTTCTTCCATTTCTGCTTGATATGATTCTTTATTACCCAAATCCATAACTGATAAATCAAATAATTTATCTTCTACTCTCCTGTTGTACTGAATTAGCTTATTTTCTTCTTTTCTAATAACTATCCTTAATGCATCATGATGTTCAACTATTTTCGAAAATACCTTATCTATAATTTTTTCATCAAAACACTCTTTTGAGTACATCATAAATGCTTGGTTCCAATGATGCATATTGGTAAATTCCTGTTTAAAAAACCACCTTTGTATAGCAGTTAGTTCTACTTCTCCTTGTATAACTTTTTGATTTATTTGTTTATCCTCTTGCTTAGCATTTATACTTAATTCTCTTATTGTTGGATTTGCAAACAACTCACTAACTGTTATCTTCAAATTATATCTGCTTAAACGAGCGCAGACCTGTATAGCCTTAATTGAATCTCCCCCTAATTCAAAGAAACTGTCATCAATTCCTACTTTTTTTACTCCTAATACTTCAGACCATACCTTTACCATTTTCTCTTCTATTTCATTTCTTGGTACTGCATATTCTACTCCTGTACTTATTTCTCCATCTGGCTCTGGCAGTGCTTTTCTATCTATCTTTCCATTTGGTGTTAGTGGTATCTTCTCTATCTGTATAAAATACGCCGGTATCATGTAGTCTGGTAGTTCTTTTGACAAACTTTCTCTTAATTCTGCTACTGTCATTTCTTTTTTTAATACTATATATGCACATAAGTATTTATTCCCTTTTTTGTCTTCTCTATCTACTACTACTGCTTCTTTTATATTTTCTTGCCTTAATAACTGATTTTCTATTTCACCAAGTTCTATTCTAAATCCTCTTATTTTCACCTGATGATCTCTTCTACCTAAAAATTCAATATATCCTTCTTTACGAAATCTCCCCCAATCTCCAGTACTATACAATTTACCCAACTCAGGATGATTAATAAACGCATTTTTCGTCTTTTCTATATCATTCATATACCCTTTTGCTAATCCAACTCCTCCAATATATAACTTTCCAGGGATTCCAAATGGACATAACTTCATTTCTTTGTTTAACACATAGAAACTTTGATTAGATAAAGGCATTCCATATGGAATGCTATTCCATTCGATTTTAACTTCCGTAACCGGATAATAGATAGACCAAATAGAAGCTTCTGTTGCACCACCTAAACTTATTATTGCTGCATTTGGAAAATATTTTTTTATTTTTCCAGGCAATTTTAAAGGAATCCAATCTCCACTTAACATTACTAGTCTCAAATTTTCATTTTTAAATGGCTCTGTTATACTTTCTATTAACATATCCATAATAGCAGGAACTGAGTTCCATATAGTTATACTTTTATCCTTTAATACCTCAATAATTTTATTTACATCTCGTTGATCTTTAATTTGCACAAGCTTTGCTCCTGTACTCAAAGCCCCAAAGATATCATATACTGATAGATCAAAACACACAGAAGAAAGTCCTATGATTTTATCATTTTCTTTTACTGCAAATTTACTATTTATATCCTGTATTGTATTTAACACTGCCTCATGCGTAATTACAACACCTTTAGGTTTTCCAGTACTCCCTGATGTATAGATTATATAAGCTAAATCTTGGGGTATATTTACTTTCCCCAAATTCTCTTTATCAGTATTATAGATTTCAGTATTATCCATGTCTATTATTTCTACCTCAATGTTAAATAGATCCATATATGCTGACTTTGTAATAAGTATAGAAGACTTACTGTTTTCCAATATGTATTTTATTCTCTCTTGTGGGTAACTTGGTTCTATTGGTAAATAGGCTCCTCCAGCTTTTAAAATTGCAAGTATTCCTACTATCATCTCCGGGGAACTCTCTATCATTATTCCTACTACACTGTCTGGTTTAACGCCTTTTTCCCTCAATATTCTTGCTAAACTATTGGCTTTCTCATTTAGTTCTCTATAAGTTAGCTTCTCATCTTCAAATACTACTGCTATATTATCTGGCGTTTTTTCAACCTGTTCCTCAAACAATTCATATATTGTCTTATATTTTTGATATTCTGCCTTTGTATCGTTAAAATCACATAATATATGATGTTTTTCTTGTTCTGTAATTATTTCAATATCATTAATACTTTTTTCATCACTATCTATAATATGTTTAATTAAATATTGGATATGTGTAATTACATCTTTTATAGGCATAAATTTTTTAAATACTTCAATATTATAGTCAAAGTTAATCTCAACATCTTTACACTCGTCAAACTCTCGTATAAATACGCTCATGGAATTTCTTTCATGATGATTACTTAACGTTTTTATATCCGTTTTTGCCCCATTAAAATTTGCTGCGTAATTATGATGTTCATAGGATAAAGTTATATCAAATAAGCCGTCTTTTCTTTCTTTATAAATGCTACCGCAAATTTCACCAAAAGAAAGTTTTTGATGTCTGTAACACTCTCCTAATTCCATCCTTATTTCATTTATCATATATGAAAATGTCTTTTCTTTTATTATAGCTATCTTTAATGGTATAACATTGGCAAAATGTCCTACTATTTGCTTATTGCTAGCTTTTGTTCTGTTTAATATGGGAACTCCTATTACTACCTCTTCTTTATTGCAAACCTCTCCGAAATATACAGCTAATATACCAAGAAAAAAGTGAAATACGGAACATTTTCTTTTGTTAGAAAATTCAATTATTTCATCATACACTTTTCTTTCTATTACTAGGCTTTCTCTATTACTAACTATACCTCCATTACTATTCACACCCTTAGTAAATAGAGCTTCTGGAATATGTTTGAATTTATCCTTCCAAAACATTTTGTTTTTTAAATATGTATCTGATTCTTGGTATCTTTTATTTTCTTTTATAAATTCTAAATAGGAATACTTTTCTAACTTGCTTTTTGTCTCAGTTATATTGTTATAATTATTAACTGTCTCTTTAAATATTAGTGAAAATCCCCATCCATCTGATACTATATGATGCGATTCCATAAAGTAGAAATACTTATTATTATTTACTTTAATAAGAACAAATCGAAATAAATTCTCACCATTATCAAAAATAAATGGTTTTAAAAATTCCTTTTGCATCCAATTCAAAGAAAATTTCTCCGCATATTGTTTTATGGAAAAATCATAAAACGGTACCTCATATTTCAATTCTTTTAATATTTTCTGCGAAGGTTGTCCATCATTTTCAAATATTCTAATTCTTAAGCTATCATTGTCTTCAATTAGCTTTTGTACCGATTTTTGAAACATTTGGTATTCGATAGGACCATTAATATTTGCATAACCACCAATATTATATATTGGTTTATCTTTATATAAGCATTGTTCAACCCATACATCTTTTTGATATAAACTTAACGGATAAATTTGTATTTCTTCTTCATTTAATTGTTTTTTTACCATTTTTATACCACCTATTCTTCTTATTCAGTGATTAACCACTCCTTCTATGAACTACAATATGCTGCTTGCTCATTGCACTCCATACTAAATAATAGTTTTGTAAGACATGTTAATTCTCTTTCATACATAGGGCATTACTTTATAATAATCATTTTACACAGATGTACAAATAGTGTAAACTCTATTACCATGAAATACATATTTTAGACCATAAGTCGTTATATAATTTAAATTTGTTAGCTTTGAGATAAAAAAATGTATTCACGATATATTATTCAACTTAAAATATCACATGATTTTTCAGGCGGTAGCCTGCTATTCTAAAAGCGTAAAAAATGAAATTAAGGACTATGCGAACTATTATAATAAAGATAGATATCAATGGACTCTAAAAAAGCCCCTATGGATTTCTTTAGGCATTGTGGATTTGACATATCTATAATAGAAAAGCGAAACCCAGTCAATACGCTGGCTCGCTGGAGAAAAAAATTGAGTATAGTGTTAAAAACGCTTAATAGGTTAGAATGTAACCTTAATTTGGAAGATAATTCAGATACAATTATACACCCTGATCAAGGATTTCATTATACAAATGCAGATTTTCAATCTCGTGTTAAAGAATTAGGACTGACACAATCAAAGTCTAGAAAAGGTAATTGTTTAGATAATGCTCCTATGGAATCATTTTTCGGGCATATGAAAGACGAGATGGAATATAAACAAGCTATGTCATTCGGTGAGTTAGTAGGAATAGTTGATAGTTATATGAGTTACTATAATAATGACAGATACCAGTGGGGATTAAATAAAATGAGCCCTGCTCAATACAGGACTCACTTTTTAGTGCTAACATAGGTCATTTTTTTTAAACTGTCTAGTTTATGGGTTATATTTCACAATACAGAAACCATCTTCCAAATATAGCATATGCTTTTTTTATATATTTGTAACGCTTTTGCAAAGCTCTCTTAAATTTTTATTGAAAGCGTATTTTTCTTATATCATTACTTTACATATATTGTTTGTGAATTCTACCGGATCGTTAATCGGTAATCCTTCAATAAGTAGCGCCTGATTATATAATATATTAGTATATAAATCTAACTTAACTTTATCTTTTTCGAAAGATTCCTTAAGTACTTTAAACATATCATTATTTATATTTATTTCTAAAACCTTATCTGCTTTTATGTTTTCATTGTTAGGCATAGAATTTAATGTTTTTTCCATTTCTATTGTAAGGTCACCATCATTTGATAAACATACTGGGTAGTTCTTAAGTCTTTTTGATGCCCTAACATCCTTAACTCTACCTGTTAAAACACTTTTCATATGTTCAAATAATTCTTTATTGTCTTTTTCATCAGTGCTAGAAGGATTTTCTTTTTCATCTACTTCTATACCTAAGTCACCACTTGATACAGATTTAAATTCCTTTTCTTTGTACTTCATTATCATTTTCACAGCGAATTCGTCTACCTCATCCGTGAAATATAAAATTTCGAATCCCTTATCTGATACCATTTCAATTTGTGGTAATTTTTCAATTCGCGCGTTTGATTCTCCTGAAGCATAATAAATATATTTTTGATCCTCTGGCATTCTAGAAACATATTCATCTAAAGTAACATTCTTTTTCTCCTTTGATGAATAAAACAACAATAAATCTTGCAAAACATCTTTGTTACTTCCAAAATCGCTATAAATACCATACTTCAATTGTCTTCCAAATGCTTCATAAAATTCTTCATATTTTTCTCTTTCATTTTTAAGTAAACTATCTAACTCATTTTTAATTTTAGTTTTAATGTTTTTAGCTATAAGTTTAAGTTGTCTATCATGTTGCAGTACTTCTCTAGATATGTTAAGCGACAGATCTTCTGAATCAACTATTCCTTTTACAAAACTAAAATAGTCAGGCAATAAATCTGCACACTTATCCATGATTAAAACACCACTTGAATATAATTCTAAGCCTTTTTCATATTCTTTTGTATAGAAATCATAAGGCGTTTTTTCTGGAATATATAAAATTGAATTATAACTTATAACACCATCAACACTAATATGGATATGCCTTGCTGGTTTGTCAAATCCATAGTGCTTTTCAGCGTAAAAATTATCATAATCTTCATCAGTAAGTTCGCTTTTATTTTTTCTCCATATAGGAACCATGCTGTTTACAGTCTTTTCCTCAACGAAGTCTTCGTAGTCTGTTTCACTACCTTCTTTAAGTCTTGACTGACTTATATCCATTTTAATTGGATACCTAATGAAATCGGAGTATTTCTTTACAATAGATTTTAGTCCATTTTCATCAAGAAATTCATCAAAGTTATCATCTTCTGTATTCTCTTTTATTTTAAGTATAATTTCTGTTCCAACAGTATCTTTTGCGCAAGGTTCTATGGTATAACCCTCTGCACCATTAGATTCCCATTTATGTGCTTCATCACTACCAAAAACTTTACTTATAACAGTAATATTATCTGCTACCATAAATGCAGAATAAAATCCCACTCCAAATTGTCCAATTATGTCGTACCCATCTTTTATTTCATTTTCTTTTTTGAATGCTAAAGAGCCACTTTTAGCTATAACTCCTAGGTTATCACTAAGTTCAGCTTCTGTCATTCCAATTCCTGTATCAGAAATTTTTATTGTTCTAGTTAACTTATCACTGGCTATTGTAATATAGTAATTACCCTTATCAAAATTCAATGAATCATCCGCTAATGTCTTATAATAAATTTTATCAATAGCATCACTAGCATTAGAGATAAGTTCTCTTAAAAAAATATCCCTATGAGTATATATTGAATTTACCATCATATCCAGAATTCTCTTAGACTCCGTTTTAAACTGCTTTTTTTCCAATTAAAATTTCCCCTTTCGTACCAAATCTTCTTATTTTTTATTTTGTTAGCACTCTATGTTATCGAGTGCTAACGCTAGTTATAAACTACACCTTTTTTTATAATTTGTCAACGTACATAATATATTTTTCTTCCATCTCAAACATTTATTAATTTACTCCTGATTTGACTCTCCATTTTAAATATAGATAATTTGTTGTTTTGAATTTAATCTTATATATATATTACTTTATTTGAATTCATTTCACAATAATAATTTCCATATTACTCAATGCTAAATGATAAAAAACTTGTTTACAATTATTTTTCAACGATACTGTTTAATAATCAACAGCTTTTTTTCTGTGTTAAGTTATTTAATTAACGACATCTCATTTATATATATTTCTATGATATTATTCACTACATCGTAAATATCACTAGTATTCATAACCTCATAGTCACAATATTGTTTGTACAAGTGACCTCTCTCCTCAAACAATCTATAAAGCTTAGATGGATCTTTTGCTAGTAAGGGGCGGGTCTCAACATCTATATCCGCTACTATATTTTCAATAGGACGGTTTATGTAAATTATAATACCATTTTTCTTTAAATTTAAAATATTTTCATGTTTTTTAATCACTCCACCGCCAGTTGAAATAATTACTCGATTTTTTTTAGATAATTTCTCAACTACTTTAGATTCTATGTCTCTAAATCCAGCCTCACCATTTTTAAACATTTCAGTAATCGTAAGATTTGTACTAGCTTCAATATATGCATCTATGTCTATAAATGCCATTTCTATCTTTTCTGCGATTATTTCTCCAATGACACTTTTACCACAACCGGGCATCCCAATTAAAACTATATTTTTCATCTTTTAATTTTCTACTCCCTTTTCTAGTTCATCATAAATTTCATCAATTATTATCTTTGGGATCTTAATATCATTCCAGATTTCCTGAGCAGCAATTGCCTGGCCAACTAGCATATAAAGACCATTAACTGCTTTTAAACCCGTCTCCTTCGCATACTTTAAAAATAGGGTTTCCTTAGGATTGTAGATCATATCTACAGCGGCGCCAAATTTACCAATATGTTTCTTTTCAATTGGAGAATTGTCCAAATTAGGATACATTCCAAGTGGTGTACAGTTTACCACTATATCTGACTCTTTAAGCCCTTGAATTTCATTATAAGAAATCAATTTACAACCATTAAATTTGCTGTTTTCCTTAATCCTTGAGATATCTCTTGTAACTACAGTAATTTCAGTTATTCCCTTATTTAATAAATATTGAACCACAGTAACTGCTACTCCACCGTTTCCAAGTATTGTTGCTTTTTTATTTTTCACTTCAATATCATACTTATTGAAAAGCATTCCAATTCCAAAGTAATCTGTGTTGTATCCAATAGTTTTGTTTTCCTCAAACTTTAGGGTGTTTACAGATCCTATCGCTTTTGCTTCTATGCTAACCTCATCAAGTAATTCCATAACCTTAATTTTATAAGGAATAGTTACATTAATACCTCTTGGTTTAATAACATTAAATCCGGCCATTGCTGCTTTCAGATCTTTGCTTTTAAATTCGAAGAGATGATAATAACCCTTCATATTCAATTTATTAAATACCATTGAATGTATTTGCGGCGAAACACTATGTGATAGTTTTTCTCCAAGTAAACCATATAACCCTGACATAACTCACCCTCATTTCTTAAGTAAAACTTACTAATATCATTTATTCATTGTCAATCATTTCACTTTTATAATTGCCCAATATTTTAAAATAACGGCTATTCTTTTTAATTAACTTAATTGAAGATATAATTTTATCTTCATCTATGTTTCCGTGGAAATCTATGTAAAAGAAATATTCCCATGGCTTATCCTTTATTGGTCTAGATTCAATTTTCAAAAGGTTTATACCATTTTCTTCAAAATGCTTTAAAACATGATAGAGCGAACCTGCCTTGTGGGTAGTAGATAAAACTAAGCTTGTTTTATTGTTTCCGCTAGTTGACTCCAACTCTTTACCAATAACAACAAACCTAGTCATATTTGTTGCATTTGAATTTACATTTTTCTGCAAAATCTCAAGGTTGTATATTTCCGCTGCCTTAGCGCTAGCTATGGCTGCCAAGGTTTTGTCCTGTCTATCTTTAACTAACTGCGCACTTTTTGCAGTGCTGTTATAGGGAACTAACTTCCACTGCTTGTAGCCTTTTAAAAATTCCATACTTTGCTCTAATCCCTGTGGATGAGAGTAAACCTCTTTGATATCATCTAGTGTTGATCCTCTAATTCCCATTAAGTTTTGGCTTATTTTAAGATATTTTTCTCCTGTTATATAAAAATTATATTTATTTAGAAGGTCATAAACCGCGGATATTGCTCCTGTGGAAGAATTTTCTATAGGGATAACACCATAATTTATCTTCCCATATTTCAATTGCAAAAATATATCTTCAAACTCACTTATTGCTTTTGCGTCCACATTTTCACCGAAATATCCCTTTAAAGCTTGTTCGCTAAAGGAACCTGTTACGCCATAAAAACCAACTGTTAGCTTTTTCTCAGTAGCAAAAGCCCCCTCCCGATTTAAATTTTTGTTTTGAAACCCTCTACTTATTTCCATAACGGATTTGAAAAATTCTTCTACCTCTAAAAACAAATTTTTATTTTTAACTAAGTCTAAATTCTTCTTTATAACTATTTCTTCTCTAGCCTTATTTAAAACTTCCATATGATTATTTTTTTTATATTCAGCTACCTTTAAAACTACTTCCATACGCTTTTCAAATAATGATACAAGGCTTGAGTCAATTTTATCAATTTCACTTCTTAAATTATCTATATTAAAATCATCTAATTTACTCATTAAAGCACATCCTTCAAATAAAATCTAAAATACTCATTGCAGCGCAAGCTTCTATCACTGCTAGCGCTCTTAAAACTATGCAAGGGTCATGCCTTCCTGTAACAGATACTTCCGAATTTTCACAAGTCACCATATCAATGGTATCTTGAGTTTTTGCAATAGAAGGTGTTGGTTTCATAGCTACCCTAAAAACTATCGGCATTCCATTAGAAATACCACCATTAATTCCACCATTATTGTTAGTTTTCGTCAATACACTCCCATTTTTAATGCACGGTACATCATTTGATACGCTTCCCCGAAGTTTTGTTATTTGAAAGCCCATGCCAAATTCTACCCCCTTAACTGCAGGCACAGAAAATAGTAATTGAGCTAAATTGCTCTCTATAGAATCAAAGAATGGTTCCCCCAGTCCACAAGGCACATTTAATATAGTAGCTTCAATTATACCTCCAACCGAATCTGTTTCTTCCTTCGCCTTTAATATAATGTTCTTCATTTCTTTTCCCTTTGAATCATCAATTACAGGAAAATCTTTCTTTAGAATATCTGCTAATATCTGTTTCTTTAAATTGACCCCATCAAAATAACTATCAAACACATTCCCAATACTTAAAATGTGACTTCCTATTTCGATTCCCTTATCAAAAAGTATCTGTTTCGCAACAGCACCTGCAAAAACAAGTGGTGCTGTAATTCTTCCTGAGAAATGTCCGCCACCTCTATAATCGTTAAAGCCTGAATATTTAACCTTTCCTGTAAAATCAGCATGACCCGGTCTTACTAAATCCTTTAACTTATCGTAATCCTTCGAATTTTGATTTTCATTAAAAATAACGCTACAAAGAGGTGTCCCTGTGGTATATCCATTAAAATATCCACTTAGTATTTCAAATTTATCACATTCTTTTCTTTTAGTTGAAAATTCATCTCGTCCTGGAGCGCGTCTTTGCATTTCACTATTAATAAAATCCATATCAAGCTTTATACCTGGCGGTAATCCATCAATAATTATTCCTATTCCTCTTCCATGCGATTCTCCAAAGATGGAATACTTTACTTTTTTACCCCATTGTCCGCTCATTAACTTTTCCTCCTAACCCCTTAAAATCCTCATAAAACTCTGGATAGGATTTTTTCACTGCCCCACTATCCTCAATTGTGAGCTTCTGCGTGCATCTAATTGAAGCAATTGCCATAGCCATAGCTATTCTATGATCATTCCAACTGCTTACAATTCCGCCCTTAAGCCATGGTTTACCATGAATTAGAAGTGAATCCTCTCTTTCAATAACCTCTGCTCCAATTTTATTTAGCTCTGTTGCTATAGCTTTTAATCTATCAGATTCTTTTATTCTAACTCTAGCAGCATTAATGATCTCTGTTGTTCCATCGCTTAAAGCACCAAGCACCGCAGCAATTGGTACAAGGTCAGGACATTGTGATGCATCAATAACGGTGCCTTTTAAATTTGATTTTGAAGCCCTTATAATACCATCTTCAATAGTAATCTTTCCGCCCATATTTTTAATTATGTCCAATATTACTTTGTCTCCTTGAAGTGATTCCATATTTAAATCAATGCATTCAATTTCTCCACCTAAAACACCAGCAGCAAGGTAAAATGCAGCTTGAGAAAAATCGCCCTCAACTCTATAATCTCTTTTCATGAAATGTTGATTTCCTTTTATTTTAAATTCTCTATAATTATTATTTTCTACCTTTATCCCAAATTTAGAAAGCACATCTAGGGTTAAATCTATGTACCCAATAGATTCTATGGAACTAGTAATTTTAATCGTTGACTCTCCATTTAATAGAGGCAGCGCATAAATAAGACCGGTAATGAACTGAGAGCTTACATCTCCTCTTAGTTCAAAAATCCCAGGTTTAAGGCTCCCGTGTATTGTTAAAGGAAGACAACCATTGTTAGTAGTGTACTTTATATTCTGCTTATCAAAAATTTCATAATAAGGTTTAAGTGTTCTTTGTACTAGTTTGGACTTCCCTTTAAAGATTATTTTTTCTCCAGTTAAAATTGCTATAGGAATTAAAAAACGTAGTGTTGATCCACTTTCATTGCATTGTAGCTCGCTTCCCAAAGTTCCACCGCATGCAAGCTGAAGCTTACCTTTTCCACATACCACAAGATTGTTTGGGAATTGTTTAATCTTAACTCCAAGTTTCTCCATTATTTCACAAGTAGCTATTATATCCTCAGACATACTAATATTATTAATGGCACATTCATCGCCACTTAATCCTGCAGCTATAACCGCTCTATGGGATAATGATTTTGAAGGCGGAATTTTGACTTTTCCATTCAAAGAAAAAGGTTGAATTATAACTGACTTCATCGACGAACACCTCAATTCAATATAATAATTATTTAAGAATTTTTTGCAGATAACCCTTAATATTAGCTTCATTAATTTTTTCAATAAAACTATTTCCAATGGATTCTATTAATATGAAATTCATGGATTCCCCAATGTTTTTCTTATCATGACTAATAGTCTCAATTATATTCTCACTTTTTATTTCAGGTAACATCCAAGGCAAATTATACTTAATTAAAATATCTTTTATAGCACTTGCTGTTCCAGTTTTAGTCATTCCTAGTTCTTCTCCTAGTTTTGTTATAGAATACATCCCCATTGCCACTGCTTCTCCATGGGAATACACCTCAAAATTAAAGAATTGCTCAATTGCGTGACCGATGGTATGACCATAGTTTAATAACATTCTGCCCCCAGTATCCAACTCATCATCTTCAACAATAGCGGCCTTAATACTAAGGCAAGTATAAATGATTTTATCTATCTCTTTTAAAAGGGCTTCTTTGTTTTCATAATTCATTAATGTATAAAATAGCTCACTATCTTTTATTGCTCCATATTTTATAACTTCACCCATTCCATCACTAAAAAACTTGTCATTAAGTGTTCCAAGCAGTAATGGATCAATAAAAACTGCTGTAGGGCTATAAAAACTTCCCACAAGGTTCTTTCCACGAGGCAAATCTACTGCAACCTTACCACCTACACTACTATCCACCTGTGCTAGTAATGTAGTTGGAATTTGTATGAGTGGAATCCCTCTTAAAAAAGTTGCGGCTGCAAAACCACTCATATCTCCAACAACTCCACCACCTAAGGCAATTATAATATCTCCTCTGTTTATCTTAAAATCTAAAAGTTTATCATACACCTCTAAAAGAGTTTCGAAGGACTTGCTTTCTTCACCAGCTTTTACAACAATTTTAAAAGTTTCAAATCCTGACTCTTTTAATGAACAAATAAGCTTTTGCCCATAAAATCCATTAACATTAGAATCTGTTACTACGGCTATTTTTCTTCCTTTATATATCTTCTTAACTTCTGCTCCAATTTCCTCTAGTAATCCATTCTTAATGTATATTGGATAGCTTCTGCTAGAAGCTTTAACTTCTATACTATACACCTTTACTTATCTCCTTTCTCTTATTAGTTGCATTCTCAAACCTTTTCTTTAGAAAAGCTTCATCATGATTTATTATTGCATCTTTTATTTCTTTTATATTATTTTCAAAGTCTTCAATTTTGCTAACTATATTTTCTTCATTATAAAAAAGTAATTCAGGCCATAATTCACCATTTATAGTAGCAACTCTAGTGGTATCCTTAAAACTTCCTCCAACAAACTGGGGTATTCCGACAATTAAACTATTACAATCTATTAAGGAAACAGCTATAACATGTGGTAACTGGCTTGTATAAGCAATTATATCATCATGCTGATTCGGTGTAAGTCGTACCACACTTTTACACCCCATTCCCCTAACTATCCCCGTTACTAAATTTATATTCTCCTCTTTATTTCCATTAATTGGTGTCAAGATATAGTTAGCATTTTTAAACATATCTTTAGTTGCAGCCTTGAGCCCTGATTCTTCTTTTCCAGCCATTGGGTGACCACCGATAAAATCTAAATCATCTCTAAGTTCAATCATAATTTCACTTATTAAATTACTCTTAATTCCAGCAGTATCTGTAATAACTGCTCCACTTTTAAATAAGTTCATATTGTTTTTCACAAAATCTATAGTCTTTTGAGGATAAACTGCAAGTATCACAATATCCGAATTACTAAGTGGTATTTCTGGACTTGTATATCCTTTATCAATAATGTTCATTTCCTCAGCTATATCTAAAACATCTTTATCAATGTCAATAGCCCAAATATTTTTAGGTTTTAATTCTCTTAGTGCCATAGCAAAGGAGCCACCTATAAGTCCTAATCCTACAATTGTAATGTTAAAGTCTGTACAATCCAAATTTACCACCTCTTAAACTATTCTATTTTGTGTTTTTGCAATTACTCTTATGGAATTTACAAGATCCTCAAATTTCTCCGGTTTTAATGATTGTTGTCCATCACACAATGCATTGGTAGGATCGTTATGCACCTCAATTTCAAGACCATCTGCACCAACTGCTATAGCTGCTTTCGCAAGTGACTCTACTAACCACCATTTACCAGCGGCATGACTTGGATCTACTATAACTGGCAAGTGACTAAGCCTCTTAAGTACTGGAATTGCACTTAAATCTAAGGTGTTTCTTGTGAAAGTTTCGAAGGTCCTAATACCTCTTTCACATAAAACTACATTTTGATTTCCTTCAGACATTATGTACTCCGCAGACATAAGAAGTTCTTCAATTGTTGCACTCATACCTCTCTTTAAAAGTATTGTCTTATTACATCTTCCTACTTCTTTTAAAAGATCGAAATTTTGCATATTTCTAGCTCCAATTTGAAGTACATCAGCATATTGCGATATTTTATCAACTAGTTCAACACTCATAACTTCAGTTACTATTGGAAGCCCCGTTATTTTTCTTGCTTCTAATAATATTTTTAATCCTTCTTCCTCCATTCCTTGAAATGCGTATGGAGAAGTTCTAGGTTTGTAAGCTCCGCCTCTTAGAAAATTAGCTCCTGCTAGCTTTACATCTTTTGCAATAGTTATCAATTGCTCTTCACTTTCCACAGCACAAGGCCCTGCAATTATCGCTAGTTCTTTTCCACCTATTATTCTGTTATCTACCTTTATTAATGAATCATCAGGATGAAAAAGTCTATTAGCTCTTTTGTAAGGAGCTTGAACTCTCATAACATTATCAACACATTCCTCTGCTTCAATCTGGCCTGCATTTATTGAACTTGTGTCTCCAACAATCCCTAAAATGCAACAGTTTTCTCCCTGTGTAATAAAGATGGCACAACCTAACCCCTCAAGTTTTTTCTTAATATTCATAATCTGTTCTTGTTTTGCAGTTGATTTCATTACGATTACCATTTAAAATTCCTCCTAAAATATTATTTTGATCTTAGTCTTAATAAGTCATTTAACTTATAAAAAATTATAAAAAAAGGAAGACCCCTTATAATGGGTCTTCCTTTTAAAAAAGGAGAACCCCTATAATGAGTCCTCCTTGCGTACAGACTTAGTTTACTTTCTATAAATCAGCATACGCTGGTATCATAGTTTTATTACTAAACTCATTATTTAAAAAAACCATATATTTTTTTTTGCACAAAAAGTAACTAACGCTAAAATAACGATAGCCCCAGCTAAAATAAAAATATACTTTTTTATTGATTTCCTTAATAATGATATTTTTCATAATAATAACACCTCACAAAAGTTTAAATTAATATCTTCAAATTCTTTAATGTTTAAATGATATAACATGTTAACATGTTTGTCAATGGTCTATTTCTCAAAAATTATAGGAACATAAGTTGATAACTAATTACCAACTTATGTTCCTATAAGAAAATCTCATCTTTACTATTCTTCAGATAAACCCCATAATTCTTGTTTTGACGTTGAAATAGCCATTGCTCCTGCGCTAATTGATTCCATTATATCCTTCTTATTTTGAATCAATCCCCCTGCTATAATTGGTACTCTCACTGCACTTCCTATATTTTTAATAATCTTACTTGCAACCCCAGGCATAACCTCTACAGCATCTGGAATTACAGATTGTATATTTCTTATTCCCGTTTCTAAAGCCAAAGAATCTACTGCAAATATTCTCTGTATAGCGCAGAATCCTAGCTTTCTCCCATTTTTTATATTTGTTGCCCTTGTAGTTATAATTCCATAAGGTTCTCCACATTGTTTTAGAAAAAGCAGCCCTGCATAATCTGCCTTTAATCCTTCTATTAAGTCCACGTGAACAAATACTACTTTGCCCGCCTCTTTAAGGTCCTCACATGTTTTCTTTAAATTTATTATGCTCCCATATAAGACAAACACAATATGAACATTACTAAGAATCACTTTTTTTAAATCCTGCTCATTTCGTATGGCTGCAATAACTGGGTTCTCTATTAATAATTGTTCTAGGTTTTCCAATGATGTACCCTCCAAAAATTTATTTAGGTTTATAAGATATAATTAATTAAATACTATCACATTCTCATTTCTCATTCAAGCAAATTCACATCATTCTGTTGTTGTTTCGAAATTATGTATGTTTTTAATTGGGACTTGTACTTCTTTAATTATTATGTTAGTATGTACTTAAATAAGTAAAGGCGGAGAAAAGAGAGCCTTGATGTATGGGTATTTTATACCTATTAATCAAGGTTCTCTTTTTATTTGCATTTAGGAGGTAAAAGGATGTTTGACGTAACTATTATTGGTGCTGGCATCATTGGCTGCTCAGTATCAAGAGAGCTATCTAAATATAATTTAAAAACATGTGTTATTGAAAAATCTAGTGATGTTGCTTCTGGTACAACAAAAGCAAATAGTGCAATAGTACATGCAGGGTATGATGCTAATCCAAGTACTATTAAGGGAAAATTAAACGCAAAAGGTAATGAAATGTATACAAAGCTTGCAAAGGAATTAGATTTCCCATTTAAGAGGAATGGATCATTGGTTCTGTGCTTCGACGAGAAACACATGAATGATCTTAAAGAATTACTAGAACAAGGCGAAAAAAATGGAGTACCTAATTTAGCTATTCTTGATGGAGATCAAGTTAGAGAAATGGAACCTAATGTAACATTGAGCTGTGTCGGTGCCTTATATGCTCCAACAGGAGGAATTGTTTGCCCATATGAAATGACTATTGCTATGGCTGAAAACGCATACACCAATGGCGTGGAATTTGAATTTGGAACTGAGGTCCTTAATATAGAAAAAAAACAAAGTTGTTACGTTATAAAAACTAATAAAGGCGACATTGAAACAAAAGTAGTAATAAATGCAGCCGGTTTATTTTCGGATGAAATTAATAATATGGTAAGCAATAATAAATTTAAAATACTTCCCAAGCTAGGAGAATATGTCTTATTTGATAAAGCTTGCGGAGATTTAGTTACAAAAACTATTTTTCAACTTCCAACTAAACTTGGAAAAGGAGTTTTAGTTACCCCTACTGTTGATGGTAACCTTCTAATTGGACCTAATGCTGTAGATCAAGATAACAAAGCTGATCTTAGTACAACTCGTGAAGGCATCGATGATATCGTTTTAAATGCTCAATTAAGTATCCAAATGCCACTTCCTATGAATATGGTTATAACTTCTTTTGCAGGGAATAGATCAAAATGCGAGGGAAATGATTTTATAATTGGGGAAGCAGAAGACGCTAAGAACTTTATTAATGTAGCAGCAATTGATTCTCCAGGTTTAACTAGTGCTCCAAGTATTGCTGCAATGGTAGCTGATATAGTAACAGAAAAATTAGCACCGCAGGAAAATGTAAAATTCAACCCTATACGAAAAGGTACAAGAAAATTTAGAGAAATGTCAAACGATGAGCGAAAAAAAATAATCAAGGAAATACCTGAATATGGAACAATTGTTTGTAGGTGTGAAACTGTAACAGAAGGTGAAATTATAGACTCTATAAGAAGACCTCTTGGAGCAAAAACACTTGATGGAGTTAAAAGAAGGACAAGAGCTGGAATGGGGAGATGCCAATCGGGCTTTTGTGCAACAAAAGTTGTAGATATTCTTTCAAGAGAACTTAATATACCACGATGCGCCATTACAAAATCAGGCGAAAATTCTATACTGCTCACTGGCAAAAATAAACAATCTTTATAAATTGGAGGAATATATATGCAAGAATATGATTTAATCATAATTGGTGGAGGTCCAGCAGGCCTTGCAGCTGCAGTTTCTGCAAAGGATCAAGGGATAAACAGCATTTTAATTATAGAAAGAGATAATCAATTAGGTGGTATTCTCAATCAATGTATTCATAATGGTTTTGGTCTTCACACATTTAAAGAAGAACTTACTGGTCCTGAGTATTCTCAACGATTTATTGACAAGGTTATTGCACTTAATATCGAGTATAGGTTAAATACCATGGTTCTAGATGTAAATGATAATAAACAAGTTACTGCTGTAAATACAGAAGATGGTATATTGGAGCTCCAGGCAAAAGCAGTTATACTTGCAATGGGATGCAGAGAAAGACCAAGAGGAGCTTTAAACATACCAGGTGCAAGATGCGCAGGTATTTATACAGCTGGAACAGCTCAAAAATATGTTAATGTTGAGGGTCTAATGCCAGGAAAAGAAGTAGTAATACTTGGTTCTGGAGATATCGGACTTATAATGGCAAGACGAATGACCCTCGAAGGTGCAAATGTAAAGGCTTGTGTAGAACTAATGCCTCATTCAAGTGGACTTAAGAGAAATATTGTACAATGCTTAGACGATTTTAATATTCCTTTAAAATTAAGCCACACTATAACAAATATACATGGGCATGATAGACTTTGCGGAGTTACTATAGCTCAAGTTGATGACCATAGAAAACCAATTAAGGGAACTGAGGAATACATTGCTTGTGATACATTACTTTTATCTGTTGGCCTTCTACCCGAAAATGAACTTTCTAGAAAAGCTAATGTTAAACTTTCCAGAGTTACTGGGGGTCCTGAGGTAGATGAAAGCATGCAGACGAGCATTTCTGGAATATTTACCTGTGGCAATGTGCTTCACGTTCATGATTTAGTAGATAATGTAACCACTGAAAGCTACACTGCTGGTAGAAATGCTTCTGATTACATAAAAGGAATTTACCATGCCGGAAAGAGTATTGAGATCTTCGCGACAGACGGAGTTAGGTATACAGTACCAAGTACTATCAATCCTGAAAATATCGATAACATAATAGATGTTAGATTTAGGGTTGGTGAGGTACATAAATCTGCTTATATATCTGTTTATTTTGATGATGTGCGCGAAATGCATTTAAAGAAAAAGATTCTTACACCAGGCGAAATGGAAAGCGTTAAATTAACTAAAGCAGTTTTTGATAAATATAGTAACTGTAAAAAGATTACCATAAAGGTAGAAAAGGAGTAGTTAACTATGAGTACAAGGGAATTAACATGCATAGGCTGTCCAATAGGTTGTGCTCTTGTGGTAGCGCTTGAGGGCAAAGAAGTTATTAGCGTTAAAGGAAATACCTGTAAGCTGGGAGAAACCTACGGCAAGAAAGAATGCACTAATCCAACAAGAGTCGTTACATCCTCTGTTTTAGTTTCAGGTGGGGAAAATGAGATACTTCCTGTTAAAACTGAGAGAGATATTCCAAAGGATATGATTTATGACTGCGTAAGAGCATTAAAAAATGTTATAGTAAAAGCTCCTATTTCTATAGGTGATGTGGTTCTAGAAAACATACTTGACACCGGAGTGAATATTATAGCAACTAAGAACGTTAAAGTGGTCTAATAGTATTACTTTAATAGTATATTAGTAATAGTATATAACCCCTTCTTCTATAAGAGGGGGTTATACACTATAATAAAGAAAAAACTTCAGTGAGAGTATAAATTTCTTTCTGAAGTCGTTGATACTGCCGCTGCGCAGGTGATGATTTAACATTAACAACTAATCCAATAATAATTCACGATATTATATTAATTAATATCGTGTTTCCATAAATCATTAAGTAAACGATTACTATTAAACCGAAAAAGGAGTGTACAAATTATGGCTAAGTATGTAATGGCACTAGATCAAGGAACAACAAGTTCAAGATGCATTTTATTTAACAAAGAAGGACTTATTGCAAGCGTAGCTCAAAAAGAGTTTACACAAATATTTCCGAGTCCAGGTTGGGTTGAGCATGACCCTATGGAAATTTGGGCTACTCAATTAGGTATGGCACAAGAAGCTATGGCCAAAATTGGTGCCACAGCAAAAGATATCTCCGCTATTGGTATTACTAATCAAAGAGAAACTACAGTGGTTTGGAATAAAAACACTGGAGTTCCTGTATACAATGCAATTGTTTGGCAATGTAGAAGAACCGCTGGCATGTGTGATGAATTAAAGACTGTAGGCTTTAATAAAGTAGTACGCGATAAAACTGGACTTATACTTGATGCTTATTTTTCTGGAACAAAAGTTAAATGGATACTTGATAATGTCGCTGGTGCTAGAGACGAGGCTGAAAAAGGTAATTTAATATTTGGTACTATTGATACATGGTTAATTTGGAAATTAACAAATGGAAAGGTTCATGTAACAGATTATACAAATGCTTCAAGAACACTTCTATACAACATTCATGAATTGAAATGGGACGATGAAATACTTAGTACTTTAGATATACCTAAATCAATGCTTGCAGAAGTAAAACCGTCAAGCTGTGTTTATGGATACACCGATAATTCAATATTTGGTTCTCCAATTGCAATAGCTGGCGCAGCCGGTGATCAGCAAGCTGCCCTGTTTGGACAAACTTGTTATCAAGCTGGAACGGCTAAAAATACTTATGGTACTGGTTGCTTCTTATTAATGAACACTGGTGAAAAAGCAGTTGATTCCCACAATGGTTTACTTACAACTATAGCTTACGGCATTAATGGCAAAGTTAACTACGCTCTTGAGGGAAGTGTATTTGTTGCAGGTGCAACTATTCAATGGCTAAGAGATGAATTAAGAATGATAAAGACCGCACCTGAATCAGAGGAGTATGCCTGTGCTGTTGAAGATACAGATGGTGTATATATGGTGCCAGCATTCGTTGGACTTGGTGCTCCATATTGGGATCCATATGCAAGAGGAACAATAGTTGGTTTAACTCGCGGAACTAAGAAAGAACACTTTATACGAGCAGCACTTGAATCCTTAGCTTATCAGACAAATGATGTATTAAAAGCTATGCAAGAAGATTCAGGTATTACACTTAAATCATTAAAGGTGGATGGTGGTGCATGTGCTAATAACTTCTTAATGCAGTTTCAGTCAGATATATTAGATGTTCAAGTTGACAGACCAAAAGTAATTGAAACAACAGCGTTAGGTGCTGCCTATTTAGCAGGCCTGGCAGTTGGATATTGGAAAGATCAGGAGGAAATTGCGAAAAATTGGGCACTATCAAGATCCTTTGAACCAAAAATGGGAGAAGAAAAGAGATTAGAACTTTTAAAAGGATGGCATAAAGCTATTGGAAGATCAAGAAATTGGTCGAAATAAGGAAAATAAAGCTATAATATGATATGATATGATATGTATTCAAATATAGACGCAATGCAATACATTTCATCTATAAAGATATTCGAAAATTAGGGGGAAAATAAAATGTCAACAAAACTATTAGCTGAATTTTTTGGTACTATGATACTTATTCTTTTAGGAGACGGTGTAGTTGCAGGCAGTGTACTAAACAAAAGTAAGTCTCAAAATAGCGGATGGATTGTAATTGCATCTGGTTGGGCAATGGCCGTTATGTTGCCAGCGTTCATTTTTGGTGCAATAAGCGGTGCTCACTTTAACCCAGCGCTTACTATTGCTTTAGCTGTTGCTGGAAAATTTTCCTGGGCGCAAGTGCCTGGTTATGTTATAGCCCAAATGTTAGGAGCTATGGCTGGAGCTACACTAGTATGGCTTACATACTTAGAACACTGGAAGGCAACAGATGACCAGGCTGGAAAACTCGCAGTATTTTGTACAGGACCAGCAATTAGAAAGTATTCTTCAAACTTTTTAACTGAAGTAATCGGAACATTTGTATTGGTTTTTGTTATATTAGGTATAGGTGGTGTTACAGCTGCTGCAGGATTACCAACATTTGTTGTTGGAGGATTAATTTTGGGTTTAGGACTTTCTTTAGGTGGACCAACGGGATATGCAATAAATCCAGCAAGAGATTTAGGACCAAGAATTGTTCATGCAATATTACCAATAGCCGGTAAAGGAGATTCTGATTGGGCGTATTCATGGATTCCAGTATTTGCCCCAATAGTTGGAGCAGTACTTGCAGCATTAGTTTGGGTAGCTGTATTTTAGTAAATCATGTAGTCATTAAATTGGAACACATAGATCCTCAATAAACTAAATTAAAAGTTTACATGCAAGCCGTAAGTATTTTCATCTTATGACTTCCATGTAAACTTTTTTATTTGTAAAATATATTAACTTTGTAAGTATAAATTATTTTAGATTAGATTATTTATCAAACTTTGTTAAATAAGCAGATAGCTCTTTTAATCCATTTATTAATATATTTGAATGCGAACAGTATCCTAACCTAGCATGCCCCGGAACATCAAAACGATTGCCTGGAACTAAAAGAACTCCTTTTTCTTTTAAAATATCTATGCAGAATTGTTCAATATCAACAGGTATATCTAATTTTATAAATGATGTAGAAACATATTTCGGAAACACTAATGAAACGCGAGGTTCATTTTTAATCCATTCCTTAACAATTTCTAAATTCGTATGGATAATTTTTTTATTTCTATCTAGGACTAATTCTTTATTTTTTAATACATGAACAGCTAGATAATCATCAAAAACACCTGCGCAAATCATAGTGTAATCACGATACTTCCTAAATGAATCTGCTAATTCTTTATTGCTAGCAATCCAACCAACACGTATTCCTGGAACTGAATATGTTTTTGATAGACTATTTGTAGAAATCCCTTTATCATATAGGTCTACTATTGATGAAACAGAAATGTCAGAATCTAAAGGTTTATATACTTCATCAACTAAAATGTAAGCACCCACAGCATCCGCAATCTTAACTATTTCTTTTAGAAAGTTATCATCAAAAATAGTCCCAGTAGGATTATTTGCATTATTCAAACAAATCAATTTTGTATTTGGACGCATTAATTTTTTTAATTCATCTAACTTAGGTAGCCAGTCATTATCTTCATAAATTTCCCAAAACTCCACTTCAGCACCAAAAGACTTTGGAATCTCATATAATTGTTGATAGCTAGGATGCATGGCAATCACATGATCATTTGGCTCAATTAATGAATATAAAGCTAATAAATTTGCGCCAGTTGCTCCATTAGTTTGTAGAATATTTTCAGCTGGAACATTTTCATATAATTTACTAACCTCTTTTTTAAACTCTGGGGACCCTTCTATCCATCCATAGTTCATTTTTGTTTTTAATAGTCCATGGAAAAATTCCTCTGGAGTTGTCCCATCTATAGATATTATTTCCTCTAATGAAAATGAAGCTATTGAGCTTCCTGCTATATCATAGATAGCATCATTTTCCCAAACATTTAACCATTCTTCAACGCCAAAATTTGCAATTTTCATATTAAAAACCTCTTTTCAACAATTTAAATTGTAATTTTACTTATTGCTAATAGATAAATAACATATATTGATCCAATAACGATCAAAGAAGTTAATACAAATTGGTTTTTTGTTAGTAATTTCTTTTCACCATTTTCTTTTCTAGCCATTACAAAAAACGCAATCCCAGGAATATAAGCCAAAAGACAAAGCAAAGTATAGTTTATTCCTGAAGCTAGAATTCCCCAAATTTCAAAAATTACTGTAATTAAACCTATGATTATTTGTTTTATTTCACCTTTTTTATGTCTGTCGATATAAGATATTTTAAATTGATACATTCCAACGAATAAATAACATATTAATATTGCAGCAGTACCCATTGAATAAGCAAACTGATATGCTTTATCTGTAAATAATAAAGTGAAAATGAATAATTGAGTTAAAGCCGCCGTGATAATTAATGAAAAAGTAGGCGCACCAGCTTTATTTACTTCACCAAATTTTTTCGGCAGTAGGTTTGCACGTGCCATTAAAAGAGTGGTTTCAGCGGGTAACATTGTCCACGATAACCATGAACCTAAAATAGATATTATTAAACCTATGTTTATGAATGTAGCTCCCCATGGCCCAACAATATCTTTTAAGATATACGCCATTGTAGGAGTTGGTAAATTTACTAGTTGCTCTTTACTCATAAGACCATAAGGAATCATAGAAGCTAAAACATAAATAATTAATAAACCTAATAGTCCTAGTACAGTTGCCCTGCCTGCTTCAGATTTCTTATTAGCACGAGAAGATAACATAGAGGCCCCTTCTATACCGACAAAAACCCACATCATTACCATCATACAACTTTTAACTTGCACGAATATATCTGATATCTTAAAATTAGTAGATATGTTTCCCCAAAAATGATATGTAAATAAATCCACCTTAAAAGCTATAATACCTATTACTATGAATAAAAAGATTGGTATTAATTTAAATAAGGTAACTAGTGTATTTATAACAGCGGCTTCTTCAACTCCTCTATTAACTATGTAAGTAAGTAACCATATAAAAACACTTGCACCGATAATTGATGGTATATTATGACCATTTCCAAAGACGGGAAAGAAGTAGGAAAGTATACTCATAAGCATTGTGGCAAAGGCTACATTGCCAAGCCAAGATGATAACCAGTATCCCCATCCACTAATAAAACCTCCAAATTTTCCAAAACCATCTTCTGCATAGCTGAATATGCCATTTAATTCAGGCTTTTTTAATAATAAATTGTTAAAAGATAACGATAACATTAAAACACCAAAACCAACAATTATCCATGCAATAATTGCAGGTCCTGCTGCAGCACCAGATACTAAATCACTAGATATACTAAATATACCAGCACCTATTGAGGACGTAATAACTAATGCTGTTAGTGAAAACAACCCTAGTTTTTTTGATCTATCAGACATTTTGTAATCTCCTTTTGATTAATGTATTAGCCATATTTTAAATTGGTGAGAGCAATAATATTGCCCTCACCAATTAATTTTATAATTATTTTAGGCTAGTTTCCAAGTGTAGCAACCATAATTGCTTTGATTGTATGCATTCTGTTTTCTGCTTCATCAAATACTATAGAATGTGTACTTTCAAATACTTCATCTGTAACTTCTAAACCTTCAAGACCATATTTTTCAAATATATCTTTACCTACAAGTGTTTTTAAATCATGAAAAGCTGGTAGGCAGTGCATGAATTTAACGTTTTTATTACCTGTCTTATTAAGCATTTCCATATTAACTTGGTATGGCCTTAATAATTCTATTCTTGATGCCCATACTTCGTCTGCTTCGCCCATAGAAACCCATACGTCTGTGTAGATTACATCTGCACTTTTAACTCCTGCATCAACGCTATCTGTAATGGTAATCTTTCCTCCTGTTTCTTTAGCAATTTCATTACATTTTGAAACTAATGCTGCTTCTGGGAATAAGCTCTTTGGTGATACAATTCTAAAGTCCATACCCATTTTAGCAGCGCCTATCATCAATGCATTTGCCATGTTGTTTCTTCCATCTCCGGCATATACAAACACAATATCGCTTAATGGCTTGTCAAAGTGTTCTTTTATAGTTAAAAAATCTGCAAGAATTTGTGTTGGGTGGTCTTCAGTTGTTAATCCGTTCCATACTGGAACTCCTGCATATTTTGCTAGTTCTTCAACTATTTCTTGGCCATATCCTCTATATTCTATTCCATCATACATTCTGCCAAGAACTCTAGCTGTATCTGCTACAGATTCCTTTTTGCCAATTTGAGTTCCTGTAGGTCCAAGGTAAGTTACATGAGCTCCTTGGTCTAGTGCTCCTACTTCAAAAGCACATCTTGTTCTTGTAGAACTCTTTTCAAATATTAGCGCAATGTTTTTACCTTTTAATTTCTGTTGTTCTGTACCTGCATACTTAGCTCTTTTTAAATCTCTAGCTAAATCTAAAAAGTAGTTTATTTCCTTTGGAGTAAAGTCCATCAAAGTTAAAAAGTTTCTGTTTCTTAAGTTAAACATAATAAATTCCTCCTAATATTGTTGTTTTTATATTGTTTTTATATTGTGTTTATAAGTTGTCTCTATTTAGTGGCATACTCATACATCTTGGGCCGCCTCTTCCTCTTGAAAGTTCGGCACTTGGCATTGTGAGCACTGTTACACCACGTTTTGATAAAATTTCATTTGTAACATAATTTCGTTCATAAGTTATAACTTTTCCTGGTGCAATAGCTAGAGTGTTTGATCCATCATTCCATTGCTCTCTTGCCGCTACAATAGCGTCACCACCACCACATCTTATTAAATCAACTGAAGGCACTTTTAATGCAGATTTTAATACATTTTGTAATATATCTTTTTCTTGCTTAATATTTAATTCTCCATTGACACCTTTTGTAATTTCGAAAACATTAAGTGGTCCTTCTATCTCTGGGTGTATTGTAAATTTATCATAATCAACCATAGTAAATACAGTATCAAGATGCATAAATGCTCTGCTAGATGGAATTTCTAGTACTAATACTTTTTCAAAAGTAGTATGTATTTCAAACAAATTTCTTGCTACAACTTCTATAGCTTCAGGGGAAGTTCTTTGACTGCATCCTATTGCAAGGGTTGTGGCAGATAATATAAGTTCGTCCCCACCTTCGATATTATTTGGGAGGCTTCTATCATACCAAAGTGGCACTTCATTTTGTTTGAAAGAACTATGATATTCATGAATAAATTCTAGGAACAAAGTCTCACGTCTTCTAGCTTCAGTTTGCATAGTATTTATAGTAATCCCATTTCCAATTGAAGCACCTGGATCGCGAGTAAAGTAAAGATTAGGCATAGGATCTAAGTAGAATGGATACTGGGTTCCTATTAATCCTCTTAGAGAATGAATCTCCTTAACAGCTATTTCGTTTTTTCTAACTCCAGCCATAAGTATATCAATCATTTCTCTTGTAGGCTTTGACATTAAATAATCATAAAGAGATTTATATATTTCTTTATTACTAATGTGGCTTTCATGTAAAAACTGTTGTAAAAATATTTTTTTTGTTTGATCCTCATTCAAAGCCTCTGTAACAAGTTCTTCTAAATAAAGAACTTCAACATCGTTTTCTTTTAATATTTTTGCAAATATGTCATGTTCTTTTCGCGCTACTTCTAAATAAGGAATATCATCGAAAAGCAATCTTTCAAGAAGATTTGGTACTAAATTTTCTATTTCTCTACCGGGTCTATGTAGCATTACTTTATTAAGTTTTCCTATTTCAGAAGTTACATTTATAAATGATTCCATTTAACTTGGCCTCCTATTCATTTTTATTTATACTATCATTATAAAGTGTACGATTTTATAAGGGAACCCCATTATTTCACTGTAATTGCATATATATCTTGATTATTAGCTTTGCTCCTGAATTATCACTATATGGTTATGAAAATCTCTATTTTGCGCAATAATACTACATACATCTCCTCTTGATAAGTTAAAACGTCAGATTGTTTGTATATATATTCGCAATTATCTAATTTGCTATGCATAATAATAAAACTAAAGCATAAATATTCATTAAACTTATTTTTGGTTATTTATACTTATAAATGTGTTTAATGATTTTTGTTAATAATTTGTTCATAATTCTGTTAAGATTTTACCATCTTTGTATATGGAAGTCAACCGCAAATTTTTTTTATAAATTAAAAGCTTAGGATTGTTTTCACAATCCTAAGCTTTATTATCATTTATATGTGTACTTATAATTCATTATCTCATTGTAAACAAACGAGGTTCCTGTAAGTAATCTTGAACAATCCTAAGAGATTCACCAAACCTTTGATAGTGAACAATTTCTCTTTCTCGTAGAAACTTCAATGGATCTAATACATCAGGGTCATCTGCCATGTTAATTAGATATTCATAAGTGGCCCTTGCTTTTTGCTCTGCTGCTAAGTTTTCTGTTAGATCTACAATTGGATCCCCTTTCGATTGAAGATAAGAAGCATTAAAGGGTACTCCTGAAGCACTTACAGGGTATACTCCTCTACCATGATCCACATAATAGCCACTCATGCCTCCTTTTTCAATTTCTTCAAGACTGGCACCTTTCATTAGCTGTCTAACCATAGCACCTACCATTTCTAAATGGGCCAATTCTTCCGTACCAATATCAGTACATGTTGTTATAGCTTGAGGCGTAATCATAGAAAAGCGCTGACTCAGATATCTTAATGAGGCACCTAATTCACCATCCGGTCCGCCATATTGAGTAATAATAATTTTCGCCATTGCAGGATTTGGATTTTTAATTTTCACTGGATACTGTAAAAACTTATCGTATGTCCACATAAATTACATATCCCCCCTTTCAAGTTTGAAATTAGCATCAGTTTCCCAAGGCCATGGATTATTTATCCACTGCCATGGATAAGGGCTCAGCGAGTTGTCAGACAACATTCCGTAATTCATCTCATAGCTTTCTCTTAATCCTCTTGATTCCATCACATAAAAATTATATTTTGCAAGAGCCTCTTGATCCATTGGATGGGTATTAAGAAACAAACCTAGGTCATCTTTCATAAATTCTGAAGCAACAATTAGTTTTAAAAGTTCCATTTTAGTCTTCATAAGTTCTCCCCTTTTTACTTGATGCAAATGGACTATTTTTTTTGTTTTCCCCCTCAAACGGACTATAAAGTTCTGGGAAAGCAGTTCCTCTTTTAAGTGCTTCTAAAGGCGCAAAAATCGTGCAAAGTTTTTGGTACGGAACGTAAGCTGCGGCTAATCTAACATTTTCTATTATAGTTTCTTGTGGAATACAATTACTCATTGTTGGGCAGTTTGTTTTTTTTCTCATTTCATTCTGTTCCAATTTAATCCTCCATATAATATTGTTGAGTACATAATATTATATTCACGTATTTAAAAATGTGATAGTTTTCTTTTAATTAATTATTGACTTTTATTGAAATTGTGTATACTATTTATAATGAATGTAAAAACTTCTAACCACCTTAAAATTGGTTAGAAGTTTTTTTAAGGTATACTAATATTAAGGAAGGCAAATAAATGCATTTGCCATGGAGGTAAAAATGGGTAAGAATCAAAGTGTTAAAGGTAATTTTATTTACAACAACATAGAGAAAATAGGTAAGAATTTTATGTATAAAAATCTTGAGAGAAGCAATTGTTATAATAGTGATTTTTCAAACTCTAATTTTAATTTTGTAAATTTTAGAGGTGCGCATTTTAAATCATGTGTGTTTTTTGAGTGTACCTTTAAGTGGGCCGAATTTATTGGAACAAATCTAAAAGGCAGTGATTTCAAAAATACTATATTTGAAAATACTATATTTGATTCTGTGAATCTAGACGGTGTTGATTTTAAAGATGCGGAATTTAAAAATACTATATTTTTGTCAACTGATGTTACAAAAGCTAAGAATCTTAGCATTAAAAACTCAGGCATCAAAATTTTTGATGAAATGCCACAATTTGAAATTAGTGAGGACCTTAAAATAGCTATTCTAGATGCAATGAAAAATAAATATGTAAAGGCTGCAAGGGTTCTAGATACAAAAGATGGTGGCATTAACATGATAAATTTAACAATATTATTAGAGAACTTTGATGAGGATACCTTAATTAAAGGATTAAATATCATTAAATCCGATTTAAATTGTGATTTTCACACATTAAGTTATATAATTAAGTTTTTAAAAAACAATATGTAATGTAATTTATAAAAAAATTTACAATGACATCAACGGAAGTAAGGAGTACATAAGATGAATGGGCGATCACACCAAAAAATAGCGATATTATCATATGCTATAGTAGCGACAATACCTTTAATTAATTCAATGCCAATATTCAACAATAAATATATACATGTTCCAATGGGAATAAGCATTATTGGCCTTGGAACTGCCTCTCTGGCGGGATTACTTGTTGATGCAGATAGTCAAAATAGTAAGATAAACCAAATGAACCCACTTTCAGGCACAAGTACTAAAGTAATAAATAATATGGAAAAATCATTAAAGTTATTACTAAAATTATTATTAAGTATTGGACTTGGGGCACTGATTTTGTGGTATTCAAAAACTATTGTACAAGAGTTAACAATGATAAAATATATAGGTAAATATGCTGAGATATTCACATATTTTATGTCTTTCCTTTTTATAGTTTTAGGAATCACCAATGATAGGTATTACAAAAGGATTCCTATCATTGGTTTAGTTTATAAGAAATTATCCGCCACAATTAGTAAAGGAACAAATAATTTCAAAAGGTCGACCATGCTTATAACTTATATTGGTTCGAGTGCAATTTTAGCAATGTATAACGTTACTAATTTAAACGATGCATTTATTTATCTTATTTGTATTTTATTAATTTGTATAGCAATATTCCCACACAGAACATTTTTGCACTCAATAGAAGGCGTTACTATTTTTACTATTTCAGCTTCATATGTATTTAATAAATTAGGCTATGAGTATTTAACGGGGTGTTTTTTCGTTGGATATATAAGTCATATTTATTGGGCTGATATATTTACTAAAGAAGGAGTACCAATACTTTCAATACCCAGGTTTCTTGCGCAGTTATTGAAAAAATTAGGTATTCATAATAAATTTGTTAATATATTAGAAAAAATAGGTAAGTTTAAACTTAAATTCCCACCACATATTACCACAGGCTCTGATACTGGAAATTTATTTGAAGTAATATATATTGTAGTATTATTTGTAGTAGTCGTGATAGGTTTCAATGTTTATGGTGGAGAATTCAGAGTAATATAAGTAAAATATATCCCCTTTTTAAGCACTAGCATGGATTTTGGGATACAATTAAATATATACAGATGGAAAAGTGAGAGGAGAGATTTTATGAAGTTTATTGCTGATTTACATACCCATACTATAGTTAGTGGCCATGCATATAGTACTTTAATGGAGAATGCGAAATATGCTAGTGAGAAAGGTCTTGAGATATTAGGAGTTACAGATCACGGTCCTAATATGCCAGGGGCTCCCGACCCTTGGTATTTTGAAAATTTTAAAGTGCTGCCAAGAGAATTATACGGTGTTAAAATGCTTTACGGATGTGAAGCTAATATAATTGATTATGAAGGTAATCTTGATATACCAGTAAAGCTACAAAATGTTCTTGACATAATGATAGCAAGCATGCATGAACCTCTAATGGAAGGTGAAAAGAGTGCAGACTTAAATACAGCTACTATTTTAAAAGCTATGGATAATCCTTATGTGAATATTTTAGGACATATGGGAAATCCTAAATTCCCTATACATGCGGAAGAAATCGTAAAAAAAGCAAAAGAAAAAAATATACTAATCGAAATAAATAATAGCTCTTTTGTAACTTCAAGAAAAGGCAGTGACAAAAACTGTCTTAAAATTCTAAAACTTTGCAAAGAATTTGGAGTAAGGATTATTGTAAACAGTGATGCTCATTTCTGCTATTCTATAGGAAATTTTAGTGTTGTAGAAAAACTACTTAGAGATATAAATATGCCTGAAGAACTTATTATTAATACTAATAAAAAAATGTTATTATCATTTCTTAAAGAAAAAGGTAAAAATATATAATACAGTAGCTAAAATCATTAAACAGACATAAATAAGACTGTTCAAAAAGTTCTTACCATTTACAGAGATTGGAAGCTTCTAGAAGCTTCCAATCTCTGTTGTTTTTAATCCTCTTTCTTAACTATTAGCATATAATCATTTTTTATAACTCAAAGTTTAACGACATTTCAGAAGGAAAGTCTCCTACTTCTATAAGTGCGGTATTAATCTCCTTCTGAAGTCGTCAATTCATCTTCTTCGATGCTGTGCAGCTCCGCAGGAGTTGATTTAATATATACATATTATTTTATAACCTCATCCTTGCTTTGTTTCTCATCTTCCAAGTCTTCAAAGGCCCTCTCCATTGCAATTCCTACGTCACCTACAGATTCATCAAGTGCTTTATCCAATGTTTGCTTAATTTCATCCCTTTTAGTATTTGTATCTTCTTCAATATCCTCTTCAATATCTTTTGCATTACTAATAATAATATTTTTTATTTCGCCACAACAACTTCGAACGAACAAACCTGCAATAGCTCCTCCAATTGCGACACCTATCACTGCTAAACTTTTAATAGGGCAAACCCTTTGTTTTCTTTTTTTAAATTTATTTTTATTTGATAGTCTGTCTAAAGAATTCATACAATAATCCTCCTAAATATAATAAATATTTTTGCAACATTTATTATATTATTTCCCCATTATTATAAAAAAATTCAATTAATGAATAAGAATAAATATGTAAACATATACACATACTAAAGAAAATGAGGTGCTATAATGAATAAAAAACTAAGTCTTATAATGTTTAGTGGAGAATATGACAAAGCTTTAGCTGGATTAATACTGGCAAATTCAGCTAAAGAATTAGGAATGGAAGTGTCTATGTTTTTCGCCTTTTGGGGTCTGCTTTTATTGAGAAATCCAAATATAAATACAAGTGAAGGTAAGTCTTCGCTGGAGAAACTTATGGGTGCAATGACTCCAAAAGGTCCAGATGAATTACCCCTTTCCACCATGAATTTTAGTGGTTTCGGAAAAAAAATGCTTGAGGCTATGATGAAGGAAGACGGAACACCTACCCTTTCTAAATTTCTAGAAGGTGCTGTAAAAAAAGGTGTTAAGTTTTATGGATGTAAGCTTTCAATGGAAGTTATGGGCCTTAAAAAGGAAGAACTCATTCCAGAACTTGAGGTAATTGAGGCTAAGGACTATCTAAAGGATGCTCTCGAATCAGATATACAATTATTCATATAAGGGTAAGTGCATAAATAAACTGGCACCTATAGGGTAAGCACATAAAAAAGTGTTTACTCTATAGGTGCCAGCTTACTTAGGATTTACTTCCTTATTGCTAGAATAAAACTCCACTAAAGCCATTCTCATGACTGCCCCTGTTTATTTAAAACTTTGGGCTTTGGGCCAATCTAAGAATATTGAAAGTAATCCGCAAACTATCATTAAATAAGAATATATTGAAAAAGGAATAATTTGAATAGGTGATATCTTCCCAATTGTTGCTGCTAATAGCATTTGCCCTGCATAAGGACTTACGCCTTGAAACCCAGCCGAAAATATATCTAAAATACTTGCTGCTCTTATTGGACTAACCCCATATTTTTCTGACAAATCCTTTGCGAGTGGTCCTGCCGTAATAATAGATATTGTATTATTTGTTGTAGTTATATCTAGCACGCTTACTAGTGCAGCTATTCCTATTTCTGCTCCTTTTTTTGTTTTAACTTTAGATGCTAAATTTTCTAGTAGATACTCAATCCCCCCATAATAATGCATAAGGCCAACCAATCCGCCTACTATAATAGATATCAGTGCTAAATCTTCCATCCAGCCCATCCCTCTTTGCAATATTGCAAACATCTCAACTATATTAAAACTACCCATTGCAAGTCCTATTATTGATCCAGTAGCTATACCTATTCCTAAAACAACCATAACATTTAGGCCGATTGCCGCACTAGCAATAATTGATATATATGGAATTATTCTAACTAACGAGTATTCAAGTGCTTGCAACTGAACATTTCCACCAGATAGAAAAGTCAATATTATTACAGTAATAACAAAAGCGGGTAAAATAATTAAACCGTTTGATTTAAATTTATCTCTCATTTTTACTCCTTGCGTTCTTGTAGCTGCAATTGTTGTATCTGAAATAAAAGATAGATTATCCCCAAACATTGCACCACCGACTACAGTTCCTAATACCAAAGGTAATCCCATACCCGTTTGCGATGCTATACCAACTCCTATTGGCGCTAAAGCTGTTATAGTTCCCATTGAAGTGCCCATAGAAAATGATAAAATAGAACAAACTATAAATAAACCTGGTAACATCATATTGGCTGGTAAAACACTTAATCCCATATTTACTATGGAAGTAACAGCACCCATTGCATCTGCAATTGAATAAAAAGCGCCTGCCAATATGAATATAACTACCATTAACATAATAGTAGGTTCTCCAGCCGCTTTCGCAAATATATCAATCTTGTCGGACAAGGATGTTTTCTCTCCTTTTTTATCCAATAATAAAGCAAAAGCAGTAGCGAAAACAAATGCTAGCAATAATGGCATACTAGAGAAGTTTCCCGTTAAAATACCAACCCCCATAAACAATATTAAGAAAAATACCAAAGGTAATAATCCTATAAAATTAGTTCTTTTTTCCATTTAATTTTCCTCCTAAGTATAATAATAATTATTCTTTCATGTTAAATCATCGCCTTAGTCTGTTCTAAAGCTTTTGTTTAGATATAACCATTTATTTTGTATATCTTTTTACTATTCTATCATTTAATTTCGTTTATTTCGATGTATTTTGATATATTCCGGTATTTTTTTATGTTTTGTTTAAATAAACACAGCCCTTAATAACTTTTACTATATTAAATATTCATATATTGTTATTATATAGGTATCTCTACCATATACTTGTCAAAAACGAACAAAATCATATGGCGTAATATTAAAGTTTAAGTTTAAAATATTATAGTAAAGGAATCGGTGGAAAATATGAAATCACAATCATTTAAATTTAGGGTAATAATGTTTGCTATTCTTTCTGCTATAGTGATAGGTATAATGGTTAATGCTACAATGAAAAATAACAGTGTGATTGTATCGAGCAATAAAAACGAAGAAATAAAAAAGCAACAATTAAAAGAAAAAGAAAAAGAAAAAGAAAAAGAAAAACAGCAACAGATAAATCAAAAACAAGAAAACTTAGAAAAGGTATGGAAGAAAGGGTATGATGAATTTTTTGATAAAAAATATAAGCAAGCTATTGAAACGGAAAGACAAGTCATAAAAGAAGATCCTACTTTTTATAAAGCATATGCTGTAGAAGGAATTGCCTTAGCTTATAGTGGAAATTTTGAAAAAGGTATGCAGCAAATCAATCAATCATTAAAACTTAACCCTAATTACGGATATGCAAGATTTAATAAAGCACTAGCCAATGAATTATACGAACATTATGATGAAGCTATAACATGGTATAAAAAAGATCTAGAAGTCGAAAAGTTTGAATGGAGCTATTATGGTATAGCTAGTATCTATGGAAGAAAAGGTGATGTTAATAATACCGTAAAATACTTAAAACTAGCTATTGATATTAATCCAAGTGTAAAAAATAATGCAAAGAATGAGGAAGATTTTGATAATGTACGTAACCATATGGAGTTTAAGGAATTAATAGAATAACTTTTCTTTGCCATAATACTAATAATAACCACCGATTAAGATGCTGCTTGCATCTTAACCGATGGTTATTATTACTATTTTACAGTTGACTTTGTAATATCTAAAACATTGAGAACTTCAAAATAAATGCTGCAAATACTATTGATACCATTGAAAGTAATTTAATCAATATGTTTATGGATGGACCTGAGGTATCCTTAAATGGATCTCCTACAGTGTCACCAACAACGGCAGCTTTATGACAATCCGATCCTTTTCCACCTAGGTTTCCGGCTTCAATATGCTTTTTAGCATTATCCCAAGCTCCACCTGAATTTGCCATCATAATAGCAAGTACAAAACCTGTTACAGTTGCTCCTGCTAATAATCCTACTACGCCATTTACACCTAAAAGTAAACCAACTACTATTGGAATAGTAATAGCGAGTAGTGCTGGCATAATCATTTCCCTTTGAGCTGATTTTGTACAGATATCAACACACCTTGCATAATCAGCTTCTGATTTACCTTCCATAAGACCCACTATCTCTTTAAATTGTCTTCTAACTTCTACCACTATAAGTTGTGCTGCCGTGCCGACTGCATCCATGGTGAGTGCTGCAAATATGAAAGGCACCATTCCACCTATAAATAACCCTATAAGAACCTGGGGATTTAATACTGACAAATTAAAAACAAAATCCAAATTTTCTTTTTTTATAATAATTTCTACTTGATCTCTATATGCTGCGATAAGCGCAAGAGCTGTTAGTGCTGCAGAACCTATAGCAAAACCTTTGCCTGTAGCTGCAGTAGTATTGCCTAAAGAATCAAGAGCATCTGTTCTTTCTCGTACTATAGGATCTTGATGAGTCATTTCTGCAATACCACCAGCGTTATCTGCCACAGGACCATACGCATCCGTAGCAAGTGTTATACCTAGTGTGCTAAGCATACCTACTGCGGCTATTCCTACGCCATATAACCCCATATTATAATCTACTGCTCCTCCAGCAAAATAAAAACTAGTTGCTATAGCCACAGCTACTATTACAACTGGAAGAAAAGTAGACATCATTCCAAGTGAAAGACCACCTATTATAACTGTTGCTGCACCGGTTTTTGTTGTTTGTGCTAGTTTTTGGGTAGGCTTGTATGTGTCTGAAGTAAAGTACTCTGTACAAAACCCAATTAAATTACCTGCTATAAGACCACTTAATATTGCAAAGTAAACTCCAATATGATCCCATCCAAGTACATTCCAGACTAGGAAGAATGTAGCTATCCCAATTATTGCAGAACTAACGTAAACACCTCGTCTAAGAGCTGATAAAAGACTTTTTTGCTCAGCTTTCTCCCCTGATTTAACAAAGAAGGTTCCAATAATAGATGCAACTATACCTATAGCTGCTATGATCATAGGAATTGTAACACCTGAAACTCCAAGTCCAGCTGCTACGGCAAGAGCAGCAGTAGCTACTATTGACCCAACATAGGATTCATATAAATCTGCACCCATACCAGCTACATCTCCAACATTGTCTCCAACGTTATCCGCTATAACTGCAGGGTTTCTTGGATCATCCTCAGGAATTCCTGCTTCAAGCTTACCAACAAGGTCTGCACCTACATCTGCTGCTTTAGTAAATATACCGCCACCAACACGTGCAAATAATGCCATTGCACTAGCTCCCATTCCACATGTAATCAGTGCACTTGTTATATTTTGAATTCTTATACCCGCTTCTAAATCTCTATAGAAAAAATCCAATAAGTAATAAAATATACTAACATGAAGAAGTCCAAGACCTACAACGGTAAGTCCCATTACTGCACCGCTTGAAAAAGCAACGTTTAAAGCACTATTAAGACTTTTCCCAGCTGCATGTGTAGTTCTAACATTTGCACGGGTAGCAATTTTCATTCCTATAAAGCCTGAGAGACCTGAGAAGAACCCCCCACTTATAAATGCAAAAGGTGCAAATGGGGTAATAAACCCAAATGATGCAAGTATTCCTAGTATTACAAACATAGCTGCAAAGAAAATAATCACTCCTGTATACTGTCTTTTTAAATATGCATCTGCACCATTTCTAATAGCAGTCGCAATTTTTTTCATCTGCTCGGTTCCTTCATCTTTTTTTAGTACTTTAGCTGCAAGATAACCGGCAAAAGCAAGGGCTAATATGGAACAAGCTGGGGCTAAAATCAATAAATTCATAATAATTCCCTCCCAAGTATTTTAGTAATAGTGTTTCATTATCTTTACAATATTGTCTTATTATACCACAAATTAAGCTTAGTTGAAAGCTTTAAGCTATCATCAATTTTTTCTACTACTTTCCACCAACATTAAATGCTCTAGCAGCTTACTTCTCATAAATCGATTTTTGAAAATCATTCGTACACCTAATTATCATTATAAATAAAAACCCTCAAATCCTTATTTAACAAGTTTTTGAGGGTTGCGAACCTTGAGTATTAATTCCACTTATATAGTTCACTTATTTTAACAAATATACTCTTGCTTCATAAGGTTTAAGGTTAATTTCATCTATGGACTCAGTCTCTACAATATAATTTGAAATTAGAAGATCCTTATGCTCATATTTTATATTGTTGGAAAGAGCAAATTTAGCAATGTTCTCACAGAAATTACATATTACTAAAAGAGTCTCATTTTTTAATTCTCTTTTATATGCATAGATATCTTTGTGGTCCCCCAAAATTAAAGTATATTTTCCATATACTATTATTTCATTATTCTTTCTAAGTCTTATAAGTTTTTTATAATAATTAAAAATAGAGTTTTCATCTTCTAATTGCGATTGCGCATTAACATATTTATAATTTGGATTTACCTTGATCCAAGGAGTTCCATCAGTAAAACCTGCATTTTTTTTATTATTCCACTGAAATGGCGTTCTTGCGTTATCTCTGCCCCTTTTATAAATAGAATTCATAATCTCATCATGACTTTTCTTACCACTTTCAGTAAAATCTCTATATGCATTTAGTGTTTCAATATCTTTGTAATCATTGATGTTATCAAATTTGACATTTGTCATACCTATTTCCTCACCTTGATAAATGTAGGGAGTACCTTGCATCATATGAAGAAAGGTTGCTAACATTTTTGCAGATTCAATTCTATATTTATTGTCATTTCCAAAACGTGAAACCATTCTTGGTTGATCATGGTTATTTAAATAAAGACTATTCCATCCTTTAGCTTCAAGTTCATTTTGCCATTTTGACATAATAGTTTTAAATTCACTCAGCTCAAATTTTGTTTTGCCCCATTTCCCTTCTGGCCCATCTCCTACACTCATATGTTCAAATTGAAACACCATATTTAATTCATTTCTATCTTCATCTACGTATTCGATAGCTTGCGCAGGTGTTACATCTGGCGTTTCGCCAACAGTTATAACATCATACTTGCTTAATACTTCTTTATTCATTTCTTGTAAATAATCATGAACCTTTGGATGATTTTTGCTGAAATTACCTGGATCTGCATAGTTATTATCTCCATTAAGAATACCGTCAGGATAGCTTTGATCTTTTCCAATCATATTAATAACATCCATACGGAAACCATCAATTCCTTTTTCTAGCCACCATTCCATCATACCAAAGATTTCTTTTCTTAAATTTTCGTTCTCCCAATTTAAATCTGGTTGTTTTTTCGAGAATAAGTGTAAATAATACATTTGTGATTGAGGGTCTAATTCCCAAGCAGAACCACTAAAGCACGATCCCCAATTATTGGGAGGCAAGCTATCTTTTGCATCCCTCCAAATGTAATAATCTCTATATTTATTTGTTTTAGATTTCTTACTCTCAATAAACCATTTATGCTCATCAGAACTATGATTTACGACAAGATCCATCATTATCTTAATCTTTCTATCATGAGCTCGTGATAGCAATAAATCAAAATCCTCTATGGTTCCAAATTCTTTCATTATCCCCTGGTAATTACTTATATCATATCCATTATCATCATTAGGTGATTCATAAACAGGCGACAACCATATTACATCAATTCCTAGTTCCTCAAGATAATCAAGTTTTTCTATTATTCCTCTTAAGTCTCCGATTCCGTCGCCATTACTATCTTTAAAACTTCTTGGGTAAATCTGGTAAACTACACTTTCTTTCCACCAATATTTATTCATAAACTCTCCTTCTTTCTATTGTTTTATAACTTCCTTAACATTTGGTAACAATACCTCTATAATATGGCTAGTTTTTGTCTTTAAGTTCCTACCAATTGCAGTTAGTCTATATTAAATTTCCTCTACCACATTTTACCATATAAACGTAAATTAGTATATATTTTTTACTTGCTATAAAAAATATTTCATGAAAATTAAATTTATTTAGATAAAACAATCTTTGATATAGTAGCAACTATTAATAAAAAAGCTCTTGATTTTAATCAAGAGCTTTTACTGAATTTCTTTCTGCTACGCTAAGTACTTCGTTCATACTTCCAGTTCTATAGCCTAACAAATCAAGGGTTACATATTTAAAACCAATACTTTTCAATTTGTTTCCAACTTTATCCATCATTTCAATATTGAAAAATTTATTTCTTTCTTCAACATTAACCTCTACCCTTGCTATATCTCCGTGGTGCCTTACCCTTATCTGTCTGAACCCTAAATCCAATAAAAACTGTTCGGCTTTTTCAACCATACTTAGTTTTTTCACCGTTATCTCATTGCCATATGGAAATCTTGAGGATAGACATGCAAATGCTGGCTTGTCCCAAGTAGGTACACCCAATCTCTTTGACAGTGCTCTTATATCATTTTTCGTAAAGCCAGCATCCTTTAATGGGCTAATAACTTTTAATTCCTTAGCTGCCTTCATTCCCGGTCTGTAATCGGAAGAGTCATCAACATTCGAACCATCTAAAACTGCATTAATGTTATTATCATCAGCAACTTTTCTAATCTTTGAGAAAAGTTCTTTTTTACAAAAATAGCACCTATTAACAGGATTTTTAGCAAATCCTTCAATTTCTAATTCTTCCGAAATTATGACTATATGCTTTGCCCCGATACCTTCAATATATTTAACAGCTTCCTTAAATTCTCTTTCCGGGTATGTTGATGACTTTGCCGTTATTGCTATAACCCTATTCCCCAAAACATCAGCTGCTACCTTTAAAAGAAACGTGCTATCAACACCCCCAGAATACGCTACCGCTACACTTTCTAAATCTTGAAGAATCTCCTTTAACTTTTGAAATTTCAAATCTAATTCCATATTTCGTCCTCCTGTTCTTATAATGCTATTACTATTTACACTAAAAATATATCACTATATTTAATTTACCATAATATCTAAGCAATAGCATCTTTTTCTTTTGGAGTTTCAAGTTTATGTCCTGAGATTTTATTTATTATAACAGCAATTGCTCCATCTCCAGTTATGTTGCAAGCAGTACCAAAACTATCTTGGGCTACATATAGAGCTATCATAAGCGATGTCAATGTTTCATTGAATCCGAGCATACTTTGAAGAAGTCCAAGTGATGCCATAACCGCTCCGCCAGGAACTCCGGGAGCCGCTACCATTGTAACTCCTAATGCTAAAATAAATCCAAAGAAAGTTCCAAAACCATAATTCATACCATTTAACATCATTATTGCAAGAGAACAACTTACCAAAGTTATTGTGCTACCTGAAAGATGTATAGTTGCACAAAGTGGTATTACAAAATCAGCTACTCCATCACTTACCCCATTTTTTTTAGTTTGAGCAAGAGTAACAGGAATAGTTGCTGCAGATGATTGAGTTCCTATAGCTGTTAAATATGCAGGAATCATTTTCTTAATTAATCTGAATGGATTAGCACCTGATATGCTTCCAGCAACTACATATTGAAGAACAATTACTATAATGTGAAGTAAAATAACTAAAATGAATACTTTTGAGAATACCTTTAATATAGATTCAACTTGACCAGCATAAGTCATATTTGCGAAAGTACCCATAATGTATATAGGTAGTAGTGGAATTATTATTCCAGAAATCAGTTTACTTATAATTTCTTGGAATTCCTTCATAACACTCTTTATGGCAGTAGATTTTATTGCAGCAATTCCTATACCTATTGTAAATGCAAGAACTAAAGCAGTCATTACATCCATTAAAGGTAGTATTTTAAATTCAATAAATGCTTTAGCAAGCCCACTCTCACTACTACCAAAATTTGCGCCTAGTGCTCCAGGTTTTAAAAACATTGGAAGAATAGTAATATTTGCAAAGTATGCTATTGATCCGGCAATTATAGTAGATGCATACGCTATTCCTGCAGTTAAAGCTAGAATTTTACCAGCCCCACTACCAAGATCACCTATACCAGGTACTATAAATCCTATAATTATAAGCGGTATAGCAAAACCTAAAAATTGACCGAATAGTCCATTGAATGTTGCAAAAATCCTAATCCCTGTTCCTGGAAGTATTTTTCCTAAAATGATACCTAATATGATAGCGATAATAAGTCTAGGAAGTAATCCTATTTTTTTCTTTTTTACTGTTTTTTTCATTTATATTCCTCCTTATAAATAAACGCCTTAATTTGACGTTTAAATTTTAATTTTAATAATTACTTTCATAAATAATGCATTTTTGTTATAGCTTCATTATAGTTCTTCTAAGGTTATCACACAACCATTATTTTACTTTTCTTCCTGTTTTTTAAGTTTATATTCATAAGAAAGATAAAGTTCTTCTAGTTTAGTATCCAAATATTTAGGAGCTATTTTAACTTGTGTTATATTCCCAAGCTTATTTAAATCCTCAAAGAATTTTTTGATTCTATTTTCTATCATTTCTATATTACTAAATTTAACCTTTTCAATTATAGAATCACACTCATCATTAAAAATCCTAAGGACTAATTTAATCATATCCTCTGTCATATCTCCAACTAGTTGATTGCCTTCTTTTATACTTCCATTAACAATCCACTGCTTAAATTCTATAGCTTCCTTTGATTTTATCATCTCAATTTGCTTTTCTCTTATATCCTGAAGCATTGTAGAACATTTTTCTGAATTCATTAAATTATATTCAGATTTATAAACTCCAAAACTTTGCATTAAAATATCATCATCTAAATTTATTATTTGAGACTTTAAGCTATCCACACATGTTTTTATATCGTTATATTCTGCATTAAGTTCCTCAATGAATTTTGTTTTAGTTTCAATTAAAACTTCATATTCATTTGATTTCTGTTCAATTTCATTAGCTTTTAGTTTGAACATATCCTCATATTCTTTGCTTTTCATTTCAATAAAGTCATCATACTCTGTTGATTTATCTTCAAGTTCTTTATCTTTTAACTGGATTAAATTATCATACTCTTTACTTTTGTTTTCAATTAATCCATCGTATTCTGTTGATTTGTCTTCAAGTTCTTTACCTTTTAGCTGAATTAGATCATCATATTCTTTACTCTTGTTTTCAATTATGCAATCGTATTCTGCTGATTTATCTTCAAGCTCTTTACATTTCAGCTTAATTAAATCATCATATTCATTCGATTTTTGTTCAAACTCTCTAGACTGATACACAGCTTGATCATTATATTCTGTTTTAAGTTCTTGTATGTCTTTTGCTTTTGTTTTAATTATATTATCATATCCTTCGAGCTCTGCTTCAAGTTCTTTAGTTTTAGATAAAATTTGACTCATTCCCATTTGAGTTGGAGTTAATTTTATATATTTCAAATTTTTATTTTCCTCGATTAGTTTTTCAACCTCAGATTTATATTGCTTCGCATTTAAAGCATCTTTAATAGACGTAAGTATTGCCATTGAAAACCCTCCTATTTCTTTATTAATTTACATTATACCACAAAAAATTCACTCGTAAATATAGTAATAAGTCAAATTTTAGCTCAATAATTACCAAACTATTAATATTTTCCTAATTTTATCCTTATGTATACTGTAGCTCACTACCCTAAATATAAAAAATACACCTATATCTAGGTGCATCATCTTGTTATATAATCTCTTACTTGTCTATACACAACCATAGATAAAATTATTATCCTTTGACAGCACCGTCAGTAAGACCCCCTACCAGATATTTTTGGATAACACCAAACATAATGAATATAGGTATTAAAGCAATAACAGAACCTGCTGTCATCATTCCCCAGTCTATATCATATTTCCCGATAAAAGCATTAATCCCTGTTGGCAGAGTTTTAAGGCCTTCACGGCTTATAAACAGAGTGTTGAAGAATAATTCATTCCATGCTCCCATAAAAGCAAAAACAAAAGTTGCAATAATACCTGGTTTCATTACAGGAAGTATTATTTTTATCAATGCTTGTATTCTTGAACATCCATCAATCATTGCAGCTTCTTCCAAAGTATAAGGTATTTTTTCGAAAAATCCCCTTATCATCATAGTGCAAAAAGGGATGTTCAAAACTATATAAATTATTATTAGCCCCAGCAAATTATTTATAAGGCCTAATTTTGAAAAAAGCATAAATATAGGCACTATAATCGCTGCCACAGGAACCATCTGAGTTGCAAGGAATAGAAAGAGGGTAAGTTTTTTACCTGCAAATTTAAACCTTGCCAGAGAATATCCTGCAAATAGTGATATAATCAAAGTCCCTATTGATGCAGTAGTACCTACAATCACACTATTTTTAAAGTATACTGGAAAGTTTGTAGTTTTTAATATACTTTCATAATTTTTTAAAGTAAAGTGTTTTGGAAAGTATGTTATAGGTATGGTCACTATCTCCTTAACTGACTTTACTGATGTAATAAATATCCAGATGATAGGGAAAGTCATAAAAATAAAGAATGCTACCATTAAAAAGTATGTCAATGCTCTGCTTAATTTATTTTCCTTGTTCATTAAAAATCACCCGCTTTATCAAATTTCGTAATTGCTAGATAAAGTACAGTATATATGAGTAGTATTACTAAAAATATGACACTTATAGCTGACGCCTGCCCAAAATCAAGGACTTTATATGCTTTAAAAATAATATAAGAAGCCAAATTATTTGATGAATTCAAAGGCCCACCATTTGTCATTATATATATAATATCTGCAAAACTAAATATCCATATGACTCTAAGCAGCAAAGTTGTAATGATAGTGGGTTTTATGTATGGCAAAGTTATTTTGAAAAATTTTGCTACTTTTCCTGCACCATCTATTTCTGCAGATTCATATAAAGTTAACGGTATCGACTGAAGTGCAGCCAAAATCATTATGGCGAAAAACGGTATACCATACCAAATATTTGCCACTATTGTGCTTGGAAGTGCAGTATTTAATTGTGCCAAGAATGAAATAGGCTCTTTTATTAAATGCAATTTAATAAGTATATCATTTATAACTCCATATTGCCCATTAAGTAGCCATTTCCATATAAGCCCTATTAAAAAGCCAGGTACTGCCCAAGGCGCAAGAACTAAGGCTTGATATAAGCTCCTAAATTTAAATCTTCTATTTAGTAGCAGCGCCAAAATTAACCCAAATGTAAACTGGAAACTTATTGAACCTGCAACCCACCAGAATGAATTTTTTAAAATCTTCCAAAAATCTTTTTCTGCAAGTATTGCTTTGTAATTTTCAAGACCATTAAAGTAAATATTTGGATCATTTAGCCTATAATGATAGAAGGAGGTTTCTATCCCCTTTGCAATTGGATACCCAATAAAAACAAACATTATTACTAATCCCGGCATTATATATAAATAAGGCTCAATATTCTTTATCTTAACACTGTTTATAACCCGTTTTTTTTGTGCTAATGATTTTTTACTGTCCAAACTACTACCTCCTATCAAGAGGAATGGATAATTTCTCCATTCCTCTTTATTTAATACCACTATTTTTTATTGTATTTTGCATTTGCATTTTCTAAATACGTAGATATATTATTCATAGTTTTTTCTGCAGTTTGCTTTTTCAAGAGATATGACTGAAGTTCTTGCCCAGCAATCTTCCCTGTAAATTCTCCCCATTCTGGCAAATATTCAGGAGCGCTGAACAATACTGTATTGGAATCTTCTAAAGTATTTGTATATGCAGAAATATAACCTTTTTTAAACTCAGCGCTATCATTAGGTACTTTTGTTGCAGGAATTACAGAGTTTTTAACACCCCATTTAAGGTTAACTTCAGGGCTAATCATATAAGAAATGAATTTCCAAGAAGCTTCTTTCTTATATGAAGCAGATGGCATTGAGAACCCAATGTATCCTCCTTGTAAATATCTCTTGCCATCAGGACCTACAGGACATAATCCTGTTTCAAATGTTCCTTTGTCCATTTTTGTTTCACATGATTTTATTACTTCAGAGTCCTGTATGATTAGGGCTGTATTACTTGATGTGAATGCATCAACTGTTTCCGCATATCCCCAGTTAAGAGCATCCTTTGGAGCAGCCTTTAGATACATATCAGTGAATTTCTTAAATGTTTCAACGGATTCAGGTTTTCTAAACACACATTTACCATTTTCATCAAAGTAATTTGTAAATCCTCCATTAGTCATAATGAAGTTCGACATAAGGGTCCAGCTTCCCGCTCCTCCTCTGAATGAATATCCATACCTGTTTTTTGATTTATCCGTGATTTTTTCTGCAGTATTAAAGAAATCCTCTGTTGTTTTTGGAACATCAACACCTGCTGCTTTTAACCAATCGTTCCTATAATACATTGCCTGGAAATATAAACTATGAGGAACGACATACAATGTGTCTTTGTATGCTTTACCAAGCTTAAGGCTTTTCTCTGTCAATGTATCCTTTTTGTCCCATTTATTATAATATGGCCCTAAATCTTCAAGCTTTCCGGTTGCACCGATTTCAGAAGCCCAATTTGCAGCCATTTCCATTACATCTGGCAGTTGATTTGCAGCTGACATTGTAATGATTTTATCATGGGCTTGTTCCCATGGCTCAGAGATTAGTTCCACTTTTACATCTTTATTCTTTAATTCAAAATCAGATATAAGCTCTTTTACAAATTTAGTCCTCTCAGGACTGGTTAGAGTCTCCATAAACTGAATAGTTGTTACTTTTGGCTCAGTAGATTTACTGCATCCGATAAAAGACATGGAAGCAATCATAACAAACGCTAAGGTTATTGATAACTTTTTCATTATTCTTCATCCTCTCTTTTCATAAATTTTGATTTCTCCCTCATCATATAAACTTCATGTCTTATAATTTATATTCGAACGCAATAACCAATATAATCTTTTTATATAAATATTTTCTTAAAAATTCATAAATTAGTTTCAAACGTGCATTAAACCTTAATTAACAAAAAAATAAGAGTAAAAAACACTAAAGCTTAAAAACTTTAGTGTTTTTTTTACTCTTATTTGAGTTTTATTTGCTAATTTTCTAAGCTATTTTAAATTTATTAAAAGTTCTCCAGCCTTTACCTGTTGTCCTTCAATAACATTAATTGACTCAACCACTCCTGTTACACTGGCGCTTACCCTTGTCTCCATTTTCATAGCCTCCACTGTCATCAATGGTTGATTTTCAGTTATTGTATCTCCTTCTGCTACAAGAATGGCTAAAATAGTTCCTGGTATAGGTGCTCCGATTTCTAAAGGATTTGATGAATCTGCCATTTCTGGTCCTTGGAAATCTTGCAACGCTTTATTGTTTCTATCTTTTATTTTTATTTCGCGTCTATTTCCATCCACCTCGAAAACAAGAACTTTGTTACCCTCTAAATCCAATCTACCAATGTGAAGCAACTTTATCATATAGGTTTTTCCTTCAGCAATTTCGACTTCGCAGGTTTCACCCTCATTGAGCCCGTGGAAATATACATCGCTTCCGATTCTACTTAAATCTCCAAACTCCTTAACATATTTTATATAGCCATCGAATACCTCAGGGTATAATGAATAGCTAAGTACGTCTTTTTTATTTGGAGCAATATTAAATTTCTCTATTAGGTGTTTCTCTATCTTGCTAAAATCCTCATCAGGGAGTAATTCACCCGGTCTACATGTAATTGGCTTCTCACCCTTTAAAACTAATATCTGAAGTTTTTCTGGAAATCCTCCCATTGGTTGACCCATCATGCCTTTAAAGTATGCTACAACGGAATCTGGGAAAGACATATTAGTAGCTTTTTCGTATATATTTTCTGGTGTAAGGTCATTTTGAAGCATAAATATTGCAAAGTCTCCAACCATCTTAGAGGATGGAGTTACCTTTACAATATCCCCTACCATTTCATTTACTTCTTTATACAGTTCTTTAATTTCATTAAATTTATGTGAAAGTCCGAAACTTTCTACTTGTGGTTTGAGATTAGAGTATTGGCCTCCTGGAATTTCATATCTATAAATTTCAGCGGAACCAGAATTCAAATCTGATTTAAATTGGTCATAAACTGGTCTTACTGCATCCCAATAATCTGAAATTTCCTGAATTCCTTTGGGTTCTATCCCAGTATCCCTGTCAGTATTCTTAAGTGCTGCAACAACTGAATTTAAAGCTGGTTGACTTGTAAGCCCTGACATACTGTTAAAAGCAGTATCTACAATGTCAACGCCTGCTTGAGCCGCCATCAAAACTGTAGCAACTCCATTTCCTGTAGTATCATGGGTATGAAGATGAATAGGCATTCCTACTTCTTGCTTTAGTGCATTTATTAACTTAAACGCAGCATGAGGTTTAAGCAGTGCTGACATATCTTTTATTCCTAAAATATGAGCTCCTGTTTTCTCAATTTCCTTTGCTAGCTTAATATAATAATCCAAATTATATTTATCTTTTTTATCATTTAAGATGTCTCCTGTGTAACAAATACAAGCTTCTGCAACTTTACCACTTTTAATAACTTCATCTATTGAAACTTCCATTCCTTTTAACCAGTTTAGAGAATCAAAAATTCTGAAAACATCAATGCCTGTATCTGCAGATTCTTTAATAAATTCACGGATTACATTATCAGGATAATTTTTATAGCCTACTGCATTTGCTCCACGTAGTAGCATCTGGAAAAGCACATTAGGAATTTTCGATCGTAGCTGTGTTAATCTTTCCCAGGGCGATTCGTTTAAAAAGCGGTATGCTACATCAAAAGTAGCTCCTCCCCACATCTCAAGGGAAAACAAATCTCCTCCATAAACAGAGGTAGCACTTGCTATTTTTAACATATCCTTCGTTCGCATTCTAGTTGCCATTAAAGATTGATGAGCATCTCTCATTGTGGTGTCTGTTAACAGTAATTTATTTTGATTTTTAATCCAGTTTAAAAGACCTTCCGTACCCTGCATATCTAAAATCTGTTTTGTCCCACTAAGTTTATTTGGCATTATAATTTTAGGAACTACCGGCACATCATAAAGCTTTTTAATTCCACTTACTTCATTTACCATTTTGTCTCCAATGAATTTTAACACTCTGCCTTCCTCATCTTCCTTAGGTGCAATGGATATTAATTCTGGACTTTCTTCAATAAAACTTGTATTACATTCGCCCTTCAAAAAAGTAGGATGATTTAATACATTAATTAGAAAACCTATATTAGTCTTTACTCCTGTAATTCTAGTTTCCTCAACAGCTCTTATAGATTTTCTTATAGCATCTTGAAAAGTTCTAGACCATGATATATTTTTTACCAAAAGGCTATCGTAGTAAGGGCTAATTACCGCCCCTGCAAAACCATTACCGCCATCAAGCCTTATTCCAAAGCCAGAACCTGTTCTATATTCTTCTATTTTTCCAGTATCCGGTGCAAAATTATTAGAAGGATCCTCTGTTGTTATCCTGCACTGAATAGAATATCCTCGAAGCACAACATCTTCTTGAGACGAAATTCCTATTTTAGAGGAATTTAAAGCATAATCTTCTGCTATAAGTATTTGGCTTTGAACTATATCAATACCTGTTACCATTTCTGTAACGGTGTGTTCAACTTGAATTCTAGGGTTCATTTCTATAAAATAATGATTCCCATAAGTATCTACTAAGAACTCCAAAGTTCCAGCACTTCTATAATTTACTGATTTAGCTATTTTTAATGCATCATTGCAGATTTCATTTCTTTTTTCTTCTGATATTGAAAAAGCAGGACTGTACTCTACTACCTTTTGATGTCTTCTTTGAATAGAGCAATCTCTTTCAAATAAATGAACAATATTACCAAACTTGTCTCCAAGAACCTGTACTTCTATATGTTTAGACTTTTCAAAATATTTTTCTATAAATAAATGGTCGATACCGAACGCTTTCTTTGCTTCACTTTTAGCACTTCTATAAGCAGAGGCTAATTCGCCTTCATTTCTTACAATTCTCATGCCTCGTCCGCCGCCGCCAGCAACTGCCTTTAACATAATAGGATATCCACATTCCCCTGCGAGTTTCTTTGCAATGTCTACTGTTTCAATTTCTTTTTCATAACCAGGTATCGTAGGAACTCCTAATGATTTTGCCACAATTTTGCATTTAATCTTATCTCCAAGTTTATCCATCATTTCAGCTGTAGGCCCGATAAATTCAATACCTGCTTTTGCACATTTTTTCGCGAATTCAGGGTTCTCTGATAAGAATCCATACCCTGGATGAATTGCATCTACACCTTTTTTAAGCGCAATACTGATTATCTCCTCAATATTTAGATATGCCTCAACAGGACTTCTGCTTTTTCCAATTAAATAAGCTTCGTCTGCCTTAGTTTTAAAAAGTGAATACTTATCTTCATTGGAATAAATCGCCACCGTACGAATCCCAAGTTCATTACAAGCTCTAAAAATTCTTATAGCAATTTCGCCTCTGTTTGCTACTAGTACTCGTTTAAATTTTTTCACATTTGTTACCCCCTGTTTTAGCCTTTAATCTACTTCATTATTCATAAGAATACAGGATTTTTAAAAAAAATGCAATAAATAAAAATGTCATTGATTTATTTTTATGCCAAATTCTAGTTATATCTTTTTATATTTTTAGGTTTCTGTACCTATTATATACTGCCATTATTTCTTGCTTTCGCGGCATGGCTAAATCTCCACTTCCACCTTTTAATTTATCCATGGATATTAACCCATTTTTCTTTATTTTACAAATTATATCATCAACCATACTTTCAAATCTTAAGCCCTTATTCATAATATTTACCTCTGCCCATTTCATAATTGTGCCTATAGCATTTACTTGTTCACTATCAACTATTTGCTCTACAGCTCTTAAATCTATGTCATCTCTGTTTATACACAATATATTGAGCCCCATTGTTTTGATTTTAACTCCCCTTTCTCCTTGTGAAATAGTTCCGGCTTTAACTACTCTGTTAAATGAGATATCTATTTTTAAATTTCTTTCGTTAATTCTTTTTGTAATATGACCACTACTTAGTTTTTTAGCCTTTTTTGTGACGTCCTTGGCCTCATAATTATCAAGCTGCACTACAGAATCCGCTACATCAAAAAAATCTCCAGAGCTTCCTACTACCATTATTGTTGAAATACCTTTCTGGTTATATAAAGATCCCACTATTTCAATAAACGGTGTGATTGGTTCCTTTTCTGTGCAAACTAATTTTTGCATTAAATCATCTCTCATCATGAAATTAGTAGCTGAAGTATCTTCATCTATTAAAAATACCTTAGCGCTGCTTTCTATCCCCTCAATAATACTCGCCGCTTGTGATGTACTCCCACTTGCGTTCTGCGTAGAGAATTCTACAGTGTCTTTCCCGTTAGGTAAGTTACTAATAAATAGTGATATATCCGTTTTAGTGACGCATCTACTATCTTCTGCCCTTACTTTTAAAGCTGATTCATCTGTTATAACAAACTCTCTACCATCACCTTCAATATGATTATAAACTCCAAGCTCTATTGCTTTTAATAATGTTGATTTACCATGATATCCTCCACCTACTATAAGCGTTATACCTTTTTTTATTCCCATTCCGCAAATTTTGCCACGGCTCTTTGTATTAAACTCTACTTCTAATTCCTTTGGTGAGGCAAATACCATGCCAGCTTTTAATGCTTTTGTAGATATTCCACTTTCTCTCGGCAGCATTGATCCATTGGCTACAAATGCAACTAGCCCTCTACTTGCAAGCGACCTTCTTATATGCTCTTGATCTTCTACTAAATTTACTCTGCTTATTAATTTTTCACTATTAATATTTTTATACATTAAAGTCCTCTCTACAATATTTGGTATAACATTATACAAAATTTTCTCAAGCTCTCTTGATAAAACGCTTCTTCCCCTCGCTGGAAATCCAACATAAAACCTTGCTTCTATTTTATCCTCATCTATAATTATTGAAGTTCTATTTAGTATCTCTTGTGGACATTTGCTTATAGCTATTAATCCACTCTTCCCAGATCCAAAAACTTTTACGCAGCACTTATTTATATTAGAATAAAATTCTCTTGTTAAATAATCAGCTACTGCAATATTTTTTATTTTATTATCAAAAGTATCCTTTGGAAATTTAGCAACCCTCTGATTTACTATTACCCTAATTCTTGATGGTGATGCAAAAGGATCACCTTGAACATGATCTATGCAAAGTGCAAAACCCCCAAAATCATACTCTCCCTCTAACTCCTTGTACAACCTATAACTTTTCCCATCAATTCTAGCTAGTTCTTTTTTTAACAACTCCAAACTTTTCATTAAACTCTCCTCTTATTCTTTATAAAATAAATTTCACTTTCTTATAATATAAAAAAGCTACTAAACTATGGATTTTTTGTTTAGTAACTTATAATCTACAATACAATGTCTTATTATTTAATACACCTATATTAATTATACACATCTTTATTTGTTGCATCAATAATCATGTAAAATTCCATAAAAATAGTTACTTTTTTCATAAATTAAAAGGAGGATTATACCCCTCCTTTTTGATTTAAATCTCGTATTCTACTATTTCTTCTATAATATCTCTAAACTTTATAGTTCTATATTTAGTGAAATTAAGCCATTTATTTGCAAAAATATCGTTAATGCCTTTTTCATGGTCAGCGATATAGTCCAATAAATCTTTATCAGCGCCTATATTGATACCAAACCCATTTTCATTAATAGTGACTACGGCCTCATAAGAATACTTATCTATTGAGATAACATCCATTAACTTACCAGCTCTTATTTTAGCAACAATGCTAGCATTTAATACTATTACATCGAAGTTTTCTTTAAAATCATAACTTTCTCCAAGGAAAGGTACATTATCACAAATATTATATTGCACGACTTTTGACAAGTTCTTTTTAACTTCTGCTGTTTTAATATCATAATAATATTCATCAAAACAATTTATTGGAATCTTAATTTCATCTTTAATAAAGCTAGTCACCGTTACTTCATCAGGATCAATAGCGCCTGAAATAATTCCACCACCACTTACATCATAGCCATCCACTATTACAAATCTACCAGTGTTTTGGTTATCTGAAAATTTATCAAAGCATATATTTTCCTTTGTTTTTATAGTAACTTCAGCTACATCATTAGTTTTTGCCTCAAGTGCATTTTCGTAAGTACCTAAAGTAGTTGCATCTATAACTTTATTAAATGATACAATTTCACATTCCACTTCTTGAGTTACAAGCTTTATCTTATATTTCCTACCTTTTACAAAATTGCTTTTCCCCATCCAAAATATATTGGTCTTAAAAATATTTGAGACAATAGGTGTATTTTTTTTATGAGAGATTATTTCTCCTCTTTTATTAAAAAATTCATCTTCAAAAGTAATACCTACCGACATACCTGCACTTACAGTTTTTACATTATCTTTTTCTACAAAATATTCAATAGTTTTAACTTTTGTAGTTTTATTTTCTGGTGAAATAAGAATCTCATCCCCAATATTAAGTGTACCTGCCTCTACTCTTCCTGCAATTATTCTCCTATTATCAAACTTATATACATCTTGTATAGGTAATCTTAGAGGTTTTGCTTCGAGGCCTGTTTCTTGGGTAAATAAATCTAATGCTTCAAGCACAGTTTCCCCCTTATACCAAGATAATTTATCGGATTTTGAAGTTAAATTTTCACCGTAAAATGCTGATATAGGGATATAACTCATAGGGTGTACATTTAGATTATTTAAAAAAGCATTCATTTCATTTTTTATAACATTAAATCTTTCCTGACTATAATCAATAAGATCCATTTTATTAACTACAACGCACACCTGCCTAATCCCTAAAAGAGAAAGTATATAACCATGTCTTTTAGATTGTTCTTGAATTCCTTCTTCCGCATCAATTATTAAAAGTGCAGCTTCAGCGCTAGCTGCCCCTGTAATCATGTTTTTAAGAAATTCTACATGTCCTGGAGCATCTATAATTACATAATCCCGCATGTCTGTATGAAATTGAAGAGAAGTTGTATCGATTGTTATTCCTTGTTTTTGTTCTTCTTCAAAAGCATCTAATAGGTATGCATATTCAAATGGTTTACCTTTTTCTTTAGCAATTTTTTTAACTCTGTCTATTGCACCTTCTGGCAATGATTTTGTATCATAAAGCAATCTTCCAATTACTGTAGACTTGCCGTGATCTACGTGTCCTACCGTAACTATTCTTAATACTTCTCTTGTATTTTCCATTAGTAATAAACCCCTCCCTTACATATACCCATCTTTACGAAGCTTTTGCATTGCGTAAGCATCCTCTTGATCTTGAGCTCTACCTGCGCGTTCACCTGTTGTAGTGTTTTTTAGTTCTTCAATAATTTCATCAATAGTCGTAGCCGTAGAATCTATCTTACCAGTACACTCAGCGCAACCAAGACTTCTATATCTTTTGCCGTCTTTAGCAAAATACAAATCTATAATTGGTATATTTTCTCTCTGTATATAAGCCCATATGTCAATTTCACTCCAATGAAGTATTGGATGAACTCTAATATGATTGCCCTTTGGAAAATCAGTTTTAAATTGATCCCAAAGTTCTGGTGCTTGATTAGTATAATCCCATTCCGAATCCTTATTTCTTTCACTAAATACTCTTTCCTTTGACCGCGAACCTTCCTCATCACTTCTAATTCCTAGAATTAATCCATCAAATTCATACTTTGTAACCACCTGTTGAAGGCCATCTGTTTTTAGTGCCTTGCAGCAATTAAGTCTTCCACAATGTGGCCCCATACCATTCTTTATAGCTTCCTCATTCGTGTGTACTATAAGGTCAATATTAAACTCTTTAGCAATTTTGTCTCTATATTCAATCATTGCAGGTATTTTATGCTTGGTATCTACATGAATAAAAGGAAAAGGACAATGTCCAAAAAAAGCCTTCTTAGCGAGCCACAACAGTACTGTTGAATCCTTTCCAATTGACCATAACATCCCAAGTCTACCTAATTTTTTATAGGATTCTCTTAATATAAAAATACTTTCTGCTTCTAATGTATCTAAATGATCCATAATTTTACCTCCCTAATATTTGTTAGCCTCTGCTACATTTGTTGTAATAATGATTTCTTCACTATTTGGTTTAAACATGTGCCAATGAAGAAGATTTTTTTCTTTTTTTGTATTTAAATAAGTTCCTTTACCTCCAATATCTGCTCCAAGATAATAATTTATAGCCATAGCAGGACATTCTTTAACGCAAGCACAACATCCCCAACACTCCTGTGGGTATTCTATAAAAGCTTTTGAGTCATTCTTTTTAAATATAAGATTTCCCGGGCAAACGTCCATACATTTTCCGCAACCCACACATTTTTGTGGATCTATTTTAATGCTCATAAACTTCATCTCGCTTTATTAAATTTCTAAAAACAACTTTAACCTTTCCATCTTTATATATTGTGTTGATATATTTAAGTAAACCATCATCTTTATATGGAAAATCCGCATTATCTCCATAGCATTTCCAGCGGGTTTCTTTTCTTTTTAGAAGATGAACTATTAAAACTTTGCAAACATATAACCTATCTATGACTTCAAATATTTGCAAAAGTTCTCGCATGTCCTTGGCCCTCAAATCCTTTGAAAGCACTAAAAGCTCATCTATTTTACCACTTGCAATTCGCAATTTTGAAGAATTAAAAACATAGTTTTTAGATATACCACCTGCATATTCATCCATTACCTTTTGCATAGCCTCTTCAACACCATTTATAGAAAATAAACTGTCATTATCTTCAAGAAAAGTTTCTAATAATTTAGCTTTAGATAAAATTTCTTCTTCCTCTATTAATTTATTTTTCTTGTTTTTTATAAACTCCGTTGCGGCATCAGCTGCAATTTCACCTTCGACAAAACAACCAGTTACATATTTTTTAGGGCTTCCCCCTGCCACATCCCCAGCTGCATATAATCCTGAGATAGTAGTAGCTCGTTTTGCATCCACCCAATAACCGCTAGCAGAGTGACCACCTACTATATAAGGTTCTGTACCTTCTATCTCCAAATTTTCTGTACTAGGCCCCAAACCATCTTCAATCCACTTTAAAGTCTGTGCTGGAGCCATATTAAGATATGCCTTGTAGAGTTCTTCCTCTACTTCCTTTGAAATGCCCTTAGTTTTCAAATAGCAAGGTCCTAAGCCTTTTTTATTTTCCTCTACAGTTGCAAATAATCGTGTAATAGTTAAAGGTCTCCCATAGTTTTGTACATACTCCGTATCGTAGGCATTAATTTGCTTAGCACCAATACCTTGAGCCACAGTGCCTGTAGGTGCTATGGTGTCCTTGCATCTAAGCGCAATAAACCTCATTTCAAAAGATGTCATCTCAGCCCCTGCTCTTATTCCCATTGCATACCCTGCTCCGGTATTAAAAGGTGAATACCACATCTTATGTTTAGAAAATCCAGGATTATTAGGTTTATAAAGGCCTGAAGCTCCACCAGTGGTGCAAATAACTGCCTTTGCATAAATTACATAAAAAATATTTTTTTCTATATGGAAACCATAAGCACCTATAACTACTTCATCTTTAACAATGTAATCTATTATATTTACCTTGTTTAAAACCTTTATGTTTTTCTTTGAGTTAACCTCATTTGCAAGAAGAGGTTTTATATTTTCCCCATTGATTTTAATACTTCTTTTGCCACGAGTAACATATTGGCCCTGTGAATCCTTTAAGATTGCAAGCCCTAGTCCCTCCATATTTTTTGTAACTTTGTTTAAATTTTTAGCAATAGAATATACCAGGTCTTCCCTTATTATTCCCTCAGCTTCATTTTTAACATAATCTACGAAGTCTTCTGGGGTATATCCTTTATTAATATAACCATTGATTGCATTAACTCCTGCCGCTAGACATCCGCTTCTTTTTATATTAGCTTTGTCCACTACTATAATGCTTATGTCTTCTCTCTTAGTTAAAGTAAGTGATGCATAACATCCGGCCGTGCCTCCACCAACAACTAATATATCTGCTACCAAAGTTTTCATTTCTAGCTTCATCTTAACCTCCTAAACTATAGCTTTAAATAATCTAATATTTTATCTACACATTGATCTATAGTTTGCTCTTTTGTATTTATCACAATTTCTGGATTTTCTGGGTTTTCGTAAGGTGAAGTTATTCCTGTAAATTCTTTAATTTCAGCGAGTCTCGCCTTTTTATATAGATTTTTAGGATCTCTTTTCTCACATTCGCCAAGTGGGCAATCTACAAATATTTCAATGAAATCTTCACCAAGAGTTGCTCTTACCATTTCACGGTTTACAATAAGCGGGGATATGAAACAAGCAATAGTTATTAGTCCTGCATCTACAAATAGCTTTCCAATTTCACTAATTCGCCTAATATTTTCACTTCTATCCTCTACAGAAAATCCAAGATCTGAATTTATGCCAAGGCGAATATTATCACCATCCAATAGATAAGTTGATTTTCCTAGATGATTTAATTTTATCTCTAAAGCGTTTGCCACCGTAGACTTACCAGAACCTGATAACCCAGTAAACCATAATAACTTAGATTTTTGTGTAAGTGTGGCTTCTCTATGCCTGCGAGTTACAAACGTATTATGCCAGGTAAGATTTTCTGTACTCATTTAACTTCACCTCCATCAATTTTTAAAAACTAGACCCTATCAAGACCCCAAATATGTCTCATGCTTTTCTCTAATCTTGAAAAAACAAGTTTATCAACTAATAACCCAAGAATTATTATTACTATCATTACTGCTACAACCTGGCTAATGTCTGCTAAATCTCTTCCTACCATTAGTACTTGACCAAGCCCCTTTGTAGACGAAAGCATTTCCCCAGCCATTAGAGCCCTCCATGCAAAGGACCATCCCTGCTTTAATCCACTAACTATATCCGGCAACGCTGCCGGCAGGATTACCTGAGTATAGATCTTTCTACCCTTAGCTCCCATCGTTCTTGCAGCTCTTATATATAAGGGATTAACATTTTTTATTGCGTAATTAACTGATATTGCCACCGCAAATGTGGAACCAATTGCAATTACAAAAATAATCGAACTCTCACTAAGCCCAAACCATAAAATCGCAAACGGCAACCAGCAAATACTTGGCAATGTCTGAAGGCCTAAAATTAATGGACCCAGGTTCTCTTCTAAATATTTAAATTTAGCAATTGTGAGCCCAAGAGTAACTCCTATTACTACTGAAATAAAATATCCCACTAGTAATCTCTTTAAACTTGCAACAATGGCTATCCCTATAGTATTATCCTTTATTAGAACTGCCAGAGTCCCAAAAACATCTATAGGTGATGGTAACGTATAAGGCCTCCAAATTCTTAGAATATCAACTCCTACTTTATAAATCGCCTCCCATATTAATATTAGAAGAATATAAAACAGAATTTTCTTCAATATTCCAATCACCATCGTATTCTGCTTTTGCAACCTTCTCCACCTCCTCTTTTAATGCTTTCATTATTTTAGATGTGTAATAAGCAATATCACAACTTTCCATCTGTCTTGGCCTTGCAAGCTCTATAATAAACTCCCGCTTTATTCTACCTGGATTTGCTGCCATCACTACAACTCTATTGGCCAAATAAACTGCCTCTTCTGCGTTGTGAGTAATAAAAATGATGGTTTTTTTTGTATTTACCCATATGCGTTGCAATTCTTGTTGTAACATCATTTTAGTCTGACTATCAAGAGCCGCAAAAGGTTCATCCATTAAAAGTATTTCGCAGTCAAGAGATAGTGCGCGAGCAAGTGCTACTCTCTGCTTCATTCCCCCCGACAGCTCATAAACATAGGAATTCTGGAACTTTGAAAGATGAACCATTTTCAAATAATGTAGTGCCTTCTCGTATCTAACTTCCTTAGTCACACCTGCCATTTTCATTCCAAACTCTACGTTATCAATTACCTTAAGCCATGGGAATAATGCTGCTTCCTGAAACATCACTGTCCTATCTGGTCCCGGCCCAGCTATCTCATTACCATTAAGTATAACCACGCCCTTAGTGGCCTTTTCAAGTCCTGCCAAAATATTTAGCAGTGTTGATTTCCCACAACCAGACGGTCCTAGTATACATACGAAGTCGCCCTTTTTTATCTCTAAATTAAAATTTTCAAGTGTGCTTGTTTTTTTATGTTTTGAAACAAATTCTTTGCTTACGCCCTTAACAATAAGACTCAAATTTATCACCTCTTTTATTTGATTTGATCTTGCCCTTTTTCTTTTAAAACTTTATTCAAAATACTAAGATTAAACAACTCCTTAGTATCTGGCTCTAATTTTAAGAAGCCTGTATGGAGTGAATATTTAACAAAATCAATTACTGAGTCTTTTTCCGGATTATTTGTAATTGTTAATCTCTTAAAAGCAGCATCTAAAACATCATTTGGTATTCCTTTTTTAGTTAATTCAGTAATTTGTTTGTTTACTATTTCCTTAGCATTATCTGGATTTTTATTAATATAATCAGTTACTTCTACATGATTTCTTATAAAATTTTCAACAATTTGTGGATGCTGCTTTAAAAATTCAGTTCTAACAACTACTACAGCAGTAGTATATTTTCCTTTTCTAAATATTTCTTTATAATCTAAAATAATATTTGCTTTCGCCTCTTTAATAAATCTTGAACCCCATGGTTCTGGCACTAAGGCTGCATCTATATCCCCTTTTTGCATCAGAGATAAAATATCCGCATTTGCTGCTTGCCTTACTTCCACGGTTCCACCCTTTGTCGTGTCTTTAAGCCCATTCGCAGATAATATATTTCGAAGTGTTAGATCTTGTGTATTACCAAATTGTGGAACTGCAATTTTCTTGCCACTTAACTCTTTTAGATTTTTAATAATTGTTCCTCTTTTAGATACAAATATTGCTCCTGCGTCGGTTGCCCCTGCAATAATCTGAATGTCGCCTTTGGATTTTGCATATCCATTAATAGCTGGACCAGGCCCTATATATGCTATATCAATAGCTTCTGCAAAAAGTGCTTCTATTTCTGCTGGGCCTGCATTAAATAATTTCCAATCTATCTTATTTTTTCCGCCGACGGCTTTTTGAAAACTTCCCTGTGCGCGTCCTACAAGAGCTTGTGAATGAGTTATGTTTGGAAAATACGCAACTCTAAGATTTACATTATCATTTTCTACTTTTTTAGATGAGCATCCTGCTAATCCCCCAAGTATTAAAACACCTACGAATAATACCATTGAAAATTTAAGACTCTTTGAATTTTTCATTTTATCTCTCCTAATTTAAATCCCCACTTTTAACAATATTTCAAAAGGAAAGTGTCCCTCTTATATATTTTATATAAGTATATATTCCATTCCCTATAATGTCAATAGGTTTACTACGTTTTATTGAAATGTCTTCCACTTCTATAAGTGAATGGATACAATTAAGATACATACTATAACAAATAAGATGCATACTATAACAAATAGAAAACTTCAGTTGGAATATAAATCTCCTCCTGAAGTTGTTAAACCCTTCGAAGCTGCGCTAGTTATAATTTAATTGATAGCAAAGTTTTTTATTCAATACGTAGTTTCAATAACTACGTATTGAATTATTTATATTCATATGATATATTATTATATATAAATTAGCTCAATCAATTTATACGATTATAATTTAATTTCATGGAGGTATATTATGGAAATAAAAGATAGTTATATTTTTATAGCATTTGGTGATTCTATTACAAAGGGAATCATTTATGATGATGAAAGATCTAAATACGCAACTTTAAAAGAAAACTTTACGAGCATCATTGAAAATAAAATAAAAGGCCCAGTATATAATGCTGGTAAATTTGGTAGTACCATTATGAGAGGCGCACGTAAGATGTATAATGATGTCATCAAAAAATCACCTGATATAGTGTTAATAGAATTTGGTGGTAATGACTGTGACTATAACTGGAATGACATCGCTAAAAATCCTGATATGGAATACAGACCTAATACTGATATTTCTATCTTTCGTGAAACACTACTTACAATGATAGACACATTGAAAACTAATCACATATTCCCTATACTTATGACGTTGCCACCACTCGATCCTTTAAAGTATTTTAAATGGATTACAAAAGAAGATTCTACTTCAGAAAAAAATATCTTACAGTGGTTAGGCACGAAGGATAGACTCTTTAATTGGCATAACTCATATAGTAAAATCATTACTGAGATAGCCGCTGAAACTAGCACTGTTCTTATTGATGTACGCACAGAGTTTTTAAAGTACAGCGACTATAGTCAATTTTTATGTAAAGATGGAATACATCCCAATATTGAAGGTCAATCATTAATAGCAAATGTTATATTAAAATTTTTAAAAGAAAACTACAACTTTTTATTACAACATTAAAAATGTTGATACGCTCATAGAACATATATTCAGACGTATCATATAATTCCTTAGCAACAAAGATTGGAAATTAACTTTCAATTTTTGTTGCTTTTGTTATTTTTTAAACACAATTTATTAAGTATAATTTGTTAAATATGATTTTTTTAAAAATGAAACTTGCATTTTCATAAAATCATGGTACAATTTATATAATTCATTTATAAATATAAAGGGGGTAATATCATGAGTAATAGCATTGGTTATCCTGAAAAGCAAGGATTGTATGATCCGGCCTTTGAAAAAGATAATTGTGGCGTTGGCTTTGTAGCAAATATCAGAGGTGAGAAAACCAACGGTATTATAAAAAAAGGGTTAAAAGTTCTTGTGAATTTAACTCATAGAGGTGCAGTGGGTGCAGATCCTAAAACTGGAGATGGTGCAGGTATTTTGGTACAAATTCCTGATGAATTTCTTAGGATTAGCTGTGACAATTTAGGCCTAGAATTACCAATGGCAGGAAGCTACGCCGTAGGAATGATTTTTTTGCCAAAGGAACCTGCATTAAGATTTCAATGTGAAGGAATACTTGAAAGAATTGCCGAAGAAGAAGGACAAAAAATATTAGGTTGGAGATCTGTTCCTATAGATAATAGAAACATTGGAGACACGGCAAAAGGAACAGAGCCAATAATTAGACAGATTTTTTTAGGATCAAATTTTAAAGATCCGACTCTAACAGACGAGCAGCTTCAAGAAGAATTTGAAAGAAGACTTTATATTATAAGAAAAAGAGCAGAAAGAGAAGTAATCAAATTGGTTAATAGAAGCACAGAATATTTCTATATCTGCAGTCTTTCTAGCAGAACAATTGTTTACAAGGGACTTTTACTTGCCGACCAAATAAAAGGATTTTACATCGATTTACAAGACATAAATTTTAAGAGTGCGATTTGCCTTGTTCATCAAAGATATAGTACAAACACCTTTCCAACTTGGGATTTAGCACAACCCTTTAGATATTTGGCTCATAATGGCGAAATAAATACAATTAGAGGAAATAGAAACTGGATGAATGCTCGCGAAGGAGTTTTAAAGTCCAAAGTGTATGGAAAGAACATAAAGAAATTGTTTCCAATTATTAGCCCTAATGGTAGCGATTCAGCTTCCCTGGATAATATGTTAGAACTTTTAAAAATGGATGGAAGATCTCTACCTCATAGCATAATGATGTTGATTCCTGAAGTTTGGATGTCAAATAATGATATGGAAGATTATAAAAAATCTTTTTATGAGTATCATGGTTCGTTAATTGAACCTTGGGACGGTCCTGCTGTTGTTGCATTTACAGATGGTATTCGAATAGGTGCAACACTCGATAGAAATGGACTTAGGCCCGCAAGGTATATAATAACAAAGGATGGCTTTGCTGTTCTTGCATCTGAAGCTGGAGTACTTAAGTTTAAACCAGAGAATATCAAAGAAAAAGGCAAGCTTCAACCAGGAAAGATGTTTTTGATTGATACAAATGAAGGCAGAATAATTGAAGATGAAGAAGTAAAAAAAGCAGTTTGCACAAACAAGCCTTATGGTGAAATGATTTTAAAAAATAAACTTTATCTAGAAGATTTTGATGCTGTAATTAATGACGTTAAAATAGACAAAGATATTTTAAAGGAAAGGCAACAAGCCTTTGGATATTCTCTAGAAGATTTAAGGATTATACTATCTCCTATGGCAAGAGATGGTAAGGAACCCATTGGCTCTATGGGAAATGATACACCACTGGCTGTATTATCTAATAGGCCTCAACTCTTATTTGCTTATTTCAAGCAACTTTTTGCTCAGGTTACCAATCCACCAATAGATCCAATTAGAGAAAAAATGGTAATGTCACTTATGAACTATTTGGGATCTCAAGATAATGTTTTAAATCAAGATCTTACTGATAACCCATTTATAGAAATAAAGAGTCCTATCTTAACTAATTTAGAAGTAGCTAAGATTAAAAATTTAAAAGATAACGCTTTTAAAACTACAACAATCCCCATAACTTTTAAAGCAGATACTGGAATTGAAGGGTTTAAAGATGCCCTAGACAAGCTTTGCAAAAGAACATCTGCAAGAATTGAAGAAGGCTATAATATTATCGTTCTTAGTGATAAATCAGTAGACTCTTATGATGCTGCAATCCCAAGCTTACTTGCATTATCTGCCGTTCAGCAGCACTTAACCCGCAAAAAGACCAGAACCTCTGTTTCTATTATAGTCGAAACAGGAGAAGCTAGAGAAACAATGCATTTTGCCTTATTAATTGGCTATGGGGCAACAGGTGTTAATCCATATCTTGCATTTAAGTCTATTGATAATATTATAAATGATGGCGATATAGAAAATGTTTCTATAGAAAAAGCCCATGAAAACTATATACATGCAATATCACAAGGGCTTCTAAAAATATTATCAAAAATGGGAATTTCAACTATACAGAGTTATCATGGAGCACAAATTTTTGACGCAGTTGGCTTAAGTTCTGATTTACTCCAAAAATATTTTGGTGGAACTTCTTCTAGAATTGGTGGAATTGGTGTAGATACCGTAGCAAGAGAAGTATTAATTAGGCATAAAAATGCCTTCAACAAATTAAGAAAACCTATAGCTGAACTTGATGTAGGAGGGGCATATTCTTGGAGAAAAGGTGGAGAACACCACTTATTTAACCCGGATACAATCTTTAAACTTCAAGTTGCTACAAAATCAAATGATTATAATTTATATAAAGAATATGCAAAAGTGATAAATGAGCAGGACAAGAACTTATGTACAATTAGAGGATTATTTGAACTTAATTATGGGGACGGAATTCCAATAGAAAGTGTTGAACCAATTAGTGAAATAGTAAAACGCTTTTGCTCAGGTGCAATGTCCTTTGGGTCCATCAGCAAGGAAGCCCATGAAACTATGGCTATAGCTATGAATAGGCTTGGTGGAAAAAGCAACACTGGTGAAGGTGGAGAGGATGCCGAAAGATTCAAAGTTGATGAAAATGGTGATTTAAGAAGAAGTGCAATTAAACAAATAGCTTCCGGTAGATTTGGTGTAACTGCTGAATATCTTGTAAATGCAGACGAATTGCAAATAAAAATAGCTCAAGGAGCAAAACCTGGTGAAGGTGGTCAACTACCAGGCAAAAAAGTTGATGCAAATATAGCTAGGCTAAGGCATTCAACCCCTGGGATTGATTTAATTTCCCCACCACCTCATCACGATATATATTCTATTGAAGATTTAGCTCAGCTTATTCATGATCTAAAGAGTGTAAACCCTAGGGCCAGAATAAGTACAAAATTGGTTTCAGAGTTAGGTGTTGGAACCATAGCCGCTGGAGTTGTTAAGGCACATTCAGATGCTATAGTAATAAGTGGTCATGATGGAGGAACAGGTGCTTCCCCACTTTCCTCAATAAAGCATGCGGGGCTACCTTGGGAGCTTGGACTTGCTGAAACCCAGCAGGTATTGCTTTTAAATAATTTAAGAAGCAGAGTAACCGTTCAAACTGATGGTCAGCTTAAAACAGGACGTGATGTTGTTATTGCAGCACTTCTTGGAGCAGAAGAATTTGGGTTTGCAACTACAGCTCTTGTAGTGCTCGGTTGTACTATGCTAAGAAATTGTCACTTGAATACTTGTGATATGGGCATAGCTACGCAAGATCCAGAACTTCGTAAGAATTTCAGGGGAAAACCTGAATACGTGGTGAATTTCTTTACATTTATTTCCAAGGAAATAAGAGAGCATATGGCGAGACTTGGTTTTAGAACTATGAATGAAATGATAGGTAGAGTAGATAAAATTAATCAGAAAAAGGCTATAGACCACTGGAAAGCAAAGGAACTAGATTTATCAAATATTCTATATAAACCTGATATGCCCAAAAGGATTAAGCGGTACTGTGTAATATCACAAGATCACGGGTTAGATACTTCTTTAGATTTCAAGCTTATTGAAATGGCAAAAATATCCCTAGAAAATGGAATGAAAAGCACCTCTAATTTAGAAATTGAAAATGTTAATCGTTCTGTTGGTGCAATGTTAAGTGGAAGAATTGCTATGAAATATGGCGCCGCTGGACTTCCTGACGATACAATAACATTAAATTTTGTTGGGGCAGCAGGTCAGAGTTTTGGAGCCTTTGGTGCTAATGGATTAACATTAAACTTAGTAGGAGATGCAAATGATTATGTTGGCAAAGGATTATCAGGTGCTAAAATAATTGTAAAGACACCAGAAAATTGCAGTTTTATTCAAGACGAAAACTTCATCGCGGGTAATACAATTCTTTATGGAGCGACTTCTGGTAAGTTGTTTATAAACGGATTAGTAGGCGAACGCTTTGCAGTAAGAAATTCAGGAGCCCAGGCTGTAGTTGAAGGAATTGGAGACCACGGTTGTGAATATATGACAGGTGGAATTGTAGTTATTATCGGAAGAACAGGCAGGAACTTTGCAGCCGGAATGAGCGGTGGTATAGCATACGTTATCGACGAAGATGAAACATTAAAATCAAACTGTAATATGGAAATGATAGAGGTAGAATTAATAACTTCAGAACCAGATTTATTACAGCTCCATTCGATAATAAAAGAACATTTTGAAGCAACTAACAGCCATAAAGCAAGTAAAATTCTAAATAACTGGAAAGAATACAAGTTAAAGTTCAAAAAAGTAATACCAACCGCTTACAAAGCAATATTAGAAGGTAAATAGAAGCTATAGAACTGTCTCTCTTTAGGGACGGTTCTCAGTTTTCAATTTTTGGAGGTGTTAAATTTGGGAAAATTGTATGGTTTCAAAGAATTCAAAAGAGAAACTGCAAATAAACGCCCTGTAAAAGATAGAATTAAGGACTCTAAAGAATTATTCATAGAATTTCCAGTTGAAAAACTGCGTCAGCAAGGTGCAAGGTGCATGGAATGTGGTGTTCCTTTTTGTAACTGGAGTTGCCCTCTAGGAAACTTAATTCCAGATTGGAATGACATGGTATATAAAGAAAAATGGGAAAAAGCATATAACAGGTTAACCCTTACAAATAATTTCCCAGAGTTCACTGGCAGGATTTGTCCCGCCCCTTGTGAAGGTTCATGTACATTAGGAGTTAATGGAGACCCTGTTGCAATAAGGGAAATAGAATTAAATATTATAGAAAAAGCATTTTCACAAGGATGGACAAACCCTTTAGAGCCTAGAGTTCGGACTGGTAAAAAGGTCGCTATTGTTGGTTCGGGTCCATCGGGCCTTGCGGCAGCTGCTGAACTTAACTCTGTAGGCCATGATGTAACTGTTTTTGAAAGGGACGATGAAATAGGCGGGCTTTTAAGATATGGCATACCAGATTTTAAATTAGATAAAAGCATAGTTCAAAGAAGAGTGGATTTTATGATTGAGGCAGGAGTTAGCTTTAAAACTAATGTAAATGTCGGAGTTGATTATTCTGTAGACACTCTTTTATCTGAATTTGATGCAGTAGCTTTAACTGGTGGTAGTACAATTCCTAGAGATTTATTAGTTGAAGGCAGAGAATTAAAAGGTGTACATTTTGCTATGGATTATCTAAAACAACAAAATAGAAGAGTTTCAGGCAAAACAATAGAAGCTAGTGAGATAAATGCTAAAGGCAAAGTTGTACTGGTACTCGGAGGCGGAGATACTGGCTCAGATTGTATTGGAACTGCAATAAGGCAAGGAGCTAAGAGCGTATATCAATATGAAATTATGCCAAAGCCCCCTGTAGATAGAGACGACACAATGCCATGGCCTTCATACCCTAGAACACTAAAAACTACTACTTCTCATGAAGAAGGTTGCAACCGCGATTGGAATATTACTACAAGAAAATTCACTGGTGAAGATGGCGAAGTTACTACGCTCCATGCATCTAAAGTTGAGTGGACACGTAATGAAAAAGGTATGCAACAAATGAGTGAAATACCAGGTTCAGAATTTGAGCTCAAAGTTGACTTGGTTATTTTAGCTATGGGTTTCTTGCATCCACAACATGAAGGTATGCTTACGGACTTAGCTTTAGACTTTGATAACCGAGGAAACGTTATTGTAGATGATAATTATATGACTAATTTACAAGGCGTTTTTGCAGCTGGAGATATGAAAAAGGGCCAATCATTAGTTGTTTGGGCAATATATGAAGGTCGCGCAGTTACTAAAAATATTGATAAGTATTTAATGGGGGAAACTTCATTAAGGGGGTAAGAGCAAATAGTACAATCAGTATGAAATCTCTCCTGCGTGATTCGAAATAAGAGCTTGAAACGTGAAATTCCATCAAATAATTCTAATCTTTTGCCAATATAAATTTCTCTAACGCTCACATTCGGCTTACAGCCGGTTCCCTAGCCTTCCTTACAGGAGGCTCACGAGAATTTTATATTGCCAAAAGAAGAATTACTAAATGAATTTTCAATGTTTCTGCTCTTCTTATTTGAAGTCACTTTCGGAGAAAGTTCATACTATATAGTAATTAGCACATCCTATGGTATGTATTTTAATAATATAAAAGATAAGAAGAAGGTTTTATTTAACACAGCCTTCTTCCTATCTTTTATATTTTTCAACCTTTAATAAGATCCACAAATGTTGACTTAACTTTGCATCTTACGAAAAATGTAAGTAACGAGAAAGCATCTATCCTCGTTATTTTCAATTTTCGACTAATGTTTTTTCTGGACTTAATGGTATGTTACTTCTATTATCAAATTTTTTATCCCAGCATTCTTTCTTTTATTTTGTTCCCTTTTTTTTTAAATTGTTCATTACTCGCAAAAATCATTAACAAAACCACTGAAAAACTTGTCCACTCCCATTGAGTTGTAATAATCCCTATCAAATTCAAAAGCCTACCACATAGTAATCAGAGCAATAATCAAAGTGCCAAATTTCAAATTTTTCTTCATATAACCTTTATCTCCAAATATAAATTATCCTTGCAGCACATAATTAAAGAACAGTTCAAATTAACTGCCCCAGCGGTTAAAGCTATAACTTTATTTTACACTCTTTTAATATCCTATATCCACTGCAATTTTTGAAAGTAAATCCCAATTCTCCTTATCATTAGGATTAATACTCATAAAATACAAATACCGTTGTATTTCTTCTTCTTTTTCAGTAAAAGCTATCGATCTATTAGTAGATTGAGGTGTAGCATTTATTGAAATGGACATATAAAGTTTAGATAGTGCAGTTGAACCTCCAGTTTTATTTTCAACGTTAGCATAGGACGTAAAAGGTAATATAGATATAGCTGTATGTAAATATGCAGATGCCTCCATATAGTAAGATATTTTATCTTCCTCATCAACTTTACTGTAACCAATCCCAAAGCAACCTACAAGTTCATAAATGCAATGTATAAATACCTCATTCGCTTTTTTTCTTTGTATTTTTTGATTAATGAAAGCGTAAGTTGCAAATAGAAAACTGATTATCAGAGCTATTATTAATAAACGTTTTTTCAAAATAATTCCGCCTTTTTATTTAATGTATTTTCATATTGATTCGTCATAGCTTACACTTATGTATGTATCGTCCTTTTATGATATAAATAACCTATAATAAAATTATAACATATTTTTCATATTATACTTAAGTAATTATTTAATAATCAACATAGAATTAGCACACTCATGAATTGGATAAACTTCGCCTTCTATACACACTCATAATAATGCCTACGGATACCATATTAATAATCCCTAAAGAGCCTCCATAGCTTATGAAAGGAAGTGGAATTCCTATCATAGGGAATAAATTTAGATTCATTAATATATTCGTTGCGAATTGAACTATAAATATACTAATCAAACCGCTTATAAGTAATCGTCCATAATTATCTCTAACATATTTTGAAACATGTAGAATTCTATATATGAAAGAAACAATAATAGAAATAATAACCGCGGCTCCAAGCCACCCAAAAGTATGTACTATATAAATAAAAACAAAGTCTGATTGCATCTCAGGTACCTTTAACAGTGCCTCATTTGCAGAAAACCCATGTCCGAAAATTCCAGATGTATGAGCTATTTCGTACATCTGTACATTCAAGAACCCTACTCCTCTCGCATCCGAGAATGGGTGTAAAAAAGTAAAAAACCTACTTATTCTATATGGTTCTGATATAATATAATACAGAAAACAAATAGTATTAAGTGCAACAATGTAAATTACATATCTTTTTTTCATATTAGATTTAAGAGCTAAAACTATAAATGTAATAAAATAAATTCCACAGTAACCTAATCCTTGAGCAGCTAGCATTAAAAGCATTGGAATAATTAAATACCATACAGCTTTAATTAAATTCATTTTTTTATTCCAGTCATCGTTATTGAATATACCTGCTAGTGCTATTATAAATACATATAAACTAATTGCTTTAATATCAAATGTAAATCTTCCTACACTGATAAAAGGACTTCCATTTATAGGGTGGCTTATAAAAAATGATAAGGTAAATAATAAGCACATGCCTACAAAGATATGTTTCGAATACTTTTGAAGTTTTCTATAGTCAAAGAAATATAATAATACTATACCTATAGTACCAATAGCAGCATATAATAAGCTGTGCTTAAATAGATAATCACTACTTCTGAATGAATTTTTATATTGCATGAGATACATCAATGCAACACCTATATTAACGAGTAGTATGGTTAAAATTAATGTAATCCAATCCGGAGTTCCCTTATGTGCTATGTTTAGCTGTTTACCTACTGCTTCGCCATCTCCCATGCGTTCAACAGCTCTAATTACTGATTCTTCTTGTACTATTCCTTTTTCAGCATATTCGCCTACAATATCCTCAATATGTGAGGATAGCTCTTGTTTTATTTCTTTATGAGCTCCCTTATACTTTACATAAGAACATACATAATCTATATATTCACTAATTTTAGAATTATCTCCTACGTCCATAATATAGCCCCCCCTAATATTTTATCAACTGTAGAACGGAAAGTTGTCCATTCTTCCTCTTTTGCCTTTAATGATAATCTACCTTCCTCCATTATCCTGTAGTACTTTCTAGGACGTTTTCCAGAACCCTCACCCCAATATGCCACAACTAATCCTTTTGCCTCCAAGGTATGAAGAATTGGATAAAGAGTTCCTTCCTTCAATGTAAACACACCGTTTGATTTTTCTTCCATTTCTTTTATCATTTCATAGCCATACATTGGTTTTTTATCAATTAATTTTAAAATGAGGATTATCGTACTTCCCTTTAACAGTTCCTTGTTTATTGACATGTTATTGCCCCCCTTATATTTTTATGGCATATGATACCATTTATACCTAGTAATCCGATACATTGATATCATAAGTATAATAATAACATTATATTCCAAAATGTCAATATAGAATATAAATGAGAATTAGTATATTTTTAATTATGTTTTAACAATACCTCTTCTATAAGCTACTTCCAAACCCTTCAAAATAAAAACACCTAGAAGAACTTCTTCTAGGTGTTTTTATTTTGTCATATATTACATATCATTACTTTTAGGAATTCATGATTTTCTACCCTTCCATTGCCTGGCAGGGGTCACTCATTTGAATAACTTTCTTTAGAACTAGCACAGTTCTACTAGGTGAATACACTATAATCCCAGGTTTATTCCCCTTATTTCGTAATGTTTTCGCGCTGTATATATAATCTGTTGCAATTCTGTGTTGGCCACCAAATATCGTTTCATCACTATTAAAGATAATCTTATATTCACCCATCTCGCCAGTAGGTAGTTCATATTCTGAGAAAGAAGCAGATGGATTAAAATTAAATAAAAATACTAATTCACCTTTTCTGAAAGCAATCATATTTTGCTTATCATCAGTCCAAAGATTTTGGAGGTCTGTTGCACTTAAAACATTATATGTTTTTAATAAAATTAGCATTTCTTTATCAAAATTTGACAAATATTCATACTTAAGATCTTTATTTTCCATCAGACTCCATTGTCTTCTTGCGTAATTATAACTCCAATTATTACCTTCTCTTGGGAAGTCAATCCATTCCGGGTGACCAAATTCATTCCCCATGAAATTTAAATAGCCTTCACCAGCTAAAGTTATAGTAATAAATCTAATAAGTTTATGAAGTTCTACTGCTCTATTTATTATTAAATTATCATCACTTTTTAGCATGTGAGAATACATTTCCTTTCCGCCTAAACGGAACATTAAGGTCTTGTCACCTACAAGTGCTTGATCATGTGATTCAGAATACCCTATATTCTTTTCCTTAGGCCGTCTATTAGTTAACTCGTGCCACAACTGACACATGCTCCATTTTTCATCTGGCAGTTCTTTTAACAATTTCACCCAAAGATCAGGCACTCCCATAGACAAACGATAATCGAAGCCAATGCCACCAAAATCAACTGGCAGACACATTCCAGGCATTCCGCTCATATCCTCTGCAATAGTTACTGCATTAGGTTTTACTTCTCTTACTAAGTCATTAGCAAATTGAAGGTAAGTAATTGCTTCTATATCCGTATCCATACTAAAGTATTTACTGTAATCCGAGAACACTACTCCAAGCCCTTGGTGGTGATATAACATCGATGACACACCATCAAATCGATAACCATCAAAATGGTATTCCTCTAGCCAAAACTTAATATTCGACAAAAGGAAATGAAGAACTTCTGGCTTCCCATAATTAAAAAGTTTTGTACCCCATGCTGGATGATTCCCCTTAACTCCAGTATGGAAGAATTGATAATCAGTTCCGTCAAACTCATTAATCCCCTCAGCTATATTCTTAATTGAATGAGAGTGTACTAAATCAAGTAATACCGCAATTCCCATAAGGTGGGCAGCATTAACTAATGCTTTAAGCTCTTCAGGGGTTCCAAACCAAGATGAAACAGCAAAAAAATTAGATACTTGATAACCAAAAGAGGCATAATATGGATGTTGCATTACCGCCATAAGCTGCACAGTATTATAACCAGCAGCCTTTATTCTTGGAAGAATATTTTCTGTAAACTCGCTAAAAGTACCCATTCCTTCTTTTTCCTGGGACATACCTACATGAGCCTCATATATAAACAATGGCAATTCGCTATCAACATGAAATTCACTATCCCGCCACTTAAATTCAAAGTCTGGTTGCCAAATTTGTCCTACAAAATCATTAGTAATAGGATCCTGCATCGTCCGCTTAATATAAAGAGGAATTCTATCTCTTGATACACCTTTAGCCACTACCCTTACCTTAACATAGGATAAATGTTTTAGGGCTTGTACCCCTGGCAAAAAAATCTCCCAATTTCCACTTTCTTTTCTTATCAATGGATGTGTTTGAGGATTCCAAGAGTTAAAATCGCCAATTAAATAAAGAGCATCAGCCATAGGGGCCCATTCTCTATAAACCCATCCCCCCTTAATTAAATGGAACCCGTAAAATAAGTCGCCACTCGCAAAAGAGTCAAAGCTTTGATTATTACCAAGTAATTCTTTTTTACAAGATGTATAACGGTCCACTCTAATCCTAATATCACTTTCAAACGGCTTGAGATATGGATCAATCTCTATTATTTTGATGTTTTTATTTTTATAATCCTCCATTTAAAAATTCCTTTCGTATTTGAAATTATTGCAAGTCAAAATATTTATTACTAATATATCTAATTCGACTAAATATTATCAATTCCTTTGTTCTTCAAATAAATAAATAAATAAATAATAAACTCAAAAATAATTATAACGACTTAAATTTAGTCTATTAGTAATGAAATTATTATATCTATTATATTTTTCTCAATTGATATTATCTTGTTTTATAAGGGCGTTTATTATAGCTGAACTAGCTATAAATAATAACCCAGCTTGTGGTGCAATCATTGTAAAGTCAACCAGTCCATGCCCAATTATTACAGCTTGAATACCTGCCAGCATTGGAACTAATCTACAATTCTGTGCATGAAGTATCTTTAAATTTCGGAATAAATTAATTTTCATATAGGTATATATGAGAAGCCCAACAGCTCCAAGTGTTGTCATAATAGTAATCCAGATATTGTGACCGTGGTATAGGGTTGCATAATAATACCCTTTCATGAAGCTTTCTCCATGGTCAGTTATCCCCATAATACCCCAACCCGTAAAAGGCTTAAGTTTTATCATTTTTAAACATCCATCCCATATTCCAAAACGACTATTGAATGAGGTATCGAAATCATGTCCGGTTAAATTTTTAAGCATTTCTGGTGGTACAAAAGTAATTACAGCCGTAATTATAAATATTGTGATAAACAGCCATATATCTTTTTTATTACCTTTAAGTAGATAAAATATAAAAACGCCAAATAATAGCCCCATAAAAGCACCCCGAGATCCCGTTAAACACAATGCAATAACAAAGAGGATTGTCGCTGTCTCATAAAATAATTTTGCAGTTTTTGATTTAATGCTACAAAAATAAATACCTACAAGAATCATTATAGCAAACCAGTTCCCCGCTACATTAGGATTACCAAAGGTGCTATATATTCTACCATTAACTGCTGGCTGAGCTGTACTTTGAAGAAATGCCCCCCAAATATTAAAATTAAAATACTCATATAACACTTTCTCAATAATTCCAAAAATTGCTGAGAACAGAGAAAAAAACACTAAATGCATATATATCTTTTCCACCATATTTTCATTTTTACAATAATTTTGCAAAAAAATACTAACACATAGATATATAAAGAGAGCAAACGATGCAACAATTGATGTAAAACTATAATTTATAACTCCTACTATTAAAGACCAAATAAATAGTAAACAAAGTCCTATATTCCAATAATTTTTATCTATCTTAATTTTTTTAAATAACACCATATATATCATATATAATAATGGTATTATGGTCGTATAAGGAGAAATGATTGTTAATAAAACTAAAATGCCCATAATAAAGCCACCTTCATCTCTAGTATTTTTTTTCGTAAGCATAATGATAAGTGCCCAAGAGAATTACCTTATCATTTTGTAAACTGCAATTCCATTAAGTACTAATATTAACCTTGTCACCTCTTTCTATTATATACTAGCCTTGGTATTATTGTTTACTTTATTAAAAGGGTATATTATTATTCTACAACATATAAGCCCTAAAGCTACACCGACTAAAATATCTGTAGGATATCATTTTTATTATCCCCCTTCCTCCATTATATCTCTTTTCCCATATTGTTTCAAAAAAATAAATGTAGCAAAGGATTACCCTTGCTACTAAAATGGCATAATAAAAGTTTTACCCGTTTTAGGATTTTTAGTTATATATACATCTAATCCGTAAACCTCTTTAATTATATCTTCTGTTAATACTTCCTCTGGAGTTCCATCTTTGTAAACTAAGCAATCATGCATTAGTATCATATGATTGCCATATGCAGCCGCTATGTTCAAATCATGTAGCACAGCAATAATTGTTATGTTTTTATTTTCATTTAATTGTTTTAATTGATTCATCATTTCAATTTGATGATGAATGTCTAGGTGAGAAATAGGCTCATCTAAAAGAATTATTCCTGTTTCTTGGGCAATCGCTCTTGCCACTACCACTCGTTGTCTTTCTCCGCCACTTAATGCATTTATGCTTTTATTTCTAAGACCCCAAGTGTTTGTCATTTTCATAGCTTTCATAGCTATTCCCATATCTTTTTCACTTTCTGAGCAGAATCTAGAAATATGAGGCGTTCTTCCCATAAGAACTATATCTTGTACTGAAATATCGAATTCGATTTCTGTGCTTTGCGGTACCACTGCTATTTTCTTTGCTAAAACCTTTGATTTCATTTGGGCTAAGTCCTTTTCATCAATAAAAACTTCACCTTTTTCAGGTTGCAGTGATTTTGATAATATCCTTAGAAGTGTAGTTTTACCTGAACCATTTGGACCTAGAATAGTGTGAAATTTTCCTCTTTCTATGTTTATACTAATATCCTTTAATACTTCCTGTTCAAAGGAAAAACTTACGTTATTTATCTCTATCAATTACATCGCCTTCTTCTTTGTTCTATATAATAAATATATAAAAAATGGAACTCCAAAAATTGAAGTAATAATTCCTACTGGTATTTCTGATGGAGGCACTACTGCTCTTGCAAGCGTATCGCAAATTATTAAAAATATAGCTCCCCCAAGTGCAGAAAATGGTATAACCACCCTATTATCTGGTCCAAAAATCATTCTAATAGAGTGCGGCACTATAAGACCTACAAATCCAATTATTCCACTTACAGATACGACTGCTGCCACCATCAAAGTACTTATTAAAAGTATATACTTTTTTAATCCATTTACATCTACACCAAGACTTCTAGCACTCTCTTCTCCAAGAACCATGATATTCAGATCTCTTGAAAATGTAAAAATAAATAAAATTGAGGGAACTACTATTATAAACAGTAAAATTACCTCGTGATATCCAGCCGTTGAAAAACTTCCCATCGTCCACATAACTATTTTTTCAATATTATCTCTATTAAAGGTCATCATTAATGAAATAATGGATGATAATAAATAATTTATGGCAACACCCGATAGTAAAAGTGTGGTAACTGGAACTTTAGTACCGACTCTCGCAATATTATAAACCAGAAAAGTAGTTATTATAGCACCTACAAAAGCATTGAATGCCACCATGCTCATCCCTAAAAAATTGATTTCATTAAGAAAAACCATGGTTATAGTGGCCCCAAGTGCAGCCCCTGATGAAACTCCGAGAATAAATGGATCTGCCATTGGATTTTTGAAAATACCCTGAAAAGAGGTACCAACCACTGAAAGTGCTGCTCCTACTAAACAGGATAAAATGATTCTAGGAAGTCTTAACTTTACCAATATGATTGCAGATGTAGGATTAATTCCATCTAAGGATACACTGTTATTTAATATTGGAATTTTGCTTATAATAATTAGGGCTGTCTGTTTTAAAGAAATATCTGCTACCCCAAAATTTGTTGCTACAATCATTACAATTAGGAGTAAAAATACCCCTACTGCAAAAACTCGTCGATAATAACTCTTATTTTCTATAAACGTCATGGTTATTTAACCCCTTTTATTTAAAAAGTTCAGGATGAACTAATTTAGCAATTGCTTCAAGTCCTTCTGCAAGTCTCGGTCCCTGCCTAACAATAATGTTTTCATCAATCTCCAATAATTTGCCGTTCTTAACTGCATTCAAATCTTTGTAACCATTGGTAGCTTTTATACCTTTTTTTGAATCATAGAGCTTTGAACAAATTAGCACATCAGGATTCTTTTCTACAAGCTTTTCTACACTGTAGTTCCAACCAACTACGTCGCCCGCAGCATTTTTTCCGCCAGCAATGTCTATCATACTACCTATAAATGTATCTTTTCCTGCTGTAAAATCACCACTCTTGCCAAATCCTGCTACATAGTACACTGTTGGCTTCTTAGCATCCTTAACCTTATCAGTTATTTCTGCAACTTTCCTTTTCATATCTGATACTATTGTCTGGGCTTCCCCACTAGCATTTACAACCTGACCAAGTTTTGACATTGTGTCATACACACCATTAAAATTTTCTTCACCACCAAGCGCTACAACCTTTATATTAAGAGCCTCTAATTTTTTAATAATAGCCTTATCAAAAAGAGCTGATACAATAACTACATCAGGTTTTAATTCAACAATTTTCTCTACACTTGGTTGCAATAAGTCACCAACAGATGTAACCTTAAGGGCCTGAGCTGGGTAATCATCGTAATCACTTCTACCAACTACACTGCTTCCTTTACCAAGTGCATATATTCCCTCTGTTATATTTGGTGCAATTGTAATAATTCTTTTAGGTTCTTTTTCAATGATAACCGTTCTATCATATGAGTCAACTACCTTTAGCGGATATACTACAGCGTTAGTTTCCTTTTTAGTAGTATTAAGCGACCCTTTATTCTCACCTTTGCTGCCACACGCGCTAAATACAACACAAACAAAAACAGCTAAAACTAGACTTATTATACTTTTTCTTTTAAACATAAGTTGCCTCCATAAATTTTAATTTTTTAATTACTTATTTAATTTTAATTGGGATACCACAAACCACCATGTGAACTTCCTGAGCCCTTGATGCAATATACTGATTAACTCTACCCGCAATATCTCTAAAAACCCTTGCCATCTTGTATTCTGGTACAATTCCAGAGCCAATTTCGTTAGTTACAAGAATTATTGTTTTTAAGTTTTTTTCTGCTTCGTCAAGAAATACTGCTACCTCTTGTAAAATCCCTTTTTCCATTGCGCTTATAGCTTGATTATTAAGATCATCGAACTTATCCCCCGCTTCATCAAACATAAGATTTGTAGTCATTATTGTAATACAATCTAATAAAATCGTATCAAACTGCATTTCTTCGTTATAGAATACCTGTTTTAAATTCTTATAGCCTTCAAAGGTATACCAATTAGCTGGTCTTCTTTCTTTATGTTTTTTTACTCTGTCCTTCATTTCATCATCAAACGGAATTGAAGTTGCAATATAAAGTACGTTGCCCTTCTCTTCTTTGGCTAGCTTCTCAGCATATGTACTTTTCCCACTCCTTGCTCCACCTGTTATAAGTATAATTTTTTTCATAGTATGCTCCTTATTATTTTAATGATATACTCTAATGTAAAAAAATCAGAAAATAAAAAAACCACATCTCAAGGATGTGGAATAATGCAATTAAATTTTTCACATATTGGATAACCCAATATTATTGTTAAATCACGCATTTTTCATCCTCCCTCCGAAGACTAAAATTTCAAGCAATAGGCAGGTTTACTGGCTTTAGCATCATCTTACTCTCCAACCTTCTCAGTTTCCCAATGGTTCTTTGGATTTCATCCTCTAATACAGTAGCGGTGGGCTGCAGTGGTTTTATAATCACTTTCCCTTTTAACCCCTGTTACAGGGCACCTAAAACAATATTTAATTTTTATTAAGTTGACTATTTTTATTGTAACATCAAAAAAATATTAAAGCAATGTAAATCATTCTACCTACTTTCTAACGCTATTTCAGTGTTTTATTTAAGTAATATTCCATTACTCCTTTTACAATAGGTACCACATGGTGACTTCCACCTTTCTCTTTAACGTTTTCCATTAACATTGATACTACTATTTTAGGATTAACTGTATCCATACATATAAACCATCCATTTTCTTCTGCAGCTTTATCCTTGTCATCTTTCTTAAGTTCCGCTGTTCCAGTTTTACCCGCGAGAGCTTGCCCATCAACTCTTGCCGCATGACCTGTACCATTTGGGTTATCGATAACTCCAGTGAGACCATCTTTTACAAATTTTATATTATCCGCGGAAATTGCATTAGCTTTCCATACCTTAGCCTTTACCTTTTCATTCAAACTTTCTAAAGTTGGAGACATAATATTTCCATCGTTAACAACTGCGCTATACGATAGTGCAAGGTGAAGTGGGCTCATAAGGACCTCCCCTTGACCATAACCAGTATCTGCTAATGCTACATCATTCTTAATGTTGTTACCATTGGCTACTTGTGAATTTGCTATTGGATAATTTATTGGAAGCTTTTGACCTATTCCAAAATTGTTGCATCCTTTTATAAATTCCTCTTTACCTATATTAAGAGCTGCCTTTGCGAAATATATGTTATCAGAGTATACAAATGCATCCTGTAAATTCACTGACTCTCTCGGTTCACCAACCCTAGTAACCTTATTGAGTCCCCATGATTTATCCGGTTGCCATTCGTTTCCCGGTATGTTAATAAGTTCACTAGGTTTTATCTTCCCTTGCTCTAACCCAACTGCAGCCGTTATCAGTTTAAATGTAGACCCTGGAGAATATACAGCCTTAAATCTATTATTAAATGGATCCCCTGCTTTTTCCCATTCTGCCTTTTGGGTATTAGAAACATAAGTAGTAATTGCATTTGTATCATATGACGGCGAGCTTACTAAAGCCAATACCTCTCCAGTTTTTGGATTTATTGCTGCACTGGCTCCCGGCTCTTTATTCATCCCTTCATATATTTTCTTCTGTAGTTCACTATCTACTGATAATGTTATATTTTCACCTGCTTTTGATTCTTTTTTAAGAATTACAACCTTATTGTTATTATTTTGTTTTGATATATATATTGTTGCCCCATTTTCACCCTTAAGCTTGTCCTCATAAACCTGTTCAAGACCTGCCTTTCCTATTAAACTAAATGAGTTATACCCTTTACTAGAATTCTTTTGTAGTTCCTCAGCAGTTATCGGCTTTATGTATCCTATAAGCGACCCCAAAGCTTCCCCACCTGGATATACTCTACCTTTAGTCTTGTTCGGGATTACCCCATCAAGCTTCATAACTCCATCTATTTTTACTTTTTCACTACGCAATATGTTAATAATCGGTATAAATTGATCAGAATTTTCATTATCCTTTAGTTTATTTTCTATAACCGAAGCATCAATATCTAGTATCTTAGCCATCTGCGATATATTAGCATCCTTATTTTTAATAAATGTAATGGGTTTTATTCCAATCGTAACAATTAAATCATTTATTGCAAGTGGTTTTTTACTCCTATCATAAATTTCTCCACGTATAGCCACTTCTGGCTCTACCCTAACCTTATCTCCCGCTTCCATACTAGGAAATATCATTTTCTCATTCCAAACTAATGTCCACTGCTTTTTATTGTTAACTTCTTCCTTCACCATAGTAGCCTGGTAGCCTGGCATTTTTAATTGCCCTGCTGCAGTATCCATAACTATAGAAAATGGTATATTTATAGCTTTTTTATTTCCTTCCTTAATTTTATCTTCATTCTCCACATTAATAGATATACTTTTAGCCTCTATTCCACTATAAATAGCATTGTATTTGTCTACAAATTCCTTTTCAGTTATTGTTTCCTTAGTTTTAACTGAAAGCATGCTATACATTGTTTTGAAATCCTGCTTTACCCACTTGTTCTTATATGTATCAAATGTTTTTGTTGCACTATCCACTTTTGTAAAAAAATTAAACATAAATACTGCCATTACTATTAATATAATCCCTATCGTTGTAAAAAGTACTACTTTTAAGTTTTTTTTCGACATTTTTTTACCACCCCTTACTTATTATAACACTTGAACCGTATAATTAAATAGTATGATTTTTAAAAGTTTATTTTTTTGCATATTAAACAAATATATTATAAAATAAATTATATTAACTAGAGAATTAATACCCTCAGGATACTATTTTCAACACATCTTTACCCCTGTTGCTTATAATGTATTTAGTATATAATAACTATTAATTGGTGCAATAAATATTATACTCATTATTAAGGAGGCATTATTATGGATAATAAAGTTTATACTAAAAAAAGTAAAGAAGAACTAAAGAAGATCTTAACTCCAATTCAGTTTGAAGTAAGTCAGGAAAGCAGCACAGAAAAATCTTTTGAAAATGAATTTTGGAATAATAAAGAAGAAGGCATTTATGTAGATATTAATAGTGGAGAGCCCTTATTTACATCTCTTGATAAATTTGATTCAGGTTGTGGGTGGCCTAGTTTTACAAAGCCTGTTGAGGATGCTAACGTTAAAGAAAATAAGGATGCAACCCATGGTATGATGAGAACAGAAGTAAGGAGCAAATATGGTGACAGTCATTTAGGACATTTATTCAACGATGGTCCGATTTCCCAGGGTGGATTAAGATATTGCATAAATAGTGCTTCACTAAAGTTTATACCAATTCATAAGCTCTGCGATGAAGGATATGGAGATTACTTAGAATTATTCAATAAATAAGGAGAGCGTTTCTCGCTCTCCTCCAAAACTGTCGTTACAAGTATACCTATACTTGTAATCCATTAATAGCTACTTGCTGATTATCCAAAGCAAATATCTTATCTTTCCATTTTAAAGTATTTAAAACATATCCTAAGGAGTCTGCATGGTATCTTCCAGCTATTTTTTGATAACCCAATAGCTCATATACTTTATCTGAATCAAAATCCACAGGATATAAGCCGCTTATAGGATCAACGAATCCGTTGATTGGATTCTTTAGCTTTCCGTTTTCGTCGTATATTTCATTTAAATAATCGGCGTCCTTGTTGGATATATCTATAATGTATTTTTGGTTATTTTTCTTACTGATAACTTCAACCTTGTAATTGTCTTTATAAGTAACATCGTATTTGTATTGCTCATTATATACATTAAAGTCAAATAGTAATTTTGCTTCATTGTTAATAAACGAGTAAATGTAATAGTACATTATTCCACCACTACCACCTGTTGCAATACTTATTAAAATATCATCTACACCATCTCCAGTAAAATCCCCCAAAAATAGTGTAGGATTGTATCCTGTATTTTCACTAAGTGGTATACTAGCAAAATCACCTGTTATTCCATCTTGAATTACAAGGACGATATTTTGAGTATATGGACTATCTGGTGTCTTTATACCTGTTAAGTACACAGCATCTGTTATTCCATCACCATTTACATCTCCACTTGCATAACTAACAATGCTCGGATTTATCCTATTATATCTATTATACATAACTGCTCCTTTGCATTATAAGATTTATAAAATATCTTATGAGCCAAGCAATAAATTGTTCCATTTATTGATTTTTATAAGCCTTGTAATTGGGCGAATCTTCGCCAACTAATTTATCTAATTTCCAGTTATATCCCTTGTCAGCATCGTAAACAAGAAAATATAGCGCTACAAAAGAAACGTTTTTGTTTTCATTCTTTTTCTCATCTTTATAAGTAATACTTCCATAAACATATTTTATATTATCTAATCCCTTCTTAGACAATATTTCATTAGATTTAAAGGTCTTCGCTTCTTTAGCTGTTATTTTATGGTTATTAGACCACCAGAAAAATAAATTACTCCCTTCAATTTCGGCATTGGTAATAGAGGGTACTATTATCTCCGTAGGCACATTGTTTATTGTCCCACTATCAACGGTAGTTTTTGACCTGTTTAAAAAAGATATATTGGCGAAAGATATTGAGAAAGTATAATTAGTTGATAATACCAACTTTATTTCTCCCACTATACTCTCCCTCTTAGCATTAACAATTAATGTTCCATTTTGTACATCAAACTTTTTATCAGATATATTAATACTCTTAGTAAATCTATCATTTATAGCAAACCCTTTGCCACCAAAAAAACTTGAATAGGATACTGTTTCTCCCACTCCTTGTTCTTTTATAGTTTCAATAACCTTTTCATCAGAAAAAGTTGGTGATAAGACTAATTTAGATCCCTCTGCGCTGTTTTCTTCAATGTTATCAATTCTCCAAGTTTCATTTTCAAAAACAAGGTTACACTTTATCTTTCCTGTAGAAACCAGAAGTCCACTGTCTATAGAAGCTGTCACCAAAATTTCTTCTTTTTTGTTTTCTAAATCCGGTGTTCTTGAAACCATGCCAAGATTTGTGACATCTTGTCCACCTAATACTTTTGGTATATCTGCAATATTAATACTTAATTTTTTTAATCCAACCCAAAACTTCTTTTCATTCATACCTACCAACGGTTTCAATGAATTAACGCTCTCAACTATAATTTTAGGGCTAATCTTCCATTGATTTTTTCCTTCATCATTATATACTAGAGCCAAAGAAGTCTTTGCCTCAATAGCGCCATTGTTTAAAGTTAAATCTACTTTTATGTCATCCTTGCCCTTATATGTATTCCTACTATTTATCTTAAAGCTTTTCATATCATTTTTGCTTATTTTTATTACTGTTCCTTTAGGAAGAGTTACTACTTTTCCTAGCAAGTCGTCTTTTATTTTCACTTCATCCACTGGTTTAACAATAAAAACTGTGTATGCAAAGACTGCGACTGAGGTAACAACTAATAATGATATTATAGGTATAATTACTTTCCTATGCACAAATGTTTTTTTAAAATAAGCAAAAAACTTATCCCTTTTATCCTTTTTTATGTTTTCCTCAGTTATTGCAGGCATCGCTATCGTCTCCTGATGTTTTTCCTCTTTTTTGTCCGCTCCAACTGTCTTTTCTTTATCCCTGTTATTATTTTTATTAGTAATCCGTTCATCTTCTAAATCTATTTTTTCTTCTATTTTCTCTCCACAATATGGGCAAAATTTTAATCCATTAATATTAGTAAATTCATTCTTACAGCTGTTGCAAACCATTTTCTCCCTCCAAACATTTATATAAAATAAACAATATGTTGTATTTAATATATTATAGCCTGTTTGCATACTATGTTCAAACATATTCACATCACTGACTGTAGATAATATTAAAAACTAATATAAATAGTAAAATAAAAATATAATTTTGACTTACTAATTTTCTTCATATGAAACTGGCACGTTATTTATTCCAAGTTCTTGCGCTGCTGCATATTGATCATGGCCCGATACAATTACAAAGCTTCCTTTTTTAATAACAATAGGTTTGTTAAACTTTTTATTATTCTTCATATAATTTATTGCTTTGTTTTTTGAACGTTTTATTGACAAATCTTCATTTTCATTTACTAACTTTGAAATATCCATTATTTCGTCTGTTCCAATTGGCATTTCGTAATTTAAATCTATTTGACCATTCGCATCTTTTAACAGATTGAATATTTTAATTGATGATGCTTCAACTGAAATAAAAGGGGTTCCCTTGCTATTTACGCACGCTTTTAATTCACCTTTAATTACAAAATAATTTACATCCTTCATACCTATTACTGCATCTCTCCAATAATCTTTTTTGACAATTACTCTATAAATTGAATTCATATCATCATAAGTTCCTATTTTAAATAGTAAATTAACATCTCCATTCTCTAACCTATTTGTTTTTACAGGTAATCCCTTAATTATAATCTCACTCTTATTCATATTTAAACTCTCCTTTTAATTGTATATATTTTAGCTGTTTAATTCCAAAAATAAAACACCTAGAAAGCTCATAGCCCTTTCTAGGTGTTTTTAACTATATTATAATTTAACTTCATATTAGTTTTCACGCAAGTAAATTTACCTATAACTATGTTAGACGTTTTTAGATATTTTTCAACTGTAGAATTTTTTTCATTATAAGCTAACACAGACTTCACCCCATTCGTAAATTCAAAAATTTTATTTGTAAATCTTAACTATTACTTATCACTATTCTTACCTATACATCTATTATATCATTGTATGCATAAAGTTACAATTCAAACCCTACAATTGCAGGAAATAGCATACTTTTAGGGGTTAAACTATTTTTTTATGCTACTATTTTCCACTTACTTAACAAAACTTTCCAGTACTTAAATATATTTAAGTGCTGGGATTCTTAACTTAAGTCATCTCCTGCAAAGCTACACAGCTTCTAAAATGACGTTAAAATACAGTTCTAAACTGTTCAATGTGAGTAATTGTATACTCCATACATCCCATACCCATTGCAAAGAATGATACCATTATTATCAGTATTATTGCGCCAAAATCGTATTTCATTGCTTCTTTTTTGTTTATTAAGTAGGCTACAATAATTTCAATTCCTAGTAGAACTAAAACTAGGGGCCACATCGATGCTATTAGTAAATATTTAATACTTGGATTTATTAATCGTAGTAAAAACATTATTCCAAATATAACTAAAACTATTCCAGTAGTAAATGTTCCCACTCTACGTCCCTTAATCATTCATATCACACTCTTTTTTCTTGCCTATAATAAGTTTCGCACCCACAACAATTATTACAATACCTATTATTATCTGAGGGGCCATTCTTGTTACATCATTAATAAGACTATATAGTTCGCCCGACATATTCATACGTCCAAGTAAGGTGTTTATGATGTTGTTCCAAATTAAATAAATGCCTAGAAATACTAGTAATATCCCTGCAATCAAGCTGTGTTTCTTAAACATTCCTTTATCTATTTTCACTAATTCATCAAGAGAAAATAAATAATTATCCTCTAAAAGTAAAAACTCCTCATCCGTTGAATAACGTTTATTCATACAATCGAAAAACGAGTAAAACCAAATCAATGGTAAAACGAATAGTAGTGGCCCTATCGAAAGCCAGCTAGAAAGAAATATTAAAAAGAAAAATGCTGCCATAAGTGATAACCCCATCTTCATAAATCCCATATACATGTGACCTGCGCCAGGTAACATTGAAAAACTAAAGGTTAAAAATTTACTTTTTTCCTTTTTCATTATTAAAAACCTCCAAGTTAATTATTTTTTGCGAGAAATTATTAAGACTTCCATTAATTGCGTTTATAGTACTTAAACTCATAGGGGTTACCTCCAGTGTTTCACTTTTAGAATTGGCAACAAAATTTAATGGATTTGAAAAAACAAACATTAATGCTATACTTGCTGCCATTACTACCCTCATAGAATAAAAGATAAACTGAGTATTGCTTGCTTTTTTCTTATTTATTTTGTTTAGTATTTCCTGCTCAAATCCTAAAGGAGCATCAGTAAGTTCATTATCATCGAAACTATTAGCTAAAGCATCAGCACAGCCTTCACAATGGCAAATATGTTCTGATAATAAAATTAGTTCATTATCACTTAGAGATCCCTCTTTAAGCCCTTTTATTGATATTTTACTTAAGTGTCCGTTTTCTTTAAATAATGTACCACTCACATAAACTCCTCCTTCCATAAAACTTTCAACATCTTTTTGGATCTATAAAGATGTGTTTGCAATGTTTTCAAACTTTGACCTGTGTTTTTTGCCATATCAGAAAGTTTAACATCTTCACAAAAATAGTTTACTGACACCGCCCTATAAGGCTCTTTTAATTTCTTACATAAACTATATATTTTTTCGCTACTATGTTTTTTTAAAAGCGACTCCTCAGGTGTTTCCCCCTTATCCTTTATACCCTCAAAATCTTCATCAGGTATGCTGTGAATTTTTCTTGCAGGACTTTTAAGAAAATCTTTACATTTATTCACTGCAATTGTTGTAAGCCAAGCTTTAAAATTTACCCCATCAAATTTACCAAAGCTTATATATGCAGACAAAAAAGTTTGTTGTGCCAAATCCTCTGCATCAAAGTAATTTTTTGTAAAGGATAGACAAATAGTAATGATTAAACGTTCATATTGTTTTATATAGTTTGCAAACTGTTCTTTTTGAACAACCATCACCCCCTTTTTTGCCCTTACACTTAATATAACGATTGAGAAATAAAAAACACTTCAATTATAACATTTAAAATGTAATGTTATTAAAATTAATGTTACAATTACCATATAAATAAAGTACAATTTAACGACATTTCTCAAGGAACGTCTCCCACTTCTATAAGTGGGAGTTACCTACTATAAGTAGGCGTTACTTACCCTAACAAATAGAAAACTTCAGTGAGAGTATAAATCCCCTTCTGAAGTCGTTAATATACAGCTCCGCAGGAGATGATTTAATAAGCAATAGCTCTGTCAGGCTATCGCAAATGTATTTATATGATGGGAGGTAACAGTATGTTTAAATTAGCACTGAGTTCACTTATAATAGTTCTAGGAATAACACTCATTTTATTAGGAATTTATAATACCCAAAAAAAAATACCCAACAACAAATTCGTAGTTAATACTAATATAGGTTATTCCCTATCCCATCTGCTTCTAATTGATTACTTATGCACTTTTTAATAATTACCTTTAAAGTAGTACCACGTCCAAGGCAATATTCGATACAAAGTGTGCACTAATTATAATAACCCTCATATTATATCAGTAGATATTAATACTATAGGAGTTAGTAATAATGAGTAAAAAAGTATCAATTAACCTGCCAGATCATGTGTATAAATTAGCACTGCGAAAATCTAAATTAACTCATGGAGAAAATAATTTTTCAGGTTATTTACGTGAGTTAGTATGCAAGGAATTTACAGATAATGAACTAGAACATGAACTTTTAAAACTTAATGAACCCCTATGGTTAGGGATTACAAAGACAGCTGAGTATAACTCTACTTGTCAGGTATGTACTAATTCCATTTCTCCTGGAGAATTAATTTGTTATACTGACTTAGGATTTCAAGAAGACTATAAAAATTGGGTTCACAAGAATTGCTGCAGAAAAGATTAATAAGTAGAACTAGAGATGACAATTTAACCTCACTCTAACTTGCTACATACACTGAATCTAATAACGTAAAAAAATAGGCCTTTTGAAGGCCTATTTTTAATAAATAATCTATTTAGCTAAATCTTCTATAGAATTAATGTTCATATATTTAGGAACAACTAACCCTATTTTAGCTCCCTCTAGGTTTGGACCTAGATCTTCAACTTTACCTTTGTAGTCAGCCATATATTTAGCGTGTGTTCCTGGTAACCATGCTGCAACAATAGCATCTACATCTCCAGTAGCTACAGCCGCCCACATAGGACCTGATTCTACTTGCGTAAGTCTAACTTTGTATCCCATATCTTCAAGTACTAATGCAATTACATTAGTAGATGCAATTTCTGTATCCCAAGAAACATAAGCAAGCTTGACTTCCTTACCATCCACTTTTTTTGCACCCGCTGTCCACTTACTTACTTTATCTTTATTGTCAGTAATCCATTGTCTTGCAACTTTCTTTACAACTTCACCCTCGTTAACTTTAAGCATAACAGCTTCCATATCATCAGCTGTCCATGAAAATTGGTCTAAAATTTTATAAGCATCTGGCTTATCTTTTTTTAATCCTAAGCGTGCAATTGTATTTATATTTTCAGCACCACCGAAAGATCCTTTAGGATCCTTTAAGTATTTCAAATCATATTTACTAAACATCCAGTGAGGTGACCAACCAGTTATTATAATTGGCTCCTTATTTTTAATTGCATCTGAAAGTGCTTGTGTCATAGCAGCACCTGAGCTAGTTTGCACTTTATAATCTAATTTATAGTCTTTAACAGCTTTTTCAGCAGCTTGCACTACGCCCGCGCCCGCATCTATACCTGTAATCTTATAATTTAATTGTTTTTCAATACTTGAATTATCAGTCTTTTTTACTTCGCCACTTTTACTACTACATCCTACAAAAGTCAGAGCTATTAGACTAAATGTTACTATTCCAAATTGTTTCCAATTATTTTTAATCATTAATTTACTTACTCCTTTTATTTTATTTTGAAATGTCGTTAAATCATCTTCTTCGAAGCTGCAATATTAACAACTTCAGAAGGAGATTTACACTCCCAATTATAGAAGTGGAGACTTTCCTTCTGAAATGTCGTTAAAACCTTATGTAGTGTGTTTTTTATTTAGCGCTTGAGTAATACGATCCAATATCATCGCTAATATAACAATAGCTAAACCTGAAGCAAATCCTTGTCCGGCTTCATTTCTTGTAACCGCTCTAAAGACTTCAACACCTAACCCGTCAGCACCAATCATAGAAGCTATAACAACCATAGATAGTGCTAACATAATTGTTTGGTTAACCCCTGCCATAATTGTATTTTTCGCAATCGGAAGTTGAACCTTAAATAATTTTTGTGCAGGAGTTGACCCAAAGGCATCTGCTGCCTCAATAAGTTCTGTTGAAACTTGGCGAATACCAAAATTAGTTAACCTTACAACTGGAGGCATTGCAAATATAACAGATGCAATAATTCCAGGTACCATTCCTATCCCAAAGAAAGAAACAGCTGGTATTAAATAAACAAAAGCAGGCATAGTCTGCATAATGTCTAATATAGGCGTTACTATATCTTGCACCATTCTGCTTTTTGACATCCAAACTCCAAGAGGAATACCAATCAAAATCGATATTGAACTAGATGTTAAAATCAATGAAAGGGTAAGCATGGTTTGTTCCCAATATCCAAGATTTAGGATTAATAGCAACCCCAATAATGCAAATATAGATAAACCCCATTTTTTCTTAGTTATAAATATAGTTAATGCTACGATAATCAGTATAAAAACCACTGGAGGGATAGCTATTAATGCGTCACTTAACCCATTTACAACAGCATTTAGAATATCTTTAATTGGTTCAAAAAACCACTGAGCGTTATCTCTTAACCATGCTACAAGCATGTCAGCCCATTTAACTATTGGTATCGTTGGTATTTGTTTCATCGTTATTCACCTCATTTCCTGCAAGAGCCGCTAATACTGCACCTCGAACTATAATTCCTTTTAATATTTTTTCTTCAACAACAGCTACTGGTACAGGAGAATCGTGTATTATCTCAAACAAATCATTTAATGACAAATCTGGAAGAACTACAGGAACATCCGTAATCATAACATCATAAATATCTTTAGTTCCATTTTTCACTGCTTCAGCTGCCGCATCTGCAGTTACAACTCCTAAGAACTCTTTGTTTTTATTAATAACATAGATACTTGAAATTCCAGCCTGTCTCATACGTTTTAATGCAACTCGTGGACCATGTTTTTCTACATCTATGGTCTCTGGGCGTTTCATAACATGTTGTGCAGAAAAAACCTTGGATCTATCTACATCCTCAACAAACTTTCTAACATATTCATCAGCAGGATTTGTCATAATTTCTTCTGGAGTACCAACCTGCACTATTAATCCATTTTTCATAATTGCTATTCTGTCTCCAATTTTAAGTGCTTCATCTAAGTCATGCGTAATAAATATAATTGTTTTATGCATGGTTGCTTGTAAATCTATAAGCTCATCTTGCATCTCTTTACGGTTTAAAGGATCTAGTGCTGAAAAGGCTTCATCCATTAATAAAATATCTGGATTATTAGCTAGAGCCCTTGCAAGACCTACTCTTTGCTTCATCCCTCCTGATAATTGACTAGGATATTGATCCTCGTATCCTTTAAGCCCTACCAATTGTAATGATTCGAGGGCTTTTTCCTCAATTTCTTTTTTATCCATACCTTGTATTTCTAATCCGAATCCGGCATTCTCCAAAATAGTACGATGGGGAAATAATCCAAATCCTTGAAAAACCATGCTTAGTTTCTTTCTTCTAGTTTCTCTTAATTTATGTTTATCCATTTTCGCCAAATCCTCACCATCCACTAACACACTACCTGCATTTGGCTCGATTAGACGATTAATCAATCTAACAAGCGTGGACTTCCCACTTCCTGACAATCCCATAATGACAAAAATTTCTCCAGAGTGTACTTCAAACGATACCCTATTTACACCTACAGTCATTCCTGTTTCTTTTAAGATATCTGGTTTTGTTTTTCCTTCTTGTAAAAGCTTTATTCCTTGTTTAGGGTTTTTACCAAAAATCTTGGTCAAACCTTTAACTTCAATTTTCAACATTTATTCACCTCTTTGATTATTTAATCTATGTATTATTTGTAAACACATCCCTTTAGATTTAAGCGATATTCTTACATTGTACTAGACCTCGACAGTAAATACAAGTTTTCGACAATCGCATTTCTCCTATTATATTACATATATGCTATGAATAAGGTATTTGCATACTTATTCAACCTCCTGAATTATTAAAAATAATTAACATAAAAAGGTGTTCTTTATAAACACCTTTTCTTGTTGGATCTATTTTGTTATTGTGTTACATTTGTTGTTTTTCTATACAATGTTTTTACATTTAAGTTTTTTAATACTTTTCCATAAGAAGAATGCGGTTAGTGCAGTTGCGATCAAATCTGCACAAGGTTGTGAAAGCCATAATCCATCCAATTTAAAAAATAATGGAAGTATAAGAATAAGTGGAATTAGTACTATGACTTGTCTTAATATGCTTAAAATCATTGAGGTTTTTGCCTCATTTATTGCTTGAAAATAGCTTGCCCCTAAAATTTGAAACCCTAATATAGGTAAAAAGATTAAGTCTATTCTAATTCCACGTGCACCTAGATTTATTAGGTCAGTATTATTACCTACAAATACGCCAATAAGCTGCTTCGCAAATACTTGTACTCCTATAAATCCAATTATAGCAATGCAAGTGCCAAAAGTTATGGCAAGCTTTAAAACCTTTAAAACCCTTGGATACAATTTAGCCCCATAATTATATCCTATTATAGGCTGAATCCCTTGACTTATACCAAATATAGGCATAAAAATAAGCATTGATATACTATTTAATATTCCCATTGCAGCTATTGCAAGATCCCCTCCGTAAGAATAAAGACCTTTATTATATAAAATAATTACAAAACTTGATGCAATTTGCATAGAAAAAGGAGCCATGCCAATAGCAAAAATATCTTTTATAATATGTTTATGCAGCTTTAAATTGGCTTTCTTTATTTTTAGCACGCTTCCACTGCTTTTAGATGTAAAATATTTCAATACTAATATAGTATTAAAAGCTTGAGAAATTATGGTTGCTATTGCAGCACCTTGAATTCCCATATCAAAAACGAATATGAATATTGGATCTAATATAATATTAATAATTGCACCAAATACCATTGTAAGCATTGCCATTTTAGGATTACCCTCTGCTCTAATTATATTATTAATACCAAATCCTATATTTTGAAAAACAGCTCCCATAAGTATGATTTGTATATATGCTTTTGCATAGGGGATACTATTTTCACTTGCTCCAAATAAGATTAGGAGTTTATTTAAAAACAAAACTCCAAGTATACTAATCACTAATGATATTATCGTTATAAGTATAAAGGCATTTCCCAAAATATTATCTGCCGCTTCCTTGTTTTTTTCTCCTAGTTTTATTGATATAACTGCACTAGCACCTATCCCAATAAGCATTCCAAAAGCCATTATAATAACTGATATGGGGAACGTTATAGCAAGTCCTGAAAGTGCATAGGATCCTACCCCTTTAATATGCCCTATATACATTCGATCTACAATGTTATATAACGCATTTACAATCATCCCTGTTATAGCTGGCACCGAAAACTTAACCAGTAGTTTTCCTATACTTTCTGTTCCTAATTCATTTGTTTGATTCATAAAAACATTCCTCCATACTAAAAATATAAATTTAAAATGTCAGTAAGAAACTTTTACAATTTCCAGTAATTTTATATTATTCTATTTGAGTCACATATGTTTAGATATGCGGCATTAACCATTGATATACCTATTTTCTAGTATAACACATGTTCTACATTTTTTCTTATTCTGCAAGCCTAAATTATTCAATCTACTTCAGGGCTCATTAACAACAAAATATATTGCAGTTTTTATAAATATAGTTTGTAATGTTTATTAGAATACATTTAAATAAACATTAACTTCAAAATTACATTTAATATATTGTCCAAAAATGTGATATAATAATTCTTTATTGTCTTCTCTATATTTAAAAAAATTTGATATGTCTAATTTATTTTAAAATAGAAGACAGAATCATATACGCAAAATTGTTAGGAGTGACAAAACTATGAAAAATACAATATTAACACCTAGTGGAGTAATAAAATTAGAGGAAGAATTATCCTTTCGCACAGGAGAAAAAAGAAGAGAAATAACCGCCGCAATTAAAGAAGCAAAGGGCCATGGCGATTTAAGTGAGAATGCAGAGTATGATGCAGCTAAAGATGAGGAAGCAACCAATAATGATAGAATAATTGCAGTTCAAGAGTTACTTAGGAACTCTACAGTCGTAGATGATTACAGTAGTGACGACCAATTAGGTCTTGGAGGTCAGGCTGATATTAAATTTCTTGACACAGGTGATATTGAGAACATACACCTGGTATCAACAGTAGAGACCAACCCTGATTTAATGAACATAAGTATTGAATCCCCTCTTGGAATGGCAATATATAAAAAGGCACTTGGAGAAAAGTGCTCTGTTATATCTCCTGAAGGCAATTATGAAGTAAGTATAGAAAAAATTTACGAGTAAAAAAATTAAAGCAGAGATCACTCTCTGCTTAAATTTTTTTTATTAATTCTTGTTTTGTAAATTTAAAATTACCCCTTATCATTGCTTTTATGAATTCACATTTCAAACCCTTATTTCAAGGCACGGCGGAGAAACTTCATACGGATGCACGACACCCTTTACTTATTATCCACCATATTTTTTTCTGCTGCCTCTACCATTCTCTTTACCATTTCTCCGCCGACATTACCTGAATTTTTTATTTTATTTACAATATTACTTGGCACATCGCCCATATCTACATTTCTGCTTTCAATATTATCTACTGCCATATCTTGTGCTACTTCCATTTTAAATTTTTGAAGTTTTCCCGCTGCTTCTGGTACTAATGTTCTTTTAGTCATTTTACTACCTCCATATAATTTTATATTGTAAATACCCAAGATATATTGTAATAATTTTGATCTCAACCTTGTATATCTACAACTAGTATTTTTTAAAACGAACTTTTTATTCATTAATTCATCTTTAAAATTTTTATTTAGGTTTATTAATTTTGATTGTGTTTGAAATAAAATAAAGAAGATAACTTTAATTATCTCCTTTTTCTATTATATTTATTTATAATAGTTATCTATTTTTTTATGCGGCTTATCAACTCTACCATTAATGATTTTTATCAGTAGAAGATGTCTTGAAACTTTTTTCAAGCCTATCCACAACTTTAGTATATTTGTCCTTTTCATTTGCTGGAAATTTAAAAATAAAAGTATTTGTTGAAGCTTTTCCTACTACTTTTTTTTGATATACTATTTCGTCACCTTCAGTATAAGATATTACAAACCAACTACCACCTTTAGCTTTATAATACATATTATTATTTTCAATTGCTTTATTGTATATTGAATCAATAGTATCATTTGGTGCATTATTAGTTCCATATACCTGCAAATAAACCTTTCCATCGTCAGATTTAAATATATTACCATTTGCAGTATCATTAACTACTTTAAGATCATTAGGATACATAATTGAATATGAAAATTTTTCATTACTATAACTTTTATATTCATCTTCTTTAAGTTGATTACCCTGAGACTTTGCCTCTAATATTTTTTTAGTCTCGATTGCTTTTAAATCCGATGTTTTTTTTTCCTCCGCCACTTTTGCATCTTCTATTATTTTATCTGCTACTATTTTTGCATCTGCTATTTTTTTATCCGCTACTATTTTCGCATCTGAAATCCTTTTATCCGCTATTTGCTCTGGTGTTCCTGTTGCAGCTTCTGATGATACTTGTGATGGTGGTGTTGAGACTATTCTGTATATACTTACTACTATAACTAATAGTACTATGAGTGATAAGATTACAAGTGCTTTTACTGACTTTTTCATTTGTTTTTTCTCCTCGCATATGCTTTTATAGTGATAACTTTATAATCATAATTATTTAAAAGTTATTTGTTTTTTTTAATAAAAATGCTAAATACAATTGCTATAATAAACCCAATTAAAAACGACACCCAGATTGGCATAATTTAAACCCTCCTTAACCATCACATTAAAAAGGATACAGACTTCATGTCTATACCCTAATCAATTGTAGTCTCTAAACTTTTAAGCTCAGCTTTTTCTATTTTAGATCACTTATGAAATTTGGAAGATCAAAGCAAGATTTTGCAATCTCCTTTGTTAAATAACGAGTTTCAAGAGGCAATTTATTTACGTCCATGTTACTAGGATCATAAACATCTGAAGCCATTGTAAAACTCCATAATCCACCTGGATAAGTTGGAACAAACGCTATATAGGTTTTTACAATTTTAAAGTTATTCTTTAATATCCTTCTTGTATTCTCAATTATATTACGATGAAGCATTGGAGATTCACTTTGACATACCATTACTCCATCAGTTTTTAATGTTCTTTTTACATTTTTATAAAATTCTTCTCCAAACAAATCCTTAGCAGGACCCTCAGGATCTGGTGAATCGACCATGACTATATCATACTTAATATCGGTCTTCTTTACGTATTCAACTCCATCTCCGAATTTAAAATTGATTCTTTTATCAAAACCTGCGCCTCCGCTTATTTCCGGAAGAAATTTTATGCTTTCTTTTGTTACTACTTCGTCGAGCTCAACCATGTCAATTGTCTCAAGTCCTTTATACTTTGATAATTCTCGTACCGCTCCACAGTCTCCTCCACCAATTACCAATACGTTTTGTGGGTTTTTATGTGTGATTACTGGAATATGAGTAATCATTTCATTATATATAAAACCATCTGCTGAAGTAGTCTGCATTGACCCATCAAGCACAAGACATGGACCAAATGCCACAGTATCAATCAAAGCTACCTCTTGATAGGGCGATTTGCTATATGAAAAACATTTATTAATTTTGTAAGTAATTTTCAAACTTTTTTTCTCAACTTCAACTTCCTCAAACCACAGTTCATTATCAATTTTTTTAAAATACTTTGGCAATTCATCCATTTTCATAATAATTCCTCCATTATAATAAATTTAAGCTTGTAAAGATGCAACTCTATTATAGTTAATTCAACAATTACAGCTTTAATGTTTTCTTTTGTATCTCCGAAAGCCACCACTTCAAGTATATCATAGATATTCGAAAGTTCAACTTGGATATGCTAATGATAACCCAACACCACAATATCTTATTCTATTTAAATCTCCATCAACCCATAATAGCTAACTGAAAGTTATCCCATGGTCACTCAAGAAAAAAAGCTGAATATTATAATTAGGTTAATAATATTAATATAATGTTATTTTTTTCTAAAATCCTTTTTAAACCATAATTAAGAAAAAAGAATAACAGAAGATAATTATATTGTTTTGCACAAACTAGAGGATGTAGATGTTGCTACTGTGGAGACGAAAATAAATAGAAATCATAAACTAAATGATAAAAAATGCAGTGATAACTCAAAAGAAACAAAAGCCACCTGCACAAAGGTGGCTTTTTATACTATAAATATTAATTATTTATATCGCTGAAACATTCTCACATTTCAACAATTGAAGTAGCATCTTCTTTCGATTTTATTAAAATGTTTGAAATTACAAAAGCTAGTAAAGAAGGTACAAGCCATGAGAATCCTGCACTTGCTAGAGGAATAAATTTAATAAATGCGATGTTATTCCCAAATAAACCATTTACTGTATCTAAAATAGTTATTATTAAAGCTGTGTATACAGTTATAGCAACAATCTTATCATTTTTCACTTTATCACCAAGAAAGGTAATAGCTATTAGAATAATTACAATTGGATATAAAATTTGTAAAATTGGAACTGCCAATATAACTATACTATCAACGCCTTTTGTAGCTATTACTCCACTTACTAACGCCATAGAAATAGCATTAGTCGTGTATGATACTTTACCATTTGAGAGTTCAGTAAAGTATTTTGCTCCACTTGAAAGTAATCCTATAGAAGTTGTTAAGCATGCAAGACTCACAGATAAACTAAGAATAACGCTACCAATACTGCCTAAGTCTAGTTTTACAATTTGTGTAACTAGATTAGTTCTAGCTATATCTTCAGAGAACAAAGTAGATGTTTGAGATCCAAGATACATAAGTCCAGAATATACAAAGGCTAAACCCACTACAGCCACCATAGATGCCTTTATAGTCATCTTCATTATATCCTTTGGATTTTCATAACCCTTTGCTCTAACAGCTGAAAGAATTATTGATGCCAATATAACAGAGCCCATACCGTCCATCGTTTGATAACCTTCTAATAAAGATTTTGAAAATGCACCTTGGTAATGTGTATTTACAATTGGTCCAATAGGAAATATTATGCCTTTAAATATAATTATAGCGAGCATTAATAAAAGTGCTGGTGTAAGTATTTTACCTATATTATCAATTATTGAAGAAGGTTTAAGCACGAATGCAAGTGTTATTGCAAAATACAATATAATAGTTATGTTTTGCCCCATAAATGGGAATAAAGGCTGTATTCCAAGTTCGAAAGTCGTTGCGGCTGTTCTTGGAACTGCAAATAAAGGTCCTATAACAAGAATTAAAGCTACACCTGTTATTATTGCAAATTTTGAACCTACTCTATTTGCCATTTTATCGAAAGAACCATTAATTTTAGCACAGGCAATTATTCCAATTAGAGGAAGACCAACTCCTGTAAGGAGGAACCCTATAATAGCTATAATAAACTTGCTTCCTACCGCTTTCCCTAAGTATGGTGGAAAAATCAGGTTTCCTGCACCGAAAAACATTGCAAATAGTGCAAACCCTATAACCAAGGAATGTTTTGTTGAAGTTTTCATTTGTGTATACCTCCAGATGGATGAATTTATGTAATTCTAAAAAATAATTAAATCCACACTATTATTTTAAGAATAAGGCTTACCTTATCTTTTTAATTTCTAATTGAGCCATAATGCATGGTAATGCTAGGTTGAACAATAGTTTTCCTATTTTACCGTTTTCAAAATCTGAATTAATGAGAAAATCTCCTTATTAAATTATTTTAATAATAGCATTGTATAACAATGCGTGAATAATAACAACTATGAAAAGTATACCAATGAGCTAACTTCCGTATCACTGCGATGCAATCAATACATTTTTTTGCTGTTGCAATTCCCCTAGGCCATTACCATAACTGCGCATATTTTTTTATTTACAAACAAGCCTTTAAATGCTAAAATTAGTCCATAATTGTTATAAATTGTGAAGTAACAACATTTTTTTACACCTAGTATTAGTTACTGTAAACCTTACAGCATGATAGATTGTAGAATCTAATAAATTAAAAGTAAAAACTTGAAAATTTACATTAGTCAAGTGTATCATTATTTGAATATGTTCTTTTATCATCTAAGGAGAAGTGATTTAATGTATGAGTATTAAAATTAAAATAATTATTAGTTACCTAATATTAATTATACTTACATCAAGTTTTTTAGGTATTTTAATTGGTAAAATATCAAAGGATGCAGTATTTAAAGAAGTTAAAGAAAAAAGTCAAACTGTAACAGAATTAATTAATACTACAATAAGCGTAAGAAATGATTCCATTATAGAAAAGTCTTATAGTAATTTAGATTCTGCTGAGAAGTTATTATATAGTTTTGGTAATATAAATGTAGATAATACCCAAAGTATAAAAGTAGGGGATTATTATTTACCAGTTTTATATGCCGGAACACACAAGCTATCATTAGATACTAAGCTTGTTGATGATATACATAAATCTATAGGTAGCACAGCTTCTATATTTTTATTAAGTAATAATAAATTAATAAGGGTATCTACAACCCGTATTAAAGGCAACCAAAGACTTGAAGGAACATACTACCCTGCTGACTCAGATATTTACAATACAATAATTAATAATCATGAGTATTGGGGCGTAAATTTATCTGAAAATCAAAGTTATTTGTCAAGAATTAAACCATTACTTAATAAAGATAAAAAGGTTGTAGGAGCAATAGCTGTAGGGAATACATTACTTAATGATTATTTAGAAAAAACATTAAATAACTTTAAAATTGGAAAAACAGGTTATGTATACATAATGGATTCTAATGGAAAAGCGATTGTCCATCCTACTGATAAGGGAAAGAATCTAAGCAACTATGAATCAAGTAAAAAAATAATTTCAAATAGAGATGGATTAATTGAATACACATATAAAGGTGTGCATAAATTAGCTTACTCTATCTATTTCGAACCTTGGGATTGGTATATTGTTACCACAGCTAACTATGATGACTTAGCATCGTCAAGTAAATCAATTTTGAATACCACATTATTAAGTGGGTTATTAATGATTTTATTAGGTGGGATTATAGCTGTGTTTATGGCTAACAATTTGGTTAAACCCATTAATAAATTAAAGTCATATATGGAGATTGCGGGCTCAGGCGATTTAACAGTACATTCGGACATAAAAAACAAAGATGAAATAGGGGTATTATCCGATAGTTTTAATAATATGATAACTGAAAATAAACATTTGATAGAAGAATTGGTACAATATGATAAATTAAAAACTGAATTTATTGCCAATATGTCTCATGAATTAAAGACACCGTTAAATATAATTTTTTCTACAGCACAATTATTTTCTGTATATATAAGCAAAGATGTAAATTCAAATAACATGGATAAGTTAAACGAATATACAAATTATATAAAACAAAATTGTTATAGACTGTTACGACTCGTAAATAATATAATTGATATTAGTAAAATTGATTCTAAATTTATGGAGTTAAATTTAAAGAATCAAAATATAATACAAGTTGTTGAGGAAATAACCCTATCGACTATTCCGTATGTGCAAGGCATGTCAAGAATAATTATTTTTGATACGGATATAGAAGAAAAAATTATGGCTTTTGATGAAGAAAAGATGGAGAGGATTTTACTTAATTTAATTTCTAATGCAACTAAATTTACTAGGCCTGGAGATAAAATCGAAGTTTGCGTTTACGATAAAGATAGTCACGTTATACTTTCTGTAAAGGATAATGGCATAGGAATCCCAGAAGATAAGTTATCACAAATTTTTGAAAGGTTTAAGCAAGTGGATCCTTTACTAAGTAGAGCACATGAAGGTAGTGGTATAGGACTTGCTCTAGTTAAATCTTTAGTTGAAATGCATGGTGGTAAAATTAATGTACAAAGTAAGTATCAAGAAGGTACAGAATTTACAATAAGCTTGCCTGTTAATATAGTTGACGGTAATGATAATCCGAATTCAAAAATAGGTTTAATGAATCAAACAAACAGTGAAAAAATACAAATTGAATTTTCCGATATATATAAATAAAAAAGCTGCATTGAATGCAGCTTTTTTATTATACCCTTTACTTTTTCTTTAATATTTGAATTTGTCCTAAAGATCTTTCCTCCCCATCATTCCCAACTCTAGTCATTATGTATATTTCATAAAAATCTCCGCTTACCTCAATATTATTTCTATCTATATACTCAATAAGACTTTTATAATACTTGCTAGTATCATTATAATCATCATCAAAATTTAATGTTATATATTCCCCCTTTGGCAAAGTTATTAAATTATCATCATTTGTAACACACTCGAAACCATTAATTAGCATATTATTATATATTAGTTCATTATATTTTTTTATATCTTCATATGATACAGCAAAAGCAAGTTCTTTAATTGAACTACTATACTTCTGCTCCATCGATACTAATATTTCACTTAGATTTATTTCAAATTCTTCTGTATATCTCTTTGTATTATTATATTTTTTGAATTTTCTTTCCTTGTTATATTTAATAAAAACATCATTAATCCCTTCTTTTAAAGAATTTTTTATACGCTTCTCAAGAAAACTAATATTATTTTTTACTGCGTTTAAATCTTTTATTTTGGTATCTATCATTTCCTTTTGCTTACTTATTATATTAAGTATGGAATCAAATGAAGTATAGTTTTCTATTAATTCCTTTATTTCATCTAAAGATAAGCCCATAGCCTTACATTGTTTTATTGAATTAAGTATTACAAAGTGTTTTGCAGAATAATATCTGTATCTGCTCTTCTCGTCTACATATGAAGGTTTTAGTAATCCAATTTTATCATAATATCGTAATGTCTGAACTGATATATTTTGTAACTTTGACATTTCTCCTATTGAAAAGTTTGTCCCCATATTCTCACCTCATTTGTATTTAATATTTCCAAATAATGATGCTATTTTTTATTTTTAATGCATCTTCAAACTATTATTTTCCTTTAAGTTCCACATTTAAATCGGTTAAAACCGCTTGTGTAGAAGTTTTTATGTTTGCAATTAGTTTTATAGTTATAAATGTTAAACTTTCGGATACCATCGCACTTACCCATATTCCATTTATCCCAAACATACTTCCAAATAAAGTTAAGCATATTGGCAAGAAAATAACTGATCTACATACACAACTTATATTTGCATACTTTGGTTTTTCTATAGCTTGATAATACACAAGGGTATTTAAATTTATTCCTACTACAAAATAGCTAAAACTTGCTATTCGAAGGGCCTTATATGCTAACTGCGCTATGTATGGATCTGTTGTGAATATTCCTATAACCTTCTGTCCAAAGATAAAACTTGTTATAACAAAAAAAGCACTTATTAAAGTTGATGCTACGCATGTTATTTTAAAGAATCCTATCAATTTCTCAACATCTTTTCTTCCATAGCTGTAACTTAAAAGTGGTTGTACTCCAAGTGTTATTCCATAAAGAACCATATATATATTTGTAGTTAAATAATTTATTATACTATATGCAGAAATTCCTACCTCCCCTACATATTTTGCTAAAGCTATATTATGCAATAACACAATTATTGAATAACTTGCTTGTGCAAAGAATGATGGGAATCCTATAAGTGAAAACTCTTTAATAAGTTCCTTACTAATCTTTACATTCCCAAAAGTTAATTGACCTTCTCCTTTTAAGAAGTGAGGTAATAGCATACATACCGTAACTATTTGACCAAGGCCTGTAGCTATAGCTGCTCCTTTTATTCCAAAACCAAGCTGAAATATAAATATATAATCTAATATTACATTAGTTATTGCACCACTTATTGTAGAAACCATTGCAAGTTTTGGTCTTCCATCGTTCCTAACAAAACTACTAAGAACTATTCCCGTTAAATTAGGAATACAAAACAGTGCATAAAACCTTAAATATTCTACTGATAAACCCTGTAGCCTCTCTGTTGCTCCTAATAACTTTACTATTGGTTCTGTAAATATAACACCAATTACACTTATTACAACACTAATTATTAGCAGAAATTTAAATACTTGTCTAAATATATTTATTGCCTTTTCAGTATTACTTGCTCCAAAATTTTTAGAGACTAGAGCTCCTCCACCTATTGCAAACATAGAAGCTAATCCAAATAACATAACTGTAAATGGTAGCACTATGTTAACTGCTGCTAATGCTGAATCACCAACACCTTGTCCTACGAACATTCCATCAACAACTGTATATAAAGATGAAATAAACATAGCAAGTGCTGATGGAATAGCATATTTCAAAAATCTCTTTGTCATATATATCCACCTTTTTTCATTATTTTCACACTTTCTTATTATAAACTGTATTGTTACTATAGAGTCAACTTCTTTCTAAATAAGCAAAAGTATTACTAAAAAATAGAGCCAACAGATAAATTTTTATCCGCGACTCTATTTTTTATTTTTTTGAATACTACAGAAATAACATTAAAATGTCTAATTTATTATGCTCTATCCCTTTTAGAAAAACGTGTTTAAATAAATTTTTCAGCACTCTTCCAATGTTTTGAAGCTAAATCATACTTTTTAAAGTCTGGTATAGTTCCACCTGTTTCAACTAAAGCTTTTGCTACTTTTTTAAAATCCCTTCTTGTTTCACATTTAAAAGAATTTGATTCCTCTATTGATTCCATTACATCTCCAATTTTTTGCTGAAAGCTATTCATTCTTAAACCTCCTTCTATTTTGAGATAGTGTAAACACTATCTTTACTTTTTTTATATAAATCCTTGCATTTGCAAGGATTTAAGTTGTTTTTAAAATAAAAAAACAATGACCCCCTCTATTTGATATAATTGTTGTATCTGAACTCAACAAAATACCAAAAGGAAGGTGTCATTGTGAGTACAATTATATCAATGTTAGTTACCTATAATCAAGTATTACTTTCTCAAATTAAACAATTACTTATTTTTATTGCTAAAAATATACCGCTAAAAGTTCCAAAATACGATATGACAAGTCCTAAATATAAAAAACTTACTGTAGACAAATTGCCTACTATCAAAACTTTTGAAAAGCTTAATTATAATCAACTATTAGATGAGTATAAAACCTCTCATGGTAAGGATAAAAAACCTGTCAATTCTCGTGGTAAATATCCAGTATCCCCAGAGACCATCTGCCCTCAATGTGGCGCTCCGCACATCTATATCTACGATAACGCTGGAGGCCGTGGGCAGCTTTGGTGCAAAGTTTGTGATCTGCATTTCAACAAAAATAAGGTTAATTTTAAAACTGAGAGCTTCCTTTGCCCATTTTGTGGACACTCTTTAAGTAAGAAGAAGGACCGTAAAAACTTTTATATCCATAAATGTGTTAATAAAAAATGTAATTATTACCTGAATTCTCTTTCAAGGCTTTCTCTTGAAGATATTAAAGAATACAAGAAAGATAAGCACAGATTTAAACTGCATTACATTTATCGTGAGTTTACAACGAATTATTTTGATGTAGATTTATCTTCTATGCCAAAAGGTGCTACTAGCCTAAATTTCAGAAATTTTTCGTCTCATGTAATGGGCCTATGTCTAACATATAACATTAATTTAGGATTATCTACACGCCGTACGGCGCTTGCTCTTTGGGAAATACATGGAGTTAAAATATCTCATGTCATGGTTAGCAGATACGCCGTCACAGCTGCCGCTTTAGTTAAACCCTTTGTCGATAATTATGACTATAAGCCTACTGATTACCTCGCTGCTGATGAAACTTATACTAAAGTCAAAGGAGTCCATCAATATGTTTGGCTTGTTATGGACGCTATCAAGAAATCAATTTTAGGATACCAAGCGTCTTTTAGCCGTGATACTGGCCCTTGCATTTTGACTATGCGTATGGCTTTCGATAAGTTCAAAGAGTTTCCCGGCAAGTCACTTAAATTCGTTGCTGATGGCTATACTGCATATAAGCTTGCTGAGCAACAGTTTAAACTTAACGGCATGGACTTCGATGTAATCCAAGTAATTGGTCTTACTAACTCTGATCCTATTTCAACCGAATATCGTTGGCTTAAACAAATAATAGAGCGTCTCAACAGAACATTTAAATTTTCCTATAGGGTTACAAATGGCTTTGGTAGTGAAGAAGGTTCCAACACGCACTTGGCGTTGTTTGTAGCATATTACAACTTTCTCCGCCCACATAGCTACGCTTATTGGGGACCATTGAACTCAATCCCTGAACTTGAAAAGATTTCTACTATGCCAGCAAAATGGCAAAAGTTAATCGAACTTTCACAGCAACTTATAATAGAAAAACAGGTTGTATAAGTGAATTTACCTTTTAATATAGTTTGAATTTTCTTACCCGGCAGGGTTCCGTAAAAAAGGAACAATCTGATTAGGTATATTTTTGCTGACTTTTTTTATTTACCAAAAAAATTACAAGGTTTTGATGAAGACAAAACTAATATTTCATTCCTTTAAGGTATATTTTCACTTTTCAAGGTGCAATTTAAATTCCAAAATTTTTAATCTTGTTTTTTCATAGATTAGTTAACACTATCAATACTGAAATTAAACTATATATTACACTATATAGTTTAACCATTTTGTTATAAAGTATAACAGGAAACTAATGAACTCTATTTTAATAGGTTATTAAGTATGAGTCATATATAAAAATCAGTTATAAGTAAATATGTTTCAGCAATAAGTATAAATAGTTTTTTTACACATACTATATTTATAGTAAAATTGGCGGTGAAGAATAAATGAAAATTTTATTTATGACAGTTACCCTAAGAGCATCATGGTCGCATTCATTAAAAGAAAAAAGAATGGTTGTAAAAAGCATAGTTCAAAAACTAAAAAACAAGTTTAATATATCAGTAGCAGAAGTAGCTGAGCAGGATATTCATCAAACAATAGTTATCGGTATCGTAGGAATATGTGGAACTTCATCTCAGCTAGATTCTACAATGGAGCATATTATAACTTTTATAGAATCTAATACTGATGCAGAAATAATTGATATTCAGAAAGAGGATATCCAAGGTATGTAGACTTTCTATTGATGCTATAATTAGTCTTGTTGAAAAAAAACTGCATAACATATTCAATGTGAAAAGTTGTTGAATATGTTATGCAAGTGTTTTTTGTATGTGGGTAAAAATCTTTTCCCTTACATTTCTATATCCTTCCAGTTGACATTAAAACTAGTTTTCCAAAGAATTACATTAAATATCAAAAGCGCGACCGCATAAACACCAATATATATCATATTATTTCTAATAGCTACATGGATTCCAGCAAATACTAAAAGCAGCATAATTGTAATTACTGATGGCTTTATAAGCTTACCACTATCCGCTGTAGCAAACTTTACACTAAAGGGCATTGCCTTATTTGATGCTTTAAAATACACCAATAATAATATTAAAAGAACTAGAAACATTACTATTAAGTCTAAAATTATTGACGGTCCTTTAAAAATTGTGAACACTATAGATTCTAATATATAGAGTGGTAGTATTAGTTTGAATATAGTTCCTTTTACTGCCCCTTTTAATATTACTCCTGGATTTTCTATTGGCAATACCTTGTATATAAATGCCCCCTTATAATTATCACTATTATTTATAAACGCTGTACAAAAGCAAAGCAAGAATATAGTTATATACATTAACAAATGAATTTTCCCACCATATCCTGTTTTAATATTAGCCATGAATGATTTATCTTGTCCGTTACCCATAAACATAAATAGCACTGGCATAAACACTGCCATTGCAAGCGTTGGATACACCTTAAGCTTCAAGTTTCTCTCTGTAGCTATCATATTTTGAGTAAATTTAAACATACCCTTTTCAATCTTGTCCTTGCAAACAAGTCCTGCTATAAATTCTTTTCTAGTTTCACTTTTGCGGCTTACGGCTCCCCCTCTATCATTTAATTTTTGAAGGTTCTTTTCAAAATAAGGCACTACGCTTTTAATATAAAGCGTCATTAACATAATCGGTCCTGCTATTGCGAGTGCAAATAAAAATATTAGAAAAGGTTGTTTATTCCCATCTATTAGTATACCAAATGGAGATGCAAGCCACATAGATGGAAGTAATGCATGCCACAATTTGGGCATATATTCACTGTTCATATTGGTAGCATCAAAGACTCTTGCAACTAGTTGATATCCAAACGCAAATACAAACGCTAATAATATTTGAAAATAGTTTATTATATCCTTTAATTTTTCTCCATCAAAAAAATTCAAAACTAAAGTATATAGTAAAGATGTTAAAGCTATAACTAAGAACACTACAAGTATATTGTCTATAAAAAATATCACAGAAAATAAAGCTCCATATTTTACGCTGCCAATAACTAGTGGAATCAAATTTAATGATAGTGATAAACCTATTAAATATATACATATATGAGTAGTCTTTGCTGCATTAAATGTTTTACTATCGATTGGCTTAGGTAGTAATATATTTTTCTCTTTTACATCTAGTAATACTGCTGAAAAATCAGATATCATAAGTGAAATCATCATAAATAGATTTATACCTATTACAACATTCGCAGATTGCATAGATGACATACCACCCGTCATTATTATTAATCCAATAAAAATGCTCATAACTGAATTGAACATCAATAATGATAGATAATTATTCTTGTCCTTACTTTCATCTCTCTTTTTATTATTCCCCATAACAGTACTTACTCTACGACCATCTGTGGTTAATTTTATCTGAAGAATCATTCTCATAGTCTTATAGTTAACGCCTAATTTTTCATATAAAGATTGAAATTTATCCAATATCGCAAGTACGGTGAAATTCTTCATAATTACACCTCGCAAACCAAAGAAACAAATTCTTTAGCAACCTCTGCATGCTCATTAAATCCTGTTAGCTGATTGAATATTTCTTCAAGTGTTCCTTCCTTCTTATTATTCTTAAGCTCTTCAAAACTTCCATCAGCAACTATCTGTCCCTCATTTAAAAGTAATATTCTATCACTTACCTTCTCTACAACATCCATTATATGTGAAGAGTAAAATATGGTTTTTCCGCTCTTTGCAAGACTCTTCATAACCTCTTTAAACACCATTACACTATTAGCATCTAGTCCCCCTAGAGGCTCATCAAAAAATAAAATATCGGGATTATGAATTAAACTACAGATTATAATTAACTTTTGCTTCATACCTTTTGAATATGAGGATATTCTAGAATCTATAGCATCCTCAATTCCAAATAAGCCCATTAGCTTCGTTACTCTCTCGATAAGCTTTTTTTCTTCTAATCCATATATTCCGCCTAAAAAGCTTATATACTCATAAGCAGTCAAGTTTTCATATATATCTGCAAGCTCTGGTACATACCCTATTTTCTTTTTATACTCTATGCTTCCATTACTTATATCTTGTCCTAATATTTCTACTTTTCCCGAGTATCCTTCTAATATCCCAAGCATTATCTTTATAGTTGTACTTTTACCAGCGCCATTAGTCCCTATATATCCGATTATTTGACCTCTAGGAATTTCTAAATTTATTCCGTTAAGCACCTTTTTACTCCCATAGCTCATTTGTAAATCTTTAATTGATATTATACTTTCTAAATTTCCCATCGTACCCTCCCCTTGGATGTATTTTTTATCTGTTTATGTAATTTATTATACTGCTTAATTGGGTAATTTCAACAAGTTTTCACTTGTTACTTGTATGTAAACCTTTTAATTCTTATTTATATAAATCTCTTTAAAATAAGCTTTCCACCTAAAAAAAATAGCACCAGCCTAAGCTGATGCCAACTCTTATAAATAATCTTGATTTCACAAGGTGCTTTCTAATGTTAATGGTTACTCACCTGTTATGTCACTCACCGAACAATTACTACATACTTTTTATTATTACCAGTTAATATATTCCTTAACCTCTGCTTTCTCCCCTAAAGTCACGTCTTTTAAAACCCATTCCTTAAACACTGGATATCCTGTTCTATCAACAATATACCCAATGTGTTCTTTTCCTCCTGGAGCATTTCCATCAATATACTTATCGATATATGAATATGTGTTTTTTATTATTTTGATTATATTTTCCTCGTCCACCCAAGTTATAAAATCTTGAGCCAGCCTAGGATTTTTCTTGCCAGTCCTACCCATTATCACAAGTTTATAATATTTCTCATAACTTCTGCTCCAGCAACTAGTCGGGCATTTACCTATGCATTCTCCACATCCAATACACTTGTCTTGGTTGCGTACTACTTTAAAGTTCTCCATTTTAAGTGCACCAGTAACTCTTTTTTTACAGTTAGTTACGCAAGATTTACAACTGATGCATCTATAAGATTCATATTGGGGCTCTGTCATTCCTATGATCCCAAAATCTTGTATTCTAGCCTTTATACAATCATTAGGACAACCTGTTAAAGCTACTTTCACATGATAGTCATTGGGAAATATTTCCTTTTCAATCCTTTTTGCAAAATCTGTAGTATTGTAATTTGCAAAAGGACAGACATTTGCCCCTATACAGGCTGACACATTTCTAGTACCTGCAGACAAGTATCCTGTATTTTCTGAAATCTGATTTATATCAAGGCCTTCTATAACTGATTGAATCATCTTATTAACTTCTGGTATTTTATCTATATCAATATTAGGTATTTCAAAACCCTGTCTTATAGTTATATGAATATTTCCATCTCCGTAAGTTTCTGCTACCCTTTGCAAAACTTCTAAATGTTTGGCTTCTATATGGCCACCAGGCACCCTTATTCTTATAGCTGTTTTACCTCTTTTTTTAGTTATTCTGTATGCATTTTTCTTCATCAACTTGGTATTTATATCCATTAAATTCTCCCCCTTAATCTACTAGATGAACTGCATCTAAATAGTTAAAAACAGGCCCATCTAAACATATATATGTATCATCAATTTTGCAGTGCCCACATTTCCCAACTCCACAACACATTTTTCGCTCATAAGATACCCATATATTTTTTTCTTTTACTCCTTTTTTTATAAATCCAGCTACTGTAAACTTAAGCATCATTGGTGGTCCTACTACAATAACCTGTACTTCATCCATATTCTGAACTTGAATATCTGCAATATATTTTGTTATGAGTCCTACAGTTCCAGTGTAGCCGTCATCAGCACTGTCTACAGTTAACGTTACACTGATACTCTTTTCCCAAACTTTGAAATTTTCTTTAAATAAGATGTCACTAGGCGACTTAAAACCTGCCATTAAATTAAAGCCCGTACATTCCTTTGGATTTTTAGCAAAATAATCTACTATCCCTTTTACTGGTGCCAGTCCAGTTCCCCCAGCAGCTACAATAACTTCTTTATTTTTATAAAGGTTAACATCAAATCCATTTCCATAAGGCCCTCTTAAAAACAAGGTTCCTCCTACAAAAAAGCTATGAATTACATCCGTAACAGTGCCGACACGTCTAATAGTAAAATCTACATAACCCTCACCTATCTCACTAACGGATATAGGTGATTCTCCAAATTTCGGTATGGATACTTCAAAAAATTGACCCGGCTTTACAACACCTTCGAACTCCATTCTAAATGTATAATCCGTTTCTGTATGCTTACTTATATTAAGTATCTTAGATTTAAAAGGCATGTATATATTTTTCATTTATTCCACCTCATCCATTGCTTTATTTAATTTGTTTACACAATTTGAGAAAGATATATATTCAGGGCATATATCATCACATCTACCACAACCTATACACATATGATATCCGGCTCTCTTTTTAAAATCATATACCTTGTGCATAATTTTGAATCTCATTCTGTCTTTTTTATCCTGTCTAAATCCATGTCCGCCTGCCATATCACTGTATCCGTCTACATGACAAGATGCCCAAACACGCCTTCTTTCTCCCACGTTTTTATTTTCTTTATAGAAAATGTCCTGCGTAGTAAAACAAGAACAAGTACCGCAGACAAAATTACACCTGCCACAAGCAATGCATCTTGAAGAATATTCATCCCACATCTTTGATTTAAAAATTCTTTGATCTAAGTTTTCAGGTATATTAACCTTTACTTCATTAGTCAAAACAAATTCAGGCTCTACCACGACGTTACTAGGTTTATCTATGTTAAAGTACTTCATCAGTTCCTCGGATTTACAATTCACAAAGACCTCATCATCTTGAATTTTAGTGTACATATCATAATCTTCTATCATATTCGATCCCATACTTGCGCAAAAACAATTTTCAAAACTTTCACTACAACCCATAAGTACAAATTTAATTTTATCTCTTAAAACCTTATAATAATAATCTTCATTTCCATTTTTAAGGTAAATTTCATCTAATCTCTTTATAGCATGAATATCACAACTTCTTAAGAATATTAATATTTTCTTCTCATCGCATTTTGGCTCTACGCAATCATTTTCAGTAAAGTAAAATAATGTTTGAGTAATTGGCAATGTTATTTCTTTAGGAGAAAAACTAGATTTTAAATCAAACTCTACTTCCCTTATACTCTTTATTTCCCTATACCTAACAGTATCTGTGTCCGCAAAAGTTCCTTTTCCCTTGAGCACTACTGGTGCATACACCTTATATTCATGTCGCAATGTTTCAAGATACTCATCAAACTTCTCTATTTTCAACTTAAAGCCCATAAATGCACACCTTCCATTATAATAAATTTTACCTATTCGCTAAATATTGTTAATTAATTAACTTCATTAGTTAGTTCCTATAAAAATTAAATTTATAACTAACTATGCATATTGTATTTTAAATCATAAAAAAAGTATGTGATTTTCATCACACACCTTTAAAGTATTTGCTTAACTTTTCTCTATTAACTATGAATTTTCTATATTTTATTCTAACCATATCCATGTTTTCAAGCTCTTTTACTGCCCTTGAAATAGTTTCGCGAGAGCTACCTAACATATCTGCTAAATAAGTTATGTTTATTTTAATATCTATTAAAACGCCATCTTCTGTTTCTACACCATAATCTTTAGATAGCTTCCAAAGCTTTGCGGCTACCCTTTTGTCCATTTTAGTAGGAACTGTGTTCTTAATTTGTCTATACACTCTTCTTATTTTTTTACTCATAGAGTTTAATATAATCTCTGTAAGCTTAAAATCCTGTTTCATAATATTTAATAAGTCTACTTTTGATATACTTATAATTTCACTATCTTCAAACCCTTCACAATTAATAGATGTCGTAAAATTGTCAAAATTGACCTCGTTTATAATCTCACCTTTGTTTAGGATATAGATAACCCTCTTTTGACCCTTTTCCGATACTCTGTACATAGTTACCTTTCCCTCTAGCACTATATATATATTATTTGTGATTTCTCTTTCAGCAAATAACATTTGTGATTTTTTCAATTTTTTTATTACAACACTCTCTCTTATTAAATCCAAAGTTTTATCCTCAACACATTTAAATAAAGGAAGGTCTTTTAATTGCCTAAGCGATATTTGTGTCATATTAACTTCTCCTTATGATTTCATTTTATAATCTCATTATAATAAAAATACTAATATTCTTATTATATAGCAATAAATTTTAAAATAAAACAAAAAAAGAAATTATACATTACTTACCTTTATTAATCCTAGCTTTAATAATATATATTTTTATTGTTTTATTTCTCTTTTGCTACGTACCAATATGCTGCTCCAATAAATACAGCTCCACCTACAAAGTTTCCTAGGGTAACCCAAATTAAGTTGTGCGCTAATCCTCCTATAGAAATCGCTGCGGTGTGAGGAATCATTAGTGCCGTTGTAAGCAAAGTCATATTCGCAACACTATGTTCGAACCCTATAGTTATAAATGCAAATAGGCACCAAAAAATCATTATAAGTTTAGCCGTTTCTTCCTTTAATTTAATAGCACACCATACGGCTAAACAGACTAACATATTACAAAGTAACCCTTTTAAAAATAATTCTATGCTTGGCGTTGCCATTTTCCCTTGTGATGTTTTTAAAATAAAAGTTGCTGTGCTACCCTTTGCAAGCCCAGAACCTACAAATATTGCTGCTAGCACTGCTGACCCTATAAAGTTTCCTATAAAACTGTATATCCAAATATTTATTGAATCAAGTAAAGGAACTTTCTTTTCTAGAGACCCTATGGTCATAATCATGTTATTTCCTGTAAAAAGTTCGGAGCCCGCCATTATTACAAGACTTAAGGCAATCCCAAAGGAAGCTCCCATAATAGTTTTCGTTGCCGGTGACTCAGCCGCTGCAAATGATCCTCCAATAGTAAATATCAATAAAATCCCAAATCCCACATAAGCACCAGCTAGGGCCGCTGCAGTGAGGTACCTCATTTTACTTTTCTTTAAAAGTTCAGATTTTTTTACCGCCGATATTGAAACTTTGTTAATTTCTTCACTAAACAAGACATACCACTTCCTTCTATAAAAGATACCCACATTATATCATTACAGAAAAAGAAAATATGTGACTAATATCACATATTTTCTAAAATTATTTTTTACCAACAATCTAACTTCCAGGACGTTAGTTATTAATAAAAAAGAGCACTTAAGGTAATCAATCCTTATGTGCTCTCATTTTAATATAAGATTATTTTTTAGGTCCTTTTTCTAAAATTTTTATTCCAAAATCAGGAAAATCAGTAAATAAACCATCTACATCAGCTTCAAAGTAGAATTTTTGCATTAACTCTTCTACACTAGTTACATATTTAGGGATTTCATCTTTTCTAAATGTATATGGATGAACAACAAGATTATGTTTATGTGCATCTTTTACTAAATTAGGATTAATAACTGGTTCTTTATCGTTCTTCCCATTTTCATCTATTATTTGTTGGTACCAAGGTCCAATACCATTTGCATATTCAGCTACTTTTGCTAGTCCTTCATCCGACATCATTTTTTTATAATTTGCCCCTGGACAATCTGCTTCTTCACCAATTAGCTGGACCATTTTCATTTTTGCGCCCATTTCTGTCCTAACTTTTCTTAAGTAAGTTGGATCAAAACATTGTAAATAAATTTTTGATTCAGGCGTATCATATCCATATTTTCTAAGAACTTTTAATACCACAGATCCAATATCTTGTCCATTATCTGTATGAAATTTAGGCTCTTTTAATTCAGGGTAAATTCCTTTTTCTTGACCTGTACTTTTATTCAGCCCTTGTACAAGTTGTATCATTTCTTCTAATGTTGGAACTTCAAAATGAGCACTATTTAAAGGAAATCTATCAGGGAAAACAGGATCCTTAGACCCTTCTTTTGTACGTTCGTGCACGTTAAGTGTTTTAATTTCTCCTAGCGTGAAATCAATTACATAGTAATGTCCATCGCTTCGTTTTCTATTTGGGTAACGCTTTGCTACATCTGTTGTCGTATCTAACATATTATCATGCATTATTACTGGAACACCATCTTTAGATAAACAAACATCACTCTCTATGTAATCTGCCCCTAGTCCATAAGCTAAAGCATAGGACTCTAAAGTATGTTCAGGTAAATATCCAGAAGCACCCCTATGTCCAATCACTATTTTATTGCTTTTATTTTTTGTTGAAACAGTTGTGGTATTACTTGCTACTGGAGGAGACTGTTTAGACTTCTGTCTACATCCTGCGAATAATCCTGCTGTTATGGTAAGTGTACATGCTAGAGCAATTAGTTTTTTTTCGTTCTTCATGTTATATCCCCCTTGTATAATCTAGTTATACGTTTTCAAATCTTGTAGATGTGATAACGTTTTCTGTTAGCTACCAAATTGATTATAACTAAACTAAACGAAGAATTCAAGAAAAAAACAGGAAATTTTCTAGCATTTTCATATTTTATCACTAACTTTAAATTAACAGCGTATTTTACATAAATGTAAAAACAAGTTACCCGACGAATATTTATGAGGGAAGAACAACTGAATTCGCTACATCATCCATTATTTTGCTTTGCATTAATTTGGTTATTATGGTAATATAACATTAAATAATTAAGGGCGGAGAAAAGAGAGCCTTAATGTATGGGTATTTCATACCTATTAATTAAGGTTCTCTTTTTATTCGCATTTAGGAGGTAAGATAATGTTTGACGTAACTATTATTGGCGCTGGTATTGTTGGATGCTCAGTATCAAGAGAACTATCTAAATATAATTTAAAAACATGTGTTATTGAAAAATCTAGTGATGTTGCTTCTGGTACAACAAAAGCAAATAGTGCAATAGTACATGCAGGGTATGATGCTAATCCAAGTACTATTAAGGGAAAATTAAACGCAAAAGGTAATGAAATGTATACAAAGCTTGCAAAGGAATTAGATTTCCCATTTAAGAGGAATGGATCATTGGTTCTGTGCTTCGACGAGAAACACATGAATGATCTTAAAGAATTACTAGAACAAGGCGAAAAAAATGGAGTACCTAATTTAGCTATTCTTGATGGAGATCAAGTTAGAGAAATGGAACCTAATGTAACATTGAGCTGTGTCGGTGCCTTATATGCTCCAACAGGAGGAATTGTTTGCCCATATGAAATGACTATTGCTATGGCTGAAAACGCATACACCAATGGCGTGGAATTTGAATTTGGAACTGAGGTCCTTAATATAGAAAAAAAACAAAGTTGTTACGTTATAAAAACTAATAAAGGCGACATTGAAACAAAAGTAGTAATAAATGCAGCCGGTTTATTTTCGGATGAAATTAATAATATGGTAAGCAATAATAAATTTAAAATACTTCCCAAGCTAGGAGAATATGTCTTATTTGATAAAGCTTGCGGAGATTTAGTTACAAAAACTATTTTTCAACTTCCAACTAAACTTGGAAAAGGAGTTTTAGTTACCCCTACTGTTGATGGTAACCTTCTAATTGGACCTAATGCTGTAGATCAAGATAACAAAGCTGATCTTAGTACAACTCGTGAAGGCATCGATGATATCGTTTTAAATGCTCAATTAAGTATCCAAATGCCACTTCCTATGAATATGGTTATAACTTCTTTTGCAGGGAATAGATCAAAATGCGAGGGAAATGATTTTATAATTGGGGAAGCAGAAGACGCTAAGAACTTTATTAATGTAGCAGCAATTGATTCTCCAGGTTTAACTAGTGCTCCAAGTATTGCTGCAATGGTAGCTGATATAGTAACAGAAAAATTAGCACCGCAGGAAAATGTAAAATTCAACCCTATACGAAAAGGTACAAGAAAATTTAGAGAAATGTCAAACGATGAGCGAAAAAAAATAATCAAGGAAATACCTGAATATGGAACAATTGTTTGTAGGTGTGAAACTGTAACAGAAGGTGAAATTATAGACTCTATAAGAAGACCTCTTGGAGCAAAAACACTTGATGGAGTTAAAAGAAGGACAAGAGCTGGAATGGGGAGATGCCAATCGGGCTTTTGTGCAACAAAAGTTGTAGATATTCTTTCAAGAGAACTTAATATACCACGATGCGCCATTACAAAATCAGGCGAAAATTCTATACTGCTCACTGGCAAAAATAAACAATCTTTATAAATTGGAGGAATATATATGCAAGAATATGATTTAATCATAATTGGTGGAGGTCCAGCAGGCCTTGCAGCTGCAGTTTCTGCAAAGGATCAAGGGATAAACAGCATTTTAATTATAGAAAGAGATAATCAATTAGGTGGTATTCTCAATCAATGTATTCATAATGGTTTTGGTCTTCACACCTTTAAAGAAGAACTTACTGGTCCTGAGTATTCACAACGGTTTATTGACAAGGTTATTGCACTTAATATCGAGTATAAACTAAATACCATGGTTCTAGATGTAAATGATAGTAAACAAGTTACTGCTGTAAATACAGAAGATGGTATATTGGAGCTTCAGGCAAAAGCAATTATACTTGCAATGGGATGCAGAGAAAGACCAAGAGGCGCTTTAAACATACCAGGTGCAAGATGCGCAGGTATTTATACAGCTGGAACAGCTCAAAAATATGTTAATGTTGAGGGTCTAATGCCAGGAAAAGAAGTAGTAATACTTGGTTCTGGAGATATCGGACTTATAATGGCAAGACGAATGACCCTCGAAGGTGCAAATGTAAAGGCTTGTGTAGAACTAATGCCTCATTCAAGTGGACTTAAGAGAAATATTGTACAATGCTTAGACGATTTTAATATTCCTTTAAAATTAAGCCACACTATAACAAATATACATGGGCATGATAGACTTTGCGGAGTTACTATAGCTCAAGTTGATGACCATAGAAAACCAATTAAGGGAACTGAGGAATACATTGCTTGTGATACATTACTTTTATCTGTTGGCCTTCTACCCGAAAATGAACTTTCTAGAAAAGCTAATGTTAAACTTTCCAGAGTTACTGGGGGTCCTGAGGTAGATGAAAGCATGCAGACGAGCATTTCTGGAATATTTACCTGTGGCAATGTGCTTCACGTTCATGATTTAGTAGATAATGTAACCACTGAAAGCTACACTGCTGGTAGAAATGCTTCTGATTACATAAAAGGAATTTACCATGCCGGAAAGAGTATTGAGATCTTCGCGACAGACGGAGTTAGGTATACAGTACCAAGTACTATCAATCCTGAAAATATCGATAACATAATAGATGTTAGATTTAGGGTTGGTGAGGTACATAAATCTGCTTATATATCTGTTTATTTTGATGATGTGCGCGAAATGCATTTAAAGAAAAAGATTCTTACACCAGGCGAAATGGAAAGCGTTAAATTAACTAAAGCAGTTTTTGATAAATATAGTAACTGTAAAAAGATTACCATAAAGGTAGAAAAGGAGTAGTTAACTATGAGTACAAGGGAATTAACATGCATAGGCTGTCCAATAGGTTGTGCTCTTGTGGTAGCGCTTGAGGGCAAAGAAGTTATTAGCGTTAAAGGAAATACCTGTAAGATTGGAGAAACCTACGGCAAGAAAGAATGCACTAATCCAACAAGAGTCGTTACATCCTCTGTTTTAGTTTCAGGTGGAGAAAATGAGATACTTCCTGTTAAAACTGAGAGAGATATTCCAAAGGACCTGATTTATGACTGCGTAAGAGCATTAAAAAATGTTATAGTAAAAGCTCCTATTTCTATAGGTGATGTGGTTCTAGAAAACGTACTTGACACAGGCGTAAATATTATAGCAACTAAGGATATTGGAGCTGCATAGTGGTATTAACTCAAGGCAGTTAGATGGAGGAAATTCACGGTATTAATAAATGTAATACCGTGTTTCTATAAAATTCAAGTAACCGATTATTAATAAAATTAAAAACGAAAGGATGATGAAAACGTGTGGAATTTATTTAATTTTTTAAAACCTGCTGCACCTATCGAGAGATTACCAAAAGAAAAAATTGACCCAGCTTACAAAAAATATCGTTTACAAGTATTTATAAGTATATATATTGGTTATATGGGTTATTACTTTGTTAGAAGTAACTTTTCATTAGCTAAGATGTATCTCATTCAAGAGGGCTTTACAAAAACACAACTTGGTTTTGTTGCATCTGCGCTAGGAATGGCTTATGGTGTCAGTAAATTTGTTATGGGTAACGTATCAGATCGATCCAATGCGAGGTATTTTTTAGGTATTGGTTTAATTTTGTCTGGTATTACAAATTTATTTTTCCCAATTACCTCAAGTCTTACAATAATGTTTATGTTGATGCTTGTGAATGGTTGGGTTCAAGGTATGGGTTGGCCACCATGTGGAAGAATCATGACCCACTGGTTTTCTGATAAAGAACGTGGAGTTAAAATGTCTATTTGGAATACCGCACATAATGTTGGTGGTGGATTTATAGCTACCATTGCTCTTATTGGTGTTCATATGTTCGGAGGCTGGAAAGGAATTTTCTATTTGCCAGGTATTATTGCAATCGTAATTGGAACTTTGTATATGGTTTTTGCAAAAGATACACCTCAATCTGTAGGACTTCCTCCTATAGAAGAATATAAAAATGATTACCCTGCTGTAAAAGTAGAAAATAGAGAAAAAGAAATGACTGGAAAAGAAATACTATTTAAATATGTACTCAATAATAAATATATATGGTTTATTGCTCTTGCAAATGTGTTTGTATATTTAGTACGATATGGTGTCATTAATTGGGCTCCATTATACTTACAAGAAGTAAAGGGTTTTAATATTAAAGAATCAGCGCTTGCATTTTCTTTATTTGAATATGCCGCAATTCCTGGCACTATACTCATCGGATGGATCAGTGATAAAATATTCCATGGTCGTCGTGCACCAGTAGGCGTAGCTTGCATGGTAGGTGTTACGGTTGGTGTGTTCGTTTATTGGCAATCTTCAAGTATTTTAGCAATAAATATTACCTTAGCTTTAATAGGTGCCTTAATATATGGACCGGTTATGCTTATTGGAGTAAGTGCCTTAGATCTAGTTCCTAAAAAAGCCGCTGGAACTGCTGCTGGATTTACAGGACTCTTTGGATATCTTGGTGGGCAAGTTGCAGCTGAAATTGTACTAGGAATGATTGTAGATAAATACAACTGGGATGGGGGATTCATGCTTCTTATGATTTCTGCTGTACTTGCTATTGTATTTCTATCTCTTACTTGGAACGTACATGATAGGTCAAAACCAGAATCTGAAGATATTACGGCGGTTTAAAATTAATATTGCTTGGCTATAAACATTTGAGCAATAGCAAATAAAATTAAATCTTACATAAAAAAACTATTGATTTAATTTATTTCTTGTATTATGCAATTAAGACTGCATTTGATTAAACTGACATCAGTTAAATTAAATGCAGTCTTTTGTTATGTAATCTTGCATTAACAAAATGCGAATACCATACTCATGTCGAAATAGGCAATTTTCCATAAGGGTATGAAAGTAAAATTTATTTAATAAAAGACGAAAAGTTATTATCTCTATAGATAATAACTTTTCTTATAATAATGTGGAGGACTAAATGAGGAACAAATATCCTTAAGGATGTAGATATGTTCTTTATAATTATATTAACAGTCACTGCTATTTTATGCACAAAAATATCTAAAACTAAATATATTTAATTTAAAGTTTTTATGTTTTCACCATTCGGCTAATTTCAATACAAAATCTGAGTTCAGAACTTCTTTTTATATTGTAAATATAAGAATTAACACTATTTATATTGAGGCTCTTGTTTTTGAATATATTTCTGTCTTCCCTTTAAAATGTCCATTGCAGAATCAAGTTGCTCTGCGATTTGTGTAAAATCATTTTTTGCTTGTTGATCCTCTGTTTCTAGAGAAAAAGTCTTCATTGTAGCAGAAGCGCTTTGCATTCCTGCAATTGCTTGTTGCATTTGAGTTCCTACAGTCATAGTTTTCACCTCCCTTCAAATATGTATTTAACCTTTGGGTTTAAATAGTATAGCGCCAATAAATCCAAAAACTATCGCAGCAGAAATCCCCGAACTTCCTGTCTTTAAAATGCCAGTAAATATCCCTATAAATCCTGTTTTTTCAGCATCAATTAGAGCCCCTGTTACTAGAGTATTCCCAAAGCTGCTTATAGGTACAAATGCCCCTGCACCGGCAAGTTTTACTAAAGGATCATATATACCTAGTCCTCCTAAAATTGCTCCAATTACAACTAGTGTACACGTAGTATGTGCAGGCGTAATCTTTAAAATATCCATTATAAGTTGTCCAATAACGCAAATTAGACCGCCTATTACAAATGCATAAATAAATTTTTCCATAAATAAACTCACACCTCTTTTTTACATTTCAATAGAAACTGCATGAGCAATGCAAGGTATGCTTTCCTTTTGTTGATAGGATATTGGAGACATTAGAGCACCAGTTGCAACTATTAATATTCTCTTTAATTCCCCTCTTCGCATACGGTTAAGAAAATGCCCATAAGTTACAGTAGCAGAACAGCCACAGCCACTACCTCCAGAAAAAACTGGTTGGTCCTTTTTATATATTAAAAGTCCACAGTCTGTAAATATATCTGATGGCATTTCTATACCATGGCTTTTTAATAAACTAATAGCGAGTTTATGCCCTACCTTGCCTAAATCACCAGTAGCAATAAGGTCATAATAGGAGGCATCAACATTTAAATCTCTAAAGTGTGCTTCAATTGTATCTACAGCCGCGGGTGCCATAGCTGCCCCCATGTTAAATGGATCTGAAATTCCCATATCTATTACTCTTCCTATTGTAGTCGAAGTAATCTTAGGTCCAAATCCTTCTTTGCCAAGCACCGCAGCTCCAGCCCCCGTTACTGTCCATTGGGCAGTAGGTGGTTTTTGTCCACCATACTCTGTAGGATATCTATATTGTTTTTCTGCAGCCGCATTATGGCTACTTGCAGATGCTATAACATATTTAGCTGACTTACTTTCTATCAATTGAGCGGCCATGGCTAACCCTTCCATGGAACTAGAACAAGCGCCAAAAATTCCTAAAAAAGGTATCCCTAATGTTCGCGCAGTAAAACTACTGGAAGTAATCTGATTCATCAAGTCTCCACTTATAAAAAAATTTATATCTTCTTTTTTTATACTTGATTTCTTTATCGCTCTTTCACAAGCATGTTCAAGAAGAACTCTTTCCGCCTTTTCATAACTATCCTGTCCAATCCATAAATCTTCATGAATTATATCAAAGTCATCAGCTAAGGCCCCATTACCTTCAAAAGGACCACCAACTGCCGCAGAACCTAATATTGTAGGTTTAGAATTGAAAATCCATGATTGATGTCCTTTAAGCATCTACATCACTCCCAACCATTTTATTGTGATTTTTATCGTAGCAACCACAAAAGCAGAAAAAACTCCATAAACAATGATTGCTCCAGCAAGCCTAAACATATTTCCAGCGACTCCAAGTACATATCCTTCGCTTCTATGCTCAATTGCAGCAGAAGCTATCGAATTAGCAAAACCTGTAATTGGAACAGCAGATCCAGCTCCAGCCCATTGGCCAATGCGGTCGTAAATCCCAAGTCCAGTAAGTAACGCTGAAACAAAGATTAAAACTACTGAAGTCGGACTAACTGCTGTTTTTTCATTAAAATTAAAGTAAGTGATAAAGAACACCTGTAAGCATTGACCAATGGTGCATATGATACCACCTACAAGGAATGCTTTAATACAATTTTTTAAAATAGGTCTTTTAGGTTCTATGCTTTTCACCAATTCACCGTATTGCAGTTGAGTTGGCGTTAGTTTTTTCTTTTTCATATTAGACATTATTTCACCTTCTAACGTAATAAATATGGTTTTATTTTTTTCATAACCTTTTCTAGATTTTCAGCATTTTTTAAGTACATAGATTTTGCTTCTTCAGTTTCTGTTTCTAAAGCAAAGGACATAAGGTCTGCCTGACTTTTTTGAATACTGGCATATAGCATTTCTTTAATTTGTGATTTTGGGACTTGAATCAAATCATCAAAAAGATCCAGATATAAATCTCCTGAAGAATCTACTTGACCAATAAAAACATTCTCAATTGCTACTCCTTTGTTTTCTAACTCAGTCTTAAGCCACCCTTTACTCAATCCAATATTGGTAAGACCTTCATTTAACATATTCCCGTCTAAAATAACTGTTTGTGATTCAGCCTTAGACGCAACTTTTATTCCTAAATCATATGAGGTAACAGGCTTTTTATCAGCTTTTAAACTAACATTGATATCTCCTGTTGTTTCCATAACAGCAAATTCAACATCGGCTAAATCAAATGCTTTTTTTGAACGTAATTCTTGTAGAAACTCTTGCCCCGTCATCCTTTCTTTAGCTAGATTATCTTCCATAATTTTACCGTTTTTAATTAATACCCTTTCTTTTCCATTTATTACATTGTAAATCCATTTACTTTTCATGGAGGAATAATCTAAAATAATAGGCATCAGTACCCAAACAGCTAGTGCAGTTAGTCCAAAATAAATATTCGTAATTATACCCAATGAAATTAAAGCAACTATAAGAGCAATAATTACATAAGAAATAAACTCAAAAGGCGTAACCTTAAATAAGTTTCTTTTTTTCATAAATCTTGTTAAAACCAATGTTAAAAAATATAAAATTATCGTGTTGAATAATATTGTTAACCAATTACTCATCATTTCACCTCACTTAGTCACCTTTGTATTGAGGCTCCTGAAACTCTATAGAGCCTACTCTTTTTTCCAAATCTATTTTAATTTTACCTATCTCTTCAAATGCCTCAGTATAAATAGCCCTAGCTTCTTTATTTCGTTCTTGCAATGAATATAATCTTAAAGTAGCTTCAGAACCTTTTAAAGTGGCTAATGTTTGCTTTACCTTAGAGCCAACAGTCATATGGACCTCCTTAATGCTTATCGATTCTTTTTCTCACGCAGTATAACTAACATGCTTTTATTAAAGTTTTATCTTTTTTATTATTCATATATCTTCTCCTATCTTCAATATTTTACTCATTAAACTTTAAATAGTTATATATTATTACTTACTTTTATTAAATTGACTATCTTTATGTTATTATGGCCAAAGTTTTCTTTGAACGATGAAAACAATTGGTATTTGAGATAGTAGAAGAGACAAGGTGGAAACAACATGATTTTAAAAATTTTAAAACACCATAACTGCAATAGTAGAAATTACAAGTGAAAAAGAAGTTAAAAATGAATTGAACAAGTATATTATGTCTCTAAAATATTCAAATAATATTATAGAAGATATTATATATATATATATAATATTATTGTTAAAGCTATAATCTACAATAAATTATGTGAAGCGAATAGATTAAATATAAAATTCTTATTTAATGTGGCCAATAATACACTAGAAAATAGTCTAAATGATTATGAAATTTCAGATATGCTAAATAATCTATTGGACAATTGTTAGCGGTAAACTAAAAGGGTGATATTTCGGCAAACAAAAAAGGAGAATAATTTCCAGTTAAGTACAATAATAATTCCTTCTCTGATACAATTAGAGATATATTTTACAGAGGGGGAATTTAAAATTGAAAGGATGGAATATGTTTAGTGAAATAAAACAATATAAAGCACTTGGATTTAATAAATCACAGGTTGAAAGAGCTCTAAATATAAATTACAAAACAGTTCAAAAGTATTGGGACATGGATCCTGGTGAATATGCTAAAGTCACTATTCAATCGAAGAATAGACATAAAAAAATTGATATCTACAAAGATGATATTTTAGAATGGATTACTGATTTCAGAGATATGTCAGCAGCACAAGTACTTGATTGGATAAAGGAAAGATATGGTGATGTAAAATTTAAAGAAAGGTCTTTAAGGCTTTATATTAGTAATTTAAGGAAAGAATACAATCTGCCTAAGGCTTCGCCAATAAGACAATTTGAGGAAGTACATGAACTTCCCATGGGCTACCAAGCTCAGGTTGATATGGGTCAAATATGGCTCAAAAGATTAAATGGAAACAAAGTAAAAGTGTATTGCTTTGCAATGGTTTTATCACATTCAAGGTATAAATACATACTTTGGACAGACAAACCATTTACTACCGCCTCTTTTATTGATGCTCATAATCGAGCTTTTGAATATCTTGGTGGTATGCCTATTGAAATAGTGTATGACCAAGATCGTGTGCTTGCAGTAGCCGAGAATTCTGGAGACATTATTTATACCGAAGGTTTTCAAAATTATATTAATACTATGAAATATAAAGTTAGGCTTTGTAGAGGTTTTGATCCTCAAAGTAAGGGGAAAATAGAATCTGTGGTAAAATACTCAAAATATAACTTTGCTATAAACAGAGTATTTATAGATGTTGATTCCTTTAATGAAGACTCATTCAAATGGCTAGATAGAACAGGCAATGGTAAAAAACATGAAATAACGAAAAAAATACCGGCAGAAGTGTTTGCTCTCGAAAAGAAACACTTGCTACCAGTACCTGAACTCTTTGAAAAAAATTCATCTAATACTAGTTTAACTTATGCTGTACGAAAAAACAATGTAATTTTGTATAAACAGAACAGGTATCAAGTGCCCAAAGGAACTTATAGCCCAGGTAAAGAACTTAAATTAATGATAAAAGGCTCCAAAATGAATATAGTTGATTTTGATACAGGTGTATTAATAGCAAGTCATCAAGTAAGCACAAGGCAGGGTGAACTTATAAAAATAATTCATCCCGAACGGGATATTCACAGTTCTATTGACCAAGTTTATGAAAGATTGTTTTTTGCTCTCGGTAAAACTGAAAATGCAAAAATGCTACTAGATGGCATAAAACGTGAAAAACCAAGATACTGCAAAGATCAATTTGGATCAATACTAAATATAGTACATTCATATGAAGCTTCGCTAATAGAACAAGCATTGAATTATTGTGTTATACGAAACTTGTGGAGTGCTGGAATGTTTAAAGAAACCCTTGAATATCTTGCGATACAGGATATTGCAAAAGTTGATAAAAAATCTGTAATTGATAAGTTATCTATACCATCAAAGTATAGAGGGTTAAAACCGGAAGTAAGAAGTATAAGTGACTATATTGATGCTTTGAAGGAGGACAAGCAATCATGGAGAAATTAGAATTAATCAAAGAGTATGCCAAAAATCTTAAGCTAAACTATTTAAATGTAGATGCAGATAAAATTATTGAAAAAGGCGAGTTAGGTAATGTTTCCTATCAAGACTTTCTGTTATCAATACTTAAAAATGAGGTTGGTTTGAAGGATCAGAAAACACAAGAAAAAAGACTTAAATATGCTGGCTTTCCAGTTAAAAAGACAATGGAGGAATTTGATTTTCTATTTCAAAAATCAATAACAAAGAAACAAATAAACAGACTCATGGAAATGGAATGGATAGATAGGATGTATAATCTTATATTTTTAGGCCCACCGGGCGTTGGGAAGTCTCACACAGCTATTGCCTTGGGTTATAAAGCCGTTGAGGCAGGTTATAAGGTAAGTTTTGTAACTATGGATAATCTGATGCATGTTTTGAAAACTCAGCAGATATCAAGAAAAAGCAAAGGTAAACTAAATAGAATCCTTTCTTCAAGTCTCGTTATAATTGATGAGGTCGGATATCTTCCTATAACTAGAGATGAGGCTAATTTGTTCTTTCAATTAATATCATCCCTTCATGAACAGGCATCACTAATTATAACTTCTAACAAAGGATTCGAAGAATGGGTAGAACTTTTAGGAGACCCAGCATTAACAACAGCTGTATTAGATAGAATATCTTATAGGTGCGAACTTTTTAACATGATTGGAAAGAGCTATAGATTGGAGCACAGAAAATCTATATTCTAGCAGTTAAATGGTAAAAATATACTGGGATAAATTCAGTAAAATAGTTTGCCGAAATTTCTCCAAAAGTACTTGCCAATAACAACAATGCTTTTCAAGCTGTCATAAATAGTACTAAGGATAAGGTCTTTATATTAAATATATGTGAAGAAGAAAATTCTAATATTGTAGAAGTTAAAAATAGCGGAATAACAGTAAAGTTTGATAATATAGAAAAAATATTTGAAAGAGGTCTTTCTACTAAAGAAGGGGTTAATAGAGGATATGGACTTTACAATATAAAAGAAATAGCTGAAAAAAAAGGCAGTGATGTTCAGCTATTCTTTGAAGACAATTATACTGTTTTTAAAATATTGTTCAAACAAATTATTAGGGGGGAGTAAGTTTTCAAAAAAAATCAAAGCAAGTAGCTGAGTTATGTAGAGTCATAGAAGTTAATTTTGTTACATATCTTCTATGGAAATAGCTCTGACTGGTGAACCATCAGCATTTTTATTTTTAAGTGGCATAATACTTAAGATAAAATACTCACTGCTGATGGAATCTAAATTCACTAGGTTCTCAATAATTATAATGTTCTTTGGCATTAATATTTTATGAACTGCAAATGTGGTTGAGTTTATATCATCAATTGAAATTGCATCAATACCAATACCCTTTAAATTAAATTTCGACAACCAATTGGCTGATTCTTCACTTAAAGAAGGAAAATCCTCAAAGTATTTTTTATAACCCCAGTATTTACTCCATCCTGTTTTTATTATAATGAACTCAACATTTTTTATCTTTTCCTCATAGGACCTTAGGCTATCAACATCTATTAGTTTCATATTTTTATTTGAAAAATCAAGAATAGTAGCATTTCCAATAAAATGTTCTATATCTAAATCATTTAAATAAGGACCATCACTGAGCATATGTGCAGGTGCATCTATATGTGTGCCTGTATGTGAGTGCATAGTGATTTTAGCCTCTTGAAACCCATCCTTTTCCAAAGTATTTGACTTTTCAAAAATCGGTTTCTCAGTTCCTGGAAAAACTGGCATGTCGGAACAAATAATATGTGTTAGATCAGTGACTTTCATAATAGCCCTCCCATAATATCTATGTCGTTAAATCAGCTTCGATGCTGTTAAACTCTTTTAACCACAGCTTTCCTAACAAGCAAATAAACAAAAACCATTGTTATTATAAATAAACATATGAATGTTAATACAGCCATATAAGAGTTTCTCGTGCTTATCCCAAGTATCTTATCAATAAAAATCATTTCCTTTTCTCCAAGGTTAGGATTATTGCATGAAGCTCTTCCATATATAGTAATAGGTATTAAAGAAACTAAAATTTTCATTATTTTATTACACTTATAATATATCATAGTTATTAATAATCCTATTGCAAACGCTACAATGTAACCAGCAAATAAAAATATAACTGTCCCAAATAGTGTTTGCATGCTATTGCTTTGTATCCATACTGTACCTACACGATAAGACTCGTTATAGACCATATCATACATTGTTGGACTTACCATAAATATATTATACACTCTATTTATTATGACATCCAATATTGACATAGCGAGTCCTATTGATAAAATAGCTATTGCTGCAGCTTTAAAATAATCTACCCTAGTAATATTATTAGCTTGGGCAAAATGAAAATTTTCTTTAAAAAAGTTTAACCCTATCACAAATAAAAATACTACAGATGAAAATTCTAATCCTTTTGTATAACCACTTCCTCCATTTGAAAATTTGTTTGTCATTTCTATACATGTTAATGCACCTATGAAAATAGTGTAATAAATTATTATTGGTTTTAGGCTGCTTTTAATATTGTATTTAGCAAGTTTAAAACTTGTCATTATTTTACCCTCCCGTCAGTAGTCAAATTAATAAATAGTTTTTGTAGTTCAACCTTTGAAACTTCTAAATCTAGCTTTTTCTGTTGCCTTTTTTCATCATCTGCATTTTTTCCTATTATAATAGCTGATTTAAAAGATGCTATTCCATCTACACTTACACAATTTTTATCTTCAATATAAGCATCTATATTTTTATTTAATCCAGAAACGCAGTAGCACCCTTTTAATAGTTCTTCTACACTTTCGTCCTTAATTAATTTCCCATCTTTAATAATAACTACCCGCTCTATTAATTGTGCAACTTCTTCTATAATATGAGTAGATAATACAATAGTCTTAGGATTTTCTATATAACTTTCCATAAGTTCTTTATAAAACATCTCTCTATGATTAGCATCTAATCCTAAAACTGGCTCGTCGAACATTAATATTTCGGCACCTGATGCCATGGTATTTATAATTTTACATATGGAGGAATACCCAGTTGAAAGTTCCTTAATCCTTTTATTTATATTTAGTTCAAACTTTTTACAAAGCTCTAATGCATATGACCTATCAAAGTTTGGATAAAATTCTTTAGTCCAATTAAATAGCTCTTTTACTTTCATAGACTGTGGATATAAGTTTTGCTCTGTCATAAAATGAATTTTCCCTAGACCATTTCCATCCGAGGGCGAGCTATTATTATCTATAGAAATAGTCCCCTCATTCAAGAAAATTCTTTTGTTTATAACGTTTAAAAGAGTTGTCTTACCTGCACCATTTCTTCCTAATAATCCATAAATTTTATTTTCTTCTAATGTTAATGTAATATTATCTAATGCAAAGGTATCCCCATATTTCTTACTTGCATTTAAAACCTTTATTGTGCCCATATTAAATCCCCCCATCAATCATTTTAATAATATCAGTACTTGAAATATCTAATTTTTTAGCTTCCTCTATTAAGACTAATATATAGCTTTCATAAAAATTTTCTTTTCTTTTTTTCATTAACTTTTCTTTACTTCCAGTTACAACAAACATACCAACGCCCCTTTTTTTATATATAATGCCTTCATCTACAAGTAGATTAAATCCTTTTGCTACTGTAGCTGGATTTATTTTATACTTAACAGATATTTCTGTTGTAGATGGAATTGCAGTTTCTTCCTCAAATACCCCCTTAAGAACATTGTTCTCAATAGCTTTAGCAATCTGCATATATATAGGTAGCTCATTATTAAAATCTAATTTCATATTATCACCTTCTTCACTTACTTGGTTAATTACTTATGTAACTAACTATATAACCAAATGACTCCATTGTCAATAGTAAATTGGTTTATTTTAGGTTGAAACTAATAAGCTCACTTAGAAGATCCCCGGGGATATTAATAAATTACGAATATAATTTGTTTTGCTAATAATACATAAAAGACACAACAATACAGTTTTGTATTATTGTGTCTTTTATGTATTATTCATTTTCTAAATTCTTAAAAGTATCACTATTACAGCAAATACCACAACTACATCTAGTATCACCAAATTGTAGAGAATAAGCTTGTGAAAGTTCGATATTTGATTTAGCTACTCCTTTAGCGAAATCCTCATTACTTTGTGATACCATTGCTAGAGCATTGGCTTTTTCTTGAGTATTTATTATGGCACCAGCAGGAACATATCTATTAGCAGGAATTCTTACCCCATCTGTAACAACAGCTGCCAAATCAATGTAACAGCTATCTTCCACAATAGAATTAAAAACAATAGCGTTAAATCCAACAAAAGTATTATTTCCAATAATACATGGACCATGAACTAAAGCTCCATGAGCAATACTAACTTCATTTCCTATATAGATAGAATATTCTTTTTTATTTACAGAGACTTTCATGTTTTTCAACCCATGTAATATTACTCCATCTTGAATATTAGTTTTAGTTCCAATATAAAATGGTGTTCCTTCATCCGCTCTAAGAGTTGTATTACATCCAATTAATACTTTTGCGTCGATTCTTACATCGCCTATAATGCTCGCGAAAGGGCCTATGAAAGCAGTTTTATCAATACTGGGATACATACTAATAGGATTAAAAGACGTAGGTGGATTACTACTAACAAAATATGAATATACATTAGTTGGGCCTACAGGATTATATCTAACAATTTTATATTTACTCATAATATTTCTCCTAAATATTTGATACTATATTATACGTATCCTTTAGAATAATTGTGATAAAGTATTTTATGATGTAATTAGATATATTTATTTTAACCAATCGAGTAGGAGCTAAATAATTAATTTATTTAGCGACCTCTCACACCACCGTGCATACCGTTCGGTACACGGCGGTTCAATAGAAATTAATGTTTTAATAAATATGTCTCAGATATAGAAACTAATCCTATATTTTTAAGGTATTTATTGGTCAATGTTTTGTTTAATATAGGGCTATTGGATGTTCTCCAATAGCCTTTCCTTGTATTTGCATATTGCAAAGCTTTATTGTTTGGTATTCCTAATTTAACAAGGTTCCCATATTTTGTTTTAATCTTTTTCCATTGTTTCCAAAAACACATTCTAATTCTTCGCCTTAACCATTCATCAAGTGTTTTAAGAATACTTTTAATGTCTGCAATAGCAAAATAATTTATCCATCCAACTATCACTTGCTTAAGTTTCATAAACCTATATTTCATGCTCATCGCATTACTTCTTGAAGTTAATTCTTTTAGCTTTGCTTTGAATTTGATTATAGGTTTTTGAGGAACTCTCATTCTGTATTCACCTTTTGCCCGGTAAAATGAAAATCCTAAAAATTTAAGTTTCCAAGGTCTATCTACTGTACTCTTTTCTTTATTCACTCTAAGCTTTAACTTTTCCTCAATAAATCTCGTAATACTCTTCATTACTCTATTTGCTGATTTCTCACTTTTGACGTATATATTCGCATCATCAGCATATCTACAAAAGTTTAGTCCTCGTTTTGTTAGTTCTACATCGAGTTCATGTAACATTACGTTACTTAATAATGGGGACAAAGGCCCGCCTTGAGGTGCTCCTTCTTCTGTATTCATAAATACCCCATTTATCATCACTCCACTTTGTAGATACTTTCGTATCAGAGAAATTACTCTACTATCTTTAATATCTTCCGATAGTATCCTTATTAATTTATCATGATTTATCGTATCAAAGTATTTAGAAAGGTCTATATTCACCGTCCATGTATGTCCAGCATTAATATATCCCCTACATTTTTCAACAGCTTGTTTTCCACTTCTTAAAGGTCTAAAACCGTAACTATTATCAGAAAATTTCTTTTCATATACTGGTATTAGAGTTTGTGATATCGCTTGTTGAATAACTCTATCTAATACAGTAGGTATTCCAAGTAGCCTAATTCCACCGTCAGGTTTTGGTATTTCTACCCTTCTTACGGCTAGAGGTCTATATCTACTTTCTAATAATGATTGCCTTAATTCTTGTCCATGCTCTTTTAGATAATGTAGAAGTTCATCTACTGTCAAACCATCAATCCCATGACTTCCTTTATTGGCTTTTACTCTTTTATATGCTTTATTCATATTATCTCTCGATAATATCTGCTCGAGTAAACCATTATCATATTCATTCACATCGTTTCTTCCTTCTTCTGACATAGAGGAAATACTATGCACTTCTACATTACCTTCGAGTTCCACTCTATTCTCTCGTAGAGAGCCTTCTTTATGAAGTTGTCTGCTTTTATCATATTTTCTCGTATCCTTCAAAATTCCAAAACCTCCTATTGTTCAGTCCTTCCCACGCTAACGCGTTTTGCATGGTACTATGACGTCTGCTGACTTCTGATAGTTCAGCCATACATCACTGTATGGGTTGTTATTTCTAAATTCATATCCACAACTTACCTATCAGATCTCCCCGGGTAAGAACGCAATCTTTCACTCCATCTATCTGCTACATTTACACCACTTGTTTCGAATAGTTTTGGGCTTCGTTTTGTATTGCAAACTTACCCACAAGCATATGCCTTATATGTAGTTTCTGTTCGTCAGACCGGAGTTTGGCCGCCAACTTCCTTCAGATTCCATCTCACGATGGACACCCTTGTCTTAAGCTATGCACTTGGCACTATTAACCCGTGCTAGGGACTTTCACCCATTAGATTGCGCCCATGCCGGGCGCACAATAAAAAACACTAAGTTAAACTTAGTGTTTTTTTCTTACCTGGCGACAACCTACTCTTCCACAAGGTCACCCCTGCAGTACCATCGGCGCATTGAAGCTTAACCTTCGTGTTCGGTATGGGAACGGGTGTTACCTTCATGCCATAATCACCAGATTGAGAATATAAATATTCTCTGAAAATTGCACAGTGAATTAGTCTTTTCGCTCACGCTCAAAGCCTCGCTTCTTTCTTACGAAAGAAGTATATCGCATTACTTTTAATTATTTATTTAGGTCAAGCCCTCGACTTATTAGTATTAGTCAGCTGAACATGTTACCATGCTTACACCTCTAACCTATCAACCTGGTGGTCTTCCAGGAGTCTTACTAACACCGCACTTACGTGCGAGTTATGGGAAATCTCATCTCAGGGTGGGCTTCACGCTTAGATGCTTTCAGCGTTTATCCCTTCCAAACATAGCTACCCAGCGATGCCACTGGCGTGACAACTGGTGCACCAGAGGTTTGTCCATCCCGGTCCTCTCGTACTAAGGACAGCTCCCTTCAAATTTCCTACGCCCGCGACGGATAGGGACCGAACTGTCTCACGACGTTCTGAACCCAGCTCGCGTGCCGCTTTAATGGGCGAACAGCCCAACCCTTGGGACCTACTTCAGCCCCAGGATGCGACGAGCCGACATCGAGGTGCCAAACCTCCCCGTCGATGTGGACTCTTGGGGGAGATCAGCCTGTTATCCCCGAGGTAGCTTTTATCCGTTGAGCGATGGCCCTCCCACGAGGTACCACCGGATCACTAAGCCCGACTTTCGTCCCTGCTCCACTTGTAAGTGTCGCAGTCAGGCTCCCTTCTGCCTTTGCACTCTTCGCGCGATTTCCAACCGCGCTGAGGGAACCTTTGGGCGCCTCCGTTACTTTTTTGGAGGCGACCGCCCCAGTCAAACTGCCCACCTAACAATGTCCTGTGACCAGATTCATGGCCTCCAGTTAGAACCTCAGTACTGTCAGGGTGGTATCCCAAGGATGACTCCACACAGGCTGACGCCCATGTTTCTCAGTCTCCCACCTATCCTGTACAGACAATACCGAAATTCAATGCTAAGCTACAGTAAAGCTCTACGGGGTCTTTCCGTCCAATCGCGGGTAGCAAGCATCTTCACTTGCACTACAATTTCGCCGGATGTGTTGTTGAGACAGTGCCCAAATCATTACGCCATTCGTGCGGGTCGGAACTTACCCGACAAGGAATTTCGCTACCTTAGGACCGTTATAGTTACGGCCGCCGTTTACTGGGGCTTAAGTTCATACCTTCGCTTGCGCTAAGTAATCCCCTTAACCTTCCAGCACCGGGCAGGCGTCAGCCCCTATACATCAGCTTTCGCTTTAGCAGAGACCTGTGTTTTTGCTAAACAGTTGCTTGGGCCTATTCTCTGCGACCTACTTACGTAGGCACCCCTTCTCCCGAAGTTACGGGGTCAATTTGCCGAGTTCCTTAACAACAATTCTTCCGATGGTCTTAGGATTCTCTCCTCACCTACCTGTGTCGGTTTGCGGTACGGGCACCAATATCCTCGATAGAGACTTTTCTTGGCAGCGTGGAATCAGATACTTCAGGAATAAATTCCCTTCCCCATCACATCTCAGCGTTAAGAGCAAACGGATTTGCCTGTCTGCTCCGCCTAAATGCTTAGACACACATCCAATAGTGTGCACATCTTATCCTCCTGCGTCATCCCATTTCTAATAACGTCCATTGGTGGTATCGGAATATCAACCGATTGTCCATCACCTACGCCTTTCGGCCTCGGCTTAGGTCCCGACTAACCCTGAGAGGACGAGCCTTCCTCAGGAAACCTTAGGTTTTCGACCGTTAAGATTCTCACTTAACTCTCGCTACTCATGCCAACATTCTCACTTCTGTACCGTCCACCACTCCTTACGGTATGACTTCAGCCAGTACAGAAAGCTCCTCTACCGCGTACACAATTGTGTACACCCATAGCTTCGGTGGTAAGTTTTAGCCCCGGACATCTTCGGCGCAGGATCTCTTGACTAGTGAGCTATTACGCACTCTTTAAATGAGTGGCTGCTTCTGAGCCAACATCCTAGTTGTCTTAGAAATCCCACATCCTTTTCCACTTAACTTACACTTTGGGACCTTAGCTGATGGTCTGGGCTGTTTCCCTTTTGACTACGGATCTTATCATTCGCAGTCTGACTGCCGAAATAAAAGTATATGGCATTCGGAGTTTGATAGGGTTCAGTAACTGTTGTCAGCCCCTAGCCCATTCAGTGCTCTACCTCCATTACTCAATTAATCGACGCTAGCCCTAAAGCTATTTCGAGGAGAACCAGCTATCTCCGAGTTCGATTGGAATTTCTCCGCTATCCACAGCTCATCCCATGGTTTTTCAACACCAACGTGGTTCGGACCTCCACGGAATTTTACTTCCGCTTCATCCTGGCCATGGATAGGTCACCCGGTTTCGGGTCTACGACATGCAACTATGCGCCCTATTCAGACTTGGTTTCCCTTCGGCTCCGTACCTTAAGTACTTAACCTTGCTACATATCGTAACTCGTTGGCTCGTTCTACAAAAAGCACGCCGTCACACATATAAAGTGCTTCGACCGGTTGTAGGCACACGGTTTCAGGTTCTATTTCACTCCCCTTCCGGGGTTCTTTTCACCTTTCCCTCACGGTACTTCTTCACTATCGGTCACTAGGTAGTATTTAGCCTTGGGAGGTGGTCCTCCCAGCTTCCCACAAGGTTTCACGTGTCTCGTGGTACTCTGGATTAGATCTGACTGTTTTTCCTTTTCATTTACAGGCCTATTACCTTCTGCGGAGCAGCTTTCCAGCTATCTTCAATTAAGGAATTGCAGTATTTATGATCTATCCTCAACCCCCAGATCAAAGACCTGGGTTTGGGCTCTTTCCCTTTCGCTCGCCGCTACTTAGGAAATCGATGTTTCTTTCTCTTCCTCCGGGTACTTAGATGTTTCAGTTCCCCGGGTCTACCTCTGCATACCTATTTATTCAGTATGCAGTACATAGTTGTTACTATGTGGGTTCCCCCATTCGGAAATCTTTGGATCACAGGCTATTTGCGCCTACCCAAAGCTTATCGCAGCTTAACGCGTCCTTCTTCGGCTCCTAGTGCCAAGGCATTCGCCATGCGCCCTTTGTAGCTTGACCTTGATTCTGTCTATTTACATAGACGGTTATATTAATTTTGCGAAATTGTATTAAATTAATTTATAAACTACTTGCGTAGTTTTAATTTTTTTAAAACAACTTTTTTCACTGTGCAATTTTCAAAGAACATTTTAAGAAAAACTATTCATTATCTAACTCCTAAGAGTTAGATAAAATTAGTCTCTCAAAATTAAACAGAGAACTAGGTACGATTAATTACAATAGATATTTTTGAAGAACAAATTAATATTCTTCTATTGCATCGACCGAAGTCAATACATCTACTCCCTAGAAAGGAGGTGATCCAGCCGCAGGTTCTCCTACGGCTACCTTGTTACGACTTCACCCCAATCATCAATCCCACCTTCGGCCGCTGGCTCCATAAACACCTAAGTGTTAGGTTACCTCACGGACTTCGGGTGTTACCAACTCTCATGGTGTGACGGGCGGTGTGTACAAGGCCCGGGAACGTATTCACCGCGACATGCTGATTCGCGATTACTAGCAACTCCGGCTTCATGTAGGCGAGTTGCAGCCTACAATCCGAACTGGGATGAGTTTTTGAGTTTGGCTCCACCTTGCGGTCTTGCATCTCTTTGTACTCACCATTGTAGCACGTGTGTAGCCCTAGACATAAGGGGCATGATGATTTGACGTCATCCCCACCTTCCTCCCGGTTAACCCGGGCAGTCTCACTAGAGTGCTCAACTTAATGGTAGCAACTAATGATAAGGGTTGCGCTCGTTGCGGGACTTAACCCAACATCTCACGACACGAGCTGACGACAACCATGCACCACCTGTCACCCTGTCCCGAAGGACTTCGCCCATCTCTGGGTTATGCAGGGGATGTCAAGTCTAGGTAAGGTTCTTCGCGTTGCTTCGAATTAAACCACATGCTCCGCTGCTTGTGCGGGCCCCCGTCAATTCCTTTGAGTTTTAATCTTGCGATCGTACTCCCCAGGCGGAATACTTAATGTGTTAACGGCGGCACCGAGGTTCGACCCCCGACACCTAGTATTCATCGTTTACGGCGTGGACTACCAGGGTATCTAATCCTGTTTGCTCCCCACGCTTTCATGCCTCAGCGTCAGTTACAGTCCAGTAAGTCGCCTTCGCCACTGGTGTTCTTCCTAATCTCTACGCATTTCACCGCTACACTAGGAATTCCACTTACCTCTCCTGCACTCTAGACACCCAGTTTCAAATGCAGCACCCAAGTTAAGCTCGGGTATTTCACATCTGACTTAAATGTCCGCCTACGCATCCTTTACGCCCAGTAAATCCGGACAACGCTTGCCACCTACGTATTACCGCGGCTGCTGGCACGTAGTTAGCCGTGGCTTCCTCCTCTGGTACCGTCATTATCGTCCCAGAAGACAGAACTTTACAACCCGAAGGCCTTCATCATTCACGCGGCGTTGCTGCGTCAGGGTTTCCCCCATTGCGCAATATTCCCCACTGCTGCCTCCCGTAGGAGTCTGGACCGTGTCTCAGTTCCAATGTGGCCGATCACCCTCTCAGGTCGGCTACGCATCGTCGCCTTGGTGAGCCGTTACCTCACCAACTAGCTAATGCGCCGCGGGTCCATCTCAAAGTGGAATTTTCCGAAGAAAAATCCTTTGATGTTTCGATCATGCGACCAAAACATATTATGCGGTATTAATCTCCCTTTCGGGAGGCTATTCCCCTCTTTGAGGCAGGTTACCCACGTGTTACTCACCCGTCCGCCGCTAATCCACCCCGAAAGGTTTCATCGCTCGACTTGCATGTGTTAGGCACGCCGCCAGCGTTCGTCCTGAGCCAGGATCAAACTCTCAATTTAAAAGTTTACACTTTTTTAGTTGAAATGATTAATCTGCGACAACTGTTAAGTTGATTCGCAAGCTCATTACATACTTTTAGTCTTACGACTAAATTTTACTTTATACTAAAGTAATTAACTGGTTTAACGAAATATTATTTCGCTATCTTTACCTATTTCTCTGTTTAATTTTCAAAGACCAATTCGCTTTGTCATCATGTGACGACTTCTACTATATTACTAGGTATTTCTTGTTTTGTCAACATTTTTTTAATTTATTTTCATTGAAAAATTTATTAAAAAGTTATTAACAGTTAGCTTATCGTGCCACTCGGTTGTGACGACAAGGAGTATTCTATCACATAAATAAGAGCATAATTTCACAACATAGGTACTCTAGCTAGATTATACTCATATTACTACAAATTGGTCTAAATAATTCAATATTTCGCATCCTGATACGCATGGCTAAATGCTACAACTACCTCTTTATCTACCATAAAAAAACTTACGTCATTTGTAGTACTAGCTAAAAAAGCCAATACTCCTATAAGTAATGGTTACATTAAGAAATATTTTTTCTAATCTTTAAAAGACATACTCCGTACAATTCTATCAAAGCCAATAATAGTGTTTTTAAAAATGCCTTCTGCTCTATCTTTATACTCTTCCGGATTAATCATTGAAGGGCTAAAATGCGTTAATAAAAGTTCTTGTACATCTCCACTTAAAGCAAGTTCTGCCGCCTCACTAAATGTCATATGTTTGTTCCTTATGGCTTTTTCAATATCATTTTCATTACCATAGGTACCTTCACAAATGAACAAGTCACTTCCTTTAATAAAAGTTGTTATTTTAGGAGTTGGCCTTGTATCTGTTATAAAACTAATCTTTATCCCTGTTCTTTCTTTTCCCATCACCATGCTTGGAAAATATGTTTTATCATGTTCATTTATAATCTCATTTTTTTGCAATCTACTCCAAAATCTCTTTGGTATTTCATTTTTAGCTGCACTTCCTACATCAAATTTTGGTTTTCTATTAAAATAGAGGCTATAACCCAAACAATTAGTTGAGTGCTCAAGTTCTAGTGTTGAAATTATTAAATCATTAAATTCTCCTACTGAAGTATTAATACATTTTAATGAAGCTTGTATTTTCACGGGTTCTTTAGGATTTTCTAAGATATTAAGTTCGTAAGGAAGGTAAGGTGCTGCAACCCTTAGCCCTTTCACAATATTAGTAATACCTTTAGGCCCAATTATAGTAATGGGATCAGTTCTACCACTGTTACCAATCGTTGCAAGAATACCTGGAAGTCCTACAATGTGATCTGCATGTCCATGAGTTATACAAATCACATCTATCGACTTAAACCCCCAGCCAAGTATTTTCATTGATACCTGGGTACCTTCTCCGCAGTCAATAAGTATTTTTCTTCCTTTATAGTTTATGAGAAGCGAAGATAAATATCTTTCGGGAATTGGCATTCCCCCTCCACATCCTAGCAATGCTAAATCAACCAATTAAACCACCTCATCTATTGTTTCAACATGAAAAATATGCTAAAGTCTCCAAGTTGAATCCTATTATTCCTCTTTACAACTTAATAAGAATATCAATTTCGAACTTAAAATCCACAAAAATATAGGGTATTCCTTATATGATTATATACTATCATAGTCTTCTCATATTCACGGACCTTCATTCAAACTCTTTTATTCTAAACTTATTTATATGTCTATATATGAAGGAATTAATAAAAGTTGTAAGAGCCATTATGAAAAATAATAAGAAAATTACAAAGAAAGGTGTTCATATATAATACAAAACACATCCAAGCTGTAGAATTTCAAAACTACAATTGGATGTGTTTTTGTGGTATTGAATAACCAAATACAGATGTTCAATACCCCGAGGAAACTATAGGAGACTTTCCTTCTGAAATGTCGTTAAACTTCTTTAACTATCTCATCGTAGCCTCTTCTATATGCCCTTGGATAAAGTGTCTTACTTTCATCTAAGTATCCAAGTGAGATTAGCATTACTACTGTCTTATTCTCATCAAGTCCAAATTCTTTTCTCACACCCTCAAAATCCATGCCACTCATTGGATGAGAATCTACTCCAAGGTTCTTAGCTGCATACATTATAGACATTGCTAGAAGTCCTGCATTACTCTCAGCGAACTTTAATTTATTTTCCTCTGATGTACCATATAAACTATGTGCAAACCCTTGTGTACCTGCTAATTTTTCTTTATCACCACCAAATAGCTTTAACATATCCTTCCATGTAGGATTTGTTTCATCATATCCAGTTTTATTACCTACAATTATTAGGGTCACTGGAGCCTCTAATATCTTAGGCTGACTACTTGAAAGTTTATACAATTTCTCTTTAGCTTCTTTAGATTTCACTGCTATAATTTCCCAAGGTTGAAGGTTAAATGCTGATGGAGCTAATACCGCAAGATTAATTATATCCTTTAGTGTTCCCTCTTCAAGACCTTTATTTACATCAAAAAAATTGATAGCTCTTCTATTTTTAAAAACTTCTTTTAAATTCATTTAAATACACTCCTTAATTTCCTTTTTTAAGATTATTCGTTACTAATTATTATTACTTAATTTATATTATTATACCGATAGTTTACTGATTATGTCAAGCATATATTGAAATTATTAATTTCTTTAATACTAAAAAATCGTTGAAATTTGATATTATGCTCGCATTCTATTCATATATCCTTTGAGTCCATAAAAAGTACCTATAGCTATTTCGCTATAGGTACCAGTTTATTTAATCTACTTAGGCATCTTTGACTTGTTATTTTGTTTCGGGAGCCTTAAATATATTCAATACTGAGCTAAGTGATTCACGGAGATTATCATCCCTTAGCATAGTCATAGCTGAATCAATTACTACACGGGTATCATATTGGCCCTTGTAAATAGGAGTAACCTCTTTATCTAATTTGAGAAGAGAATAAACTGCTGTTTGTGCTGATCTAACCGAGTAATCAACTGTAAAAACAACATCGTCAGGCATTTCACAGAATTGTCCAATAAATGCTAAATTAGTTGATCCTATTGGTACAACCGCAGGCCTATCTCCCATTGTTCTAGGTAAAAATTGACTTGTTATAAAAGGCATTATACATGGTATACATGTAGATGTTTTGAGAATTAAAGGCATTTCTTCTTTCAAAGCAAGATGGCGACATAATTCTGTTAATATCTCTTCACCAGTACATTCAGACATCTTTTTTTGCACATAGTTACCTTTTTTATTTGGAGACAAGCAATAGCCCCAACATATATTAACATTTTCAGGTTGATTATTATAATATGGTTGATGAGGTAAAACAACTGACATAAGCCAATTGGAGTCCTTGAAAGTAAATACAGAATTTTCATTAAAATTCTCCATTAATCTGAAAAATGTTGGATCTCTAAAAGTAACTGTGAATGATTCCCATAGCGATTCATCTATATGATCATCAAAAACGGATGGCTTACCAAACTCAGGTCTATTTTTCGCTATATTTTCCCAAAGTTTCCACGAGCCTCCTAAGCTCTTAGCTTCAACCTTAGGTACAGTTGACATTGATCCAAGGCTTGATCCTGCCGTCATAGATCCAATGGTTACAAGAACATAGTCCCCGTTTTTAATGTGAATACTTTTTTGTTTTCCATTACTAGTATAATGAATACGTTCTACAGTTTTTTCATTTTCAGAAGTTTTAAAATCTAGATTAGTGACTTCACAATTCATTTCAAAGTGGACGCCTTGTTCTTTTAGCCATTTAACTATTGGCAAAACCATAGAATCATATTGATTGTACGGCGTGCGACGGACACCAGATAAAGTGTTAATACGAGGCAACTCATGAATAAATCTATGAAGATATCTCTTAAATTCTACTGCACTATGCCATGGTTGAAACGCAAAAGTTGTGCACCACATAAACCAAAATTTACTTTTGAAAAATGAATCTCCAAAACAATCTTTTACCCTACTTGTTCCAAGTGATTCCTCAGATTGAGCCATAATTTTAATTAAATCCAATCTATTCTGTTGATTAAATCCAAGAGAAGATACATCAATTACCTCTTTATTTTCACCAACTAATCTAGCTTTAGCGCTAGACTTAAATTTCTTATTGAATTCAACAAATTCATCATATAATGTTTTTTCTGAATCAGTTAATGACGGAATGCTTGATAAAAGATCAAAAGTGGCGGTGTAGGCTTCTTCATCGAACATTCTTCCACCACGATAGACATACCCATTTTCAGCTGAACCTTGGGCATCTAGACTACCACCTGTTATATTAGACTCTTCAAATATTGATATATTCTTTCCAGAAACATGTCCATCTCTAATAAAATAAACAGCACTAGCAAGGGATGCAATTCCACCTCCAACAAGATAAGCTTTTATTTTATAATTATCACCATTAGAAAATTCATTTATATTTTTATAGTTTTGTTCCATTTTCGCCTCCTATTTTTTGGTTTATTCACTAATCCTTTATCATATACTGTATTAAAATCACTTAACGCCTCTTATTACATTCATAGATGGACTTCCACCTTCAAACATGTTTTTTACTCTCAGACCTATAAGTGGATTTAACTCTTCATGTGTTAAGATATAAAATTTTTCTTCTTCAATTGCCTTGAATATAGTTGCCCCAATTGTGTCAATTGGTATACCGCCTTTGATAACCTTATGTTTCTTTTGCTCTTCTTCTTTATATAAATCACTTTGATAATAAGGCTGGCTCATATCATTTTTATAAATATTTGGTCTGTGCCTCTCACAATTATCAAGGTCTGTTTGAATAAATCCTGGACAGAATACTGACATTTTTATTTTGTCCGTTTCGCATTGAAGATCTAAGTAGGTAGATTCAGAAAGACCAACCGCTGCAAATTTCGAAGTATGGTAAGCTGACATTCCATTCAAATCCAAAAGCCCAGCTACAGAAGAAGTATTAACAATATGGCACTCAGTATCCTGTTTTAACATTATTGGAATGAACACTTTTTCGCCATGGATAATGCCCCAGACATTAGCTTTCATAACCCATTCCCAATCATTTAAAGATAGTAACCAAGCTGGCCCTGCAACTACGACTCCTGCATTATTAAACAATAAATCTATGTGTTGAAATTTTTCAAGGGCAATCTTCGCTAGCATCTCCATGTCCTCAAATTTCATGACATCCATTTCAACAGCTAATACTTCAGCTCCCTCTGCCTTAAGTTGTTCTTCCGCTCTTTTTAAGTCCCTTCCATCAATATCTGCTATAACTATTTTAATCTCTCTTCGTGCACATTCCTTAGCTATTGCAAATCCTATTCCATTTGCAGCGCCTGTAATAACTGCTACCTTACCTTTAAACTCTTTCATAATATAACTCCTCCTTTTTATACTGTTTTATAGAGTATCCTCCCACCAATCCCATTTTGAATTTGAATATGGTAAATACGCAATTGGATCTACTTCTGCCAAAACTTTACCCCTTAAAAGTACTGAAGTTCCTACAGTGTAAGTGCAACCTAGCATCTTTACAACTTCTAATTCTGCCCAAGGGTCATGTGGTGAGTCTTTCAGATTCATCTCAAATTCTCCAGTTTTAAACACTTTATTATCCATAGTTGCACCTTGCTCTATAAGTAGTGGGCTTAAGTCGAATCCACTGCCATCTGGTGACTTAGAATATTTGAAATTAAATATAGGTAATCCCTCTCCATAATTATCAGCAATTATTTTCTGTCCATCTTCAGCATTACATTTTCCATTAAGATTTGCTTTTACACTAAAGAAGTTTATTCCATTTCGAGATACACTTCCGTAAACAGAGTCTCCATCTTTCTTAAGTTCGATTTCTGCCATCTTCTTTGGAAAACCATAAATTTCTCTGCCAAGCCCCATAGCCATGCCATCACTTATAGGCATTGAAAGACAATACATTCCAATTCGACCATTAAAATCTGCTGGTATAAATAAAGCTGCTTCCTTGTATGGAGGGCAAAAATTTGTTCTAGGATAATTAGCTACAAAAGCATGTACCAAAGGTACTTTAAGAGGCTTTAGAGGTGCTGGAAGTATACGTGCAATAATCTCTGGCTTTGTTTCCCAATAAGCTGTGAGCATCTGAGCATCGTAAAAAGTTGTAGGTTTACTAATATATTTTTTAATATCATTTGGATTTTTTACAAAACTATTCATTAATGATACCTCCCTATATTTTATATTTCAGAGTTGTTTTACTAATATTCACATCCTCCATCCTTTCTTTAAATTTATATTTTTGTACAAGAATTCTATATTTATAATATAACGCTAATAAAAAAGGTGTTAAACAATCAATTTCCTTGATTTGTCTAAAAAACATACACTGTACTCAAAGTGTATGTTTTTTAGCATTAGCGGAAACTAAAAGTTAATTATTCCTTGCTTTATTAAGAAAAATAGCTATAATAGAACTAATTTAATTTTTAAATTACATATATTAATTAATTTGGAGGTATGCATAAATGAAAGATTCAACAAAACATTCCGTGATTATAGGTTTTGCACTATTTGCAATGTTTTTCGGTGCAGGAAACCTAATTTTTCCACCATTCTTAGGAAAAACTGCAGGAAGCGCATTTTTTGCATCCATAATAGGATTTCTCATTACAGGCGTTGGTCTTCCACTAACTGGAGTAATTGCCTGTGCCAAAATTAATGGTACTTACGACAAAATGGCCAATAGAGTAGGTAAAAAATTTGCTATAATAACTGGTGTAGCTTTAATTCTTGTTATCGGTCCGTTATTTGCAATTCCAAGAACCGCTGCATCAACTTTCGAGCTTGGAATACATCCAATATTTCCATCTGTGCCACAAAACATAGTAGTTATATTGTATTTTGCAATAACACTTGCGTTTGTGCTTAAACCTTCTTCAATAATTGATAATATAGGTAAAATACTTACCCCCGCACTTTTATTAATGCTAGCTATAATTATATTTAAAGGAATAATAGATCCTATTGGACCAGTTGTAGCTACATCTTATAAAGGTGGATTTTCAAAAGCTTTAATAGAAGGTTATCAAACAATGGATGCTATGGCTTCTGTTATATTTGCAGGAATAATTATTTCATCTGTTAGAGCAAAAGGTTATAAAAATACAAAAGATATAATGAATATGACTATAAAATCAGCACTAGTTGCTGTAGCGGGTTTAACCTTTGTATATGCTGGACTTATGTATCTCGGAACACAAACAAGTACTTTGTTCCCCGCAGATATATCTAGAACTAAGCTAGTTACAGAGCTTGTTAAGTTAGACCTAGGTAGCGTTGGTGCAGTTATTCTTAGTTTATGTGTTGCTCTTGCATGCTTAACAACCGCTATAGGGTTACTCGCAAGTGGAGCAACATTCTTTGCTAATCTTTCAAATAATAAAGTATCTTACAAGACTGCTGCTGTTATTATGGCTGTAGTAAGTGGATTAATAGCTACGAAAGACGTTGATAGTATAATTACATTGGCAGGGCCTGTTTTACAAATTTTATATCCAATTGTAATTGTTCTAATAGTTATTACATTGCTTGGAGATATTGTGAAGAGTAATACGGCTGTTGCTATAACTACATACACAGCGCTAATTATAAGTATTTTAGATACTATAAATAGTATCTACGCAAATAGCATTGGATTTATTAAATTTATTCCTCTATCAAGTGTTGGATTCTCATGGCTTATACCTGCTTTAATAGCTTTTGTAATTTCTAATATTTTAATTAAACCAAAAGAAGTTATAAATGAAGATGAAGCTGATTCAATTCTTGAGGGTGAGATAATGTAACACTGTTGATTAAGAATTAATATGGTTACATAGAGAAAATTTATTTTCTCTAAAGTGGGCTCCATCAAATATACAAGCTGTAAATCAGCTTCTATCAGAAAAGGTATAGCAAAATTAAATCTTGCTATACCTTTTTTTCATTTTATATTACCGTTACTCCACTTTGAATTACAACTGTGCACTAAACCCCAATTAATGATTTGTATACTTCCTTGCCTTCATTAGGAAGAGCGAATAGTTAATTTTATTACCTTCTATAATTTTTTCACCATAAAAAAATGAATTCGATTCTATGTCGTTAAACCCAGCACTAAGTGAACTACTCACCACCTAATAGGTGGGAGCTTCTTGGTCAATATTCCCAACGGAATAAGTTTATCCAAGCTAATAAGACAATTCCTGCCTCTCTAGTCAATATATCTTTTATTACATTGCTAGTTTTAATAAATTTTTACTTGCATTTATGTCTCTGTCCATTATCATTCCACATACTGGACATATATAAGTTCTGCAAGATAAATCTTTTGTTTGGCTTGATTTATTACCACATTTAGAACATAATTGACTACTTGCATACCTTACTGGTGCTATTATTATTTCTCTACCATACCATTCAGCCTTATATTCTAACATTCTTCTAAATTCAAACCAACTAACATCGGCTATACTCTTAGCCAATTTATGATTTTTTATCATATTACTTACTTTTAAGTCCTCAATAACTATAACTTGGTTTTCGTTAATTAATTGAGTGCTCACTTTGTGAAGAAAATCTTTTCTTTGATTAGCTATTTTCTCATGGATTTTAGCAACTTTCAATCTTGATTTTATTCTATTATTACTACCCTTTTGTTTCCTTGATAAGTTTTTTTGAAGTTCAGCTAATCTCTTTTCTGATTTTTTTAAGTGTTTAGGATTATGAAAAAGATTTCCATCACTTGTTATAGCAAATTCTTTGATACCTAAGTCTATGCCTATTTTAGTATCTATTTTAGATAACTGAATATTTTCAGCATCAACTAATATTGATATAAAATACTTACCACTTGATACTTGTGATACTGTACATGATTTAATTAATCCAGTGAATTCTCTATGTTGTTTAATATTAATCATAGATTTTAATTTAGGAATTTTTATTTTATTATCTTTAATAAATACTGTTCCATTTGGAATACTTTTACTTATTTGATTGTTAGTTGTATAGGCTTTATTATTGTTTCTTTTACTTTTGAACTTAGGAAATCCAATTGAGTTATCCCTAAAGAAATTAGCATAAGCTCTCTGCAAATTCATTTGAGCATTTGCTAACGCTAAACTGTCAACTTCTTTTAACCATTCAAATTCTTTTTTATATTTTGCAGGTGTTGGAAGTTTTTGTTTCTTTAGTTCCTCTTTGTTATCTTTATATTGCTCATATATAAGTTTTCTTTCTGCCAAAATTTGATTATAAACAAATCTAGTGCATCCAAATGTTTTAGCTAAATATACTTGTTGCTCGTTATTTGGATATAGTCTGAATTTATATGCTTTTAACATTTTCTCACCTCATTTCATGCCTTGATTTTCGATATATTTTCTAACTATATCTATTGGATCACCACCAGTTGTTATAAGACAATAACTTCTACTCCAAAAATACTCTTTCCATAATTGGTTTCTTATTGATGGGAACTCTTTTTTTATAAGCCTACTACTAGCACTTTTATAAGCATTTAGAAATTTTGATATATCTGTATTCGGTGAGCCTCTAAATAGAAGATGTATATGGTCTTCATCATGATTCCATTCACCTAAATTCATATTATATTTTGGACATATATATTCAAATATTTCTTTTAGCCTATTTGATATTTCATCATTTATTACTTTACGTCTATACTTTATAACCAATACTAAATGATAATTAAGCAAGAATACTGAATGATTATTAGTATCTAAAATCAATGTGTCACACCCTTTGTATATTTACTACTGATTATAGATTACGTTATTTGTTGACTATCGTCAAGGGCTATTCATCTCCCACCTAAGAGGTGGGAGAATTCCGCCCGTTCTGTTAAATCAGTTTTATCACCATTCACCTTTATCATAATTCCATCTACTATTTCTATAGTCACATTCCCTATAGTATACTCTTTCACTTTATCTTTCTTAGCATCCTTGTCTTTATCTATTTTTTTAATTTTAACATCCTTCTCTTTAGCTACCTTCTTTAGTATTTTATATACCTCAAGTTCTAAGCTGCTTCCTACTTTTAGCTCCTGGGTGTTTTCTACGTTTTTCAGGAGATATAAAGTTGTGTAAGTTATAAGTCTAGTTCCTGTTTGAATTGGAACTATGTTGTCTACTTTTTTTATAGATTCTAAGTTAATTCTTATGTATATATCATTTTCAGTACCAGCTCTTACTTTAATCTCAGTACAATCTTTTCGCTTATATTCTATGCATTCTTTTATCTTGCCAAAATATTTTACTCCACCCTCTTCTTTAAATTTTTTTTTATTGATAGGATGCTAAATACTCAACCGAATCTCTAACCTCTTTTAGTTTCACTATTGGAATATTATAAAAGAGATTTTCTTTATACTCTTATAAAAGACATGCTCTTTAAACTTCTCTTCATCTCCATAAGGAAACATAACATAAGCCCCAAAGGTATCATATTTAAATTGAACCTCGTTATTAAGTTTTGATACTATCGCATCCCTATATCTATGCATTACATTTATATCATCCTCAACTGGACCTATATTTATTCTATACTTAGCATCGAATATATAAATTCTATTGTCATCTTTATTATTTAAATTCCTAATATTAAGTACAGTATCTGGTCTTTGATTAGTTGTTGGAGACGACTATGACTTGTTATACCATAGCTCTAACCTATTCTTTTTATTAGAATAAATCATCTTAGCCTGCGAGTCCTGGGATAATGTTAGATAGAACCCATTGTCCTTATACTTTAATATTCCATATTCCTCAACCTGATAACCTAAATCACTGAGGATATGATGTATTTTCATATAACACCACATCTCGTATAATACATATAGTTTTTTAGGAGTCATCTGGTAAATTCCATCTCCTAAAGCTAGCCCCTTACTTAGCATAATATATTTTTTATAAACTTCTCTATAACCGGGTGCCATTTGAAAAACTAAACTCATAGTCTTTTTGCCTGTAAGATTGCTAACATTACTAAATCCATTTTTTATATGTTTTTCTAATATAGATAACTACTGAAAATCCATATAATTGTATGGGTTTTTATTTTTCATCTTAAAATTTTCAATTTGATCTTCCCATACTGTTATAAATGTAGTATACTTTATAGGTTGAACAAAGGAGGGTCATATTGTGAATAAAACTATATGTGAATTATTTGCTGGTGTAGGTGGCTTTAGAGTGGGCTTTGAAAATGCCTGCGAAGACTGGATTACTGTGTGGGCAAACCAATGGGAACCAAATAAAAAAACTCAACATGCCTTTGAATGTTATAAATCTCACTTCGAAGAACAAGGTGGAATTAATGAATATAGCAACACTGATATTTCTGAGGTTCCAACTGCCATGATACCTGAACATTCCGTTCTTGTAGGCGGATTTCCCTGTCAAGATTACTCAGTTGCCTCTACTGGCGCTTTAGGCATTCATGGCAAAAAAGGTGTTCTCTGGTGGGAAATTGAAAGAATACTAAAAGAAAAAACGCCTCCATTTGTTTTACTTGAAAATGTTGATAGGCTTTTAAAATCGCCAACTTCTCAACGTGGTCGTGATTTTGGTATAATACTCGCTTGCTTAAATAATTTAGGATATTATGTTGAGTGGAGAGTAATAAATGCTGCTGAATACGGATTACAACAGCGTAGAAGACGTACTTTTATATTTGCAGCTCATAAAAGCACTAAATATTATCTTGAAATAAAAACAGATGTTAAATCTATATTGCAGTCTGAGGGCTTCTTTAGCTCAACATTTAATGTTGGTGATTTTACTGAAGGAGAAATTTCTCATACAGAGATGAATTGTTTATATCCTTTAGATATTTTAGATGTATCTAATAATTTTGAGTTTGAGTTTAGAAACTCAGGTGTTTGCTTTGGTGGTAAAATATTCACAGTTCAAACTACACCAAATAAATTAATAAAAGATCCACCTCTAACATTATTTAATTTACTTGAAAAATCAGTTGATGAAAAATACTCTCTTTCAGAAGACGATTTTGAAAAATGGAACTTCATGAAAGGTGCAAAAGCGATAGAAAGAACCTCTAAAACAGGGCATAAATATATTTTTAGAGAGGGTGCTTTATCCTTCCCTGATTCTATTGATAAGCCTGCAAGAACTATGCTTACTAGCGAAGCAAGCAAAAATCGTAGTACCCATGTTGTAGCAGATTTAACTACTAAAAAATTACGTCTGTTAACGCCTATTGAATGTGAAAGAATTAATGGATTCCCTGATGATTGGACCAATACAGGCATGACTCATTCATTTAGATATTTCTGTATGGGTAACGCTTTAGTTGTTAATATAGTTACCTTAATGGCTAAAACTCTGCATAATATTATAGAAAAAGAAGACTAGAGTTTAATTTCTAGCCTTCTTTTTCTATTTGTTCTTTTATATAACTTGCATTTAGCCAAAAACATTTTTTTCTTTCATATGTGCCTTGAGGAGTTAACATAACATCATTACTATCTTTTCCTTTTGGTCTTATATGTGCAATTTTCTTATCACTTATTTTAATAAAACTGTTATATTCTCCTGCTGATATTTTATCTACAGTATTTTCCCATACATAGTGCATACTCCCTTCTAAATCTGCTATTGGCATATTCCAAAACATAACCTTATCTACTACTATTTCATCTAAACTTAATTCTGATTGTTTCTCAAAGTTTCTTGTGGCTTTAAATATAATCCATAAATGCTTTTTATTCTCGAATTTATCTCTTATAGATGATTCTTCCCATGTTTCAGCATTAATATCACAGTAATCTATTTGCTCAAATGACATAGATTCCTTAGGCATTCCACTCGGTTTAAGAAGTATTGTTTTAACTTCAATATTAGCCTTTTTGAATTCTTCTAAGTTACCTAATTTGTCGCCAAAAGTTTTTTTACAAATATCATCTACAATTAGCTTATTAAAACTTTTAGCTTTTCTTTCTCTTGTAATATCATATTTAGTAATAATTTTTGCTAGCGAATATTCTTGTAACTCTTTAAATAAATTAAGTATAACTTCATCAAAAGATATACCTTTAAATGTAGCACTTATAGCTTTTTCCTTTTCTTTTGTAAAATATACTTCCCTTTGTAAAAGTTCTTCTATAATAGAATCAGCATATGATCTTTTTAATGAAAATGCTCTTTGCGGTGCTAATACTACTGAAAATGGCTGATGTCTTTTACTTTTTGCTGCTGTACTCCCCTTAGTACATGCTCCTAAGTACATTGTATCTCCCTCAGAAATTTCATGAGCCTTTCCATCATTAATTTTATTGACAATTGTTTCCCAATCTTTTTTAATTACTATAAAATCTTCTTCTGAAGGACTCCAAACATTAATTATCTTAAATATTAATTTCTCAATAGGTTTGTCCTTTTCATTAAGGTAAAACATAAGTAATAATTGTCCACATTTTTCAAATAATGAATTACTATCCCATTTTTCTTTATGAATCTCCATAAAATTTATTATTGATAAAACAATTCTTTCCTTAGCTGAAAGGCCTTGTTTCTCCCTTAAATAACCAGATTTTTCTTTATGTTTTATCTCCTTTAATGGTACAACCTTAAGTTCTATCCCCGCTTCTTTAAAATCAGCTTCCTTTCTAGAATTAACCTTATATCCAAAATACTCTTCTTCTACAACTTGTCCTAATCTCCCCTTTGATGCTTTATTATTGAATCTATGAATAAAATTAGCACCTAAAACATTGGATAAGTTTTTATCTAATAATAATCTTGCATACTCCTCAATAGATTCTTTATTACTTTCATTGTAAGCCATTGTAACACCTCTACCTTATATTTTTCTAATATATAAATACATATTTTTTTAAAATAATTTAGTATCGCCTGATACTTTAATATTTTCTTACTGTAAACAAAATCAAATACTATATAATTTCAACAAATTATTTTAAATAATTCTACTAATGTCTAATTTACTTATAATATTTAAGATTTTTATTAAAGATTATAATTATTACTATATAGAAGGTAACACTATATTGGAATGAAACGACTTGATTCCTATTATACTTCATTTTTTTATTATTTAAGTAATTATAACATTTAATCCCAAAATTCTCAAAAATTTTAGAATTTAGCCATAATAAAAAGCACTCAACCAAAAATCGAATGCCCTTTACTATGCTTAAAATCCACTGCTTATTATTTACAATTACATTTAATTACTTTAGTATTTATCATCAAAAACTCCACTACGTAAGCAACCCTTTACTACATTCACATAAGTATCTCATCCTAGATGCTTTATGCATAAAATAAATCTTATGTTTTATGCCAAGCACTATGACCCCTATAAGATTTGGTTATACTTAGTTTAATATGAGCGAAGTGAATTTACCATTACCTCTAGCGAAACAACTCACCAAATATCAAATACAAATCCTCATCAGAAGTAGTAACCCGTTCCAACTCATTATTACTAATTGCATCCAACATTATTTTTTCTTTCTCCATTAACCTATTATATACTAATTCATCTATTGAAAATTCTTTTCCATCATATTGAAACAAATCTTGCATATAGTAGTATTGTGTATACTGATTTTCTGGCAACCCTAATCTATGAATACGATCTTTAGATTGAAGTAAATGCACTAAATTATAACTATACTCAAAATACACCGCATCATGACAAGCAGAATGCAACGATACTGATTCTGCAAGTGTGTGCGGATTTGTAATTAAAACTTCAAAATTTCCTTTTTTAAATCTATTAATAATGGAAATTCTATCATTTAATTCTATTTCACCATATATGCATTGCGTTTTAATTCCGCAATCTTCCAAAAGCAATTGCATACGTCTTATAGAATCCTTAAATATACACCATGTAATTACTTTTTTACCCTGTGCAACAAGTTTTTTTATCTGTTTAATACAAGACCTCATCTTTGAGGTTACTTTAATAGAATTTATCAACCTTTCAACCTCTGCTGAATAATCAACAAAATCGATATCATCAATATCATTCGTTATATCCAATATATTTTCAAATTCACTTATATCTAAAGACTGTAGTAGCATTTTAGGATTTGACTCAAGCTGTAATAATCGGATGAGTAATACCAACCTATTTTTTCGATATTTGGATATAATTATTTCGAATAACTTTTGTTCTTCTTTAGTAGTTTGTATTATAAGCAATTCATCCGGATTAGCCTGTGGAACCATTAACTCCTGCTTTGTCGTTCTGCAAAAAAAAGGCTGAATCTTTTCATTAATCATCTTTCGTTCTAAATCAGATGGATTCTTTAACATCTGTATAGGAAATCCAAAGAATTCCCTATACTCATCATTATATAAAATATGCAACATATTATATAAATCTGTATATGAATTAGGAATTGGTGTGCCCGTCATAACAACCGTATATGTTGAATCCTTTGAAATTTCTAATGCATGTCCTGCATACGTTCCCGGATTTTCTCCCTCTACTCTTTTTACTTTATGCACTTCATCAAATACTAATAAAGTACTATCATCAATCAGTTCAGTAATTTCATTTTTATAAGTGCCTAAAGATTCATAATTAAACAAAATCAAATTGACGTTTCCAGTATCATATGTTAATGCACGTTTCTTATCAGCAGTATTTTTATAAATCATATTGTGAATATTAAATACTTTTAATTTTTCCTTGCCTTCAAAACAAATATTAAACTCATCAATCCAAGAACCAAATGCATTCTTAGGACCAATCATTACTATTCTTTTAACTAACCCTTTTGACTTTAAAAAGGCATATAACCCTAAAACAGATGATGTTTTTCCAGAACCTGGTACAGAGAAATTACTAGACTTGTTCATAGCAAACATAAAGAACGAATCCCATAACTGTTTTTCGCGTAATTTTCTAGTCATATTTTCATTTACTATCCTACAGTACTCTTCAAATCGACTTCTTAATTTTTCATCCTGTCGCTTTATTTCTACCCCTAAATTTGCTCTCTTATCAATGTATAAATTTCTTGCCTCAATATAATCCAATAGCCTCTTTGTTGCAAAGTATCTTACACCTATTGAGTCTGCTTTATTCTTTATAATCCTATGAATATTTTGATAATCAATGTAAGACAGTGTCTCTTTAAAAAACATACACTTCCCGTTAAAGCTATCAATGTGTCGCTTCAATTTAAGTTTATAAAATGCACTTTTAGTTATCCAATCATCGTCTTCCATATTTATTCTCAATATAAGACGATTAACATAATCTAAAATGACGCAATTTTGTTGCAATAATGTTTTCTCAACTAATATTTCACCTTTATTATGTCTTAATATCTCCTTCATAATTACATCCTCTGCCTCTAAAACAATGATTTCATCATGTTCATTGTTCCACAATTTATTAAATTCAGCTATGCTTTTTGTTATTATTTTTTCATAAAACCCATAAGAATCCAATATCCAACTACAAGTAACAGTAAATCCTTCATAATTATTATGAAGAGCTGCTGCCGTTTCGTTGTTTGATCCCCTAAAGCAAACTACATCTTCATTTTCATCATAAAAAATTCCACATTTATCATGAAACATACCTAGCTTTACAAATGCAATTTTAATTTCGACTATTCCTATTGATATTAAATAAGCCAAATTTGATATATTTTTTTCTTCTTCTAACGATAATTTCTCGTTTAAATTATCCAGTATGCTACTTTTTATATTTTCTTTAAGTTTATATCCTTGCTTGATTATTTCATAATCTTCAACAGTTATTTCTTCTGAAATAATAAGCCTATACTTATGCCCTTGTCTTACAAAACATTCAAGTCCTCTTGCATATAATGCCAATGTTTTTGCTGAAAAATACGCACTAATTCTATCAAATTTAACTGCACTTTTAAACATTGGATTATAAAATTCTTCAACCAAGTCATAATCATATGATGAATAAATTGGATTTAAAGATAGATTTCTAAACATTAGTTGCAAGTCTTATTACATCTAATAATTCTTGTAAATTATCAAGTTGTGTTGTAATTGCAGATATTTGTTCTTCGTTAAGTTTACTAAAAATATTAGTATCTATTGTTTCCAATGAATCTCCTACTTTTTCTAATGTATACAACGGTCTATTTCTATTTTCTGAAGATTTTGCCTTTTCCACTGCCTTTTCGAGCGATCTCTTAAGTTTTTCCTTGGTATCTACATCACTTCTGAAAACTTCATTAATTACCTTATTTGTTACCTTTCCGACATCCGGTAGCTTGTCTATAACCTTTTCAGCGATTTCCATCTGTTCCCCTAAATATTCACTTAAATATTTTGAACTAGCAATTGTCTTAATTTTACGAATAAATCTTGTCATATCCCCAAGAGGTTTAATTAAAAAATTGGTAAATACAGCACTCTTGACCTCATCCTTTTCATCTTTGCCTTTAACTTTCTTTAAAATTCCGTGTAATTCAACTAAAGGACCATTTAAATCCATATCCCTTGCTATATAAAATTGTTTCGGTGCATTAATCATTTCTAGGAATTCAACTAAAAGCATTGCTAATTCAACCTGCTTTATTAATGCTTCCTCAGTTACATTTGTATACCTAGCATATTCTTTTTGTGTTAAAAGTTCATTCTCTATAATATCATTATAAATGCCGACAAGCCTATCAATAGGGTTATAGTCTACTTTGCTTTCTTCTCCATGTTGAATCATAAGTTCCAGCATTTTGATTTGCTTAGCATTGTTTTTAAGATTCATTTGAAGAATTACTGTTTCAAAATAGTTAAATCTTGCATCATCCTTTGCTAGATTACCTAAACAAGTAACTCTTCTATTCCCATCAATAATTCTTCCATCTAAAAGAACAACTCCCGGTTCACGTTGATATACTAGCCCAATATTGGCTTGTGTCTTTTTAATAGCATCTGGATTACTTTTACATATAAACTCTTGAATGATATCATTGTATGCTTTTATATCAGACATATCCAATTCAGTAACATTATTATCGGCCTTATATTGACTAATCCATGTAGCAATACGATCATTTTGATTATTAAAAAATAGATAATCTAATTTCACCTTATATACTGGATAATTCTCCGTAATTCCATCAATTATAAGTTTTCTAGATAAATCTGTTTTTATAACGAATCCTTTTTCAATTCCTTCACTTATTAAATTCATATTATACCTCCTCAAAATACTCATCATAATCAATATAAATTTTTTCCATTATTGCATTATAATACAATTCTTTTTCTTTAGCTATATTGGGTATTTTATATCTTTCTATTGTAATACCATACACACTACTAATATTTTCTATCAAATCGAAAATATCTATACTTCTGTATTTGCATACAACCTGCTCTACCAAATCATTTAAATTTACTCTATCAGCGCCCTTTCTAAATATAAAATTTCCATCAATTTTTCTATACTTAAATCGTGTATCACACCTTAACAACGCACTATAGAACCAATTATCAAATCCTAGCTCGTCTAACCTATGTTCAAATCCTTTTTTTCTTAATGATTTAATCGTAAACAATTCTTCAACAACAAATTCATACACATCATCTATAAACTCTTGCAGTTTTTCTTTACCAATACCCTTTTGCTCAAGTCTCCTAATATTAACAAATTCATTTGGCAAAAACTCCACTATTTCAAACTGCCCTTTGAGCATCTGCAAAGAATTATAATAGGCTTGCCAACATGTAAACCGTGAATCCAATAAAGTTGCATCAAAAATATCATTATTTAACATTATGGTTCTAAAATACTGTTCAAGATTTGTAAATTTATCCGAATAAATTATGCCTGTATTTACTTTAAATCCTAATCTCTTTAGGTTATATGGGTTAATAAGTTTTGGATTCCCCATAGGAAATAACTTAATGTATATTTCTCTAACATCCTTAATTAGATAAATATCATCTTCTAATTTTTCTTTCACTCTAATAAACTCATTGCCTAACAAGCCTTCAGAATCAATCGTATATAACCCATTATGATAAAATCCATCAATGCTTTTGAAATAATTAGCTACTGCCGTTTCTGTTTTTACTCCATATTCTTTTTCATATGCTTTTGCTAGCTCGTAACTTTCAATTGGAGCAGTTTCTAATAATATATCCATCACTTGCATATCTCTGTCTGGTTTTCCGAACTCTATATTAGGCATTCTAGATAATATAATATTGAAATTGTTATTATCAAGAAATACTTTTTTCATTAAATTATGTAATTCATACTCATCCCTAATATCCCACTCCTCCATAATTTCAATATAATCATTAAAAAATTTCAAAGTAGAATATTCTACATTTTCAAATTGGCTTAGATTAAGAGCATCTACTATCCTTTGTGCATTCATTTCAGTAAAATCATACTTGCGTAACTTCTTACCGTACTTCCATAATACCTTTTTACTATTAGCAAGTGTACTTTCAAAATATCTCTTCGGATACATAAATTTATTTATTTCATGCAAGCTATAATCTTCCAAGAACATATAATATAAATCAGATAGATCCTGAGATGTCACTTCATCTTTACAGTAAGTTCTTAATATATACTCTAATATCTCTTGCCGGTCCTTTTTTATCCAAGAACTACCAACCATTATGTAGTCCTTGAATATTATTTTTTCTGCTCTTAAACGAATCTGAATAGTAATATCATAATCTTCTAATATATCCTCTGGACTTTTATTCCCTCTATTATATTTATATTTTAAATATCCATATACCAAATCAGATTCATTATATGCATATCTAAACAGTTCTGATGTCCACTCATACTTTTCAAAACTTTCTTTATAATCATCCTCTCTTACCCTTGGAATTTTTTTTACAACCTTTTTTTCTAATTGGCGTACTCTCTCCCTTGTAACTTTAAGTATAATTCCAGTTTCTTCTAACGTTTTCCCTCTAAATCGCTCATATAACATTGTTTTTTCTCTTTCAATTTCTAATGAATTTATATACTCGCTAAGAATCGGATATGAAATTCTATAATTCCCTTCATATTGTTCTATTCTTTTTGTTTCAATTAACTCATTTATTATATTTTTTATAATATCACTATTCTTTAAATGATTTGGTATATTCCTCATAATTTCTGGTAAATTAATTAAACCCTCCATCTTCTTTACAAATCTAAAGATATGCTTTTTCAATAAATCTCTCAGAATATTATTGTCATAAACAATATCCAAAAACTCTTTATTATTTATTAATTCTTCACTTCTTACACAAACAACATCTATAATAACAGAACTTGTTTTTATTTTCATATATATAATTGATTTTAATGTTCTTTTATCATATTCCACTAAACTCTGCTCATACTCTTTTAACAATACGTTGATAATTTCTTGAATAGCATCGTTTTCTTTTATATTTTCTTGATCATAAATTATATGAACAACTGATTTTAGAGTATCAATTATCTCATTTCTACACTTTTCCCCAAGATTCTTTATTTCATTTAGTGACTCCACCCTTAATTCTACTAATTGAGATGCATATTGATATCCATTTAGTTTAAGTGCGTTTAGAGATCTTACCGACAGCTTCATATCTTTAATTTTAATATCATCGCCATATTCTTCACTTTCATAATAGAATAATATCTTTGAAATTTTTTTTTCACTATCAGCAAGTATATCCAACACAGTAAATTCTTTATCTTCAAAAACAAAATCACTAGATTTTAATTTTAATATTACATTATTAATTTCTTCTAATGATTTCGCCCCTAAATTTCTGAATTTTTCCAACTCATATACTGGAACTTCTAACAACTCCTTAACAGTATTTATATTGTTTCTTTTCAAACAATTATACGATCTCACAGAAAAATTTAATTTTTCAATATACAATTCATTTTCTTTAATATTTTTCATACTTTTCCACCCTCACCAAACTACTAATTATTAAATTATTTATTGAAATTTTAAAATTAGCAAATTCACTTTGCTAAAAAAATCCCCGGCGGAAATGAACCAATTGTACCCACAATTGGTTTTGCTATTAGTTAAAGGTTAATGCCTTCTTATATATAAACCTATATTTTGCTTTGACTTTTTTAGTCTTATTCTGCTAATGTCTCAACTTAAATTTTAGTTTTTGAAACATTACTAAAATCGCCTGTTGACATAGCAGTATATGTCTTAGTTGCACCCCGCTCCAAATTTATTCATTTCACCAGCAGCATCAATTAGTTTGCTGTTTTTATCATAAAAACCACTCACTATAGTAAAAGTATGTTCCTTAGTATCCGTGTTCTTAACTTCACTCTCTACGGTAGTAGTTCCTGATTCACCCTTAGATACTAAATTTGAGAATGTACGCACAGAAGCTTTATCTTGTGCCGAAGATTCAGCCATAGTATCTACTTCTACTTTATAACTATCTGATTTACTAAAATCTTCAGTATCCATTGCTGTAAAACTCTTAGTGTCCGTAGGCTATAACTCATTTATTGAATCCATAGCTGTTCCAAGAAATTTTTTAGTTTAATCATAGAAACATACTTTAAGGGTAAAAGTATGTTTTTGACCATCATTACTTTTTGCCTCACCATTTACAGTGGCAATTTCACTAGCTGAAGTAACAAGTATTTTGGAAAAATTTATATCATCTTTTTTAGGAGTAATTGAAGCTGTAGTCGTAGTTCCACTTGTACTCCCATTACTACCCATAGCTTTAGTTAATCCTACTACAACAATAATTGCTAATATAAGAGTTAATAATTTATGTTGCCTAAAGAAATTTCTCTAGTCTTTGCCAAAATGTACACACTTCTTTACCCCTTTAGCAATCTAAGTTTATTGATAAACAATACATAATTCATTTAACCCACACTCCATCCACTTATTATAGTTATATTATACCATAAACATACAAATATTGATGGTTTTTGTTCAACCTACCGGGGAATTTTTGAAGGAGCTTGAGACTGAGATTGCTACCACCATAATAATACTAAAAGCAAGCAATACTTTACAATTATTGCTACGAGTAGAGTAAGTCAGAGGCTTTCGCCTCCTTCTCCTCATCAAACCGTGCTTGCGGTTTTCCCGCACACGGCTTTCAGATATTCATCTTCCTAAGGCATTCAGTTTTAGTAAGATAAGTGTCCTAACCCTAATCTTTTCAATTTCACAATTAACTCTCCTGTGTATCTACATCTATACTTTAATTGTTTCTTATTTCTATACCATATAGCAAATATAAACTTCCAGTTTATGTAACGACCTCCGAGGTCATAGTAAAAACTGGAAGTTTTCACTTTCTACAAGAAACCGTCCATATGGTAAGCTGACTTTACCATCTGCAAACCTCTTTCTCTTGCCCCATGTAATATTCTCACTTATAGACCTACTTTCTTCCTGCTGTGACGTCTGCTGGAGCATATCGACCATCTACTCACCATCAATTTCTACAATGAGTGTATCGTTAATCATATCCTCAATTCTGTTTGCCTCCTTGATATGATTAACAAAATCGTAATTTAGCATTTCCTCATTCCATATGCGAACAATACTTTTTTCAGCAACATACTGCAGGCTTTTAATTATTCTTGAAATCTTATACAGGTAGCTGCCTTCATCATACATGGAACTTTCATCTTCCCATTCTTTCAACTGGCTAGAGTACTGTAGGGCAGGCATATTTAAACTCAGTTCCTTTTCATGTCTTGTGTAATTATCTTTCAGCAATTTACAATACTCCTGTGATTCCAGTAACGCCTTGAAATCCTTGTAAATAATTCTGGATTTCACATCATAAGCAAAGTAAGGTGTGACCTTTCCATCTATTGGATTAACAAACAAGTGGCAATAAGAATATAATTCAAAATTTTCCAGTTTATTCACATCCACTATGCGGCCATGAATCTTTCCAGATCCTCCAAGTCCTTTTACGAACTCGGAAATTTTCTTCTGCCCACCCGTGTATCGGTCTAATAGCTGGTGAATATTTTCCGTATAGATATCAAGAGTAGCATAATAATATTGTAAATCCTCCAGGCTATTCCGTAGCAACTTGCCCTTATTGAAATCTGAATACTGACTCTTTGTTATTTCATGAATGCCATCTTCTAAATATGCAAAAATATCATATTCATTATCAATATAGAAGTATTTTAGTCCTATCGTTTCTGTTTTATAACCAATTTGATTATCTGCATAAACCACCTTTTTACTGCTAATATCAAAGTAATTATGGTGGTTATGTCCGTTTACGTAAATCCAGTTCGGATTATGTGAGTCTGCATTCCAGTCCCATTTCTGCATATGTGGAAGCACTATAACCTTATTATGAGGAAGAGCCTGTAGCAATTTTCGATATATGGTATCAAATCTACGAGTTTCAGAAATATCTCTTTTCAGTGCCTCTTCCGCAGATTCCGATTCCTCAAAAGATTTTCCATAACGCATGTTCACAGCATTATATTTATCATTTAAGCCGCTAAATCCAATGCCTCCAAACACTGCTATGGAACACTCCTGAAGCAAACATAAACTTACAGTTTATGTAACGACCTCTGAGGTCGTAGTATTGGGCGTAGAAGCGGAAATCTTCCATTTTTATCTTCTACATCTTCATAATATATTCCCATAATTTCACTCTCTACCATAGCATCAGTCTGTTCTCTGTGGGCATTTGAATGTATATATGTGAAGTCTAAATAGGTATTTTAGCTTTAAGTGCATAACAAAGAACATAACAACAGTTAACTTCATAATATATATAATGTATTTATATTATGGAGGGAAGGCTTTGAGCAAATTCCACACGGAAATGTTACACGTTAATTTTGGCATGGGAACAGGTGAAACAAACCCAATTATTCCTAGAAAATATACCCTTACTCATTCAGACGTTACCGGAGAATTATTTTTGACTATTGCAGCAAAGTATGATTATGATAAAATCACTGACATGAGGGATGAAGTGCTGGCAGAATGGATCATGGTTAATAGTGAGTACGCACTGATGGTTAATGTTATGGTAGATAAAGAAAAGAACCCAATAATGTCAGCGGTACGTAATAGCATTTTCACAAAAGAATTACCGCTAGCATTGCAAGCACTTAGATATGGAGATAGAGAATTTTTTAGAGAAAATCCCTCTTTAGATAAAGCACCTATTTATGTGAAATTTAATTCTGTTTATCCTATCTTTAATCGTTTAGAACTATGGGGAACGCCTTCAGATTATAAATAACAAATTCACTCTTTTCATAAAAACCCCCGGGGTACGTAAACAAATTGTGAACACAATTTGTTTTACTAAATTAAAACGTAAGAAAACCCACAACTAATTAAATAGTTGTGGGTTTTACTGTATAATAAATACGATTTTAATACACTTTAGCTATAATTAATTCTGACAAAAAATCAAAAAATTTAGTCCAATGCTTTTTTTTTAAGAATATATACATTATTATATAAATATTTATTTCCAATGGCACAAAAATAAATAAATAAATAATATTTTCTATTCTTCCTCTAGATTTTTCCATCTAACAAGTAAAGTTTGTCAGCATATTTGGACTCATCTGAAATCTTCAGCTCAGAATTTTTAGCCGCTTGTTTAACCTGAGCACCAGCTATGTTAGGTTTGACAATACACCCAGCTCCAGCCACACAGCCACCCGGACACGCCATTCCTTCAATGAGATATCCATCATACTTTCCTTTTGCGGCATCATTACACATCTCCCTACATTCTCTCAGTCCATTCGCAGCTTTAATCTTCACTTCTCGCCCTGGATGTTCTTTTTTTATCAAATCAGCTACAGCCTTAGCGACTCCACCTGCAACCGCAAAGCCTCTTCCTGAACCAGTTGCTTCATTACTCAAGCTCATATCTGTACCAATTATTTCTACTTCTTTGGCTGTAAGCATTCCAGATAACTCCTCATATGTAATTACAAAATCAACTTCACTTTTTACGCTTTTTCTGGAAGCTTCTAATTTTTTCGCACTACATGGCCCAACAAAAACAATCATTGCATCTTTATATTTTTCTCTCACAAGTCGAGCAGCAAAAACCATTGGAGTCAAAGTCATTGAAATATTTTCAGCATATTCAGGATATAATTTTTTAGCCATAACAGACCATGAAGGGCAGCATGAAGTACCCATAAAGGAAAGTTTTTCAGGTACATTTTCTATAAAATCTTTTGCCTCATCAATTGTACAAATATCTGCACCAATCGCAACTTCAACAACATCTTTAAATCCAATTGTAATCATCCCTCTTTTAAAATCATTAAATCCAACATTTCTACCAAACTGCCCCACATATGATGGAGCTACAATTGCAATTACTTCTTTGTTTTGATTAATTGCCTGAATTAGTTGAAATATTTGGCTTTTATCAGATATTGCTCCAAAAGGACAATTTACCAAACACATTCCACAGCTAACACATTTATCATAATCTATTGATGCTCTGCCATATTCATCCGTATATATTGCATCCACTCCGCATGCCATGGCACATGGGCGCTCATGTTTTATTATTGCTGAATACGAACACACTTTAGCACATAAACCACACTTTATACATTTTTCCTGATCAATAACACTTTTCCCATTAGCTATATTAACTGCGCCTTTAGGACAAACTTCTACACAAGGGTGTGCTAGGCAACCCCGGCACATATTTGTAACTTCATAGCTATTTGTTGGACAAGAATTACAAGCAAATTTTATAATATTTACAAGTGGGGGTTCATAATATTTTGAAGGTTTTGTTGCCCCCTCTAATCCCTCCGTAATTGATCTTGGTTTATCACTTGGTCTTAAATTTAGTCCCATTGCCAAACGGATTCGCTCACTAACTATTGCTCTTTCAAGAAATGTACTTTCTCTATACTTACCCACCTCTCCACGAATGATCTCATATGGAATATTCTCTATATCTTTTAAATTGTCTTCAAAGGCCATCTTACTTACGGCCGTAAAAACTTTGTGTCTAATATCAGTAAGTGTTTTATATTCGTATTTCATTTTTACTCCTTTTATGCTTTGATATTTATAAAAACTACATATATATATTCTTCGTTAGAATATCATATAGCAATAATTCAGTCAATTTTGTTTGTGTATTTATTTTACTTATAGCTTTTTATATTATGACTGGTTAATTATCATGAATTTTTCTTTAATTGCTGTGATTGCACCTTGAACAGCGCTCTTACCTTTTTTCTATATGACTATCCCATTACAATGGTCTACTTCATGTTGAATAATTTGAGCAATCCATCCTGAGTATTTTCCCCTTCGCTTCTTAAATCCCGAATCAAAATACTCTACTTCTATCTCTTTGAATCTATTAGTTTTTCTAACACCTATAAGTGAAAGACATCCTTCTTCTGTTTCATATTGACCCGATTTATTCACTATCACAGGATTAATCATCGGAACGTTCATATCACCCATACTGATCACAATAATTCTTTTTTTGACACCAATCATATTAGCTGCCATTCCTACACAGCCTTCTTTATTTGCTTTAAGCGTATCAAGCAAATCCTGTATCACCTGAGCATCTGCTTTTGTAGCAAGTTCTGATTTTTGATTAAGAAAAAATATGTCTTTCATAACTGATCTAACCATATGTTATACTCCTTCTTTAGTCTTATTTATATTTTTAAATGATTCCTCTATTGTACAAATACATTATGGAGCTTGTATTAGAAAATGCATAGCAAAATTTGATTTTACTATACATTTTCTATGAATTCAATATAATTTCTTAATTAATAATGGTAACTTATCTAATTTTTCACTATATCGTTCTTCATTAAATAACTCCTCGTTTTTCAAAACATAATATAGCTCTTCCACTAAAACTGCTCCAATCATTTTCTTTGCCATATCTTGTGCATATCCACAAGCTACTAATTTTCCAAAAACTTCAGTTGTACATTTAGGATTGTTATCCTTTATTTGATTTTCAACAGTTTCCATAATATGGTCTTTTAATTTATCCTTTACCAAGATTGCATTTCCCCTTTATTTAGTTATTGTTTATCGCAAACATTGTTCTCTAAATACTAAACATCTATATCAATGATAACATAGCTGATAAGAAATATTAATACATTCATCCCTTTTATACTATCTTCTTTTATTCTGAAACTCCCACGCTTAAAAGCATGTGGTTCTTAGGTACTAAATAACTTTCTTTAATATCACGAATGATATTAACACTAATTATTTTCCCCAAAAATTTCACCATCAAGGATTGCAACAACCCGTTAGCGATAGCATAATGCCCGTTTCAAGACATTTTTTTATTCTAAACTCCCATACTACTTAAATTATCTAATCCTTGCAATCTTTTAATTTCTTTACTATGCAATACTAAAAACTTTTCAAAATCTTTATTACATGCATCAAAATTTATACTGCATAAATCATCATTAACATTTTTAATTAGGTATGCCGAATATATATCCCTTTGGACTTTGATTTGTTTGCCATTATATTCAAAATCATTCCACCTTTGAGATAATTTCTTTTTACTATATTGTTGATTTAAGTGGTTATACTGTGAAGCTTTCACTTGCCACGTATTAATTTCAAAGTATTTTCCGCCTTTAGATTTTAGCTTATTTTCTAGCATTGTTAAAAATTTACTAGGTGCTTTATTTGCTAATGATTTACCAAATCTCTTTTTCTTGTTAATCCTTCCAGTCTTATCATTAGTAGTTGCATTTTTAACACGTTTTTGCAATCCTTTAAAATTCATTTCTTCAACATAGACTACATTGCAATTTTTTACTATTTCATTAATCATTATATTATGATCTTGTTCTCTTATATCCCTTTGTTTCCTATATATATCTTTAAGTTTATTCTTAGCTTTTACGTATCTCTTTGAATATTTCCATTCTAATTTAACACCTTTTTTTATACTGCAATTTTCATCGAAATTATTAGGATTAGTTTTTCTCTTACTTCTATCCATATATCTTTGAATTCTACGTTTTTCATTTTCAATATTTTGTACATGTGGAGCCAATTCATATAGCTTAACATCAGATTCACAAGTATAAGCGATTGTCTGTGTGCCTATGTCAATTCCGCAATCTCCAAGGCCGATATCATTTCTAATTTCTCCTGTCTCTTGGTTAAACTTAGTAGGAGCTACTCCATCCAAAACTATTTGAAGTATATATTTATAACGCCCTCGTACAAATTTCCTTTTAATTCTACAGAAACATATTTTATTCCTTAAAGCATCTATCTCATATTGGTTATTTATATTAAGCATTGTTTCAATCTTTAACCCATTCCATTTAAGCGTATTTGTTTCAATATCATATTTTATTCCAGTGCCATTAGATTTACCTTCTAATGAATTTAACGGATTGTTTCTACCTTTAAAGTGAACTTGTTCACCTTTGCCAAATAAATTATTTTCTAAAGATTCCCATACTCTTGATGCAATCTTCTGAGCAGTGAAGCTGTCTAAATTATGTTTAAATGTATGTTGCGTTGATCTTACATCTTCATGAAGTGAATATTCGGTTAGCCTAAATTCTTTAAGCATTGCATTTTTAATATCAAAATACGGAGTGCAAAGCTTGTTCAATTCTTTCTTGTCCAATTTATTTTTATAAATATTTGATAATTCAGATTGATTTTTCCTCCAGTTTTTAGTCTTGCTCATTTCATTATACCTACTTAAAGCTTTACCTAAAACTGAATTATAGATCTTCCTTCCAATCTCAAATCTTTTATCCAATATCTTTTCTTCAAATTTTTCAAGTTTAAGATTTAGGTTCAATACGAACCGTTGTTTAGCTTCTTTTTTTGCCACTGAATATTCACCTCACTTTCTATAGTTGAAGTTTCAATTTTAACGACATTTCAGAAGGAAGTCTCCCACTTCTATAAGCTGGAGTTACATACCCTAACAAACAGAAAACTTCAGTGGAAGTATAAATCTCCTTCTGAAGTCGTTAATACTTCAGCTCCGCAGGAGATGATTTAATCCCCTTAGTTATGTATTTAAGTCTTCTTCTACACTATGTATTAATAATATTTTCTCCTATCCCTTGGACAATATACAAAAATGATAATTAATTATAGTGTTATATTTGTTCCTTTATTATTTTTTTTATAATTCTTTTATTGCCTATCGACAAGTGCTATCCATCCCACACCTTAAGGAGTGGGCTTTCCGCACAAATTCATTGTAAATTCAAAACTGTAATTAGTTTTGAAAAATATATTGACTTCAAATTGAATAGTAGTTTGTAAATGTTACAATAAGCCTGTGAATTTTTCAGTGAGACAATAAAATCCAAAGAATAAAAAGACATTTAGGTGTGCAGTGGTTTATATTAATAAGCTTAGGGAGAAGAATGTTGATGTAGATTTTATTGCAGATGATAACATGGTGGATTGACTATACGAATATATTAAAAGGGAATTCATTTGAACTGCCCCCTGTCAAGTAGACAGTGGAAATAATTAAAGATTTTATGTAAGGCGTCTATTATTTGGTAGGCGCTTTATTTATGCTGCATTACCTAATAGATATCGCTGATATTCCATTGGTGTCATGCACTTTAAACGTTTTTGATAACGTCTATTATTATAATATTCTATATAGTCTTCAATCGATTTCTTTAAGCTTTCATAGTCTTCAAATTTATGAAGATAATACATTTCTGTTTTTAAGATTCCCCAAAATCCTTCCATTGGACCATTATCAATACAATGCCCAACCCTCGACATGCTCTGTATCATTCCAGCTTTTTTTAGTTTTTCTTTAAATATTTTTGAAGTATACTGGAAACCTCGGTCACTATGAAATATTGGTTTAGCATCAGGGTATACTTTAACAGCAAGATTAAAGGTTTGATAAACCAATTGGTTATTATTAGAATGACCAATGACATATGAAACAATACTTCTATCACCTAAATCAAATATTGCACTTAGATAAGCCTTTTGTCCACTTCTCCCATATTTAAACTCGGTTACATCTGTAAGCCATTTTTTATTGACTTGTTCTGCTTTAAAATTTCTATCCAAAATATTTTCTGCAGTAACTTCAGGAGTTGACTTAATATAATTATATCTTTTTTTTCTGCATACGGATTTTAATCCTAATATCTGCATCAGACGATAAATTCGTTTATAATTAACTTTTTTATTATATTCTCTACGGATTTTAATCGTCATCTGGCGATAGCCTAAGATACCGTCTTTTTCCTCATATAACTCACAAATAAGCTTTAATAATTCTTCGTTTTTCAATACTCGGTTACTTTTTTCTCTGTGTAGCCATTTATAATATGCAGAATGGCTAACGCCGCCTATAATGCACAACTCAGTTATAGGAAATTTATCTTTGTTAGATAATTCTTGGATTGCAAGATAAGTATCTTCGTATCTAGCTTCGCTTAATATCGCCTTCTTTCTATCTCTTGGATTTTTTTTAGAAGAGCATTCTCCATCCGTAATCTTCTATTTTGTGCTTCTAAAAGCTTGTATTGAGCTTTTAGCTTTTCATCTTCTGTCATTAACTCTTCAGCCTTTGGCTTTCCACGTCGGTCCAAAAGCCCTTCAATACCAAACTGATTATACTTCTTCATCCAGGTATAAATCTGAGGATAAGATACCTTATATTTTTCAACAGTTTTATTATAACTGTTATTGTTTTCAATACAGTACTTTATGATTTCAATGCGTTCAATATAAGAAGTTTTGCGTCCTTTGGTCATGATTATTTTTCCTCCTGTTCCAGAAGATTTTATGTTTTCATGACCATTATACTTCTTTATCCAATTGCATAAAACTGTATTTGACGAAATATGATACTTAATGCATAAATCATTCAGTGAGCCATGCCCATCAAGATATTCTTTTACAATGTTAATCTTGATTTTGGCAGTATAAGAAGTATTTTTGCTAGAATGTTTTAACCCAGCTTCACCTTCTGATTTATATCGTATTACCCATTTTTGAAAAGAACTCTTATGTACTTGAAGTTTGTTGCATAAACTTAACATACTAGCTTTTCCATTTAAATATGATGTTACAGCCTTAATTTTTTGTTGGTCTGATATAGTTGATTTTCTTCCCATAAAAAAATAGCCCTCCTTATAGTAAACAGTTTTATTATTTTAACTGTCTACCATAAGGGGAGCATATCAATTTGAATTCCCTTTTAACTTGTTAAAGACTAGAAAGGCAGTAAAAATAAAATAAACATTATCTACTCTGCATCAACATGATTTGATTAAGCCACTCAAATGCTGCAGTATATATAATTAAAATATCCTCTTTAGATTCTCTAAAATTCACATTATATCTTGGCTCTGATACCCATCTAATAATTTCAAATTTCCTTTCGACTATTATATTCGGCACCTGTGTCCCTTTAGGAAGAGACGAAATTAAATAACTTATATTATGTGTCTTATACTTTCTGTCAGTCAAATCATTCCCATTAAGCTCTAAAAGTGCTTTAATTATTTTTTCAATTGCTTGATTTACATGATAAGCCGCATAATTAATTTCTACTTCGTCTGTGCAATTTGTAAGACCAAAATTCGCATACTTCAAATCACTCTTAGCAAGATGCAGATAATTGCTCATATATTCTTACCCCTTTCGCCCAAGCGTTCCTATAAAAATTATTATTTTCCATATCACTAAGGAATAGTTTTTTATTATATCCAAATAAATCAATTTCTCCAAACTCGTGTAAATCTACAGTTGGATAAAACTCAGAAAAATCACCTAAAACGATTATATCAATATCACTAAAGCTACTACAGAAAAGCGTTGTGGCACTACCAAACACTATAATATCAGTGATGTGCTTACCAACATTATCTTTTAATAATAGATTAGCAATTTCATAAACTTTCCTTTGTTTGACTGGATGTATACATTCATAATTATCCAACCCAATTAAATTTTCAAATTTATAATTGGTATTATTACTTGTATTAAAAATATTATCTAATGCATAGAAATCTTTTAAACATTCTATCATAATATTTCACCTTCCTATTCTTATATTGTATCACTACATAAATTGAGTGTAAATAACAAAGGATGACTGTCACTTGTCGAAAGGTGTAAAGTTAGTTGTTTTAAATTAAATTATCTATACCATTAACCGTAGTTTGTTCATTGTCATTAATAGGAATAACTATGCATTTTTGGCCATTAATTATTTGAGATTTTATTTGAGATACTTTTTCGGGTTTTACTTGTAGTATAACATCATAATGAGGGCTCCCATCACTATCTTCTGAATATGCATCTGGACCTTTCTCTAAATTAGTTTCTAAAGTTTCTTCTAAATCAGTTTCTAAAGCTTCTTCTAAAACCACATTATCATCATTAACTTCTGTAGACAGGTCAGTTTCATTATCTATAGTATTCTCTTTTTCAACTTGATCAAGTCTAGCTTGAAGTATTTCTACTTGTTTGTGAAGGCGTTCTTCCTTTTTTCTTTGCACATTTGCCTTAAGAGCCTTTGCGTCAATTAAATTCTTTGCTAAAGTAATATCATCACCAAAGTTCTCTACATAGGAGTTTTCAATCTCAGTAGTAATTTCCTGCGGAACTTCACTTTCTATTAAAAGTTTTTGTATATCCTTCTTTGTTAAGCTTATAGGTTCACAGTCTGCATCATCGTTTAAATCATTGTATTCTTCTATCAAAGTGCTTAGATTTTCTTGTATATCCATAAAAATTTTATCAGCTTTATTTTCATCAGAACTAAAAGAATCTTTAATAATTGATTGGAATGTTTCCTTTTGCACCGTAGCCGTTTGTTTTGAAAGACAACCTAGAACATTTTCCATTAATTCAGTATGTGTATCCTTTGCATTTTTTGTATAATACATAATAGAGTTAACATCGCAGCTACGATCAATAAAAGCAGGAAACACAAAGCCATTAATCGGGGACTCGACTACCCAATCTCTAATACGTGCTTTTATTTCGTTTTTTTCTTCAAAGTATCTAAGACCAGGCTCTGAAAGTGAAACTGGACATATTGCACATAACACATATTCATATACTTCTTCAGATTCATCTATCTTTATATTATCTCTGGTTTTGCTAACAACATCATAAGCATCATGAAAAAAGAGTATTAAAAAATTACCAGTGTAATCATAATTGTCTATAATCAAATCATAAAGGTTATCTACAAGAGCATCATCTTTTAATTGACTGTTTTTAAGCTGCATAAGTGAAGTCTGTCTTTCATTTGTAAATTCTTCATTAACTTCAAAGTTAAGTTCTAAAATATTATTCCCAATAGTTCCAGACAGTACTTTTTTAGCAATTTCTAAATATTTAAAGTATTCATCCTCATCTAAATTTAGAAAGCTTTCTCTAAATTTTAAAATAGTATGTTTTTCTCCATTAACATAGCAGCCACACATTTTAGTGAAGGTGCATTGCTCTTTTTTAAAACGTCTTTTTAACTCAAGTATATCTTTTCTTCTCATGTATAAGCTCCTCAATTTATAGACAAACCTTACGTAAATTTATAGTTGAAGTGGTTTGTCTTTAGTATTTTTTGTTTGTAGCTATAATTAATATATTATCGTTATTAATTATAGTATTTTTTTTACAGAAAATAAAGGATTTATATATCAGTTTTTTAAATGATTTCTATTGAGAATAGAATAGCAACACAGCTTGTACATTTCATTTCCAATTTATGGTATTTGTTTTTCTAACCCTACAGTATGAATTATTGGTAATTAATCTTTGCAATCTCACCAATAGACTGTGCGAAAACACAACATCATGGTATAATTTTATATAGTATAAAATTTTATAATAAAAAAACAATATGAAGGAGCAAAAAAATGAATGGATTAATGATACTTATTGCTATTTTATTTATTTGCTTGTATGGAAGCATAAATTATTATATAGGTTTAAGGATGTGGCAGAACCTATTTCGCCATATTCCTTGTATAAATCCCAAAATATATTGGATACTGTTTTCAATAATAGCATCATCATATATTGTAACAACGCTTATACCTTCTTTCATACCAGCAATAATATCAACTAAATTAAATATTATAGGATCATATTGGATGGCAATAATGTTTTATCTTATTTTAATATTGCCTATAATAGATTTAATAAGAGTTATAAATAGAAAAATTATAATTCTCCCAAGAAGTTTATCTGGCGATACTAATGTTTCGTTAATAGTAATGGGTCTAGTAGTTGCCTTTATATTTGGTGTAATGATATATGGTACTTGGAGTGCTCGTAGCGTAAGAGTAACAAAGTATGATCTAAATGTTGATAAAGTTGCGGGTAATCTAGAGACCTTGAAGGTTATTATGGTCTCGGACATTCATCTTGGGATTATGGTAGATAATAATAGGCTTACAGGTATGGTAAATAAAATCAATGATTTAAAACCTGACATTGTGTTAATACCTGGAGACATTATTGATAGTAGCATTGACCCTTTTGTAAAAGAAAACATGCGTGATAACTTTAGGCGAATTAAAAGCAAATATGGAGTGTATGCCTCCCTTGGTAATCATGATGGAATGGGAAGTAATGTAGATGATGTAGTTAAAAATTTTGAGAATGCAGGTATAACTGTGCTGCGTGATAATTCAGTTTTGGTAAGTGATAGCTTTTATGTTATAGGTAGACAAGACCCATCCTTAGAGCGTGTTACAAAAATTAAAAGAAAAGATTTGTCATCCTTAGTAAAGGACTTAGATAAGACAAAACCATTTTTGCTTATGGATCATCAGCCAGTAAATTTAAGTGAACCTGAAAACCAGGGGATTGATTTACAACTATCAGGTCACACCCATAGAGGTCAGATATTTCCTGCAAATATTATAACCAATGGAATTTTTGAAATAGACTATGGGTATTTAAAAAAGAACAATTCTCAATTTATTGTATCTTCAGGTTATGGAACATGGGGACCTCCAATTAGGATAGGTAGCCGCTCGGAAATTGTTGAAATAAATCTTAAACTCAAATAATAAATAGTTATTTAGAATGTAGACGAAGCTACTATATTTCTTAGTTTAAAGTAATGTAGTAGCTTTTCCTTAATGGTTTATGGTTTAATTAGTAAGTGGGTCCAGCAAAGCGTGTCCCCACAACAGGGTCAGACCCTTGGCAATAAAAATACATCTGACAGACTTAAAATACTATAGTAAAATAAATATGAAACAGAAAACTTGAAATAATTTATATACAAAGGAAGTATACAATGGAAAAAAATATAAAAATGAGATATCCGAGCTATCTTAAAGAATTTAAATGTATAGGTGGAAAATGTACAGATAGCTGTTGTATTGGATGGGATATAGATATCGATAAGGTTACCTTTAGGCAATATTATAAGGTTCAAGACAAAGAAATGAAGCGAATGATTCAAAAAAATGTACATAATAATGATGAATACCTAAGTCCTGATATAGATTATGGAAAAATAGAATTAAAAACTGGAAAAAGGTGTGCTTTTTTAGATGACGAAAATTATTGTATTATTTATTCCAAAATTGGAGAAGAGTATCTTTCAAATGTTTGCACATCTTTTCCTAGAATAATTAATAAAGTAGATACATGTTATGAAATATCACTTGATATTGCCTGTCCGGAAGCTGCAAGAATTATTTTACTAAAAGAAGAAGGAATTGGGTTTAAAGAAAGTGAAGAAACTTTAGGCAAACATATACTATCAGGTGATATTGAAACCAGCTCTAAAGAATATGATAATTCGCCTTTTAAATATTTTAAAGAAATTAGAAATCTAAGTGTTGAAATAATACAAAACAGAAAGTTCGACTTAAGTAAAAGACTTTATATATTAGGTGATTTTATAAAAACATTAGAAGAAGAACTTAAATATAAGTATACTAATGTACCTAAATTTATTAGGGAATATGATATGAACTTAGTTAGTGATGGTTATGAAAGAGATCAATTAAGTTATATTGTTCAGATAGATTTTTTCAAAAAGATGATAGGCTTCTTAAATGTATCTAAAGAAGTGGATAGTCTTTATTTTAAGGAATATACTAAGCAAATTATAGCTGGATTCAAGTTTGATGAAGGTGGCGACATTAGTAAACATTCAGAAATGTACATAAAAGCATTTGAAGATTATACTGAAAATTTTATGAATAATAATAGCTATATTTTCGAAAATTATTTGGTGAATTTTATGTATAACTATATGTTTCCATTTTCTGAATCAGAATCAATATTCGATGGATATATTATGCTTTTAGTAAGATATTCATTTATTAGATTTTATTTAGTTGGTAACTATCTATATAATAAACAGGATAACAAAGAAAATATAGTTGAATTTATTCAATCTTTATCGAAGACCATAGAACATCACAGAACTTTTTTAATTGATTCAATAAATTATATGAAAGAAAATAAACTTGATAATATACAATTTGCTAAAACACTTTTATAAAAATAAAAAATATTGAGTTCTCAATGTATATACAAGAGAGCTCAATATTTCCACTTAAACTTTGCTAAATTTAGAGTAACTTAATCAGCTCTTCTAACTCCTGCGATAAAACTTTTGCAAGCGTAAAATCAATATCTTTTAAAGCCAATTCTATTTTTGTTTCGACTAATTTTTTCTTTTGTTCAATTTCTAAATAGTCTTTGTCAAAATGATTAGCATAAATCATCTTTCTAAATTTTCGCATACTCATTTTTCTAATTGTCTTATCTTCTATGATTAAAACAAAATCCATACAGTTTACTATAGAATAGAAATCATGGGAAATCATGAGAATCGCACCTTTATAGTTTTCTATGGCTTTTTCCAGTGCTATTTGTGAATATGTGTCTAAATGACTTGTCGGTTCATCAAGAAGCAAAATGTTTGCTTTACTAGCAGAAACTTTAGCCAGTTGAAGCATATTTTTTTCTCCACCAGATAAAGCCCCTATCTTTTGATTAATGGCTTCTTCTTCGAAACCATAACCAGAAATATATGCTCTAACCTCTTGATTAGTTTTAAAACCAGCATCTAAGAACTCTTCAAGTATCGTATTAGACTCATTTAGTGTTTTGCCTTGAAGTTGAGACAAATAAGCCACTTCAACATCTTCATTTATCTCAATAGAATCATGATTGTTTTTAAATATTTCTCGAAGTAACGTCGTTTTCCCGGCACCATTTGAACCGATAAGAGCTACTTTATCAGTAGATTTAATCTCAAAGTTAACATTTTCTAGAAGCATATCATCAAAGGCAACACTGTAATCATTAACTTTTAAAACAATGGTTTCTTCGATTTCATTATCTGTAACTAAACTGATATTCGGTTGTTTAATATCTACAAATGGCGATTTAATTCTACTTTTTTCTAATCTTTCTTGAATTTTAACTCTAGCATTTAGAGCTTTCCCTTTAGAAGATTGATTATACTCAGTTGCGAGAAATCTTAACTTCTTTATTAAGATCTCGTTTCTCTCAAGTTCTTCATTATCAGTAGCAGCTAGTTCTTGTAACTCAATTTTAGTTTGAAGTAATGAGAAGTTATACTCAATATAGTTTCCATCAAACTCTTGGATCTCCATGTTTTCAAGGTGTAGAATTTTATTAAAACAATGATTCAATATATATCTGTTGTGCGTAATAATTAACATTGTTCCAATGTGCGAATTAATTAGATCTTTAAGCGAATTAAGGTTTTCAAAGTCTAAAAACACATCGGGTTCATCCATAATCATTAAGTCTGGACTATTTAGCATTTCCTTAATTACTTGAATAAGCTTGAATTCCCCACCACTAAGTTCAGATATCATTAGATCTTTATACTTGCTTAAGTTTGCAAGATTTAAGTTTTTATTAATGATATTTTCGAAATCATCCCCATTAATTGCATCAAATGCGTCTAAAGTTTGTTGATACTTTTCTAGTAAAGAATCAATATCCGAAGATGTTTCCATTTCACTGCAAATAGATGTTATTTCATTTTGTAGTTTAATAAATTTTTCCCCTATATATTCGAAAACTGTAATTTCTTTCATTTCGCCCTGTTGCGAGAATTGACTTACATACCCAATTCTACAATTTAGGTCAATCTCGAGCTTTCCATCGAACATATATTTTTCTGGATCCATAATTATATCTATCAGTGTACTTTTTCCACTGCCATTTGTTCCTATAAAAGCACAGTGTTGACCATCTTCTAATGTAAATGAAATATTATTATATAGATCCTTTTGCGGAAATGAGTAGGACAAGTTATCAATTTTTATCATATTATTACCTCTCTTTATCACTAAAAAAGAGCCTATAAAAATAAGCTCTTCAATATATTGTATTTTCAATTGCAATTTTACACTTATTTTTATGTAGTAAAGACATTCTACTGAGTTTACCATTGTTAGCATAACATTTTTTACGACTAAATTCAATCATTTCATATTAAAGCTTCTCGTGATATCCGTTAATTCTAAAAAGTCTTTGCGAGCCGGGTACCCACTAACATGTTGACAAAAACACAACCTAAGTGTATAGTGTGTATTAAGTTAATACACACTATACACTTAGGGAGGTGATAAGGTGATATGAAGATTTTAATTTCAAATATATCCAATATACCCCTATACCAACAAATAAAAGACCAACTAAAAGATATTATTTTTAAAGGTGAGATGTCTGAGGGTGATCCACTTCCATCTATCAGAAATTTTGCCACTGATTTGAAAGTAAGCATTCTTACTATTCGTCGTGTCTACAATGAATTAGAGCAAGAGGGATTTATTACAAGTCAGGTGGGCATTGGCACTTTTATTTCTGCTGGTAATTTAGAGCTGCTTCGTGACTCTAAACGGCGTATTGTTGAACAAAAAATGCAGGACTTAATTCAAACAGCAAAGACGTTAAAAATTTCTAAAGAGGAATTAAATGCAATGATGAATATTTTATATGAGGGGGATGAACAATGAACAATGTATTAGAAGTATCAGGATTAAATAAATCTTATAATAAATTTGCCCTTTCCGATGTTAGTTTTTCTTTACAGGAAGATTGTATTACAGGTTTTATAGGTATTAACGGGGCTGGTAAAACAACCACTATACAGACCATTCTTGGTCTTGTAATGAGAAGTGCCGGTACTATCAAATTCTTTGGAAAGGATATGGATAAACATGGGCATGAGTTGAAAAACCGTATTGGCGTTGTGCTGGATGATGGCTGCTTTTATGATGAATTGACAATGAAAGAAATGAAAAGCATTATTGCACCGTCGTATTCAAGTTGGAATGAGCAGGATTACAAAACCTATATGGAACGTTTTTCACTCAATCCACGCCAAAAGATTTCAACACTTTCAAAAGGTATGCGTATGAAGTTCGCATTAACTTTGGCACTTTCCCATGAGGCAGACTTACTTATTATGGATGAGCCTACAAGTGGACTTGACCCCTTAATTCGAAGCCAATTCATGAATATCTTGACAGATTATATGAAACAAGGTGGCAAGAGCGTTTTCTTTTCAACTCACATAACTTCAGATCTTGATAAAGTTGCAGATATGATAATTCTTATTAACAATGGCAAGATTTTATTCGAGGAAGAAAAGGATACATTGATTGATACCCATCGATTAGTAAAAGGTGATAGCAAGGATTTGACTATTGAAACCAGAAAATTGTTCTTAAATATTCAAGAAACAGGATTTGGATTTACTGGTATCACCAATAAATTATCTCAAGTTCAAAAAAGCATAAAAGACATTTTGGTTGAAAGACCTACCATAGAAGATATTATGCTGGGCTATGTCGAAGGAGGGGGAAAATAATGCTGGTACATCTTGTTAAAAAAGATATCTTACTTATAAAAAAATATTTGCTGCTTTTAGTTACTTTTCCATTTGCTATACCTCTTTTTATGATGATACAACCATCCCAATTTTGGGGGCTTAGTGCTTTTTTGTTATCGGTGATTTTTTCGGTGTTTATGTTGTATCAATATGTTTTGATGGCCGAAATGAAATACCCTAAAGCTGAAGCTCTGCTGTGTTCTACGCCATACTCCCGTAGTAGTCTTGTAAAAGCAAGATATGCTTTTCTCCTATTGATCTTTGCTTATTGCTGTGTGGCATATAACGTATTAGCACTGCTATTTGTCAAAATTGAATATCTTACTCCGTACAACTATCTTATTGCACTGCTGATTTCAGTAATCCTATTTAGCGTATACACACCTGTACAATATAAATTTGGCTTTGAAAAAACAAAGTATTTCTTCATGATATTGATCATGGGAACTCCATTTTTATTGACTGTATTAATAAAAGCCAATATTAAACTCGATTTTACGGTATTGTCTGCAATGCCTATATTGGTCCAGTACTTAATGCCGATTGTGGCTATAATTGCTATCCTCTTTATTTCTATGAATATATCTATAAACATTTACTCAAAGAAAGAATTGCTATAACAGCAGTATAACTTATACATTTTGAGAAAGGAGCGATAACTATGCATGCTTTACCAACCCCAGTAGTAATAATATGTGTGCTGTTCCCCTTTGTGTATTTAACTACAGGCAATGGATTTAGTTAAATCAAAAGTAAAATTAGATACTAACGAAACTTTTAATACAACTAATCAAAGATTCCAGAGAACAGGTATTTATAATGGTGATGATTATTACGCGATAGGAAAATCTTACAAAGATCCTGTTAATCCTGAACAAGAATATTCCTTATGTTTATATTTAGTAAACATTAATACTGGCGCAATTACGCAATTTACACAAGGAATATGTACACCAATAAATTAACTTTTGTATTAATTAATTCACTATCTTGTTAATTTATATAAAAAACACAGTAGAGAAAGTATAACTCTACTGTGTTTTCACATTTTAAGATTTCCAAGTAAATTAATTCATCTAGTTTTTATTTCTAGTTCCTTGATTAGCAGCTTGCACGCTAGCATTTCCATTAACCTTATATCCATTTTTAGCATTTTCACTATCTAAACTATTAGCCATAAGGCTTTGATCTTTTTGTTTCATGTTCATATTTTGGCTCAGACTATTTTCACTATTAGGTATAATATTTTGATTGTTTTCAGCTATGGTTTTATTTTGACTCATAAAAAGCATCTCCTTTACTAATTATTTTATATTATAATGCCCATAAGTTAATGATAATATCATATTTAGTTGAATTTGAGAGTTGCTAATCAATAAAAAAAAGCCTACCCCTAGATTTCTCTATGAAATAAACTTTTAGAGTTACATATATTTTATTAATAACAAGGGAATTTATTCATTGACCCCTGTTATTTTTACCAACTAAACCTCCGCCATTACCTGATGATGCGCTTTGTGATCCATAGACTGATGCTCTCTTATTATTTTTTTGCGTGGAAGATTTTGCTTTTCTTTCTTCAATAATTTTTTTCATTATTTCCATGTTTTTGTTTATATCATTTTTCATATTTTTACCCTCTTTTTTTTATTTTTTACGGCTTAAAAAAACTTCATAACTAATACCTTCTAAATTAATATTCACGATAAATATTTTCAAGGTAGGTCTTGTTATTTTACTAATTTATTATACCCTACAAACAGCCTTTTGAGCAACACTGCTTGTCTGTTTTATCTCTGTAATGGGCCAGACCCTTGGGAAATTATGCAAGTTAAAAAAGCTCTTCAAAGATATTTATGCTATGACATACAGTTGTCAATTTTAAAATGCTATCCTACTATTTTTCATATAATTCTATAGGTAAATCATCTGGATCACTAAAAAAAGTAAATTTTTTCCCCGTAATCTCATCAATTCTAATATGCTCAGCAATTACATTCTTATCAGCCAGTTCTTTTATCGCCTCATCAATGTTATCTACCTCAAAAGCAAGATGCCTTAGTCCTCTTGCTTCAGGATAACTCGCCCTTTTAGGTGATTGCGGAAAAGAAAATAATTCTATTTGATAATTCTCTCCAACACCTAAGTCGAGCTTATATGATTCTCTATCTTTTCTGTATGTTTCTTTAATGATTTTCAAATCTAAAACATTAACGTAAAATTCTTTAGATCTTTCATAATTTGTGCAAATAATAGCTATATGATGAATCTTATTTAACTTCATTTTTTTATCTCCTTCTTTATATTACGTACGTATTTTCTTTCGGATGCACCACAGTTTAAGAATACTGTGAAGCATTTAGTTTTCTATTAATATATACATATGATATTTTAATACTAACATATATTCTACTTAAATCACTAGTTTGCAAATTTTTTCACACCAGCGTATTATTAATATAGGAGATGTAAATGCATATATTTTTTACTCATACTCATCATTATTATTTATATATCCCTCCTCCACTAACAATCATTGAAATTTCTTCTTAAATAACATTTATTATTAATTGAAAATAGTTGTTTACAAACATCTATTACTATGATATTATTAATTTATAAACAAAACAACAGAATTTAATTAGTACAAGAGATGGAAGTGATTCCACAAAGATATTAACCTTCATTAGATAAACTAAAAGAATTGCTAATAGAAAGGGGATAGTCCAATGTTTCAAATTAAGTTGTTAAAGTTTTTAGAGGTTAGTACAATTTATAAATAAGAGGTCTTTAAGATATGTGATAAGACAAAGAAAAATACTTTAGTTAAAAAAATTACTAATCTCTACTTAGTTCAAAATTAAATATTTGTATATATATAAGGGAGTTCACAAAGTGAACTCCCTTATTCATAATAATTCTCTGTACCATCCCAGTACTCATATTTGAGTTTAAGATGATTAATAATTATGTAGTCCTAAGCAATAAATATATATGATTGTATTAAAATTAAATCTTTAGTTACGAAGTTATCAAAAATACTCTATAGTCAGTCTTTTAGCATTTTAATAAATGTTAAATCGTCTATTCTTAATGAAACTGGTTGTGGTAAAGTCAAGCCCTTAGGTGCACTACCACTATAAAAAAACAGTGCATTATTTGTTGGATCATTTCCACTGAGTGCTTCATTTGCAGCCTTAACAGCACTTGCCTGTGCAGGTCTGTTAATGTTACCATTTAGTATTGGAGTAAATTGATAAAAACCATTTGTTTTTTCATTAATAACAGCACTGATTGAATTTGGAAAACTGCTGCTCTTAACTCTGTTTAAAACTACAGCGCCTACAGCAACTTGAGCTTTATAAGATGCTCCTCCTGCTTCGGCAGTTATTAATCTTGATAGCAAGTCCAAATCACTTGAGTCATTTTTGATTGCTATAGGTTTAGTTTGCACTGAAGTATAACTAGCTATTTCTGGAGTTTTTACAACTTGTTTAGGAGATTCATTCCGTTTGTTATTAGCTTTTCTTGAATCAATTAATGCTTGTTTTTCTTCTGTTGCTTGTCTTGCTTCATTAGCTTGATCTATTACAAGTTGTGCGCCATATTGATTTTCTAGGGCATTCAATTTTAATGCTAATACATCTTGGTCTGATTTTTGTTCTGTTAAAATCGCTAAATTCTTTTTATTCTCAACTCTTAAAGATAGCAACTTTGTATTCTCTGAATCTAGCGCTACCTTCTTTAAATTAATTGCTGCTTCTTTTGTTTTCATATTATTCATAACCTTTTGATCAAATGTTACTACCCTTTTAATATTTTCTACTCTGGATATAAAATCATCCATACCATTTGAGTTTAGCATAATGTTTAGATAGCTTGATGACCCATTCATATACATTACTCTCATTCTTTTATTAAAAATAATCTGTTCTGCTTTGATATCAGCCTCTGCTTTTTCAATATTTATTTTTGTTTGCTTAATATTCTTTTGTGTTATAGCTATACTGCTTTCATTACTATCGATATTAGACATAATTGTTTCACGCTTATTGTTCATAATCTCAACTTTGCTTTCAAGGTCGTTTCTTTGAGTTTGAACCTGACGAATTTTTGCCTTATCTGATGCAGAATCTGCATATACGCTAGTAGAACTAACGCTTATAATTACACCAAGTGCCATTACGGCTGAAATTATTTTTTTGTTCAATTCTCCATCCCCCCTACATAATATTTTATTTTTAAATATATTATGTTTAAAAGTTTTTATCATCTGAACATAATAACATACAGAGATATGTATAGCAAATATTGGTCTTTTAATTATTTGTAATATGGCGCCCAGTTATCAAATTGTCTATCATATATATTCTGTTCATTTTGAGGCTTTTCTGTTAATAGCTTCTTAAGCTTTTTTCTTCCAATATAAGTAATAAAAAGACTATAATTAGCTTTATATCCAATCTAATCACAGTCCTATTTATTATATGTTTAGATCGCTTCGTCTATTTTAGAATTTTTGGAGATTTTATCCTCAAGAAAAAGAAATTTAAAGTATCTTGCTAAAACATAAATAACGATTAAAACAGCTAGTACTTCTTGAAATTTAACCAAATATTTTAACATATATATTGGTTCTTTAATATTAACTAGATACCCATTAAGTTGCTTCATAGCAACTGCGCTTATCACCATTGGAAAAGTAAAAGCAGAATAACTTGGGTAAAATTTAGTTTTAAGTAGCTTTGGTAAATACAAAATCACCACTAAGAACATTATAAATGCTAGACCTCCTAAAAAGCCTAATATAAAATTATTTTTCACTGTAAAACATGCTAAATATCCAGCTAAACATAAGCTAGCTGGAGCCGCGAATATTGAAATAGTTGGTAGTGCCGGCTCTTGAATTCCCTTAATAAAGAATGTCCTATAAATCACAATAGGCAACAATAATAAATATGATATAAGGCCAAACCAGAAAATACCTTTTCCAAGACTAATTAAATTATAGGTAGGTGCAGTCATACTTGCTACCACAATACCAACATAAACTACAAAATAGCTTGGAAAAACTTTTTTTATATCAAAGTTAAAAATAAATTTTGCAGTAAAACAAATTAGTAAAAAACAATGCAGTAATAAACCAAAAGACCACACACCAAAGGATATTGAATGAGCATACGGAACTATGTAAGTTGCCAAAATCATTAAACCCATAGTAAAAGTAATCATTACGCTGGCAACAACTGGGTTTTTAAAAGACTCTACTACACTTTTTGTATCAAAAAATATCTTAAATATAAGGAGTACTAATATTAATGAAGCTACAACTCCAAAGATGTTCCTGTATATATCACCATAAGATAATAATAGATTACCAGTTGCTGCTAAAGCTAACATTAACCCTGCAATTGGTACAGGAGTTTTTTCTATCAGGCTTTTCATTTTTTTACCACCTTATTCATCAATATTTACAAGGCCGAGCTCTCTAACTATAATTTGCGCAGCTTTTTCAGCTATTTCCCCAGTAAAGGAAATGCATTGTGCTTGATGTTCTCCAGAAGTCATGTCCATTCCGTGAGTAAGGACTTTACAACATAACACCTTATGGTTATTTTTAAAGCTCTCTTGTAATTCATTAGCAAACTTAAGAGCATTTTGCACCTTAGGATCTCCAGCTGTTGTTCTCCCAAAGAAATAACCTATGCACATTACTCCGCCTGATACAGCACCGCAAACACATTTTGATTTTCCTATTCCAAGAGGAAATCCTGAAGACATTGCAATCATCTCATCTGGCATTGGAATTTCAAAATTGTTTTTTATTGAGCTAACAATAGCTTCGGAACAAAAAAAATCACCTTTTCTGAATGACTCTTCTGCTTCTCTTCTTATTTTTTTAATACTAACTTCATTTCTCATAAGTTGCCCCCTTTTAATAAAATATTCCACATACTATTATATATGTAATATTACAGCAAGTCCACTAGTTAATTGAAACACATGGACACCACCAATGGCCGCAAACAAATTGTGAACACAATTCCTTTTGTTATGGGTAACTTTTTAATTAAATCAAAAAATAAAAGGTGTATTCTATACCATAATTAGGTATAAAATACACCTTTTATTAAATCATCACCTTCTGTGCTGCAATATTAATATGCTTATAAGTTTAAGAATTCTCTCATAATATTACTTATTTCATTGGCCATAGCTTCATTTTCCATTTCAGAAAATACTCTTAAAAGCGGTTCTGTGCCAGAGAATCTTGCTATAATCCAGCCACCATTTCTAAAATATACCTTTAAGCCATCTTCGTAGTTTGTTTTTTCTACTTTATAACCAAAATTTGGGATTAACTTATTTACGAAAAGTTTTGTCCTAATCTGTTCCTTGTCTTCTATGCTGAATTTATAATCAGATTCAGTCATGTAGAAGTATCCATATTGCTTATGAATTTCTTCAAGTAATTCCGATAAGCTTTTTCCTGTTACACTAAGCAATTCGATTAGAAGGCTAGCAGCAAATATTCCGTCTTTTCCCTTAATATGCCCACGAATAGTTAATCCACCACTGCTTTCTCCTCCGATTAATGCATTCTTTTCTTCCATTTTTGAGCTTATGTTCTTGAAACCAACTGGAACCTCGTAGCATTCCTCACCAAAGCTCGCTGCTATTTTATCTAGGAGGTGAGTGGTTGCAAGGTTTCTTACAGCTCCACCTTTCCATCCCTTGTACTTTAATAAATAGTAATATAACACAGAAAGAATATCGTTTGGATGAATAAAGTTACCTTTTTCATCTATGATTCCAAGTCTATCAGCATCCCCATCTGTCCCTATCCCGATATCATATCCTTTTTCAACTACTAAATCCTTTAAACGATGTAGTGTGTGTGTGCTTGGGGAAGGTAATCTTCCACCAAATAAGGTATCGTGTCTATTATTTATTATTTCAACCTCACATCTTGCAGTTAAAAGTATAGTTTGAAGGCAAGTCTTTGAAACTCCAAACATTGGGTCAAGAGCTACCTTTAGTTTGCTATTCCTTATAGACTCTATATCTATCATGCTGATAATTGAATCTATAAATTCATTAAACGGATCTATAATTTCAATTAAACCATCTGCTATTCCTTTATCAAAGATAACAAGCTTAACATCATCTATAGTAATATTGTTTATAATTTCTTCAAGACTTCTTGTAACGTCTTCTTTAGCATCTCTTCCACCCCTGGTGAATATTTTGAGTCCATTGTAATCAGCTGGGTTATGGCTTGCTGTTACAGCTGCACCATAGTATGCATCTAAAGAATTCACAGTGAACATTATTAGAGGGGTAGGTGCAGATTTTCCTACTAAAAAAACCTTTATTCCATTTCCAGCCATTACTTCTGAAACCCATTTTGCTGATTTGTCAGATAAAAATCTATTATCATAACCTATTACAAAACCACTGCCCTCACATTTTTCATTTTTCATAAGGTTTGCAAGAGCTTGAGAAAGAAGTTGTACATTTTTTTTTGTAAAATCTTCGCCTATAAAAGCTCTCCATCCACCAGTACCAAATTTAATCATATTTTTAACTCCTTTACTAATTTTAATATACTTACTTTTATTAGCCCATTATAGCAACTATAATATTTTGTGAACCAGCTTTTTGTGGCTTAATAGCACCTTCCACTGCCGTTCCATTTAAAATTATTTCTTTAATACCCCTCTGTACTCCATTTGGATTTTTTATGGTTATATTATAAGTTGCTCCACGCCATAGACGAGTAACTTCGAATTCTGTCCAATCTCCTGGTATACATGGATCTATAATCATGCCATCAAAGTTAAGACGAACTCCTAGCATGTAGTGAGTTGCTGCATAGTATGCCCAACCAGCACTTCCTGTAAGCCATGGGTGCCTTGCTCTACCGTGAGCTGTATGATCTTTTCCCATCACGAATTGACAGTATGAGTATGGTTCGGCTTCACGAGTCTCTATCATATCATTTTGATTATAAGGTAATAATGCGTCGTAGAACTTCATAGCACTCTCACCACGTCCAATCATACATTCAGCAACCCAAGCCCAAGGATTAGGATGACTGAAGATAGCTCCATTTTCCTTAACTCCCTTGTATACACGAGTTACGAAACCTATTCCATCATTTGGTTTGGTATAGGATGGTGATGTTAAGTGTAGACCAAAGTCTGAATATAAATATTTATCTACCGCATCCATACAAGCCTTAGACCTTTCTGGGCCCGCTACACCAGAAATAACAGCCCAAGTGTTTGACTCAAGGTGAACCTTTCCTTCTTCATCTTTTTGAGTTCCTATTTTTTCTCCATCCGATGTAATTCCACGAATATACCATTCCCCGTCCCAAAGCTCATTTTCACATATTTTTTTAACTTTACTCGCTATTGCACTATATACCGATACATCTTCTGTTCTACCTAAGAAGTTAGCACATTCAACAAAGTTGTTTAGTGCCCAAAAATGCAGGAAAGATACTAGAGCACTTTCCCCTCCTACAAGGTTTAAGCAGTCATTCCAGTCTGCTCTAAGACCTTTACATATCCCTGTAGCTCCAACCTGCGACCTTGAGAAATCAAGTATTTTCTTCATGTGATCATATACCGTGGCTTCTCCTCCATCAGCAAAAGTAACCATCGTATCAAACAACTGGGCTTCACCAGTCTCTTGTACATATTCACATATTGCTGCAATCAGCCATAATGCGTCATCTGAGCATGCATCCTTTAATCCATGTACTACATCTGACATGTTTGGAGTTGGTACAACTGTTGGTGATTTTGAAGGTGAGATTTTAGCAACCTCTGGATCAAACCATTCTGGTTGGAATAAATGTAATCCGTAACCTATGCTCGACTGTGCACGAAGAAGTTCAATTATACGTTGTTTGCACTTTTTAGGATTTGTATGAGGAACACACATAACATCTTGGGCAGTATCTCTATATCCAAGTCCTGTTCTTCCACCTACTTCTATAAATGAAGCAAATCTTGAGAACACAACGTTCGTTTCTGCTTGATAAAGGTTCCATGTATTTATCATGGTATTCATGCCTTCATTTGGTGTCTTAATCTGGAATGCCGATAATTTCCTTTCCCAGTATTCGTTAAGTTCATCAAATGCTTTATCTACAGTAGCAACATTTGAATATTTAGCCTTCATTTTCATGCCTTTAGCCCTTGCACCAACACCAACCATAAATATAAGTCTAGTTTCTTCTCCTGGAGCTAAGATTACTTTTTTATGTAAAGCACCACAGTGATTTCCACCGAGTTCTGAGCTCCCACTACAAATTCCCTTTTCTACAGCTATTGGATTATCTTCAGTGTGGTAGTTTCCTAAGAATTTATCTCTTAAACAATCATAGCTCTCTGGTTTAAAACTCGATGCTATGTATTGATAACCTGTCTCACCATTATCATAAAAAAGATCATTTTCTATAACTCCATCTTCACAACTAGAACCTGATGCGTATAAGCTCATCTGGAAGTTTTCATTATCCATATCAATATTTTGGAATGAGAACTCTACATAAGAAAACACACTTAATTTACGTGGAGTTGTTCCATTGTTCTTTATCTTTACATCCCATAATTCTACATCATCGTTTACTGGAATAAACAAAATCTGTTCTGCAATTATATCGCTATATTCGCAGGAAAATTTGGAATAAGATAGCCCATGACGGCATTTATAATTTGCCTTTTTAAGGTCTTTGCCAACTGGCTGCCAAGAAATTGTCCAATAGTCGCTAGATTCATCATCACGAAGGTAAACATAGTGGCCAGGTCTATCTAGTGGTACGCCGTTTGGTCTAAAACGAGTTATTCTATTGTACTGTGGCTTTTTATAGAATAGGTACCCACCTGCATTTTGAGAAATTACAGCACACATATCCTTTACCCCAAGATAGTTCGTCCAAGATACTGGTACATCAGGGCGTTCAATAACATATTCCCTGTTTACATTATCAAAATATCCATATTTCATTTTATCTTCTCCCTTTACTATAATTTAATTGTACTACTAACTTGATTTAGTTCTTCTTTAAATAACTCCTTAGCATTGCTGGATATTTCTATAGTACAAGCACAGTAATATTATCAAATCCTTTCAGTTAGGTTGATTTTCCTTATCCCTTAACAGCACCAGCCATCATACCCTTAATTACATATTTTTGAGAAATTACATAGAGTGCTATCACTGGAATTATTGTTATTGTGAGCGCTGCCATCATCGCACCATAATCCGTGTTAAACTGGCTTGAAATTTGTGTTAAAAGCACACTTATAGGTCTTAATTCCCCTGTAAGATACACAAGTGGGAGAAGTAAATCATTATAAGACCATAAAAAAATCATTATACCTGAGGTTGCGAGTATTGGAGTAGACAATGGGATTATTATTCTCATAAATATTTTTGGTATACTACACCCATCTATTATCGCAGCTTCTTCAAGCTCAACAGGAAGAGACTTCATAAATCCTGTCATCATAATTATAGCAAAATTTAAAAATCCAGCAGTATGTGGTACTATTACAGCTAAATAAGTGTTATTAAAATGAAAAAACTGCAATATTTTAATATTAGGAATAATAACTGCAAACTGTGGAACAAGCATACTAGCAACTAAAAGTATCATTATTGGTCCATTTAAAAAGAACTTAAATCTTGCTAGTACAAATGCAGCCATTGCTCCAAGAATTAATACTAATACAACAACAGTACCAGAAATAACAAGACTATTAAAAAACCCCCTAGGAATGTCTATTTGAGAATATTTTCCAAGCGATTTGAAGTTATCTAAATTAAATTTAGTTGGAAAACTAAGAGCGCTAGAAATTATTTCAGATGAACTCTTAAAGCTATTCATAATAACCCATGCTATTGGTGCAATGGTTGTTATACCCCATGCTATTAATATAAAATGTGTAATAATCTTCGACATCTTAACTTTTGAATTAATATGCTTTTTTTCTATATAAATATCTTTTGAAACTTTCGAATTTAACATACTCTAACACCCCTCCATAACAACTAATAACTTATTGGATCTTTCCTTGATATTAATGTAGTAATAATAGTCAAACCAATTCCTATAACAACCATAAGAATAGATAGTGCAGACCCATAGCCTTGATTCATAGATTGGAATGTAGTTTGATATATATATGTGCTCAAAACCTGACTTGAATTCATAGGACCACCCTGCGTTATTGTAAATATAATATCAAAAACCTTTATAGCTGATGTAATTACCAAAGCAATAGTTGTAATTATTACATCCCTTATAAGTGGAAGTGTTATATATATTGATTTGGTTAATCCCGTTGCACCATCCAAAGATGCTGATTCATATATATCACTTGGTATTTTTGTAAGTGCGGTCATAAATATTACAAAATAAAAACCTGTCATTTGCCAAATATACGGCATCATAGAAAGTAATGCTGAAGATTTTTCAGTTAGCCATATTGTCTTTGACATACCAAATACACCTAAAATGTTATTCAAAAGACCTGCATCATACTGATATGTAAGTGAGAACAAAAGTCCTATTGCGGAACCTGATACTACAACAGGAAAAAAGAAAACTGTCCTATAAATCTTAAAACCCCTCTTGACTCCATCCATTAACATAGCAAGGAGTAGAGCGAATCCAATTTCAAATATAATACATAATACTATTAATAATAGTGTGTTTTTAATTGCTATCCCAACTACTGGGTCATGTAGAAGTCTCCGATAATTTTCTAAACCAATAAAAGACTTTTTCATTGAAAAATAATGCCAATCAGTTAAACTAAAATATAATGTTTGGATTAGCGGATTGAATAGAAAAACCGTAATTAAAGTAAGGGCTGGCGCTAAAAATAAAAAAGCATATTTTTTATCCTTTAAAATCATATTCATTACTCCCCGAAACATTATTTTAAAATACACAATGATCAATAGAATTTATTATATATTGATCATTGTGTATTATTAATTAAAAATATTATTAATTAGAGATATTACTACTGAGTCTTGACTATTTTACTAATTTTTGTGCCTCATCGAGTACTTGTTGTGATGTCTTCTTTCCAGAAGCTATATATTGCATACCTTTCCATATAGCTGTAAAGGCTTCCTGATTCATATTATCTCCAGCAGGACCAGTCATGCTAGTAGCTTTAGTCGTAAAGTCACCGATATTTTTTGCTAGTGCACCACCTGTAGTTGAAGATGGTACATTTTCAAGTGGAACCCCTCCTTTTTCAGCAAACTTAGCGAGTTGTTCTGGCTCTGTCATAAACTTAACAAATTTAATACCAGCTCCATTTTTCTTATCATTAAGAGCCTTAGTTACATACCAACCTGTGCCTGTACCACCAATGATGTCATTAGCATTAGCTTTTGCACCTGGTACTAGTGGGAACGGTATTACACTAACATTTTCCATACCCTGAAATGCTCCACCTGCCCAAGAACCTGAAATAAACATTGCAGCTTTCTTATCAGCAAAAGCCTGAGAACAAGCAGCTTGTTTAATTGTTAAGGCATCTTTTGTAAATGCTTTTTTATCATAAAGGTCTTTAGTTAATGCAAGTGCTGGAGCCCAACTCGCATCAAATAATTTACTATGACCGGAAGCTCCACCTTGTGAAAGTAATAATGTCTCAATTAAATAATGTGGTTCTTCAGCAAACGAACAAGCGATTGGGGTTATGTTCTTTGCATTAAGTACTGGAATAGCCTTTATAATATCTTCATAAGTCTTAGGAATCTCAAGTCCGTTATTCTTAAATAAATCGGTATTTATCCATACTCCTTCAAAAAAACCAATGTAAGGAAGTGCATAAAGCTTACCATTATACTTTGCAGCATCTAGTCCTGATTTCTTAAAGTTTGCAGCCCAAGTAGCATCTTTAGCTAATTCATCTTCCCAAGAAATTACCTTACCGGAATCAACAAGCGGTTTTCCAGATGCGCTATTAAATCCGTATGTTACATCTGGTTCATTACCTGAAGCGAAATCAGTATTTATTTTTGTTTTAAAAGCCTCACTTGCAGCAGAAGTAGCTTCATCTATAACTTTAATTTTCGGATTTTTAGCTTGGAAATCTTTTATAGCCTGTTGCCATACTTCGGTGTATGGGTCTGCACCAGTAAAAGTTGTTTCTACTCTAATTGTTACTTCCGTCTCCTCTGCAACTGTTGTACTTGTAGTTGAATTCTTGCTACCGCATCCAGCTAAAGCTGAAGTTAAAACAGCAGTTGTCATGAGCAAACAAAACAATTTTTTGGATTTCTTCATTTTGATATCCCCCTATTTTTATTTCTACAATATTATTAAAATATTAAATTATGAGCTTTGTGCTTACTGATTGAATCTTTTCAAATTAGCAAGTAAATGTTTACATGATACTTCTTACTTACAATCATATTATAACATTCATATCAAAAACTTAAATCAGTCCATATTGGTATTTATTTGTTTATTTTGGCTTGTCTCCAAAATATGGTAATTTACACATATGAATCAATGCTTTTTTGTGATAATTTCTTTTTAATATATAATTAGTTCCGGAATTCATTCAGCCTAATATAAGGTATACTTATAGAAAACATATTAAAATTAAAATCAGCTTATGAAAGGACTTTTATTATGACAAAACATTCTATGAAATCCAAGCTTATTATTATTGCAATTCTATTCATTCTTTATCCTATAATAATTATTGGCTATTTAGGATATGTGAATTATTCAAAAACGATTAAAGAAAAAGCTATAATGGACTATCAAAGTGCGGCCCAACAACTAACCCATTCGCTTTCAGACAGAATGGATAAGCTTAACCTTTACTCTATACAGCTTTTTTATGATAGTAAAATAATTGATACAAACACTTTAATTAATACTAATAATTTAGATTTTATATATGAAAACAGTTTTCAACGGTATTTACAATCTTTACTTTTCGCTAAATATGAGCTAAACGAAATTCTCATTAAATACTCTGATAGTGGAAAGGTTTTTCAAGCAAATAGAGCCTTTGCTGCTACTACGGATTGTTACGCTAATATGGATAAGTTAAATGAGATAGCCATAAAAGGAAAAGGCTCTCCAGTGTGGTATGTAGCAAGTAAAAACGGGAAAATAGATGGTATATACTTAGCAAAATCCATATACGATTCATTAAATGTGAATAAGGTAGTGGGTCTTTTAGCACTTAAAATAGATAATCAATGTTTTATGGAAATATTTAACAATACCATGATTAACTCAAAGCAAACTTTGGGTCTCTATAGTAGCGATGGCCAATTAATATTTATAAATGATAGTTTTGATGTAAATACTAATAAATCCATACAATCTTTTCTTAATTCTAATTTAGACAAAGGTGAAGGAGAGATAAAGACTAAAAGTGACTCTCTATATATGATATATGACACAATTAAACCAACCAAATGGAAACTTGTTGTTGGAATTTCAGGAAACGTATTGTTTAAAGAGATACGAAAGGTAGCCAAATTTAGTATAATTCTATGTATAGCCACTCTTCCCATTTGCTTATTACTTATAAATTACTTATATAATACAATGATACATCCACTGAAGGTATTAATAAAAAGAATGAAGGAAATAGAAAATGGTAATATGGGTGTAATAATAGAAAGTGATCGCAAGGATGAATTTGGTTTCGTATTTCGTACCTTTAATAAAATGTCGAAAAACATAAAGACCCTAATTGATACAGTATATAAAGAGCAAATTGTAATGAAGCAAGCTGAAATTAATGCATTGCAAGCTCAAATTAATCCTCATTTTTTATATAATACACTTGAGTCCATTAACTGGAAAGCAAAAATTCACGGTGATGATGAGGTCAGTGAAATGATTTCTGCTTTTTCGTACATTATAGAAGCAAACCTAAATAGGAGCAACGAGAAATTTATTCCTGTTTATAAAGAAATCGAATATATCCAAAGCTATAAATTCTTAATACAGAAACGATTTGGAAAGAAAATAGGATTTAATTTAAATATTGATGAAGACACCCTAAATAACAGGCTTCCTAAGCTTTTAATTCAACCTATAATTGAAAACACAATATACCATGGACTTGAAATGAAAAAGGGTGGAGGAACAGTAGATATTATAATAAAGAAGGAAAACAATCAACTAATTATTACTGTGGCAGATGACGGGTTAGGTATTGAAAAAAGCAAATTACTAGCCCTAATAGAAGACATGAGTGATGATAAATTTCCAGAGTCAGAAAATTTCTTGGATAATTCTAAGATAGGCGTAATTAATGTGCATCGCAGAATTAGACTACTTTATGGTAAAGATTACGGACTAAAAATAGAAAGTCAAGAGGGTATGTGTACGATTGTTACAATTAAAGTACCCGCCGACATATAAAAGGGAGTGTATATTAAATGTTTAAAGTACTTATAATTGATGACGAAGAAATCATAAGAGAAGGCCTAAAAACTGTTATTGATTGGAATTCATTAGGGTGCAGCGTTATAGGTGAAGCCTCAGACGGGGATGAAGGACTAGAAATGATTTCATCAATGCAACCTGACATTGTCTTCACTGACATTAGGATGCCAGGTTTAAATGGTTTAGAAATGATCTCTAAACTAGAAAAACATAAGCATGAATGTAAAATAATAATATTATCTGGCTTTAGAGATTTTGAGTATGCCCAACAAGCTGTTAAACTTGGAGCCTTTAGATTTCTTCTTAAACCCACAGATACTAAGGAATTAATCCTCTCCATTAAAGAAGCTATTCTTGAACTTAAAAAAGTAAAATCAAATGAAGAAATCTTTAAGAATTTGAAAAGAAAAGTTAAAGAAAATTACAATTTAAGTGATGACGTTACAATCATGGAAGATAAATCACTTAATACTAATGAAAAAAGTTCTAAGTTTCTTGTAGTTAAAGCCCTGTCTTTTATGAAGGAGAATGTAGCTATGGGCTTAACCTTAAAAGATGTATCAGCCTATTTATATATCAGTACCTGGTACCTTAGTAAGCTGATAAAAAAAGAGACTGGTAGTAACTTTATTGATATCTTAAGTGAAATACGTATTGATGAGGCTAAAAAACTATTACTTCAACCCCAATATAAAATTTATGAGGTTTCAGCAATGATAGGTTTTACAGACGTAACTTATTTCAATAAACTCTTTAAAAATAATACTGGTTTAAAACCTACGGAGTATCGAAATAAGATTTTTAATAATGAATAGGAATCAAAAGCTTCCAGTTTTTATGTAGTCTTTATAACTTAAAAGATTCTAGTGGATTAATCCACTAATCCTCTATTTTTAGTAATTTCATTTAATTTCACTAAATTGTTAGAAATTACAAAAGCAAGTATAGCTGGTATAATCCATGCAAATCCTAGATTGGATAAAGGAACATATTTAAAGAACCCAATGCTATTTGCTGTTAAATCATTTATAGTATTTAAAACACTTACTATTAAAACTGTGTAGGTAGTTATAGCAACTACCTTATTATTTTTCACTATATCGCCAAGCAAGGTAGTAACTATTAGAACAATTACAATTGGATATATAATTTGTAAAACTGGACCTGCCAATTTAATTAAACTATCAACATCCTTTGTAGCCATTACTCCACTTACTAAAGCCATACTAATAGCAATACTTTTATAAGATAATTTCCCCTTAGAAAGTTTAGCAAAGAATTTTGATCCAGCTGAAAGTATTCCTATAGCAGTCGTTAAACATGCAATAGTAACACATAAACTAAGTATAACACTACCAATACTACCTAGGTCTAATCTAACAATTTCTGTAACCAGACTAGTTCTAGATATACTTTTTGAGAACAAAGTAGTCGTTTGAGTTCCAAGGTACATAAGTCCAGTATATACAAAGGATAAACCGATTAAAGACACTACAGCCGATTTCATAGTTATCCTCATTATATCTTTTGAGCTTTCATAACCTCTTGCCCTAATAGATGCAAGAATTATTGATGAAAATATAACACCAGTCATAGCATCCATTGTTTGATATCCTTCTATTAAAGCTTTTGAGAATCCACCTTGGTAAGATGTAGATACAGTTGGCCCAATAGGATCTATTATTCCTTTAACTATAATTATAGTTAACATTAATAAAAGTGCTGGTGTAAGTATTTTACCTATATTATCAATTATTGAAGAAGGTTTAAGCGCAAATGCAAGCACTATTGCAAAAAAAGCTATAATCGATATGTTTTGTCCAATTAATGGAAATAAAGGATGTATTCCCAGTTCAAAAGTTGTTGCAGCAGTTCTTGGAATTGCGAATAAAGGTCCTATTACAAGAATTAAAGCAATAGAGACTATCACAGAAAATATTGGACCTACCCTATCTGCCATTTTTTCGAAAGTACCATTAATTTTAGCACAGGCAATTATTGCACATAGAGGAAGACAAACTCCTGTAATAAGAAAGCCTATAATTGATAATAAAACTGAGTTCCCTGCTGCTTTTCCTAATGTTGGTGGAAAAATTAGGTTTCCTGCGCCAAAGAACATTGCAAATAATGCAAAACCTATAACTATTGAATGCTTTGTTGAATTTTTGATTTATGTAACCTCCCTCTTAATTAATCTTTATAGTTTTTATAATAAATAAATCAGTACTTCTTTTAAAGATGATTTACTTTGTACATATTAACTTCATATTCATATAAATAGAAACAGAACTTGTCGGTAAATTGTAATTCAGCTATTACAATGATTACTTTCTCCTTAAATACAAACAATTACCTGTACTCGAAAAAAATTATACAATTCTCCTTTCAACTTTAGATCTAAAATTATTATTAATATCCCATCTTACCATTTTTTTAGTTTACTGTCAATTTCCCTTAGTAATGGAATTAGACTACAAAAAAAATTAAACGGCCTTAGCCCATGGAATTTAGGGCTTTATCCGCTTAAGTCAATTTTTATTATTTCCCCTTAGATTTTAAGATATATTCTAAGATTTTTTTGTAATATTTGTTTTATTTATGGTAATTCGTTTATTTGATATTTTTACAATTAGAGGCAATATTAATCCTAAGCATAAAAGTATAAATGGTGTTAATAAATTAAGCACAAGTTGGAAAGTATACTCTGATGAGCTTGGTTTTACTTTTGGGAACATCCCCATAATGCATGCAAATGCAGTAAATGCAAAACACCATGAACCTATTATGAATGCTATCTTATCATTTTTTATAAATTTATATTCAGAAGAGAATTTCTTTTTAGCAAAGCCTCTTAAAGCCATGTATGCTAAGAATACCCACAAATATCTTATTGGCATAACAATTGAATTTAGATCTAATAACCAGTTGTACAGGGTATTCATATCTCCAATACCTAAGGCTGGTACAATTATTAAAACTCCAACTAAAACAGCAGTCATTTTGTATCCATTAATTGGAGCTCCATATTTATTTGTTTTCATTAGACTAGCAGGAATATATTTTTTATCTCCTTCTGCAAATAATATTTTTAAAGGAGCATCAATGGAGAACGCTAATGCAGAAATTTGAGCAAGCATATTCGCAATTGCATATAAAATTAAAAATAAATTTCCTACGCCATAGTAATTACCCAATGTTTTAAATGCGTAGTACTGTCCATTCATTTTTAAATCTACTGGAATGTTATTTCCATCAAACATCATTCCCATTGCAACTGAACCTAATAATGCTGACATTGCTACCATTATTGCAAGTACAATCATTCCCTTTGGGAAATTTTTTGATGGCTCTTTTGTATCGTTAACATAAGGTGCTATTTTTTCACAGCCACCTATCGCAAACACCAGCATAGATATTGTAGTAAAGTATGCAAAGTTAAAATCCGGAATAAAAGATTTTAATGTTATGTGTGCTGTTGCAATTTTCACTCCTGTAATTGAAGGTGCTGCAATCATCATCACTATGTATAACATTGACATTACAAATACTGATGTTCCTGCTATGGTTCCTATTTTTTTCAATGAATTAACACCTCTTGAAGCAAACCACAGGAAAAATAAAAATAGTACTAATGTTACTGATTGTAACACTAATGGGCTAAAACCATTAATGAATTTTCCATTTTGTGTTACTACCCATCCTAATGCTATTAAAATTGACTGGGGTTTTTGTGCTAAATATGGTACATGCACTACCCAATAAGTCCAACCTGCTAAGTAAGCTAATTTTGTACCCATTGTAGATTTTATCCATGTACTAACTCCTGCTTTTCCGTCCTTAAATGTAGAACCTAATTCCCCTACCATTAATGCATAAGGTATAAAATATAATGAAATAATAATTATCCATGATCCAACAACTTTTAACCCTTGATTTGCAAAGTTATTAACAACATTCCCAAATCCCCATACCATAACAAAAGCCATCAGCGCTAGATTTTTCCATGTAAGTTTTTTAACCCCTGTCCCATTCATATTATGAACCCCCTCCAATTAATTAATATTCTAGGAATCGTTTACAAATCTTTCATTTCCTAAAATTTTCTATAAATCCTTTTCATATTAACATCATTCACACTTTTTTGCAATATTTTACATTGTTTTATATATTATTATTAAATTCACTTAACTCAATTCGTTTTTCTACTACGAGCCCCTAAAATTAAGAATAACAAAACCTATAAGTAATCATATACTGTATTGTAAATACTTTAAGGAGTTAGTTAAATGTATATTGATGAAGATACTATTAGATTTTATAATCCAACGTATAACTATGAACTAGAAACTCAAGATTTCCCTTTAATGTATCCATACAGACAAATAGATGATTTTACATCCTTCGCTCAAGGGCCTCAGGGTGGACCGTCTTCTGCACCTCCAAACTTTACACCATCGCAGCCTCAATCACAACAATTTGGTGCTACCCCTCTAGCTATAGACCCAGGTGCAATTAGACCTTGCCTCTATAGATTTGTATATATATGGCCAAGGAGAGAAAGAGGCTTCTGGGCATGGCTTACATTTGTTGGTCCTAGATCTATATCCGGTTTCCGCTGGAATAGAAATAGATGGAGATTTTTCGGAATGGATTTGAGAAATATTAATAGTTTCCAATGTTTTTAAAATATTAATTAAAGAATCGAGGAATAAAGATGGAAAAATTCCAACCTTTCCATGGTATGATTACCATGATTAATGACTTTTGGATAGGGGCAAATGAAGAAGGCGTGGGATGTTATAAATTAATGTCTGTAGAAAACGGATATGGAGCTTTAGTTAATTTCGTGGTGACGCCAACTACTTACTTTGTAGACCATGTAATGGTGACACCTGGAGATATGGTAACTGGCTTTTATGATGCAAATGCACCTGTTCCTCTCATTTTTCCGCCACAATTTAGAGCAATTGTTATGGCAAGAGATACACAACATCAAAATGTGAAAGTAGACTATTTTAACGATAAGTTGGTTAGTAGTGATAATAATTTAAGATTAAACATTGCCCCAACTACTCAGATAGTTTTAGAAAATGGGCAATCATTTAGCAATAGCCCTGCAAATCGAAATCTAATTATTGTCTATGGTGCTACCACAAAGAGTATACCGGCTCAGACCACACCATATAAAATTATTGTTATGTGTTAGATGAGTTTTTTGCATTTTTAATGTCGTTGAAAAATCCACTTTGGCTCCCATAACTATATTAACATAGATTGTTCGTTTCATTTCCATTCTTTCTCTCTAAAAGATTGGTGATGTGACGGGCAATTTTTTATAGTTTTTATCAACACAGCTTATCTGAATCAATTCCAATCTCTGCAAGGGAAATAAGCCATTCCTTTTGTGTTTATTTATATTATTTAATAATCAATGAAATAATTTATCTCCTAAAAGCATATAGATATTTTATATGAATTAAGTTTAGATGCTATGGGGAAAGTTATACATTTTATTAATTATGTTAAATTATTATTAGGGGGCGTTAATTTCGAATAAGAAAACTTTCAAAAAAGGAAGCTTCGTAATTAGTTTTGTGCTTATTTTATCCTTTGTTCTTTCGTCTTTTTTATTTGACTTATCATTTGCAGCTACACAAAACAACACCTTAAAAGCAGTACAAGGTCATCTAGCTAGGCAACCTACAGCTTCAAGTACTACTTCACCATACGATAATACCTACTATGCATCTGCAATTGGTAAAACAGGCATAAGTCTTAAATCAACATTAAATGATATCATTGATAATCATACTAAGCTTTCTTATAAACAGGTTTGGGATGCATTAAGAAATACAGATGAAGACCCAAACAATGCAAATAACGTGATCTTGCTTTATACCGGACGTTCTCAAGGAGAGCTTACAAATGGAGGCGGAGTAGATAATTGGAATAGAGAACATGTATTTGCAAAATCACATGGTAATTTTGGAACTACCGCAGGAGCTGGAACAGATTTGCATCACCTTAGACCAGCCGATGTATCTGTAAACAGCGCAAGAGGGAATTTAGACTTTGATATGGGTGGTACACCTAACTCTGAAGCACCTCTATGTAAATCTGATAGTGATTCCTTTGAACCAAGAGATAGCGTAAAAGGGGATATCGCTAGGATGCTGTTTTATATGGCAGTCCGCTATGAAGGAGAGCATGGAGAAGTGAATTTAGAGCTAAACGAATTAACTAATAATAATACAGCTCCTTATATAGGTAAATTATCTGTTTTATTACAATGGAATGCCCAGGATCCAGTTGATGCTTTTGAAAGACACAGAAATGATGTAATCTATAAGAATTATCAACACAACAGAAATCCATTTATAGATCATCCAGAATGGGCAAATTTGATTTGGAACTAATAACTAAAAAAACTAACTCAAAAATAAAAATTCGAGTTAGTTTTTTTAATCCTAATCTATTAAATTATCACAATCAGCATCAAATAGTCCATTCTTTACTTTACTCCTACTGCATCCCAAGCTGCATTTACCGCAGCAACTTCTGATCCATCTGCACCGTAAAGATCTGTTGCGGATTGAACAAGTGCAAGTCTTGCATCGTGGAAGTTAGAAGTTGCAATTAAATAATTAGATAAAGCACTGTAATAAATTTGTTCTGCTTTAGCTATCCCTACGTTATCATTAGAAGCTATAAGATAACAAGCTTTGTTTGGAATTCCACTGTTTGTATGAACTCCACCCCAATCTCCCTCTAGCGTATTAGGAGTAACTACAAATTTACTCATATTATCTGGATCGCCATATTTAGTTGGATTGGATATATCTCTTAATGCATCACCCTCTACTTTAGGTGTCCAAACATCTTCACCCATTAACCAGTCAAATTTATCAGCTTGTCCATAATTTTCGATAAATGCACCAAAAGCATCTGACATAGATTCATTTAATGCTCCAGATTGAAATTCATAATCAAGATTTGCTGTTTTTTCATCTACTGCATGTGTCATTTCGTGACCCACTACATCTAAAGCTCCAGATAATTCAATAGAGTCAATACCATCCCCATCTCCATAAATCATTCGAGTTCCATTCCAAAAAGCATTAACATAGTTCTTAGCGTAGTGAACTGTAGATTTAATTTCCATATCTTTTCCATCAAAACCATTTCTATTGAATTTAGTTTTATAATAATCATATACAACTCCTGCATAGTAATGTGCATCTACAGCAGCTTTATCATTAATTACGTTTGTAGTTGAATAGACGATAGAACCAATTTTGTTAGTAGTATTAGCCGCTGAAGTAGTAGTTATGCCCTTACCTCTTGTTGTATCTCTTAATTGATATTGAACCTTGTTACGTACATCAACCTTGTCAAGATTTAATGATTTAGAATCATTAAGTACACCTAAACCTGTTCCTGTAGCAGCAACCTTAGATATTTTATTGCCTTTTTTTACTATATCTCCATTTTCAGCATTTATAAAGAACTTCCAATTTCCTGGTGTTGGTGATAGAAAGCTTAATGAAACAACATAAACTGGAACATATTTATCATTTATATTGTATAGGTAAAGTTTAGTAGTTGGATCCGCCTCAAGCTTATCAAATTTAACTTGCGTTTTTGCAATTTCAAGAGCTTTGTTTTCACCTATTAACTGTTCTTTATTTATTTTTGCATTTTTTGCGTTAGCATCATATTTACCATTTACAGCATATACTTCACCCTTTTGATTAAAATGAACGATATATTCATTACCATAAACCGGAATATCATTTACCATTTGTTGAGTTTTGATATGTTTAAAACCCAATTTATCATCATTTGATTTTACTTCTTCCAACTTATTCACTGAATCTTCAACTACGGTTTTATTTCCCTTAAAGAATTTATGCACGCCATTCATGTCTTTTGACAATTTTTCTGATGATTGTACCTTTACAAAATTTGCCGGCTTTCCTTGTGATGCATTTGCATTAGCTGGATTAATTAAAACCACCATTGCCATTGCAGTTAAGATTGAAATTGCTTTTTTCATATAATCTCCCCCTCTATAATTTGTATATACAGTATTTTTATGTATATAACTACTTATATAATAAAGAGAATATTCTTTATAGTCAACTAATTTCGCAACATAATATATGACATTTTTTTTATTTTTTTGAATAAAACAGCAAAAACCAGCAGTCAAAATAAAACACTGCTGGTTTTTGCTTATTAGTATGATTTTCCCCAAAGCGCCTCTGCCTTAACTTCCCATTGCAGAACTCGACCTCACATTCTTCTATAATAATTTTTTAAGTCTATCTCCCTCATTACTAAATAATATTGCGTCGTCTAAACACTCAATATCTTTATTATTTAATTTATACAATTCAACTCCTAATTCAGATAACATGTCATTTTTATATATTTCAAGTTTTATTTCATCAATTGTATTCATAAACAATTTGTGCCTCCTTTATTATTTACATTTATTATTTAATTTACCTGACTTAGTTCTCAATACAGTGTAATTACATATCTTTATTATTTTCTATCAATCCTTGTATTTTTATACCCTTATTTTTATACTTAAAATTCCAGAAAGAAAATCTCCCTATTAGGTTTGCAAATAAATTTGTTACACAATTTAACTGTTTTGTAGTAACATTGCACAAATTTACTTTATTGGTAATATTATTAATCTTTATTATAGGCTATGATAATGCTAGAAATCAAATCAATAAAAAAATCAAGAAAGGCATGGTGTAACATGGGGAACTATCAAAGAATCAATTCACTTAAAAAGGATGGTATTGAAAACAAAAAAGCATATTTAATCGGTGGAGGTATTGCCTCTCTTGCAGCCGCAGCTTATCTGATCCGCGATGGACATATGGATGGTAAAAACATTACTATTATGGAGGAAACTCACGTTTTGGGTGGTGCTATGGATGGTGCAGGAGATGCCGAACATGGATATATTATCCGTGGTGGTAGAGAACTTGTGGAACATCATGAATGCTCCTGGGATCTGTATAGCTTTATCCCTTCATTGAATAATCCAAGCAGAACCGTTTTAGATGAATTTCGTGAACTTAATGTTGCAGAGCCTAATGAATCTCACTGTCGCTTGATTCATAACTGTGGAGAAAAAGCAGATTTTTCAACTTTAGGCCTATCCGATATTCATATTAAACAAATTACAAAACTTATTCTTGCCACTGAGGAGCAACTTGGCGTAACGACAATTGAACAATTTTTTGATCCCTCCTATTTTGAAACAAACATGTGGTATTTCTGGCGCTCCATGTTTGCTTTTGAAAACTGGCACAGTGTTGTGGAGATGAAACGCTATATGCAGCGCTTTATGCATCTTATCCCTGGTATGAACCAGCTTAAAGGAATTATGCATACCCAGTATAACCAGTACGATTCGATGATTCTTCCACTTATTACCTGGCTCAAGAACAAAAATGTAAACTTTGACCTCCACACACAGGTTACCGACTTGGATATCAGCACTGTTGGTGAGCAAAAGACCGTAATCTGTATTCATCTACTTCGTAATGGCAATTCTGAAAGAATTGCAGTGTCTTCAAGCGACCTCGTTTTCGTTACCAATGGTTCAATGACAGAAAACTCAACTTTGGGCAGTATGTATACACCTGCTGTTTTAAATAGAGATAAGGTAAACTGCGGTTGCTGGAATTTATGGAAGAACATTGCAAAGAAAGACCCTTCATTTGGTCACCCAGAGGTATTCTGCAATGACATTGACAAAACAAAATGGGAATCCTTTACAATGACCTTTAAGGGGCCGTTTATGGGCAAATTTCTAAAGAAATTAACTGACAGAGATCCTGGCGTTGGTGGTGTTGTTACCATAAAGGATTCTAACTGGTTGATGAGCTGGACCTGCTCTAAGCAGCCTCACTTTATTAACCAACCTGATGATGTATTAGTTTTATGGGCATATGGCTTATTTCCAGACAATGTCGGTGATTACATCAAGAAAAAAATGTGTGATTGCACCGGCGAAGAACTTGTCTCAGAATTATTATATCACATGGGGCTTAAGGATAAAATTGACGATATTCTAAAAACTGTAAATGTTATTCCTTGTATGATGCCTTATGTCACCAGTCAGTTTATGCCTCGTGTTAAGGGAGATCGTCCTGATGTTATCCCTGAAGGCAGTACAAACCTTGCATTTCTTGGACAGTTTGCTGAAGTTGCCGACGACTGTGTATTCACTATAGAATATTCCGTTCGTACGGCGATGATGGCTGTTTATGCATTGCTAGACCTTGAAAAACAAGTAATTCCGATTTATGCCTCAAAATATGATATACGTGTGCTATTGAGCGCCGCTAAAACACTATACAGCGGACGACCTATTCCGGGAGAAAAAATCATCCAAAAGCTGCTCAAAGATACTACACTCGAAAATTTACTGTAACAAATAAAAAAATATTGAGCTCTCAATGTATATACAAGAGAACTCAATATTTTTACTTAAACTTTGCTAATATTTCTTCCATTTTTTTAAATTCCTTATTTATAGACTCTTCCGGTTTTTCAGTTATAACGCTAACAATTATAACAGCTATGAGCGATAATATAAATCCTGGAACCATTTCATACATATAAGTAGATAGTCCAGAAACAATCCATACAATAACTGTTAAGCCTCCTACAACCATACCTGATAGAGCACCCCACTTAGTCATTCTCTTCCAATAAAGACTTAGTAAAAGAACAGGTCCAAAGGATGAACCAAAACCAGCCCATGCTTGCCCAACTATATTAAGAATAGTTTTGTTTGGCAAATATGCAAAGAATGTGGCAACAGCTGAAACTATAAGTATAGATATTTTCCCTATCTTCATTTGCTGCTTGTCTGATGCCTCTTTGTTTAAGAATGTTAAATAAAAGTCCCTTGTTATAGAACTTGAACAAACTAATAGTTGAGAAGAAATAGTACTCATAATAGCTGATAGCACTGCTGCTAATATAATACCCGTAATAAATGGATGGAATAAAACATCTCCAAGACGAAGGAAAACTGTTTCTGGATCCTTAAGCGGGATGTTGTTTTTTGTAAAGTATACAAGTCCTATAAGTCCACTTGATACAGCACCTAAAAGACCTATGGTCATCCAGGTAATCCCTATTCTTCTTGCTGACTTTAATTCCCCTGCAGATTTAATTGCCATAAAGCGAACAATAATATGTGGTTGTCCGAAGTATCCAAGTCCCCATGCCAAAAGTCCAATAATAGTCGCAACACTTGTTCCTCTAAACATATCAAATAAAGCTGGGTCAATAACTTTTATCTTATTAACAAATGTACCAGCATCTACTCCTATATTCATATATGCTACAATTGGCACTACAACTAGTACAACAAACATCAGGGATCCTTGGAAAAAGTCTGTAAGACTTACTGCTAAAAACCCTCCAAAATATGTATATAGCACAACTACAGATAATGTGACAACTACACCCGCTGTATATGTAGAGTTAAATATACTTTCAAATAATTTCCCCCCTGCTACAATTCCAGATGAAACATATAGCACAAAGAACACAAGTATTATTATCCCAGATACAAGTCTAAGCATATTAGACTTATCTTTGAAGCGGTTTTCTAAATAATCTGGAACAGTTAATGAATCATTCGAAACCTCTGTATAAATTCTAAATCTTGGAGCAAGCAGAAGATAATTTAAGTAAGCCCCTATTGTTAAACCGATTCCAAGCCAAATGCTAGATATTCCTTTTGTATAAACCGCACCAGGAAGTCCCATTAGCATCCAGCCACTCATATCGCTTGCACCAGCAGATAGTGCTGTTACCATAGGTCCAAGCCCTCTTCCACCTATCATGTAGTCTGAAATATCATTTGTTTTTCTGTAAGAATAATAGCCTATTAAAAGTAAAATAAGTATATATACCCCCATAGCAGCAACTGATTCTATTTCCATATTAATTCTCCTTTCAATACTATAATGTCATTCGTCAATTTCATAAAGTTTGTAGTATAGCATTTTACAAGACAATTGAAAATATGAGTTTTTAACAGATAATATTTGAGCGTACAAAACAATATTATACCACATATGTTTATTAGCCCATTGCCATTTTAATCTCGTTTCATAATTTATATAATGAATTTCACAACTTTTTTAACACTGTAATTGACATAGGCACCAATTTACTTTATAGTAATTAACTATATATAGTTAAAATTGATATAAAGGAGTAGAAATCATGTGATTAAATTTTTGTTAGAGCTAGGCTTAAAGTTTGAAACCGTAGGTGTTTTGATAAAAATCATTATAACTTTAATGTTAATAATGATATTTTATTTAGTAAAAAAAAGTATATGTTCATTTATTAATAAATCCAATCTTGATTCCAATAACATAATAAAATATAAAAAAACATCCTCGCTATCAATAAATATCTTAACTGCTGTAGTGATTATACCAATATGGATGTATGAGTCTAAGTATATACTCACATTTTTAGGATTTTTCTCAGCTGGACTAGCCTTTGCCTTTCGTGATCTTGTAGCAAGTTTTTTAGGTTGGCTTATAATTAATACTCATAAGCCTTTTAAACTTGGGGATAGAATAAAGCTTGGGGAAAGTCTTGGTGATGTAATAGCTATAGACTGGTTTTATACTACCATAATTGAGGTTATGGAAAATGACAACAAAATCTACGGGCAAAGCACTGGAAGAATTACTCATATACCAAATATAAAAGTTCTCACTGAAGATCTTATAAATGAATCTAACTCATTCCCTTTTACTTGGAATGAACTTGAAATAAGCCTTACACTTAAAAGTAATTGGAAAAAAGCTAAAAGCATATTACTATCTATTGCTAATGATAAAGTAGGAGATATTGAGCAAGAAGCAAAAGATTCACTAAATATAGCCTCAAAAACTCTTCCTATTTATTACGAGAACCTTTCTCATACAGTATATACTTCTATGAAACCCGCAAAAGTTTGTTTAAACTTAAGGCTTATTTGCAAGGCGAGAAATTATAGAAACTTACAACATGCCCTAGTAGAGGATATCTTAGATGAATTTTCTAAACATGATGATATTGAATTATTATAATTAAGCGGGTAAATTAGGGATAACTTCTACATTAAGTGGAATTGGTGAATAGAAATTAAAAAAATGGCCAAGCAAGCTACTGCACGAGGAAAACTTGGAAATTTCAAGCCACTTGGCGCACAAAATGTACTAAATATATATAGATCTTCTCTATAATAAGGGGTATTTATAATTGTTACTACTCAGGCATTTACTATATGTTATGCCTAAGTAGTAACTTATTTTCTTTTCATGCTTATTATAAACACATTCCCAATCAAGTCCTAATATCCCATTTATTTATAGACACAATTCCATTACAGGTTACTTTTACTCCTTCATCTTCCTCGCATTGATAAAATCTTGTGGTAAACACCTCTTGTCCCCCATTTATAAATATTTCTATAGAAGATGTATCTGAAAATATCCATATTGATTCTAATTTTTCTAATTTGACTATCCTATTCACTCTACCGTATCCACTCTGCCCTAAAGAAAGCTCAAAGATTTGTTCATCCTCATTGAATATCACTTTGCAGTCATTTCTCATAATTAATTGAAAATCGCCAGAAAGCTTCTCTACATCTAGTTTTAATTCTAAAATCTCTCCCTTCAATTCTTTAAATACTTTTTCTCCGTTAATGCTGGTTTTAAAAGCTATATGATTTTTTCGCAGTTCTTCCATTTCTTTAATAGGCCTCTGTATAAGTTTTTCATTCACTATAAAAAGCTCTCTAGGCATAGTTAAAGCATGTTGCCAAAAGTTTTTTATAGTAGGATTACTATACTGAGTTACATCAGTAAGCCCCATCCACGCTATCATTATGCGCCTACCTTTATTATCCTTAAAAGTTTGAGGGGCATAAAAATCAAACCCTCTATCTAATTCTATAAATTGTTCATAATTAAAATTCTTCTTATTTTCAGTAAAGCTTCCCAATGCATATCCACTTTGATATATATTGTTATATAAATACCCTTTTACAGAAATTCCTTGTGGTGATATGATCAAAACATCTTTCTCCTCAAGTGTGAAAAAATCTGGGCATTCCCACATGTACCCTAATCCTTCTAATCCTCCCGCTGGTGTGCTTTGAAGATTCCAATCCACTAAATCTTTAGATTTATATAAAAGCACGTAACCTTTATTATCTTTTCCTCTTGCACCTAATACCATATAATAATTATTGTTTTCCTTCCAAACCTTAGGGTCTCTAACATGTAATGTAAAATTTTCAGGAAAATCCTTGTTTGTTAATACTACTTTCTTTTCGCCAAAATTAATTCCGTCAAGACTCTTTACACAAATCACATTTTGCTGCCTACCAGTAAGTACATAATCGTGGTTACCTTCTTCTTTTACATTACCAGTATAAAATAGATATAATTCGTCTCCTTCTACTAAGGCTGATCCCGAATAAACTCCATCACGATCAAATTCACTGTCTGGATATAAGGCTATTCCTAAATCATCCCACCTCAAGAGATTCTTTGATTTATAATGTGCCCAAAATTTTAATCCACCTCTAGCATCGAGTGGTGAGTATTGATAAAACACATGATATTCACCTTTAAAATAGCACAATCCATTAGGATCATTTAACCATCCTATTTTAGGCATAATGTGATATTTTAATGCCCATTTATCTCCATTTACTATGTCTTTAACATTATTTATTGCTACAACTATTTCTTCATTTAATAATTCAATTTTTCTTTTCATAATTAGCTACTTCTTCATAATGTTATATACTTGTTCTTTTTTAGGCAATGCATCAATAGCCCCTCTTTTAGAAACTACGAAGGCTGCTGTTGCATTTGAAAAGTTTAACATTTCTTTAATTATGTCTTCATCTAAGCCCAAAATATCCTTTAATGATAAATCCATGCTTGCTATTTGATATAAAAATGCGCCTATAAAAGAATCTCCCGCTCCTGTAGTATCTTCAACTTTTATAGTAAATCCCTTTGAAAACACTTTTTTATTTTTTACAATAAACTCTGCACCACTGCTACCTTTAGTATAAATAACAATAGCTACATTACCTTTAAATAGACTACTTAGTGCAGTCTCTTCATCTTGAATTCCTGTTATAAATTGGAGTTCCTCATCACTTATTTTCAATATGTGAGCCTCTGGCAAAAACTCCAATATTGCTTGCCTACACTCATCTTCACTATTCCATAAAGGTAACCTTATATTAGGATCAAAGCTTATAATTCCGTTTTTTTCGCTACAATATTCTATAGCTTTTCTATGAGCCTTTTGGATTGGAGCATCTATTAAACTAACGGAGCAAAAATGAAGTATTTCTCCTTCCCCAAAATCGCTGTCTTTTATTTCTTTTTCATCTAGCAACATATCCGCACTTGGATTTCTATAAAATGAAAAATCTCTTTCCCCATTTTCGTTTAGCGAAACAAAGGCTAGTGCTGTTTTAGCTAAATTGGTTCTTAAAACACTTGATACATCTACTCCTAATGGTTTTACAGCATCTACTATTACATCTGCAAATGCATCATTCCCTAGTTTTGTAAGTATTTTGCTCCTACCACCAAGTTTAGCGACTGTAGCTGCAACATTTAAGGGGGCTCCTCCTGGAACTCTTAAAAAGCTATTAACTTCTTTTAGGGCTATCCCTTTTTCACACGGAATAAAATCTATTAAAGCTTCGCCTATACAAATAACCTTTTTCACTATTTAGCAACTCCTTATTTAATATCTTATTTATTATTATTCTTCTATACCTAAAACATACGTTGTACCAAATGAAACAACTAATGCTATGATTAATCCAATTATATAATTAACCATTGAATCAGGTTTTACTATAGTAAGTCCTGGAATTGCAGTTAATCCTATAGCATTCATAGCTACCTTTGTTAATACTACATAAGCGCCTGCAACAGCTCCACCTGCAAGTGCGGCTAAAAATGGTTTTCTAAACTTTAAATTAACACCGAATATTGCAGCTTCTGTTATTCCAAGAAAAGCACTTAAAGCAGATGGTAATGCTATAGCTTTTGTTTTTGCATTCTTTGTTTTAAAGTATACAGCTAGTGCAGCACCACCTTGTGAAAAGTTTGCCATTGCCCATATAGGAAGTAATGTATTAGCTCCTGTATCGGCTAATAATGAAAGTTCAATAGCATGGAAGCTATGGTGAATTCCAGTCATAACTATAATTGAATAAGTTCCACCAAATAATACTCCAGCTAATAACCCGAATTTACCAATTGCAACAGTTAAGAACATGCTTATTCCTTTCCCTATAACCATTGCAAAAGGTCCAACTATAGATAATGCTAAAAATCCTGTTATTAAAACAGTTAAAAATGGGGTTAAAAATATATCTAGTACTTCTGGAACAATTTTTCTAATTCTTTTTTCTATAAGACTCATAATCCAAATTACAAGTAAAATTGGTATGACAGTTCCTTGATATCCTACTAGTGGCATATCTATTATCCCACCTAATATTCGCATAGACTTATACCCGCCACCTATTGTCCACGCATTTTGAAGTTCAGGATGAATCATTATTCCCCCAATAACAGCCGCTAAATATGAATTAGTTCCAAATTCTTTTGCTGAACTAAATGCTACCAATATTGGGAGGAATATAAATGCTGATGAACTAAACCAATCTAGCATTAACCACCACCAAGTCCCGGACAATGACTCAAGACCAAAAGCCTTTAGTGCTCCTAATGTTCCCATTAATAGTCCCGATGCTACAATTGCAGGAATTATAGGAACAAATATATTTGATAATACCCTTGCTATCTTTTGAATTGGGTTTAGCTTTTTCATAGCATCTCTTTTTACATCTGAAGTACTAACTTCATCTATATTTGCTTCTAAAGCAAACTGTTCATAGACTTTATTTACAATACCCTGACCTAATATTATTTGGTATTGTCCCCCATTTAAAAAGCTCCCTTTCACTAACTCTAAATTTTCAATTTTATCTTTTTTTATAAGACTTTCATCTTTTAGAACCAACCGTAAACGAGTTGCACAGTGCGCTGCACTGTCTATATTTCCCCTTCCACCTATAAGTTCTAATATTTCACTAGAAGTTTTCTTGAATAACATATCCTTACTCATAATACTTCCCCCTTTATAATTATAAATTGTTTAATGATAATGGTATCGTTCCCATAACGAATAAAAAAATAAGTTTTAATTAAATCTTCTCCTGCGGAGCTACAATATTAACGACTGATCTTAAATTTTATGGTATCGTTCCCATAACGAATAAAAAAATGTAAGCTACTTAAATGTTTACATTTTCATTTTATACTATTTCTTACCTCAAGTCTATAGCCTAATTTAATATTTTTTACATTTTCTTTTACATAGTCTATATTTTTGTTTAACAACTCCATCATTATTTCTGCACTTTTTTCTCCAGCTGTTTTATAAAAATAATGCGCTGTTGTAAGTTTAGGAGTTACTACTCTAGATATTTTTGAATCTCCGATACTACAAATGGATATATCTTCAGGGATCTTGTATCCTATCTCTGTGAGGTATTGCATTGCTCCTATGGCTATATTATCAGTTACAGCAAAAATTGCTTTTGGTTTTTCAGTTTGATCCATTAATTCCGCTGCTAATTTATACCCAGAATCCATAGTAAAATCACCTTTTTTCAAAAACTCTTGTTTACATGAAACACCATATTCTTTTAATGCGTCCATATAGCCTCTTTTTCTTTCAAACCCAACAGAAATATCTTCTTCAGTAACTCCTATAAATGCTATTTCTGTATGCCCTTTGTTTAAAAGTAGCTTAACCATGTCCTTAGACGCATTGTAATCATCATAATAAACGCAATGAAAATTTTCAGTTTTTTGAGCTACTACAACCATTGGAAATTCTATACTAGCCATAATCCTTAAATGCTTTTCTGTTAATTTTGTTGCCATGAATATTATGCCGTCTACTTGATTGTTTTTAAATATCTCTAAATACTCAATTTCCTTGTCTACACTTAAATTTGCATTTGCAATGAGTATATCATAACCATATTTAGATACTTCATTTGATATCCCCTCAACAACTCTAGAAGCAGTTTCTGTGCTTATTTTAGGAACAATAACGCCAATAAGGTTTGTTATTTTGGTTCTTAGAGTTTTAGCCTGACGAAGAGGCGTATATCCTGTACTCTCTATTATCTCTTGTATTTTGAATCTATTTTCACTACTGACGTATCCATCATTTAAATACCTAGATACCGTAGACTTAGATACACCAGCTAACTTTGCCACTTCTATAATATTCATAATTATCACCAACTAAATATATTTTACTCTTATCTATATAGTATACTTTTACTCCTATGTATAATCAACCTTTTAATGAACTTTAAGACAGCTACTAAAAAGGGGGCGTATTTGTATTGGGAGGTATAAGTTAAAAATTAATATTAGAGAAAAAAAATAATTAACAAGGGAATTTGAACAAATCCCCTTGTTAATTATGATAATTTCCATTTTATACTTATAGATTATCTACCAACTAATCCTCCACCATTACCAGATGCTGGACTTTGTGGTCCATAAATTGGTGGTCTCTTAGCATTCTTTTGACTTGAAGATTTCGCTTTTTTTTCTTCAATAATTTTTTTCATTATTTCCATGTTTTTGTTTATATTATTTTTCATATTTTTTACCTTCTTTTCTTTATTTTTTACATCTTTTATATATAAAAAAACTAACTTCTACCTTCTAATTTAATATTAATAGTAAATATTTTCAAGGTATGATTTATTATTTTATTAATCTATTATACCCTAAAAACAATCCTTTGAGTGACACCTATTAACTAATATTTAAAAAGTAATTATCTTTACTTCCAATCTTTATAAAGAGTCAGATTGTTGTCAAAAACTGGGTCAGTTTTAATAGTAATATTATTTATTTATTGACAATTCTTTTTTAATATGATATATTCTTTTTTAATATAACTTATAATTTGATGACGAGAAAGAGTACGTTTTAGTATCTGTTCTAAAGAGAGTTGACATTTGGTGAGAGTCAACGTTCAGTCTATATCCGAAAATCATCTCTGAGAAGTAAACCTGAAATATAATAAGGTTTAATGGTTGTCCACCATTACAAGGAACAGATATCGATTGGTATCTTGCTAAGTGCTATTAAAGTTATTCATTATAATTTTAATAGATTTAGGGTGGTAACACGTGCATACTCGCTCGTCCCTTTTATAGGGACGGGCTTTTTTTATTTTAAGGGGGTGGTTTAGTGGATAGCGACATTGATATTAGCGATATAATACCAAAATTTAAAAAAAATAATATTTATGGAGGAATTACTATGAATAAATTATCAAGAAAAAGTTTAATGCTAGTTAGTTTAATGCTATTTTCAATGTTTTTTGGAGCTGGAAACTTAATCTTCCCTCCTGTACTTGGACAAATGTCAGGTACAAATCTTTTATTTTCGTTATCTGGCTTCCTTGCCTCTGCAGTAGGTCTACCGATCCTGGCTGTAGCTGTTGTTGCAAAAGCTGATGGTCTTCAAAATTTAGCTAGCAGAGTTAATAAACCCTTTGCGCTCGTTTTCACATTGTTAATATATTTATCAATAGGACCATTTTTAGGCATACCTCGTGCTGCAAGTTTGTCTTTTGAAACAAGCATAGCACCATTTTTACCAGCATCAGTTATTGGTGGAGCTTTACCTCTTTTTCTATATACATTGTGTTTCTTTGGTTTAGCTTTTTGGCTAAGTATGAATCCTAATAAATTAATGGATCGTTTTGGGAAGGTACTAACCCCTGCTATCTTAATACTTATATTAATTGTATTTATAGGTAGTTTAGTAAAACCAATTGGTAGCTTCAATGCTCCAATTGGAGATTATGCTAGCTTTCCTGTGTTAAAAGGATTCTTGGATGGATACATGACTATGGATGCCATCGCTGCACTTAATTTTGGTATAGTTGTTGCATTAGTTTTAAAGAAACAAGGAATTACAGATGAAAAAGCTTTAAGCTCCTATACAATAAAAGCTGGACTTATAGCTGGTCTTGTTTTAACTGTAATATATCTAATGCTTTCATGCCTAGGCGCTGCTGCTCAAACTAGATTTGGTGCTACAAAAAATGGAGCGCAAACATTAACAAATGTAGTATCTTACCTTTTTAATGCAAATGGTCTTATAATACTTGGTTTAACTTTTGGACTTGCTTGCCTTACAACTTGTGTTGGTCTTATAACATCATGTAGTGAATACTTCTCAAGGATGGTTCCAAAGGTTAACTATAAAATTTGGGTTACTGCAATAACACTATTTAGTATGTTATTTGCAAATGTAGGCTTAACTAAACTATTAAGTATATCTGTACCTGTTTTAACAGTCATATATCCTATGGCGATAGTACTTATTGTACTTGCATTCTCCCATAACCTATTTAAAGGTTATAGCTCTGTATATTCTTTCAGCATGCTATTTACTGCTGTTTTTAGTATATTTGATTCATTAGATCAAGTTGGACTTAAAATGTCATTTTTGAGTTCTATACCTTTATTTAAGCAGGGTCTTGTTTGGGTAGTTCCATCGTTAGTTGGTGCTGTAATAGGATGGTCTTTTAGCATGGTAAAAGATTTTTCTTTTTCAAAAGAAATCTCTTTAAATAAATACAATAAATAATAAGATTCAAGGGGATGCCACAACCGTGTGCATTCCTTTAATTTTTGTCTAGTACAATTTTTCCTTTTCCTTCATAACTCGCTAATAAAAACTTGTTGTGATATAATTAATCTAGTAGATCATTGCAAAGATACTATTTAAATTTCATATTGTTTAATTAACGGAGCGCCAACTAATTTTAATGTCTCATTAAATAATTAGTTAAGGGGTCTTTTTTAGTATGAAAAATAACAGTATTGATCTTACAACTGCAAATTTAAGTGAATTACTTTAGCACATTTCAGAAGGAAAGTCCTCCACTACTCTAAGTGAGGCGTTAGAGCACAATTCGTTAATCTTTGCTTTTATTAACGAATATTTTACATGAATGTAAAAATATTCGCTAAGGTTACTTTACATTTCCTACATATTGGAATATGATTAATATGAAATACTAAATTTACATTAAAAGAGGTGCCTCATGGAAATACAAACAATAAAACACAAAAAATCTATTCGCATTAGTATAATTTCTTTTTCTATTATCTTTGTTCTATATTTAGGTATGTCAATATATTTTAATAACCATTTTTATTTTGGTTCTGTAATTAATGGCATAAATGCTTCTGGTAAAACAGTAGATGAATTAGATAAAGCCTTATTATCAAAGTGCAAAACATATACACTGAACCTTCAAGAACGAAGTGGTGTGAATGAACAACTTAAAGCTGCTGACATTGGACTTAAATATAATGCAAAGGATAAAATTCAAGTTTTAAAAGACAGTCAGAATTCTTTTGCGTGGATTTATGAAGTTTTTAATTCAAAAGCTTCTGAACTACCTGACATAGTGACCTATGATGAAAAACTATTAAAAAAACATTTTGATAAACTCTCTTGTTTTGATAACAAGAAAGCAATTAAACCTAAAAATCCTAGTTTTAAATATTCAGATACCGGCTATGTGATCGTAAAAGAAATTATGGGAAACAAAATCAATAGCAAGCATTTGTATGCAAATGTAGTAAATGCAATTCTCAAAGGCGAAACAACAATAAATTTGGAGAAAACAAATCAATACATTAATCCAAAATATAATTCAAGTTCCAAAGAAGTTAAAAACACTAAAATTTTGCTTGATAAATATGTAGCTTCAAAAATCACTTATACCTTTACTGGAGGTAAGGAAGTTTTAGACGGTTCTATAATACACAATTGGCTAGTAGTTAATGACAACCTTGCAATTTCATTTGATGAAAATAAAATGAAAGATTATGTAAGTGAACTGGCCAATCATTATAATACCTATGGCAATGAAAGAGATTTTGCTACATCATTCGGAACAACTGCAAAGGTTAGCGGTGGCGATTATGGATGGTTAGTTGATCGCACAGGTGAAGTCAATGATTTAATTGTATCTATAAAAGGTGGACAAACCATAACAAAGCAACCCAAGTATGCCCAAACCGCAGTATCTCATGGTGTAAATGATATCGGGAATACCTATGTGGAGATCAATTTGACAGAACAGCATATGTGGTTTTATAAGAATGGTGCTCTTATTGTAGATGGAGATGTTGTTACTGGTGATGTAAGCAGAAATACAGCAACACCACCAGGTGTTTATAAATTAAAAGATAAAGCAAAAAATACAAGCTTAAAGGGACCGGGTTACAATACACCTGTCAATTGCTTTATGCCATTTAATAATGGTATTGGAATACATGGTGCACCGTGGAAACACTCCTTTGGTGGAAATGTATATTTGACAAATGGTTCTCATGGTTGTATAAATGCATCAGACGATTTTGCAATGACGATATATAATAATATTGATGTTAATACTCCGGTTATTTGTTATAACTAGAGATTTAATAAAGTCTTTTTATAATATGTTTACCATTAAAAGCAAATCAAAAAAACGCAAGTTAGTTAACTTGCGTTTTTTTGATTTGCTTTTAGATTAGAGGTATTAAATCATCACCTGCAGTGCTGAAATGTCGTTAAAATCATAGATTTTTAAAAAATAGGAAATTATTCTTCATCCCAACATTCCACATTTTTTAATCCTTCAATAGAGTTCTTTGTGAATACAGGATTCTTACCCTGCTTTTTCTGGAAGGTGTAGTCTTTTAATGCTGCAAAAGCAATTTTACCAAGTTGGAATATAGCGATTAAATTAATTATTGCCATTAAGCCCATAAATAAATCCGCTAAATCCCAAACTATTTGAATCTTTACTACAGAGCCAACAAAAACCATACCTACAACAGTAATTCTATATAATAAAACATATATTTTATTTGAGTTAATAAATTCTATATTTGTTTCGCCATAATAGTAATTTCCTACAATTGAGCTAAATGCAAATAAGAATATACATACAGCAATAAAGGTACTTCCCCAAGCCCCAACTTGTGAGCTTAAAGCATTTTGCGTAAGCTGTATTCCAGTTAATCCTTTAGTTGTATAAGTTCCAGATAATAATATTATAAATGCTGTTGCACTACATATTAAAATTGTGTCTGTAAATACTCCTAAAGTTTGAATCAGTCCTTGTTTTACAGGGTGAGTTACTTCTGCTGTTGCTGCCGCATTAGGAGCACTTCCCATTCCAGCTTCGTTTGAGAAAAGTCCTCGTTTAATTCCCATCATCATTGCCGCACCTACACCACCGCCTAAAGCTTGTTCAAAACCAAACGCACTTCTAAATATAAGTGAAATTACTGATGGTAGCGAAGAAATGTTTTTAAGAATAACAAATATAGCTACTAACAAGTATGCAACAGCCATTATAGGAACAATAATCTCTGAAACCTTAGCCACTCTTTGAACTCCACCAAAAATTATAATTGCTGTAGATATTGATAAAATTAAACCAGTAATTACAGTTTTAACACCAAAAGCTTCTTGAAAAGCAAGTGATATAGTGTTTGATTGAACAGAGTTAAATACAAGACCAAAACATACTGTAATTAATATAGAAAAAACAATTCCCATCCATCTTTTATTAAGTGCTTTTTCCATATAGTATGCAGGCCCGCCCCTATAGCCATGCTTATCTTTAACTTTATAAATTTGAGCTAGAGTGCTTTCAACAAAGCTAGAAGCACCGCCTATTAAAGCAATTAGCCACATCCAAAATATTGCACCAGGACCACCAAGCGCTATAGCAATAGCAACTCCAGCAAGATTTCCAGTTCCAACTCTAGAAGCAGTACTTATGCAAAATGCTTGAAATGAAGATGTACCTTTCTTTTTATCAGATTTAGAAATAGATTTCCCCACACCTTCAGTTAAAAGAGAAATCATTTCTTTTAAATATCTAAATTGAACAAATTTTGTTTTAAAAGAAAAATATAGCCCCATAAAAATAAGTAGTGCAATAAGTATATAGGACCATAGAATATCATTTGTCTTTCCGATAATTGCTTGTAAAAAGTTCATCATTTTATCCTCCCCTTCTTTTGTAAATTTAATATTTTATAGATATGTATGAGTTAAATTCAAAGTTATTGTACCACAGAAAAACGTAAAACCCAAAAATTAGAATATTCCGAAAGTAATGTTTTTAAAGTTATGTTAGATAATGTAGCTTCAAATTGGTTATATACAATGAATATTTTTTTTTAAAAACTTTAAACCTTTTTTCTTATTAACAAAAATATGAATATATTATTTATGCAAAATGCAAAATTCTTATTAATATTATCACCATTTTCAATTCGCGCTAAAGTAAACGCCATATGTTTTTAAAAAACCTCTCTGTAGCTACAGAGGCTACAGAGGGGTTTTTGTATTATTTAGAATGTTACATATAGATAGTACTGCATGCATAATTGTCTAGCTTTAAAATTGATTATATATATAAGAAATTTTAACATCTGGCTGAAATAAAAATACATAACTACAGCCTAAAATGACAATAATATAAATAGTTGTCATAAAAATTATATTAGTTTTCATTTTTGTTATAAAATTTATCAATAGCTTCATTAACATATACCCAACCTTTCCAGCCTAAGTGGGAACTATCCATTAGAAAGTACTTTTCATTTTCATATTTTGAAAAATCAGCAACCTCAAATCCATAGGAATTAACCATAGTGTTTATTTTTTTATAATAAGCTAGCCTATCATTTTTATTAAATCCAGCATAGTCATACCACTCGCCGTTTACAGGAATATTTAGAAATAGTGGTTTAATTCCTTGTTCTTTACAAACATCTAGCAACAATTTAAAATCCTCATATTCTGGAGATACTTTATAAGAGTCCTTCTTCATAGACCCCTTTATTTCATGAAGATTTCCTCTAATCGCGTGTTTATACGCATTATTGTCCATACCAAATTTATTATTATTAGACTTTGATTCGGCAATCTCCGTAGCTTTTTTTAATTCCGCATTCCAGTTAATATTTGTATGCTGCGTCGCATTATATTTTGCAAGTTTAGGCTTAAGATATTTAATGCTATTTATATTGTCCTTTAACATTAATTGCTCGTATCTTATCCTGTAATAAGGAGTCATCAAATATCTCTTAGATGTACTTAATAAGTCATTATTACTATAAAGAGAGCAGTAGTCTCTCATAATATCAAAGTGTTTATTGGCCTTTTTGTCAGTAATTGATATTATTCTTTTAGAAAACTCTTGCTTTGTAGTTAAACTAATATCCTTATTAAACAAAAATCCATATACCTGTGCTTCAGAAGAATTGGCTTCGAACTCATTTTCATTAATGCCGTTCTTTAAAAACCATTGTGGAGAAAGTACGAAAACCACTTTTTCCCCCTTAAGTTCCTTACCAATTGCTCCAAAATTAGCAGTATGTACTAAGGATTTATAACCTCCTTGTCCTATAAGATTGATTTGGAAACCATTTTTTTTATCATTAAAAACTTTAATTGGATGAGTAGAATATGCAGTAGTCTTTACAACTTCAGAGGAACCAAACATAAAAAGATTATCACCTTGTCTTGCTCCCATGCTTTGAAGTGCTACGCTTTTAAATTTATATGCAGATAAATTTTCTCCGAATTTATCATAATATTTTTTTGAAATAAGACCTTTATAATAGCTTTGATAACAAAATAAAAAACCAATACTAATAATAATAGAACAAGCGAAAGCTATGACCTTTTTCATTACATTCTACATTCAGAGAGAGTTTGAATGTATTCAATAATTTTGTTTGGTGTTTCTATATCTCCTCTTTCAACAATTGCAGGATCAAGTTTGATTTTAGCTTTATCCTCTAATTCTACAATCAGTTCAATAATTCCTAATGAATCCAATCTTCCGCTATCAAATAAATTCACATCACTTTCGTTATGTAAATCCTCACCAGTAATTTCTTCTAATATACTATAAATTAATTCTTGCATATAAATTCCTCCTTCTATTTAAATAAATATCCTGAAAATATTAAAAAACTAAAACATATCAAATTAAAAGTTACAAAAGTCGAAGCAATTTTAAAATAACCCTTTCCTTTGATTTTTTTGTAGAGTACTTTTCTCTGAAAATAATCTGTAACTATGATTAAAATCCCATGGAAGGCACCGTAAACAACATAATTCAACTGAATCCCATGCCATAGCCCCATGGTTATCATGTTTATCATGAAACCAATGTAGGAAGCTGTATATCTACTCTTGAACCACTTTTTCTTAATGGCAGTCATTACGAATCTATTATAAATAAAATCTCTAAACCAAAAAGATAAGCTCATGTGCCATCTGTTCCAAAAATCTTTTATATCTTTACTTATAAATGGAAGATTAAAGTTTTCAGGCGTTTTTATTCCCATTATGTAGCTTACGCCTATTGCAATTAAACTGTAACCGGCAAAATCGAAAAACAAATAAAAGCTATAAGAATACATATATTTAGTTGCATTTATTAAAGTGTGTGGTCTTAATGATATTACATTAATAAAATGTTGTTGTATATAATATCCTATTAAGAATTTGTAACCTATTCCCTGTAGAATCTTAAATAGTCCATCACCTAAATATTCAACATATTGTCTGGGCTTTATAACCTTATTGCTTTCCTCAGTAAATCTAAGTGAGCGGTCAATGGGTCCAGAACTTAATGTTGGAAAAAATAACATAAAATAAGCAAGATCAAAAATATTTATTTTGGTAATATACCCATCAAAAATTTGTATTAACATCTGAATAACTTTGAAAGTTAAATAAGAAATCCCTAGAAATCCAAGCTCTCTGTGTATAAGTATATTGCTAAACTTTGAGTAGATTAAAGGTGACAGGCCTATAAATATCATTATCCAAAGTAACCATCTTTGTTTAAACTTTTTCACTATAAAGCTGTAAATAATAATTAACAAAAATTCCATTATAAAAAATATAATTAAATATTTAATTTGCTGTTTTGATTTACCAAAAATTAAATACATCATAAATAAGCTAGCCGGTAGTCCATACCATTTTATCCTTTTGCCAAGCAAACCAACAACAATTGCTGGAATTAGCACTAAAATCATTATATAGAAATACAAAAAATCTCCATAAGGAAGCATTTAAAATTCCTCCATTATCTTTTTTCTGTCGATTTTTCCATTTCCATTTATCGGTAGAACTTCTACTACCTTTACTTTGCGAGGTATCATATATGAAGGCAGTAAATCCTTCAAGGAATTTTTAACTAAGATAATTATGTTTCCTTCATATTTATCATTTAGCACTACAGCTGTTGCTAAATATTTAATTTTACCTCTTTCTTTAATAGGTACTACAACTGCATTTTTAATGAAAGGAAGTATTCTTATATTGTTTTCAATATCTTCAATTTCCACTCTATAACCATGAAGTTTAATTTGATTATCTATTCGTCCCTCATAATATAATAGACCATTAACTATATAACCCGTATCTCCGGTCCTGTATCCCCTCTTTTTAACATCTAAAATTTCTTTTTCAAAAAAATTTTTTTCTGTTAAAATAGGCTCAGCAAAGTACCCTATACTTACACTATCACCTACTATTAATATTTCATTTGTATTTTCTTCTATGATTATTTCACAGTCTTTTTTTACGTACCCAACTGGAAGCTTTTCTTTACTTAAAAGCATTTCTTTCTTTATTTCAATTGCAGTTACTGCTACTGTTGCCTCTGTTGGCCCATAGAAATTTATTATTTTAATTTTAGGGAATCTTTCGAATAATTTTCTTACGCATTCCTTAGAAAGTGTTTCTCCACAGAATAACAACTGCCTCAATTTGGGTAATAACTTTTCATTAAATTGCTCACTTTGTAAACACATTTCTGCGAAGGACGGAGTGGAAACCCAAGTTGTAATTCCCGAAGACTTAAAATCAATAAAAAGCTCAGGTAAATTAGCTATCATCTCTTTATCAATACTATATAGTATTGAACCAGAAACCAATGATAAATAAGTATCCATAACAGATAAATCAAAAGAAAAAGGTGCTTGATTCATAAATATTTTATCTTTTTTATCAGTTAAATCCATACTCCAATCAATGAAGCTTTGAATACAATTTTTAGTTATCTGAACTCCCTTTGGATTACCAGTACTTCCTGAAGTATATATAATATAATAAACTTCTTCATCCTTAATTCTATAACCTATATTTGGTATTTTATTCCCATGTTGTAATAAATGTTCTTCTATTTCACTCTTATTCAATATTGTTTCTGCTGGAATATCAATTAAATCATCTGATGTGTTTATAATTAGTTTAGCACCAGAAATAAATACAATATCTTTAAGCCTTGTAGTTGGTGTTGAGCTATCCACTGGAATATATGCATGTCCACTTTTTACACAAGCTAAAAAACAGATAAGCATTAAATGATCTTTATGTCCAAAAACTATTATTGGAGTTTTATCTTTTCCAAATAAATCTATAATATTTACAGCAAGTGAATCAGATTTTGTTTTTAATTCCCTATAGGTTAAGTTACTATTCCTATACATATGAGCTACTTTATCGCCAGTACTGTAACTTTCGATTTTATCAATAAAGTCCATAAATGTGCCTCCTCTCTATATTTCAAAAATCTATGTTTTCTTTTATTTCCTATTCGCTAAGCAATAATTATGTACATTATATAATCTAAATATATTAATAACTCTAAACATTCTATTTAACATAATTCAATGTTTTTGTTTACACACATACATTCGTTTTGCTTAATTATCCACTTTCCCTTGCCTCCATTTATATTCGCTCTTACAATTTATGGTATAACGCTACTCTATGTAAAACTTCCCATGTAATTATAAGGCATATTGGGTACAAATGTATACATAAAAGTAAAAAAATAAATAAAATTGTATATTGCAATATAAAATATCCGAAAATTTCAAGATAAATATAATATTAAATTGTAATGGTTTTTGCTCCATCATGTTGGCAGATAAACCGTTTAAAATTTTTCAACAAAGTAAAATGCATATTCCTTGCTTTCTTATATTACAAGAAGGAGTTTAAGAAAATTGTAATTAAACCTTAAGATTTCTTAAGATTAGAGTATACAACTTACCAAAGAGAACTAAAATACTCTGTAATATCGTTCAATTTTGTAGACCCTTTCTACTTTATAGTAAAATAGAAACAAAAAAAATTCTATGCTTATTTAAAAAAGCCCTCAAATGATTGGTTTTCAATCGCTTGAGGACTTTCTTTATCTGTATGACCTTCCCTTTAGAAAGACCTGTAGCTTTAATTATTATATTCTGAACTTGCTGTCAAAAAAATCACCAATCCCCTATTCACAAATTGGAATCTCTATTGTTACCTGTGCGCCACCAGTTACAAGTGAATTATCCATATGGAGGGTCCCCCCATGGAGATTTACAAATGATTGGGTAATGTACATCCCTATCCCATAATGACTTTTCGATGCGCGGCTACAATCACCCATATAAAATTGTTTTGTGGCTGATTTGATATCCTCGCTTGAAAAACCCTTTCCACCGTCTGTTGTAATGAATCTTATTTTATTATCCATGGATTTTACCTCAAAATAAATTTTTCCGTTACTTGGGGAGTAATCCACCGCATTTGAAATAACATTCATAATGGCACGTTGAAGTAGCAACTTATCAATCATAATCGACCTAGGAATATAAGTTTTAGTAAACTCAACTTTAAGTCCCTTGGTATTTGCAATGGCTTCAAGCTGCTCTTGAATTGTGCCAATAAAATTTTCAAAATCTATTCTTTCCAGTTGTAGAAAAAGAGTTTTTTCTGAATTTGAAATATCAATCAGTGTTTTGATATACTGATCAATCTGCCTTGTATTTGTTGAAATATAATCAATATATTCCTGTTGCTCCTTATCTAATGTTGAATCAGACAGCAATTCAGCATTTCCTTTGATAATTGTTAGTGGAGTTTTAAGATCATGGGCAAGAGCGGAAATCTGCTCCTTCTTTGCTTGTTCTATATTCCATTGCTGTTCTAATGATTTTTTTAATTCTGTTTTCATGTCTGATATTGATAAAAGTACATCATTGAATTCTTTAATTCCTGAACATTTTATGTCAAAGTCCAAATCCTGCTCCTTGATTTTTTCAGTAGCTTGCAGGAGGGGCCTTAGATGCTTATTTAGGTTTTTCGCATAAATAGTAGTAATGATTAAAATAATGAAAAAATATAAAGCGGCAAAAGTTATAATCATGATTTTTTCGGGATCCGGTAAATGCTTATTTAAAAACTCAGATTGGTAGCTCATTTGAACATAGTACTCTAAAACACAAAACCCATCTTCCCTTTCAATGAAATAGTAGTTCTTTTTGCTTACACTTTTAAGGTAAGTACCCTTAGCATATTCTGTTGCGGTAAGTAAGTCCTGACCCTCTAAATTTGTTTTTACAACCTGATATTCTTTATCGAAAACAGCAAATTTACATCCATAGGGTATCATGTTTTCTGTGATTTTCGGTGTAGATGCAAGTAATGGTTTAGCGCTCCTAGCCAAATCCTCGCAGTAACTCGGTATAAGAATCACACCATTTCTTACGCCTAGATTAAAAATTCCCATATATACTCCTGCGAAAACAATAAATGTAACTCCTAAAATTAATAGATACTTAAAAAAGACCGCCTTTAACGTAAAAGCTTTTTTCTTTACTTCCATTTGTACCCTATCCCCCATACCGTCTCAATTGGTGACAGTTCAAACACAGCTATCTTTGCCCGTATGTTTTTAACGTGCTCCGTAATAGCTGAGCTGTCACTTTCTCCATCATACCCATAAACACCTTCGTATATTTTGTCCTTTGAAAAAACCTGGCCTTGATTTCTGGCAAGAAATTCGCATATGTTATATTCACTTTTGGTAAAAGGAATTTTTTTATCATCCACTAAAATGTCCTTACCAGCTAAATCAAACTTCACCCCGGATACACAAAGAGTAATTCGCCTTTCACGGTTTTCCCGCCTAAGATAAGCATTTACTCTGGCTCTTAGTTCCCCCACTCCAAATGGTTTTGTAATGTAATCATCCGCGCCAAGCCCTAACCCGTACATAATATCTATTTCCATAGTTTTTGCTGTAAGAAAAATAATAGGACAGTCTACAATACCACGAATCTCCTTACAAAAAGTAAATCCATCCATACCCGGCATCATGACATCAAGTAAAATCAAATCAAAGTTTGAAAATTCACTAGTTAAAATTTTTTCAGGATTCACAACCGTAGTTACCAAATGATTATCTTTCTGAAGAATATTTTTAATTAAAGCCAGAATATCAGGTTCATCATCGATAACCAGAATTTTTGCCATATTCCTCACTCCTCGTATGTTGTCTATAACTAGTATAACGTCAAAATATTATCAAATCAACTTATATTATCCACAAATTCCAAATCATAGCGAAGCTTATTATAAGCACTTTTATTTTTACTCCGCAGGAGATAATTTGATGGCTGTTTTATCAGTAGACGCGCTTCCTACAGGCATCGCTTTGTAAAAGTTGTTATCAACTTGGACGGCGATGGCTTCTTTACTATCTATACCTTTTATTGAACAAACACTTTGAAAAGATACAATAAACTTTGCATTTTGGGGAAGATCCTTTTTTACATCCTCTATTGTTAATTGGGCAGACAAATCAATTTCCTTTTGCGAAATTATACAATTATTTTTATCAAGAACTGCCACTTTGTCAATAATTCCGTTCCATCCCCCAAGTTTAGACCGGTCCAATGAAACATTTGAAATTTGATAAGTTATTTCCTTATAACTGATTTGCGTAGCATTTTTAGCATTGACCTTGCAAACAATTTTATCTTTAAGTGCATATGTCCTTACTTTTTTAATTATAGTATCTTTTGCAAAATACCCTATTACTAATGTACAAAACAAAACTGCAAGCAAAGGCCTCAATATTTTTTTTATCTTCATAATAATTCCTCCTTATTCATATGACTTTCTTCCTTCCCACCTTTTGAACCAAAATAAACTTGCAACAGAAGCTATACATACGGTAAATAACATGATAAATACTCCTTGCTTCGTATCAACTACTGCAAAAGCGCTTGTAGAATACTTGCCCCACTCTACAACGAGGTTATCGCAAAATCTTACACTCCATGCGCATGGAATAAAATGCCACACTCTATCTCCAAGACCAGTAAGCATCAGAGCAGAAACCAGACTTTCGAAAACTCCAAGCCCTGTGGAAGCTCCTTTTCCAAATTGAAGACTTATGAACACGTGCAAGATATAAAGAAACATATTTCCTATTACTAATGCTCCTGCGGCTTTCAAGTAAAATATATTGGGCATTGTTTGGAATCCAAGTGCAAATGTTCCTACAGCAAGTATAATAGAAAAACTTCCCAATAAAAGTAACACAATTAGCTTACTCAAATACGTGGTGCATTTTGATTTTGTACTGCACAGTAGTGTTTGAAAATTTCCAGCTTGCTCTTCCTGCTCAATTACTATCCCACTGATTATTCCTATGAGCAAAGGAAATGCAATTGCTAGGACCTCCAAATACCCACTTATTTTTTTTAATGCGCTCCATGAAGATGAACTATAATATGCCAAAAACATGAATGCTCCCGCTAGCGGAATAAGTAGATGAATCCACAGAATAGAAGTATGTCTTAATTTATAAAAATCCGATTTTATACACCTAATTAAAGCAATCATATTAATTAACCTCCTGTTTTTCAAACCAATTAGCGGTAACAATCATTAGCAAAGCAAACAGAATAATGGACAGCATAATTCCAATTGGAATCACGACTGGATTTCGTAGCGGATCTCCTATTTCCGCTAGCATTCCATTTGGCAAACTCCCAACAACCGAACACATAATACGTGACGTCCAACTATAAGGACAAATCCACCACATTGATGTACTTACAGCCATAACATTTAATACAGCTCCAACTCCAGCGTTTATCAAAACTGTCCCTAGCATTCCCAGTTTCTTCGCTAAAAACATACAAAGTGGAATCTGCCATAAAGATGTAACTGCAATCAAACCAGCTCCGGCAAATGCGCGAAAAATCGGTACGGTATTGGAAATTAGATAACCTCCTAAAAGAATTCCAACTAGCAAAACCATACATGAGAAAGTCATATAAATCCCATTTGCCAAAACTTTTGAAATCCACACCTTTTTTAAAGAAATCGGCAGACCAAATACAGCCCTATAGCGTAACTTTTTTTGCTCCTTTTCGTTAGTCATTACTGCCATTATTGAAATATATCCCGGCAAAATCATCATGTACCACCAATTAAAGCTATTGAATTGAAACCCGTTTCCGGACATAAATGCAAATAGCAAAGTAACCATAGGTGCAATAAAAATCAGTTTTTTTATAAATGTTCTCTTACACTTTAAATTTTCAGCCTGTAAATATTTAAGCATTATAAATCCTCCTTCCTGTTCTTTTTCACAACCTCTGTGAAAAGCACCTCCAAATCTTCACCAGGATTAATTTTGCCGTTATACCCGAGTACCCCATTGCTTATGATGCCGATGTGGTCTGCAATCAATTCAACCTCAGACAATATATGACTGGAGAGGATCACTGTCATTCCCTGCGACGGGAAAGAACGTATTAACTCACGTAAATCTTGTATTCCAAGAGGATCCAAGCCATTTGTAGGCTCATCCAAAATTAGCAATTTGGGTTTATTTAGTAGTGCAATTGCAATTCCAAGCCTTTGCTTCATTCCCATAGAAAACTGTCCTGCCTGCTTTTTTCCTGTATTCGTTAAATCCACAATTTCCAGTACTTCTTTAATACGGGAATCTGGAAGTCCTAAAAGAATAGTTCGTACTTTCAGGTTTTCAACGGCCGTAAGATTTTCATAAAGAGGTGGAGATTCAATCAAAACTCCTATATTAGAAAGATCCTTCCTGCTCCACTGATGATCCTCAAAAATTATTTCTCCTGATGTTGGATGAAGCATTCCCGTAACCATTTTTAATAGAGTTGATTTTCCGGCACCATTCGGGCCTAGCAATCCATAGACAGAATTTTTCTCAATGGACAGCGAAATGTTGTTTACTGCACGCTGTTTTTTAAAAGTCTTGCAAAGATTTTTTGTTTGTAAAATGTAATTATTCATATTCATCACCCTTTCGTTTACTATAGTTTTATAATACTAAGTAATTATAAGGATTCTATAAGGATTTTTATTTTTTCCTACTACTAATTGAATTCTTAGAGTGAACACTTCGCCTTGCTGTTACTGAAATACAGATACATCAGCCATCCACGTAAAAAAAGGCCCTATCATGGATTTAATATCCATAATACAACCCTTTCTTCACTTCATTTTAAAAATTCTTTTTAAATCTATTATTCCTTCTTTTTCTCTTATTTAAATTAATCATTCTTATTATAACCGCTATTCCAATTAAAAATAAAATAAATATCCCAGTAGCCATAATATATATATGTATGTTGTTTTTTAATAAAGACCCTTTCGAAACTGTTGAATACAGCTTGTAAGTTTTGACCTTCCCTTTTTCAGTTAATGTCAAAGTTCCAACGCTCTTATTTCCTTTAAGACTAGAAACAGACATACTGGTTAAGTTTATATTTTCCTTCAAATCTTTTTTGTTTGCTTCGTTGTTGTAATAGCTAACATCCTCTTTAGCTACCAATGGTACACTAATAGTTTTCTCTGGACCAAAGAATCCAAGCGGTTTGTATTTTAATGTTTCAGTTCTTATAACAGAATTATTTGCATGTAATACTTCTTTCTGTAAATTATAGCTATAGTTAATTATGTTTTCCATATCATTGAAAACATAAGTGTCTTTGGCATCCATAACTGATCCCATAACAACCCCCATAATTTCTCTACCATTTCTTTCATAAAAGGCTACAAGACATCTTCCGGCTTGTGAAGTATATCCTGTTTTCCCACCAATACAACCATCTACGCCAAGAAGCTTGTTGCTATTTTCAATTTTAAATGTTGTACCTTTTGATGTTGATATGGTACTTTTCTTTTTAGTCATTGATTCTTTTACCCATGGGTTTAAAAATGCAGCTCTAGCCAATATACTCATATCATAAGGCGTAGTATAATGATTGGGACGCGAAAGCCCATTAGGAGTTACAAAATGAGTTCCTGTCATGTTCAATTGGGCTGCCTTATCATTCATCGTTTTCTCAAAGTTTGTACCATTTCCTGAGACGTCGTCTGCAATCATACAGGCCAGATCATTCGCTGAAAACAGTGACAGTCCATCCATTACGTCAGCACCTGACATAGTTTCATCAAGTCCAATTGGATGAAAATTAACATTTAATGAATCCGCAGGCTGGATTTTTGCACTTTGCGTATATTTTATTTCATCAGTTTTTTCCCTGTTCTCAGCGAGTAATAGCGCGGTCATTAACTTTGTTGTACTTGCTGGGTACGTTAGCTTGTCAACATTTTTCGCGTAAATTATTTCGCCAGTTGCAACATCTACAGTGATGGCTGCTTTCCCATATATTGTTGGTAAACTAGTAGTGTCATTACTACTAACTGCGAAAACATTTAAGTTCATAGAAAATACTAGAAATAAAACAATCAGAGTAAATTTTTTTTTGTATTTCAACTTTCATCTCTCCATTACTATAATTTATTTGCATTCATTATAAAATACAATTGAAAATAAGACTTTTCAACAGATAATATTTGATTGTATAAAGGTATATTATAGCACATATATGGTTATTAGCACATTACCATTTTAATCTTGTTTCATAAATCGACTTTACTTTTCTGTTAAAATAAGCAATGCGCGCCTACCGAGTTTCGCAAAATAATTTGCACTTGGTAGAATTGCCGCATCATCTACTGTAAATTTAGGATGATGAAGTGAATATGACACACCTGTACCTATACTAACAAATGCACCCTCTATTTGCTCTTGATAATAAGCAAAGTCTTCTCCAATTAGGGTTTGAGGAAGTTCCTTAATAACATATCCCTGTTCTTTTGCTACTTCTAATGCAACAGACGTCCACTTCGCTGTGTTATTTGTTGCTGGCGGTCCGCAATACCATTTTAGCTCGGCAGTTGCACCAAATGAGTCAGCCATTCCTTTAACTATTTGCAGCATTTTTTTAGGGACGAACTCACGTGTTTCAGCCTTAAGCGTCCTCACAGTTCCTTCAAAATAAGCTGTAGTGGGAATTACGTTCCATGTATTACCACTTTCCAAGTGAGTAACACTAATGAGTACTTGATCAAATGCACTAACATTACGACTAACAATTGTTTGTAATGCTGTAATCATATGAGCTGCAACAATAATCGGATCTGTTCCCTTTTCCGGTGATGACGCATGTGTTCCAGTGCCTGCAATTTCGACTTCAAAACGATCAACTGCTGCAGTCAAAGCTCCCACATTTGTTCCTAAACTGCCTACTTCTAAATCTGGTGAGCTATGCAATCCAAAAATTGCATCAACACCTGATAGGACTCCGCTTGCCAAAATGTCTTCTGCACCCTTCCCTATTTCTTCAGCTGGTTGAAATATAACCCGTACTGTTCCAGATAATGTTGATTCTTGTTGTTTTAATAAATAAGCTGCACCTAAAATAACAGTTGTATGAAAATCGTGTCCACAAGCATGCATTTTTCCAAAAACTTCTGACTTATAATCTAAATCTGTTTCTTCAATAATAGGCAACGCATCAATATCGCAACGAATTGCAATAATAGGCCCTTCCTTAAATCCTTTTATTTCTGCAACTAACCCTGTTTCAAGTGGTAGATCAAGTACTCGAATTTGAGCTTCATTTAATAGCTTACGTAAAGTCTGCGTTGTTTTAAACTCCTCTTTAGATAACTCTGGATGCTTATGAAAATTATGACGTATCTCTATAAGTTTTTCTTCCAAATTATCATCAACACTTTTTAATAATATCTCATTCTTCATAAAATCATACCCCTTAAATTTATTTAAACACACGTATAAATTGAGCTTTATCTATCTTTTCTAATTTCTTACCATAATAACATGAAAATATAATAATAATTATAATTATCAAATTAAAGATGCTTAATATATACTGCGAAAGCAAATGAAATACCAGTATGTTTACATACAAAATTCATAAAAACGGTATAGCTAAATATTGCTATACCGTTTCTGATTATTGTATTCTTACTCTATCTATATCCGTTTTTTTTATCTATTGCCTCTTCTCTAATTTCTGTTCTCATGCCTGTAATAGCTTCTTTTCTTCTCTCATTCTTTTCCTCTAGTGAATTTATAATTTTTTCATCATCTGTTTTTTCAATAGCTTCTTCAGCAAGGTTAAAATTTTCAATAGAATTATCAATATTCTCCTGAATTTTATCTACATTATCTCTCCTGTCATCTGGTTTGTTTTTCATAATTTCATCTCCCCTTTTGTTTGATTTAATAAACTATCTTTTATTATTATATCTACAAAAATATTTATTATGCGACAAAACATTAAAAGAAGAAAGACAAAGACGTTAATGTTTAGATATATCTATTTGTTAGCAATGAATAAGTATATAGCTACATGCTCAAACTATATTATATGGAGTAAATCAAAGGAAGTGTATGACTATGCTTAAAAATAACATACTAAAAAATTTGCTGATTATTAATTTAATTTTTTTGGCCATACTTCTTTTCAGTAAGATGTTCTTTGTTCATAAAATTATAATTATACTTTTTAAATCATTTTTAACTCCTTTTATATTTTCTGTGTTTTTGTTTTATATTATGAACCCATTAAATACAATTTTCATGAAAAATGGTTTATAACCAAGTACCTCAGCTCTATTAACATTAATCCTTGGAGTATCTATTGGCACAGGTGCTATAACCTTTTTTAGTAATTATATTGCAATTCAGTTTAATGGAACAATAGAAGAACTAACCAATTTTATGAAAAGCCAAGACCCTGTTAATCAAATAATGAATAAAATTAATAACTATATACCCCCTGAGATATATAAAACATTTGCCAATATAGCTAATACTTATACGCATAATTTGGGTCAAACCCTTATGTTTGCAGTAAAGTATGCAATGCACACATTTTCAACTCTATTTCTTGTGTTAATAATATTATTTTTTTTGCTTAAAGATGGTTGTAAATTTAAAGATAAAATCATGTGCATAACCCCTAAAAAGTATGGAAAACTTGTTCTGAAAATTCTTTCTGAGAGCAATAAGGTATTGGATGCTTATGTTACAGGTCAAGCAAAAGTAGCTCTTTCTTTATCCATTATGATATTTATTGCCTACAAAATAATAGGCATTCCCAATGCTCTACTTTTCTCCTCAATAACTTTTATTTTGGCTTTTATTCCTTTTATAGGTTTTTTTATTTCCATGATTATTCCCTCTATCATTGCTTTAAGCATGGGATTTCTCATGATAGTAAAACTTATTATTGTATTCATCATTGTACAAACTTTAAAAGGAAGGGTTGTTGTGCCTGCAATTATGTCTCATGCAATGAAAATTCACCCTCTAACTGACATCTTCTTAGTAATAGGTGCAGTTGCAGTAGGTGGACCTTTGGCTGCCTTTGCTGTTGTCCCTATTTATGCCATTATTAAAACAATATTTTCTAACTTGTATGAATGCGGCATAATCAAAAAATTCAACAACTAATTCCACTTAAAAAAGATTTTAATTAAGTTCTGAAATTTAATAATTACTGACTTATAGACTTTTAATAACTGTGTAATCCATAAGAATTAATAGCTCCATTATTAGCCATTAGAAAAGCACCTGTAAATTTTCTACAAGTGCCAATGAATTATATTACTATTATGTATTGTCGTATTATACTTTTATTTTACACATTTCACTAAAGTAATACTTTACTTTTTTATCAATTGTACAAATGTCATATTACCTATTATTCTGGAAACTGGTTGTGGCTCAGTCAATCCTTTGGGAGTAGCTCCACTGTAAAAAAACAAAGCTTTATTTGTTGGATCATTTCCATTAAGTGATTCCATTGCAGCCTTCATTCCACTTGCCTCTGCAGGTCTATTAATGTTACCATTTAATACCGGGGTGAATTGATAACGCCCATTTGTATTTTCATTAATAACAGCCTTGATTGAATTTGGGAAATAACTGCTCTTAACTCTATTTACAACTATTGCGCCTACAGCAACCTGAGCCTCATAACTTTCTCCTCCTGCTTCAGCGGTTATTAATCTAGCTAGCAAGTTCAAATCGCTATCTGTATATTTTATTGCCGTAGATTTTGTTTGCGATGTTTGCGCTGCAGTAGAACTAGTACCTCCTGAAATCTTAAGAACCTGTCCTGGGAAAATGGAATCATTCCATTTGTTATTATCTTTCCTTAAATCATTTAATGATTGTCCACACTTTTTCGCTATTGAAGATAAGCAATCCCCACTTTTAACAGTATAAGTCTTAAGTGAATCACTCTTCGTTTGTGTTGTTTGTTTCACCGTAGCACTATCTCCTCCTGAAATCTTAAGAACTTGACCCGGAAAAATAGAATCGTTCCATTTGTTATTAGCTTTCCTTAAGTTATTTAATGATTGTCCGTACTTCATCGCTATTGAAGATAGGCAATCCCCACTTTTAACAGTATAAGTTTTAGTTGTTGATGTAGCTGCAAATATATTTTGTGATGTAAGCATTGATACACCAATTGTTAATGTTGTTGTTAATAAAATAGATTTAAGACTTTTAAATTTGGTCATTATTTCCACTCCTTTTTCCTCCCAGGTTAGTTGACAGGTTAGGGTATAGGCACCTTAATTTCACATAAAGCTTCACCCTAAAATTAAATCCCGTACTTCCTTTGGAGTATTATTTTATTATACCATAATACGACAACGATAAAAATCCAATGCATTTTTCGGAATTTTATGTCATATATAAATAATATTAAATCATCACCCTCGAAGCTGAAATGTCGCTAAATCATGGATACTAAATCCAGTTTTTTTTATATTTTACGAATACTTTTCAGCTTAATAGTTCAGAATTAAAAAGTGCTAGTAAAAAAGGATGTAAGGAGGAAATTATGAAAGTTGGTATTCCTAAAGGCTTATTATATTATAAATACTTTCCTTTTATAGAAAAGTTTTTAATTGAATTAGGTGCAGAAGTAATTACATCTGCTGATACAAACAAAAACATTTTAAATGGAGGGGTTAAATACTGTGTAGACGAGGCTTGTTTGCCCATAAAGATATTTCATGGACACATACTAGATATAAAGGACAGATGTGATTTACTAATAATACCTAGAATTATGAGGGTCCGCGCACGCGAATTTATATGCCCTAAGTTTTGTGGACTTCCAGAAATGATAATGTATAGCATACCCAATTTGCCAAAGGTAATGACAGAACCTATATATGCAACTAATGAGAAAGAATTATATTGTTGGTGTAAAAAACTAGCTCGAATGATTACGAAAGATAATAGCAAGGTAAGCGTTGCATTTAACAAAGCCTTAGAAACACAGAGGAATTTTAAATTTGGGATTAAAGATGAAGGCTTTAAAAAAAATGTTGCTTTAGTAGGACATCCATATAATCTTTACGATACTTTCATTAATATGAATATAGTAAAAAAATTAAACAAACTAGGTGTAGGAGTTATAACAGAGGAATATATGGCGGAGGAACAAATTAAGGCAGAAGTAAAAACTCTTTTTAAAAGGCCCTTTTGGACTTTTGCTGCAAATTCTTATGGATTTACAACTAGTATAGCTAAAAATAATGAAATAGATGGAGCAATATACATATCATCCTTTGCTTGTGGAATAGACTCTGTTGTACTAGAACTTATTAAAGAAAAAATTGGAGATTTCCCTCTTTTAGTTTTAAAAGTTGATGAACATACTGGTGAAGGCGGCCTAGACACAAGGCTTGAGGCCTTTATTGATATGATTGAAAGGAAAAATAATAATGAAGATAACATTTCCACATTTAGGCAACACATATCTTGCAGCTAAAGCACTATTTGATGGACTGGGTATAGAATGCATAGTTCCACCATTTAGTAGTAACGAGGCGTTAGAGCTCGGTTCAAAGTTTTCTCCAGAAGAAATGTGCTTACCTTATAAAATTATGATGGGCAATTATTTACAGAGTATAGATCTTGGAGCGGATACCATAATTATCCCTGGAAGCTGTGGTCCCTGTAGATTTGGCGAGTACTGTGAATTACAGATGAATGCGCTAAAGAAATTAGGACACGATTTGACTTTTATCGTAGTTGATAGCCCTTTTGACATAGGTAAAGAAGAATTCTTAAATCGCCTATCCAATATCACGGGTAATAGCCCATTAGGTAAAGCTCAAAAAATTAGAGCGTTAAAGGTAGCCTATAATGTAATTGAGCTAATAGAAAAAATTGAAAGTAAAGCACATTATTTAACAGGATTCGAGGTAACCAAAGGAGAATTTAAGGGCCTTTTAAAAGAATGTACCCTTAATGCTTCGAAAGCAAGTTCGCCATCACAGATGGTGAATATTCTAAAAGAATATAAAAATAAAATAAACGAGATTCCTATTAATAAACATAAGTCCCCAGTAAAAATTGCAATTATCGGTGAAATTTATACTATAATTGAACCCTTTTCTAATCTTTATATAGAAGATAAACTTATGGATTATGGGGTCGCCACTAAACGAATGCTTACTCCTAGTTGGTGGATTAAAGATACAGCACTTCGCCCTTTAAAGCTTAACTCAATTGACATAAGGAGAGCTTCTAGAGAATATCTCCCATATTATATCGGTGGGCACGCTAGAGAGTGCATAGGAGAAGTACTCCTTGCTGAAAAAGAGAATTTTGATGGAGCCATTCAAATTTTTCCTATGGGATGTATGCCAGAAATTGTATCAAAATCAATTTTGACTGCAATTTCAAATGATAAAGATTTTCCGATAATGACTTTGATAGTAGATGAAATGACTGGAGAGGCAGGGTATATTACTAGAATAGAAGCATTTGTAGATATGTTAGAGAGGAGGAAAAACAATGTACTATATGGGAGTTGATGTGGGATCTGTAAGTACTAATATTGTACTATTAGATAATACATTAAAAGTTATTGAAAAATTATATTTAAGAACAAAAGGTAAACCTATAAAAGCAATCCAAGATGGACTTAAAATTCTAAGTGAAAAATACGATAGTAAGCAAATAAGCTCAGTTGGAACTACAGGTAGCGGAAGACATATGGCTTCTTTTTTAATAGGCGCTGACATAGTAAAAAATGAAATTACTGCTCATGCAGTGGCAGCACTCGAAATTGATAAAGATGTAAGTACTATATTAGAAATTGGAGGTCAAGATTCAAAGATAATACTATTAAAAAATGGCATAGTGACAGATTTTGCAATGAATACGGTTTGCGCAGCAGGCACAGGTTCTTTTATTGATAGGCAGGCGGAAAGGCTAGAGATACCTATTGAAGATTTTGGAGAGTATGCATTAAAGTCAAAATCACCTGTAAGAATAGCTGGGAGATGTGCTGTTTTTGCGGAATCTGACATGATACATAAGCAACAGCTTGGATATAATGAGGACGATATAATAGGAGGTCTTTGTGAGGCAATGGTTAGGAATTATCTAAGCAATGTAGGGAAAGGAAAACAAATTCGATCAAAAATATTTTTTCAAGGTGGAGTTGCAGCGAATATAGGCATTAAAGTAGCTTTTGAAAAAGCCTTAGGCACTGAGATTCATGTTCCAGAGCACTACGATGTAATGGGTGCTATTGGAGCGGCAGTACTTGCAAATGAAGCAGTTATGAAGACAGGAAAAACAAATTTCAAAGGGTTTGAAGTAGCTTTCAATGATTTTGCCCCTCGAAATATAGAGTGCAATGGTTGTGGTAACAATTGTGAAGTAATTGAAATAAAAGATGGTGAAAAAACTGTAGGCTGTTTTGGAGATAGGTGTGGTAAATGGAGCAGTAAGATGGTTATATGATTTTTTTGTTTTAATTTTTAAATATTCATATATTAATTCAACAGCTCTCCTATTTATAAATTGTATAGAGGAGCTACAAAAACTACAGTTACGGAGCATCCTATAATATTGCCTATGCATTGTGACTATATGCATAAAAAAGCTAACCATTAACATGGCTAGCTTTTTTTCAAATGTCTTAATATATAAAATATCACGCTAAGCATTACCTTATCACGCTAAATTATAACATCTTTTAAATATTTCTGTTAATTAATTTAAGTTGTTTTCTATTGTTTGTTATCATTGTATACTATTTAAAGTTTTTATTCAATATATTTTGTAAGTTTAGATAATAATGTTATAATATTAATCAGCAACAACACTAAATGATAATAATTGATGAGGTGCTTAAATGTTTACTGAAGAAAGACTAGAACAAATCTTAAGTATACTTAATGAAACCGGTAGAATAAAAGTTAAAGAACTAAGTGAACGATTTAATGTTTCAGAAGGTATGATAAGAAAGGATCTACAAAGACTAGAAAAATCTGAGGCCCTTCAAAGGACCTATGGTGGAGCTATCCTAAATAGAAAGATTTCTAAAAACAGCTCTATAACTACTAGAATGAACGTAAACTTAAATAGCAAAGAGTTAATATCTCAAAAAGCTTTTTCCCTTATAGAGAATGGAGATGTGATTTTTTTAGATACCTCAAGTATCAACTTTTTGTTAGCTAAATTAATATCTAATAGTACTAAAAATTTAACTTTAATAACCAATATGTCACTAATACCACCCCTTTTTAATGATAATGAAACCGTTAAGCTAATATGTATAGGTGGAGTATATAATAATAAATCTGGTGGGGTTTTTGGTTCAGAGGCAACTAAGAGTATATCTAAATATACCTTTAATAAAGGTTTTGTGGGGAGTTCTGGAATAAACTTAATTACAAATAGCGTAGGTACTGTTACATTAGAAGATGGTAATGTTAAAGAAATTATAGTCTCTAATAGTAAAGAAGTATTTTTACTTGTAGAAAAAGAAAAATTTAATGTTGATGGCACCTATAAATTTGCTACTTTAGATGATATAGATGTTATAATTACGAGTTCGGACCTTACTGATGAGATTAGAGAAAAACTGTCTAAATCAACTATAAAATTAATTTAGACAGTTTTATATTAATATCATTATCCTGATTTCCGCTTATTTCTGCACATCCTTTTTGATACTGCCTTCTGAGTAATTCTTTATGAATTTAAGTAATCTATATTCCTCATCTTTAGAATTAACCCAGAAGTCAGGTAAAACTCCTAATCCATCTCTCCATTCTAAATCATTATCTACAAAAAGAGTATTTCCAAAAAAAATATCGATCTTAGAATTTGGTAGAACATAATATCCCACATCCCCTATATTTGACATCCCACTTGTGTTTGTACCTATAAAAAATGTGTTACTACAACTTTTTAATGCCTTTACAAAGCTTTCACCTGCTGAAGCTGTATTCTTATCCATTAAAACAAAAATTATCTTTTCATTATTAATATGAGTTGAATCATCATGTCCTACTTCTGACCAACCGATATATTTAAGATAACTTTTCTTATTTTTATACATATCATTAAGTTGCTGTTCAAATTTAGGATAATCCTTTGGTCCCACCATTTTTTTACCGTTGTAAAGCAATGCATCTTTTGAATTTTTAGTAAGTAGCGTTGAACTAAAGCCCGGTGATTTGTACTCTTGATTTGTAAAATTTTTAATCCAATCGAAAGCATATATTTCATTCCCACCGTAATTCCCTCTTAAGTCAATTATAACTAAATCTTTCTTAGATATTTTTTTACCATCTTCCACAAATTTTTCAAGTTTTTCAGATGGCTCAAAAGAATTTAAATCAATTACTGGTATTTTATAAACTTCTTCATATTTATAACTATTATTACTTCCTTTATGCACGTGATTTTTTGATGTATTCTCTAAGTTAATACTTATATTATTGTCCTTATTACCATCTTTAAATTTTAGACAAATTGATAACATATCTTCATTACTCTTATATAATCTACATAATCTATATACAATATTTCCATTTTCATCTATAGAAGGCTTAATGTATTTTTCAGGCTCCTCTTTATTTATAGTAACAATACCTTTCATATCGTTATTCAATTTCAAAAAATAAGAGTTATCCTTTTTTATAACTTCGTATTTTTCAGTAGTGTACATAATAGACTCCTTACATGTTCTGCCACCCCCTATAGAAAAATGCCCATCTTGAATAAAATCTAAATTCTCACACATAACTTTTTCTAATTCGTTACATTCAATTCTGCCATTCTTTTTCTGCAACTTCTTAAATTCTATTAAGATATTTTCTTTTGCTTTTAGAAACTTTTCATCTCCTCCAAAATATTTATAACCAGCATATCCATATTTTAATTCTTTAAAGATATATTCTACATCTTCTACAGCCTTTTTTCCCTCCACTGAAATCCCTCTTTTTGATTCATCTACTTCTATATAATCCGGTACATTTTTTAAGTTTTCATATTTATAAAGAAACTCTTTTTTGAAGTCATTAATTGTCCTTATGCTTTGATTTCTTTCACTCGTTGCATCCCTGCTTTCAACAATACTCTCCAAAATATCTTTCGGAATATTATTTTTTATGCTCTTAGCTTTCTCAATATCAATGTTTAAGAATTTTTTTGCATATATCTTATTAGGTATATCAAACTTAAAAATTATAGCAATAATAATTAATAGTATGCTTACGCTTACAAAAACTTTTTTCATTTTATGCAATACATCCACTCTCCCTACTATCTACCCCCTAAGGGATATAGGATTCTATATCTACCCATTTTTTAATAATAACAATGATAATATCCAAACAAAAATTAGTAAATTTTAATTTATTTTCCTATTAAGTTTAGTATTCCACATTTTATTTCAGATCCCTTTATTATTAAATCATATCCTGCGAAGATGATTTAATGACTACACAAAAGTTGTAACTCATTATTGAGTACTAAAAATTAATTAACACGGAACAAAAAAAGCATCCAATCGGATGCTTTTAATTTATTGTTTCAAAGCAAAAAAGATATCAATTTATCAGCTCAAAATTCCATTCAAGCATAATTTATAATATCATAAATCTTTATTGGTTTACTCCTTAGTTCTATTTAAATATAAATGTAATAATTACCATTTAGAGGAGTATAGTATAGAATAATACAAATTACAGTTGTAATTGAAATGAGATGATATGGAATGTGTAAAATTCCCAAGATATCAAATGCTGAATGGGAAATAATGAAAATAATATGGATTAATTCTGAAATTTCATCAATCAATATTATACAAGAATTAAAGGATAAATCCGATTGGAAACCAGCTACAGTTAAAAGTCTGATAAACAGATTATTAAATAAAAATGCAATTGGATTTACTAAATTAGGTTATGAATATTTATATTTCCCTTTAATATCAGAAGATGAATGTAAAAAATCTGAAAGCCACTCCTTTATTAATAGGGTATTTAATGGCTCTATCAAATCTATGCTCTTAACTTTTGCCCAATCAGAAGAAATATCTGAAACAGATATAGATGAGTTAAAAAATATACTAAACCAATCAAGTAAAAGGGAAGGTTGATGCGTGTGGATTTTTTAAATATTTTTGAGATGATTGTACTTTCATCTTTAATTGGTAGCATAATTGTACTAATGATATTAATTTTCAAAGGAATATTTAGAAATAAACTAAATTTTACTTTCCACTATTATATATGGTTAATATTAATTATAAAATTAATAATTCCATTTGGGCCACAAAACCCTTTAAACATCTCTAATTTATATGAAAATTTTCATGTACAGGGTACTACAAATAAAGCTACACAAATAACACAAATTAATTCTTCAAAAGAACTTACAAATGCAACCTTAAGCAATCCAATATCAATAAGTGCGATTCACCCTTCAAATAAAAGTGTAATTAGTAAGGCTAACCGTATTCCTTTAAACCACAAAGTTAATATTGAAAAAGTGTTTTGTTTTATATGGATATTGGGCACCTCATTATCAATAGCGATATTAGTTACAGGATATAAAAAATTAAAGGATATTGTTGGAACGTCTATAAAAAATATAAACAGCACACATAGAGAAATTCTAAATAAATGCAAGAAAGCTATGAATATAAGAACTGAGGTAGAATTATCATATTCGCAAAAAATAAATAGCCCTTCTTTGTGTGGATTGATTAAACCAAAGATATTAATTCCAGTCAGTGTAGCCGCCAATATTGGTGATGAAGAATTTAAATATATTATAATGCATGAATTAACCCATTTGAAAAACAAGGATATATTTATAAATTATGCTATTACTTTATTGTCCATAATTTACTGGTTTAATCCTCTCTTGCTCTATGCTTTCCATAAAATGAGACAAGACTGTGAAATTTCCTGCGATGGTCAGGTTATTTCTTATTTAGGAGCTAGCGAAAACCTGCAATATGGAAATACAATAATAAAAGTATTGGAGCTGGCTGGCAAAAGCAATAGACTTATAGGAACTACTTCAATGATTTTAAATAGTTTTGAAATAAAAAGGAGGATTATTATGATTTCAAAGTATAGGAAGATAAATTTCAAAGGTATATTACTTGGGACGGTCGTTTTCGTTATTATAGGAGGACTCGGCATTGCAATAAACACTTCAAACATAATCTCTGATAAAAATATTGTTAAAGCTACAACATTGCAAGTAAAAACACCAGTAATAACTTCTAAAAGTACAGTTAAAAACACACCAAATACAGCCTCAGCAGCTATTATAAAAAAATCAACAAGTGATAATACTGATTCTATAGTACCATTTTCAGCTGACATAGTAATTTACAATAGTCACGCTGATGAAGCTTATCCCTCTGGAATGAAAGTATCTGATGTGGGTGCTTTATTGAGCAATAAACTTGTAAAAGAAGGTTTTAATAGCCATTTTATAAAGTGTGACCCACCGGCAGACTATAATAAATCATATCAAGCTGCACGTGCTTTAATAACAAAAAATGTCAAGCAATATTCAAATACTATTTTAATAGACATACACTCCAATATAATAGAAAATGAAAAATCTAATGCGAGAAAAATGGTATTTCAATTTACTAAAAGAAACCCGCGTTATAAAGCAAATAAAAAATTTGTTGACAGTCTATTAGGAAATATTAAAAATTCAAAAGAAGTTAAATCCGAAATGTACTTTTATCAATTTGGAATATCTTATTTCAATGAAGATTTATCTAACAATTCAACAGTTATTGAGCTTGGAAATAATATATCCAGCGACAGCGATATTGAAGTTTGTGTAAATGCACTCGTTTCAGCATTAAAGAATACTCAAAAGACTTCATCTAAATAAAAGATAAAAATGTAGTGGGGGGATCAAGATGAGGCGTAAAGTTGTTAAAAAAGATGATAGTGGAAGAATGTTTTTAAGTATTTCCACGTTTCTCATTATTATTTTATTAGGCTTAATTTTAACTAAAAGTGTTAATGCAAGCAATGAACGAAAATTTCAAAATCACTTTTATATTAAGGTTGTTAACCTTACATTAGCTTCAATTAATTCCCCAAACACTGGAAAACAGGATGTTAATAATGAAATTAAAAATGAAAATAGCACTAACAATGAAGGCGAAAATATAAAAACAGTTATACCCTTTAAATTAATTGAAAATCAGGTAAATAAGTCTGAAGACCCAAATGTTGTTTCAAATCTCCCTGGTCCAGACTTGAAACAACCCTTAAATAGAAAAAAGCCTCGAGTCCTAATATATCATACTCATACCTCAGAAGCTTATCGGACCTCGGATAATGATACCTCTAAAACTAACAGTAGTACAGATCAAACAAGAAATGTATGTGCTGTAGGGGATGTAATAAAGGAGAACTTAGAAAAAAAATATGGAATCGCCGTTATACATGATAAAACGGTAAATGATAAGCCATATTATCCTAAAGCCTACAAGAAATCTGGTGTTACTCTAGATAAGTATTTAAAAGTATATGAAAATTTTGATTTAATTATTGATTTACATAGAGATAGTGTAAACGATAAGAATACAGTAACGACGAAAATAGACGGGGGAAATGTTGCCCAATTTATGTTTGTAATCGCACAGCAAGACCCCAAATATGCTCAACAGAAAAAATTGATAGATTCCATGATAGGAATATCAAATAAATTGTATCCTAATCTTTTAAGAGGGCTAGAAATTACTGTTGTTAATCGCGGAATTGGTTTTTATAACCAGAATAGAAGTGGTAATGCAGTATTAATTGAACTAGGCTCCTATACTAATACTACTTCGGAAGCAAAAAATACTGGTAAGTATTTATCAATAATTATTGCAGAGCAATTAAATCGAAAAAAGTAAATAATTTTTACAATTTTCAGGATAAAAAAAGATAGGAAATCCTATCTTTTATATTATAATTTATACTTTTCTAATATGCCTTCAATAAACTTTCCATTTTCATAGAATAATTCACCGTCCGCATAAATTTCCCCACTATTTCTCATATTACAAAGCATATCCCAGTGAATAGTAGATCTATTTAGTCCACCAGCTTCTGGCATTGAATCGCCAATAGCCATATGCACCGTTCCACCAATTTTTTCATCAAAAAGCATATTTCTTGTAAAATCCACAATGCCATAGTTGGTTCCTATAGCTACCTCACCAAAGCTATGTGCTCCTTCATCCGTTTCAAGAAGTGCCTTAAGTAGGTCCTCTCCTTTCGTGGCTGATCCTTTAACCACCTTTCCTTTTTCAACCTCTAGAACTATCCCTTCAATTTCTTTACCCATATATATTCCTGGAAAGCTAAAGGTAATTACTCCATCCACTCCGTCCTCAACAGGTGAAGTAAATATCTCTCCGTCTGGAAAATTTTCTTTTCCATCGCAGTTTATCCATTTTCTTCCCGATATATTTACTTTGATATCTGTTCCCTCAGAAATAAACTGTAATCCTTTTTTTGTATCAAGGTATCTAACCCATCTTTCTTGCTCAGAACTTATCCTTTTCCATTCTGCTACTGGATCTTTCGCATCAAGTAATCCTGCACCATAAACAAAGTCCTCGTAATCGCTAAAGCTCATTGAAGCTTCCTGAGCATCTGCATAAGTAGGAAATTGTGTGCCACACCATCTTAACGACCCATTGCCCATCTTCTCAGAATATATTTTTCTCCAACTCGCTTCCCCTTGGGAATACATTTTAAATTTATTTGCATCAATTCTTGAATTTGTCTTTGTATTTCTACTTCCCCAAGCGGAAATCCACACATCTGCTTTTTCAAGCATAGTTTTAAAAATCAGATTTTCTTGAAGAAGCTGTTCTTCACTGCTATATTTAAGTTTTATTTCTGATACCTCCTGTGAAGTTAATACAGTTTCCACATGAGCACCTGCCTTCACAGCTTCCTTTACTACCTCTACCATCCAAGGTCTTGCAACCTCATCACAAGATACAAATACAAAATCACCTGGTTTAACCTTAGTAGAATAATTCACAAGTAGCTTTGCAAGTTTGTTAAGTCTTTGATCAGCCATTTATACTTCCCCCTTAACTTTCTAAATTATATATACCTATTATTTTATCATATATATTGTTATTTAAAACTGTTATACTAATAATTTAAAACTGTTTGCACAACGACTTTCTGATTGAGACAATTAATTTTAATAATATTAATTGATAATTTCTACACCCTAGGGCATAATTAAATCATCACCTGCGGTGCTGCAATATTAACGACTTCAGAAGGAGATTTATACCCCCACTGAAGTTTTCTATTGTTAGGGTAAGTAACTCCTACTTATAGTAGGTACTCTCGCTTATAGAAGTGGGTGACTTTCCTTCTGAACTGTCGTTAAAGAGTAAATTTTAGACATGGAGGTGGACATCTTAAATATTTTAATAGCAGAGGATAATCAGGATTTAAGGCAACTATTGGAATTACATCTTATAAAAGAAGCCTTTACGGTATATGATGCAGAAAACGGGTTAAAAGCTTTGGAGATATTTAAGAATAACGAAATCAATTTAGCTATTCTTGACGTAATGATGCCAGGGCTTGATGGTTTCAATTTACTGAGAAAGATAAGAGAAACAAGTGAAATCCCTGTAATTTTTTTAACTGCAAGAGGTGAAGATTCAGATAAAATATTAGGACTGGGACTAGGTGCTGATGACTATATGGTCAAACCCTTTAATCCCATTGAACTAATCGCAAGGGTCCATGCGCAACTAAGAAGATCCTACAAGTACAAAATGGCGCTAAAAATACCCGATAAGTTAATTATTCAAATAGGAGATTTAACTTTTGATAAAAATAGTTACAGTGTATATAAAGATAATAAACAATTAGAATGTAATGCAAAGGAGCTAAAATTACTTCAAATTTTTATGGAAAACGTAGGAAGAGTATATACAAAAAAGCAACTTTATGAAGTGGTATGGGAAGATGCTTACTTTTGCGATGGCGATGATAATACAATCATGGTGCATATTAGCCATTTAAGAGACAAGATTGAAGATAACCCAAAGTATCCTCAGTATTTAAAAACTATAAGAGGAATTGGTTATAAGCTGGAAAACAACTTAGGGCTAAGGAATAAAGTATGAAAAAAAAGAAAGTTGCAAACATGCTTTTGTTAAATTATTTATTACTATTTATTTTTTCTACAATAATCTTCATTATAGTGTCCTTAATCATTTCAGTAAGCTTTAAGGGATTAATAAAACATGATGAAATACCAGAACTATCAGCTTCTCAAATTATGAGAGATGACTATGAGAATATAGATTTTTCTCAGGTTTTAAAATATAAAGGTGGGGTTCAGGTAATTGACAAAAATTATAAGGTTGTTTTTTCAAGGGGAATAAATCCGAAGAATATAGAACAATATACTAAGAGTGAGTTTAGTGAATTCTTAATTAATAGCGGCAAGCATCAAGAAGAATATTATTATAATGTACGCTATAATAACAACGGTGATTTTTGGTTAAAAATAGTTATTCCTATTAAAACTCAATTCGTTAATGGCATTTTTTTCGATAAAAATGGAATTCCTAGAGCCATAGATAATTTTATATTTATTCTAATTTTAGGTGGTTTAATTAATATTACTTCTTTTATCCTTGGGCTTATTATTTACTCACGGTTAACCTCTAATAATTTTGTAAAACCTTTAAAAAAATTATTAAGTGGAGTTACAACAATTGCAGGCGGTGATTATTCTGCCAGGGTTGATTTGAGATCGACAAACGAATTTGGGGAGCTTAAAGATGCTTTCAACATAATGGCAGAAAAAATTGAAAGCGAGAAAAATCTAAAAGAAAAATCTCAAGATAATAGGAGAAAGCTAATACTAGATATATCTCATGATTTAAAAACTCCCCTCTCTAATATAATGGGATACTCTGATTTACTAATGAATAACAAGGATATATCGGACTGTGACAGAGAAAAGTTTTTGGGCATTATTATAAATAATAGTTCAAGAGCCAATAGTTTAATAGGAGATTTATTTGAATTATCTAAAATGGGGAGCTCAGATTTTAAGCTTAATCTTAAAAGCGTAGATATTTGTGAATATTTAAGAGAGCTTATAGCCTCATTAATACCTCAAATCGAAGAGGCTGGTTTTAAATATTCTTTTGAGATACCATTCGATAAAAAAGTTGTTCTTATTGATGTGAAACAAATGGATAGAGCCCTCATTAACATTCTTAATAACGCTTTAAAATATAATAAGCGAGGTACAGAAATAAAAATTTTATTAAAGAATTCTTTTAACAAAGTAGTACTAGAAATTCTGGATAATGGAATTGGAATTCCTCTGGACCTATCCGCGGAAATATTTGAGCCCTTTAAAAGAGTGGATAGCGCAAGGAACTCTCAAACTGGAGGTACGGGCCTCGGACTTGCAATTACTAAGACTATAATCGAGAAACATAATGGACGAATAAGCCTTGAAACTGCTATAGGAAAAGGCTGTAAATTTATCATCAAATTAGAATAACTAAAGGAACTATCTCACTTTAGAATTTGTTTCTATCTTGAGGGAGTTCCTTTGTTATTTAACGACATTTCAGAAGGAAGTCTTCCACATCTATAAGTGGTAATCAAAAGCTCCGTCAGAAGTTGTTAATGCAGCGACCCAGGGGATGATTTAAGGTAGATTTAAGATTAACACAGGGCTTATTTAAGATTCAATTGCTATTATAAATGTATAAGCTCAAAACTGGAAATACACTAATGGATTCGAAAGGAGTTATTTATGCTTTTATCATTAAACAATCTTTCAAAGGAATATACTATTGAAAAAAAGAAGAGTTTCAACGCTCTTAGCTCTGTAAATCTTAATTTTGAAAAAGGGGAATTGGTTTCAATTCTCGGACCGTCAGGCTGTGGAAAATCCACACTTTTAAATATAATCGCTGGCCTCGATAGGCCAACTTCAGGTGATTTAATTATTGAGGGAAAATCAACTAAAAAATACAAAAAAAAGAATTGGGATTTATATCGTAAAAACAATATAGGCTTTATTTTTCAATCCTTTAATTTAATTGAACATTTATCAGCACTTGAAAATGTTGAAATTGTTATGAATTTAATCGGTCTATCAAAAAAGGATCGTATAAAGCGTGCAGAAAGCTTACTTAAACAGGTAGGCCTGGAAAAACATATGGATCATAAGCCAGGTGAATTATCTGGAGGCCAAAAACAACGTGTAGCTATAGCAAGAGCCCTTGCAAATGATCCAGACATAATACTAGCAGATGAGCCAACAGGAGCCCTTGATAAAAAAACAGGGATTCAAATTATGCAGCTTATTAAAGATGTTGCTCGTGATAAGTTAATTATTATGGTTACTCACAACCGAGAACTGGCATATGAATACTCTACCCGCGTTGTAGCTATTCTAGATGGTAAAATTCAAAAAGACGAGAAAATTAATGAATCTGAAAAAAATAGTTTAAAATCAGAGCTAAAAAAGAAAGATGGTAGCATGTCTTTTGGAAATGCCATAAAACTATCCCTTAGAAATATTAAAGAGAAAATGGGACGAATAGTCGTAACCACTATTGCTGGTTCAATTGGAATAGCAGGTATTTTATTAGTTATCGGGCTTAGCAATGGGGCAACTAATTACATAGATATTCAAACAAATTCTTTTGCTAGTGCTAACATAATACAAGCATCTATGAAGTTTAAAGATGCGGCGATTGAAAAAACTGATTACCCAAAGAATATAAATGTCTATGACAGCATTAAGAAAAATCCCGACGTATTAAATGTTAGAGAAGACCTAAATGTTAAAGATATTACTTCTTTTGAAGCAAATAATAAAGAATTAAAGGATATTCCCTTTAACTCCTTAGCTGGTGAAAATTATCTTACAAACATTGAGCATGCACTAAAAGGTAGTGTACCAAAGGACAATAAGAATGAATTATTAGTAAATAAGGATATGGCTAAAAATGTAATTGAAATGTATGGCATGAACCCAGATAAAGATGATTATACAAAAGCCATTGGTAAGAAACTCAAGGTAATAATTCAGGAGAAAACCACAAATCCAATCACAGGAGATGAAATTCTAGGTAAAAAATATACACAGGATTTTAAAGTTGTCGGTGTTGTGGATGAAATAGCCTTAAGCTCAGCCTCTGCATATTATTCTTATGATGCAGTTAATACATGGCTAAAAAATGATGGCTATTTTATAGGAAAAGAAAACCGCATAGTAAATGCAGAAGTGGTTATAAAAGACGTTCATAACAATGAAGCTGTATTAAATTACATTAATGCTAAGGAAAATGGCGGTATTGGCGGAAATAAAATGACGGAAACAAAAGGCTTTTCCGCAACCTCACAAATTGTTATGGTTAAAACTGCTATCAAAACTTTAATTAATTTGGCCGAGGCGGTTATGATTGTATTTATATCACTAGCACTCGTAGTTTCAACAATTTTAATAGGGATTGTAATTTTCTCAAGTGTACTTGAGCGTAAAAAGGAAATAGGTATTTTAAAAGCTGTGGGAGCAAGAAATAAAGATATTGCTCGTATTTTCCAAGCTGAGTCTGCCTTAATTGGTCTTTTTGCAGGGGTCACTGGAGTTCTAGTAGCTTTTATAATACAACCAATTGCAAATAGAATAATCAATAATGTATTAAATATTAATGCAGATAATATCGTAAATATCCCATTAACCGGTATCCCATTTACAGATATTAAAATTCCCTTTGTAACTATTGCCGGACTAATTGTTATCAGTATATTAGTCGCAGTTTTAGCGGGACACTTTCCATCTAAAAGAGCAACTAAAATTCAAGTTATCGACGCATTGCGTGATGAATAGGAGGAATAGTAAATGTTACAAATTAAAAATTTAAGAAAAACATATAAAATCGGTAAGCACCAGGTTATAGCATTAGATGATGTTTCTTTTGATTTACCTAATGGAAAACTCGTGGCAATTGTTGGACCTTCTGGTTGCGGAAAAACAACAATGATGAACTTAATAGGAGCTTTGGATAAGGATTTTGAAGGTGATGTTATTGTTAACGGAAAATCTTTAAAAGAGGCCGGAGAAAAAGATTTAGACACTTATAGAAAAAATACAGTGGGTTTTATTTTTCAACAGTTTAACTTGCTTAATTCACTAACATCAATCCAAAATGTGGAACTCGCTTTAGATTTATCAGGAATATCTAAGCAAAATAAAACGAAAAAAGCATGTAGCCTCTTAGAGCAAGTTGGACTATCAAATCAAATGAAGAAGAAAGTAAACCTTCTGTCAGGTGGACAGCGCCAACGTGTTGCTATTGCCCGTGCTCTTGCTAATGATCCAGAAATAATTTTAGCCGATGAACCAACTGGCGCCTTAGATGTTAAAACAGGTGAGCAAGTTATGGAATTATTAAAAGAAATTTCAAAAGATAAGCTAGTACTCATGGTTACCCATGCACCGGACCTTGCTAAGGCTTATGCAGATTTAATTGTTAAAATGGAAGATGGTAAGTTAATTTCTATTGAAGAAAATATGGCCTCGGTGTCAACCGCTGCGCCTATTATAGATAAAATAGAAACAAAATCAAAAATGTCCTTTTTATCATCCTTAAAAATATCACTTCGTAACGCATGGCTTAAAAAAGGTAGAACCCTAGCAACAGCCATTGGTACTTCTATAGGTATTTGTGGAATTGCCTTAGCTATAGCTATTACTTCAGGTACAACTAATGCAGTTGATACTCAAGTTAAAGGCATATTTCCAACAAATGCAATAACTGTAGGGTTAAAAGAAAATACTGATAAGTCTCTAAAAAATATTAAGCCTCTAAAATATAGTGATATAAACTCAGTTATGTCCTTAGATAAAAATATATATGCCTATTACTTTCAAATTGGAGGCAAAGGAATTCCTGTTGCACAATTTTATTCTTTAGATCAAAGCATAATTAAAGATGAAAAATTGATGACTAAACTGTCCGACCAATCCACTAGAGAAAAATTGGTTATGATGATGGCTCCAGGGGTGCTAGAAGATGTTAAAAATGACATTCAATATGGCAGCCTTCCAGAAGCAGGTTCCACAAATGAAATTGTTATCTCACTTTCCACCGCGAAGGATTTAGAAAAAAATGGTGGTGATCTCAAGGACTTAATTGGTAAAAATATGTACGTTCGCTATTTAAAACAAGGTTCTAATCCACATAGTGAGCAAAGTGGTATTCCTGAAGTACCCATTGTGAAAGCTTGGAAGATCGCCGGAATTGCCAATACTACAACTTTAATTGATACCTATTACGCAACGAGTGATTGGGCAATTAATTTTTATGAAATAGAGTTTAAAATAGATAAAATAACTTTGGAAAGCCCTTCCTTAGTTTTATATTCTAGTAATACTAAAGACTTAGATGCAAGCCTCCAAAAATTAAATGATTCACAAGATAAATACAAATTTGAATTAACCGGTAAAACTATATCTTCGCAAGTTGATGGAGCAATGAAACAAGTGCGTTATGCACTTATGGGATTTTCCGGAATATCAATTCTTGTAGCAGCTCTAATGATATCAATAGTTGTTTATATTTCTGTACTTGAAAGAATTAAGGAAATAGGTATTCTCCGCGCCGTGGGTGCACGAAAAAAAGATATCTTGAATATTTTCGTTGCAGAATCATTTATTATTGGCGTCTTATCAGCAGGCATAGGATTACTATTTACTTTAGGTGCATCTAAACTCATCAATTCAGCAGTTTATGGTTTCTTAAAGAATATCTCTGCAAATGCTCCTTATATGGAAGTAGCTAAATTGCCACTTGCAGATGCTGGTTTAATTTTACTATTCTGCGTAGTTTTAAGTATGATTTCAGGCTTTTATCCATCTTTAAAAGCTTCAAAAATGGATCCGATAGACGCATTACGTAGTAGATAACACAAAAACTCATTGATTAGGATACTATAAATAGTATCCTCAGACCGTTGACAAACATAAAATGTAAAACACTCTAATTTAAAATTGGAGTGTTTTTTTTATATTCAAAAAGGATTTTAGGACATCAATGTCGAATATATATAGTATACAAACTTTATAATTCGGAGGGCATTATTATGATTAATGAAAAGAACTTCACACAACAAAAACTAGAAATGGTGTATTTAGAAGATTTAGTTCCTAAAGACCATATTCTGAGAAATATAGATAAATACATGGATTTCTCTTTTATAAGAGAACTGACTAAAAAATATTACTGCTTAGATAATGGAAGACCTGGCGTAGGTGCGACCTTAATTACAGCATAATATCCTCGTAGTAGAGTGAACACTGCTGTAGACCTACAATTATTATTGTAGGTAACTAATATTTTCGAGACCAGCATGAGAGCCTAATATCTTATGGATACTGAGTCTGACTAATACTCCTGCCAGCCTTGCAGTAATGTAACGTTGCGAAGCATAGGTGAAGACGGAGACACTGGCAGTAATGCTACACTTCGGGTCCAGTCATATATGGTTATAATTTCCTTGTATTTAAATTTCGTAACAGATAATCCCTATCCCTAGTTCAGATGGGAGGGTGTAAAAATTTTTTTACCTCAATGTATGTCTACGCGTGCAGAAGGGGGACGACCTTATGGTGGTTGGAGAATGCGTGTGAGACGTATCCAGGTAAGAACTGAAAAGAACGGAATATAGAGGAGACCTAAGTATGATATATAAAGCGAAAATATTGGGAAAGGTGATTGACCTAATTACACTCCGTGTAATAATAATTGGGGACTGATTGCACCGAAAGGGTAAATCAATAAAGATTATGAATGGGTTAACAGCGAGGCTGTAGTACCGTTAGTATCCTATATTAAGAAATATAGGAGAGGAAAGAGCCTTAGACGTGTGATGTATATAAAATAATTTGTAAATTTCTAATTCGCCAAATTAGATGAAAGAGACTATTCGTACAGAAATGAGGAGAGTCAGACTAACGAGTATAAATAATATTTACTTCATAGATATGAAACAGAGATTTGAAGATTTTAAAAATGGAAATATAGATTTGCGTAATTTAAGTCCTTTAGTTTATTCCGAAGAGAATGTTATGCTAGCAGTACGTCAACTTAGCAAGGGTAAAGGAAGAATGACAAAAGGACCAGATGGTTCTAATTATGATACCATAGCAAAAACGAATTTTATTGAGTTAGGTATGATAGTAAAAGACCGTTTACTTAATAAAAAGATGGATTATGTTAAACGTATTTATATTCCTAAAGGTGATGGTAAGAAACGACCTATTGGCATATGCACAATCTGGGATAAGCTTGTTGAGAAGTGTATTCAGCTAGTATTAGACCCGTACTGTGAAACTAAGTTTGTTCCTAGTTCCTTTGGATTTAGGGAGCAAGTATCAACACATAATGCAATAGCAAAAGTTAAAAACCAAACTAATGTTATGCCATATGTCTTATCTGTAGACATGAAGGATTATTTTGGAACTATAGACCCTAATATTATGTATAGGGAACTATGGCATATGGGAATACATGACCAAGTAATATTAAACTATATTTATCGTTTTATTAAGAAAGGTTACCTAGAAGCAGGGTGCAAAATCTATGACCCGAAGGGTTCTGCACAAGGTAGTATTATAGGACCATTATTATCAAATGTGTACCTTCATCGTTTTGATGTATGGTTGCGAGATCAGGGTGATGATTGGCATGATAAAAGTGTTAATAAGTTTCATAATATAGACAATAGACGTTCAAATATGAGAAGAACTAATTTGAAAATTGGTATCCATGTAAGGTACGCTGATGACATTTTAGTTTTATGTAAGAGTAAGAGTGATGCTGAAAAGTTTAAATATAGTGTAACGAAATATCTTACAAAAAATATGAAACTTATTATTAATGAAGATAAAACTAAAATTTATGATTTAAAGAAAGAAAAGATGAAATATCTGGGCTATAATTTTAAGCTTTATCAAAAACGTAGTAGAATAAGAAATGGTAAGGAGCTAATGGTAATTAACAGCTTACCAAAGGATAAGGGGAATTTAATAGTAGAAGAATGTTGTAAAAGACTTAATGATATTAAAAAAATACCTAGTTATGAGAACATCATGGCTTGGAATGTATATATTATAGGATTACATAATTACTATAAAGGTATGAATGAGTTTAATAAATGTTTTGGAAAGTTAGGATGGCGAATTTACAAAAGGTTTTATAATACAATGGAAGGTCGAATTAAGTTTATAACAGAACAAAAAATCAAGAATAATTTTAGAAAGGGTACATATAAAAGTTGGGGTAAAACAGGATACTACATGTTGTATGATATACCAATTGTTCATATAGAATGGGCTAATTGGGAATATAAATTAGTGAGTGCAATAAAAGGTAAAATATGTAGAATCAATCCGTACGATTATGGTGAAAAGAAAAACCATAAGCCTGGTGTATCTCTTAATGATATTAAGTACCTTGTAGAGAGTGCTAAATTATCTCGTCAGGCAAGTAGATTTAGTCAATTTAGAATTAGTAAATATAGTTCGTTACATGGATTGAGTCATATCTCTGGGGAAGTAGTTCCAGTAGAAGATTATCATTGCCATCATATAGTGCCTTGTAATAAGGGTGGTAAAGACGATTATAATAATCTATGCATACTAAGTAAGGAGCAACATATCATACTACATAGTAATAATAGAGCAAAATTATATGATGTGGTTGGAAAGAAGTATCATAAAAGGGTCGAAGAATTGATAAGTTTGCTATAAAAAAAAAAAAAAAAAAAAAAAAAAAAAAAAAAAAAAAAAAAAAAAAAAAAAAAAAAAAAAAAAAAAAAAAAAAAAAAAAAAAAAAAACTTGATTTCAAAAGTGGTTATAAATATATTTGAGTTTTCAGTTTGTCAGACGTTGGAACGCTGTATGCGATGAAAGTCGCCCGTACAGTGTGGGAAGGGGGAAAAGACCGAGGTAGTAATATCAGAGTCTTACCTATCTTCATATCCTATTATACTTTTTAAAATGCTGTTTATTGGGTACTTATTTGGAATAAAATCTGAACGACAACTTGTAAAGGACATTGAAGTAAATGTGGCTTATAGATGGTTTCTAGGACTAAGTCTTACTGATCCTATTCCAGATCATTCAACAATTAGCCAAAATAGACGTAGACGGTTTAAAGGTACAGATGTGTTTCAAAAAATATTTGACGAAGTAGTATTTAAGGCTATAAATCTTAAGATGGTAACCGGTAAAATACTTTACACAGATTCTACACACCTAAAAGCAAATGCTAATAAGCGAAAGCTTGTGAAAATTGAAGTTGAAAAAACGCCGAAAGAATATGTAGCTGAACTTAATAAAGCAGTGGAAGAAGATAGAATAAACCATGGTAAAAAACCTTTAAAGGAAAAAGAACCTGTTACCAAAATAAAAGAAACTAAAGTTAGCACAACCGACCCCGACAGTGGATATATGATGAGAGATGGCAAGCCGGAAGGCTTCTCATATTTAGATCACAGAACTGTCGATAGCAGACATAATATAATTACTGATGTGTATGTTACTCCTGGAAACATAAATGATGTTGATCCTTATATCGATAGATTAGATGTGCAAATAAAAAAGTTTAATTTTAATACAAAATATGTTGGTGCAGATGCTGGTTATGCTACAAATCTTATATGTAAAGAACTATATGAGAGGGAATTAAAATCTGTAATGGGATACCGTAGGTCTCCACATACAAAAGGAATGTACACAAAAAATAAATTCCAATATGTTAAAGAACAGGACATTTACGTATGCCCTGACTTAAGGGCTTTACATTATAAAACGACAACAAGAGAAGGATATAAAGAATATGTTGGTAATGCAAAATATTGCGAGATATGTCCAAATAGAGCTCAATGCTTTTCTGCAAAAAGCAAGTTTAAAACTATTAGAAGACATGTTTGGGAAACGTATAAAGAAGATGTTGTAAAGTTCACCAGAACAGATAAAGGCAGAAATATATATAGAAGAAGAAAAGAAACTATAGAGCGAAGCTTCGCAGATTCAAAACAACTGCATGGGCTTCGCTATTGCCATATGCGTGGATTAGAAAATGTGCAAGAGCAGTGTCTGCTTACAGCAGCAGTGCAGAATATGAAAAAGATAGCTAGCCTGCTATCTTTACTGTTTTTTGATTTTCTAACTAAGAAGATAGTTGTTATTTTACATTTATCCATAACTCAAAATGCTATCGCATAATTGCATGTAAAAAGCCCAGTATAATAAAAAAATTATACTGGGTTTGTAAACAACCTGAGGATACTATAAATAGTATCCTAATTTTTTTATATATTAATACTACTCTCATTAGTTTTTCTCATCAGATATCCCTTTTTGATGTTATACACTTTTTCCATTGAAGATAATTCTTCACCTTATAAGGTTATAACCCATATATTAAAATGTAAATAATGAAAAGGGAGAACCTATATGTCATTAATTATATCAGCATTATCATTTAGCTTATCCTCTAACCTAGATAACGCTGTTGTAGGAATAGCTTACGGAATAAAGAAAGTAAAAATAGGTATAATTGCAAATCTTATAATAGCCATTGTAACATCCGTAGGAACACTTTTATCTATGTTAGTTGGAGCATATATATCAAAATTTTTACCTCACTCAATAGCTAATGGTTTAGGTGCTATAGTTATTATTATATTGGGAGTATATTTTATAATCCAAAGTATAGTAAATCTTTTAAATAAGACTAATTCAAAGGCACTTGCCTTGAAAAACATTAGTGAAATGATTGATTATGCTGAAGAATCAGATTTAGATAACTCTGGCGATATAAATATGAAAGAAGCTCTCATTGTAGCATTCGGATTAACCTTTAACAATTTAGGAACCGGAGTAGCTGCAAGTATAACCGGAGTTAATATTCAACTTACAGTCATATCTACATTTATATTAAGTATTCTTACAATTATATTTGGTGAGGCCGTAGGTAATCATGTATTAGGTGAAATTTTGGGCAAATACGCACCCTTATTTTCAGGTATATTGCTAATAATACTTGGTATTATTGAATTCGTTAATTAGCATTAACAAATTTACAAATATGACTTTGTCAAATAAACTAACTTCAATCAAGCTTAAATGACTTATATGTTTAGTATAATAAAATTTTGATAAAAGCGAATTCAGAAAACGTGCAGATATTCCATTTGGCTTGTTTTGGGACTTATTGGAGATAAAAAAAGAAGGCATATAATTGCCCTCGTGAGTATACTTTAAAAATAGTACCTGTTGAAACTAAAAAATTTTTAATGTTCATTTATAAAATTATTAAGTTGCCCGTGCCAATCATCTGGTTCAAATGTCCCCGGTATTGTATCCTCTCCAAATAAAAGGTCTACTAAGTACCTCGGTTTCTTACCACCTATATACATTGATTTAGAACAAGAAACACAATAAACAACAACATCGCTAGCAGGCATCTCGTGAGCACGTTTTTTCATTTGCTCCTTAACCTGCTCCACAGAAAGAACACCATAAAAGCTATCTCCACAACAAGTACCAATTGTTCTCGTCTTTTCTGGTTCTACCAAATTGATATTCATTTTTTTCAATAGCACTCTTACTGCATTATGCACTCTTTCCTGATCTCGAGTAGGACATGGATCAAGTATAGTCATTTCCATTCCTTTATAATCTGGGAATGGGAATGTTTTTACCTCAGCTAATATCTCCCAAAGTGAAATTGTCGTTACTTCTTCATAAAGTTCCCTATACCGTCTATCACAACCAGCACAGACATTTATTATTTGTGTTCCATTTTCCAAATTAGGTTTATGATTACAACAAATTAAATATTCATCTATATCTCCTAACTCACTATTTAAAAAATCCAGTACTTTTCTCCCTAACTCTGGTTTATAAATCATTAATGCACATCCCGGTGCAAATACTCTTTTCATAACACTCGCCTACCAATCTTCTAAATTTTTTCAAAACTAATTTTCTAATCCTCGTCTATTGATTAACCCTACTACTGTTTCTTACTAATAATAGATTGTTCAACTAATAATTTTTCTAATCTATGGTTTATAATAACTATTTTGGGAATAGATTTTAAAGCCTCACTATAAGAAATCTCGACCAAAAAATATTTTGTTTAATTAATAATATATTTCTGATGATATATATAATCATATTTAGAAAAGCTAAACTCATAATTTCTCCTTTTATACTTTATGATAATATCCTATGATTATACAATAAATACATACTTTTAAACACCTTCAATAGATAATTAAGTTTTACTTTAATTACATTTATAGCTTCTTTACCTCTTTGACTATGGACGCATCGGAAATATTAATCTCTCCCTTATATTCTAAAAGCCCTATATTACAACCTTCACCTACCGTAATATTATCTCCTCTTACTATTTTTACATTGGTGTTTTGGATATATATATCATCCCCTTCTATTAGCTCTGTGGTTAACTCACTTCTTGAATTAAACATTTTATCAATTACTTTTCTAACCAAAGAATTATCAAAAAAATTAATTTTTATTTCAATATGCTCGCCACCAATTTCTTTTACAATGCATTTCCCACCTAGTTTAACATTTACTTGTCCTGCATTTAATGATCCTTGTATTTTAAAACCACCACTAGCCTTAAAACATTCCGTTTCACAATTTTTCCCTATATTCACTGAGCCCGCTACACTAACTTCTTCTCCGTATAGGCTTCCTTCTATATGAGTTGATCCACTTATTTTTATGCTTTTGCTTTTTACATTTCCTACGATATGAGAGGATCCACTTATCTTTATATCTCCTACTTCTACATCACCTTCAATTTTTGCAGACCCGCTGATTTTTATACTTTCTGCTTTTAAATTACCTGCAACTTTTGATGAACCACTAGTTTTAAAGTCTATGCACTCTAAATCACCGTTAATTTTTCCTGACCCACTTATAATTACACTATTATATTTTCCACCACCTGAACTTCCTGAGCCGTTTATTTTTATATCATTATTATTCATCTTTTCCATATTAAACCTCCCATATTTTTCTATATTAAATCATCTCCTGCGGAGCTTAAATGTCGTTAAATTTTAATTTTAAGATCCTCGATGCACTGTGAAATATTAAGCCTTAATACTATTTTTGCATCTTTTTCTATATAAACCTCATTAGGAACAGTTATTAAAAAACATAGCGCCATCCCAAATTTTCTTAAAAAAATCATCTCGCAATTTTTACCTTCTAACGACTTATAATTTCCTTCTAAAGTCTCTATTATAAGTTTACTTTCTTCTAAAGATACATTACCAGATACTAAGCTCTTTTCTAATAGTGAAATATATAAGATTTTTTTAAAAGAAAATGTTTTTATTTCTCCATAGATGTTTTTATACATTGTTAATGTCTGCTTCGTAACAATCTTCTTTTTTAATAACTCGCTCTCATTTAAAAACACATCCGCTAACTGTGGTGAAAACATTTGTGCCAGGTCATCTAATGATGCATCCCCTTTCATATTAATAATTTTTTCTATTCTATCTAATATTTCCTCCCTTGGGAAATAGGTTTCTTGACCAGTATAGCTAGATTTTTTTATAAACCATTCTTCTGGTATAAGATTTTTCCTTTTCCATCTATACAACTGCCCATAGGAAACATTCGTGACTTCTAGCAACTCTTTTTTCGTTATTAACTCTTTATCCATATTGCCACTCCTTTTATGCTTTGAGGTTATTTAACAATATTGTTTTTTTATTATACATTTAGTGTAACATAACATTGTTACGTTGTAAATAATAATTGAAGTAATTATTTGTTTCCAGATACTCAAAAAATTAACCTGTATTCACATATATATTGCAAATACAGGCTAATTAATATTGTTGAAAAGATCTACTTATCATTATGTTAGACAAATTTTCTTCCTGAGTATCCTCCCTATAAAAACATTGTCATAAAATGTACAATAGGATCCCATAATTTTGGATACTCTTCTTTGATTAAATTTTCTATCTGCGCAGCTGTAATATTGGCAAAATTACCATTAGATGATGTATCAATAATAGTTCTCACCCCATTGGCACTACTTCCTATTGCTATATGTCCCATTGCATAATTACCTATTGCTATTTCTGACGCAATTGAACAACCACCTACTGAATACATTCCAATGGATAACCCTCCAAGGGTAATTACTCCCATTGCTACTCCCCCTATGGCAATAGTGCCAATGGCAATTCCCCCTAGAGCGACTAAAATACCTATAGCTATACTTGCTATACTTATCAGCCCTATCGCTACAACCCCAAAACTTAACACGCCTAGCGAAAGTATTCCTAATGATATTAATCCCCTTGAAATATTTCCTATTGCAATAATTCCTTTTGCTTCATAAATTCCTAGTCCAATATTAATATGAACTAATGGAATTCCAAAAATTTTTCTCTTGCTTTTATATTCATAATGGAAACTTCTATTAATGACTTTTGTTATCTCTTCTACTTTTTCCTGATCTCCTTTTAGTAAAACGTCTAAACTTATTCCATATAATTCACTTAGCATTATTAAATTATTAGTATCAGGATTTGATTGACCTGACTCCCATTTTGAAACAGCCTGTCTCGATATTCCTATTCTATCAGCTAACTCTTCCTGAGAAAATCCTTTCTCTTTTCTTGATTTTCGTAGTCTTTCTGAAAAATTCACTATTAACACCTCCATATCCATCCTACGAAAATAGTTATAAAAAAGCTACCAACTCCAGCTTTCTTATTGTCAACTACTGGTTGCACTTATCTATTTTACTGAGATTCTACTTTATTTTCATTATTAAACAAACTAAAAATGCCCACTCATTTTCTAATCGCCTTTCATCATTATAAGATTTTTAGCTATTTATTACAATCAGCAATTACATTGATTTTTATAGCAATAAACCTGAAATTTAATGCAAAAAAATAACACCGGTATCTATCCGGTGTTATTTGTAAATATCTATTTTATAGGGGGATCCTATTCATTAATACTAGTCCTATTATGTGACAGTAACATGACAAATATGATAATAATTTATGAACAATACTATATTGCATTAAAAAATCGGTAGTTTATACTAATTCTTTACATCATTATGTTAATTTTTTAACCAACTTCATAGAAAGGCCCGCATTTTGATGTTAAAATATATATGAACAATAATGCCACTAAACAATAGGAGTTGGAAAAATGCTAAAGACAATAATATCACCTGGAAAATATATTCAAGGAAATGGAGAATTAAGAAACTTAAACGAACATACAAAAAACTTAGGAAAATCATTTTATATAATTGCAAGTTCTAATGGCATCAAGAGAAACCAACCAATTATAGATAAAAGCTTTAAAGGGACAGACGTTAAACTTACATTTCAAAAATTTAATGGAGAATGTTGCAACAGCGAAATAGATAGATTAAGAGAAGACGTAAAAACTAATAACTGCGATGTCGTTATAGGAATAGGCGGAGGTAAAATATTTGATACTGCTAAGGCTGTAGCTTACTATGAAAATTTACCCGTGGTAATAGTACCAACTATTGCTTCAACAGATGCTCCTTGCAGTTCACTCTCCGTTATATATACAGAAGAAGGCAGTTTCAGCAAATATTTATTTTTACCAAATAGTCCAAATGTAGTTTTAGTTGATACAGGAATAGTAGCTAAGGCCCCAGCTCGATTATTAGTAGCAGGCATAGGAGATGCATTAGCGACATATTTTGAAGCAAGAGCTTGCAAGCAATCTAATGCATCAAATATGAGTGGCGGTAAAATTACCAAAGCTGCTTATGCCTTAGCAGAGCTTTGTTATAATACTTTATTAGAAGATAGTATTAAAGCCAAAGTAGCGGTAGAAATAGGAGTTTGTACTCCAGCAGTTGAAAATATAATAGAGGCTAACACATACTTAAGTGGTATAGGCTTTGAGAGTGGTGGGCTAGCAGCTGCTCATGCAATTCATAATGGTTTCACAGTTCTTGAGGAATGTCATCACTTATATCATGGAGAAAAAGTAGCCTTTGGATTACTAGCTCAATTAGTTTTAGAAAATAGCCCACAAGAAGAACTCGATGATGTTATAGGCATTTGTATTGATTTAGGATTGCCTGTTACTTTAGAAGAAATGGGAATCAAAGAAATAAAAGAAGAAGATATAAGAAGGGTCGCTGAAACTTCCTGCGCAGTGGGAGAAACTATTCATAATATGCCATTTGCGGTTACTGCAGATGATGTATATGCAGCTATACTTGGAGCAGACGCATTAGGAAGACTTTATAATTAACTATTGATATGGGGCATATTATATATATAATATGTCCATTTCAAAAGTTGGCAATGAAACAGGCACTTTTTATTGATTATTATAAAGCTATGTTAACAATATTTATGAACTAAACATTCAATTTACAAGCTTCAAAAATAATGGTAATAGTGACATAAGAGGGATAAATGTTGCTGGGAACCCCTTATACCATTTCTTATTATATATAAAACAAACTATAATCCAATTTATTGCACATCCTAGAAATATTAAACATGCCCCATAAAATACAAAATTAGAATCATTACTTACTTTATATATGCCTGAAAGTAGTATTGTATAAAATAAAAAATCTCCTAACCCTTTTGTTGGTATTGGATTATTATTTTTAAATGACTTACCATTGCATTAACCATAGGAGATGTTTATTTAGGCTCCTTTTTTATGAAACAAATTGGAATAACAAATACATTATATTTTAAAATTACAGATAGCATTATTACATTAGCTTTTCTTACAGTAGGAAATTATAGCAGTAAAACAAATTATCCTAAATTAAATAAAATTTTAAGAAGTGTTTTCGGTAAAATGGCATTATTATTAATTATACTACTGTTAATAAACCCCTTTCTAACAAGAATGGGATTGTTTAAATAATCAGTAATGCTTGTATAATTTCTTTTATAAATAAAAGAAAAATCATTTCATATAATAAGGATTTGGCTCAGGATACCATTTATTATATGAAATGATTATTTAATCATAAAGAGATAACTTCAGTAGGAGTCTAACTCTTCTTCTGAAGTCGTCAATATAGCTTCGCTGAAGATAATTTACCCTTCTATCTTAATGTTATCTACTTATAATTTTAATATAGGATTTTAAAGTTATTAAATAGTATATACTATAAAGCACTGCATAAACCAAAATTATAATAATAAACTCTTTAGTAATATTAATTGTAACCATTTTTCCAATTGGAATTGATGCAGCAAAAGAATTTATCGTTGCCATAACGAAGGGTACTCCAAATAAAATCATTAGTTCCTTTGAGATAGCTTTTGTTATTTCAGCTTTACTAGCCCCTATATTTTTAAGAATTATGAATTTGTTTTTATCCTCCTCAGCTTCCATGGACATTTTAAAATATATAATGCTGCCTGTAGCTGTAAGAAATACTAATCCAATGAATAATCCACTGAAGGCCATCATACCCGCTAACGTTATGCCATCTGTAAAATGTTCATAGAAGGTTAAAAGCTTATTTTCAGAAGGTATTTTGCTTTTAAGGTCTTTAATAAAATTTTCTGAAAAGAAATCATTATTAAGTATATATCCCGTTACTTTATAGGTATTCTCTTTAGAAATTGTATTTTTAATTTGAGAGTAGACACTGTCCTTAACAACAAACGTTGGTTTAGAGTCATCAAGTGCCATAAAGTATTTCATATCAGTATCAGTTATCTTTAGATTATAGTCACTACCTCCCCCCATTAATTTAACCTCTTTACCAATCACGCTTTTATTAGTAACAGCCATGGCTATTTGAAAGAAATAGCAATCCCTATCATTTTTCAAATTTATTTTTATGTCCGATTTTTCATGACTATTAATTTCATTAAATTTACTTTCGTTTAAAACTAAAAATTCATGACTGCCAAGCAGGTAATCTTTAGTTTTTACCTTAAGAAACTCCATATTATCCTTATATACAACTGAAACCTTTTTGTGATTTTTAATAGTATCCTCAAAGATTTTATCTGTATTATTAGTACCATTTTCATATTCTATAGAAAATGGTCTCATATTTCTTGAATTTTCTTCAACTTGATTAAGAAGTCCAAAGCAGAAAATCATGGCACAAAGAGCTACAGTAGTTGTAACTGCTATTACACTTAGGGTACCTACATTACCTTTATATCTATAGTAAAGTTGTGAAATATATATAAGTTTTGTTCCTTTAAAGAGACTTTTTTCATTCTTTTTACTAATATAAATAATTAAAGAAGTAAAGCTTGTAAAAAATAATATAGTTCCGATAACAACTAACAATATTATCAAGGGAGCTAGGCGAATATCAGCAGCAACCTTTCTAATAGCCATATAATATCCATAGCCTAAGAAAACTAAAGAAAGGATGCTAATTATTAGGGTTAAAAAGGATACTTTTAAACCTTTTTCAGCTTTTTTTGATGAATTGAAAAGATCTATAAGGTTATCCCTGTATATAAGCTTAGAACCGTGAATACTAATTATTATAAACATAGCTCCAAATACTATAGAGCAAAATTTTAAAGCTTCTAAACTAATCTGAAAAGGCACATCACCTGTAACTCTTATCATTACATATAATAGCATTATAAAAAATTTATTGAAAATTAGTCCTAAACAAATTCCGCTGCAAAAGGCACCAAATATAGTTATTAAATTTTCTATAATGTTTAATGTTACTACCTGCTTTTTGGACATGCCTAGTAACATATAAGTTGCAAACTCTTTTTTCCTTGATTTTATAAGGAAAGAATTAGAATACCATATAAAAAACGCTGAGAAAGCTGCAATCATGTAGGCAGCAATGATAAATATACTCATACAGCTTTTCATCTCTCCTAGTTGGACTTTTACATCTGCATTATTTACAATAGACATAAAAAGATATAATGCAAAAACACTGAAGGTAGAACTTAGAAAAAATGTCCAGTAATTTTTAAAGTTTTTCCTTATATTGTTTACAGCCATGCTAATTAAGGTCATCTGTACCACCTCCTATGACTGAAAGAATCTTTAATATATTTTGATAGAAATCCTTCCTTGATTTATCCCCTTTATAAATTTCATTAAATAGTTTACCATCTTTAATAAATACAATTCGCGTGCAATAAGATGCTGCAAAGGCATCATGAGTAACCATAAGAATTGTAGCTTTATTTTTTTCATTTAAATTCTCAAGGCATCCGAGCAATTCTTTGGAAGATTTGGAATCTAAAGCACCTGTAGGTTCATCAGCGAGCACCATAGAAGGCTCAGTAATCATTGCTCTTGCGGCCGCTGCTCTTTGCTTTTGTCCTCCTGATACCTCATAAGGATATTTGCTTAATATGTCCCTAATGCCAAGCTTAATACTTATGTCTTGTAACTTTGTCTTTATAATCTTATAAGGAGTTTTTGCAAGAGCTAAAGGCAGTACAATATTTTCCTTTAGAGTCATAGTATCAAGCAAATTAAAGTCTTGGAATATAAATCCAAGTTTTTCTCTTCTAAATTTAGACAAATTGGGCTCCTTTAGTTTGGTTATGTCATCACCATGAATTATTACACTTCCTGAGGTTGGTTTATCAATAGTTGATATTGCATTTAAAAAGGTTGTTTTTCCTGAACCAGATGGTCCCATTATTGCTACAAATTCACCATTTTCTACTTTCAAATTTATATCATCAAGTGCTGTATATTTTACACCACCAAATTTTGATCCGTAAACTTTTCTTAGATTTTCTATCTTTAATACTTCTGTCATTATAAATACCCCCCGTTAAATTATCTTCTGCGAAGCTATAGCATCAACGACTTCAGAAGGAGTTTTATACTTTCACTGAAGTTTTTTCTTTGTTATAGTATGTAACACCCACTTATAGAAGTGGGTGACTTCCCTTCTGAAATGTCGTTAATGTTAATTATTTTGAATATGTTTTACACTCTTAGTATACAAAAAAGCAAAATATACCGCCATTGCTTCGGCTTACATTTTGCTCTTTCACCTTACATTTTTGTAACATCATAGTAATTATCCCATTTTAGAAAATGAATAATTACTTTGGTGCCTTTACCATATTCTGATTCTATGGTAATATAATGGCCAAGTTTTTTAGCAATTTTTTGAGAAAGGTACAAACCCATTCCACTAGCTTTTAAGTTTTCGTTTCTTCCGTTAAAACCTGTAAAAGACTTTTTAAATAATCTATTTATATCTTCACTTTTAATGCCTATTCCCGTATCTTCTACTATTAATAAAACCTCTTTTGTGGCTTTAATATGTTTAAATATTATGCTTCCACCATTGCTGGTATATTTTAATGAATTTGAAACAAGTTGATCAATTATGAAAAGCAACCACTTTTTATCGGTATCTATAATAAGAGTTTCAGGTACATTATTTATTAATTTAATATGTTTTTTTATAAATATAATTGAATGTTTTTTAATACTTTCTTTAATTACTTTGTTGATACTCACTTCTGAAAGGATATAATCTTCAGAAAAATTATTACTTCTTGAATAATAAAGTACCTTTTCAACATAATCCTCAATCTTTTCAAGTTCTTCTTTTAAGGATGAAGATGTAGCGCCTGTGCTCTCAATCAATAACTTTGATGTAGTAATTGGAGTTTTAATTTCATGAACCCACGCAGTCATAAACTCTGCATTTTCTTTGAAATCTGTTCCCGTGCTTCTTGTAATTTTCAGGAAATCTTCATAAATCATCTGAATTATTTGAGCATATATTTCATCTTTATAATCTATTGGACCCGGTAAAATAGGAGTTTTATCTTCTGAATTTTTAACGAATAAAAGCTTTTTAATATGCTGGGATTTTTCATAATAATCTATACTAATATAAATTATTAACATGAAAAAAGAAACAAATATTATGTAAAGTAAATTAGAAGTAAGTACGCGATTTTTTCTGTCAAAATATATAGTTAATGAAATAAAAGCCATGAGAAGAAAGTAAAATACTAAAAGCTTAAGGTTCTCCTTTAAATATTTAATAAAGCTCATTTAATAACATATCCTTGATTTATAATGGTCTTAATAAAATCTATAAGACCAATTTCTTTTAGCTTTTTTCTTAGTCTGTTTATATTAACTGTTAGTGTATTGTCATCGATGAAGTTTTCATCTTGCCAAAGTTCTTGCATTATATCCTCTCGGCTTACTATGGTTTCATGCTTTTTCATTAATACATATAATATTTTAAATTCATTTTTGGTTAGTTCAATTGATTTTTCGCCTACGTAAAGGGTGTTATCCCTTAATGATAGCACAGCGCCTTTATAATCAATAGTATCCAAACTTGTATCTCCATAAGAATAGGTCCTACGTAAAATTGCATTTATTTTTGCCATAAGTATATCCAGAGAAAAAGGTTTTGTAATGTAATCATCCGCACCCGTATTCACTGCCATAATAACATCCATATTTGTACTTCTTGAAGATAAAAATATTACTGGCACCTTAGAAACATTTCTAATTTTATTACACCAATAAAATCCATCAAAAGCAGGCAGATTTACATCCATTAGAACAAGTTGCGGCTTTACCTTCACAAATTCTTCAAATACATTATTGAAGTTATTAACTGCATAGGCTTCAAAACCCCATTTACAAAGGGATTCTTTTATTATATCTCTAATTTTCTCTTCGTCTTCAATTATCAATATTTTATACATAGCATCCCCCTTAATGATTTTACGAATTATCGTTCATACTCCTATAATCTACCTATAATATACCATATTCTATAGATGAAATTAAATCTAAATTAAAATAACCATGAATACTTCATAAAACAGAAGTAACCATGGCTTTTTATTTCTAAATTATTTTGTTAAATATAGATACGTATCTAAGCTTCTATCTACAGCTCCTGAAATGATTTTTATAAATCCCTCTAACTTCCCCTCAAAACTAACCAATTCTAATGCTTTCATATATTCCTCTCTATTTTCAGTCCTTATCACTGTTATAGGGTATCCATTTCTCATTAATATAAGATTCATAAGAAGCCTTGCAGTTCTTCCATTTCCATCAGTAAAAGGATGAATATACACATACCTAAAGTGAAACTCTGCTGCCAATTCTATTGGATGTTTTTTATTCTTGCTGCAATTATACCACTCTATTAGTTCTGTCATTTTTTCTTTCACTAAAAAATGTTCTACAGGTATATGCTTGCTACCACTGATAATTACATTATTTTGTCTATATTCTCCAGCATACTTATTATCTATACTTTTCAATATTAAGTAATGTAAGTCTTTAATAACTCTTTCTGATATATCCGTATCTTCACTTACAATGTCTTCTACATAATCAATTGCTTCCTTGTGGTTAATTACTTCTAAATGTTCTTTTAAGCTCTTACCTTTTCCTATAGTTAAGCCATCCTCCAAGATTACTTTAGTTTCAGTTATTGTCAGAGTATTTCCTTCTATCGCATTAGAATTATATGTTAGTTCCACATCAAAATATTTTTTTAAATTTTCTACAGCAATTCTACTCAAGGGTCTCTTGCCATCTAGTGATTCCTTTTTATTATCTATGATTTCAAACATAATTTCCACTCCTATTCGTATAGTATATTACTTACCGCCTTCACCACTTGTTCAATTATTACTGATTTGCGATTGATGATGCCAATGCTTTAAACAAAAATGAATGTACGCTTTCAATTCAAATAAAACCTTACATCATATCTTTATTCAATTATATGATATATCCCTATAGTTATTCAAGCAGTTAACATAATTATGTATAAATTGTATAATAAAAGTTTTAAGAGTTGGTCTGCATGTTTGTATATGTTAATATGGTTAGATAATGCATAAGTTAATTACAAAAGTGCTCGTAAAGGCCTAATATTACGTATCAATTTTAAATATTATATTAACAGGGCTATAGTGTAGCCTGTGCTACACTATATATATTAAGGAGGCATCTAAAACTATGATAAAAGAAATTACAGCGCGTAGAAGTATAAGGAAATATATTGATAAACCAGTTGAAAATGAAAAAATAATACAGCTACTTGAGAGTGCAAGACTCGCTCCATCTGGTAGTAACACGCAGCCTTGGCATTTCATTGTAGTAAAATCCGAATTAAGTAGACAAAAATTAGCTAAAGTTTCTCATAACCAAAAATGGATGATTTCTTCTCCAGTTTTTATTGTATGTGTAGCAGATATACGTTGCAGAATAAAAGACGATGTAAATGTATTATTAAATGAAGATAGTTCACAAGAAGAACTTAAGCAGATAATCAGAGATACCTCAATTTGTATAGGACATATGCTGCTTGAAGCTGATAACTTAGGATTAGGTACTTGTTGTGTTGCATGGTTTATCCAAGAAGAAATAAGACCAATTTTAAATATACCTGATGATAAATATGTAGTTGGCATTATTACTCTTGGTTATGCAAATGAAACACCAAAAGCTCGTACGCGAAAAAAACTTAAAGAACTAATACATTATGAAAATTGGTAAAAATACATATGAACATCATTCAACATAATAAGTCTCCACGATTTAAAATAATTTAAAGAAATGGAGACTTATTATCTATTATAAACTTAAAATTAAGTATACCATCCCATAAATTGTACTATTTCTATATTCAGCCTCAAGGATGCTCAAGTTAAGCAATGACCAGTATTGTTCATTTATTTTTCTACATTCCCTTAAGTTTCCTTCTATTTAACTTATCAATGTTTCCTGATTGAATATATTTAATATTTGCTTGGATTTTTTCATCTGTCCAATCCCACCACTTAATTTTCAATAATTTTAAAATTATATCATCACTAAACCTTTTCTTTATAACTTTTGCAGGTATGCCTCCAACAATAGTATAGGGTGGAACATCTTTAGTAACTACTGCTCTAGTTCCAATAATTGCACCATCTCCAATTTTCACACCTGCCATAATTATAGCGTCATAACCTATCCACACATCATTGCCAATTACAATATCTCCTTTATTATCCCAAGCATCTGTTACATTACTGACGTCTAAACCCCATTCCTCATAAAATATTGGAAATGTATAAGTAGATATTGATTTCATTGTGTGATTTCCACTTGTCATGAGAAACTTCGCTTTACATGCAATTGAACAAAACTTCCCAATTATTAACTTATCATTGTTAACAGGATACTGATATAATACATTATTTTTTTCAAAATCCCTTGGATCACTATAATAATCATTATATATTGTATAATCTCCAACTCTTATATTATCTCTTGTAATTACATTTTTAAGATATATTGTTTGGTAATCATTACTTCTTGGATATACTTTACCTGAATTTGGAATAACCATATTTAACTCCCTTCATTTATATTGTCTTACTCTTACGACACATTTTTTTCCGATTGTTCATCAATCGTATATTTAGGATTAATCTACTCTTTATGAAAAATGAGTCTTATTAAGTATAAATTTTATACTTGTACCCTTCAAAGAAAATTGTACTCTAAGGAACTCATTATTTATTTTGTTTAAACTTTTGAATTGTAGTTAAGAGTATCCCTTCGTTCTCATACTTTTCTAATATTTTTGGCATCTTCCTCATATTTGAGGTTACTATTGCATCCTCTAAAACTATTGATTTATATCCTTTATCTATTGCTCCTATTGATGTCCTGTATACACATGCAGTTGCATCTAATCCAACAATAAAGACTTCATTGATATGATTTTGTTTAAGGAAACTATCTAATTTAGGATTTGAAAAAGCATTTCCTTTATCTTTTGAATAAATATAATTATTAACAATCTTTATTCCTTCCCTGCGTTCCTTTCATAAATCTGTTTCTCATTACAATTTTATTTAAAAAATTACTATTTATTTCATGCTTTATATATATAACAGTAATTCCTTTCTTTTCACTACTTTCAATAACTAAATTCACATTACTAATAAGTTCTTGTGAATTTTTATATGGTCGTTTTGCTGTTTTTCCTGTAGCATCCTCCTGTATATCTATCACAAGTAATGCTTTATTAATATTATCATTTTGATTATTCAATTCCGTCTCCCTCAATTGATTCATATTTTGACCCTAAAGTGATTTTCAATTAATCTTTTATAATAATGCCAACACTACGAAGGCCTAACAAACCCCCACCCTTATTCTCCATATTCATTCATTATCCCTGTTGTTCTTTCACCAGCCCCTGCTATAAAGACGCATTTATATTCATACTTTTTCACACAGACGCTTCCTTTATATATTTCAATCTATTTTATATTTGTTTATGACACCTTCGTCACAAAATACAACTGTTTCGCAACCCTTTATGTAATATTATTATTTTTTACCACACATTGGAACATTTTTTTTCATAAATAAAGATCATATATTAAAAAAAATAAATAAATCACAAGTATGGTAATATCCCTTACTTGCGATTTATTTTCATATGCCTTAATGATTATTTAATAGATTCTGCAATCTTTATTAGTTCATTCTTTGTAATTTCTCCTCTACCCGATAAACTATAAATACAATTTTTAGTTTCCCAATCAATATATCTATCATCACTTATTACAGCATTTACACCATTAATTTTTGTTTCTTCAATTTTACCATCTGTTCCAGATGCAGATTTAGTGGTTTCATCAGGAAACCTTTGTTGCATAAATATAAACTTTCCAGTCTCCTTATTAGTAAAATATAAACTAATATATTTACTATTTTTAACTTTTGTTTCATTCTTCTCCTTATAAAATTCTGCTCTATCAAATTTATATCCTTCTGGCAAAAACGTTGGAAGCTTAACATCAAAGCAAGTATATTCATTTAATTTACTAGAATCTTTTACTTCAACAACTACACCTTCTTCCCTTTCTTTGTCCATTTTTTCTTGCTCAGCTACAGTTATTATTTTTCCATTCTGCATATGAGCAATTTTTTCACCTTTTGCTGTGAATAATTCATTGCAATTGTCCTTCGTAACTACTTGTACTTGCTTTCCTTGTTTATCAAAAACTTTACCTTTATACTCATCCGTAAGTCTCATCTCTTTTATTTTTGATGGTTCCGTTTGTATAACACTTATATGTCCTAAAGATATAGTTTTTATTACTTTCTCAGCAATATCTTGAGCAAAGGATGTTTGCATTACAGAAACGCTTATTATACATATTGCTGCCACTGCAATAGCAGTTTTTTTAAATTTATTTGATTTCTTCATAATATTCTCTCCTTTATTTTCATTTATACTTTTCAAAATTTTATTAAATACCCCTTTTTTATCGCTATCTTTACTGAAATCTTCTTTTGACATACTCTTGCTAAATTCTAAAAGTTCGCTATATTCACTTTGTTCTATTTTTTTCTTATCCTCTATCCCATTAAAATAAGCATCTATTTCTCTAGAAAACTTATCTTCAATTTTCTTATTGCTCATATTGTTCCCTCTCTTCCTCAATTTTCTTTTTTAGCTTTTTCATTGTTCTATAAAGTATTACTCCAACATTGCCTTCTGTAATATCTAATATTTGTGCTATCTCCTGATTTTTAAGATTTGCACCGAACTTAAGAGAAACAATATTTCGATCCCTTTCATTCAACATCTTCAAAGCCTTTGAAAGTTCACTGTTACTTTCTGCTGATAATATTATCTCTTCTGGAGTTTTTCCTTTTGATACCAAGTCCTTAATTGTGTCAATAGAGAATAATTTATGCTTTTTTAAGCTTCTAAAATAATCATTTACTATGTTTCTAGCTATAGCAAACATCCACACCTCAAAAGGTGACTTATGTTTAGAATACATGTCTATTTTAAACATTATTTTTTCAAAAACCTGACTTGTAAGGTCTTCTGACGTTTCAATGCTATTAACGCGATAATACATATAGTTGAAAACTCTTTTGTAATAGATTTCAAAAATATGAGCAATATCTTCTTTACATAATTCTTCTGTAACTTCTTTTTTATATGAAATATCACACAATGCAAGTTGCTTCATCTTTTTAAAGCCCTCCCTTCTTTGTTTTTTACCCGGCCAAGTAATCTCATATGTTAATACGTAAATTTTTTCATTTCATTACATAAATTTCACTTTTTTAATAGCAACCTCTATCACAAACTATTGTTACAATAATATATTCTTATGTTATATTTTAAAAGCTTAATAAAATACTAATCTAAAAAAACAGATATAACATCATAGAATACTATGTTGCCTACCTATTTTTTCAGATTAGTTAAATGTTTTCTGTATTCATCTAAGGTTGCTAAATCTCTAAGTTGGCCTCATTCAATCAGCACCCATGGTTGCACATTCCCATACTACTTATTCATTCTTTTAGCACCTGCATAAGTTATCATTAAATATATTCCATATATACAGCATACAATAGCAGAAACAATAATAATATTTGTCATCATATTCGTTGTGCCCAACTGTTTAATAAGCTTACCGATAACTTTTAATGCGACACATGAGTGTAATAATGCCATTGCAAATGGAACCAAGAAGTAAACCAAAATCTGCGCTAATATACTGTTATTAACCTGTTTTCTTCCAACCCCAAGTTTTCGAAGCATTTTATATCTTCTTTTGCTATCACTCGCTTCTGACAACTCCTGAATTGCAAGTATGGCGCCGCTTGACACTAAAAAGATTATGCCTACATATATTCCCACAAAAGAAGCCAACATTGATGTTGTTAAATTTCCAATCTGTCTCATTACACGACATGCAGCAATGTAATTACCGTAATTTAATAATTCATTATCATACTTATCAATAACCGCAATGTCTAAATCCTTAAATGTATTAATTACAAGGCCGCCCATGCTCGCATTAAAGTTTTTCACTTGATCATCGGCTAAAATAATGATTGCTGTCGAGGCTGGATCATTTATATTACTAAAATTGCTATATAAACACTCATCTTTTTCTGACTTAAACTGCTTTCCATTTATTGAGATCTCATTAGCTTTTCCTTTTAATCCATTCACAACAATTTTATTGTTAGAACAGATTGCGTAAGATTTATCATCAATCTGTAATTTTTCTCTGCCTTCCATGCCAATCAAATTATTATAATCTGACAGTTTCATAACTGCAATCTGCTGCTGTGTGTTTAATAATTTCATGTCATTTTTAGTAATGTCTGATAAATATTCGTCACTCATTAAACTTTTAATCTGAATTCCACTTTCATAAACTTCATATGCATAGATTTCCTTTATGTCGTCTTTAATAACCGTGTCTTTATTATTCATTATTTCTAATGCTGCTTTTTTATCTGCTAATCCATATATTGTAACCTCAAAAGGCTGGTTAAATTTAGAATTCCCAATAATAGCTTTATTCACACCAATTCCACTTGATAAAATCGTAATTGTTAAAAATAGCATGAGTGTGATAATTGTCAATGAAATCACATTTTTACTTATTTTATTCCCAATCTGCCTTATTGTAAATAAATTTATGTTTTTTAGATATAGCTTATCTACTTTACGTAAGCATTCTGTTATAAAGCTTCCCAATGATAAAAAGAATAAATATGTTCCTATTACTCCACAACCCAAACTTACAAAGAACAATTTATTTTTTGGTTTAAGACCTATATTCAAAATAATTGCATAGGAAATGACTAACATAATAAGCGATAATGTAAAAGCTAAGAAACCTGCTTTCACAGACATAAATTTTGTTTTATCGCTTTTTATATCATATAATAAATTAATCAGCTTATTCTTTTTAATTATCTTAATATTAAATGCGGCAACACATGCAAAAATACTTGCAAAACATATAGCAGTTTTACGTAATGCACTCCACGAAAAAACGAACTTATATTTTGATAAATCTAGCGATTTGTCGCCTCTAAACATCTCTATTGTTACTACCTGTAACCCTTTTGAAGCAAATATTCCTAAAATAATACCGAAAAACATTGCTATTATTCCAATTAATAAAGTTTCCATCAAAAGCATTCTTGAAATATCATTACGTCCCATTCCCAGGCTTCCATAGATACCAAACTCATTTTTTCTCCGTTTAATCAGAAAATTATTTGCATATATAACTAAAAAACCGATGACTACTGATACAAATAGCGAAATGATTCCTAGAATATTTTCCAAAAGATTAAGTATCATTTCCTGACTGCTTTGGATTTGCGAAAATCCAGCCTGTGAATCCAATGAATTAAATGTAAAAAACATGGCAACCGAAAATGTCAGTGTAATAAAGTAAATAAGGTAATCGCCAAAACTTTTTTTAACATTTTTATATACCAGCTTAAAATACATGATTGGTTTCTCCTCCCATTTCTGTTATTACTTCAATGACTCTGTCAAAAAAATCTTTTCTGCTATCTTTGCCTCTTTTTATCTCTGTAAAGAGTTTGCCGTCTTTTATAAAAAGAATTCTTTTCGCATAGCTTGCTGTAAATGCATCATGCGTAACCATTAGTATGGTTGCCTGCATATCCCGGTTTAGATATTCTAATGAATCTAAAAACTGAGCAGCTGATTTAGAATCCAAAGCTCCCGTCGGTTCATCAGCTAAAAGAAGGGATGGTCTTGAAATAATCGCTCTCGCACATGCTATACGCTGTTTTTGTCCGCCCGACATCTGACACGGATATTTATTTAATATATCTCTTATTCCTAATTTTTCTGAGATATTTTCTATCATTGCTGCTATTTCTTTTGGATTTTTCTTTTGAATCGTTAGTGCAAGTGCTATATTTTCATATGCTGTTAATGTGTCTAGGAGATTTAAATCCTGAAAGATAAAACCTAACTCTTCTCTTCTAAACTTTTCTAATTTATTCTCAGACATTCCATCTATTCTTGTTCCATTAATATTTATTTCACCACCTGTAATATCATCAATCGTTGATATACAATTAAGCAGCGTTGTTTTTCCGCTTCCCGATGGTCCCATAATTCCAACAAATTCTCCCTCATTAACGCTAAATGAAATTCTGTCTAACGCCTTTGTCAGCATTCCTTTTGTACCATAATATTTTTCTATATGACTTACTTTTAATATTTCTTTCATCTTTTATTTCCTCCTCGTCTAACACTTTATGTACTAAGTATAATACGTATTTACATAATCCTATATTGATTTACATTTCAGTAATCTTTCAATTTTGAAAGATTACTGAGCAAAAAAATAAGTCATGATTATCATGACTCAAAACACATTGTTCCGCCTACTGGGAATACTATATTAAATTTTGTACCTTCTCCTCCGGTTGACTCTATGCTAAGAGCTATATTTAACTTATCTGATAACTTTTTACATATATATAGCCCCATACCTGTAGATTCGCCGTAGATTCTTCCATTCTCACCAGTAAATCCATGATTAAAAACCTGTTCAATATCCGATTCTGATATACCAATTCCATTATCTTCAATCGTAAGTATTATTTGATTATTTCTTTTTTTTGCTGTAACTCTTATGATTTTCTCGTCCTTATCTAAATATTTAATAGCATTTGTTATAATCTGCTGTAAAATAAAATTAAGCCATTTTTCATCCGAATATACAAACACCTCAAGATTGTCAAATTCTAAATGTATTCTATTGTAAATAAAAGATTTTGCAAAGGTCTTAAAACATTTTTTGACAACACGCTCTAATGAAAGCTTTTTAATTAAATAATCATTCTCAGCATACTCACTCTTTGAATAATACAATACTTGATTCAGTAAACGTTCTATCTGCTTTAATTCAGTTTTAACATTCTTTGTCACCTGTGACGGATTATTGTCAATAATAAGTTCAGCGGATGCTAATGGTGTTTTTATTTCATGCAGCCATATTTCTAAATATTCTTTATAATTATCTGTCACCTGCTGGTATTCACAAATTTTATTAACAACACTTTTTTCAATTTTTCCAAATGTATTATATATAATATTTCCTTCGAAAAAGTCAGGTTCATCAAGTGTCTCCTTTATCAGATATAATTCATTTATTTTTTCTGTACTTTCAATAACACAATCATAAAATTCCTTTTTCTTCACGTAATCAATTGTCATAAATAAAAGAATTGGGAAATACCAGATTATTAAAATACCGAATAAACAGATACTCTCTATATTAATATAGATCAAGAACAGTATTAACAGAATGCTAAGTAGTGTATTACAGCATAGAAATAGCTTCTTATCATTCAAATATTTTCTAATATTCATTCTACTATGTACCCTTGTCCTCTTTTTGTTTTAATAAACTCTTTAAGGCCTATTTCATCTAATTTTTTTCTAAGTCTTGTCATATTTATAGAAAGGCTATTATCATCAGCAAAATATTCTGCAGACCATAACTCTTCCATTAATTCTTCTCTTGACACAATTTCATTTTTTCTTTTTATAAGGCTTGTCAATAAAATTAGTTCATTTTTTGTAATGTCAATCTTTACTCCATTTGCTGCCATTGAACTGTTACATAAATTTATGGTAAGTCCACTACATTCCATCCCCTCTTTAGATTTATTCCCTGCCTCGCTCCGTTTTAGTACTGCATTTACCCTAGCTAATAGTATCTCTGTGTTATATGGCTTTGTTATAAAATCATCTGCACCTAATTTTATGCTCAGAAGTTCATCCATGTCACTGTCACGGCTGGTTACTATAATAATTGGAACTTCTGAAAATCTTCGCACTTCTCTGCAGATATAATAACCGTCATATACAGGTAGGTTAATATCTAGCATCAGAAGTTCCGGCTGCTGCATTTTAATAACATCTATAATATTATCAAATGTTTCAGGAGCTATAACTTCATATCCATAACGCTCCAATAATACTTTTAATTCCGTTCTAAGCCTTTGTGTATCTTCAACAACTAGTATTTTACTCATATTAAATTCCTCTTTATATGTTTTTATTTTGTGCTTTATACTTTGCCAATACTTTAGGCTTTTGGCGCATCCACTGGTTACTATATTTTTTACAAATAATATTACTACCATATATCCATGCAACAACTTCTAGTGTTTCTTTATTATCTTCGGTATATTTTACCAATAAAAAACACTAATAGCAATCAGATTTTTGCTAATAAAGAAGGAGAGGTTTCCCTCTCCAATATTCTATTAATGTCCTTATATGGATATTAAAAACTACCATATTAGAAAACCAGGCACATCATAGATAATAATTCCATGATGTGCCTGGCCTTTTAATATATTTATAATTTATGTTTATTTGCATATCCTGTAAGCATCAGTGTTAACGCACCATCCCCAGTAACATTACACGCAGTACCAAAGCTATCTTGCAACGCAAAAATTGTAATCATTAGTGCAGTACCCGTTTCATTGAAACCTAAAACGCTTACGATAAGACCTAAAGAAGCCAAAACAGTTCCTCCAGGAACACCAGGAGCACCTATTGCGAAAATACCAAGTAGAATAACGAATACTACCATAGATGTAAGATTTGGAAGCTTTCCATAAAGAATTTGTGAAACAGTCATAACAAAAAAAACTTCAGTTAAAACAGAACCACAAAGGTGAATATTTGCAAACAGAGGAATACCAAAGTCTACCATATCCGGTCTCAGTGAATCTGATTTTTTTGCACATGATAATGCAACCGGTAGTGTAGCAGCTGAAGACATTGTCCCAACTGCTGTTAAGTATGCAGGACCATAGTGTTTTAAAACAGACATAGGGTTTTTACCTGCGTATATACCAGCAATGCCGTATAAAGCAGTAAGCCAGATAATATGCCCAACAATTGCTATTAAAACGACACCTAAGAAAATAGGAAGTTGTTTTGTGACAGATCCCTCATAAGCAAGAGTCGCAAATGTTGAAGCTATGAAAACAGGAAGAATAGGAATGACTATTCTTGTAACAATTTCTAAAACCATGTTTTGAAATTCATCTAAAGCGGTTTCAATTGTTTTAGCGCTTGTCCATGTTGCAGCTAATCCAATAACCATAGAGAATACTAATGCACTCATAACTGGCATAATTTGAGGTATATCAAGTTTGAAGATTAATGCAGGTAGCTCTTTTAATCCCTCAGTAGCAGGTGTTATTGAAAGACTTGGTATAATTGCATATCCAGCGATTGCTGACATAGTTGCAGCACCAATTGAGGATACATAAGCTATAAAAACAGCAATACCTAACATTTTTGTAGCATTCTGTTTTAGCTTAGTGATAGATGGTGCTATAAATCCAATGATGATAAGTGGTACAGCAAAGAAGATTATTTGTCCTAGTATATATTTAATGGTAACAATTACAACCATTAAGCTTTTAGGACATACTAAACCAATACCTAACCCTAGTGCTACACCGACAATTAGTTTGATAATTAAGTTATTAGATTTTTTTTTCATAGTTTTCCCCCCTACCGTTATTACGATTAAAAAATGTATTTTTATTTCCATTTTTTTTATATCATCAAGTATAACATTAAATCATCACCTGCGGTGCTACAATATTAACGACTTCAGAAGGATATTTATACTCTCACTGAAGTTTTCTCTTTGTTAATGTATATAACTCCCACTTATAGTAGTGGGAGACTTGACTTCTGAAATGTCGTTAAAATTAAAATAAATTCAAAATGATGGTAATTTGTTTGCTTTACGATATAATAAAGGTACTAGTTATTCAATTGTATTGTATAAATATATAATATCATGGAAAATATAAGCCGTTTGCAACAAGGAATGAACGTAATATTGGAATGACTTAGAGTAAAACCACTTTAAGTATTTCTGTTTATTTTAAAGTAAATGAGTGAAAGTAGAGGGTCTTTATGAAAATAAACATTAAGTATATATTGAGTTTTATTATTTTATTGATAACTGAAACAATTATTGCACTTTTTATAAATGACACCATTATTCGACCATACATTGGAGATATTCTGGTAGTTATTTTAATGTACACCTTCATAAGAGGGTTTATACAAAAACCAATAAAGTTTTTACCTATTTACCTATTCTTTTTTGCTTCAGCCGTAGAATTGGGTCAATATTATCATATTGTAGATTTGCTACATTTAGAAAACAATAAAATGATTTCAACAATTATCGGAACTTCATTTGATATAAAAGATATTGTATGCTACCTAATTGGAAGCATACTTTTGGTTGTGTGGGAAAAAATCACAAGATATACTATTATAAATAAGCCTTTAGATAGGTGGTGATGTTAACGACATTTCAGAAGGGAAGTCTCCCACTTATATAAGTGGGAGTATAAATCCCCTTCTGAAGTCGTTAATCTTTCAGCTCCGAAGGAGATGATTTAATTGAAAATACTAATTATCAATGGGAGTGCACATAAAGGAAATACCTGGGCACTTGTGGAAATAGTAAAAAAACATATGCAAGAACTTTCAGATAGAAATATAGATTTTGACGAGGTACATTTAAAAGAAATAGGACTCCCCTTTTGTGCCGGATGTAGTTCATGCTTTATTAGAGGAAATAAAAGTTGCCCTCATCACTTGGAAGTGCAAAAACTTATTGATAAAATTGAAGAAAATGATGCGACAATTATTGCGAGTCCTTGCTATAGCAATCATGTGAGCGCATTGATGAAGAATTTTATAGATCATTTGGCTTTTAAAACTCACAGACCAAGCTTTTTCAGAAAGAAAATGCTCGCGGTATCCACTGCAGGTGGAAATGGCGCTAAAAGCTGTACCAAATACTTAAGAGAAACATTTATGTGTTGGGGATTTAATCGTGGATATGAACTTCCAGTTATATCGAATAGTTACGGAGAGTATGAACCTCCGCAAAAAGTGACTAAAAGATGCGAAAGAGTTGCTGAGAAATTCTACAAGGACGTTGATAGTGAGAAGTTATATTCTCCAACATTTGTGAATTTATTGGTTTATAATATTTTTCGTGGGATGAGCCATGCTGGAACTGAGGATGAATTTTATGACAATAAGTATTGGAAAGAAACTGGACTAGTTGATGTTGCATATGCGACAAAAATACCCCTTCCTTTTTAGAGGCCACTGAAAAACTATATGAAAAATCGTCATCTAATTAAAGATGGCGATTTTTTTATATAAAAGACTAAAAAACAAAAAGGAATTTTAAAAGATATGTCGAATTAGTATAGTAGAATAAAATAAAAGGGGCTAAACTATTATGCTAAAAGGACAATTGGAAATAAAAATAAATACATACCATAGCTTATATTCGTTAATTATTCCGAAAGATAACATTTTAAAGCAAATTAATGACCTTGTTGACTTTTCATTTGTTTATGACGAATTGATGATTAACTATAGTTCATCTATGGGTAGAGGTGCTATTAACCCCATAATGCTATTTAAATATTTACTTTTGAAAGTAATATATGAATTGTCTGATGAAGATGTTGTTGAAAGAACTCTTTATGACATGTCCTTTAAATATTTTCTAAATTTAGCCCCAGAAGAAACAAATTTAATAAACTCAAGTACACTAACTAAATTTAGAAAGCTTCGCCTTAAAGACATGAATTTATTGGATTTATTAATAAACAAGACTGTAGAACTTGCTATAAAAGAGGGAGTTTTAAAAAGTAAAGCAATAATAGTTGATGCTACGCATACCAAGTCACGTTATAACCAAAAGTCAGCAAGCGAGGAATTATTGAAACGTGCAAAAAACTTAAGAAAAACATTGTACGGAGTACATCCTGGTATTAAAGAAGAGTTACCTAATAAAGTTACAACTGGAGTACTTGAAGATATTCTTGAGTACTGCAAATTATTAATTGATACCATAAACGAGAAGCCAGAAACTGCAGCAAATCCAGCTGTGAAAACTAAATTAAACTACTTAATGGAAGCTATTAATGATGACTTAGAAAATCTAAAAATATCAAAAGATGAGGATGCAAAAGTGGGGCATAAAACTGAGGATAGTTCTTTTTTTGGATATAAATCACACCTTGCTATGAGTGAAGAACGTTTAATTACAGCAGCTGTTATTACAACTGGCGAAAAAAGTGATGGAAAGGAGCTCATAACCTTAATAGAAAAAAGCCGTGAGGCTGGTATAGATGTAAATGAAGTAATTGGAGATACAGCTTATTCTGAAAAGAAAAACCTAGAATATACAAAAGAAAATAAAATTGCATTAATTTCAAGACTAAATCCTGTAATTTCACAAGGAATGCGAAAAAAAGAAGATGAATTTGAGTTTAATAAAGATGCTGGTTTATTTGTATGTCCGGCAGGTCATATGGCTATTAAAAAAGCAAAACAGGGAAAGAAGAATGTTGGTAAAAATCAAGTGCTAACCTACTATTTTAATGTAGAAAAGTGTAAAAATTGTGTTCATAAAGATGGGTGTTATAAAGAAGGCGCTAAATCTAAAACTTATTCAGTTTCAATAAAGTCAAATACTCACAAAGATCAAATAGAGTTCGAAAAAAGTGAATATTTTAAAAAACGAGCTAGGGAACGTTATATGATAGAGGCTAAAAACAGTGAACTTAAGCACCAACATAGCTATGATGTAGCAATATCGTCAGGCTTAATTAGCATGCAAATGCAAGGTGCATTATCAATCTTCACTGTGAATCTAAAGAGAATAATTAAGTTGAAAAGCATGAAATAGGGCTTTTAAAACTTAATTATAAAATAAAAAGCATGAGATATCCAAAATATGAATATCTCATGCTTTTTCTATTCAAGCTTGAAAACTCTACTAAATAAAGAGTGCTTTTTTCAGCGGCCTCCCTTTTTACAAATGTTTTTTTGGAAATATCACATATTCCTTTGCGAAGAGGATGGGGGCAAAGACAAAATTGACTTACAGGAAATAGAAATTTTTATAAAAAGATCCTATTGTTTTTTACAAATGTAATATTGTCCATAATATATGTTATAATGTTTAAAAATAGCAAGTGAGGAGGTGTGTAAGTTGAATTATGACTTAATAAATTTAATTCAGTTAATGTTTTTAGTTATATGTTTTGCTAGCATAGTCTCTTATACTGTATACTCCTATAAAAATCTTAAGTATAAAACTGAAGAAAATGTTGCAAGAAATATTTTAATTCAGTGGCTTGGATTTATAAAAAAAATACTTCCAGAAGATTATATTATTTATGAGAAATATGGTATGTGGATATATACAGATCGTTTTAAAATTGAAATGATGTTTTAGCCAAAATTATTCGAAGGAGGATAAATATGAACATCATTTTTAATTTTTTAAGTAGTTTATTAAATTCAATTTTTAATTTCACTGGGGATTGGGGCCTAGCAATAGTTTTACTTACGATAAGTGTAAGATTAGTACTTTCACCAATGTCTTTCAAACAAAAAAAATCCATGCAACAGCAGCAAAGGTTTGCTATAAAAATGAAAGAACTTAAGGAAAAATATAAAGATAACAAAGAAAAACTTGAAGCAGAAGTTAAAAAACAATCTGTCCAAAGTGCAAAAAGTATGATGGGGTGCTTAGTAACACTACTCCAACTGCCTATATTAATGACTATGTGGAGTGTATTTAATAAAATCCCTGTGAGCGTAGGTACATATCTTATACCTTGGGTGTCTAGTATTAAGATCTCAGACAGTTATTTTATCGTTCCACTGATATATATGCTTGTATCCTTAACCCCAAGCCTGCTTTCATATGTAACTTTTTTAGAAATTAAAGGCCAGGCTACAATGAGCAAGAGTAATATCATAATAATGGCAGTAGCTGGTTTATTTGTTGCTAAAGCAGCTCCAATTGCAGTGGGGATATACTTGATAACCACAAGTGTGTTCAACTTTTTAGAAGAGCTTGTTTTTAGAATATATATGAGAAATTTAAAAACTGAAAATTAATAAATGTTAGAAAAAATCCTGCTAATTTATTTTATTAGCAGGATTTTTAACATTTACAGTAGAATAACTTATTCATAACATAAGCGAAATGGCACAATTAAATTTCATGTTTTTTACAATTAATCATCTAGCCTTTTACTATCGATTTCCTGTATGATTCTTGAAATAAAGTCCTCAAGTAAGCAATTGCCCTCATCACCATTCTTTCTACTTCTAAGGGATATACTCGCTGAGTTTTCTTCTTTTTCACCAATAACAATAATATATGGCAACCTCTCGTTTCGAGCATCTCTAATTTTATATCCTATTTTTTCTGCTCTACCATCTAAACTAACTCTGATATTATTTTCTTCCAGTTTATTTACTACATCTTTTGCATAATCATTATACTGCTCCGATATAGGCAGTACTTTAACTTGTACAGGTGATATCCATGTTGGGAACTTGCCTGCAAAATGTTCTATCAAAATGCCAATAAATCTTTCTATACTACCAAAAATTACTCTGTGTATAACAATTGGTCTGTGCTTTTCTCCATCACTGCCAATATATTGAAGGTCAAATCTTTGTGGTAGCTGTAAATCTAGTTGTATAGTTCCACATTGCCATTCCCGTCCTATGCTATCTTGCAAGTGAAAGTCAATTTTAGGTCCGTAGAATGCCCCGTCTCCTTCATTTATCTTAAAATCCATGTTCATTTCCGTGAGAGCGCCCTGAAGTGAGCTTTCTGCTAATTGCCACTCTTCATCACTTCCCATAGAATTTTCTGGTCTTGTTGAAAGTTCTACTCTATATTTAAACCCTAACCTTCCATAAACCTCATTTATAAGTTTAACTACGCCCTTTATTTCTTCTTTTATCTGCTCTGGTAACATGAATATGTGAGCATCATCCTGTGTAAATGCTCTAACTCTCATAAGTCCGTGCAAAGCTCCAGATAGTTCATGTCTGTGCACTTTACCTAGTTCTCCCGCTCTTATTGGTAGATCCCTGTAAGAGTGAGTTTCTGATTTATATACAAGCATTCCTCCCGGGCAGTTCATTGGTTTTATAGCGAATTCTTCTTCATCTATATTGACTGTATACATGTTCTCTTTATAGTGAGACCAATGCCCAGATGTTTCCCAAAGTTCTTTGTTTAACACCATAGGAGTTTCTATCTCAACATAACCTGCCTTCTTATGAATTTCTCTCCAGTACTCAATTAATTTGTTTTTTAAAACTACACCATTAGGGAGAAAGAATGGAAATCCTGGTCCCTCATCCATTAAAGCAAATAATTTTAGCTCTTTCCCAAGTTTTCTATGATCCCTTTTCTTCGCTTCTTCAAGCATATTCAAATATTCATCAAGTTCACTTTTCCTTGCAAATGCCGTTCCATATATTCTTTGAAGCATTTTATTTTTTTCACTACCCCTCCAGTAAGCGCCTGCAACTGATAATAATTTGAAAGCTTTTACCTTTGAAGTTGATAGTACATGAGGCCCTGCACAGAGTTCTATAAAATCTCCTTGCTTAAAGAAAACTAGTTCTTCATACTCTGGCAAATCATTAATGAGTTCTATTTTATAAATCTCGCCCTTATCCTTCATAAGTTTTAAAGCTTCTTCTCGAGAAATAACTGATCTCTCGAGTCTTAAGTCTTCCTTAACTATTTTTCTCATTTCTTCTTCAATTTTTTGGAGTATATCCATAGTAAAGGGTTCTTCCACATCAAAGTCATAATAAAACCCATTATCTATTGCAGGACCTATAGCCAATTTAGCATTTGGATACAATCTCTTTACTGCCTGAGCGAGTATATGGGATGTGGTGTGTCTAAGCGCCCTTTTTCCTTCTTCTTCATTAGAATTTATTACACTTCCATCTTTTATTACAACCTTTAACATAAATATTCCTCCTTCAAAAAATAATAAACCCGTCCCAAAATAAGGGACGAGTTTTATCGCGATTCCACCCAAATTACAGAAGGCTTAGTTTAAACTCACCTCTGTCACTCAATACCACTAACGCCGGTTTGCGGAATTACCTACTTAAGTTCAGTAATCAACTCAGAGGTGGTTTTCAATATTGCTTATTCAAGAAACTTTTCAGCCGGTGAGTTTCTCTCTCTTTGAACAGTATACTATTTACTTTTCCTCTTCACAGTTTTTAATTTAAAACTATTGTATTCCAACCTATTCCAATTGTCAATATGTGTTCTAATTATTATAATATGTCTATTCCACATATAAGTGATTATTTATATATTATATCCTAAAATTTCAACAACATTCTTGCAAATGACTTGATTGAAAAATATTTATTGGATGAAACATGGTGTACAGTTCAAACATGGGTACAATTTTATTTAGAAATTTATTTTAATATTTCATTGACAATATTTTCACTATGAAATATACTTTAATAAAGAACGCAAACGTTTGCACATGTTTAATATAAAAATACAATTGCGTATTGAAATTTTTATAAATACATATTCATTAAATCAATATTGGAGGTAATTGGACTATGGTTAAGAACAAATCAAAAATAATTTCATTCGATTTTTGGCAAAAATTTGGTAAGGCATTATTAGTGGTGGTCGCAGTTATGCCAGCAGGTGGACTAATGATTTCATTAGGATCAGTTATAGGAATAGCAGCACCTAATTCTTCATTTGTGCAAACGTTATCGCAAGTTGTGGGAGGTATAGGATGGGGGCTAATAGTTAATTTAGGGCTATTATTTGCTGTAGCTATCGGTGGTTCTTGGGCTAAAGAGCGTGCTGGTGGAGCATTTGCAGCACTCATTGCATATATTTTAATAAATAAAATTACTGGTAATGTATTTAATATTACCAATGAGATGCTCACGGATGCTCATGCAACAGTAACTTCCTTAACAGGTCAGCACCTTTTGGTTAAAGATTACTTTATTTCTGTTCTTGGATCCCCAGCATTGAATATGGGAGTATTTGTTGGTATTATATCAGGTTTTCTTGGAGCAGTTTTATTTAATAAGTATTATAACTATAATAAATTACCAAATGCACTTGCATTCTTTAATGGTAAACGATTTGTACCATTCGTTGTTATCGCAGGCTCCAGCGTTGTTGCACTTTTATTTGTAATAGTTTGGCCATTTGCTCAATCAGTTATAAATGGATTTGGCAAATGGATTGCAACATCACAAAATACTGCACCATTTATTTCACCCTTTATATATGGTACGCTTGAGCGTCTATTACTACCTTTTGGACTTCATCATATGATTACAATACCAATAAATTATACAGATCTTGGTGGAGCATATAAAGTATTAACTGGAGCTAATGCAGGCAGTCTTATACTTGGACAAGATCCGCTTTGGCTTGCATGGGCTACTGACTTAGGTAACTTAAAAGCCGCTGGAGATATGAGTGCATATAATAACTTACTTGCAACAATTCATCCAGCACGTTTTAAAGTTGGCCAAATGATTGGCGGAGCTGGCTCCTTAATGGGTGTTGCACTTGCTATGTATAAAAGTGTACCAAATGAAAAACGATCAAAATATAAATCAGTATTTTTTTCAGCAGCCATTGCAGTTTTCTTAACAGGTGTTACTGAACCATTAGAATTCATGTTTATGTTTGTTTCACCAATATTATATGGTACTTATGCAGTTATGCAAGGCTTTGCATTTATGTGTGCGGACATATTTAATCTGCGAGTTCACAGTTTTGGTGTTATAGAGCTTGTAGCACGTATACCGATGATTGTAAAAGCAGGGATTATAGGTGATCTTATAAGATATGTACTGGTGACCGTCGTATTTTTCTGCATAAATTATGTTGTATCTAAATTTATGATCAAGAAATTTAATATAGCAACTCCAGGCCGTAACGGAAATGAAATTGATATGGAGGAAAATTCAATTGATTCTACTGTAAATCAAAAAGTTGAGGCTAGTAAAAAAGGAAGTCAAGCCGCAACCATTATTGAATTACTTGGAGGGAACGAAAATATTGTAGATGTGGACGCATGTATGACCCGTCTTCGTGTAACAGTAAAAGATAATTTATTAGTTGCCGAAGAAAATGAATGGAAAAAAAATAAGGCTTTAGCCTTAATAATTAAAGGTAAAGGGATACAGGCTATATATGGACCAAAGGCAGATGTTTTAAAATCGGATATTATAGATATATTAGGAGTCTAAAATGAAATTATTAACTTTAAATTGTCATTCTTGGATGGAAGAAAGCCCAAAAGAAAAGATGAGCATTATTGCAAATACTATAAAAGAAAAAAATTTTGATGTAATTGCCCTGCAAGAAGTAAATCAATCTATAAAGGAAAATATAGCCTTTAATAACATAAAACAAGATAATTTTGCTTTAGTTTTATTAAAAGAATTAGAGAACTTAGGATGCAAAGAATACTCAATGCTGTGGGATTTTTCTCATATAGGTTATGGAATATATGAAGAAGGGGTAAGTATTATAACTAAACATAAAATAATAGAAGAAGATTCTTACTCATTTTTCATAAGCAACAGCAAGGACTTGGATTTTTGGAAAACTAGAAAGGTCGTAAAAGCTTCAATTAGAATAAATAACGAAATTATAGATTTCTACTCTTGTCATTTAGGCTGGTGGCAAGATGAAGAAGAACCGTTCAGTCAGCAAGTAGATAAGTTACTTAATAATATGAAAAATGACAGATTAACATTCTTTATGGGAGATTTTAATAATAACGCTTTTGCATCAAATGAAGGCTATGATTATTTAATGAAAAAAGGAATAAAGGATACTTATACCCTCTCTAAGGAAAAAGATTGTGGTATAACTGTAAAAGGTAAAATAGATGGATGGGATTTAAATAAAAATGATTTAAGGCTGGATCTAATTTTAACAAATAAATGTGTAGATGTTAAATATTCTAAAGTAATATTTAATGGCAAAAACGACTTCGTGGTGTCAGACCATTATGGAGTAGAAATAGATACAAGTTTGGGGTTATTCCCCTAAAACGGAAGGGTTTTGAGTATGCTAAATTATTCAATAGTAAAGTGTAAAAACACACAAGAGATAATACTTGAAAACGGAATAATAAAAGTAATTATAGTCCCAGAGCAGGGTGGTAGGATTTTAGAGTTTTCAACAGAAAATTTAAATGTGTTATATAGAAATGCGAATCTTATAGGAATTAAAGGTGATATAAAAGCTGAATATATTCCAGAAAACTGGCTTAATTTTGGAGGATATAAAGGTTGGCCTGCTCCACAAACAAAATGGGCATGGCCTCCAATATTTGATATTGATTTAAATGTTTTTGAATACGACATAGCTAAGTTAGAAAATTCATTAGTAGTTACATTAAGTAGTCCTATATCAAACATTGTTGGTCTTAAATTTATAAGGGAAATATTATTTGAAGATAAATGTAATCATATAACTATAAAGGAAACCATAGTTAACTTAAATGAAGAACCAGTACAATGGGCAGTTTGGGGTAATACCCAAGCATTATCTCCTGGATATATAGATATAAAACTAAACTCTGACGTATTTATAGGAGGAATAACATTTTATCAAGATTTTGATATACCTTCAAACAATGCTTATTCTTTGAGAAAAGAAGATAGAAAAATTTTAAGATTGAATTGTAACAATGAAGAGAAGTTTAAAGTAGGTGTAGTAACAGATGATGCGATACTAAGATATTATTGCAGTGCATATAAACACAAAACCCTCTTACTTACGCAGAAATTTCAGTATGAAGGACAAGTTGTATATCCACATGGAAGTAATGTTGAAGTTTATGTGGATGATAAGCTAGCCTACACTGAGCTTGAAATTCTTGGAGGTATGAGCAGCATAATGCCAGGTGAAAGTAAAAGTATCCAAATGGTTTGGCAATTAGAATTAGTATAAATAATATAGCTTTTTTAGATATAAGTATTAAAAGTTTATTAATAATAAAAACTGGAGGTAAAAAGCAATGACAAAGATTAAGGCTTGTTTGTTTGATTTAGATGGGGTGATTGTAGATACTGCTAAATATCATTATTTAGCATGGAGAAGACTAGCTAAGGAATTAGGGTTTGATTTTACAAAGGAGCAAAATGAAAGCTTAAAAGGTATAAGTAGAATGGAATCTCTTAAAATACTTTTAAATATAGGAGGTTTAACTTTAACTGAAGCAGAAAAAATGACTCTTGCAGAGAAAAAGAATAATTGGTATCGTGAGTATATTTTAAAGATGACCCCTGATGAAATTTTACCTGGTACAGTGGAATTTTTAGAAGAATTAAAGAATAATGGGATTAAAATTGCACTAGGTTCTGCAAGTAAAAATGCCATGACCATATTAAATAATATAAAATTAGTTAATCACTTTGATGCAATAATCGATGGAACTAAAACAAGCAATGCAAAGCCCGATCCAGAAGTTTTCTTATTGGGTGCAAAGGAACTTGGTGTATCCCCTTCTGAATGTGTAGTTTTCGAAGATGCCAAGGCGGGTATTGAATCCGCAATAAATGCTGGAATGTATAGTGTTGGAATCGGCGATCCACTTGTTTTAAATAAAGCTAATATCGTTGTTTCTTCTTTGAAAGAAATGACATTTGAAAAATTAAATTATTAAACTATTAAATTTATTGTAAAGGAGACTCAATATGAAACAATATTTAAAATTAGATGAATGGAATATTATAGAGGAAGGTTTTAACCAAGATAATCATGAAGTATCTGAAGGAATTTTTAGTATAGGAAATGGGTATATGGGACAAAGAGCTAACTTCGAAGAAACGTACAGCGGAAAGTCTCTTCAGGGAAGTTATATGGCAGGAGTTTACTATCCGGATAAAACAAGAGTTGGCTGGTGGAAAAATGGATACCCAGAATATTTTGCAAAGGTATTAAATTCTACCAATTGGATTGGAATAGATGTTAGTGTTGATGGAGAAACACTAGACCTTGCAAAATGTGAAGTGAAAAATTTTGTGAGAATTTTAAATATGAAAGAAGGATATCTACATAGATGCTTTACCGCAAAGCTTACTAGCGGAAAAGAAGTAAATGTAGATGCAAAGAGATTTGTAAGTATTGCTGCAAAAGAAATAGGAGCAATTAGATATTCAATTACACCAGTTAATTTTGAAGGTACATTGTGTATATCCGCTTACTTAGATGGTGATATAAAAAATGCGGATTCTAATTATGATGAAAAATTTTGGGATGAAATCTCAAAGCAGTGCAATAAAGAACAATCATCTTTAATAGTAAAAACAAAAAAACTTGATTTTTATGTGTGTTCTTCAATGAAACTAGATATTTTTCGAGCAGATAAAAAGGTAGATTTTAATGCAGAATTTATAGAATCAGAAAAATTTGTAGGTAATATAGTTAGTTTAAATGTAAAACAAAATGAAGAAATCGTAGTGTATAAGTATGTTTGCAATGTAACTTCAAGAGATTACGCTGTAGAAGAATTATTGGCTGTTAATAGAAAATTTTTAGATAAAGCTTATGGAAGCGGTTTTGAATTATTACTTAAAGATCAAGCAATAGCTTGGGGTGAAAAATGGAAACAAAGCGATATTGTTATTGAAGGAGATGTTTCGGCGCAGCAAGCTATTAGATTTAATATTTTTCAATTGAATCAGACATATTCTGGAGAAGATGATAGATTAAACATAGGCCCAAAGGGTTTTACAGGAGAAAAATATGGTGGAAGTACTTATTGGGATACAGAAGCATATTGCATACCATTTTATTTAAGTACTGCTGATCCAAGTATATCTAGAAATCTTTTGCTTTATAGGTATAAGCAATTAGAAAAAGCTAAAGAAAATGCAAGAAAATTAGGTTTTACAAAAGGTGCTCTATATCCAATGGTTACTATGAATGGAGAAGAGTGTCACAATGAATGGGAAATAACTTTTGAAGAAATTCATAGAAATGGTGCTATAGCATATGGTATATATAATTATGTTAATTATACTGGAGATAAATGTTATTTAGGTCAATATGGATTAGAAGTATTAGTAGAGATCTCAAGATTCTGGGAAGAAAGAGTTAGTTTTGCTTCAAACAAAGGAAAATATGTAATACTTGGAGTTACTGGCCCTAATGAATATGAAAATAATTCAAATAATAACTGGTATACTAATAGAATTGCTGCTTGGACACTAGAATATACTACTTGTGTAATTAATCATTTAAAAAATAATGAACCTGGGAGATATTCAGAGTTAGTAAATAAATTAGGTTTAAAAGAAGCAGAAGTTAGTAAATGGCAAGATATCATTAAAAATATGTATTATCCAGTAGATGAAGAGCTAGGGATATTCATGCAACAAGATGGATATATGGATAAGCAGCAGATTCTTGTAAAAGACTTGGATCGCAAAAATTTACCATTAAATCAAAAATGGTCTTGGGATAGAATTCTTAGATCTTGCTTTATAAAACAAGCAGATGTATTGCAAGGAATATATTTTCTACAAGATAGATATGATTTAGATACCATAAGAAGAAATTTTGAATTTTATGAGTCAAGAACAGTACATGAGTCATCTTTATCTCCTTGTGTGCATACTATCCTTGCCGCAAAATTAGGAAAACATGAAAAAGCTTATGAAATGTATCTTAGAACTGCAAGACTAGATTTAGACAATTACAATAACGATACAAAAGATGGATGTCATATTACTAGTATGGCTGGAACTTGGATGTCCGTAGTTGAAGGCTTTGCTGGGATGAGAGTAAAAGATGGAAAGCTTCTTTTAAATCCTTTTATACCAAAAAATTGGAGTTCATTCTCTTTTAATGTTTTGTTTAGAGAATCATTACTTAAAATAAATATCAAAACACATAAAGTTATTATTACCAGCGAAAATAAGCAACAAATAACTTTATGCGTTAACGGTAAAGATTATACAATAAACGGAGAAATTGAAATTTCCTCTTAAAAATAAAAAACAGAAGGCTATTTTACTTTTAAAAAGTAAAATAGCCTTCTGTTTTCATTTTTTATTGATAAAATTATATTGAAAATCAGATGCGGACATTGGTTTTCCAAAACAAGCAATTAAAAACTTAGTAGTTTAATTAAAGATAAACGTCTCATAAGTGCTACTATGTTATAATAAATACATTGCCGTTTTTCATGGGAGGCTAAATATGATAGGAAAATTACTTTTAAATAGATATGAGTTATTAGAGAAAATTGGCGAAGGCGGTATGGGAACTGTCTATAAAGCAAAGTGCCACTTGTTAAATAGATTTGTCGCTGTAAAGATATTAAAAGCAGAGTTAAGTAATGATGAAGAGTTTGTTTTAAGATTTAAAAGGGAAGCTACTTCAATCGCAAGATTGTCACATCCAAATATCGTGAATATTCATGATGTTGGTGCAGAAAACCATATTAATTTTATAGTTATGGAATATATTAATGGAATAACATTAAAGCAATTAATAAATGAAAATGTTAGACTTACTTCGCAAAAGGCTTTAGATATCTCACTCCAAATAGCCAAAGCACTTCAATGTGCACATATTAACAATGTAATTCATAGAGATATAAAACCGGATAATATCATGATAACAGAAGATAATATAGTTAAGGTTATGGATTTTGGAATAGCTAAAGTTGCTGATTCAAGAACCATAACCAATTCTAGTAAAGTTATGGGTACCGTACACTATTTTTCTCCAGAACAAGCAAAAGGAAATTTTATAGATTGTAGAACAGACATATATTCCTTAGGTATTGTAATGTATGAAATGATTACTGGACAAGTACCTTATAATTCAGAAAGCTCTATTTCCATAGCTATAATGCATATTCATGAACCCGTTACTGCGCCCAAAGAAATCATTACAGATATTCCTGAAAATATAAACCAGGTAATTTTGAAGGCAATGCAAAAAGAGCCTTTTAAAAGATACCAAACGGCTAAGGACATGGCAGATATAATAAATGCAATTAAAGAAGATTCTAATTATGAAGTTAAGGTAAATAATGACCTAGATGATGCTACAAATATTATGGGTGCAACAATATTTTCTGATATAAAAGACAATTTCACAACGGTTATGAGTGGAGCATCCATCGCTGAAAAAGCAGCAAATAAAAAAGATAACGAAGTAATAACGGGGAATGAGAAGACCGTTAATAATAAAAAGGCAGTAATTATTATTGCCTCAATTATTTTAGTTGTGATTGCTTCCATTTTAGGTAAATTTATATCCAACGGGACTTCTATTAATACACCAGCTCCCATTGTCGAAACTACAGTTCCAAAAGCAGATGAAAAATTACAGTCAGATGAGATACAGCATGTTGATAAAAAACAACAGGCAGATGAACAACTATCCGTTGTTGAAAATAAATTTGTGCCCTCACTTATTGGAAGGACCCAAGATATTGCAAATCAGACTGTAGTTAATAATGGCTTTATGCTTGGCAATATTTCAAATGAATATAGTGATAGTATTGCTCAGGGTTTAGTTATTAGTCAATCACCTGAGGTAAATACATCCTATGAAAAAGATGGCAAAGTAGATTTAGTTATAAGCCAAGGAAAAAAAATTGAACAGGTTACTGTCCCACAATTAAATGGCAAAACCCTTGATGATGCTAAAGAAATTCTAGATAACATTCAATTAGAGCTTGGGGAGAAAACACCTATAAATATGGATGACAAAGCCCGTAAGGGCAATCATTCCAAAAATAACAATAAAAAAATATTCATGCAAAATGCCGAGGCCGGTACCCTTGTAGATATAGGAACAAAAATAAATGTTTCTTATTATGGAAGTAAAAAGGATTTATCTAAGTAAATCAAAGGATTAGCAATGAGGAATTTTATGTAAAATTCTCATTACTAATCCTTTTAAATTCCATTCTGAAATGTCATTAACTAACTAATCATTTTTATCATTATATACAAAGTTGCAAGGTTTTCCTTCACAATTTAAAACTTCTTCATCATCTTTGCCAGTATAAATTTTTTTATTGTCTACGTCAACTTCTGATTTGTCAATTTCAGATATATCATTCTCCGCTAATAATTTTTCAATATCTGTTGACATAGCTGACGGCTCAATTGTTGGTTCATATCTTCCGACTACATTGCCATCTCTACCAATAAGGAATTTTGTAAAATTCCATTTCACTGAATCCCCTTCTAGGAATTCAGGAAATCTTTTGTAGAGTATATCATTAAGTTTTTTTTCATTAGGCTTATTCAGATCAAAACCTCTGAAAGTTGCTTCCTCTGTCAAATATTTAAAAAGCGGAAGGGCATTTTCCCCTCTTACATCACCCTTCTCGAACAATTGAAAACTCACTCCATAATTAATTGTGCAGAAATTCTTTATTTCATTGCTTTCACCTGGTTCCTGCCCAGCAAATTGATTGCTTGGATAGCCTAGTATTTCAAAGTCCTTATCCTTGTACTGTTCATAAATCTTCTCCAAACCCTCATACTGTGGTGTAAATCCACACTTACTTGCTGTATTAACTATAACCAATACCTTTCCCCTATATTGTTCCAAAGATATTTCTTCACCATCGATTGTAATTGCTTTAAAATCATAAATTGACATTTGCTATCCCTCCATATTATATAAATTTATCCATATTAAAATGTTATCATTAACATTATAGTATTCCTATTTCAACAAATAATTCTCAACTTTTATTGGTTATAACGACAATTTTTTTAATAAACACCAATAAATATTTCTTAATAATTATTATTGTTTGTATTGTATAAAGATATTATATCATAGAAATAAAATAAAGTACACTTAAAATTCATTTTGAAAGGACTCAATAAAGAATGTAACAGATAGAACTTAATTTTACCCGCTCAAAAAAATATAAATAGATTTGCAAAAGCAACCTACTTATATTTCCGAATTTTTTATCTAAATGAAGTTTTTAATGCTTCTTTTAATATCCTCGTATTCTTTCTATAAGGAGTTACTGGACAAATAGTTTTATCTTTTACATCAAATAACGTGTATATCGCAATTCTTGCTGCGCGTACAGAATATTCTTCTGTAAATACCATATCTTCTGGAATTTCAACGAACTGGCTAATCATAGCGAAATTTGTTGAGCATTCTGGTACAACACTTGGACGATCAGTCATCTTCCGAGGCTGGAACTGAGCATCTACATACGGCATCATACATGGAATAACATTAATTATAGTGTCCATAATTTCCTCTTGCTTGTCTTCCATATGCATGTGGTGTAGAAGTTCTATTAGCATTTCCTCACCTGTACAATCACGCATTGATTTCTTTACAAAATCACCAACTTTATCAGTATATATGCTATAGCCCCAGAACATAGTTGTATCAATGGGCTGATTTTTAAAGTGTGGTTGAGCTGCAACAACTATGCTCATTAACCAATTAGAATCCTTAAATGTCATTAATGCGCCACTACCTGGAATATTAGTGGAGAATTTTTCAATTAGGTTTAACAATTTATTACCCTTACAAGTCACGGTAAAGCTTTCCCAATTAGTTTCATTTGCATGTCCAAAGAAGGGTTCTGGATTTCCAAGACCTCTTTTCTTTTTAGCTATTTTCGCCCAAAGTTCACCAGATATTGGTTTGCTTGGATTATATTCTGCAGGTGTGTACATATCACCAAGAGTTGCGCAGTCAGTCATGCATCCATTTGTCATAATGCAAACGTCTCTAGGGTTTAACTGAATAACCCTTTCACCTTCTTTTTCTTCTATATGCATAGCCGTTACTGTAATTTCATCTCCTGATTTGAAATCTAAATCAGTTACAGTTGCATTTATACTAAAATCAACTCCAAAGTTATCTAAGTAAGCTTTTAATGGAAGAATAACAGACTCATATTGATTGTACTGAGTACGTGTAACCCCCTCTAAAGTTTCAATACGAGAAAATTCAAAAATCATACGTTCCATGTAACGCTTAAACTCAAAAAGACTGGACCATTTTTGGAAAGCAAAGGTTGTTTGCCACATATACCAAAAATTAGTTTCAAAGAAATGTGGCGTATGACTAAACCATTCCTCAATAGTCTTATTATCTAATTTTTCTCCTGAAGTAATCATAAGTTTTCCAAGAGCCATACGATCGGAATTATTAAAGCCCATACTAGTCACATCTAGAATTACTCCATCTTTATCAATTAACCGTGCCTGTGCATGTGTTGGGTGTAAATGATCAAAATTAAGAATTTCTTCTTTAACGCTTTTACCCGGCATATCTAGGGATGGTATACCTGAAAACAATTCCCAAAAATTCTCATAGGTTTCTTCATTTAACATTCTACCGCCACGGCATACATAACCATTTATGGCATCTCCTGCACCATCGTTACTGCCTCCTAAGATTTTCATTCCTTCAATAATATGAATATTTTCTCCTTTAAAGTTACAATCTCGTACAAGATAAGCAGCACCAGCTAAGGAAGCTAACCCTCCACCAATAAAATAAACTTGTCTATCTTCATTATTTCTATTTTCTGATAAATCTATCGTTGTTTTAGAATTATTTTTAAACTTCTTTGCACTAATAGTTGCTACAGCAGCCGCACCAGCTATTGCACCTAACGTAAGTAATACGTTCATACCATTTTTGCTTGATTTTTTACTCATAAAATTTCCCTCCATTTTGTCCCGTTAATAATAAATATCTTATCTATTATTATAAACCTAGTAACGTTAATTGTATTTACACACTTTTGAGTGTTTGTCTAAAAAACACGTGAAATTTAATTTTCTATTATAGAACTATCTACAAAAAATCCATATTTATGGTGTATAATTACTATTAAAACTAGTTTTTGTAGGTGATTATTATGTCTGAATCAATAATAACAGAAAAGGCCCTTGCTTTATCCTTAAAACAATTAATGAAAACAGTTCCTTTGTCAAAGATTTCAATTCAAAACATTGCAGACAATTGTAGACTTAATAGACAAACATTTTATTATCATTTTAAAGATAAATTCGATCTTGTGAATTGGATTTATTACACTGAAGTTACAGAATGCATCGCTAACTGCAATCGTTATGAAAATTGGACTGATGGCATGTATAGAACCTTGTGCTACCTAATGAATAATAATTCCTTTTATATTAATGCGCTTAACACACCTGGTCAAAATGCTTTTAATGGATATTTCTTTGACTTTAGTTGCGAACTTATTATGGGGATTGTTAATGATGTATCCTTAGGCATGAATGTTCCTGATATGGACAAAAAGTTTATTGCTGATTTTTATACCCATGCTTTTGTAGGTATAATCGTTCAGTGGATTAAAACCGGCATGAAAGACTCACCTCAAATCATGGTAGAAAAGATGCGAAATGTGGTTGAAGGCAGCATGCTTGGTGCTTTATCTAGACATTAATGAGGACGGTTGTCCAATCTTCTTTTTATAGAAAAATGGACAACCGTCCCATTAATTATCACCTTCGGTGCTATTTATCACCTTCGGTGCTATTCATCTTCTTCGAAGCTGAACTGTGATTAGCTTATTTCAATATCATAGATTTAAGTGCATTTATTTCTTTACTTAAGTTATCATCCTTCATCATTTCAAGGGCAGAATTAATTAGTACACGAACATCATGCTGTCCTTTATAAATAGGTGTAACTCTTTTATTTAGATTTAGGAATTTATAAACAGCAGTTTGTGCGCCTCTTACAGAATAATCCATAGTAAATACTACATCATCTTCTATTTCACAAAACTGTCCAAGTAATGCTAAATTAGTTGAACCTTCTGGAATAACTTGTGGTCTATCGCCCTTTTCTCTAGTTAAAAATTGTGCTGTTGTAAAAGGTAGTATACAAGGTATACAAATAGACGTTTTAAGAATCTTCTCCATATCCTCTTTAAAGTTTAGGTGATATAATACCTCAGTTAATATTTCCTCACCAGTACAATCCACCATCCTCTTCTTTATGAAATCACCTTTTGCATATGGGAACAAAGAATAACCCCAGAAAGTTTGTATGTTATCAGGTTGATTAAGAAAATGTGGTTGATTGTGTACAACTATTGTCATGAGCCATGCAGAATCTCTAAATGTCATATGAGCACCAGTTCCTGGTTGATTTCCTGAGAATTCTATTATTCTTTTATACATTGTTGGGTCTTTAAGAGTAACTGTGAAAGACTGCCACATTGATTCTTCAACACGTTCATCAAAGACTTGAGGTTTACCAAACTCAGGACGTCCCTTAGCAATTTTCTCCCAAAGATCCCATGCTCCACCTACACTTTTGTCGTTAATCTTTGCTGGTGTAGTCATTGATCCAAGGCTAGTACCCGCTGTTAAAGAGCCGATAGTAGCAAATGCAAGGTCTCCCTCTCCAACTTCTATTCTAGTTTCTTTCCCATTTTTTTCACATTTGAATGCTGTAACCGTAGTTTCAGTATCTGATGGTTTAAATTCAAAATCAGTTACCCTGCAATCTAATTCAAAATTAACACCTTGCGCCTCTAACCATTTTGTCATAGGTAATAACATTGAATCATATTGATTATATGGTGTACGACGTATTCCAGATAAATCACTTAGACGTGGTAATTCTTGAATAAATCTATGAAGATATCTCTTTAATTCTTTAGCACTGTGCCAAGTTTCAAATGCAAAGAGTGTAGTCCATTGAAGCCAGAAGTTTGATTTAAAAAATGGTTCTGGGAAACATTCTCTAATAGTTTTTGTTCCCAAAGAATCTTCAGAATTAATCATTATATCCATTAATGCCATTCTATCAGCGCGAACAAGTCCCAAAGCTGATACATCAGTTATTTTAGCATCATTATCTATTAATCTAGCTTTTGCATGGGTATGAATTTTTTTATTAAAAGCATTAAATTCATCAAGTATTGAAACTTTAGGATCAGTTAATGAAGGAATGCTTTCCATTACTCCAAAAGTACAAGCATAAGCTTCCCTATCAAACATTCTTCCACCACGAATTACATAACCATTCTCAGCATCACCACTTCCGTCCATGCTCCCACCTGTGATGTTTAATTCTTCATATATATGAATGTTTTTTCCTGGAACATGTCCATCTCTAATTAAAAATACCGCAGCAGAAAGTGATGCAAGTCCAGCACCAACCATATAAGCATTTATTTTTTCTACATCAATAGTTTGATCAAAATTAAATCTCATTTTAAACCCCTCCATTTGAAAAATTATGCCATAAGCCATAAGCCTAGGTCAATTTTGTATTTACCAAGTTAACCAAGTACATGCACTTTCAATCACTTGCATGCACTTGCTATAGATACAATATAAATTCAAACGAAAGGATTGTATATAATCAAATTTGTAAAACTGTCTAAAAAACATACATATGTCTTATAGTGTATAGTAAATAAAAATTAATTTATTCTATAACTTTAATATTTAATAGTGGCATTGCAATTACTTCTTTGTATTTTTTGGGAGCTCCACGTGCATATTTTAAATCCACATTATCACCAACCTTGAGCTTTAAAACTTCCTTTGCAACAGCCCTACCTGTGCTTGTATAATAAACTGTTTCTTTACTATCTTTACCGACAACTATAAAAACAATGTTTTCAATAGTTTCAATATTTTTTACAACGCCACTAAAAGTCTCTACCCCAGTAGTTTCAGGAAGTATAGTTTTAGGATTTTTATTCTTAGAATTTACACTACCATACATAAAAAAAATCCCTACTAAAACTAAACTTACAATAATCAAAGCATATTTAGATTTACATGACAAATCATTCACCTCTGCATTCATATTTCTTATTTTTCAAAATTCAGATTTTATTTCAACTAATATAGTTTATAAAATGCTAGCTAAAATCCAACTCTATGGAAGTTTCAAAATAATGATATTTCACTTTCAATCTTGATTCGTCGAGGGGGTTGTTAATAAGAACTATCTACCATATGGTATCCCCTCATTCTTTAGCAATATATCTAATTTATCAATCAATAAATCTATTTCTAATAATATTGTTATATCATTTACTGCTGAATACTTTAAAATATTATTAACGTTTATTCCCATATCTGTAGGCACTCTTAAATTATTATCTTTTATGATCTTAAGAATTTTTTTCTCACCTGGATGCGGCATTTCATTTATTGCAAATATAATATCAAAATAACTTGCAAACAATGCTGCTACTCTATGATTTACACTAATAAAATCATTTCTTTTTAAAGCCTTCTCAATTTGATAATAATATGAAGGCATTTGAAGCTTTAGTAGTGGATAGTTCTTTTTTATTATGTTTTGCTTTAATTCATAAGGATATCCTATCTCATATTTCTGTTTCAGCTTATTTAAATCACCATTTTTATCATACAGTATAATCGAATTTATGAAGTTAGCCCAAAAGCAAGTTGTATATCCTGCATCTGCTTCACATTTTACTAAGTTTCTATTTAATAAACCATCAATCCAATCTAAGTCTCTATATATAATTTCTACTGGGATATTACCTTCTTTTAGAAATCCATCATCTTCGGTTTCCCAAAAGGTATTATTTAGTTCCATGTAACTACAATATTTATCAGTAATTACCTTTCTCTTTAATATTGGTATTTCCTTAGATGTATAAATGTATATATCATAATCCGAATCTTTATCATTAGTTTTTGTTGCGTGTGATCCAGCTAATAAGATGCCCTCCACTTCTTCTATTTTTGAGAAAGCATTAACCAGTGACCTTACATTTGCATTAATATTCATAAAAAATTCACTCCTTTTCATTATTAAATTTGCGTATATATGTTTTAAATTTATTAACCGCTATTAATTAATTCTTTCACTTCCTTTTCTTTCTCAAAAAGAAGGCAACCACCCGCATGTTCTCCAATCAGCATTCCTGTTTCATTAAGTTTTGTAAATAGTGGCGACTTCAGAGCCTCTCTTAAAGTACATTCCTTTAAGTTTGTATCAGAATAAGGTGAGAAAGGACAGGGTTCTGCTGAACCATCTACATTAATGTGGAAGAAGCCTCTTCCAGCTGCAAGACATCCCCCTGAATATTTCTCATCACCAGGAAAGGATAGAAAAATAGCATCTTCATAGTGCTTTCTAAGTTTGTGCTGCTCACATTCCAATTTTTTGCGCTCATTCTCAGTAGGTGCAAGCTTCCATGTTTCTTTTGTCACGGGCACGTATTCTACAAAAACTAATGCCCTACAGCCTTTATTGTATAGCTTGTCAAAAAAAGCTTTACTGGAGACAGTCATGAAATTTTCAGTTGTCACCGTAGCAGAAGCCCCAAACAAAATACCTTTTTCCTTAAGTTTGTCCATTACATTCATTAAAACTTCATAAGTTCCTTCCCCTCGCCTACCATCTGTCTGCTCCATATCTCCTTCAATGCTAAGTATAGGTACAAGATTTCTATTTTCATGGAATAGCTTTATATACTCTTCCTGGAGCATTACACCATTGGTGAATATAGGAAACATAATCTCT